>NZ_JBPUKY010000002.1:0-1176799 GCF_054729265.1 Streptomyces krungchingensis
GAGACACGTCGCACACTAGGCCCCCGACCGCGCCTACCTCGTCACCGAGCTCGACGGCCGGCCGAGAGCCGTCCGGCTGCGGGCCGGCAGCCCCGCCTTCGGGCAGACGCGGCGCAGCATGTGCTCGATATGCCTGACCACCCACACCGGAGGCGTCTCCCTGATGGTCGCCCCCAGGGCGGGCAAGGCCGGGCAACAGGGCAATTCGGTGGGCATCTACATGTGCAGCGACCTCTGCTGCTCGCTCTACGTGCGGGGCAAGAAGGACGCCGGACTCGGCGCCAGGCTCCACGAGTCGCTCACGCTGGAGGGAGAAGATCGAGCGCACGGTGGTGAACCTGGCCGCGTTCATCGCCAAGGTGACCGCCTGACTCCGGCGCCCATTACCCCCCGGGTAATCGACCGTCGCGGTACGACCCGGCAGTGTTTGTCCGTGCGGAGCGGCAGCCAAGTGCCGCGATCCGCACCGGACTTCGGTGCTCGAGTGCGGAGCGCCGCGAACAAGAGGAGACAGCGCATGCCCGCCTACGCCATCGCCAACCTGCGCCCGACCGCCGAGCCCCAAGAAGAGGTCCTGACGTACATGGAGCGCGTGCAGGACACCCTCGACCCGTTCGGCGGCCGGTTCCTCGTCCACGGAGCACCGGAGCGCGGTCCGGGAAGGCAGCTGGCCGGACGCGATCGTCATCCTCGTCTTCCCCTCCTTCGCCGACGCGCGGGCCTGGTACGACTCGCCCGCGTACCAGGAGCTGCTGCCCCTGCGCACCCGGCACATCGACGGCGACCTCCTGCTGGTCGACGGTGTCGCGCCCGGGTACCGGGCCGCGGAGACGGCACAGCACCTGCGGGCCGCGCGTACCGCGTCGTGAGGCCTCGGCGGGCGCCCGTGCCCGCCACGGTCACGCCCTGAAGCGGCGGGGCCGGATCCCGCCGGACGGCTGGGTACGCACCGCACGCCCCGCCGACGTCCGCGACGCCGTCGAGGCGGACGCCTGGGTGCACACCCCGCGCTCCGCGGACCTCTGAGTCACCCCCGAGGCCTGCCGGGACACCACCGCACCGGACGCCCGGCCCTGCCGGACGTCCGACCGCCGGCTGCCACCGCCGGTACGGGTCACTGCTCGCGCATGCCCCACGGAGAGCCGTACGCCGTCAGCAGGTCCAGGAAGGGGGCGGCCGGGAAGGCCTCCGGACCGAGGACGCCCGAACCGGTCCAGGCGCCGGTGGCGACGAGTTCGAGGGCGACGACCGGATTGACCGCCGTCTGCCACACCACCGCCTGGCAGCCGTACTCCGCCATCGACCACTGGTTGTCGACCACGTGGTACAGGTACACCTCGCGCGGTGCGCCGTCCTTGCTGCCGCGCACCCAGGTGCCCGCACAGGTCTTGCCGTGCATGCGCTCGCCCAGCGTCGCCGGGTCGGGCAGACAGGCCGCGACGACGTCCCGGGGCGACACGGAGACCGGGCCGTCGGCGCCCGGCACCGTCACCGGTTCCGTGCGGTCGAGCCCGAGTAGGTGAGTGTCTTCAGCGTCTCGATGAACTCCCGCCCGAGGCCGTACTTGAAGGTGACGCGGCGGGCGTCGACCCAGCGCGGCACGAGCAGCACCTCCTCGTGCTCCACGTTCACGCACTCGACCTCACCGATGCCCTCGGGAATCGAACACTCGGGTTCGCTGAACGGCGCGGTGGTGAACCAGCCGCGCCCGGCCTCGTACACGACGGGCGGGTTCAGACACTCCTCGATGGTGGTCCAGATGCTGAAGGACGGCGCGAAGTCGTAGCCGTCCACGGTGAGGTTCGCGCCGTCGCGGACGCCGATCTCCTCGATCTCGTCGAAGAGTTCGTCGGCCGCGTACCGTGCGAACACATCGGACAGGCCCGGCTCGACGCCCATGCCGACGAGTGCGAGCGCGCCCGCCTTCTCCCAGTCGGCGGCCTCCGCGAACTGGGGCGTCCCCGGAGCTTGACCCCGCACTCCTCGTACGGCCGGTCCGGGTGCGGGCGGGACAGCGACATCGCCATGTCGAGATAGGCCGCGCCGCCCGCCCGTGCCGCCTGGAACAGCGGCATGACGAAGCGCGGGTCGGTGGCGTTCAGCAGCACGTCGCAGCGGTGCCGTGCCAGCAGCTCCGCGACCGCCGCGGTGTCACCCGCGTCGACCCGGGCCGCCACGAACCGGCCGTCGTCGCCCACGGCCGCGACCGCGGCCTCGGCCCGGGCCGGGTCGTAGTCGGCGACACCATCGCCTCGAAGAAGGTGCGCCGGGCCGCGATCCGGGTGATCGCGGTGCCCACGCCACCGGCGCCCACGAGCAGTACACGCATGGCAAGAACTCCCTGTCGGTCCTACGGAGAACGAGGCGCGCCCCTCGCGGCAGATACAACGCCCCGGCGTCCCGTAAGGTCAATGGCGTTGGCATAAGAGGTCCGCTGAGGAGGCCGCCGTGGCGAAACCCGTGGTGCCGGAGGAGAAGCGGCGACGCCGCCGCCCCACCCGGAGCGGCACCGTGCTGTCCGAGCGGCTGATCGTCGAGACCGCGCTGCGCATGCTCCGCGAGCACGGCAGCGCCGGCTTCACCGCACGCCGCCTCGGCCTGGCACTCGACTGCGACCCGAGCACGCTCTACCGCTACTTCCGGGGCATGGACGACCTGACGCTCGCCATCGGCGACGCCCTCATCGGGCGGGCCCTGCGGGGCTGGCGGCCGACGGGGCAGTGGCGGGCCGACCTGCGCGCCGTGGGACTGCGCATCCACGCTCCAGTACGTCGCCCACCCTCAGGCCGCCCAGCTGACCGCAGCCGTGTCAGTGGCGGGCGAACGGAGCTGGCGGCCGACGAGGCGGTGCTGGAGGTGCTGCGCAGGGGCACGGGGTTCCCGCTGCCCCGACACGGTGCGGATCTACCACGCCTCATCGACCAGACGCTCGCCTTCGCCGCGCTCGACGCCGCCTCCTCGGCCCTGCCCAGCGCCCGCTGCGCGCCGACGAGGCCATGTGGCCCACGTACGCCGGACTGCCCGCCGCCACTCCCCCCTCGCCACCGCATGGTCACCAGCGCCTATCGACGGCCTGGACATGTGCTGGACAGCGCCGCCGCCCAACAGGCGCAGGGGTTGCCTCCGCGGGCAGGACTAAGACTCATAGGTGACCGACGACGCCCGGATGCCGCCGACAGGGCGGACCGATGCGGCCGACAGGACCGATGCAGCGACAGGACCGATGCGGCCGACAGGACCGATGCGCGACAGGACTGACAGGCGGACAACCGGCCGAGACCATGCCGCCGCGCCGGCCGCACCCCGCTGGTCCCGCGTCGAGGTCCTTCCTGCGCGCTCATGGGGCCGCCGGGATCCCCCACCCGGGAGGCACCCTGCTGGCACACCTGTGCCGTGTCCGGGAACTGCTGGCGGACTGGGGGGCCGACGAAGCGGTCCAGGCCGCGGGGGATGTGCCACGCGGCCTACGGAAACCGACGGCTTCGACCGGCACCTGCTGCCCGTCGCCGAGCGAGCGACCCTGGCCGAGGTCATCGGCGACCGCGCCGAGGCTCTGGTCCACCTCTACGGGAGCTGCGACCGCGGCACCGTCTACCCCCGGATCGACCCCGGCCGGCCCGTCGCCTTCCGTGATCGTTTCACCGGTCGCGAGCACACCGTCGACGACGCCGACCTGCGCGCGTTCCTGGAGATCACCGCGGCCAACGAGCTCGACGTACTGGCCCACAACGAGGAGCTCGCCGAGCGGTACGGCCCCGCTCTCTACCGGTTGTTCGACGGCGCGGGCCCCTTGCTGTCCACCGCGGCACGGGACGCCTGCGCCCGGCAGCTCGCCCCGCACGGCCCGGCGCCCCGAGCGGGGAAAACCATGCGCGACCCGGGAAACCGACGGACGACAGGTCGGTGATAGACGACCGGTCGTACACTGCTCTCATGGGACGCACCAGCGATGCCAGGAACAAGATCCTCAGTGCCGCGCAGACGCTCATCGAGCTGCGCGGCTATTCGGCCCTGGGCGTGGCCGAGATCTGCAAGGCGGCCGGTGTGCCGAAGGGCAGCTTCTACTACTTCTTCGATTCCAAGGAAGCCCTGGCCCTGGCCGTGATCGACGAGCACTGGGCCGCGCAGAAGCAGGCCTGGACGCGGATCCTCGGCAGCGACGCGGAACCGCTGCAACGGCTCCGCACGCTGTTCGAGGAGACGGAGGCCACCCAGCGCGCCGGTCAGCAGAGCTGCGGCACCGTGTCGGGCTGCATGTTCGGGAACCTCACGCTGGAGATGAGCAACCAGACCGAGTCCATCCGGGAACGGCTCCAGGAGATCTTCGAGGCACAGGTCGACATGGTCGAATCGGTCGTCGCCGAGGCGCTCGCCCGCAAGGACATCACCGTGACCGACACGCGGGAGGCCGCACGAGCGGTGGTGGCCCAGCTGGAGGGCCAGGTCCTGTTCGCCAAGCTCTACAACAGCACCCAGCGGCTCAGCCCCCTGTGGGCGAACTGCCTGGCACTGCTCGGTGCCGCCGCGCCACGGGAGTCCGTGGCCGCGGTCTGACACCGGTCGCGCGGTGTGGTGACCGCGACCTGGTCGCACGGTGCCGGTGACCGGTGTGATGACCGAGAACCCGTCACGTGCGGCCTTGACCCCGAGGGGGCCAGGACGCGGATCTCTCGCCCGCAGCCCCGGCCCCGGTCGCTCAGGCGCCGCTCCCGCCCGGAGCCGGAATGCGCTCGGCGGCTCCCGAGCGCCCCTGGGGCGTGCCCTGGTGCGCCACCACCACGTGGTGCGGGAACCCGATGCGCAGGACGGCCGCCGCCATCGCCGCCGCGAGCACCACGCCGGACGCCAGGAGCAGCGCCTGGTGGTAACCGTGCCGGAGCAGTGGTGCGACGACGAGGGGGCCGAGGATCTGGCCGACCGAGTATCCGGCGGTCAGCAGGGCGACGGACCGCGGGAAGCGCAGGTGCGCGCCCGTGGCGAGGGCGAGGGTGCTGATGCCGATGAAGGTCGCCCCGAACAGGACCGCCGAGACCAGAGCGGCCGTCACGCCGTCGAACAGCGCGGGCAGTGCGATGCCGACCGCCTGGACGACGAGCGCGGCGAGCAGCAGGCCGGGACGCGACCAGCGGTGCCCGAGCCAGGCCCACAGCGCCGACGACGGCACGGCGGCCACGCCGACCAGAACCCAGGCGCCGCTGCCGATCCAGCCGGGGGAGCCCTGCTCGATCGCGGCGACCAGGAACGTACCGGCGACGATGTAGCCGATGCCTTCCAGGGTGTAGGAGGCGAAGAGGGCGGTGAACCAGCGCCCGGTCCGCGCCCTCGGTTCGCGTCCACCGGTGGTGACGGGTTCCGCCGTCGCCGTGGCTGCCGCCGGTGCGGCTTCGGGGCGCAGGTTCCACGCCATGACGGTGAGGAGCGCGGCGAGTGCGGCCGAGGCCCACCAGGCGGCCCGCCAGTCGGCGAAGGAACGTACCGCGAGGACGAGCAGCCCGGACAGCGCGATCCCCGCGCCGACCCCGCCGAACGCCCAGCCGGGCAGATGGGCCGGATGCTCCCGCAGGTGGCTGAGGAGGGAGCTGACCGCGATGACGAAGATCAGCGCGCTGGCCACCCCGGCCGGCAGCCGCAGTGCGATCCACACGGCCGTGCTGTGGGTGACGGGCATGGCGGCCAGACTGCCGACCAGTACCACGAGGCTCGCGCGCAGGAGAGCGGGGGAGCGGACCAGGGCGGGACACAGGATGCCGGCGAGCGCGCCGACGAGGTAGCCGATGTAGTTGGCGGTGGCCAGATGGGCGCCCGCGCCCGCGGACAGCCCGGCCTGAGTGTGCATCAGGGGGACGATCGGGGTGAAGACGAACCGCCCCACTCCCATGCCCGCGGCGAGTGCCGCGGCGGCTTGGGCGACGTGGCCCCAGGGAGAGTGCGGCGCGGCGCCCTCCTTGGCGGTGGAGGCACGCGGGGGCCGTCGTAGTGGCATGCGGAGTCCTTGGAAAGCGGTGTGGATGACGAACGGCGCGGATGACGAACGGTGCGGATCACGAACGGGAGCGCATCGTGGACCGGCGCACGGCGCACGGCGCACGGCGCACGGCTCCCGGCGCACAGCTCACCGCCGGGTGAGCGTTCGGAGGGATGCCGGGCGCCGGGTGACAGGTGGCGCCACGTGGTCCCGAGCCCGGCGGTCGCACAGGGGCGAGCCGGCGCCTCAGCCCGTGGAGCCGGCCCGGCCCGGGTCGTTGGGGTGGGATTCCAGAGGGGTGATGCCGAAGGTCATCCACGGGCTCAGCGGAAGCGTGCCGAGCACCTTCTCCCGGAGGTCCTCCTCGTCGGCGCCCCGCCAGACGCCGATGCTGCGCAGCTCCCCGACCGGGCGCCACAGCCGTGCCAGATGGCCGGTGGCCGCCAACTCCCGCGCCCGCACGGCCTCGGCGGCGCGCCGCCGGTCGACCTCTTCCTGCGGGGTGCCCTCGGGAACGGTCGTGGTGATCTCGACCAGGAACTCGCGCATGGTCCTTCTCCGTTCGGTGGGGCGTCCGGCCGGTGGGGCGTCCGGCGGTGGGGCGAGCGTGTCGCCCCGCCGCCGGGCATTCATACCCTCATGGTCCGCCCGCTCCCGGCCGAGCGCCACGACCGGCTGACTCCCTGCTGGTAGGCGCACCCTCCCAGCGACGTAGCATGACCAGCGTGGAACTGCGCCAGCTGCGGTACTTCGTCGCCGTCGCCGAGGAACTGAACTTCGGCCGGGCCGCCGAGCGTCTGTTGATCGCCGGCCCCTCCCTGTCCCAGCAGATCAAGGCGCTCGAACGCGACCTCGGTGTGCGTCTGTTCGACCGGGATCGCCGCTCGGTGGCGCTCACCCCGGCCGGTTCCGCCCTGCTTCCGCACACCCGCGCCCTGCTGGAACGCGCCGACGACCTCCAGCTCCGCGCGCGCAGGCTGTCCGGATCGGAACCCGTCCGTCTCGGCTACGTCAACTGGCTTCCGCCGGACCTGACGGCGCGTACCGCCCCCGTGGCCCAAGTGCACGTCGACGCCTGGGTCGCACCCTCGCACACTCAGGCCGCACGGGTCGCCGACGGCAGTCTGGACGTCGCGGTCTGCTGGGTGCCCACCGGCGACCTGGAGGAGCGCGGCCTGCGGGCCCGCCTCGTCGGCGCCGACCGGCTGTACGCCGTCGCGGTCGGCGACGCCACGGGAGACGTCGCGGCCCAGGACACCGACGTGCTCCTCGACGACGACACCACCTCCTGGTCGTCCTGGAACGCCTACGCCGAGTCGCTGGCCGAGAGCACCGGGGCCCGCGCGGTGCGCATCTCCGACGGCGGCATCACCGGACCCGCGTTCTTCGACCATGTCCGCCGCAGCGACAGACCGGTGATCAACTCGCCCAAGGGGCAGACCACTCCGCTGCCGTCCGACCTGGTGCGGCGCGCCGTGGTCGGGCCCGAGATCTACTGGACCTGGTCCCTGGTCTGGCGCCGGAGCGAGGTCCGTTCCTCCGTCCTGGCCGCCGTCGACGCGCTCTGCGACGGCGTCGGCGACCTCGGCATCCATGCCTCCGACGCCTGGCTCCCGGACTGCGATCCGTACCGGCAGTAGCCGCTTCCTTCCGCGAGGGCCGGCGGCCGGGGACATTTCGGCCCGGGTGTGGGCCCCGGAACCCCGCGCTCCTTCGCCCCATGAGCCGACGCGCGCCCGCTGACCTGGGCTGGGAGACTGTGCCTACCAGCTGAGAGGAATTCGGTCCCGTCCAGGGACCCCTCCGCCTTTGACGGCTGCTCCGCGGCGCCTTACTTTCAAATAGTCGACCGGTCGGCTAGTTGACCGTTCGACGGTCGTCTCCCACCGGGGCGGTCGTTCCCACCATCACGGAGAAGGTCATCATGAGCACTCAGGACCAGAAGGTCGCAGTCATCACCGGCGCCTCGCAGGGCATCGGCGCGGACCTCGTCGCCGCCTACCGCAAGCAGGGCTACGCCGTCGTCGCGACCTCGCGCACCATCGCTCCGGCCGACGACGCGGGCGTCCTGACGATCCAGGGCGACATTTCCGACCCCGCTACGGCTGAGCGCGTCATCGCCGCGGGCGTCGAGCGGTTCGGCCGCATCGACACGCTCGTCAACAACGCGGGCGTCTTCGTCGCCAAGCCCTTCACCGAGTACACCCCGGAGGACTTCGCCGCCGTGACCGGGGTCAACGTCACCGGCTTCTTCCGCATCACCCAGCTGGCCATCGAGCAGATGCTCGCGCAGGGCGGCGGTCACATCGTCAACGTCACCACCAGCCTGGTCGACAACGCCGACGCCCGCGTCCCGTCCGTCCTGGCCTCGCTGACCAAGGGCGGCCTGCAGTCCGCCACCAAGTCCCTCGCCATCGAGTACGCCACGCGCGGCATCCGCGTCAACGCGGTCGCGCCGGGCACCATCAAGACCCCCATGCACCCCGAGGAGACCCACGAAGTGCTCGCGGGCCTGCACCCGGTCCGCCGGATGGGTGAGTCCAGCGACATCACCGACGCGGTGATGTACCTGCAGAACGCCCCGTTCGTGACGGGCGAGATCCTCCACGTGGACGGCGGAATGAGCGCCGGCCACTGACACGCGGGTCACCCCTTGCGGGGCGTGGGACGGGTTTCCTCTCACGCCCCGCGCGACACGCCGCACCGGCGGATCCCAGCCCGACCGATCACCAGGAGCACTCTGATGGACACCATGACAGACAACGGCGAAGCGGTCCTGCGTGACGTCCTCGACCGGTGGAAGACCGCCGTCGACGCCCACGAACCCCAGCAGGTGGCCGCCCAGTTCACCGAAGACGCGATCTTCCAGGGACTGCACCCCTACAGCACCGGCCGGCCGGGCGTGGCCGCCTACTACGACGCGCAGCCCCTCGGCCTGGCGGCCGCGTACCGCATCCTGGAGACCAGACGCCTGTCCGAGGACCTCGTCCTCGGCTACCTGGCCGTCGACTTCTCCTTCACCGACCGCCCCACCCTCGCCGTCAACCTCGGTGTCCTGGTGCGCCGTACGGCCGACGGCTGGCGGATCGCCCACTATCAGGTGTCGCGTCTCGCCTAGCGGGAGCCCGGGTGCGGCATGCGGAGGCCAGCCTGCGGCATGCGGGGGCCAGCCGCTCCGTGCGGCCGTGGGCGGGCGACGGCGCGAACGCGGCACTCTGTGCCGCAACAGGCAGAGCCGCCCGCCAGGTTCCCCCGTGGCGGGCGGCTCGTGCCGTGGATGTGCAGAGATCAGGGTCGGCGGCGGCTGAAGGTGTCCTGGGCCGCTGGACGACACCGGCGAGAAGCCGGTGACGGGATTCGAACCCGCGTTTCCCGCTTTGCAGGCGAAGTAGCCGCAGCCTGCGCACCTGCACGTCTCCGACCTTAGCGGCAGTGATCGTGCGGGTGCAGCCGGTTTTCGCGAGGCCCGGCTTCGGCGACGGGGGGATCAGCCGATGTCGGCGGGCTGCGGGACGCGCGCCCCGCTCACCTCGCCCTCGTTCTCGTCCTCGGCCACCGGTTCGCCCGGTTCCGCACCGGCTCGGCCCAGGAGGAGCGCGACCGCGACAGCGGCGGCCCCGGCCGCGAAGGCCGCGCCCAGCAGGGCCAGTTGCATTCCGTCCATGAAGGCCGTGCGCGCGTGGTCGGCCACCGGTCCACCGATGGCGCTCGCCGCCGCCAGCGACGAGCGGGCGATGTCGGTAACGCGCTCGGGTGCGCCCGGCAGGCTCAGGTGACTGCGGTACGCGGCGCTGAGCAGGCTTCCCAGGACGGCGATGCCCAGGGCCCCGCCCAGTTCCCGGGACAGGTCGTTCATCGCCGAGCCGACGTTCTGCAGCGAGCGCGGCAGGGCGTCCGTGATGGCCGTGGTGGCCGGCGTCATCGCGAGTCCCATGCCCATGCCGAGCGGCACCAGGCCCGCCGCGATCAGCCAGTACGAGCTGGTGGTCCCCAGCCGGGACAGCACGCCCATGGCCAGGGCCACGGCCACCAGGCCCGTCACCCACGGACCGCGCGCGCCGAATCGTGCGACCAGCTTCGGCGTCAGCCGCGACACCGGAATCATCGCCAGCGCCATGGGGAGCATGGTGACCGCCGCCATCAACGCGCTGTCGGAACGGACCAGTTGCAGGTACTGCATCATCACGAAGATGAAGCCGAAGAAGACGAAGAACTGAAGCATGATCGACAAGGACCCGGCGGCGAAACGGCGGTTGCGGAACAGCCTCGGGTCCAGGAGGGGATGACGGCGGCGCAGTTCGAGGAGGACGAAGCCGGTGAGGACCAGCAGGCCCACCGCGATGCCCGTCAGGGTCACCGGGTCGCCCCAACCGCGGGTCGGCGCCTCGATGACCGAGTAGACCAGCGCCACCAGACCCACCATGGCCAGCAGCGCGCCGACGACGTCCAGCCGGGGCTGGTCGGGGTCGGCGGACTCGGGGACGAAGAGCGCGGTGCCCGTCAACGCCGCTGCGGCCAGTACCACGTTGAGCAGGAACACCGAGCGCCACGACCACGCCTCCAGGAGCGATCCCGTGGCGAAGATGCCGACGATCGCGCTCGCTCCGGCGACCGCCGCCCACACGCTCACCGCCCGGGCCCGCTGGGCGCGCGGGAACGTCCCGGTGATGGTGGACAGCGTGGCCGGCATGACCATGGCCGCGCCCACGCCCAGCACACCGCGCAGGGCGATCAGCGCGTCGGGGTCCGTGGTGCAGGCAGCCGCCACCGAACCGCCGCCGAACAGGGCCAGTCCCACGATCAGGGCCCTGCGGCGGCCGAACCGGTCGCCCAACGCGCCGGCCGGGAGCAGCAGCGCCGCGAAGACGAGACTGTAGGCGTCGATGATCCACGACAACTGGGTCTGGCTCGCGTGCGTTTCACGCGCCAGGTCGGGCAGGGCGACATTGAGCGACGCCATGGCCGCGACCACCGTGCCGAGCGCGAGGCATGTGATCGCGAGGACCAGATTGTGGCGTACGGCCCGGGCGGGCGCCGTGGCGGGAAGGACTTGGGAAGTGGGCATCGTGGGCATCTCTTCCTGGCGACGACCCGGGGTGGGCCGGCTGTGTGTGCTCCAGGGTGGGAAGCGCGCACAGGTCATTTCCATGGCGATGAATTAATCGCGCCGATCGTCGCCGACCTGCCATGCGGCACTACCTGGACGAAACAGGCTCTGACCTGCATAGAAGCCGGTCTTCCGGTTGGGGTTGTCGAGTGGCGCCAGGGGATTGGCGATCGGTGATGAATTTCTGTCGAGGTCTTCGTGAGCCGGACCGAGCGAGTGCGCCGGGCCGAGCAGGAGGGCTGAAGAGGCCGGAGGGGGCGAGCCGAACGGGCGGGACCGGACGGGCCCGGGCCGAGCCAATCCCGTCCGGGCGCAGGGAAGTTGGCCGGGCCGAAGGCACCGGGCCGTTCAGCGGGACGCGGACCTGGACCGGGCCGGTCCCCGGTGGCCGCTTCCGGCCGAGAGGGCCATCCGCAGTTGCGGACCGAAGACACGCACCAACGCGTCGGGGTTCATCGACGCGACGGGCTCCAGCCGGAGCATGTACCGGGCGGTGATCAGCCCTGCCATGACGGTCGAGAAGGCCCCCGCCCGCCGCAGCCGGTTCGGCCCCGTGAGCCGGGCGGCGATGCGGTCGATGACCTCGCGGCCCAGCATCTCCTTGAGCAGGTCCGCGAACGTGTCGTCGGCGGCGGCGTTCTTGAGCGTGGCCAGCAGGATGGGTCCGGAGACCGGGTCGTCCCACACGTGCAGCATGTGACGCAGGGCGCGCTCGGGGAAGGTGGCCGGGTCGCCCTCTTCCAAGAGGCGGTTCACCAGGTCGGCGGGGTTGGCGGGCAGCGCCAGCACCGCGCCGAACAGGCCCTTCTTGGACCCGAAGTAGTAGCTGATCAGGGCGAGATCGACATCCGCGTCGACCGCGATGTCCCGCATGCTCGCCTCGTCGTACCCCTGGGTGAGGAACCGTCGTCGTGCGGCTTCGAGGATCTGCGCGCGGGTGTCGGGTTTGCCGGGCCGGCGCCCGCGACGGGGCGCGGTGTTGGTCACCGTACGCAGTGTAGGGCGTGACACGGCATGCGACCTGCGGCGGGAGCCGGGGAGGCCGGACGTCCTCGGTGCGCGAACGACTGGTGGGCCGCGCCCGGCAGCGGTGCGTCGGGCCACCTCGCCACCGCACATGAGTACGAGAACTCATGACGTCACGTGTGACCCGGGGGGAGGATCGGGCCATGACGAAGATCAGGACGACGGTGGTGCGTTCGGGGATGCTGCCGGTGGCGGTGCTGGCCGTACTGGTGGCGGGATGCGGATCGCAGCGGCCGGGCGACACCACCGGCGCGGGTGCGTCCTCACGGACCCCTGCGGCGACGCCGAGCAAGCCCGCCGACTTCCCCTGCCCCGGCGAGAGCCCCACCCCGACACCGACGCCCAGTGCGTCGGCCTCGGGCCCCGCCGTGCCGCCCACCGACCACTACGCCGAGAACCACGGCTTCATGGTCCCCATCCCGCTGCACGGCGAGCGCCGCTGCGAAGGACTCGCCGCCGTCGGCCGTGTCGAGGAAGCGCTCGAACCGCTGCGCAGGCGCGGTGACTTCGACCCGGAGAACACCCGCAGCGCCCTCACCGCCCTCGGCTACTCCGCGGGGAACGTGCAGTCGTACCAGAACGGCTCCACCGGGGTCAGCTTCCTCATCGACGCCTCCCCCCTGTGCGTGGAGGGCACGATGAACCTCGACTCCACCGAGGCGGACGCCTTCGCCGGCTACCCCGACCACACCGGCTGCGACCGGCCCAGCGGCGGCCACTGAGCCCGGACGGTCCGAGCGTCCGGATCTGGCACCTCGGACGGTGCGGCCGCGACCGTGGCCGACGGCCCGGTCGCGGGCACGTTCGGCCGCGCGCTCGACACACCGCTCCCCACGGGCCCGCCATCCGTACGCCGACCCGTCCTGGCGGCGGCTCTCCCGCAGGCGGTCGCGCCCCGAGGGGCGGCCGGCCGGCGCGACGCGGGGTGCGTCGGAAGGCAGCGGCGACCGGGTCACCTGCAAGGTGTCCTCGGCATGCGAGGACGCAGGGCTTGGGGTCTGCTGGGGGTGACTGGGGTCGATTCCGTCGCAAGGAGCAGGTCGCATGGCTGCGAAGCCCGCAATCGTCATGGTGCATGGATTCTGGGGCGGCGCCGCCCACTGGGCGAACGTCATCACCGAACTCCACCGCCGGGGCTTCGGTTCGCTGCACGCGGTGGAGAACCCGCTGACCTCGCTGGCCGACGACGCCGAGCGCACCCGCAAGATGGTCCGGCAGATCGACGGACCGGTGGTGCTGGTCGGCCACTCCTACGGCGGTGCGGTCATCACCGAGGCCGGCGACCTGCCCAATGTCACCGGACTGGTCTACATCGCGGCGTTCGCCCCGGACGCGGGTGAGAGCCCGGGCCAGATCAGTCAGGAGAAGCCTCCGGCGGCCTTCGAGAACCTCGCCCCCGACTCCGACGGCTATCTCTGGGTCAAGCAGGACAAGTTCCACGAGAGCTTCGCGCAGGACCTGCCGGAGGAGGAGGCCCTGGTGATGGCGGTGACGCAGAAGGCACCGCTCGCGTCCACCTTCGGCGACACCGTGACCGCGCCGGCCTGGCGCGCGAAGCCGAGCTGGTACCAGATCTCCACCGCCGACCGCATGATCCACCCCGACAACGAACGCCGAATGGCCGAGCGCATGAACCCGCGCCGGACCATCGAACTGGACGCGAGCCACGCGTCCTTGGCGTCCCGCCCCGGCCCGGTCACCGACCTCGTCGAAGAGGCCGCGGGCGCCTGACCGCCGCTGTCCCGAGCGGCGCGCCGGGCGGCCCGCCGGACGAGGGCTTCGCCGCGGGTCACCCGGACCGGGCCGCGCCACGCCACACCGTCACGTCCAACGTGGCGTACGTCGTCCCGGACGAGCCCCGGTAGGTCACCAGGCCCACATGCCCCGTGCCGCTGACGACGCACATCTGCTGGCCCACCGCGAGGTCCTTCACCCACACGTAGGACCGGTAGCCGGTCGCCGCCCGGCAGGCGTCCAGGTTGCCCTGCCGTCCCGCCGGCAGCAGGGCGAGGGAGCTGCCGGAGGTGGTGCCGGGGGCGAGGACGGCGCCCGAGGAGTAGACGGCGTAGGTGAGGTCCTCGTCGGAGCTTCCGGTGTCCGCCTTCGCCCGTACCGGGGCGTCCGCCAGATACAGGTCGTGGCTCGCCGTCATCCGGATCCCCGCGTAGGCCACCGGGGCGGGTGCTTTCGGGGCCGTCGGCCCGCTGGACGCGGTGGCCGCGGGAGCGGAGGTCGCGGCCCGGGTGGGTGTCGCCGGACCCGAAGGAGCCGAGGGAAGCCGGGACTTGGTGGGTGTGGGCCGTGACGAGGCCTTCGTGGAAGGTGAGTCGGACTCCGAAGGCGACGCCTTCTCGGCCGCCGCCGGGTGCGAAGCGGCCGTCTGCGCCCGGTCGTCGCTCCCGTGGTCGTCCCCCGGAACCAGCAGCAGCGCGGCGCTCGCCCCGCACGCCACGAGGACGACGGCGACCGCCGACAGCATCCAGGCCCGGGCCTTCCGGCTGCTGCCGCTCGTGGCCACCGAGGAGGTCCGCGCGGCGGCGGGCCCCTGGGCGAGCGGCCCGGCCGGCGGAGGACCGAATCCGGCCGGGGCCGCCTGGTGCCCCATCACGAAGGGCGCGGGCGACACGGCATGGGACGGGGAGGTGGGTGAGTAGGCGATCGCCGGCCCGAAGACACCAGGGGCGTGAGAGGCCGGAGACGATCCCGCCCGCGCCTTGTCCGCGCCTTCGGTCCGTGCGGCGATCCCCGCCGCCAACTCGCCCGGCAGCCATGCCCCGGACGTCGGACGGGCGTCGTCACCGCGGCTCGCCCGGATCGTCTGGACGGAACGGATGATCTCCTCGACGGACGGCCGTTCGACGGCGGGCTTGCGAAGACAGCGTGCTGTCAATTCCTTCAAGTCCGCGGGGACCCGGCTGAGATCGGGCTCTTCGTGCACCACGCGATAGAGCACCGCGTGCGGATCGCCGTCCCCGAAAGCGGCACCGCCCGTCGCCGCGAACACGGCCGTCTGGCCCAGCGCGAACACGTCGGCCGACGCGGCGGCCTCCGCACCGAGCACCTGCTCTGGCGCCATGTACGCGACCGTGCCGAGAGCGGTGCCGCTCTGCGTCACCGAGGTGGCGTCCGCGGCCCGCGCGACACCGAAGTCGATGACACGCGGCCCGTCGGAGGCGAGCAGCACGTTGGACGGCTTGAGGTCCCGGTGCACGATGCCCTCGCGGTGCACCGCCTGGAGGGCCTCCGCCACCCCGGCGATCAGCCGCAGCACGGTGTCCACGGGCAACGGGCCGTGATCGCGCACCGCTTCGGCGAGGGAGGGCCCCGGTACGTAGGCGGTCGCGCACCACGGCATGGGCCCGTCGGTGTCGCTGTCCACCACCGGAGCCGTGTAGAGGCCGTGCACCCGGCTCGCCGCCGCCACCTCGGCACGGAAGCGCAGCCGGAACTCCGGGCTCTCGGCCAGCTCCGGCCGGATCACCTTGACCGCGACGGCGCGTCCGCCAGGTGTGTGCGAGAGGAAGACACGGCCCATGCCGCCGGACCCGAGACGCGCCACCAGCACATAGCTGCCGACGACGTGCGGATCACCGTCCTCCAGCGGCTGAAGACTCCCCTCGTCCGGCCCTCCGTTGCTCAACACGCCCCACTCCGCCCCGAGATCTGTTGTGGCCCCCATTGGATCACGGTGCCTCACGGATCTTCACTCGGCCGTGACGCTCCGGAAGCGATCGTGGTAGGCAGGGCGGATGCTTGGCCGACTTCCTCTCGATGAGCAACTCGACGGCCTGCGGGCCGTGCTCTCCCGCAACGAGATCCTGACGGACGTGTTGACCAGGGCGGCGACACTGGAGCTGCCCGGCTGGTACGTGACGGCGGGGTGCCTGTTCCAGACGGTGTGGAACGTGGTCACCGACAGAGACCCGACCCACGGCATCCGTGACTACGACCTCTTCTACTTCGACGACGGCGACCTCTCCTGGGAAGCGGAGGATGCCGTGATCACGGCGGGGCGGACGGTGTTCGCCGGTCTCCCGGCCGAGGTGGAGATCCGGAACGAGGCCCGCGTGCACCTCTGGTACGAGCAGAAGTTCGGGGTGCCCTGTCCACCGCACGGGTCCACCGAAGCCGCGATCGACAGCTTCGCGGCGACCACCTGCTGTCTGGGCGTCCGTCTGCAACCCGACGGAGGCTGGCGCGTCTACGCACCGCACGGCCTCTCCGACGTGTTCGACCTCGTCCTGCGGCCCAACTCGGCCCTCGCTCCGCGGGAGGTCTACGAGGCCAAGGCGGCACGCTGGAAGGACGCGTGGCCGGAGCTCACCGTCCTGCCGTGGCCGCGCTGAACCGCTTGGCTCGACGCGGCACGCGCGGCGCGCGGGCGGTGCGGGAGCGAGGGCCGCACGGCGGCGCCGTTCAGCCTGCGCGCAATCCCGCACGGGGTCCTTGGGGCGTCGCAACACACGGGTGGAAACGCGCTGTGAACAGTTCCGGCCACAGCCTTGCGGAACTGTGGCCTCCATCACGGCGGGCGTGATCCGCGCCTGGTCGACTTGCCGGATGCTGATCAACCTGATGCTCCGCGTCCTCCCGTTCTGGCTCCGCGAACCGCTGGTCATCGCCGTGTGCCTGTTCTTCACCGTCCTCAGCTTCTATTGGTTCGCCGTGGCCGGGGGGTGGGGCAGAGCCGGCGTCGGCGTCCTCTTCCTCGCCGTCGGCGCGCTGCGGGTCCATGTCCTGCGCGGGGAGTTGAGATCCCGCCAAGCGGCCAAGCAGAGCGCATGACGGGTTGAACGCGCACCGGTCCACCATCAGGCGGACCGGTCGGGACGCGGTGTACGGCACGGCGAAGCTCCGGGTGGCCGGGAACAGCACCGGTCACCCGGGCCCACCAGGACCTTCGCACGGTCACGCGCGTGAGGATCGGGACCGGTGGCGAAGATCGCTCGACATGCCGCCCGAACTGCATCGACGTAGCGTTCCAGGCATGAGCGAACCTTCACTCCAGGACGACGTCCTGCACGAGCTCGGCGATGACAAGGTGCAGGAGATCGCACACCTGCTCGGGACTGACGCCGACGGTGCTCAGGCCGCTGTCGGGACCACCGTCGACGCCGTGGCCGGCGAACTCCGTGAACGCGCCGACGGCGACGACGCCGGAGAGGTCCGCGAGGCCCTCGCCGGGCTCGCGGAGCCCGCGCAGGAGCCGCTGAAGGGAGTGGCGGCCTTCGGCGGGCTCGGCGGCCTTCTCGGCGGCGGAATGATGGCCGGGGTGCTGTCCAAGCTGAGCAGACCGATCGCCACGAGCGTGTCCAGGAAGACCGGCATCCCGGTGGCCACCGTCGCCCGGGCCATCGAGGTGATGATCCCGGCCCTTCTGACGGTCCTCGCCAAACGCGCGTCCGCCAAGCGCGCCGGAGCCGGTTCCCCCGCGTCCGGGGCACAGCCCGCCGGTGGCGACCTCGGCGACCTGCTCGGTTCGATCCTCGGAGGCGGCAAGAAGCAGCAGTGATGCATGTGTGCGCACACCCGGCGCCGTACGCGTCGGCGGCCTCCTCGCGCTGAACCGAACCGGGACCGCCGCCTCAGCCGTCGAGGCGCACCCGGACGAGTCGGCGGAGCCGCCTCAGCCCTCCGCCTCCGGTGTGCCGGCGTCCGGGGCCGTGGCCTGCTGCCCCTTCTCCTCGGTGAACGTGTACATCACCGACCTCTCCCGCTTGTGCCGCTGGATGCGCCCCTTGGCGACGAGCGCCTCCAGGGTGTTGCGCACGACCTGCGGTGTCGGTGTGCGGTCGGTGTGCTTGCTCAGCAGTTCCTCGCGCAACTCCTTCGCCGGCCGGGGCTCGTCGTGCGTGCGCAGCAGGCCCAACAGGACTTCTCCGAGGGACTGTTGCGGCTGCGCCTTCGTGACGGCCTTCGCCGTCTTCTTCTTCGGCCGGGACGTCGCGGCCTTGGACCGGCCGGGACGCTTGGACACCTTCGTGGGCGGCGCGGGAGGAGCCCCGGCCTCGGGGGTCTCGGCCTCCTGGCCGAGCGGCTCCGCGACCTCGGCCGCGGGAGCGGGTTCTTCCTGCGGCTCGGTCGCGACCGCGGGCGCGTCCTTCGCCTGCTGCGGCACCCGGACGTCGAAACGCTCCGCGACCTTCAGGATGTCCAGCAGGAGGGTCTCCTCCTGTTTCAACACCTCAAGGGCGTCGCTCAGTTCACGCTGTCGGCGGCGGTTCTCCTCCAGGTCCGACGCGGCTTGTTCCTCATACCGCGTTCGGAGCGTGGCGGCTGACTGGCTGGACACAACCGTTCACTCCCTCGCATTCGGGTGACGTTGCGCATCGTACCCACGCGGATGACATGTGCCGCAGTGTTCGACGCACACGATGCCCACGGACTTCGGCGACAGCGGCGTCCGCATCTGTGTCGGTGCCCCGGCCGGAGGCCTTGTGGCGACCCGGACCGTCCAACGGGCAGGAGTGGTCCAGGGGATGAGGACGTGGGCGGTACGGAGCTGGTCCTGCGGGGTGTGAAGTCTCCACACGTGTGCACATCCGTGCAGGCGGGAACACCTGCCGTGGCACACGGAGCGATGGCGGCACCGATCGGCGACGCACACGTGTGGGGCGCCGGCAGTCCGCCGGGGCGAGTGCCCACTTTCTCGTCGGGTCCCGGGACTTGGGCGGGGTGCACTACCGGCCGACTCGACACGCGTGCCCATGCCTTCGAGTCGGTGATCCGAACCCCGAGCGGGAGGAGCCGAGTTGACGGACGCCCCGGCCTCACCGGCCGGAAACGGATCGGGAGGTCGAGCAACCGGGACGGCAGCCGTCCGGGAGGCGGCCATCCCGGAGGGCGGCCGCCCGGGATGGAGCCGCCGCCGCACCCCGAGCGGCGACCGCGGACCGCCACCGCGGTCCGCCCGGTCGGGGGTGCGCCGTCCGCCCCGCCCGCGGTGCCCGGACCGTAGTCCGGAGCCCGAAGCCTTGACAGGAACGGTCACCCCGTCACAGCCTATGGCAACGTTGTCATGCCGTCGGGGTCGCGCCGCACCGAGCCGCTCGCCCCCGGTACCGTCTTGTGATTGGACGTCTCCTTCATGGCCGATCAGGCGAGTCCGTCGCGCCCTCCTTCCCGGCGCTCCGTCGTCACCACCGGCTCGACGCTGCTGGCCGGGTTCGGGCTGGGTGCGGTGTTTCCCACCGCCGGCGCCGCCGCCGAGCGCACCGGCGCCGGGACCGAATCTGCGACCGCAAGCGCGACTCCGGGGGAGATCGCCGCGTTCCGCCCCGTCGAGGTCTCCTCGCAGGCCTACGCGTCCGCCGCGGCCGAGTTCGTGGTGGACGGCATTCCCGCGAAGGGGGTGCGCGGCACCGGCTGGAGGGCCGGGGCGGGTGATCCCCAGTGGATCTCGGTCGACCTCCAGGCGGACTGCGAGGTCAGCTGGATCCGGCTGACGTTCGAGGCCGACGGTGCCGACCCCGTCTTCACCCCGCCGTCGAGCGGGAACTGGGCGCAGGGGACCACCGGCAAGGAGATCCTGTCGAGTTACGCGACCGAGTTCGTCGTGGAGACGTCCCGGGACGGTGTCTCCTGGTCCAGCGTGTACCGCACCACGGCGGGCACCGGGGGAGTGGTGAACATTCACCCCGCCCGCCCGGTGACCGCCCGCTGGGTGCGGATGACGTCCCGCAAGCGGTCCAACCCCAACCCTCTGGGCCTCAACGGCTTCGAGGTGTACGGCACGGCCCGCGGGCACCGCCCGGACGCCACGGGCTGGACGGACTGGGGCAACCACCACTCCGAGTCACCGAAGCTGGCCGTCGCCCACGACGGGACCGTACCGCTGGAGTCGGGCTGGACCCTGACCATGGACGACTGGGCCGACGGTACGGGCAAGGAGCTCTCGGCGACGGGCGTGGACACCAGCCGTTGGCTGCCCGCCACCGTGCCCGGCACGGTCCTCGGCTCGCTCGTGGAACAGGGCAAGCTGCCCGATCCCGTCGAGGGTCTGAACAACCTGCACGTCCCGGAGGCGCTGTCCCGCCACTCCTGGTGGTACAAGCGGGATTTCGAGCTCCCGCGCGGCCTGCGCACCGGTGCCGGACGGCACGTCTGGCTGGAGTTCGACGGCATCAACCACAAGGCCGAGATCTGGCTCAACGGGCGCGGTGTGGGCGATCTGACCTTCCCCTTCGCCCGATCCGCCCACGACGTCACCTCCCACCTCGCCGACGCCGACGACGGCCGGCACGCCCTCGCGGTGAAGATCACGCCGATGCCCGTGCCCGGCAGCCCCGGCGACAAGGGGCCCGCGGGTGAGGCCTGGGTGGACGCCGGCGCGAACCAGATGAACCTGAACTCGCCCACGTACCTGGCCTCTTCGGGCTGGGACTGGATGCCCGCCGTCCGTGACCGCGGCGCGGGCATCTGGAACCACGTGAGGCTGCGTTCGACCGGACACGTGGTGATCGGCGACCCCCGTGTGGACACCGTCCTGCCGAAGCTGCCCGACCTGTCGGTCGCTGAACTGACCGTCACCGTCCCGGTCCGCAACGCCGACTCCGCGGACCACCGGGCCACCGTGTCGGCCTCGTTCGGGTCGGTGCGGGTGTCCAGGACGGTCACCGTCCCGGCAGGGAAAGACATCGTTGTCACGTTCGCCCCCGACGCCTTCGAGCGCCTGCGGGTCCGCAACCCCGAACTGTGGTGGCCGAACGGCATGGGCAGCCCCCGCCTGCACGACCTGACGCTCGTCGCCGAGGTCGACGGCACCGAGAGCGACCGGCGTTCCACCCGCTTCGGCATACGGCAGTTCGGCTACGAGTACGACGTTCCGCTGCCCTTCGTCGCCTCGGGCGACGCGTACACGCAGTCCGTCGACGTCGCGGCGCAGCAGGCCCGGCACATCAGGATCAAGTGCCTGACCCGGGCCACCAACTGGGGCAGCTCGCTGTGGGCCGTGTCCGTGTTCGACGGCGCGCGTGCGGGCATCGACCTCGCCCTGCACGCCCAGGCCGACGCGTCGAGTGTCGACGAGGACGGCCACGACGCGGGCAACGCCACCGACGGGGACCCCGCGACCCGCTGGTCCTCGGCCTACCAGGACGGCGAATGGATCAGCGTGGACCTCGGTTCCGTGCAGTCCTTCGACCGCGTGGACCTCGTCTGGGAGCAGGCGTACGCGCTGACCTATGTCGTCCAGGTGTCCCAGGACGGCAAGCAGTGGACGGACGTGAAGTCCGTGGACAACACCGCGGTGCCGCTGCCGTTCAACAGCGGTGACGCGAGCCTGCGTGTGGAGGACTTCGAGGCGAGAACCGCCCGCTTCGTGAGAATCGACTGCGGTGTGCGCAACACCAGTTGGGGCAACTCGCTGTGGTCCCTGGCCGTCGTCGACAGCGCGGCACCGGGCACCGATCTGGCCCTGCGCCGGCCCACCACCGCCTCCACGGAGGAGTCCGACCACCCGGCCGCGCACGCCACCGACGGCAACCCGGGCACCCGCTGGTCCTCCGCCTACGAGGACCACCAGTGGATCCAGGTCGACCTGGGCTCCGCCCGGCGCTTCGACCGTGTGGCCGTCCTCTGGGAGCAGGCCTACCCGAAGACGTACACCATCCAGGTCTCCGACGACGGCGACGACTGGACCGATGTGAAGACGGTGTCCAACACCCCCGATCCGCTCAAGATCAGCGTCAACGGGGTCCGTGTGCTGGTCCGCGGCGGCAACTGGGGCTGGGACGAACTGCTGCGCCGCATGCCCGCCGACCGGATGGACGCGGCGGTGCGCATGCACCGTGACATGAACTTCACGATGATCCGGAACTGGGTGGGCAGTTGCAACCGCGAGGAGTTCTACGCGGCCTGCGACGAGCACGGCATCCTGGTGTGGAACGACTTCCCCAACGCGTGGGGCATGGACCCGCCGGACCACGACGCCTTCGACTCCCTCGCGCGGGACACCGTCCTGCGGTACCGCATCCACCCGTCCGTGGCGGTGTGGTGCGGCGCCAACGAGGGCAATCCGCCGGCCGCGATCGACAAGGCCATGCGTGAGGCCGTGGAACAGCAGGTGCCCGGCCTCCTGTACCAGAACAACTCCGCGGGCGGCATCGTGACCGGTGGCGGCCCCTACGGCTGGGTCGAGCCGGAGCGGTACTTCGACGCGGGCACCTACGGCAGCAAGGACTTCGGTTTCCACACCGAGATCGGGATGCCCGTCGTCTCCACCGCCGCCAGCATGCGCAACCTCGTGGGCGACGAACCGGAGTGGCCGATCCGGGGTGCCTGGTACTACCACGACTGGAGCGAGCACGGGAATCAGGCTCCGCAGAACTACAAGGCGGCCATCGAGAACCGTCTCGGTACGGCGGGCGACCTCGACGACTTCACGCGCAAGGCCCAGTTCGTCAACTACGAGAACATGCGCGCCATGTTCGAGGCGTGGAACGCGAACCTGTGGGACAACGCGAGCGGTCTGATGCTGTGGATGTCCCACCCCGCCTGGCACAGCACCGTGTGGCAGACCTACGACTACGACTTCGACGTCAACGGCACCTACTACGGGGCCCGTTCGGCCTGCGAACCCCTGCATGTCCAGGCCGACCCGGTGAAGTGGGAGGTCCTGGCGGTCAATCACACGCCCGAAACCCTCAAGGGCGCGACGGTCACGGCACAGACGTACGACCTCTCGGGCCGTCCGCTCGGGAAGGCCAGGAGCACCCAGGTCGACGTGAAGGCAGCGTCCACGGCGAAGGCCTTCACGGTGGAGATGTCGGAGGACCTGCCCGAGCTGCACCTGTTGCGGCTGACGCTGCGGGACGGCGCGGGCGAGGTGGTGTCCCGCAACACCTACTGGCGCTACCGCACTCCGGGGGCGATGAAGTCGCTCAACGCGGTCGACCGGGTCCGGTTGTCGGCCTCCGTCACCGGTGTGTCCCGTACGGGGGACCGCAGGAAACTGACCGCCACGATCCGCAATCGCGGCTCCGCCGTCGCGGCGATGGTCCGGCTCTCCCTGCTGGACGACAAGGGCGGCGCCCGGGTCCTGCCGACGCTGTACGAGGACAACTATCTGTGGCTGCTGCCCGGCGAGAGCCGCACGGTCACCCTGTCCTGGCCCGCCGAAGCCCTGGCCTCGGGCCGGCCGGCCCTGCGGGTGGAGGGCTACAACGCACATCCCGTCACGGCCCGGCCGTGAGATGACCGCTCGCCGCCCCGGCCGTCCGCACGGCCGGGGCGGCCGTGTGTCCGGGGTGGCCCCGACGGCAGGTCCGCCGGGCGCGGCGAGCGGCAGCCGGCCTCGGCCGTCGGCTGCCTGGACGGGGGCGGCCGCCGGATCAGCGGGCGGCCGCCGGAGCGCTCTTCTTGCGGGCGCGGTAGGCGGCCGCCTTGATCTTGTTCCCGCAGGACTCCATGCCGCACCACTGCCGACGCGTGCCACGGGAGCGGTCGATGTAGATGCGGGTGCACTCCGGGTTTCCGCACTCCTTGAGCAGAGGTACGTCCGGGCCGCTGAGCAGCTCGATCGCCTGGCGCGCGACCGTGGACAGCGCTTCCTCCGGTGTCGCCTCGGTCCACCGTCCGGACGGGGTGAGCTGCGGTGTGGCCGGGGGCTTGCGGGCCGCGCCGTTCAGGACGGCCAGCGCCTGGACGTTGTAGTCCTCACCGAGCTGGCGGGCGGTGATCAGCTCGTAGAGGGCCTCCCGCACGGTCGTCGCCTGCTCGACGTCGGACTCGCCGCAGGGGGACACCGCGTCGACGATCCCCGACTCCAAGTACCATGCGTCCAGCCTGTCCGGTGACGCGAACATCTCGAACCTGGCCGACCTGCGCGCGCGCAGGGTCGCGGCGAAGTCGAGGGCGGGATTTCCGCATACGAAGACATGATTCAGGTTCACATCACCATTTTGACAGGTGACAAGTTGCGCTGCAAGATTCGTCACTCGCCGAAGCGGTGTCCGTTCGGTGCCGACGCCGGTGACGCATGCTCGTCGAGCGAGGACGGGACAGGTCTCAGGGCCCGCTGGGCGGCTTCCGCCAGACGAAGACCTCGGTGCTGGGCGGACGTTCGGAGAACCGGCCGGCGGCGGAGGCGTCCCGCAGGATCCGGCGCAGATCGTTCTCGAAGGCCGCGCGGCGCGTGCCGAACAGGTGGGGTGCCGACGACGACATCGAGAACACCCAGGCGACGACGTCGTCCGCGCCGCGCTCCAGCGCCTGCCCGGCGGGTACGACATGTCGCTCGGGTCCGAGGAAACCGGTCCGGCGGAACACCTCGGCCTCGCCCCCGGGAGTCCCGTGCGGGAGCACTCCGCGGCCGGCCCGCCGCACCGGTCCCAGGTACTTCTTGACCAGCGCGTCGATCGCGGCGTAGGGCACGGCCGGATGCGGCAGCCCGGCGACGCCGGGGGTGTCGGTCTTGAGGTCCGAGATGTGCACCAGCGCCCCGCCGGGAGACAGCATGGTCATGATGGTCGCCGCGACCAGGTCGCGGTCCATCCAGTGGAAGGACTGGCCGAAGGCGGCGACGTCGAAGCTGCCGAGGCCCGCCGGAAGATCCTCCGCCCGGGCCCGCACCCACCGGGTCTTCCCGTCGACCCCCGCCTCGGCGGCCCGCCGCCCCGCTTCGGCGATCATCCCGCCGTCCGGGTCCACGCCGACCACCTCGCGGAACACGTGCGCGAAGGCCAGGGCCAGGATGCCCGGCCCGCATCCCACGTCGATCAGGCGTCCACGCGCGTCGAGACCCAGGGTCCGTGCGAGCACGTCCGCCAGTCCAGGGGCGTAGGGCAGTCTCCCGCGCCGGTAGTAGGGAGCGGATCCCGCGAACAGGGTCTCGTCCCACTCCCAGCCGTCGACCACTCCGGCTCCCGCCCTTCGCGAAGTTGTCTCTCCGTCAGAAGGGCCCATGCTTCCACGGTTCGGCCGGCCGCGGGGCTTCCGGCTGCGCCCCCGAGGTCACGTCAGAAGCGGTCGACCTCGACGACGGCCTGGGCGAACGCCGCCGGGGCCTCCTGCGGCAGGTTGTGGCCGATGCCCTTCAGCGTGCGGTGGTCGTACTTGCCGGTGAACCTGTCCCGGTACGTGGAGCCGTCGCCGGGCGCTGTGAAGGGATCGTGCTCGGCGTCGAGGGTGATGGTGGGCACCGTGATGACCGGACGCGCGGCCAGCTGCTTCTCGTAGCGGTCGTAGCGACGCTCGCCGTCGGCGAGGCTCAGCCGCCAGCGGTAGTTGTGCAGCACGATGGGCGTGTAGTCGGGGTTCTCGAAGGCCGCCGCGGTGCGCTCGAAGGTGGCGTCGTCGAAGTCCCAGGTCGGCGAGACGGTGTCCCAGACGAGCCGGGCCAGGTCGTGACGCTTGGTCTTGTCCTCCATGGCGAGCCGGCCGCGCTCCGTGGCGAAGTAGTACTGGTACCACCAGGCGTACTCGGCCTTGGGCGGCAGGGGCTGGAGGTTGGCCTTCAGATTCGTGATGAGGTAGCCGCTCACCGAGACCAGGGCCTTGCAGCGCTCGGGCCAGAGGGCCGCGATGATGTCGGCGGTCCGCGAGCCCCAGTCGAAACCGGCGAGCACGGCCTTGTGGATCTTCAGGGCGTCCATCAGCGCGATGATGTCGAGGGCGATCGCCGACTGCTGGGCGTTGCGGAAGGTCCGGGAGGAAAGGAACCGGGTCGTGCCGTGGCCGCGCAGGTAGGGCACGATCACGCGGTAGCCCTCCGCCGCCAGAAGCGGTGCGACGTCGACGAAGCTGTGGATGTCATAGGGCCAGCCGTGCAGACAGATGACCACGGGGCCGTGCGCGGGGCCCAGCTCCGCGTAGCCGACGTCCAGCAGCCCGGCCTTGATCTGCTTCACCGAGGCGAAGGACGTGTGGTCTCCGGGGACGCCCGTGGGCGTGGTCCCGGTCCGTGCCGGAGTCGAGTCCCGCGTGCGCGGGGCGGCGGAGGCGGACGGGAGGCTGTGCAGACCGGTCACCGCAGCGGCAGTCGCGCCCGTGCCCAGCCCCAGGGCCTTGCTGAAGGTGCGCCTGTTGATCATGTGAAATCCCTCCGTGCCCAATCCATTGTCCTGATATGCCCGACGTGGGCGATCCGAGCGGGGCGGCGGCGTGCGGCACACCCTCGGATCGGCGTCCACGGTGACCCTCGCACGGCGTGCATCACCGGTCAAGCTGGTGACGCAATTCTGTGGGGTACGCGGCGGTGACCCTTCCGGCAGGGCGAACTCGCTGGGTTCGTCGACGTGCGCGCAGGAATGCCCATCGAGCGGCCGTCGCTCTCGGTGGTCGCGACTGCTCGGGTTCGTCACCTGCTTGACTAGTGATTATCCGTGTGTGACGATCGTCGGCACATGATGAGTGGTGACTTCGGAAAGGTGCAGTCACATGAACTTCGCGAAGGGCCTCGTGGCCGTGTTCGCCGTGGTCGTCATCTCGGTCGGCTGCTTCACCCAGGTCTTCTGACGGGACTTCGGGCGGCTTTCGCCGGGCACCCGTGGGCGGCGCGCGCATCCTCGTGCGGGGTGTATGCGCCGCCCACGCGTGTTTCCGGCGCAGGGCGGCACGGCTTTCCCTTGTCCCTCCCGGTCGTGACGTCACCGGCTTGACGGGCAGACGACGAGGCGCGGAGATCCCGGGATCTCCGCGCCTCGTCGTCCGCTCATCCCCGCCCGATGCCGGCCGGGGGTCTCACAGGCACGTGCGGACGAGCCATTCGTCGTAGTTGAAGGTGTCCTTGGCCGGGTCCGGCGCCGAGGCCGGCCTCTCCTCGACGGTGTCCTCCAGGCGGATGCGCTCCGGCAGCGTGCCGAAGCGTGCGCGGCGAGCCGCTTCGGCGACGGTGTCCGCGGCCACTTCCTTGCGTGACATCTGCTCTCCTCGACCGGGCCTCGGCGGGCCCATCCGGGCGGACGGGTCGGCCGCCGTGAACGGTTTGCTCGCAGCCGGCGGAACGTCGGCGGCACCCTCCATCGTTGCTCAGAGGCTCCACCCGCGATACCGCTTGAACTGGTGACGATGCTCGCAGTCGATCCAATCACCTGTCAAGGTGGTGACGGATAGAGATGCCTCGGGCCGTCGGGCCGGTTCGTGCCGAGCCACGGGATCAAGTGGAGCCGACGCCGTGCAGCAGGGTGTCGACGACATGGTCGGCCGCCTGGGCGTCGCTGAGATGTGGCAGCTGCTGTGAGGCCAGGTGCATCAGCTGCGGCAGCAGAGAGCTCGCCCATCCCGCGGGCAGGCCGGAGCGGAGCAGTCCCTCGTCGGTGGCGCGTTCCAGGAAGACGTCGACCTCGCGGATCACGCGGTTGCGGCGTTCGCGGATGGACTCCTCGGCTCGCATCCGGGTCAGCTCGACGGGCCACTTGCGGTTGACCGTGATGATCCCCTCGACGTACCGGTGCAGCGCCACGGCGACGGGGGCCTCGCGCAGCCGGGCGGCCTCGACGGCCTCCTCGATGGCGTTGAGGCGGGCCTCGTAGATGGCGGCCAGGAGCGCTTCGCGCGAGGCGAAGCGCCGGTAGACGGTCCGGCGGTCGACGCCGGCCTCCGCGGCGATGGCCGCGATGCTCGCGGCCGGATCGGCCGCGAGCATGCGCGCGCCGGTCGTCAGGACGGTTTCCAGGTTGCGTGCTGCGTCGGCTCTCACCTCCTCAGTTTAGACGTCGCCGTGACTCCTCTGTCACATACTGGCGCATGAATGTAGCCCTCATGGATGTAAGTGCTACGGTGAAGTGACACTTAAGGCTCGAGAGAGTCCATCGAACTCATCCAGAGGGATCCCAGATGATCACGTACGACCAGCTTTTCGTCGGAGGTTCATGGGTCGCGCCGAGCAGTGCGGAACTGCTCGACATCCAGTCCCCGCACGACCGGACCGTGATCGGCCGTGCGGCTCAGGCCCAGCCCGCCGACGTGGACCGCGCGGTGGCGGCCGCCCGTGCCGCTTTCGACGCCGGCCCCTGGCCGCGTACGGCACCCGCGGAGCGCATCGCCGTCCTGCGGCGGTACAACGCGCTGCGCGAGGCCCATGCGGAGAAGATCGCCGAGCTCATCTCCGCGGAGAACGGTTCGGCCCGGTGGTTCACGCTCGCCGGTCAGCCCGGGCTCTCGCGGCAGGCCAACGCCTACTTCAAGGCGGCGGAGGAACTGGACTGGGAGGAGGCTCTCGTGCCCAGCGATCCCGCCTCGCCCGTGCGCAGCCTGCTGCGCCGCGAAGCCGTCGGTGTCGTCGCCGCCGTCATTCCGTGGAACTCGCCGTTCTCCGCCGCCAACGCCAAGATCATCCCCGCCCTCCTCGCGGGCAACACGGTCGTTCTCAAGGTCTCCCCGGAGAACTCCCTGAGCATGGGGTTCCTGGCCGAACTGCTCCAGCGGGCAGGCCTGCCCGAAGGCGTGATCAGCGTGCTGCCCGCCGACCGGGAGACCAGTGAGTACCTGGTGTCGCACCGCGACGTGGACAAGATCGCGTTCACCGGCTCGACGCGCGCCGGCCGCAGGATCGCGTCGATCGGGGGCGAGCAGCTCAAGCGGGTCAGCCTGGAACTGGGCGGCAAGTCGGCCGCCGTCATCCTGCCCGACGCCGACCTGGACAGGGCGGTCCAGGGGCTGAAGTTCGCCTCCCTGCTCAACAACGGCGAGTCCTGCATCGCGCACACCCGGATCCTCGCGCCGCGCGGCCGGTACGAGGAGGTGGTCGCCGCCCTCAAGGATCTCGTGGAGTCCCTGAAGGTCGGCGACCCGGGCGACCCCGACACGTTCATCGGCCCGATGGTGCGCCCCGATCAGCAGCAGCGCGTGCGCGACTACATCGAGCTCGGCATCCGGGAAGGCGCCCGGCTCGTCACCGGCGGCCCTCAGGTTCCGCCCGGACTGGAGGGCGGCAACTACGTCACCCCGACCGTGTTCGCCGACGTCGACAACACGATGCGGATCGCCCAGGAGGAGATCTTCGGCCCCGTCCTCGTGGTCATCGCCTACGACGACGAGGACGAGGCCGTACGCATCGCCAACGACTCCGAGTACGGCCTGTCGGGCGGCGTGTGGTCCGCGGACGAGGCCCACGCCCTCGATGTCGCCCGCCGCATCCGGACCGGCACCGTCACCGTGAACGGCGCGTCCATCGGCTTCGACGGGCCGTTCGGCGGCTTCAAGGCCAGTGGGATCGGCCGGGAGTACGGGTCCGTCGGGCTGGCCCAGTACATCGAGTACAAGACCGTCACCGTGTGACGGCCCGCTCCGAGGCGAGGGACGCGCCGATGTCCAAGAGGCGGACACCCCCGGCAACACGGTGTCCAGTACATCTAGTGTTCCGGGTGGTGTTCCGAGCGCCGGAGGGAGTCCAGGCATGGCCGAGACGACGGCAGGGCGAACGTCCGAGGGCCGGGGCGTCGTCGTCGCCCTGGAGGGCGTCGGCGTCCGCCGCCACACGAACGGGCTGGCGATCCTCTCGGAGGTCGACTGGACCGTACGCGCCGGAGAGCACTGGGCGCTGCTCGGTGCCAACGGCGCGGGCAAGACGACACTGCTGAAGCTGCTCGGCGCCCAGATGCACCCCACGACCGGCAGCGTCGAAGTACTGGGCTGCCGCCTCGGCCGGGTCGACGTACGCGAACTGCGCACCCGCATCGGCCATGTGAGCTCGGCTCAGGCCGTGCCGAAGGACGTCGACGCCCGCACCGTCGTCCTTACCGGGCACAGCGGCACGGTCCAGCCGCTGTGGCGCACGTACGACGACGAGGTGCGCGACCGTGCCGACGCGCTCCTCGCGGAACTCGGTGTCAAGGAGTTCGCCGACCGACCCTACGCGGTGTGCTCCGGCGGGCAGCGGGCGCGCATCCTGATCGCCAGGGCGCTGATGCCCGCGCCGCCCCTGCTGCTGCTCGACGAGCCGTTCAACGCGCTGGACCTGCCCTCGCGCGAGGACCTCGTCGAGGCGATGCAGCGGCTGGCCGAAAGCCGCCCGGACCTGGCCACCGTGACGGTCACTCACCATCTGGAGGAGCTGTTCCCGGCGGTCGGTCACGCGCTGCTCCTGCGCGAGGGCCGGATCCTGGTGGGCGGTCCGGTCGGCGGCGTGCTGACCGCGCCGTGGATGACGGCCTGCTTCGGCCGTCCCGTCCGGGTGGCCCGGCACGACGGCCGCTGGGCCGCGTATTCGGGCAGCCTGGCCGGGGAACGCGCCGACATCGCGACCGACGCGACGTCCTGAGGGGGGGCGGCTCCGTGAGCGGGGCGACCTCGCGAGTGCTTCGACGGCTCCCCATCAGGCGTCAAATCGGATAATTGCCTTATCTGGCGTATTTTGGAGCTCATTGGTAGGGGATTCCCGTGGTGCCCTCACCCGGCCGGTCGTCCCCACCGACGGCGGTGCCCCCACCGGAAGAGCCCCGAAAGCGAGACCACAGCCATGGACTTGAAACTCGAAGTCGTCGTACTGCCCGTCTCCGACGTCGACCGGGCCAAGGACTTCTACACGCGTCAGCTGGGCGGTCGCCTCGACGCGGACCTGCCCGTCAAGGACGGCTACCGGGTCGTGCAGGTGACGCCCCCGGGCTCCGCGTGCTCGGTCATCTTCGGCGAGGGCGTCACGGACGCGGAACCCGGCTCGGCCCAGGGTCTCTACCTGATCGTCTCCGACATCGAGAAGGCTCATGAGGAACTCACCGGCCGCGGCGTGGAGGTGACCGGCCCCTTCCACGACGAGACCGGGATCTTCCACCAGGCGGGCGAGACCGGCCGGGTGCCGGGGCCGGACTCCGAGCGTGCCACCTACGGGTCCTTCGCCTCGTTCACCGACCCCGACGGGAACGGCTGGGTCCTCCAGGAGATCACGGAGCGGCTGCCCGGCCGGTGACCGCGGCCCCCAGAGGGCGGCCGTCACCGGCCTGCCCCCGCTTCCGAGCCCGGCGAGGCCGCCGGATCCCGTCCGGCGTGTAGCCCGTATCGAAGCGATTTATGATGGTTCGGCCGTTCTTCGGTCATCGATGGGCGCAGCCATGATGCGTACGCGTACGGCGCTGCTGTGCACCGCCGCCCTGGTCGCCGCGATACTCCCGGCCCCGGCAGGAGCGGTGACCGCGGCCGCCGCCGGGCGGTCCTCCTGCGTCAACTCCCCGGAGCCGTCGCAGGGCAGGGCCCGCCAGGTCCTGGACGCCGCCGAACGGGCCGAACGCGACCTGGACCTGAACTCCGTCGTGCTGAAAGTGACTTCGGGCGGCGAGGACGTCGTCACCAAGGCCGTCGGGGAATCCATGACCGGCGTGCCGGCACGGCCCGACATGCGCTTCCGGTCCGGCTCGGTGGGCATCGCCTACATGGCCACCGTCCTGCTGCAACTCGTCGACGAGGGCAAGGCCGGCCTCGACGACCCGGTGTCGCGGTGGCTGCCCCGGGTGCCGCACGGCGACAGGATCACCCTTCGGATGCTGGGCAGCAGCACCTCGGGCCTGCACGACTACGTGACCGACCCCAAGTTCGTCGCCGCGCTCGAAGCGGCTCCGTTCCGCCACTGGACACCCCAGCAGCTCCTCGACTACTCCGCCAGTCACCCGCTGTGGTACGAGCCGGGCACCAACTGGAGCTACTCGCACGCCAATTTCGTCCTGCTCGGAGCCGCGCTGGAGAAGATCACCGGCACCCGGCTCGACAAACTGCTCGACGAGCGCGTCATGGGCCCCCTCGGACTCCACGAGACCAGCAACAGCTTCACCCCCGACATCGCCACCCCGGTACTGCACGCCTTCACATCGGAGCGCGGCCTCTATGAGGAGTCCACGTTCTGGAATCCGTCATGGACCACGGCCCCCGGCGCCGTCATCACCTCCGACATCTGCGACCTGGCCCGTTCCGCGAAGGCCATCGGGACGGGCGAACTGCTCTCGCGCAGCGGCTTCCGGACCCAGCTCGACCCGGGGACCGTGGGCCTCGGCCGTGCCACGTCCGGCTGCCCCGCCACCGTCTGCATCGCAATGACCGAAGCGCATCACTTCGGATTCGGGATCGTCGTGCTGAACGGCTGGATCATGCAGAACCCCTCGTTCTCCGGCTACGCCGCCGTCCAGGCGTATCTGCCGGACCAGCAGCTGTCCATCGCCGTCTCCACCACCGAGGGGCCCAAGACGCCGGCCGACAAGAACACCGCCCAGGTCGTGGCCCAACGCATCGCCGCGGTCCTGGCCCCCGATCATCCGCTGGCCACCGATTGAGGCGACCGGGCTACGGAACCCGACCATGTCGCCACGTCAGCGCAGGGCCGCGTCGAGTTCCTCCAGCCGGCTCGCCACCGGGCCCAGCGTGAGCAGGCCACTGCCCGCCGCCTCCTCCGCGGCCGCCGGCAGCAGGTGCGCCCGCGCCCGCTCCATCACGCCCCGGTCGCCCACGGCGACGGCGGCCCGCGCGACGAGGCACCACAGCGCTTCGGACATCAGGTCACGCGGCGGTGAGGCCAGACACCGCAGCGCCTCGCGCGCCTCCTCGGCACGCCCCTCGTCCACCAGGAGCGCGGGACGCACCCAGGGCTCGTAGGGACCCAGGTCGACGTCACCGTCCCCCGCGAAGGGCAGCCCGTGCCGCACCCGCACGCTCATCAGCGCCAGCGGCAGCAGACCGTGGCTCAGGCCGGGCATCCCGGCCCCGCGCAGTGACCCGGCCGCCCGCCGGTAGGCGTCCAGGGCGGCAGCCGGCGGCTCCGTCACCGAGACCTTCAGCGCGCGGAACCAGGTGGTGAAGACCGACACCAGCGGCAGCTCGTGCCGTGCGGCCAGTTCGTCCGCCGCGTCCGCGTGACGGCCGGCCCCGGCCAGGTCGGCCCGCGCACACCGTGACTGGAGGCGGATCAGATGCCCCAGCACCTCGTACCTGACCAGGTCGTGCCGGGCCGAGAGCGCCACGATCTCCGCGCCGACCGCGTCGCGTCGTGCCGCCAGTCCGGCTCGCTGGAACGACTGCATGAACACGCCGTTCAACGCGAAGGCGAGCAGGGACGGATCCCCGAGACGCCGCGCGATCTCCTCCGCCTGCCGGGCCGCCCGCACGGGCCACGCGTGCTCACCCGACGCCGGTTCCTCCGGCGGCAGCGCGCCCCGTGTCTCCACGGCGACCGTCGCCAGCAGCCGGCACCGCGCGGCGTCGTGCCCCTTCGCGGGCAGCGACCGCAGGGTCCGCTCCGCCGCTCCCACCAGCCGTCGAGCCTGCTCCGGGTCGTCGGAACGCGTCCAGATCGCCGGGACGTCGTAGACGCCGATGACCCGTGCCGTCAGCTCGGGGTCGCCCAGCTGTTCCGCGGCCGCCACCGCCGCGACCCGGTGCTGCCGCGCCGCCTCCAGGCCGCCCCCGCCCGTGACGGCGAGGTCCCGCATCAGCCCCGCGGTCGACTCCAGTCTGGTCCGTGCCCGCGCCGCCACGGCACCCTCGTAGGCCGCCGTGGCCCGCGCCCACACACCGTCCACGGTCTGTGCCGCGTCGGGATCCAGATGATCCGCGTGCCGCAGCACGTCCTCCTCCAGCCGGCGCAGCCGAGGCCCCGGGTCCACGCCCAGATGCTCGCGGAGCATGCCGCGCGCCCGACGCAGCACGGCCAGCGCGTCGGCCTGACGGCCGGAGCGGTAGAGCGCCAGCGCCAGCAGACGCCATGCCTCCTCGCGCCACGGATGCTCCGTGACGTGCGCGTCCAGGTCGGGCACCGCCTCGGCCGCCGCCCCCAGGGTGATCCGCGCCTGCGCCATGCGCTCGACGGCGTGCAGCCGCAGCTCGGTGAGCCGGGAGCGCTCGGCGCGCAGCCAGCGTTCGTCGCCGAAGTCCGCGAAGGCGGGGCCGCGCCACAGGTTCAGCGCCTCGGCGAACCCGTCCGCCACCTGAGCGGGTCCGGCGTCGCCCAGGGCGTCCACCACCCGCTCGAACTGCCAGGCGTCGACGTCATCCTTCGCCGCCCGCAGCGCGTATCCAGGTCCCTCGGTGACCAGCAGCCGGGGTGGTGTTCTGGGCGCCCGGTCCGGTTCGACGGCTCGCCGCAGGTCGCCGACGAACGTACGCACCGCGCCCACCGCGTCGGCCGGGGGGTCCTCCCAGAGGTCCTCCACCAGCCGGGAGACGGGCACCACCCGTCGGCGGGCGACGACCAGCCGGGCCAGGACCGCGCGGTGCCGCGGTCCCCTGAGCGGCAGCGGGTCACCTGCCTCGTCCCAGGCGATCACCGCCCCGAGCACCCCGAACCGCACCCTCACCGCCGCTGCCCGTCCCTTCCACCTGCCGCTTCTCCACGCGCCGACCCGCCCAACCTACAAGCGTTCATCCGTTGCTGATCCGCGCCCCGCAGCCTTGATCCCGTCGGCCGCCGGGGACCACCTCACGGCGGCAGGAACGGCGATCACCACCGGACCGAGGAGAAGCGCCATGACACACACCATGACCGGATTCGACCACCAGCGCGTGCGGGTGGACGACGGAGTGGAACTGCACGTCGCGGTGGGCGGGAGCGGGCCGCCGGTCGTGCTGCTGCACGGTTTCCCGCAGACCCATCTGATGTGGCGGCACGTCGCCGCGGACCTCGCCGCCGACCACACGGTCATCTGCCCCGACCTGCGCGGCTACGGCGACAGCGACAAGCCGCGGGAGGAGAGCCCGGACACGTACGCGAAGCGCACCATGGCCGACGACGTCGTCGCGCTGGCCCGCGCCCTCGGCCACGAACGTTTCGCCCTCGCGGGCCACGACCGCGGTGCTCTCGTCGCGTTCCGGGCCGGACTCGACCACCCCGATGCCGTCACCCACCTGGCCTGTCTGGACGTCCTGCCGACCCTGGACATGTGGGAGGCACTCCACGGAACATCGGCGGCCGTGGGCTTCCACCTCTACCTGATGGCCCAGCCGGCCGGCCTGCCCGAGCGGATGATCGAGGCCAGTGCCGACGCCTTCTTCGGCCACTTCCTCGATGCCTGGACCAAGGCCCCCGACGCCGTGCCGGCCGGTGTTCGCGACGTCTACCTGGCGGCGTGCCGTGGTGCCGTCCCGTCCATCGTCGCCGACTACCGCGCCTCGGCGGGCATCGACGTCGAGCACGACCGGGCGGACCGCGCGAGCGGGAGGCGACTCACCATGCCGGTGTCGGTGCTTCAGCAGGACTGGGGCGCGGCCCTCGGGTACGAGGCCGCCGCACTGTGGGGTGCCTGGGCCGCGGACCTGCGGCACTCCACCGTGTCGTGCGGTCACTTCATGGCCGAGGAGGCACCCGGCGACATCGCGAAGGCCCTGCGGGACCTGATGGCCCGCTGACCCGGGCCGGGCCGGCTCGTGCGGAACACCAGGCACGCATTCGGAACCGGCCCGCACGTATCCCGGAACCGGTGGCCGCCCTGGACCGCGCACGCCCAGAATGGGCCAAGTCGGCTCAGTCGCACGTGAGTTGTGCCCGAGCCGGTCGTACGGAGGATGCCGGCCGCAGTGCCTCGCGGTCCCGGGGACGGGTTCGTCGGTGGCCCCGGCCGCGAGGTGAGGCGGTGAGTTTCTACGAGGAGGACCTGCGTGACGCACGCACTGGTTCGACTGGCCGTCGCCGGATCACTGATCACCGCCGTCTCGGCACTGGCCCCCGCCGCGCAGGCGACCCCTGCGGGCCCCGGGGTCACCGGCCGGGTCATCTCGCAGACCACGGTCGGCGGCACCGACTACGTCCTGCGGGAGGTGACCATACCGCCAGGTCAGGCGACCGGATGGCACTATCACGACGGCGTCCTCTATGGGTATGTCAAGCAGGGAACCCTGTCCCATTTCGACGCCACGTGCACGTCGGACGGTGTGTATCCCAGAGGCAGTGCCGTGAAGGAGCCGGCGGGCCCCGGCAACGTGCACATCGGCAGGAACCTGGGAACCACGGACGTCGTCCTCGAAGTCCTCTACGTCCTGCCGCACGGCGCCCCCTTCTCGGAGGACGCGGCGAACCCCGGGTGCGACTTCGCATAGCCGTTCCCGGACGGTCTGTTCTCCACTCGCGGGGCTGCCCGGTCGGGCAGCCCCGCGCTCCGGTGCGGGCCCGGCGCGGACGGTCCGCGTCGCCGTGGCGCGGTGGGTGTGCCGGAGAGGAGCTCAGCGCCGGTGGCCTTCCGGCACGGGACAGGGCTCGGCGGGGGAGCCGGCGGAGAGAAGGCGGCGCAGCCAGCGCAGTCTCGCCGCGCGCGCCTCGCGTGAGACGGCCGCCTGCGGAGCGGCGAAGTCGAATCCGTGGAAACCCCCGGGCCACACGTGCAGTTCGGCCACTCCGCCGGCCTGCCAGACGCGCGAGGCGTGGGCGACCACCTCGTCGCGGAACGTCTCCGCCGAACCCACGTCCAGGAACGCCGGGGGAAGGCCGGACAGATCCTCCGCCCGTGCCGGAGCCGCGTAGCCGGGTACGTCGTCGCTGCCGTGCAGTTCGCCCAGGAAGTGCCGCCAGGCGGTGCCGTTGGACTCCCTGTCCCAGATTCCCCGCCCCTCCATCTGACGGGCGGAGGGGCTGTCGTTGCGGTCGTCGAGCATCGGGCAGAGAAGCATCTGTCCCAGGGGCCGCGGGCCCCCGCGGTCCCGGGTGAGCAGACACAGGGCCGCGGCGAGCCCGCCGCCTCCGCTGACCCCGGCCACGACGATGCGCCCGGGATCGATCGCGACGTCCTCGGCATGTCCGGCGAGCCACTCCAGCGCGGCGAAGCAGTCGTCCAAGGCCGCCGGGTACGGGTGCTCCGGTGCCAGCCGGTACTCCACGGACACCACGGCGAGCCCGAGTTCCGCCGCCCAGGGCAGGAGCGAGTCCACCCCGAGGCGACTGCTGCCCATGATCATGCCGCCGCCGTGCAGGTGGAACAGCACCGGAAGAGCTCCGCGGGCGCCCGCCGGGCGGCACACGAGGAGGCGGACGCCGGGCGCCCCGACCGGTCCCGGGACGGTCCGTTCCTCGACGTGGAAGGCGCCGTCGCGGGCGAGGTCCTCGTTCGTGGGCATCAGCGGAACCTGCTCGGCACGCAGCGAGACCAGCTCGCCCGGCGACAACGCGCTGTTCATGTGCTGTGCCAGCGCGTCGGCCAGGCCTTCGAGCTCGCCGTCGAACGGCGGGGGGTTCAGTTCCACGGGCCATCCAGTCGGAATCGGGAGACGGTCCCGCCCCATGTCACGGACCGGGCGGGCTTCGAAGCCGTGTGCCCTCCGCAACGCCTCCGCATGCGCACACACGCCAGGGACCACACCCACAGGCGAGCGCGCTCTTGTGGGTTCCGACCCCATATCCGGCCCCTGCAGGCGGACTTAACCTCCCGGACACCCATCCACCGCGACTCACACTCGACGGAGTGCCCATGAGAGCGTCGCCAGCTGCCCTGTTCCGCCGGCTGATCGTCCTGCTGTCGCTCGTCGCAGCGGTCCTCGTGCTGCCCACGGCGACCGACGCGGCCGCCGCCGCGCCCGCTCCGGTGCCGGGGGACCTCAAGCCCTACGACGTCGACGCCGTGTACAGCGCGGGGGTCTCCTCCGGCGGATACATGGCCACCCAGCTCCATGTGGCGTACTCGGGAACGTTCACGGGCTCGGCGGTCTTCGCCGCGGGGCCGTACGACTGCGCGCAGAACGACCTCAACAAGGCCCTGAACGCCTGCATGGACACCTTGCAGGACCTTCAGCTCGACAAGCTGGAACAGACGACGCGGGACTGGTCGGCGCAGGGCCTCGTCGACCCCGTGGCCAACCTGTCGGGCGACCCGGTGTACGTGTTCAGCGGCTCCGGCGACACGACCGTCAAGCGTCCGGTGGCCGACGCGCTCGCCGCCTACTACGGCCGCTTCGGTGCCCAGGTCCGCTACGACAACAGCACCACCGCGGGACACGCCTGGATCAGCCCGCTCGGCCCGAACTCCTGCACCGTCACCCAGAGTCCGTGGATCAACAACTGCGGGATCGACGCCGAGCGCGACCTGCTCGGCCATCTGCTCGGCTCCGTCGCCGCGCCGAGCGGCGGTCCCACCGGCACACTCACCCAGTTCGACCAGAACAAGTACGTCCCGGGCGGCGCCGCCAAGGCCGTCTCGATGGACGACAAGGGCTTCGTCTACGTGCCGACGGCCTGCGCGGGCGGCGCGGCCTGCAAGCTGGTCGTGGCCCTGCACGGCTGCAAGCAGGGCTACTCGTACCAGGGCTTCGGCAGCCAGTTCATCGACAAGGCGTACCTCGACGAGTACGCCGACACGAACCATCTCATCGTCCTGTATCCGCAGGCCGTCGCGACGACCACGCTGGACAACCCCAACGGCTGCTGGAACTGGTGGGGTTACCTCGGGGACTCCGCCTACGCGCGGCACGGCGGGAAGCAGATCGAGGCGATCATGGCGATGGTGAAGGCGCTCTCCGGCAGCGCACCGCCACCGGTGCAGAACACGGTGACGGCGGCGAGCGTCGACTCCCAGGACGGCTATGTGAAGGCCGCCGCGGACGGTACGGGCGCGGCCGTCGGAACGCTGGAGAGCACGTACGGTCTCGCCGTCGGCCGCGGCAGCGACGGCAAGCACAACCGGACGGTCCTGTCCTTCGACACCTCGCAGATCCCCGCCGGCAAGCAGATCACCCGCGCGTACGTGACGCTCACGAGGAGCAGTGGCGTCGGGGACCCCTGGTCCAGTCCCGCGGGCAACCGGCTGCTCGTCGACGTGAACAGGGGCTGCCTCGGCGGATGTTCCGTCGAGGCCTCGGACTGGGCGGCCACCGCCACGGCACCCGGCGCCGCCGTCGTCGGATCCTTCTCGTCCGGCAGCAGGTCCTCCACCGACCTGTCGGCGGCGGGGCTCGCCGCGATCGACCGGACGGGCACCACCCAGGTGCGCCTCCGCTTCGAATCGAACCCCGCCTCGACCGCGTACCTCTTCGTCAACAAGGACACCCGGGCGACACTGACCGTCGAGTACCAGTAGCGGCAGACCCGCAGCAGACGGGGGCTTCCCGCGGCCGGACACCGCTCCGCCGGCCACGGGAAGCTCAGTGCGGCTGATCGGCCCCGAGCGAGCCGATCATGCGGACGGCGTCGCGCAGCCCGTACGGCCGCAGCAGCCCGGGCTCGGCCCGCCGGTCCCAGCCCGGCCCGCACAACAGCACCGTGGTGCGGGTCCTGGCGCCTTGAACTCCCCACCGTTCGGCGGCGATGTGACGCGCCAGCGGGAGGCTCGCGGTGGAGCGGGACTGCGACCACAGGACCACGGCGAGAGGGCTCACGCGATGGACGGCCGCGAGGAACGCCTCCGCCGGGACGTCTCCGCCCAGCATCAAGGCGGCCGCGCCCTGCTCCGCGAGGGCGGCGCCGAGCGCCTCGATCGGCAGGGTGTGCGGTTCGCCCGGGAGACACCCGAGGAGGACGGGGGAGACACCCTGCCGGGCTTCCCGGGCCGCGGCCGCGGTCACATACGCATGGCGCAGGGTGGCGGAGACGTGCCAGGACAACAGGTGCTCGACCTCGACATGACGGTCGTCCGAGGCCTGCCACTTGCGTCCGACCGCGTGCAGGGCGGGCATCATCACCTCTTCCCAGGCCGTGGCCAGGCCGTGGCTGCGTACGGCGCGGGTCAGGTGCCGCTGCACGGCCGCGCCGTCCAGCCGGACGGCGGCGGAGGCCAGACCTCGGCATTCCCTGCGCGCGTCCCCGGCGGGCGGTTCGCCCTCCGGGGCCTCGTCCTCGGGATCCGGGGTGCGCGCGGAGGCCGTGAGCGCGGGCCCGTCCGTCCCCAGCGGGGACGTGCCGGGCGGGTCGGCCGTCGGTGTGCCGCGAATCCGGGCATGTCTCTTGGCCGTGCGGGCGGCCTCCGCGGGCGGCACGCCCGCCGTCGTCAGCCGGCACATCTCCTGGACCATGCGGACGTCGTCCGGGGACCAGCGACGATGCCGGCCGTCCGTCCGTACCGCCGGCCCGAGCCCGTACCGGCGGTCCCAGGACCGAAGCGTCATGGGGGAGACACCCAGTTTGCGTGCCAGGAATCCGGTCGTCACACCCGCGTCGGCGGGTTCCGCCGCCCGGTGGGCGTTCACCTCCATGGCGCGTCCCTTCAGTTCAGCCGGACGCCGGAGCCGAAGTGCTGGTCCAGGGCCTGGGGCAGCTGCCGGGAGACTTCGTTGCCGAGCCGCTCGAACTCCCGCTTCAGCAGGGGGCCGGCCAGCCGGACCCAGCCGTGGAAATCGATGCGGGCCCGGTAGACGAGCAGCGTCCGCTCACCCCGGCTCTCGAAGAGCATGTCGTCCGTCGACGTCGCGGTCCTGTTGCGCCCCACGAAGGTCAGACGATCGTGCTGGTGCCGCACGAGCCGGTAGCGCAGTTCGGTGCGACGGCCGCGGAATTCCGACACGTTGAGCCACTCGGCGCCCTTGGTGACCGGGCCGCTCCCGACCCGCTCGCAGCTGACGGTGCCGGGATCCCAGGCCACGGCATGGGAGAAGTCCGCGAGCCAGCGCACGACATCGGGCAGCGGATGGCCAAGGAGGACGGCGCGCTCGACTCGGACCATGGGCCTCTTCCCTCTCGGACGCCCCGGCGGGCATCGCCGGTACGGGTGGACACCCTCGGTTCGGCGCGGACCACCGCCATGGATGCAGGTGTCACCCGAGAGGAGGCATCGGGACCCACCTCGTAGGGAGCACGCTGAAACGGCATATCGATGCAGACTCGATGCAAGTTGTATCGATGCATTCCTGCGCCGCAGGGTGGGAGCGTGACGTCGCCCGGAGCGACCGGCGCACCCCGGCCTCCGGGGGACGGCACGGCGAACGCACGGTCCGCCGCTTCCACCGGGAGAAACGCCGATCCCGCGAGGAGACGGTCTTCCACGGCGCGAGGAGCAGTCGTCATGACCACCATCCAGACCCGCGAGCACTCCCGCGACGACACGTCGCTGTGGGCGCCGGTGGAGGAGTCACTCGCCGACGAGCAGCTCGCCGAAGGCTTCCGGCGAGGGGACGAAGCCTGCCTGACGGCCATGTACCAACGATGGGGCTCGCTGGTGTACACGCTCGCGCGGCGATCCCTGGGCGACGCGCGCGAGGCCGAGGACGTCACCCAGGTGGTGTTCCTGGCGGCCTGGCGCGGCCGCGGCGGCTACTCGCCCGAACGCGGCGCGCTGTCGGCCTGGCTGGTGGGCATCACCCGGCGCAAGATCGCCGACGCGCTCTCGGCCCGTACCCGGCGCTCCGAACTCGTCGCGGCGGCCGGCGCGAAGCTGTCGCTCGACACCCACGACGGCCCACCGCAGCCGGACGCCGTGGTGGACCGCGTCGTCATCGGCGTCGAACTGGACCGGCTGCCCGCACCGCAGCGATGCGTGCTCAGCCTCGCCTTCTACGACGACCTCACACAGACCCAGATCGCGCGGCTCACCGGCTGGCCGCTCGGCACGGTCAAGAGTCACGGCGTGGGCTGCACCGGCTGGGCCGCAGGCTTCGGGACGCCGATGCGGGCTTCAAGCAGCCGACTGCCCCTGGGGCCGCGGGTGACTGCCCGTAGTACCGACGCACCATCGATGCGACCTGCGTCGGCGGGTCATGCCCGGCCGACCCGCGCCAGGTGCATCCGAAGGGGCCGCGTCGCGGGGAAGAGTGTGCGGGGTCCGCAGTCCGCGCCGTGTGCACCACGGCGCCGACCGTCCGCGGAGGTGTGACCGATGAGCGATCCTCGGCAGGCTCCTCACCTGCATCCCGCCGACCTGGCGCAGCACGCCCTCGACCTCGGGGAGGCACCACACCCGGCGGACGCACGCCACCTCGCCCACTGTGCGCCGTGCCGGAGCCGGCTCGCGGAGTTCCGGCGCGTCGTGGCCGCGGGCAGGAACGCGCGCCCGTACGACCCTCTGCACGCTCCACCACCCCGCGTCTGGCAGGCCATCCGCACACAGGCCCGCGCCGGCCGTCCGGCGCCGCACCGCCCGACGGCCCGACCGCCGTTCCCCGGCACGAAAGGACAGGGCAATGCCCACTGATGAAGCGGACGTCGTCGTGGTCGGCGCCGGCCTGGCGGGACTCGCGTGCGCGAGCGACCTGAGCGCCGCAGGGATGAGGGTGCGCGTCCTCGAAGCCTCGGACGGGGTCGGCGGGCGGATGCGCTCCGACCGCGTCGACGGTTTCGTGGTGGACCGGGGCTTCCAGGTGTTCAACACGGCCTACCCACAGGTCAAACGACGTCTCGAGCTCCGCCCCCTGCGACTGCGCCCCTTCACACCGGGATTCCTCGCGCACACCGACCGGGGACGCATCCGCTTCAGCGACCCCAGCCGTCGGCCCCGGCACGCAGCGGGACTGCTGTCCGGACACGGCGCCGGTACGCGCGACCTGCTCGCCCTGGGCAGGCTGTCGGCCCGCGACGCGCTCGTGCCGGCGGGCGCGTTGAAACGCGGCAAGGAGCAGACGACCCGCCACGCCCTCAACGCCTCCGGTCTGTCCGGGACGTTCGTCGAAGAGGCCCTGCGGCCGTTCCTGTCGGGTGTCTTCCTGGAGGACGAACTGGAGACGTCCAGCCGGGTCTTCCACCTCGTCTGGCGCAGCATGCTGCGCGGCACGCTGTGCCTGCCCGCCACGGGTGTCGGCGCCGTCCCGGCCCAGCTGGCGGCCTCGCTGCCGCCGGGCACCCTCCGCCTCGACCACCCCGTCCGACGCCTCACCGACGACGGGGTGCTGGGCGCCGACGGCACCGAGACCGCCGCCCCTGCCGTCGTGGTGGCGACGGGACCCGGCCCGGCCGCCCGGCTGCTGCCCCACCTGCCGGTCCCGGCCTACCGCACCGTCACGTCGTACTACCACGCGGCCCCGACGTCACCGCTCACCGAGCCGACCCTGATGACCGACGCGCGGCGCCGGTTCGTCAACACGTGCGTCCTCAGCGAAGTGGTGCCCGGCTACGCGCCCCTAGGAGCCGCTCTGGTCGTCACATCCGTCCTCGGCGAGGACACGCCGGGCCGCGAGGATGCGGTGCGCGAGGCGCTGGCCGAGGCGTACGACACCGACACGGCGGGGTGGAGCCGGGTGGCGGTCCGTACGATCGCGGACGCGCTGCCCGCGATGCCGCCCCCGCAGCCGCTCACCCGCACGACCCGTGTCGGCTCCGGCCGTTACGTGTGCGGCGACCACCGGGCCACCGGCTCCGTGCAGGGAGCCCTGGCCTCTGGCGGCCGGGCGGCGCGCGCGGTGCTGCGCAGCTCGGGGCGGTAGCCGGGGCTGGGCGGAGCGGGGCGCGGACCCGCACGCGCGAGGGCGGACGGCCGGCGTGGCACGCTCCGGCGCCGCCGCGGTGGCAGGTCGTGCCGCACGGGTCCGGGGCACGACGGACGGCATCGCGGTGGCAGGGCGTGCCGCACGGGTCCGGGGGCACGACGGACGGCATCGACGCCGGTCCGGGGGACACGACGGAGGGCACGGGTGCGAAGGACGCCACAGGTGCCATGAGTGCGGCCTTCAAGCGGTCGGCCCGGCATGCCCTCCCACCGGAACGGCGGCGCGGACGACGGCCGACGGGACCGTCACGGCGCACCGATCGGCCCGGTGCCGGGCTCAAGAGGCAGCCGCAGGGCCCGGACCGCGAACGAGACGGCGTGGTACCACCCGCAGATCAGGACCACTTCGAGTGCCGCGTCCTCGCCCGCTACCGCGACCAGCGACCCCCAGGTCGCGTCGCGGAGGTCGCACGTCCGGTGGAGCTCGTCGACCGCCTCCAGTACGGCCCGGTCGTCCGCGTCCCAGCAGTCGTCGGCCGGCATCCCGGAGGCCAGCGAGGCGAGTTGCTCCGCGTCGAGACCCGCCTTCCCGGCGAACACGGCCACGTGGACGCCCCATTCGTAGTCGGCGCCGCACAGCGCGGTCGTCCGGTCGATGACCAGCTCGCGGCGGCGGACGGTGAGGGCGGAGCGCCGGGAGAAGTAGTAGCGGCCCCAGCCCGCGACTCCGCGGGCGAGTTCGGGGCGCCGGGCCCAGACCCGGAACAACTGGATCGGCGGCCCGAGGAGATCGAGGGCCGCCGCGGTCTCCTCGTCGTACGGCGGCGCGAGGGGTTCGATGCGCGGTTGCTTCGAATTCAGAGGCATGGCGGGATGCTAATGTCGGCGCTTCGGAAAGGGAAGCAGATGACGCGACCGACCCCGCTGCCCGGCCGACGGGTCCGCGGCTCACACACCGGGCGCCCGATCATGGCGCTGCTCGACCTCCTGGGGCGGCGCTGGGTGCTGCGCGTCCTGTGGGAGCTGCGGGACGGCTCCGCGCCTACCTTCCGGCAGCTCCAGCAGCGGTGCGACGGGGTGTCGTCAAGTGTCCTGGCGGACAGGCTCCGTGAACTCGCGGAGGCGGACCTCGTCGAGCACACGGGGGAGGGCTATGTGCTCACCGGACAGGGCACGGCCCTGCTCGAACGGCTCGCGCCGCTCGACGCCTGGGCCGCGGACTGGCGCCCCAGGCCGACGGGCGACTGAGCACCGACACCGCATCGGTGCCGGGGTGCCGGGGTGCCGCGGGCGCGCGGTCGCGCGGTCGCGCCCGCCAACTCCCGTGCTCCGCAAGGCGACATGATGTGCGAGACTCGATGATCGTCAGCACCCCAGGTCACCTCGCGCGACGGAGTCCGCCATGACGACCGGCACCCCCAGCCCCCAGCAGATCGACACGAGCAAGGCGCACCCCGCGAGGGTGTACGACTGGCTCCTGGGCGGCAAGGACAACTACCCCGTCGACGAGGCGGTGGCCGAGAAGCTCCCGGCCGAGGCGCGCGACGCGGCCCGCCAGAACCGTGAGTTCATGCACCGGGCCGCCGCCTGGCTCGCCGGACAGGGCATCGACCAGTTCCTCGACATCGGCACGGGCATCCCCACCGAGCCCAACCTCCACCAGATAGTCCAGCGACTCGCGCCGGCCGCGAAGGTCGTCTACACGGACAACGACCCGATCGTGCTGCGGCACGCGGAGGCCCTGCTGGTCAGCCGCCCCGAGGGGGCCACCGACTACATCCAGGCGGACGTCCGCAAGCCGCGCGAGATACTCGAACACGCCCGGGGCGTCCTCGACTTCGAGCGTCCCATCGCCCTGTCCCTGATCGCGCTGATGCACTTCATCCCCGACGACCAGGACCCGTACGGCATCGTGAGCGATCTGCTCGCCGCCCTGCCGTCCGGCAGCCACCTGGTGCTCTCCCACGCGGCGTCGGACCTCTACCCGGAGCTCGCGGAACAGGTCACCGCCGAGTACGCGAAGGGCGGCATCCGGCTCGGCTTCCGCACCCGTCCCGAGGTCGACCGCTTCTTCGACGGCCTGGACCTCGTCGACCCGGGCCTGGTGACGGCCCCGGAGTGGTTCAAGAGCACCCCGTCGCCGTCGCCCGAGGGGAGCGGCATCTACGCCGGCGTGGCGCGCGTCCGCTGACGGCCGCCGCTCCGCGCACATCACGACGAACGGGTGCGCGTGGCCACGAATGCGCGCACGGTCACGAATGCGCGCACGGTCACGACCACCCGCGCGCCGCGACGAGCGGAGCGCGCGGAGCGGCCGGGCCCACCCGTCGCGGCTTCAAGTCGCGGCTTCAACAGGACGCCAGGTCAGAGGTGTTCACCCCCGAGAAGGCCCGGCGGCGAGGTCTGGGAGACTGAGACCCTGTGACCACACACTCTGATCTTGCTCGCCGCATCCATGCCGTCTCCCATCTGACCGGGCAGTTCACTCTGCGCTCGGGCCGCACCGCGACGGAGTACTTCGACAAATACCGCTTCGAGGGCGACCCGGTGCTCCTCGACGAGACGGCCCGCGCGATGGCCTCCCTGGTGCCGGCCGGCACCGAGGTGCTGGCGGGCCTGGAGATGGGAGGGATCCCCGTCGTCACCGCACTGGGCCGGCACACGGGACTGCCGTGCGCGTTCGTCCGCAAGCAGGCCAAGCCGTACGGCACTTGTCGTCTCGCCGAGGGCGCGGACGTGGTCGGGCGCAAGGTGCTGGTGGTCGAGGACGTCGTCACCAGCGGCGGACAGATCGTGCTGTCGACCGCCGATCTGCGAGCCCTGGGCGCGGAGATCGGCGCGGCTCTGTGCGTGATCGACCGCGAGCAGGGCGGGACCGATGCCCTCGCCGCCGAGGACATCGAGCTCATCTCCCTGCTGACCGCCAGGGATCTGCGGGACGCGGTCTCCGACCGCCCGTGAGACGGGCCGCGTTCTCAGCTGCCGTCGGGGTCCGGCGCGCCGTTGCCGAGCACGGCCCGGAGCGCGGCCTCGATCTCGAAGCGGGCGTCGGGATCGGCGAGGGCGTCACCGAACAGACGGTGGACCTGGTGGAGACGCTGGCGGGCGGTCTGGGGATGGATCCCCAGGCGCGCGGCGATCTCCGGCGCGGTGCCGTGCGGGGTCTGGAGGCAGGCCAGCAGGGTGGAGGCGAGCCGGTCGCGCTGCTTGGCGGTGAGGGACGCCAGGGGCTCGAGCCGGCGGGCGGCCATCAGGCGCACCAGGGCGGGATCCGCCAGGAGCAGCAGTTCGGTGAGGGAGGGCGCGGTGACCGGCGCAGCGCCCGGCGCCGGCACGGCGCCCGCCGCGCGCAGGGTGCGGGCCCAGCGCAGGGAGTCCGCGGCCTGGGACGGGGGTACCGCGGGGCCGACGACGGCCCCGGTCTCCCGCAGCAGGTGCTGAAGGCGCGGGTCGGCGAAGAGCAGATGCGGGGTCGGGACGACCAGGCAAGGGGACGTCCCTTCGAGATCGGCGAGTACCGGCTCGGGCAGGCGGTGCCGACGGAACGACGTCGACGGGCCGTCAGAGGACGCTGATGCGGCGCGACTCGGCACCGTCGTGCCCCACGCGCCGGCCCCGGACCTCGGCGCGACGGTCGCGGGAGCCGTTCCGCGGCCGGGCTCGGGCATGGGGCCGAGCGCGACGGCGGCGACCGTGTCGGGCAGGGGCCAGTCGGCTTCGGCGGCCGCACGGCGCAGGGTCTCGAGGTCGGGGCCGCTGCCGCCGGTGAGCAGGATCAGGAGGCGGTGCCGGCGGCGCCCCGCGGTCCCGGCGGCGTCCGCCTGGGCGTCCGCGTAGGCCTGGACCGAGACCGCGGCGATCTCGTCGATGTGGGTGAAGACGGCATCGGCGAGCAGGGCGACCGCCTCGGTGCCGAGGGCCAGCCGACGGGCGACGCGCGCGTACCGGCGCCAGGCGACACGCGCGCCGAGCCGGTAGGCGGCCTGGAGCGCGTCGAGGCTGCGGCCCTCGACCAGTTCTCCGCGCCCGAGCGCGCGGTAGACGGGGGTACGGGCGGCCTCCAGGGGGCCGCCCGCCGCGGTCACCCGGTCGGCGAATTCCGCGAGAGCGGTCTCCACGCCCTGCTGGATCGAGGCCCCGAATTGCCCGGACAGCGGACGGGAGAACTCGGGAATCTGGGATCTGATCTCGTGAATTATTTCGGCGGCGACCGTGCGGTTCTCTTTCTGGAGTTCGGCGCCGAGACGCCGTGGAAGAGAGACCCACGGTCCACCGCGCGGCTCCCCGCCGGTGCCGGGTCCCGCCCTGGCCGCGGCCCTCCCGGTCGTTGTCATCCTGCGGATTATGAGCCTAAGTTACCGACGGGTCAAGAGATTTGGCAAAGATCAACTAACACTGTTAGTTGACCTGTCCTCAGGGGTTTCCCGCAGCTCGTCAGCCTGGCCGTCCCCGAAGCGCGCACTTGAGTGAGTGGTTTCCCGGCTCTCGTACTTCAGAGGTGACACGGCCCTGAGTGACCGGACCGCGTATCCCCGGCGTCCGTTGCCAGCCATTCCCGCCTCTCTTACTTTCGCTTCGACCGCACCGCAATTCCAGAACATGGGACGGTACTGGAAATGAGACGCAAGGCATTCCGCAGCGCCCTGGTCGCTGTGACCGCGGCGACCGGACTCTTCGCCGCGAGCAGCGGCACGGGCTATGCGGCAGATGATCCTCAGGACGTCGAATACAGCTTCGCCGCCGGGTTCCTGAAAGGCTTTTTCAAGGCCGGTGAGGCGCCTCCGGGCGCGAACGACTGGAACTGCCGGCCGACCGCCCGGCACCCCGAACCGGTCGTCCTGGTGCACGGCACGCTGGAGAACATGAACGACATCTGGCGCGGAGCGTCCCCGCTGCTCGCCAACAACGGTTACTGCGTCTACGCGTTCAACCACGGCGGATCCTCTCCCACCGCCCCGGTCCAGGCCGTCGGCCACATGGCGGACAGCGCCGGCGCCCTCGCGGCGTTCGTGGACCGGGTCCGGGCGGCGACGGGCGCCGCCGAGGTGGACATCGTGGGCCACTCGCAGGGCGGCGGACCCGTACCCCGCTACTACCTGAAGAACTTCCCCGGCGCCGCGGGCAAGGTCGACAAGCTCATCGGCATCAACCCGTCCAACCACGGCACCACGCTGGACGGACTGACCGAGCTCGGACGGGCACTGCACGCACTGGAGCCGATCAACGACCTGCTGGACGACGACTATCCCTCGCTCGTGGAGCAGGAGGTCGGCTCGGACTTCAACCGCCGGCTCGACGCGGGCGGGGACACGGTGCCCGGCGTCGACTACACGGTCGTCGCGACCAGGTTCGACGAGGTCGTCACCCCGTACACCAACGCGTATCTGACCGCCGGTCCCGGCGCGTCGGTGAGGAACATCGAAGTCCAGGACACCTGCCTCCTGGACGGCACGGACCACCTGGAGGCGCCCTACGATCCGGTCACCCTCACGCATGTCCTCAACGCGCTCGACCCGTCGCACCCCCGCAAGGTGCCGTGCCAGGTGGTGCTGCCCCTGACCGGCCCGGTCGTCCCGACGGGCTGACGTCACGGGCCCGTTCGCGTGCCGGCCCGACCAGCCCCTGCGGACACTGTCCGAGGCATCGAGGCGAGGCCTCGGACAGCGCGTCGGGCCCTGCCGTGGAGAGCCGGCAGGGCCCGACGCCTTGCGGGGAGGTCAGGCCGTGTGGAGCGTCAGACCGTACCGGTTGAGGATCTCGTTGACGGGCTGGAACCAGGTCTCGCCCCCGCTGGAGCAGTTGCCCCAGCCGCCGGAGGTGACCCCCTGGGCCTGGTCACCGCTGATGAACGAGCCCCCGGAGTCGCCGGGTTCGGCGCAGACGTTGGTCTTGGTCATCTGATGGACCGCGCCCTGGCTGTAGTTGACGGTCTCGTTCTTGGCGAGCACCGTGCCGCAGTGCCAGTGGGAGGTCGATCCCGAGCGGCAGATGGAGGCGCCCACGGGAGCCTCCGCAGAACCGCGCACGAGCTGGTCGGAGACCGTTCCCCAGCCGAGGACGACGGGAACCGTCCACCAGCCGCTGCCGACGTTGACCCAGGCGTAGTCGTTGTCCGGGAACGACGAGCCCTGGAAGTTGCCTATGTAGGACCTGTCCCAGCCGCTGACGCCCGCCCCGGGCTGTCCGCAGTGTCCCGCGGTGACGAACCCGCCGTACACGGAGAAGCCGATGGAGCAGCGGACGTTGCCGGTGTAGTACGGGTCGCCGCCCACCGTCCCCGCCGCGAGGGTCCGCGGCGCGCCCGCGGTCTCCTCGACGGTCACGGGGCCGGCCTTGCGGACCTTTGCGAGGAAGCGCTGGACATCGTTGTCATCCCGCGCGCTCGGGGCGACGTTCACGATCACGGTGCTGGCCTTCGGGTCGACGTGCCAGCCGCTGACGCCCGCCGGTGCGGACAGCGCGTCGATGCGCGCTCTGGTGGCGTCGAGCTGTCGCGCGGTGTGTGCCACGGTGCGGACGGTCGCTCCGGTGGCCTGTACCGCCCGTCGTGTCGCGGGGGACGCGTCGGAGGTGACGCCGATGGTCAGCCGGCTGTCGGCGGCGTCGAACCAGGAGCCCCCGAAGGAGGTCCGTGCGGCTCGACGGGCCTTCGGTTCCACGGCGGTGGCGCGCTGCTCGGCGGCCAGCCGTGCTGTGGCCTCGGTCTTCGACAGGTGCAGATCCCGCCGCATGGCCGAGAGGAGGGCGGCGGAGGCGGGGGCCTCGGCCGACCGGCCGCGTATCGGGGAGTCGCTGGCCGAGGCGGGCAGGGTGCCGGTGGTGACGCAGGTGCCGAACGTGAGCAGCGCGGCGAGGCCTGCGAGCGTGGAGGTGGTGCGTCTCATGGGGGTTGCCCTTCGTCGTTCCATCTGGGTGGGGGTGGAACAGAGCCCTGAGAGCGCTCTCAGTGTGGTGCCGCGGCAGAGCCTAACGGGTGATCATGGGCAGGTCCATGCCAATGCGAGAGGCAATTGGCCCGGAGCTGACACTGTGTGATCTCCGGCCTTCGGCGCAGGGCCGGACGGCTCCCGGCCCGCCCGGAAGCCCGGGCAGGGCGTATGCCGCGGGCCGGCATGGGCGTGCGGCCGGGCATGGGCGTACGTCGTGGGCCGGCATGGGTGTACGTCGTGAGCCGGGCATGGGCGCGAGGACGGGTTCGCCCGGCACGTGGTCGTGCAGACGTCGCGCGACGTTCAGCTCTGGCGCGGATTCGGCTTCAGGACGGCGAACACCGCCTGGCTCGGGTCCGCCAGCCAGGCGATCCGCCCGACCTCCGGGACGTCCTCGGCCGGCATGAGGACCGCGCCGCCGTTCTCCCGCACCGCGGCGACGGTGGCGTCGGCGTCGGCCACCGCGAAGTACGGGACCCAGCGGGCCTCCTCCTGCTCCGACCGGAGCGGGGCCACGCCGCCGAACGAACCGTCCTGCTGGTCGCCGTCCCGGATGCTCAGCACCCGGTAGGTCATGCCGGGCGCCTGCATCTCCAGGGAGCGCCAGCCGAACAGCCCGTCGTAGAAGCGGATCGCGGCTTCCGGATCGCCGACGTGCAGCTCCACCCACACCAGAGTGTCGTCCTCGGACGTCGTCTCCAGGCCGCCGGTGCCGGGTTGCAGCACGGCGAACTCCGCGCCCTGGGGATCGGTGAACTGGGCGAACGACGCCTCACCCATGTTCGCCGGCTCGACCCGCACGGTCCCGCCGCCGGCGACCACGTCACGGGCGGTGGCCTGGATGTCGTCGCTGTGGAAGTACGTCGTCCAGGCGGGCCGGGCTCCCTCATCGGTCAGTCGCCCGAGGGCGCCGACGGTCCTGCCGCCCTTCTGGAAGAAGCCGTATCCGCCCGCGTCGGGCCCGGCCGACACGTACTGCCACCCGAACACCGACCCGTAGAAGGCCGCGGCCGTGTCCGTGTCCGGGCTGCCGAGGTCGATCCAGTTGGGCGAGCCGGTGCGGAAGTCGGTGCCGAGCATGTCGTGCCTCCTGCGGTGCCGGGTGCGGACCTCGCCACTATGCCGCCTCGACGGGCGCTGTTCGGCGTACCCGTCCCGATGTCCCGAGGGAGTTCACCCGGGCCGGGGACCGGGCGGGTGGGGATCACTTCTACCTCTGCGGGGTCGGGTGGCCCTGGGGATGACCGTCGTGGTGGGCCGGGAGGCGGGGGCGATGGTGCACCGGCGCCCGCTGGATGAGCAGGAGGGCGGCGTCGTCGGTGGGGCGGTGGCCGACGTGGTCGACGAGGTCCTCGTGGATGCGCTGCAGAAGGGCTTCGGGGTGCCCGGTGGCGAAGGCGGCGACCCGTTCGGCCAGCGGATAGAAGGCCCCGCTCGGGGAGCGGGCCTCGATGACGCCGTCGGTGTAGAGGATGAGGGTGTCGCCGGTTCCCAGCTCGAAGGGTTCGGGGTGGTGGCTGATGGCCGGCAGTTCGCACATGCCGAGGGGCGGCACCGGGCTGCGCGCGTGCAGGACCGTGACCTCTCCGTCCTGGAGCAACAGGGGAGGCGGATGACCGCAGTTGATCAGCATCGGCTGGGGACCGTCGTCGGGGATGTCGAGGACGAGAGCGGTGATGAAGTGCTCGCCGGGGTCGAGCGCGGTGTCGGCGACTTCGTCCATGCCCCGGCAGACGCTCACTTCGAGCGCGGAGGTCAGTTCGGGCAGGGTCGCATAGCGGTGGGCGCCCTCGCGGAAGGCGCCCAGCAGCACGGATGCCTCGGCGATGGAGGCGAGCCCCTTGCCGCGGACGTCGCCGATGATGACGCGGGTGGAGGAGTCGGCGGCCCGGGTGACCGCGAAGAGGTCGCCGCCGATGCGCGCTTCGTCCTCGGCCGCGAGGTACAGCCACGCCACGCGCAGGGGGCCGACGCGGCGGGGCGGCGGCCGCAGGAGGACGCGTTGCGCGGTCTCGGCCACCGAGCGTGCCCGGCTCAGCTGCCGGGCGCGGCGTTCGCGCAGGAAGCAGACGAGGACGACCAGGCCGGAGAGCACGGTCAGGGCGATGATCTGCGCGACGTGGTTGGACGTCGTCAGACCTCCGTGGAGGGCGGCGATGACGATCTGCGCGATCACCGCGAGCGCTCCGACGAGGGCGGTGACCTTCGGTCCGGCGAGCGAGGCGGTGAGGGCCGGTGCGATGACCAGCAGCGGACCGAGGTGGATGTCGGTGGGGGAGTGGACGTCCACAACCGTGATGACCACGATCAGCGCGAGGGGAATGAACACCCACCCGCGGCCCGGCGGCTGATCGGCGAGGTGGTCCACTGACACGCGCCGGATGTCCACACGCCTATTTTGCCCCGAATTCACCTGACTGTCGCCTGTCGTCAAGGTGGGCGGCATCTGCGGCGGGGTGGCCGCGCGCCCGGGAGGGTGCGGTGTACGCGACGGCGGCCGGCTCCTGGAGGAGGCTCGGGCGGTGACGGTTGCGGTGGCGGTCCGGCGGGGCGGTGCCGGATGGCCGGATGCGGCCTGTGACACGCCCGTGACAGTCGGCGGACGTGGTGATGACGTCGGCAGGTCAGTCTTTTTGAACCAGGACAAAACGCCTCAATCGGGCATTTGCCTACTGCTTCCGAGGGTGTGGGCAGTGACGACCCGGCCGACCCGTCGACAGAGAAGGAAGACCTCATGAGCCCCGCCCTCACCGCCCCGATCTCCACCCCGACCGCCCCGGCCGCCTCGGTCTCCAGCTCGTCCGCCCCGGTCTCCGCTCCGGCCGCCGAGACGTCCGCCCCTGGCGCCCAGGCCGACGCCGCGACCTCCGAGGCCGACGTCCCCGCGCTGGCCCCGCGGGAACGCGAGACCCTGCGACATATCGCCGCCGGCTGCACCTACCTGCAGGCGGCACGCCAGATGGGACTGTCCAAGCACACGGTCGACGCCTACCTGCGCCGCATCCGTGCCAAGCTCAACATCACCACCACCGCCGAGATGACCCGACTGGCCATCTCCCTCGGCCTGTGACGGCCGCGCGGCGGAACCGCGGAGAGAGAATCGGAGCATGGCCTTCCGTTTCCGTGGCGGACGGGCAATCCCCAGGCGTGGGCGGACCGTATATACGGATGTGACGAGATTCAGGTTCCCGGTGGGCCGTCTTCCGGACGAAGCACTGTTGTCCGGGCTGGCCGGCGGTGATCCGGAGCTCGCGGTCACCTTCGTACGAAGGTTTCAGCACACGGTCTTCGGTGTCGCCATCGCCGTCACGGGTGATCCGCAGCTCGCCGAGGACATCGCTCAGCAGACGTTCGAGCGGGCGTGGCGCCACGCGCAGATGTACGACGCGCGTCGCGGTTCGGTGAAGACCTGGCTGACGGCCATCGCCCACAACCTCGCCATCGACGCCGTCCGGTCGCGGCGGCTGGAGCCGGTGGCGCCCGAGGATCTCGAAGCGGTCCTCGACGTGGTCAGCGACACTCCGGAGCAGCACGCGCTGGCCGACGAGGCCTCCGCCCGGCTGCGTGCGGCCGTCGCGCAGCTGCCGCCCGAGCAGGGCCGTGCCCTGGTGATGGCGGGCATCTACGGCATGACCGCCCAGCAGGTCGCCGACTCGGAGAAGATCCCGCTGGGCACCGCGAAGACGCGCATAAGGACAGCGATGGGCAAGCTGCGCACGACGCTTGCGTCTCCGAAACGAGGCGACCATGTCCAGTGAAGTGACCTGCGAGAAGGTGCGCGAGGTCGGCGCCGAGCTGGCGCTCGGCGTGCTGCCCGGCCGCGAGCGGGCCGGCGCGGTCGCCCATCTCGACGAGTGCGCGGGCTGCCGGGAGTACGTCGAGCAGCTCACCCTCGTGGGGGACGGCCTCATCGGGCTGCTCCCGGGCAGCGAACCCCCGGTCGGATTCGAGGCCCGGGTGGCGCAGTCACTGACGCGGGAGACGCGCGTGCGCGAGGCCCGCAGGCACGGTGCCCACTTGCGTGCGCCGACGGCACGCGAGACGGCGCACGAGACGTCCGCGCACGAGACGTCCGCGCATGAGACGTCCGCGCATGAGACGTCGGCGCGCGAGACGGCCGTGCGCGAGACGCATCCGCGTCCCGGCGAGTACTCGGCCCGGCGCAAGGGCAGGCGCGGACGGATGCGGCCCCGGGTCGCCGCCGCGGCGGCCGCGGTCCTCGTCACGGTCGGTTTCGGCGGCTGGGCCGCCGGTACGGCCATCGAGAACGTCGTGGCCGGGCCCGCCGCCACGTCCGCCGGCGCCGACAGGGAAATGCTCTCCGGCGACCTGATCTCGACCGTCGCCCAGAACAAGCCGAGCGGCGAGGTCTACGCACACACCGACCCCGAGGGCTGGGTCTACATGACCGTCGATCTCGCCGAGGCGGGAAACCCCTTCAGCGGCAAGATCGACTGCCTGTTGGAGCACAAGGACGGCAGCACGGTTCGCGTCGGCACCTTCACCTTGCGCGACGGCCGTGGATCCTGGGGGAGCCCGGCCCGAGTCGACCCCTCGGCAGTCTCCGGCGCCCGGGTCGCGACGCCCGACGGCACCGTGCTCGCATCGGCACAGCTGGGCCCCGACGACGCGGGGGGCCACCAGGAGTCGTCCGCAGGCCCCGCGGCGAGTCACCAGAAGTGATCCGCGGGTTCCGCCGGCGAGCACACGGCGGAGCGGACCGGACCATCTCTTCCCGTCGTCCCGTCGTCCCGTCGTCCCGCGACACGTCGTCGGGCAGGCCCTCACCCGTGTTTCGACAGGTCTCGCCCGGTGTCCGACCGGTCTCGATCGGCCGGTGCCGGCTCGTGGGCCGTCCTGCGCGACAGCTTGGGCGCGGCGCCGTGTGCGGTCCTGTCGCCGAGCCAGACGAGGAAGGTCAGGACGAAGAGTGCCTCGACGAGCACGGACAGGGGGCCGTAGGGCGGTTCCCAACCGGGCTCGTAGTAGCCGCCGGGCAGGCCGACGGTGCGCGACAGCACGAAGCCGACGATCATGCCGAGGCTGACGAGGGCCCCGGTCAGCCAGGCGATCAGCGCTCGCTTCATCAGGATCAGTGCCACGGCCACGCCGAGCATGACCGCACTGCCCACGGCGAACAGGACACCGATGTAGAACATCTCCTCCAGGTGGTCGGGGACGAGGATCGTGTGGAGCACCGTGTTGGTGACGGCACAGCACACGCCCAGTCCCCGCAAGGCCGCTTCGGCAGCGTTGTGGGACGTCATGGCGACTCCAGGTGTTCATGGGCACGGGCAGGGCCCACGGGGGACACGGGGAAAGGCGTCCCGGCCGGGGGATCGCCGCGCGGTGCGGTACGGACCAGAGCGCGGCACGGGCCGGATCGCGGGCGGGCACCGGCCGGCCGGGACGCATCCGCGCGCCGGGCGCCACCGTGGGACACCCCGCGCCGGTCACCACGTGGAGCCCGGCGTCGCGGAGCTGTCGTCTCGGAGGGATCGCCTCCTGTCCATGCATACGAAGAACAGCCCTGTAGGGATTGCACGACTCGGCGACGAGCGGACGGCGGGAGTGCTCGAACCGGCCCGAAGCCGGACCCGCCGACAGCCGCGGACCGCGCCCTTTCGCACGGCCGTCCCCCTTCTCGTACATGCGTCCGGCTCCTCAACGTGCGTTTCGCGCATCCGAGATGAGCCTTCGGGGTTGCTGCTCGAAGCCGACGGGCGATTGGCTATCGTGACGGCATGTCCGCCCCAGAACTGATCCGCATCGTCTCCCGCGACTCGCCCATGGCCCTGGCACAGGTGGAACGGGTGCGCGCCGAACTGGCCGTGCTCCACCCCGGGATCCGCACCGAGGTCGTGCCGGTGAAGACCACCGGCGACAAGTGGATGGGGGATCTCGCCCAGGTCGAGGGGAAGGGCGCGTTCACCAAGGAAGTCGATGCCGCGCTGCTGGACGGACAGGCGGACCTCGCGGTGCACTGCGTCAAGGACGTGCCCGCCGACCGCCCGCTTCCGGCAGGCACGGTCTTCGCCGCCTTCCTCCGGCGCGACGACATCCGCGACGCACTCGTGCACCCGGGCGGCCTCACCCTCGACGAGCTGCCCGCCGGCACCCGTGTCGGCACCTCGTCGGTGCGGCGCGTGGCCCAACTCGCCGCGTCCTACCCCCACTTGGAGTGCGTCCCGATGCGCGGGAACGCCAACCGCCGCCTGGACAAGCTCGCCGCGGGCGATGCCGACGCCCTCCTGCTGGCCGTCTCCGGGCTCGAACGCATCGACCGTCAGGACGTGATCACCGAGATCCTCCCGACCGACGTGATGATGCCCCCGATCGGTGCCGGGATCCTCGCGCTCCAGTGCCGGGAGGGCGACTCCGAACTGATCGACACCGTCAGCGCCCTCGGCGACCCCGACACGCACCGGGAGGCGACCGCGGAGCGGATGTTCCTCCATGTGCTCCAGGGACACTGCAACTCGCCCATCGCCGGGTACGCCAAGGCCGAGCGCAACGGCGATCTGTCGCTGCGCGCCTGCGTGTTCACCCCCGACGGCAAGACCGTTCTCAACGCCCACGAATGGGCCGGGCCCCTCGACCCGGCCACGCTCGGCACCGCGGTCGCCGTCGCCCTGCTCCGCCAGGGTGCCCGCGACCTCATCGACTCCATCGCCCACTGAACCGGCTCCGTCGCCCACCGGTCCGGCGTGGCACGACGCCGGTGCGAGAGCGTCCGGCGGGCGACGGCCCGCCCGGCGCGGCGATCCGCCCGCCGCGCGGGCCGGCGTACCGCTACCTCAGGGCCCTCAACAGACCGGCGATCTCGCTGAATCCGCGTCGCTCGGCGTGTTCCAGGGCGGTCACGCCGTCACCGTCGGGCAGGTCCGGCGTGGCGCCCGCCGTGACGAGCAGTTCCACGATCTCCTGGTGCGCGCGCCCGCCGTCGCCGAGGATCACGGCCTCCAACAGGGCCGTCCAGCCGAGGCGGTTGACGTGGTCGACGTCGATGTCGGTCTCCCGAAGGACGGCTCGTACGTAGTCCACGTGGCCGCGTTCCGCCGCGGGGATGAGGGCGATGCCGCCGAAGCGGTTCCGCAGTTTCAGGTCGGGGCCCGCTGGGAGCAGGGCGCGCATCATGGCGACGCTGCCGGTCACCCCGGTGACCAGCCAGGGACTGTCGTCGCGGTCGTCCTGGGCGTTCGGGTCCGCGCCCGCCGCGAGGAGCACCTCCGCGGCGGTGACGTGGTCGCCGACCGCGGCGAGGAGGAGTGGGGTACGGCGGTGTTCGTCACGGGTCTCGGGGTCGGCGCCCGCGGTCAGTGCGGCCCGCACGGCGTCGGCGTCACCCTCCCCGGCGGCGTCGAGCAGAGTGCGTTGCTGCGTGTTCATGGTGGCTGTGCTCCCTTTGTTGCACCTGCGGGCGGGCCGGAAGGGTCCACGGATCCCGTCGGGCGGGCCGTCCGGGTCACGCGGACCCCTGCGGCGCGAGCCGGCACGGGCTCGTGCCGCAGGGGTCATCATGTGTCGGCCGGCGGATCGGTCACCGGATCAGTGGCCCAGCGCCGCCGCGCCCGCCGCCGCGAACTTCTCGTCCAGGTCGCCGGAGGGTGCGCCGGCGACGCCGATCCCGGCGATCGGGGCACCCTTGGCGGCGACGGGCACGCCACCCCCGAGGAACAGGGTGCCGGGGATGTCCTTCAGGTTCGGAGCCTGCTCAAGACGCTTGGCGAGCTCGGAGGTGGGCGCGTTCCAGGAGACGGCCGTGTACGCCTTGCGCTGGGCGGACTCGTACGACTGCGGGCCCGCGCCGTCGCCCCGCAGGGTGACGACGGTGTTGCCGTTGCGGTCGACGACCGCGACGGTGATCTTCTGGTTCTCCCGCTCGGCGGCGTCGAGCGCGGCCTGCGCGGCCTCGGTGGCGGCGTCGACCGTGAGGTGCGTGGACGTGGTGGTGCTGCCGCTCTTCACGTTCGCCACGGGAGCGGCCGCGGGGGAGGCGGGCGCCGAGGCGTTCGCGGAGACCGTGCCGAACGTGCCGGCGGCGACGGCCGCGATCACGGCACCGCCGGTGGCGATGCGGGCACGGCGGGAGAGCTTCTTCATGAGGTCGACTCCTGGTGTCGGAGGGCAATCGGTTCTTCCGCTCTCCAGCCTGGTGCCGTACGCGGTCCGGTCCGGTCGGCGTTCCGGCTGGTGACCGGCCGCCGACCGGCCGACGCCCGGGTCAGCCGATCGGATGACCCCGAGGTCGCCGAGACTGGCGACAATGGGAGTGTTTGACCTGGCAGGAGCGGTGGAGGAGGTGGATGACGTGGACCCGGAGGCGGACCGCAGGTACGACACCGAGGCGGGCGCTGACCCGGCGCGCGCCGCGTCATCGCGAACGGACCGACGGCGGACGCGGTCCGCGCGGACGGGCCGGGACCAGGCGTCCTCCGCGCGGACGGGGGAGAACCAGGGGTCCTCCGCGCGGACGGGTCAGGACCACGCCTCCTCCACGCGCACGGGAGGCCGCGATCACGCGTCCTATGCGCGAGCGGCCCGGGACCGGGCGGCGTACGCGCGAACAGGCCGGGACCACGGGGCGTACGCGCACCCGGACCCGACGTACGACGCGGACGGCCCTTGGCTCGGCGCCGTGATGCACGTGGCGTTCTTCCTGCTGCTCGGCGGCGCGCTCGCCCGGTTCCTGCTCCGCCACCCCGGTGAGCCCCGCACTCCGTGGATCATCGCGCTGTCCGTCGTCCTGGCCCTGCTCTACGCGATCCCGTCCTCCGGAACCGCCGCGGCGAAGGGGCGCTGGGCGCCGCTGGGCCGGGACGCCGGCCCGGGCGGCGAGGGCGCGCGGCCCACCGCGCTGGGGCTCGGCCGGCTCGCCGTGGTCGTCGCGGTGTGGATGGTCCTCGTGGTGCTCGCGCCCAGCTTCGCCTGGTGCGCGGTGCCGCTCTTCTACACCGGGCTGCGCATGCTGCCGACCCGGGCCGCCCTCGTGCTGGTCGCCGTGCTCACGGTGTTCGTCGTCGCAGCGCAGCTCCGTCTCGCGGGCCGCTTCGATCCGAATCTGCTGCTCGCGCCGCCCGCCGTCGCCGCGATCGCGACCGCCGTCTTCCTCCAGATGGAGCGGCAGACCGCGCGCCAGCGCGCCCTCATCGACGATCTGATCCGCACCCGCCGTGAACTGGCCGCGTCCGAGCGCCGTGGTGGGACCCTCGCCGAGCGGCAGAGGCTGTCGATGGAGATCCACGACACGCTCGCCCAGGGGTTGTCGAGCCAGCAGATGCTGCTCCAGGCCGCCGACCGGCTCTGGGAGTCCGACCCGGCGCGGGCACGCGCGCACGTACGGACGGCCGAGGCCGTCACCCAGCACAACCTCGACGAGGCGCGCCGCTTCGTGCACGACCTGGCCCCGGCCGATCTCGCCCGCGGCGGCGGCCTCGACGACGCGCTGCGCGCGCTGGCCGCCCGTGAGTCCGGCGACCGGCTCACCGTCCGGGTCCACGTGGACGACAGCAGTCGCGCGCCCCGCCTTCCGGAGCGGGTCCGGTCCGCCCTGCTGCGCATCGCCCAGGGCGCCCTGGCCAACGTACGGGAGCACTCCGGTGCGCGTACGGCCACCCTCACCCTCACGCTCCTGGAGGACCAGGTCGTCCTCGACGTCGCCGACGACGGTCACGGCTTCGCACCCGAGGACGCGTCCGCGTCCGCACCCGGCGTCCGCGGCCACGGGCTGCCCGCGATGCGCGCGCGGGCCGGCCAGCTCGGTGGCACCCTCACCGTCGAATCCGACCCCGGCGAGGGCACCGTCCTGTCCGCCGCGATCCCCCTGGAGCCGCCCCGGTGAACGGCGCACACGACGCCTCCCGCCCCGTCCGCATCCTGCTCTGCGACGACCACGCCGTCGTACGGGCCGGTCTGCTCGCCCTGCTCGGCAGCGCCCCGGACATCGAGGTCGTCGGCGAGGCGGGCACGGGCGAGGAGGCGCTCGCCCTGACGACGAAGCTCGATCCGGACGTGGTGCTCATGGACCTCCAGCTCGGCGACGGCATCGACGGGGTCGAGACCACCCGTCGTCTCACGGCCGCTCCCGGTGACCGCCCGCACGTCCTCGTCCTCACCACGTACGACACCGACGCCGACATCACCCGCGCGATCGAGGCGGGGGCGACGGGCTATCTGCTGAAGGCCGAGCGGCCGGAGGAGCTGTTCGCCGCCATCCAGGCCGCCGCGCAGGGCCGTACGACGCTCTCGGCCCCGGTCGCCAGCCGGGTGATGGCCAACATGCGCAGCCCGCGCCCCACCCTCACCGACCGCGAGCGGGACATCCTCACGCAACTCGCGCAGGGCCTCGGCAACCGGGAGATCGCCAAGGCCCTCTTCATCAGCGAGGCGACGGTGAAGACGCACCTCGGCCGGATCTACGACAAGCTCGGCGTCGACACGCGGGCGGGCGCCGTGGCCGTGGCGAAGGAACAACGCCTGCTGCCCTGAGGCCGTCACCGCCGGCAGGCCGTCATCGTCGGCCTGTCGGCGGCGAGGCTTCGAGCCGTCACGTGGCCGGGCACTGGCCGTCGCGGGGGCCGGAGGCCAGGCGATGACGAGGGCCGGAGGTCGGGCCGTATCGGGGGTCGGGCCCCGGGCTGTCGGTCCCGGACCATAGGTTGGGGGCGTGACGACCACCGCATCGCAAGAAGCGTTCCTGCAGGCCTTCCACGCCGACCGTCCGGCGGTGACCGCCGAGGCGTTCGGGCGCGGCCGTGCTCCGGACGGCCGGTCCAGTTACGAGATCCTGTGCGACCAAGTCGCCGGCAGCGGGAGCGTGCTGGACCTCGGCTGCGGCGACGGTCTGCTCCTGGAGCTGCTGGCCCGCAGCGACGGCAGGCGGCTCGCCGGGGTGGACCTGTCGCCCGAATCGCTGGCGCTCGCCCGACGGCGGCCGGCCCTGTCCGGGGCGCGGCTGGAGGAAGGCCGGGCCCAGGCCCTTCCGTTTGCCGACGACAGCTTCGACGCCTGTGTCTCCCACATGGCGCTGATGCTCATGGCCGAGATCGAGCGGGTCGCGGCGGAGGTGGCCCGGGTGCTCTCGCCGCGAGGAGTGCTGGCCTGTGTGGTGGGTGGCGGCGCGGCCGGTGGCGAGGCGTACGAACGCTTCGTCGCTCTGTTGCGTTCCATGATGCAGGAGCTGCCGCCCTCGCGGCGCATCCCGGCGCTGGGTGACAGAAGGACCCGCACGCGCGAGGGTCTCGACGACGTCCTCGGGGCGGCGGGTTTCGCCCCCGTGGAGTGGGACACCTTCACCATCGATCTGAGCGGCCCCGTGGAGCAGGTGTGGGCGACGGTGTCGGGCCTCTACGACCTCGGCCCGCTGGACCACACCACGGTGGAGCGGCTGCGGGAGGATTTCTTCGCCGAGGCGGCGGAGTTGACGACGCCTCAGGGAATCGTCCCCTGCGCCTTCACGATGCACCTCGCGACGGCGCGACTGCGCTAGAGGCCGGCCGATGCGGCGGGCGCCACGGTGTGCCCGCGTCGGCGGGTGCGCGGACGCCGACGGGTGTGCGTGGCGCGGCGCCTGTTGACCTTCACCTTGGGGCAGGTCACAGCATGGGTGGGGCCGGGCGACCTGCCCGGCAGAGGAGGAGTGGGCATGGGGCTGCTGACCATCGGAGCGTTCTCGAAGGCGTCCCGGCTGTCGCCGAAGGCGCTGCGTCTCTACGACGAGCTGGGCCTGCTGACCCCCGCTCGCGTCGACCCGGTGACCGGCTACCGGCTCTACGCCCCGGAGCAACTGGACCGTGCCCGCACCGTCGCCTGGCTGCGGCGCCTGGGAATGCCGCTGGCCCGCATCCGGCACGTGTGCACGCTGGAGCCGGCAGCGGCGGCCCAGGAGATCCGGGCGTTCTGGGCCCAGGTCGAGGCCGACACCGCCGCACGGCGCGATCTGGCCACCTTCCTCGTCGACCACCTGTCCAGGAAGGACCCTGACATGACACCGACCTCCGGCACCCTCGGAATCCGCTACGCCGCCCTCTCCGACGCGGGACTGGTCCGCTCCGGCAACCAGGACACCGCGTACGCCGGACCCCGCCTGCTCGCCGTCGCCGACGGCTTCGGCAGGGCGGGGGCACCGGCCGGCGCGGCCGCCGTCGACGCGTTCAAGCACCTCGAAACCGGCGGCATCCCCGCGGGCAGCCTCCTCGGCGTCCTCGAGGACGCGGTCGAACAGGCCCGGCAGGCCGTGTGCGACGTGGCCGGCTCCTCGCCGGAGGCGGCCGGCACCACGCTCACCGCGATGCTCTGGACCGGGTCGCAGCTGGCGCTCGTCCACATCGGCGACTCCCGTGCCTATGTCCTGCGCGACGGCGAGCTGTTCCAGATCACCCACGACCACACCGTGGTGCAGTCGATGGTCGACGAGGGCCGCATCAGCGCGGAGGAGGCCCTGTCCCATCCCCAACGGTCCTTGCTCATACGGGCCTTGGGACGGGGTGCCGACGGCACCCCCGACATGCGCCTGCACGACGTGCGGTCCGGGGACCGCTATCTCCTCTGCTCCGACGGCCTGTCGACGGTCGTCGACGCCGCGGAGGTCCGCCGGGTGGTCACGACGGTCGCGGACCCGGAGCGGGCGGTGCGCGAGCTCGTGGCCCTCGCCAACCGCTCCGGCGGACCCGACAACGTCAGTTGTGTGGTCGCGGACGTGTCGGAGGTGCCGCAGTAGGAGTGCGGCGGCCGGCCCTTCTCCGGGGCGCAGCAGCTCGCCGGGCACGGGCTGTCGCCCCGTGCGCGGGCAACGGCCCTGTCCCTCCTCGGTGTTCAGATGTTGCTCGCCTCGGCGCTCCGCACCGGCGTCGCCGTCTGCTGCGGGGTGTCGGGGTCGGGGCGCAGGATGCCGGCCGTGACGGCGCCGACCACGCACAGGGCGACCGGCAGGAGAAGGACCACGTCGAGCGGGGCGAGGTGGGTGAGCGGTCCGATGACGGCGGGACCGGCGAGCATGCCGAGGTAGCCGAGACCCGCCACCCGGGACACGTTCGTCGCGGCCGTCTCGGGATCGGTGTGTCCGGCGGCGCTGAACAGCTGGGGGACACAGCCGGACAGGCCGATCCCGAACAGGGCCCAGCCCGCCAGTGCGAGGGGCACCCACGGTGCCAGAGCCGCCGTGCCGAGGCCCAGGGCGGCGACACCGGCTCCGTGGCGCAGGACGGCGACCGCTCCGACGCGGGCGGCGATCCGGTCGGTCAGCAGGCGTCCCACGGTCATCGCGGTCGCGAAGGCCCCGTAGGCGAGGGCCGCGGTGGAGGCGGGGGCGTCGAGGACGTCCCGCAGGTGCAGCGCGGACCAGTCGTTGGCCACCCCTTCGCACAGCATCAGCATCAGGGCGAGCGCGGCCAGTGCCCAGACACGGGGCGGGGTCCGCCGTCGTACCGGCCTTCCGCCAGGGGCGGCGCTGCCCTGCGAGGGCGAGGTGCGCAGCAGGGCGGGCGCGGCGAGCAGGCCGGTCGTCAGCCCGAGCGCGGCGACCACGCCCAGGGTGGCGCCCGGGGAGACGCCCTCGCCGAGGGTGCGGGCGCCGAGCAGCGCGGCCAGCACACCGCCGATCGAGAAGACGGCGTGGAAGGCGGACATGACGGGGCGGCCGTAGGCGCGTTCGACGTGGACGGCGTGGGCGTTCATCGCGACGTCCAGGCAGCCGTTGCCGAAGCCGAGGGCCAGCAGGGCGCCGCCGAGCGCGAGGGGGCCGCCCGCCAGTCCGGGCAGGGCCAGCGCTCCGCTGCACAGCGCCGCCCCGGCGGGTACGGCGATGCGGGCCCCGAGGCGGTCGGTGAGTGGACCGACCAGCTGCATCCCGGCGAACGCGCCGGCGCCGAGCAACAGCAGCAGCCAGCCGAGCACGGTGTGGCTGATCCCGGCCCGGTGCTCGATCACGGGGATGTGCACGATCCACATGCCCATGACGAAGCCGTTCAAGCCGAAGTAGAAGAAGGTGGCCCAGCGGGCGAACCGAAGCGAGCGTGGCATGCAGCGAACATACAGAACACTTTCTTTGTTCGTAAACTCCCATCTCGAACATGCTTGATGTTCAATAGGGTGCATGAGCAGCGAACGACTGAGGCAGATCACGGATGCCGTGCGCGCGGCGGGCCGTATGGGCGTGGCCGAGCTGGCCGAGCTGACCGGGGCGTCGGAGATGACCGTCCGCCGCGATCTGGAGGTCCTGGCCGCGCAGGGCGTCCTGGAGCGCTACCGCGGCGGGGCCCGCACGCTGCTGCTGCGCGGCCAGGAGCCGCCGTTCGCGCTGCGCGCCGCCGAGGGCCAGGAGACCAAGCGCCGCATCGCCGAAGAGGTCTGCCGGCTGATCTCCGACGGCGAGTCGGTCGTCCTCGACAGCGGCACCACCTGCCTGGAGGTGGCGCGGGTCCTCCACGACCGCCGTGTCACCGTGATGCCGCTCTCCCTGCACGCCGTCAACGCGCTGACGGGCGGCGCGGAGGTGACCCTCCTGGTCCCCGGCGGCCAGCCTCGCCCCGGCGAACTCGCCCTGACCGGGCCGCTGACCGAGGCCTCGCTCGCCGCGCTGCGCTTCGACACCGCCGTCATCGGCTGCTGCGGCCTCACCGCGGCCGACGGCCTGACCGCCTACGACCTGGCCGACGCCGCGACGAAGCGCGCGGCGATCGGCTCGGCCCGTCGCGTCATCGCGGTCGCCGACGCCCCCAAGCTGACCCGCACGGCCCTGGCCTTCGTCGCCCCCGCCGCCGCGCTGCACGCGATCGTCACCGACACCTCGGCCCCCGACGAACCCGCCGCGGCCCTGGCCGCGGCGGGCGCCGTGATCCGGAAGGTGTGACCGACCCCATGACGGACACCGTGCTGTTCGACCTCTTCGGCGTCATCGCCCGCACCCAGTCGCCCGAGGACCGCGAGCGACTCGTACGGGCGGCGGACCTGCCCGCGGCGCACTCCGCGGACCGCTTCTGGGACGCCTACTGGTCCCTGCGGCCCGACTACGACAGGGGACGTACCGACGGGCGGCAGTACTGGCGGCAGGTGGCCGAGGCACTGGACACCCGCTTCGACGCGCGGCGCACGGACGCACTCGTCGCCGCCGACATCGCCGGCTGGGACGGCGTCGACCCCGACATGATCGGCCTCGTCCGGGAACTCTCCGCCGCGGGCCGCGACATCGCGCTCCTCTCCAACATCCCCGCGGAACTCGCCGCCCACTACGAGCACCACCACGACTGGCTCGGACACTTCCGGCTGCGCGCGTTCTCCTGCCGCATCGGCCACGCCAAGCCCGACCCGGCCGCCTTCCGGTGGTGCGTCGACGCGCTGGGGACCGAGCCCCGGAACATCCTCTTCGTGGACGACCGCCCCGAGAACGTACGGGCCGCCGAAGAGCTCGGCATACAAGGCCACCTCTTCACCGGCACCGCCCCGCTCAGGACCGTGCTGACCTCCAACGCCCATGGCGGCGGCGAGGTTTGACCGTCCGCCGAGGCACTCCCGGTGGACTCACACCATTGCCGCGTCCCGTCGGCGGGCGGCCTTCACCGGCCCCCGCCCGGCCCCTGAGCAGGCTCACGCGGCCCCTGGCGGGTTGTCCGGCCGCCGCTCCGTACCGGCGCGCGCTCGGTGGACGTGGGAGGAAAGAGGAAAGCAGCGGCCGAAGGGGCGCGCGTTCGGCCTGGGGGGACGATCCTGTATGCGGGGCGGTCCGGGCTCCGGAAGCCGTGATCCGGGCGTCGTCCCGCAGCCGACCAGCACCGTGACCGCACTGTCCCGGTCTCGTCCGGGGATGGGAGGAGCGCGTGAGCGAGCGCACGAGCGAGGCGCCGTCCGAGAGGGGCGACGGCCGGCGGACGGATCCACTCGTCCAGCTGTCGCTGGCACAGCTGAGAACGCGCACCAGCATGAAGTGGCGTACGCACCCCGAGGACGTGCTGCCGCTGTGGGTGGCCGAGATGGACGTCCCGCTCGCGGCGGCCGTCGCCGACGTGCTGCGCACGGCCATCGATCTGGGCGACACCGGATACCCCCACGGCACCGCCTACGCCGAGGCGCTCGCCGCCTTCGCCGGCAAGCGCTGGCAGTGGGACGACCTTCGCGTCGAGAACACGACCGTCGTGCCCGACGTCATGCTGGGCATCGTCGAGGTGCTCCGTCTGATCACCGGACCCGGCGACGCCGTAGTGGTGTGCTCACCGGTGTATCCGCCCTTCTACGCGTTCGTCTCCCACGACGCCCGTCACATCGTCGAGGCGCCCCTCGGGCCCGGCCTGCGCATCGACCTCGGCGCCCTGGAGGACGCGTTCGTACGGGCCCGGCGGCACGGCAGGCGTGCGGCGTTCCTCATGAGCAACCCCCACAACCCCACCGGCACCGTCCACACACGCGAGGAACTCGAAGCGGTCGCGGAGCTCGCGCGCCGGCACGGCGTACGGGTGGTGTCCGACGAGATCCATGGCCCCCTGGTGCTGCCCGGAGCCACCTTCACCCCCTTCCTGACGGTGCCCGGCGCGGAGAACGCCTTCGCCCTGACCTCGGCCTCCAAGGCCTGGAACCTCGCCGGACTCAAGGCCGCGCTGGCCGTCGCCGGCACGGAGGCCGCCGACGATCTGCACCGCATGCCAGAAGAGGTCGGCCACGGCCCCAGCCACCTCGGAGTCATCGCCCACACCGCGGCGTTCCGTGACGGCGGCGAGTGGCTCGACGACCTGCTGACCGGACTCGACGCCAATCGCGCGCTGTTGGGACGGCTCGTCGACGAACACCTCCCCGGCGTACGGTATCTGCCGCCGCAGGGCACCTATCTCGCCTGGCTGGACTGCACACACCTGAACCTGCACACCGACCACCACTCCGTCGACGGGCCGGGCGTGGTGGGCGACGTGGCCGGACCGGCGAAGATGTTCCTCGACGAGGCCCGGGTGGCCCTCAGCTCCGGACACGTCTTCGGCACCGGCGGCGCGGGCTGCGTACGCCTCAACTTCGCCACCTCGCCCACGGTCCTGCGCGAAGCGCTCACCAGAATGGGACGCGCGCTGGCCGGGCTGTGAGGTCTGAGCAGCGACGCCGAGGGCCGGTGACCGCGACCGCGGTCACCGGGGGCGGCACGGCCCGGCAGTTGATCGCACTCGACACCCGCACCGGAAAGGAACAGTGGGCCAGGCGCCTGCCCGTCGAGTCGAGGACCGCGGCCGCCGTGGTCTCCGTGACACCGGCGGTTCTCGCGGTGTCGGAGGACGACCGGCGCGGCACCCGGGCCCTGCTCGGCTTCGACGACCGGGGCGCGCCGACCGCGTCCGTGCCGCTGAGCGGGTCCGACGGGGACGTCGTCGTGCCCGAGGGCATACCCGCGGGCACCGGCAGGGAGGGCCGGCCCCTCGTGTTCGGCGATCTGCTGGTGACCTTGACCGAGCGCAAGGAGCTGGTGCCCGACGTGGTCGTCGCCCACTCCCTCAAGGACGGGCACAAGGTGTGGGAGTACCGGACCGACGGACTCTCCACGGACGCTCTGGCCCGTGAAGCGGACGGTCGCATCGCAGTGCTGGTCTCCACTGTGGACGGCGGACAGGTCGTCCTGCTCGACGAGGCCGGTGCCGAGCGGGGGCGGATCGAGCCGGCCGACGCCGAGGATGCGGCTCTCTCGATCAGTCCCGAGCTGATCCCCGTGACGGGCGGTCATGTTGTCGTCAATCACCTGTCGATGAGCGGCGAGCCCGCCGTCTTCTCCCTGCGCTGACCCGGACGCACGGCACACCGGCCAGGACCGCTCCGACGGCCTCGCCGGTGCGGTCCGGCGACCGCACCGGCGCGCACCGGTGGATTCGCCGTGCCGCAGGGGCCACGCGGCCGGTGCGGTCCGACGGCCCTACCGGCACGCACCCGTGGATTCGCCGCGCGGCGGCGACCACACGGCCGGGATGCTCCGGCGGCCACACCGGCGCGCGCCGGTGGACCAGCCCCGCCGCAGGGGCCACACGGCCGGGACCCTCCGGCGGCCGCACCGGTCCGCGCGGACCGCCCGGTCGACGGCCGCCCACCCGGCAGGCACGCTCCGACGAAGTCACCGACACGCTCCGACGGCCGGGTCGGAGGCCCGCCCACCCGGTAGGCACGCTCTGACCATGTCGCCGGCACGCTCCGGCCGCTTCCGGCACGCTCCGACCGCTTCCGGCACGCGCCGGCGAGCCCGCCGCACCGCGCGACCGCCGCACTGCGCGACCGTACGGTCGGGACGCGCCGCCGAGTTCGGGGAGCGCTCTCTCGACGATGGATGGTTCTGCGGCGTGAACCAGGAGTCAAGGGATGCGACCGAAATTTCGGATGGCGTCGCCGACCGAAGGTCAATCGACGCTGCCGGGCGCCAATCGACGCTGCTGGGCGCCGAGTTGGGCGTATCCCACGGCAGTGATCCTTCGACTGAACCTCTTGACACTCTCATGTCACGGCGCCAACACTCCAGTCGATGGGAGAGCGCTCTCTCACGCCAATCCCCACCTCCCATCCAGGAGTTCGCCATGCCACGGAGATCGAAGGTCCTCTCAGGGACGCTGGTCGCGGGCGCGTTACTGCTGACCACGCTCGGCCTGGGCGGCGTCGCGATGAGTGCCGGTCCGCCGGTGCAGGACAGCGGGCAGACGACGTCGTCGGCGGCGGGACACGCGGGCCACGCCATGGCCGTGTCGACCGCCTCCTCGCCCGAGGACCCGGACGGTGACGGCTACATACCGGCGAACCCGCCGGTCACCGGCGTCACCCCGTCCACACAGAATCCGCCCCACCGGTACTTCCACGAATTCCAGGCCAACTGCTCGGTGAGTCACACCAAGCCGGACGACCCCATCGTCTATCCGCAGCAGCCCGGCAAGTCCCACGACCACACCTTCATGGGCAACACCACGACGAACGCCGCCAGCACCACGGCCTCCCTCGCGGCCGGCACCACCACCTGCAAGGCGCCCGGCGACAAGTCGGGCTACTGGATGCCGACGCTCTTCGACGGCGACCAGCCGGTGCTGCCGCTCGGCCCGCAGGTGATCTACTACAAGGCCGGTGTCACCGACTACACGAGCGTGCGGCCCTTCCCGAAGGGCCTGCGGTACGTCGTCGGCAGCCCGATGCAGACCGCCGACGAGTTCCGCCACCACCCCGGCTTCGTCGAGGGCTGGGAATGCGGGGACAGTTTCTTCAACGTCGACTTCCCCACGAACTGTCCCGACCGCGCCGACGTACAGCTCAACATCCGCTTCCAGGCCCCCAGTTGCTGGGACGGCAGGTACCTGGACACGCCGGACCACAAGAGCCACATGGCCTACCCGGTGGTCAAGCCCGGCACCAACGACAACGTCTGCCCCGCCGATCACCCGGTGGCGCTGCCGATGATCGAGTTCAAGATGGCCTTCCCCGTCAACGGCGACCTCTCCCGGGTCAGGCTGGCCAGTGGACCGAGCTATTCGTTCCACTACGACTTCTTCAACGCCTGGGACGACGCCACCCTCAAGGCGCTGGTCGACCACTGTGTGGTCGGCGGCCTGCAGTGCAACGCGCGCGGGTACGACGAGACGCACCCGGAGGCGGGCGCGGCACTCGACGAGAACTACCGGCTTCCCTGAACACCCTCGCCGACAGAACACCCCGCGGACTTCCTCCGTGACGTCCGTCGCGGCGGAAGTCTTCAGAACCGGGCGGCCCTGCCGCCACCGTCCCCGCCGCGGCCGGGCCGCCCCTCCACCCCCACACCGGAGCAACCACCATGAATCCACCGCCCCGCACTCGTGCGCGCCGCCTCGCGGCGCCCCTCACCGCAGGCGTCCTGACCGTCGGCGCACTCACCGCCCTGCCCGCCGCACCGGCCCACGCCGCCGACAGCGTCGTCAAGGTGACCGGCAGCCAGGGCAATTGGCAGCTGACCGTGGACGGGCAGCCCTACCAGGTCAAAGGCCTGAGCTGGGGCCCGGCGGTCGCCGACGCGGGCACGTACCTGCCGGACCTGAAGTCCATGGGCGTCAACACCATCCGCACCTGGGGCACCGACGCCTCCAGCAAACCCCTCCTCGACGCGGCCGCGGCGAACGGCATCAAGGTCGTCGCCGGATTCTGGCTCCAGCCCGGCGGAGGACCGGGCAGCGGCGGCTGCGTGAACTACGTGACCGACACGGCGTACAAGAACCAGATGCTCGAAGAGTTCCCCCAGTGGGTCCAGACCTACAAGGACAACCCCGGTGTGCTCATGTGGGACGTCGGCAACGAGTCGGTGCTCGGGCTCCAGAACTGCTACACGGGCGACGAACTGGAAAGGCAGCGCGACGCCTACACCACCCTCGTCAACGACATCACGAAGAGGATCCACACCGTCGACCCGAACCACCCGGTCACCTCCACCGACGCGTGGGTCGGCGCCTGGCCCTACTACAAGAGGAACGCGCCCGATCTCGACCTGTACGCCGTCAACTCCTACAACGCGGTCTGCGACATCAAGTCCGCTTGGGAGCAGGGTGGTTACACCAAGCCGTACATCGTGACCGAGACCGGTCCCGCGGGGGAGTGGGAGGTGCCGGACGACGCCAACGGCGTGCCGCAGGAGCCCACCGACCAGGCCAAGGCCGCCGGCTACACGAAGGCCTGGGGCTGCGTCACCGGGCACAGGGGTGTGGCCCTGGGGGCGACGATGTTCCACTACGGCACGGAGTACGACTTCGGCGGCATCTGGTTCAACCTGCTGCCCGCCGGCCAGAAGCGACTGTCGTACTACGCGGTGAAGCGCGCCTACGGAGGGGACACCGCCCACGACAACACCCCGCCGGTCGTCGTCGACCTGACCGTCGAGGGCGACCCGGGCAAGGTGCAGGCGGGCCGTGACCTGACGCTCGCCGTCAAGGCGACCGACCCCGACGGCGACCAGGTCGCGTACGAGGTCCTCAGCAACAGCATGTACATCGACCAGAGCAAGAACCTGACCCCGCTCGCCTCCACGGCCCTCGGCGGTGGCCGTCTCAGGGTCACCGCACCCGACCGTCCCGGTGTCTGGAAGATCTACGTCAAGGCGACCGACGGCAAGGGCAACGTCGGCGTCGAGACGCGCTCGATCAGGGTCGTCCCGCCCACGGTGGACGGCACGAACGTCGCCCGGAGCAAGCCGGCCACCGCCTCGTCCTACCAGGCGAGTTACGGCGACTGCCCCTGCACGCCGGCCAACGCCGTGGACGGAGACCCCAGGACACGCTGGGCGAGCGACTGGAGCGACCCGCAGTGGCTCCGGGTCGACCTCGGCACGCGCACGTCGTTCAAGCACGTACAACTGGTCTGGGAAGCCTCCTACGCCAAGACGTACACCGTCCAGACGTCCGACGACGGACAGAACTGGCAGACCGTGAAGACGGTGACGGGCGGCAACGGCGGCGTCGACGACTTCGACGTCAGCGGAACCGGCCGCTACGTCCGGATCAACGGCACGGAACGCGGCACCGGCTGGGGCTACTCGCTCTACGAGTTCGGTGTCTACAACTGACCGATTCACACGAGGGGGTGGGGATGACCGACGAGGAACTCGACCGGCTTCTCGACAAACTGACCCTGCGGGCCAAGGTCCGGCTGCTCACCGGCGCCACCACCTGGCGCACGCACGCCGAACCGGCTGTCGGCCTGCGGCAGATGGTGCTGTCGGACGGACCGGCGGGCGTACGCGGAGAGACCTGGGACGAGCGGCACACCTCCGTACTGCTCCCCTCGGCCTCCGCGCTCGCCGCCTCCTGGGACGACGAACTGGTCGAGGAGATCGGCGGCCTCCTCGCCTCCGAGGCGCGGCGCAAGGGCGTGGACGTGGTCCTTGCGCCGAACCTCAACCTGCATCGCAGCCCGCTCGGCGGGCGCCATTTCGAATGCTTCTCCGAGGACCCGGAACTCACCGGCCGCATCGGTGCGGCGCTGGTGCGGGGCATCCAGGCCCGCGGTGTGGCCGCCGCCGCCAAGCACTTCGTCGCGAACGACTCCGAGACGGAGCGGCTGACCGTCGACGTGCGGGCCGGGCGGCGCACCCTGCGGGAGGTCTACCTCGCTCCCTTCGAGGCCGCCGTCGCCGCCGGCGTCCGGCTGGTGATGGCCGGGTACAACAGCGTCAACGGCACGACCCTGACCGCGCATCCGCTGCTCGCCGAGCCCTTGAAGAGCCAATGGGGCTTCGACGGAGTCGTCGTGTCCGACTGGGGAGCCGTGCGGGGCACACAGGACACCGCCCGGGCCGCCCTGGACCTGGTGATGCCGGGCCCGGACGGCGCTTGGGGCGACGCCCTGGTGCGTGCGGTCGACGAGGGCACGGTCGCCGAGTCCGTCGTCGACGACAAGGTGCGCCGGCTGCTGCGGCTGGCCGCCCGCTGCGGCGCGCTCGGGGAGGCACCGCCTCCGCGTCGGACGTCGTCGGTCGCGAGTGGCGCACGGGCGGTGGCCCGGCGGGCCGTCGCGGCCGGCGCGGTTCTGCTGGCCAACCGGGGTGTACTGCCCCTGGACCCCGCCCGCCTGGCGACGGTTGCCGTCATCGGCGCACATGCCGCCCGGACCCGTACCCAGGGCGGCGGCAGCGCCGGCGTCTTCCCGCAGGACGAGGTCTGTGTCCTCGACGGGATCAGGAGCAGTCTGCGCGGCCGGGCCGAGGTCGTCCACGTGCCCGGGCCGGTGCCCGACGAGCCGCCCGCCCCCTTGGACACGGCCCTGTGCACGCACCCCCGTTCCGGCCTGCCGGGGGTCATGCTGCGTGTGCTCGATGTCGAAGGCCGCGAGTTGTACGCCGAACACCGGCGTACCGGGCGTCAGTTGGAGCCCACCCTGGTCCCCGGCGCGCACACGGTGGAGATCAGCGCACGGCTGCACCCGCGGACCTCGGGAGCCTGGACTCTGAGCGTCGCGGGATTCGGGCGGATGAGCCTTCGCCTCGACGACCGCCCCTTGCTGGACGGCGAGTTCGTGAAGGACACCGACGACCCGGCGATCGTCCATGTGAACCCGCCCGCACGTCTCGCCACGGCCCCGCTGACCCGCGGCACCGCCCCGCTGCTCGTCGCGCGACGCGAACTCGCCCCCGGCACCGGCAGAGCGACGGTCGTGGGAGCCGCCCCACCAGCCACCGCTGCCGCGCAGGCCCTGGTCGCCGCGGAGAGGGCCGCACGCGCGGCGGACGTGGCCGTCGTGGTCGTCGGCACCACCGAGCACGGCGAGTCCGAGGGACGGGATCGCACGGAACTCGCCCTCGGGCCCGCGCAGGACGCCCTCGTCCGTGCCGTGGCCCGGGCGAACCCGCGCACGGTGGCCCTCGTCAACAGCGGCGGCCCCGTCGAAATGCCCTGGCGCGAGGAGGTCGGCGCCCTCCTGCTCACCTGGTTCACCGGACAGGAAGGGGGCGGCGGCCTGGCCGACGTGCTGTTCGGGCGGTCGGAGCCCGGTGGACGCCTGCCCACCAGCTGGCCCGCCGAACTCGCCGACGCGCCCGTCACCCGGGTCCGGCCCGCCGACGGCCGCCTCGAGTACGGCGAAGGCCTGCACATCGGCTACCGAGGCTGGCTGCGCACCGGACGTACCCCGGCCTACTGGTTCGGGCACGGACTCGGCTACACGACGTGGGCCTACGAGGAGATCGGCGCCCCGGCCGAAGTCCCCGGCGACGGTTTCACGGTGCGGGTGCGGGTGCGCAACACGGGCGGGCGGACCGGCCGCGAGGTCGTCCAGGTGTACCTCGCCCGCCCGGACGCCGCCGTGGAGTATCCGCAGCGGTGGCTGGCGGGCTACACGGCGGTCCGTGCCCGGCCCGGGGACGCCGTGACGGTCCCCGTGCGGGTGCCGGCGCGCAGCCTGCGGCACTGGGACGAGGACGCGGGAGACTGGCGGATCGAGCCCGGGACCTGCCGGGTCCTGGCCGGACGCTCGGCGGGCGACCTGCCCCTGTGCACGGAGGTCACGGTGTGCGCGGAGGGAGGGCCCGGCGTGCCGGGAGAGCGCTCTATGCCGTGACCGCACCGTGCCGTTAGGGTGCGGCCATGAGCAGACGCGTCCCGACGCTGGAGGACGTCGCCCGCGAGGCGGGTGTCTCCCGCGCGACCGTGTCCCGGGTGGTCAACGGCGTACGCAACGTGGATCCGGCGATCCGGGACACGGTGCGCCAGGCCATCGACCGCACCGGTTACGCACCCAACCGGGCGGCCCGCGCGCTCGTCACCCGGCGCGCCGAGACCGTCGCACTGGTGGTGTCCGGTGCGGGCGACCACTCCGACGAGAGTCAGAACGCCTTCGCCACAAGGGTGTTCGCGGATCCCTTCTTCGGGCGGGTGGTCGGCGGTGTCGTGGGATTCCTCCGGCCCAGGTCGATGCACCCGGTGCTGATGTTCGCCGAGTCCGACGATGCCAGGGACGAGGTGCTGACGTATCTGCGACAGGGCCGGGCCGACGGGGCGCTCGTGGTGTCCACACACCCCGACGATCCGCTGCCCGCGCTCCTGGCGGACGCGGCACTGCCCGCGGTGCTGTTCGCCCGCCCCGCGCGACCGGTGCCGCTCAGCTACGTGGATCTGGCCCACTGGGAGGGCGGACGCCTCGCGGCGGAGCACCTGGTGGCGCGCGGCTGCCGGAGACCGGCCACCGTCTGCGGTCCGCTGGGGGTCTTCGCGAGTCAGGAACGCCTCGCGGGATTCCGTGACACGCTCGCCCGGCACGGCCATCCCTGTGTGCCGGTCGTCGAAGGCGGCTTCACCCTCGACAGCGGCAGCACGGCCATGGCACGCCTGCTGTCCGAACACCCGGACGTGGACGGGGTGTTCGCCGCCAACGACCTCATGGCGCACGGTGCGTGCCAGGTCCTGAGGGAGCGGGGACGGCGGGTGCCCGACGACGTCGCGGTCGTGGGCTTCGACGACTCCAGTGTCGCCGTCACCAGCCGTCCCCGGCTCACCACCGTCCGCCAGCCCGTGGAACGGATGGGCGCGGAAATGGCCCGCCTCCTGGACGAACACATCCGCGGCATACGCACCGAGGCCACGGCGGTCGGCTTCGACCCGGAGCTGATCGTCCGCGAATCGGCCTGAGCCGTCGCCCCCGGTGCCGGGACTCGCTCCGCCGGACCGGTGGACCGTGCCTCAGGAGCCCTGCGCGGACTGCCCCAGGATCTCCCCCAGCACTTGATCGGGGCCGCGGACCACCGACTCCAGAGCCACCTGGTCGTACCGGTCGTCCCCGAGCAGCGAACGGGCCGTGCGCTCGTACTGCACGCGCACGGGCCCCAGTTCGGGTGTCCCGCGCTGCGGGTGACCGACCGCGCTCCAGTACGTCTCACTGGTGGCGTACGCCGCGACCGCCGGCTCCCCGGCGCCCTGCGCGGCCAGCGCGGCGGCGAGGACGTCGAGCCCGAGTGCCAGACCGAAGCTGTCCCCGATGCGGCGCTTGCCCTCCAGCATGGAGCGGGCGTGCACCACGGCGTCCCGGGCCCGGTCCTCGAAGAGCGCGATGACGGCGAGCTGGTAGTCGGCGTACGAGCGGGTCCACCACTCGCCCCGGGCCAGTGAGCGACGGCGCAGGGACTCGGCCTCGTCGCGGGCCTGTTCCAGGAAGCCCTGCCCGGTCAGCGCGAACACCCGGGCCAGGCGGCACAGCACCGCGGACGCGGTGTCCGGGACGCCGCCCCCCATGCGGGCGAAGGCCTGATCGATCTGGTGCGCGGCAATCAGCGGCCGGCCGCCGAGCAGGTGCGTCAGCCCCAGCAGGTACCCCGACCGCAGGATGCCGTCGGTGTCCTCCCACCGTTCGGCCTCCTCGCGGCACACCTCCGCCAGGCCCTGGGCCCGGCCGGCCTCGCCGCGCAGCACCAGGGTGACGCCCAGTGCCCACAGCGCGCGGATCCGGGTCGGGCCCGGCTCCTTGCACTGCGACAGCGCGTCCTCCAAATAGTCGGTGGCCTCCCGGAGATGACCGCAGCAGCTCCAGAAGAAGCCGAGACGTCCGCCGAGGTCGAGGGCGGCCTCGGGCCGCGCGTCGAGCAGATGGTCCAGCGCGGCGCACAGGTCGGTGTGCGCGGCGTCGATCCAGCGGTAGGCGTGGATCTGGCCGGGACCGAACCAGGCGGCGTCCGCGGCGCGCACCCGGTCCCGGAAATACTGAGCGTGGCGGTCCAGGGCCTCGGCCGACTCGCCCAGTTCGTCCAGCCACATGCGGCCGTACTCGCGGACGGTGTCGAGCATCCGGTAGCGCTCGCCGTCGCGCTTCACGACCGATCTGCGCTCCAGCCCTTCGAGCGCCCGTACCGCCTCCTCGGGCGGGAGCGGGCCGCTGCCGCACACCGCCACCACGGTGCCGGCGTCCACCGCGCCGCGGAACACCGACAGACGCGCCCACAGCAGCCGTTCGGCGGGCTCGCACAGCTCGTGACTCCACCCGATCGCGGTGCGCAGGACACGATGGTGCGGCGGGCCGAACCCCCGTGCGCCGTGGAGGTCGAGGCGGGCGCGCAGGACCCGTTCGATCTGGTCGATGTCCTGGTGGGCCAGGTGTCCGGCGGCCAGCTCGATGGCGAGCGGCACGCCCTCCAGGGCGTGGCACAGGCGGGCGGCCGTCACCAGGCCCTGCGGACCGGCCAGGGGCGTGCCGGCGGCCGCCGCGCGCTCGCACAGCAGCCGCACGGCGTCGGTGGCCACGGGCAGCGGTTCCACGGCGATCCGATGTTCGTCCGCCAGTCCCAGGTGTTCCCGGGACGTGGTCAGCACGGTCAGGCGCGGGCACGCTTCCAGGAGGTGGGTGACGAGCGCGCGACAGCCGTTCAGCAGGCCCTCGCAGGAATCGAGGACGAGGACCAGGTCCCGGTCGCCCACCCACGCGCTCAGCGTGTCGAGCGGTGTGGCCGCGGTGTGGTCGGCGAAGTCCAGCGCGTCGGCGACCACGGCGACCAGCAGGCGGTCGTCCCGCAGTTGCCAGAGATCGGCCCAGGCCACCGAACGGCCGTCGTGCCACGCCCGGTCCGCGGCGTGCAGCGCGAGACGGCTCTTGCCGACCCCGCCGGGCCCCGTCAGCGTGACCAGCCGGTCCCTGGCCAAGGCGTCGGCCAGATGGGCCAGTTCGCCGCCGCGGCCGACGAATCCCGTGGGTACCTCGGGCAGATTGCTCAACACCCCACCAGTCTTGCGTCCCGGCGAGCCCCGACGGGCCGGTTCCGCCGAGATGGCGTCGCGGTGCGGGCCCGGCCCCCTCCTCCGTACGGCTCGCCCGGCCGGGACTCCCCCCCCGCGGAACTGTGGGGCAAAGCCGGTGACCGCCGGGCCGCGACGCCGCCGGCCACGGTCGGCTGGCCGCCCGACCTGCGCCGCGGGGCACTCACGGAACGTCACCCCATCGAGGCACGGCGCGAAGCGGACCCGCCGTACGGCGACCGGTCCGCCGTCCCCCGCCGACCACGCGCCGTCGATGTGTCTGTTGCTCACTTTCGGGTGAGGGCTTGTGCGGGGGAGACGTGGCCCGCCTGCCGGGGAGACACGAGTCGCCCTTGCCGGTGGGGAATCCGGTGCGACGGGGCATCAAAATGGGTCATTCAACGCATAGATGGACGTTACATCCGAGTATCACGAGCATGTGCGGGATCCGTAACAGGCCTCGTGCCGGAGCCGTGGTCCGGTGCGCCGGCTGGAGGGTGTGGATGCGCGGCCGCCCGGCCGCCACTGCACAACACACCGTGCCGGCCTGCGGCTTTGCTGCCGTACGCGCCGGCGGGGGTGTGCTCTCATCCTGTGAAGGGGGACACCTAGTGTCCGTTTCTGTTTCCTCGATCGCCCGCCGTCTGACCGGCGCCACGGCCGTCGCCGCGGCCGTCGTGGGCGCGGTGGCACTGCCCGCCGTCGCCGCCGGCCACCACCCGGGCGACCGCGGCGACCGTGTGATCATCAGCGGCGTCCAGTACGACGCGCCCGGCTGGGACAACCGCTCCATCCGCTCCCTGAACAAGGAGTGGGTGGAGATCACCAACACCGGCCGGCACGACGTGAACCTGGACGGCTGGACGCTGTCGAACGAGGACGGTCGTACGTACACCTTCCGCCACTTCTGGCTGGACGGCCACGCCACGGTGCGCGTCCACACCGGAGTCGGACGGGACGGCGCGCGCGACGTGTACCAGGACCGTCGTGACCACGTGTGGGACAACCACGACGGGACGGCCACGCTCCGCACCGACCGCGGCCGCTTCGTCGACGAGGCCTCGTGGAGCGACGGACGCCGCCACCACGGCAACCGCCACGACCGTGACCACGACGGCCGCCGCTGACGGGCCCGCGCATGCCGATATCCGCGGAACCCTGCGACCGGCATGACCTGACCGGCGGCGCACCGCTCCCTGTCGGCGGTGCGCCGCCGCCCCGCTTGCCGGCCACGGCCCGTGCCCCAGGCCACGGGCCGTGGCCGGCACTCCGAGCACGGCGGAACGTGATCCCGACGCCCGGTGGTTCGCGGTCACCGCTGCGGCCGCCGGGGCCCGGCTCCGGGCCGTGCCCCGTACGCGGGCGTGTGCGAGCGGGCGGTGGGGCGGCCGAACCCGGCCCGGTTCGTGTACCTCGCCGATCGCGCCGACGAGGTGTTCCCGGCGCGCGACCATGCGGCCGACACGGTGGTGGCGCTGCCGCACGCGGAGGCGGCCCGTTCGCGTCATTCGAGGGCGGTGACCGGGCCGGTCGGCGAACTGGCCACGCGCAGCGAGGAGTTCCGCACCCGGTGGGCGGCCGATGACGTGCAGGCCCACCGGCGCGGCACCGAGCGGGTCCGACATCCGCCGGTGGGGGAGCTGACCCTGCGCTTCGAGGCGCTGGAGATCGCGGCCGCCGGCGGGCTCACCCTGATCGGCTGCACCGCCGAGCCGGGCTGCGCGTCCCGCGAGGCCCTCCGACTGCTCGCGAGAGGGACCACGGAGGAGGGGCACCCGGCCGCCCGCCAGGACACGGACGCCGCGGCGCGCACGTCGCCGGGCGAGTAGCCGCCCCCGCGCCCGACGACGGACTTCTCGCGTGGCGGCCCGGCTGGCCCGGCCCGGCCCGGCCTGGCGTCAGTCGCGCCCGTGCCCGTGGTCGTCGCCGCTGCCGTCGTCGCCGCCGTGGCCGTCGCCACTGCCGTGGTCATCGCCGCCGTGGTCGTCGCCACTGCCATGGTCGTCGTCGCCGGAACGATGGCGGTCGGCGCCCGCACGGTGCCCGTCGTCGGCCCGCGTGGACACGACCGAGCCGGTCCCTGCGTCGACGCCGATCTCGTGCTCCAGACCAGCGGAGTCGACGACGTCGACGTGCCACCCGACGGTGCCGCCCGCGTGGTCGTCGAGTTCGGCGGAGACCGCCGTACCGTCGACGGCGCCGAGCGCCGCGTCCACCGCGCGGCCCAGATCGGCCCCGGCGGTCCGGGCCCGCGTGTCGTCGTCCCGGTCCCGGTCGACACCGATCCCGAGGATCCTTCCGTCACCGGCGTCGACGGTGACGTCGCGCTCCACGCCCGCGGAGTCGACGACCTCGACCTTCCAGACCGTCCGGCCCGCGCGTCCCTGGAGTTCGACCTCGGTGACGGTGCCCGCGACGGACTTGGCGGCCACCTCGGCGGCGGACTTGAGATCGACGTCGGTGCCGTCCACGACGACACGGTGGTGACCGGAGTCGTCCCGCCCGTCGTCCGTACGGCCGTTGTCGTCGTGGCGTGATGCGAGCGTGCCGCCCGCGGTCGTACGGGTGTCGTCGTCGTGCCGGTCGTCGGCGACCGCCGCCGCGGTCGCCGCGGCGCCGCCGCCGAGGAGGGCGGTGGCCGCGAGCACGGCGGCCAGCGTGCGGTGACGACCTGTCAGCGAGCGCTTGAGAGCCTTCATCGTGGAGTGGTCCTTTCCTGGCGTCTGCGGCTCGGCCGCAGCGGAGCCGACGAGTCGGCCTGACGTGCACCACCATGGACGGGACACCCTGAAGCCAGGCTGAAGCATCCTGAAGATCACTTCAGGTGGGGTCTGAGACGCTGTGCTCATGCGCCTGCTGATCGTGGAGGACGAGAGACGTCTCGCCATGGCCCTCGCCCGCGGCCTGGCCGCCGAGGGCTACGCCGTCGACACGGCCCACGACGGTGTCACCGGGCTTTGTTTGGCACAGGAGCGCGACTACGACCTGATCCTGCTGGACATCATGCTGCCCGGCCTGAACGGGTACCGGATCTGCGCCCAGTTGCGTGCCGCGGGCGACGACACCCCGATCCTGATGCTCACCGCGAAGGACGGCGAGTACGACGAGGCCGAGGGCCTGGACACCGGCGCGGACGACTACCTCACCAAGCCGTTCTCCTACGTCGTGCTCCAGGCCCGAGTCCGCGCGCTGCTGCGCCGCCGTACGCGCGGTGGCGCACCGGTGCTGCGGATCGGCGACCTGACGGTCGATCCCGACGGCCGGCGCGTCGACCGCTCCGGGACCGAAGTGGTGCTGACGGCGAAGGAGTTCGCGGTCCTGGAACACCTCGCCCTGCACGCCGGGCAGGTGGTGTCGAAAGCCGACATCCTCGGTGGCGTATGGGACTTCGCGTACGACGGCGACCCCAACATCGTCGAGGTCTACGTGAGCGCGCTGCGCCGCAAGATCGACCAGCCGTTCGGACGGCGGTCCATAAGGACCGTCCGCGGGGCCGGGTACCGGCTGGAGGCCGACGGCGGTCGCGATGCCTAGGCCGTTCTCCTCGGTCCGGGCCCGGGCCGCGCTGGCCGCCACCCTCGTCGTGTGCGTCGCACTGATCGCTGCGGGCACGGCGGTCGTCGCCGTCCTGCGGCACAACCTCACGGACCGCGCGGGGCTGGAGTCCGAGGTCGGGGCGCGCACCGTGGCCGGTGCCCAGGCCGCGCTGAACGGCGACTTCGGCGGATTGGATCTGCCCGACGACGAGGACGCCCTCGTCCAGGTCGTCGACTCCGCGGGCCGGGTGCTGGCCGCGAGCGACGACCTGGACGGGCGCGCCGCCGTCGCCGACTACGCCCCGGCCGACGCCGACACCCCCTCGAGCACCGAGTCCGACGGCAGCGGCGACGACCACGGAGGCGACAACCACGGCCGCGGCAGCCATGGAGGCGGCGGCCGTGACGACGACAGCGGGGACGACGACGCGGACATCAGCCCGCCGCGCGGCAGGGTCGGCACGGACGTGGACCACAGAACACTGAGGGTCACGGCGGACGGCGAAGCCCACGACTACACCTTCGCCGCGGTGCAGGGCACCACCTACGGCGGCCGGACGTACACGGTGTACGCCGGCACCTCCCTCGCGGACCAGCAGGCCACGCTCGCCCAGGTGTCCCGGGCCATGCTGACCGGTCTGCCGTTCCTGCTGGTGGTCGTCGCCGGGGTGACATGGCTGGTCACCCGGCGTGCGCTGCGCCCGGTGGAGGGGATCCGCTCGGAGATGGCGGAGATAACGGGCAGCGGGGACCTGGCCCGCCGTGTGCCCCAGCCCCGCTCACGCGACGAGATCGCCCGGCTGGCGAGCACCACCAACGAGACGCTGGCCGCCCTGGAGAAGTCCGTCGAGCGGCAGCACCGCTTCGTCGCCGACGCCTCGCACGAACTGCGCAGCCCCATCGCCAGTCTGCGCACCCAGCTCGAAGTCGCCGATCAGCACCCGGGCCTGCTGAACACCACCGACCTGCTGCACGACGTCGTGCGCCTCCAGGGCCTGGCCGCCGACCTGCTGCTGCTCGCCCGCCTCGACGCGGGTGAACAGCCGGGCGGCACCGCGGTCGACCTGGCCGTGCTGGTGGCGGAGGACGTCGCCCGGCGCGCCCAGTCCGGCCGCATCACCCCCACCCTGAAGATCGAGGACACCTTGCTGTCGGTCCGCGGCAGCGGTGGGCAGCTGTCCCGCGTCCTGGCCAACCTCCTGGACAACGCCCAGCGGCACGCGTCCGCCGCGGTCACCGTCGGCCTGGAGACCGAGGGGGACGTCGTCCTGCTGACCGTCGCGGACGACGGCCACGGCATCGCCCCGGCCGATCGGGAGCGCGTCTTCGAGCGCTTCGTCCGCCTCGACGAGGCCCGTGGCCGCGACGACGGGGGAGCGGGCCTCGGGCTGGCCATCGCCCGTGACGTCGTACACCGGCACGGGGGAACACTGACCGTCACCGACGCACCGGGCGGCGGTGCCGCCTTCGAGGTCCGGCTGCCCCGGGCGGACTGAGGGCGTCTTCGGGTCCCGCATACCCTCGGCGGGTACGTCAGTGCGCCCAGACGCCGGGCCCGCCGCCGCGCCACTCGATCCACTCGGCGGTCTCGACGTCCGAGGCCTCGATGTCCTCCCAACCGGCCCGGCGCAGGAATTCCGCGATGTCGACCAGCGTGTACGCCAGGCCGACGAAGCGTTCGCCGACACGGACCCGACGGCCACCGTCGGGGGCGGGGGCGTAGACGACCGCGGATATCTGCATGCGTCCAGAGTGACGAGGGCTTCCGGCCCGCGCATTCGGGGCCGTGTGACGGCCGGTAATGCCGAACACGGTGACGCGCGGAAGGCTCGCCGTCCGCCTGCCGGGCCCGCGGGATGAACGGCCGTTCGGGTGATCCCTATTTACCCCGAGAGGGCTTGGAAACCAAGGGATACGGGTGCAACGGCCGCTGCCGACACGCTTTGCGACCGATTCGGAGTGGCAATCTCCCAGTGCCCGAACGAGACTGACTTTACGGTTCGTGATCAGAAGCGAACACGGGTCCGCGGCCGACGGCCGATCGGGCTGTTAGCCGTGGCACGAGGACAGTGGCACGAGGACAACAGGCAACCATTTCGTGCCGATGTGGCATCGGCGAGAGAGACGTCCTCCAGGAGGTCAAATGGTGGAGAAGTCCTCCGAGGTCCATATAGCCGGGCCGGACCGGGTCGTTGTCGGCGAACACAGCAGCGCCGGCGCGTTGGAGATGGACACCGAGAGTAAATTCGCGGAAGTGCTGGCCCAGGTCACCTGTGTCGAAGACGTTCCGGTCGACGCGCACTTCTTCGACGACCTCGGCGCCAATTCTCTGGTGATGGCGCAATTCTGTGCGCGAATCAGGAAGATACCCGGCCTGCCGTCCGCGTCCATGAAGGACATCTATCGGAACCCTTCGATCAGAAGTCTGGCGGCGGCCCTGACAGTGGCGGATACCGCGACGGTCGGCGTACACGCTCAGACATCGCAGGCGGTGCGCACCACGCCGGTGCTCCAGCCGATGCCGCATCCGACGAACAAGCTGAACTATTTCCTCTGCGGCACGTTCCAGTTGTCTATTTTCCTGGCGTACTCCGTTGCGTTCGGACTGATAACCGCTCGGGGTTACGCGTGGGTCGCCGCCGGTTCAGGTGTGGTCGACATCTACCTGAGATCGGTCGTGTTCGGGAGTTGCGGTCTCCTGGCCGTGTTCCTTCTTCCGATCGCTGCCAAATGGATTCTCATCGGCCGCTCGAAGCCATGTGAATTCCCCGTCTGGGGCCTGGCCTACATGCGCTTCTGGATCGTGAAGTCGCTGCTCCACAGCAATCCCATCGTCCTCTTGGCCGGAAACCCGCTGTTCGTGCTGTATCTCCGGGCGCTCGGCGCGCGGATCGGCAGCGGGGTCACGATCCTCTCCCACTCCGTACCGGTCTGTGCCGACCTGCTCACGATCGGCTCGGGCAGTGTGATCCGCAAGGACTCGTCCTTCCTCTGCTATCGCGCGCATGCGGGGCGTATCCAGACCGGCCGGGTCACGCTCGGACGCGATGTGTTCGTCGGCGAGAAGACCGTCCTGGACATCGACACCTCGATGGGCGACGGAGCCCAGCTCGGTCACGCCTCCGCACTGCACCGTGGTCAGGCGATTCCGGCCGGTGAGCACCGGCACGGATCGCCGGCGCAGCCCACCGACATCGAACACGTGAGGGTCGCCCCGGCGAGCTGCGGTGCCCTGCGACGGACCTGGTTCGGCCTCGTCACCGTGCTCCAGATGTTCTTCCTGTACGTGCCGCTGGGCGTCGGCGGTCTGTACATGCTGTTCATCGAGGTTCCGGAACTCGGCCGGCGACTGGGGCCGGACACGACGGGACTCACGACGTCGGTGCTGGTCACCGATGCCCTGTACCTCTCCGTCGTGGTGTTCTTCGGCTTCGTCGTCCTGGGCCTGATCTGGCTGTGCACCGTCCCCCGTGTGCTGAATCTGGCCGTCCGGCCCGACAAGGTGTACCCGCTCTACGGCTTCCACTACGCGGCGCACCGGGCGATCGCCCGCATGACGAACATCAAGTTCTTCGGCTGGCTCTTCGGTGACAGTTCGTACGTCGTGCACTACCTGCGCGGTCTCGGATACGACCTGTCCCGAGTCCAGCAGACGGGGTCCAACTTCGGCACCGAGCTGCAGCAGGACAACCCGTATCTGGTGACCGTCGGTACGGGGACGATGGTGGCCGACGGACTGTCGATCGTGAACGCGGACTACTCCAGCACGTCCTTCCGGGTGTCCCGGGCCTCGATCGGACCGCACAACTTCCTCGGGAACAACATCGCCTATCCCGCGGGCGGCAGAACGGGCAAGAACTGCCTGCTCGCGACCAAGGTCCTGATCCCTCTCGACGGTGAGATCCGCGAGGGCGTGGGGCTGCTCGGCTCGCCCTCCTTCGAGATTCCCCGCTCGGTGGAACGCGACGCGCGGTTCGACGACATCAGGACGGGAGACGAACTGCGCCGCCGCCTGTCCGCGAAGAACCGCTACAACCTCCGCTCGATGGCGGTCATGCTGTTCGCGCGCTGGGTGTTCACCTTCGTGCTCACGCTGTTCGCCCTCGCCTCCATCGACTTCTACGGTGTGTTCGGGCACGTGGCGATCGCCGCGTATCTGGCGATCACGCTCGCGTTCACCGCCGGCTACTACATCCTGGTGGAGCGTCTGGCCGGCCGGTTCCGCCGGCTGACACCTCAACTGTGCTCCATCTACGACCCGGTCTTCTGGTGGCACGAGCGCATCTGGAAGGTGCCGGACCAGCACCTGAACATTTTCAACGGAACCCCTTTCAAGAACGTGATCTGGCGGCTCATGGGGGTTCGTATCGGCAAGAGGGTGTTCGACGACGGTTGCTACCTGACGGAGCGGACCCTCGCCACCATCGGCGACGAGTGCACCCTGAACTTCGGCAGCAAGATCCAGTGCCACTCCCAGGAGGACGGCACGTTCAAGTCCGACGTCTCCACCCTCGGTGCCGGCTGCACGCTCGGCGTGGGAGCGCACGTGCACTACGGCGTGACGATGGGGGACGGCGCCGTGCTGGCGGCCGACTCCTTCCTCATGAAGGGCGAAGAAGTCCCGGCGAGGGCGCGGTGGGGCGGAAATCCCGCCGCGGACATGCCGGATCTGTTCGAACAACAGCCCTTCGGCGTCGAAACGCTGACAGCGACGACGCCTTCGGTCAACGGCACTGCGGCGAAGGTGGGTTCATGATGGAGACGCGCGTGGAGTCGGACCGGGAGTTCTGGAGCCGTGTCCTGACCGCCGGTGGGTTCACCGCGGTGCCACGGTGGGCTCGCGAGCCCGTGCAGGGAGTCGCCGAGTACGAGGTGGCCGTGCCGGACGACGTACTGCGGGCCCTGCGTGAGCTGGTACGGGAGTCCGGCGTGCCGCTGAGCACGGTGCTCCTCGCGGCGCACGCCAAGGTGCTGGCCGCGCTCTCCGGCGAACCCGAGGTGGTGACGGGCTACGTCACGGGTTCGCGGAGCGGACCGCTGCCGTGCCGGCTGACCGTCGGCCCCGGATCCTGGCGCGCGCTGCTGACCGGTGTCCAGCGCGTCGAGGAACAGCTGCTGGCGCACCAGGACTTCCCGATGGCCGAGCTGCGGCGGGAGCTGGGTGTGGCCGGGCCGTCGTACGAGGTCGCCTTCGACGCGGCGGCCTCCGCGAGCGGTCTCGACGACGACACGGCGCTCGGCGTCAGGTGGTGCGACCGCGGCGAACGGCTGCTGATGCGGCTGCGGTACCGCACCCAGGTCATCGACGGCGAGTGCGCGGCCCGGATCGGCGGCTATCACCTGACCGTGCTGCGGTCGGTGGCGGCGGACCCCGACGCCGAGCACACGCGGCAGAGTCTGCTGTCCGCCGACGAGGTGCGCGAGCAGCTCGAAGGACTGGCCGGACCCCGCCGGGAGTTGCCCGAGGCGCGGGCGCACGAGCTGTTCGAGCAGCGGGTGCGGGAGCACCCGGAGGCGGTGGCCGTCGTGCACGGCGACCGCGAGTGGACGTACGGCGAGCTCAACGCCCACGCGAACCGGCTGGCGCGCGCCCTGCTGGAGCGCGGACTCGGGCGCGAGGACGTCGTCGCCGTGGTGACCGAACGCAACCCCGACTGGGCCGCAGCGATCCTCGCGGTCTTCAAGGCGGGCGGCGTGTACCTGCCGATCGAGCCGCACTTCCCGGCCGGTCGCATCCAGGCGACGCTGTCGCGGGCCGCCTGCCGGCTCGTGCTGACCGAAACCGGCAGCACGCAGACCCTCGACGAGGCGCTCACCACCCTGCCCGGGGTCGAGAAGCTGCTGATCGAGGACGCGTACGCGCAGCAGCACGCCGACGGCGACGTCGGTGTGAGCGTCGCCGCCGACCAGCTGGCGTACATCTACTTCACCTCCGGCTCCACCGGCGAGCCGAAGGGCGCCATGTGCGAGCACGCGGGCATGTTCAACCATCTCTTCGCCAAGATCGACGACTTGGGGATCGTGCAGGGGCGTGTGGTGGCGCAGACGGCCCCGCAGTGCTTCGACATCTCCTTGTGGCAGGTGCTGTCCGCCCTGCTGGTGGGCGGTCGGACACTGCTGGTCGCCCAGGAGGCGATCGTCGACGTGGAGCAGTTCCTCGACACGCTCGTCCGCGACCGGGCCGGAGTGGTGCAGGTCGTGCCCTCCTACCTGGAAGTGGTGGTGTCGTACCTGGAACGGCATCCGCGCGAACTGCCCGACCTGCGCTGTGTGTCGGTGACCGGTGAGGCGCTGAAGCGGGAGCTGGTCCAGCGCTGGTTCGCGATCCAGCCGGGGATCAGACTGGTCAACGCCTACGGACTGACCGAGACCTCGGACGACACCAACCACGAGGTGATGACCGGGGTGCCCGAGCGGGTCCTGCTGGGGCGCGCGGTCAACAACGTGCACGTCCACGTCGTCGACGAGCACCTGGCACTGGTCCCCCTGGGCGCCCCTGGACTCATCGCCTTCTCCGGCGTCTGCGTGGGCCGCGGATACGTCAACGACCCCGAGCGGACCCGCGAGGCCTACCGCGAGAACCCCCACCGGCCCGGTGAACGGCTCTACCTGGGCGGTGACTGGGGACGCTGGCACCCCGGCGGCAAGCTGGAGTTCCTCGGCCGCCGGGACAACCAGGTCAAGATCCGCGGCTTCCGCATCGAGATCGGCGAGATCGAGAACACGCTGCTGCGGGTGTCCGGAGTGCGGGACGGCGCGGTCGTCATCGCCCAGCGGGCCGACGACAGCAAACACCTCGTCGCCTTCTACTCGGGCCGGGAACTGCCCACGGACGAGCTGCGCGAGGCGCTGGCCGCCCAACTGCCCGCCTACATGGTCCCCTCGGCCGTCCACTGGCAGCAGAGCCTGCCGCTGACCGCCAACGGCAAGATCGACAGGAAGGCGCTGACCGCGCTCGCCGAGCAGACGCCGGCCGCGCAGAGCGACGGCGCGGGAGAGCACGAGGACGCCCCGCTCACCCCGTCCGAGCGGAAACTCGCCGGAGCCTGGGCCGAGTTGCTGGGTGTCCCGGAGTACCGGATCGGCCGGCAGGACCACTTCTTCGACTCCGGCGGCACCTCGCTGTCGGCGGTGAAGCTCACCATCGCCCTGGACCGCGCGGTGTCCCTCAAGGACATCACCCGGCACCCGGTGCTCGCCGACCTGGCCGCACTGCTCGACGGTGCCGCCCGCCGGCAACCGGAGCTGCTCCAGCCGCTGTCGGCATCGGCATCGGTCGGCGTGCCCGAGTGCGCCCTGGTGTGCTTCCCCTACGCGGGCGGCAACGCGGTCAACTACCAGCCGCTGGCCGGCGCGTTGGCAGCCGGTGGCATCGACGGGACGGGCGGTCCGGACGGACCGGGCCGGCTCGCGGTGTACGCCGTGGATCTCCCCGGACACGACCTGGCTGCCCGGAACGAGCCGTTCGCCCCGATCGACCAGGTGGCGGAGCAGGTCGTCGCCGAGATCACCCGGCGTGGTCTGACCCGCGTCATGCTGTGGGGCCACTCCTCGGGTGCGGCGCCGGCGGTGGAGACCGCCCGCAGGCTCCAGGAGTGCGGCATCGACGTCCCACGGGTGTTCCTCGGCGCACAGCTGCTCGGCTCCGCCGCCGAACGGCGGGCCGCGCTCACCGAACTGACCGGCCGCAGCGACACCGAGATCGCCGCGGGCCTGACGGCGGACGGCGGATACACCGAACTCGGCGAGCTGAACGCGCAGCACACCGCGCAGATCGGCGCCGCCTACCGGCACGACTACACGTGCGCACACCGCTACTTCGCCGAGGCGCTGGAAACCGCGCCGACCGCGAAACTGTCCGCGCCGGTCACGGTCGTCGTGGCCGCCGACGATCCGGTCACCGCCGGACATCGCGACCGCTACCGCGACTGGCAGCACCTGGCCGAACACGTCGAACTGCACGAACTCGCCGACGGCGGCCACTACTTCCTGCGCATCCGTCCGGCCGAGGCGGCCCAGGCCGTCCTCGGCGCAACCGAACCACTGGCCTCCCCCTGAGACCCGGCCGGGAGATCACCCGAGCCGCCGGAGGACCGACCGAAAGGAACCCGAGATGTCGTCCTCACCAATGGCACCACCGCTCGACCTGGACCTGCGGCCGGACAGGCCACCGGTGCTGCACGTCGAGACGCCCGGTGACGCGCCGAGTTGGGCGACCCAGTACCGCGAGGCCCTGCACGCGCAGGTCACCGAACACGGCGCTCTGATCGTCCGCGGTCTGGCACTGCGGGAGCCCGAGCAGACCGGTGCGGTCTTCCAGGGCCTGACCAGCGGCCTGATGACCGAGCGCGAGGCCTTCGCTCCCCGCGAGACGTACCGCCCCGGGGTGTACTCGTCCTCGACCTGGCCGCCCAACCAGCCCATGTGCATGCACCACGAACTGAGCTACACGCTCGAGGTGCCGGGCCTGATGCTGTTCGCGTGCCTGACCGCCCCGGAAAGCGGCGGAGCGACGGCGGTGGCCGACGCCGAGCAGATGCTCCAGGCACTGCCCACCGCGCTGAGCGAACGCTTCGAGCGGGAGGGGTGGCTGCTGACCCGCAGCTACAACGACGAGATCGGCGCGTCCCTGGAGGAGTCCTTCGGGACCGACGACCCGGCCGCCATCGAGCGCTACTGCCACGCCAACGACATCCAGTTCACCTGGCAGCCGGACGGGTCCCTGCACACCCGGCAGCGGCGCAGCGCCGTCGTGCGGCACCCGCTCACCGGCCGGCGCTGCTGGTTCAACCAGATCGCCTTCCTCAACGAGTGGACCCTGGCCCCTGAGGTCCGCGAGTACCTGGTCGACGTCTACGGCGAGGACGGACTGCCGTTCAACACCCGCTTCGGGGACGGATCTCCGATCGGCGAGGACGTCGTCCAGGTGCTCAACAGCACCTACGAGGCCCACACGCGCCGTGAGCCGTGGCAGGCCGGTGACCTGATGCTCGTGGACAACATCCGCACCGCGCACAGCCGCGAGGCCTACACCGGGGAGCGCCGGGTGCTCGTCGCCATGGCCGAGCCCCGACGCCTCGCCGACAGCGGCCCGGCACCGGAGGCGAGCGCGCGATGACCCACCTGTTGTCGCCCGCCGAAGAGCGGGCCATGTCCCACCCGGCCTCGGTGCCGACCTTCGCCGTCATCTCCGGCGCGCAGGTGCAGCGGGCACTGGGTGGCCGCGAGCAGCAGATCGTGGAGCTCGTCGAGGCCACCTACCGGCTGCACGGCGCCGGTGACTCGGTGAACCCGCCGTCGTACTTTTTGCGCTTCCCCGACCGGCCCGCCTCGCGCATCATCGCGCTGCCGGCCTCCATCGGCGGATCGGTGAACGTCGACGGCCTGAAGTGGATCTCCAGCTTCCCGGCCAACGTATCGGCCGGCCTGCCCCGCGCCTCGGCGGTCCTGATCCTCAACGACCACGACACGGGCTATCCCTTCGCCTGCATGGAGAGCTCCATCATCAGCGCGACCAGGACGGCGGCGTCCGCCGCGCTGGCGGCCGACTGGCTCAGCCGCACCCGTGGCCGACCGGCCCGTGTCGGTTTCTTCGGCACCGGGCTGATCGCCCGCTACATCCACACCTTCCTGGCCGGCACCGGCTGGACGTTCGACACGATCGGCCTGCACGACCTGTCCGCGGACAGCACCGCCGGTTTCGCCGGCTACCTGCGCAACACCGGCGCCGCGGGGAAGGTGACCGTCCACGACAGCGCCGAGGAGCTGATCCGCTCCAGCGACCTGGTGATCTTCGCCACCGTCGCCGGTGAGCCGCATGTCACCGACCCGGGGTGGTTCACGCACAACCCGCTGGTGCTGCACGTGTCCCTGCGCGACCTCGCCCCCGAGATCCTGCTCGGCTCGGCCAACTTCGTCGACGACGTCGAGCACTGTCTCAAGGCGAACACCTCGCCCCACCTCGTGGAACAGCTCACCGGCAACCGTGACTTCCTCGACGGCACCCTCGACGACGTCATGTCCGGACGGCAGGCACCGCCGACCGACCGGCCAGTGATCTTCTCGCCCTTCGGTCTCGGCGTCCTCGATCTGGCCGTCGGCAAGTACGTCTACGACGAAGTAGCCCGGGAGGGTCAGCTCAGCATCATCGACGACTTCTTCCACGACCTGCGCCGACACGGCTGAACCGACCGTCAGCCAAGGCACCAGGAGGCCCACCGTGCCCGTCATAACCGCTCCCTACGCCTTCAACGAGAGCAGGCTCTACGTCGATCTCGAACCGATATTCGGGCGTCGTCTCTACCTGAAGTGCGAGGGCTTCAACTTCGCCGGCTCCATCAAGCTGAAGGCCGCGAACGAGATGGTGGAGAGTGCCGAGCGCGAGGGGGTCCTGAAACCGGACTCGATCCTCATCGAGTCCTCGTCCGGGAACCTCGGTGTGGCGCTCAGCGTGATCGCCGCGAGCAAGGGCTATCGGTTCCTGTGCGTGACGGACTCCCGATGCAACCTGTCGACCAGGCTCCTCATGGAGGCGCTCGGCAGCGAGGTGCACGTCGTGGCCGACCTCGACTCCAACGGCGGCTTCCTCGGCAAGCGGATCGACTACGTCCGCGCGCTGTGCGCGTCCGACGACCGGTACGTGTGGCTCAGCCAGTACACCAACGAGGGCAACTGGCGGGCGCACTTCCGTACGACCGCCCCGGAGATCGCCGAGCACTTCCCCGAGCTCGACGTGCTCTTCATCGGAGCCGGCACCACCGGCACCCTCATGGGCTGCGCGCGCTACTTCCGCGAATGGAACCGCGAGGTGCGGATCGTCGCGGTGGACAGCGTGGGCTCGGTCGCCTTCGGCGGCCCGCCCGGTCGCCGGATGATTCCCGGCCTGGGCATGAGCATGCGCCCGCCGCTGCTCGACGAGTCCTTCGTGGACGAGGTGGTCCGGGTCGAGGAGGCGGACACCATCCGCACCTGTCACCGGCTGGCCAGACGCGGCTTCCTGTTCGGCGGCTCCACGGGGACCGTGGTCAGCGGCGCGATGGACTGGCTGGCCCGGCACGGGTCACGCGACCTCACCACGGTGGCCATCGCCCCGGACCTCGGCGAGCGCTACCTCGACACCATCTACCAGATCAACTGGCTCCAGGATCTGTACGGCGACGACATCCTCGAGACCGAGGGGATCACACCGCCTTCGGCCACGGCCGAGTCCGTGACGCCCACGCCGCACCGGCCGAGTCCCTAGCGATCCGTCGTCGCACGATCCGGGCCCGGCTCACGCCGGGCCGTCCGGGCCGGACGCCCCTTCCTCCGGGAGGGCGGTGTCCGGCCCGGACTCGTCGAGGACGTTCGGCAGCGCCTGCTCGGCCCAGATCACCTTGCCGTGCGGGGTGTAGCGGGTGCCCCAGCGTTCGGCGATCTGGGACACCAGGAACAGGCCGCGGCCGCCCTCGTCCGTCGTGGCCGCGTAACGCAGATGCGGTGAGGTGCTGCTGCCGTCGGACACCTCGCAGGTCAGCGTCCTGTCGTGGATGAGCCGCACATGGATGGGCTCGGAGGCGTACCGGATGGCATTGGTGATGAGCTCGCTCAGGATGAGTTCCATGGTGAAGGCGAGCTCGCCCAGCCCCCACTCCTCGATCTTCTCGGCCACGGCCTCGCGCATCCCCGCGACGGCGGCCGGATCGGCGGGCACGTCCCAGTCGGCGATCCGGTCGGGCGACAGCCCCCGGGTACGGGCGATGAGCAGGGCGACGTCGTCCTTCGGGCGCTTGGGCAGCAGGGCCTCCAGCACGTCCTTGCAGCTCTCCTCGGGCGGCCGCTCGGGGTGCCCGGCGAGCGCCTCGCGCAGCAGTTCCATGCCCACGTCCAGATCGCGCGTGCGGTCCTCGATGAGGCCGTCGGTGTACAGCACGAGCTGGGTGCCGTCGGCGAGCTCCAGCTCCTCGGTCTGGAACGGCATCCCGCCGAGACCGAGGGGAGGCCCGCCCGGCAGGTCCGGGAAGGTGACCGTCCCGTCCGGGTGGACGAGCGCAGGCGCCAGGTGTCCCGCGCGCGCCATGACGCAGCGGCGCGTCACGGGGTCGTAGATCGCGTACAGACAGGTGGCGCCCACGATGTTCTCGGGGCTCTCGGTACCCGTCTCGTCCTGGTCGATGCGGCCGACCAGGTCGTCCAGATGGCTCAGCAGCTCGTCGGGCGGCAGGTCGAGGGTGGAGAAGTTGTGCACGGCGGTCCGCAGGCGCCCCATCGTGGCGGCGGCGTGCAGACCGTGGCCGACCACGTCCCCGACGGCCAGCGCCACCCGGCCGCCGGGCAGCGGGATCACGTCGAACCAGTCCCCGCTCACGTTCGCCTGGGCGGGGAGGTAGCGGTAGGCGATGTCCAGGGCGCTCTGTTCGGGCAGGGCCCGCGGCAGCAGGCTGCGCTGGAGGGTGACCGCCATGGCGTGCTCGCGCGTGTAGCGGCGGGCGTTGTCGATGCTCACCGCGGCGCGCGCCACCAGCTCCTCCGCCAGGGACAGCTCCTCCTCGTCGAACGGCTCGTGGTCTCCGCGGCGCCAGAAATTGACCATGCCCAGGACGACGCCGCGTGCCTGGATCGGGGCGGCGATGAGGGAGTGGATGCCGTAGTCGATGATCTTCTGGGCGCGCACGGGATCCTGTTCCTGCCATCCGGTGGCGCCCTCCAGGTCCGTCACGAGCTCGCTGTGACCGCTGCCGTAGCTGCGCGCCTGGGGCGTGGACGGCACGAAGTCGATCAGGCGCCCCATCTCGTAGAGCGGGTGGTCGCTCCGGATGCCCTCCACGGCCGAGCGGCGCATGCCCGTCGCGGTGGGGGCCGGTTCCTCGCCGCGGAGCACGGCGTCGGCCAGATCCACGGTGACGAAGTCGGCGAAGCGGGGGACGGCGACCCGTGCCAGTTGTTCGGCGGCGTCCTTCACGTCCAGGGTGGTGCCGATGCAGAGACCCGCGTCGTACAGCAGCTTCAGCCGCTCCCGTGCGGTCTCCGCCCGCCCGGTCACCGCCTGGAGCTCGGTGGAGTCGCGGAGTGTCACCACGGCCCCCTTGGGACCCCCGTCCGGATCCGTGGGGCGCTGGTTGACGGCCAGCAGTCGCTCTCCGGCGAAGTGCACCTCGTCGGTGGCCTCGCGCCCGGAGGCGAGCAGTTCGACGGTCTCGGGGTCGAGCCCCGGCAGTTCGGAGACGAGCCGTCCCTCGACGTCCGGGGGCAGCTCCAGCAGCCGTCGGGCCTCGTCGTTGGCGAGCAGCAGCCGTCCGTCGTCCCCGACGATGAGCACGCCCTCGCGTACGGAGTGCAGCACCGTGTCGTGGTGGTCGTACATGCGGGTCATCTCGTCCGGCGCCAGGCTGTGGGTCTGCCGCCGCAGCCGCCTGCCCACCAGGGCCGTCCCGCCGGTGGCCAGCACGAGCGCGCCGGCTCCGGCGCCCAGGATGATCGGCAGCTGCCGGGCCACCTGGTGGGTCACGTTCTTCACCTTCAGCCCGGCCGAGACGAGGGCGATCACCTTGCCGTCGTCGTCCCTGATGGGGACGGTGGCCTGCACCTCGCGCCCGAGCGGACCGTTGACGCTCTCCGTGTAGACCTTTCCCGCGAGCGACGGCTCGATGTTGCCCACGAACCTCTTCCCGATGCGGCTCGGGAGCGGGTGCGTGTAGCGGATGCCCTCTGTGTCCATGACCACGATGAAGTCGACGCCGGCGACCTTGCGCGCCGCCTCGGTGAGCGGCTGGAGGATCTTGCTCGGGTCCGGGGCGTCGAGCGCCGCCTGCACGCCGGGGGAGTGGGCGAAGGTCTCCGCGACGGCAATGGAACGACGCTTGGCCTCGGCATTCGTGTCACGTCCGGACTGCAGGACGAGGGCGAAGACGCTGAAGGCCACGAGCAGCACCACCACGGCCACCTGGAGCAGGAACACCTGCCCGGCTACGCTCCGCGGGCTCCTGCTGACCAGTGACCTCAGTGAAAGGCGTCGAAAACCGGCGAAACGATCCGCCATGTGACCTTTCTAGCACCGGTGATCCCGAGTGGCCATGGCCCACCCCGGAGTGGATCTTGTCGTGTTCGCCCTCCGGGGCCGTTCGGGGCGTGTGCCGCATGGCCTGTCCCGCCTGCCCGGACAGCCGCCCGGGGGCGGGTTTCCTCCGGGATGCGAGCGATCGCTCGCCGTGTCCGGGCGCATGCCTGTCGGAGATCGACGTCCGGTTTGGACCTATATGATGCCGTTTGTGGTCATGTTCGGACGGCTGCGGGTCCCTCGATCCCCCTACGGCAGCAGGTGGCAAGCTGCCCAGCTGTCACCGGTGATCCTGACCGTCCTCATCACGGGCCTGGCGTTCTCCACGCCGAGGGAGATGGCCTTCAGCCGCCTCCTGCCCGCCGCCCCCGCTCTCGCCGCCGCCATGTGGACCGTCGTCCCCACGATCCTGCTGGGCGGGTTCTGCCTCGTGGTGATGATCGTCCTCAGCTTCTTCTACGAGGACCTGGGCACGCAGTACACCTCGGCCGCCATCATCGCGGTCACCCTCGCCGCCGCGTACGCGAGCCATGTCCGACTCCAGCGGGAGGAGATCCTCCTCCAGGTCCGGCTCGTCGCCGACGCGGCCCAGAAGGTACTGCTGCGCCCCCTGCCGCGCCGTATCGAGAACGTCGAGATCGAGTCCCTGTACCTCGCCGCCCAGGAGCAGTCCCGGATCGGCGGCGACTTCTACGAGGCGGTCGGCACGCCGTACGGGGTACGGCTGCTCATCGGCGACGTACGGGGCAAGGGCCTGTCCGCGGTCGGCGCGGCCTCGGCCGTGATCAGCTGCTTCCGGGAAGCCGCGTACGACGAGTCCGACCTGAGGAGCGTCATCCACCGCCTGGAAGCCAGCATCAACCGCCACAGCGCCTCGTTTCCCGGCCAGGACCTGCCCGAACGCTTCGCCACCGCGCTCATCGCCGAGATCCCCCACGGCGGCGGCCGCGTCCGCATCCTGAACTGCGGGCACCCGCCGCCGCTGCTCGTGCACGGCGGCAGGATCCGCGTGCTGGAGCCCACCATCGCCTCGCCCCCGCTCAACCTCGCCGAGCTCATCGGGCACCACTACTGCGTCGACACGGTCGCTCTGGGCGCGGGCGACCAGCTGCTGCTCTACACCGACGGCGTCTCGGAGACCCGGGACCGGACCGGTGCGTTCTTCCCGCTGTCGGACTGGATGCGGGGGCAGACCCTGCAACCGCCCCGTGGACTGCTGGACCGCCTGCACCACGACCTGATCGACTACAGCGGGGGGCGGCTCGACGACGACATCGCGGCCCTCGCGGTGCGCTGCCCGAACACACAGGGCCGGGAGAGTCCGGCGTAGGCGGGCTGTGCCGTGTGCGCGCCGGGCTCCGGTGTCACTGCGCCCGGCCCCGTGCGTCCACGCCCACCCGCTGGTCCCGGGAGCGCAGCCGCCGCAGCATCCGGGCGTCCTCGAAGCCCACCTCGCGGGCGGCGGCATCCAGCGTGGCCCCGTGCCCCGCCAGGTGCTCGGCCCGCTCCAGCCGCAGGGTCTGCTGGTAACGCAACGGTGTCAGCCCGTTCGTGGCCCGGCTGAACAGACGGGTCAGGGTCCGCTCGCTGACTCCCGCGTACGCGGCCAGGGCCGCCAGCGGCAGCGGCTCGGTGAAGCGTCGCTCGATCAGGTCCTGGACCCTGTGCACGGTGTCGTCGAGGTGCGAACGGTGCCGCAGCATGGCGCTCGCCTGGGGCTCGTCGCCGTTGCGCCGGGCGTAGACGACGATGTCCCGCGCGACCTGGGCCGCGAGCGCCGGACCGTGCCGGACCGCCAGCAGATGCAAGGCGAGATCGATGCCGCTGGCGATGCCCGCGGACGTCACCACACGGTCGTCCGTGGTGAACAGCACGTCGCGCACGACGGTCGCCCGGGGATACCGGGAGGCCAGTTCGTCCTGCACGTCGTGGTGCGTGGTGCAGCGCCGGCCGTTCAGCAGACCGGCCCTGCCGAGCGCCTCCGCCCCGGCACACACGCTGGCGACGGTGCCGCCCGCGCCGTGATGGGTGCGCAGCCGCTCCAGCGTCTCCGCGCCGGGTTCCGGACCCTGGCACAGGCGGGGAGCCCGCCACCCCGGCACGACGACGAGGTCGTCGGGGCCCAGCTCGGGCCACCGGGTGTCGGCGGCGAGCCGCAGCCCCTGCGCGCTGACCACCTGCTCCCGCTCGGCGACGTACGTGAGGGCGTACGGCTGCCCGAAGTCCGCCGCCGTGCTGAAGACCTGGGCCGGACCGGCCAGGTCCAGGAGGTGGACCCCGGGCAGAAGGACGAAGACGACTCGGCTCACACCGGCGATACTTCCAGCTCGGCCTCCAGCTCGGCCACCGAGGCGATGCGCGCGAAGCGGTCACGGAGGACCGCCTCGGTCCGCTCGATGATCGCGGCGGCGCTCAGGTCACCGATCGGATTCGTGGCGGTGGCGTCGGTGACGAAGACCATGCGGTACCCGAGGTCGCTGCCCACACGCGTCGTCGTCTCGACGCACTGCTCGGTACGGATCCCGCAGACCCACAGCTCGCCGACCCCGGCCTCGGTCAGCAGCTGCTGGAGGTTGGTCGTCGTGAAGGCGTTGTGCGAGGTCTTGTACAGCACCGCCTCGTCCGGCCGCGGCCCGTCCAGCTCCTCCAACAGGCGCACGTGCCCGGACCGGGGATCGAACACGTCGCCGCTTCCCGGTTCGGTGTGCAGCACCCAGAAGATCCGGTCACCCGCCGCCCGGGCCAGGGCGACCAGCCGGTTGACCGGCTCGGCGATCCCGGGATCGGAAATCTCGTCCCACAACGGGCGGGCACGGAAGGACTCCTGGACATCCACGACTATCAGCGCTCGGTTCATGGCATCGATTCTGAGCTGCCGCGACGCATGAACCCCAGGCCCGATCCAGGCCTGTGGCGGAACGATCCGGTCGGTGGGAACGCCTCCGGAACGCATCGCCGAGCGGCGGGCCCGGGTCCGCTCACGGACCGGGCCCGGCGACGCGTGCTCCCGACGGCGGGCGGACGTGCCGGCCAGGAGCGGCGTCACGACTCCGTGGCGCCCTGCGCGTCGTCCGTCCCGGAAGGCAGCCACCAGACGGCCGCCCAGCAGCACGCCCGCACCACGAAGGCTCCCGCCAGCGCCCACCACACGCTGCGCACGTGGACGTCGGACAGCCATGCGATCAGGTACCACACGAGGGTGTCCTGGAGCAGGCCGATGATCGCCAGCAGGGGCAGCAGAAGGCCTTGTCGCGGGTCCTTGGGGGTGGCCCAGATCGCGGTGCTGACGCCCGCGAAGACGACGTACGCGACGACGTAACCGAGCAGCGTGCTCTTGCCGGTCTCGTCGAGGGTGATGCCGGGCAGCGCGGCGGCGAGCGCGACTCCCGGAAGCAGGCCGACCTGTTGTCTTCGTATGTCCTTCATGATCGGGACTTTGGCAGACACCACCCCGCCCGGGAAGGGGCGCGACGATCAGCCGTGTACGGACCCTGTCCGCTGCCGCGCCCGTGCCCCGCAGCGCGGGCCGTGAAAGGATCCGGTTCGCAAATCTCCTGGCGCGCACGTGAATTGAATGTTCGTCAGCCGGGAAGGTTCGAGGTGCCGTCCGGGGGACCTCTGGGCGAAGGGCTGGCACGATCAAATGCCCTTTCCCTAGGATGGTCTGCCTAGCCGGGCCACTTGAAGCTGCTTGGAGCAGGGGGAACGATGCAGGCTGGTAGGCAGTTGTCCACGAAGATCGATGCCACCGTGCCCACGGCCGCGCGCATGTACGACCACTATCTCGGCGGCAAGGACAACTACGCGGCCGACCGCGCGGCCTGCGCCGAGCTCGACAAGGTCGTGCCCAGCACGGGGGCACTCGCGCTGAACAACCGGCGTTTCCTCCAGCGGGTGGTCAGGACCCTGGCGGCCGAGCACGGCATCAGGCAGTTCCTCGACCACGGATCCGGCCTGCCGACCCAGGAGAACGTCCACCAGGTCGCACAGCGCGTCGATCCCGCATCGCGCGTGGTGTACGTGGACAACGACCCGATGGTGCTGGTCCACGGCCGGGCGCTGCTCGACCAGAACGACTGCACCGCGGTCATCCACGCGGACCTGCGGAGCACGGACGAGATCTTCGCCCACGCGGACACACAGCGCCTCGTCGACTTCTCGGAGCCGGTGGCCGTGCTGTTCAACTCGGTCTTCCACTGCATCCCCGACAGCGAGACCGACGGTCCGCCCGCCGTGGTCCGCCGCGTGGCCGAACGCCTCGCGCCCGGCAGCTTCATGGTGATGTGTCAACTGGTCAGCGAGGACGCCAAGGTCAGGGAGTTCGTCACCGACTTCATGGCCCAGGTCACCCAGGGGCATTGGGGCAGGGTCCGTCAGGAGAAGGACGTCGCGGCGCTGTTCGACGGCCTCGAGATCCTGGAGCCGGGGCTGGTCGAGGTGTCCACGTGGCGACCCGACAACGACGTGGCGCCCCGTCAGCTCACGCAGGAGTGGGTCGAGTTCGGCGGAGTCGGCCGGCTCCCCTAGCGACTGGGCGCACCGAGCGGGCCGTCCCTCGCCCGGTGCGCCGACGCGACGCCTTCGGGTACGCCCGCACCGCGGCGGGCGTACCCGTGACCGTGTTCAGGATGCGGCGTAGCGGTCCGCCGCCGTCTTCTTCAGGAGCTCCAGCGACTCGCGCGGGGTGAGGGCCTCGTCGCCGAGCCGGTCCAGCGCCAGCCGGTACTCCTCGGTCTCGTCCCGGTCCTCCAGGAAGTTCGCGCTCCTGATGTGCTCCAGATAGACGATGTCGGGCAGGTCGAGACCGCCGAAGCGCAGATAGGTGATGGGGATCGCGGGCGCGGAGGCGTTCGTCACGTCCAACGGCACGATCTGCAGCGTCACATGGGGACGTTCGGCCATGTCCATCAGATACTGCAGCTGCTCGCGCATGACGTCACGACTGCCGAGCACACGCAGCAGCACCGACTCGTCGATGACCGCCCACAGTTGCGGGGTGTCCGCGCGATGCAGGAGCTCACGCCTGCGCATCCGCATCTCGACCCGGCGCTCCACCTCGCTGGACGGTGCCGTCGGCAGCCCGCGCTCCACAACCGCCCTGGCGTAGGCGGCGGTCTGCAGCAGGCCGGGGACGTACTGGATCTCGAAGGTGCGGATGGCGGCCGCGGCCTCCTGGAGCCCGACCAGCCGGTCGAACCACTCGGGCATCAGTCGCTTGTCGTAGCGCTGCCACCACCCGGGCTCACCTGCGCGCCGCAGCAGTTGGAGAAGGATCGACGTCTCGTGCTCGCCGGTCCTGTACAGGTTCAGCAGGGCCTGGACGTCGCGCTCCGTGGGCGGGCGACGGCCCTTGCCGGCCTCGATCCGCGACAGCTTCGCGGGACTGAACCCGATCTCACGGGCGGCCTGGTCCTGCGAGAGGCCGGCGTCCTCGCGGATGCCCGCGAGCTGTACGCCGACCAGCATCTTCAGCAGTGTCGGGGCGGGCTCGGTCCGCTTCAGATAGGGTTCGAGGCGGGAGATGCGAGGTGACTCGGCGGACATCCTGACTCCCAGTAGACCGGCAGACGACGGGGTTCATCATCGCATCCCGAGTCGTACTGCCGCACGCCTCCGGAGAAGTGGGCCACGTGACTCCACTTCACACCAGGTGGTCGAACTCCCCGTCCTTCGCCCCGGCCAGGAAAGCGGCCAGCTCGGACGGGGTGTAGACGAGTGCCGGTCCGTCGGGGTCGCGCGAGTTGCGCAGTGCGATCCCGCCCCCGGCGAGGGAAGCGACCTCGACGCAGTTGCCCTCCGCGTTGCTGTGCCGGCTCTTGACCCAGTCGACGGCCAGTGAACTGGCAGGCACACCGTTTCGCACTGATGGCACCGGACTCTCCTCGCTCACGTTCGATGACGGGCTCGACGCGGCCGCCCTGCGGGACGGGACCCGACGAGCGTGGCTTGTTCGAGTCGCCACTCGTGCAATTTCCCGTGAAATTGCACGCCGAGCGCTGTCGGAGTGGATAATAGCGGAGGAGTCAACGCCGCTGCAGCCGTGCGAGCCTGACGTTCCATCAGGGAGAATGCCGTGTCGTTACCTGCGCGCTCAGCACCACGCTCCGCCGCTCGGACCGCGTCGGGGGACGGTCCGAACGACGGGTCGCGTCCGCTTGTGAGGGGAGCGCACCCCGACGCCACGGCCCCGCTGCGGCTCGTCGGTCACCGGACGGCGAGCCGCTTCCCGGGGCCCGCCAGGATGCGTGTCACCGACGCGCAGCAGGGCCTCGTCCACGTAAGGGACTTCACCCGCCGGACCCTCGCCGCATGGGAGTCGGGCGCCTGCGGCGACGAAGCCGTGCTCGTCGTCAACGAACTGGCCACCAACGCGCTGCTGCACGCGGCGTCCAAGGTCCCCGTCGAGCGCAGGGAGGTGTGGCTCAAGCTCTCGCTCAGGCGCGCTCACCTCGTCTGCGCGGTCACCGATCCGTACGACCGCCCGCCTGTGCACCTGCCCGCGGACGTCGCCCAGGACGACCACGGCAGAGGCCTCGGGATCGTCGACGCCCTGTCCGAGCACTGGGGCTGGACACGCTTCCCCGCGGGCAAAATCGTCTGGGCCATGCTGCGCGCTCCCTCTCCACCCGACGGCACCGAGGCCTGGGGCCCGACATGAGACCCGCCCCGCCGGCACAGCGGTCGAGCGCGCAGCAGCCCCCTTCTGGAGAAGCAGACATGGAGACACCCCTGAAGAGCCTGAGTCACGTCCCGTGGCGTGAACTGCGGGACTCCACCGGGTCCGCCGCGGAGATCCCCGAACTGCTCGGCGCGATCACCTCGGAGGACGCGGACACGGCCGTCGCCGCCCTCGCGCGTCTCCGCGACCGCATCTGCCAGTACGGCTTCGTCGTGGACCAGGCGACCGCCGCGACGGTGCCCTTCCTGTGGGAGCTCGCCCAGGACTCCGAGGTCGCCTGCCGCGTACAGATCCTCCAGCTGCTGAAGAACATCGCGGACGCCAGACAATGGGAGAGCACCGCCGTCGCCTATCCCAAGCTGCTCAACCGCCGGGAGAACTACGTCGGTTGGGAACGCGAGGCCCGCCAGGCCGTCCGCGCCCACCGCGGTGACATCGGGGGTCTCCTCGCCGAGTCGGACGGAGAACTCGTCCAGGCCACGAAGGAACTGGCCGCCGCGCTGACGGACTGAAGGATCGACTCTGCACGCCGTCGATCCCGCACCGCAACGCCCCCGGCACCGCAACGCCGCCGCATCGCGTCGATCGCGACGGCATCGCTTCACCGCATCGGATCGATCCCGCACGGCATCGCTTCCCTGCGCCCCATGGATCCCGCACGGCATCGCATCCGGACGCCCCGGGACGGCTGATTTCGGACAACACCGCAAGGCGGCCGAGGGCGGGAGCGAACCCGGCCGACCAAGCCACCGGGCGCCCCGCCACGGATCAGCGGTGACAGACTGAAGATCCGAGCGAGGGCGAACGCGTGGCAGACGGGGAGCACCGATGACGGCGCAGCAGAAGACATCCGTCCCTGGTGGGGCGGACGGGCCCGCATCCGCGCTGGTGACGCACCACGCCCCCGCCGAGGTCCGCACCGCCGTCCTCTTCCTGCACGGAGGCACGGCCCACAGCCGGGCCCCCTCCAGGCCCTGGCACCTGGCCGCGCTCCGGATGAGGCCTTTCATCCGGGCAGCGGCGGCAGCGGTACCCGACGACGTCCTCGTCGGCGAGGTGCGCTACCGCCTGAGGGGATGGAACGAACCCGACGCCGACCCCCTGCGGGACGCACGCAGAGCGTTGAGGGAACTCTCCCGCCTCACCGGGGACGTGACCGTCGTCCTCGTGGGCCACTCCATGGGCGGTCGCGCGGCCCTGAGAGCGGCCGCGGCCGCAGAAGTACAAGGTGTCCTGGCCCTGGCCCCGTGGTGCCCCGACGGCGAGCCGGTGGCCCACCTGCGCGGCAAGGACGTCGTCGTGCTGCACGGCGACCGGGACAGGGTCACCGATCCCGACGCCTCCGTGTCCTTCGTGCACCGGGCCCGCGAGGCGGGCGCCCGGGCCGATGCCGTGGTGATGGCGGGTGGCGACCACGCCATGCTCCGGCCGCGCGGGGCATGGAACCGGGCCGCGGTCTCGGCCATCACGGCGCTGGCCGCGTCCGGCCCCGGCGCCGCGGGCTGACCGTGCACCCCGCGCACCCGCCCGTCCGCGAACGCCGGCGGGCCTGGCAGCCCCGTCCGTCGAGCGCCGCAGGTGACGTACAGCCGGAGACGGCGTACAGCCGGAGGTGATGCACAGCCGCAGGACGCCCGCCGTCAGGCGGCCGGCACCGCCGTCGGGGGCCGCGACGGCGCCATCGCCCACCGGACCGCCGAGGTCACGGCGCAGCCCAGCGGCCGTACGCACAGGCTGTCCACCACGGGCAGCCTCGGCAGCCGCAGCTCGGCCGCGGCCCAGGAAGGCAGCAGCGAGACGGCGTTGGCGGCCAGGACCCCGTACGGAAGACGGACCGCCAGAGGCACGGGCGGGTCGAACAGGAGGAAACGCGCGGCTGCCCGCGCCTCCGGAGTGGCGCGCGTCTCCGCACGGTAGGCGGCCAGCCGCGCCTGGAGCTCGGCCAGGCTCGACGGCGGGTCGGGGACACCCAGCGCCGTGGCCACCCGGGCCATGTCCGCGACGTAGCCGTCGCATCCTTTGGAGGACAACGGCCGTACGCCGTAACGCTGGTGGGCGCGCAGGAAGCTGTAGGCCTCCGCGGCGTGCACCCAGCCGAGCAGATGCGGGTCCGCGGCGTGATACCGCATTCCCTCGCCGGTGACGCCCCGCACCCTCTCGTGCACCGCCCTGACCCGGTCGCACGCCTCCTGGGCGCTGTCGGCCGTGCCGTACGTGGTGGTGGCGAGGAACGTACTCGTGCGCTGGAGCCTTCCCCAGGGGTCGCCGCGATAGCCGGAATGGGCGTCGACGGCGGCCATGGCGAGGGGATGAAGCGACTGGAGCAGCAGCGCGGAGAGTCCGCCGATGAACATCGACGCGTCTCCGTGCACCCTGCGGATCGGACGGTCCGGGCCGAACCAGCGCGGGCCGGGAGTGCCGTGGATCCGGGCGCGGTTCCTGGGTCCCTCCGGGCCCGCCACGCGGGCGAAGAGGCTGTTCCCCAGCCGCTCCCGCAGGCCGGGTGGTTCCGTGCCGGTGCGTCTCATCGGTGCTGGGCCTCCCGGTCTCGTGGTGCCGGTGCGGCGCCCGGGTCTTCCGCTGCCGTCGACGAAAGACCCGGGGGGTACGGCACGCCGTCCCGCCACGGGGCGAGGGCGATGTGCTGCCCGCCGTCTCTTCGGCGTCCCGGCGGCCTTCGGATGCGGCGCTCCCCGCATCGGGCGACGGAGGGCACCTCCTGTGGCAGCAGCATCCACCATGGCTCGAATCCCCGGAAACGCCTACATTGACAGTACCTCTGCCGGGTAGGGCGGCGTGGAGCGCGCCGCGTGGACCGGCTGCCTCCGAGCGAGCGGCCCGAGGAGCGGCGGAGGACGGGACGAGCCATGCAAGAAGCACAGAGGATGCCGCGTCGTGGGGCGAAGGCGACCGGGAGCGGCCGGACCTACGGGATCCCCGCCGTGAACTGGCGCGAGTCGGCGGCCTGCCGTTCCGAGGACCCGGAGCTCTTCTTCCCCATCGGAGACGACGGACTGTCGCTGCGCCAGATCGAGCAGGCCCGCGCGGTCTGTCACGGCTGCCCCGTCGTCCGGGCCTGCGCGGACTGGGCGCTGCGCCACGCCGAGTACGACGGGGTGTGGGGCGGGATGTCGGCGGAGGAACGCCGCAGCCTGCGCCGCGACCGAATGGCCGGGAGCGCGCGAAGCCCCGAGACATGACACCACCGGGGGGACGGGGACATGACACCACCGGGGGGACGGGCGGGGCTCGACGGAGCTGCGCCGCCCGCCCAGGTGCAGGTCCGGTCAACCCTGTGCCGGGCGGAGGAACACCTGGTCCTCGTAGCACCAGGCCCAGGTCTCGCCCGGTTCCACGGACCGGGCGAGGGGATGTCCGGTCCGTTCGTGGTGCGCTGTGGCGTGCTGACCGCGGGAACTGTCACAGCAGCCGACGTGGCCGCAGGTCAGGCACAGCCGAAGGTGCACCCAACGCATGCCCTCGGTGAGGCAGTCCTCGCAGCCGGCACCGGGGGAGAGGGGGAGATCGGGCAGATCCGCGGCCAGGTGCGCGCAGACGCCGCCCTCCGGCCGTCCGCCGTCCTCGGCGACTGCCCACGTGACCATCGGACCTCCTCGGTTCGGCCTGCGACCGGTCCCCACCATGAAAACGCGTCGCCTCGGTGAGCGCACGCGCGGGTCCGGGTACGACGCACCCTTCTACTAGGCACGGCGGCCCGGGACATACGGCCTTTCAGTGGGCGCGGCGGCCCCGGACATGCGGCCTTTCAGTGGGCGCGGTGGCCCCGGACATGCGGCCTTGCAGTGGGCGCGGCGGCCCGGGACATGCGGCCTTTCAGTTGGCACGGCGGCCCCGGACATGCGGCCTTTCAGTGGGCGCGGTGGCCCCGCGGAGGGCCCTTCCGCGGGGCACGGCGACCCCGGGGAGAGCTCGTCGCGGGCTCTCCCCGGGGCCGCGTCGGTGGACCGGGCGGCGCGGTCGGCGTCAGACCCGGTCTGCGGCGATCAGCACGTACTGGAAGCTGCCGTTCTTGTACGCGTTGATGAACGTCTCCTCGATGCCGGTGACGAGCTCGTCGGCCTGACTGCGCAACTCCCAGTAGGGGAGGGCGGCTTCGGTGAGGTCCTCGACGTGCACGGGCACCAGGCGGTTGGCTGCCAGGGCCCGGAAGTACGCCGACCGGGGGTGGATGTCGCAGATGTAGTGGGCGTTGATGAGGGAGACCTCGCGCGAGGCCTGCCCGTAGGTGTCGTTGTAGCAGCCGGTGATCACGACGTAGCGGCCGCCGCGCCGCAGCAGCCGGGCGTGTTCGGCGAACAGCAGGTCGAGCTCGACGTACATGGTCGACTCGTTGTTCCACGACGCGGCGAACTCCCCGGACGGGAGGCCGGTGTCGAGCATGTTGGCATGGTGGTAGCGGACCTTGCCGTCGATGCCGCGCTTGCGAGCCTGCGCGTTGGCGAACTCGGCCTGTTTGGCGGAGATCGTGACGCCGTCCGTCCGGCAGCCGTACCGCAGATGGGCCACCACGCTGCCGCCGCCGCGCCCGCAACCGGCGTCGAAGGCCCGGTCGGTGGGGGCGAGGGGGCCGAGATGGGCGGCGAGGAGTTCGGCCTGGGCGTGCTCCAGGCGGTGCAGTTCGGCGGTGATCCGCTCGTGGCGCCGGACGGGGTCCCGTTCGTCGAGCACGGAGTCGTCGGCTGCGCCGATCCCGTAGTGGTGGTGGTACAGGTCGTCGATCTTGCCGAGTTCGAGGTTGACCGGGTTCTCCTCGGCGTTCCAGTAGTCGGCGACGCGGGACTGGTACGTGGACTGGGCCGGGACCGAGGCTGCCGGGGTGATGTGGGGGGCGGTGGTCAACAGTGACTCCTCGCGATGCTTCTGACGACAGGTCAGGGACGGTGCGGGTGACGGATTGCAGGGGTCGGGAGCGGTCACCAGTAGTTCGGCAGGTGGTAGCGGTGGGTGTTGGTCGCGTGCCATTCGTGGTTGCCGGACACCCAGGAGGCGAGACCCTCGGCGTAGCGCTCGACGAGGGGTGAGCCGGCGGAGAGGGCGGCGGCCTCCTCCTCGAAGGCCGTCATGATCTCGTTGTGGATCTCGACGGACTTCAGATAGGCGGCCTTCAGCCCGCGGCGGTCGTCGGCGGCGACGACCTGCGGGAGATTGAGGTGCGTGGGATCGTTCGCCAGCTCCTTGGTGAAGGAGTACAGGTCGTTGACGATCGTGGTGGCGTTGCAGGCGAGCGCCGTGATCCGCTGGATCTCGGGCCGGGCGTAGACGGCCTCGGGCAGTTCGTATCCGTCCACGGCGTCGACGATGGAGAGGCAGGGGCGGAAGTTGTTGAACTGCCGCATCACCAGGTACTCCCACACCCGCGGCACGTACCGGGTCTCCGCCCAGGCGGCCTCGGCGAGATACCCGAGGTGCAGCCGGGCGATGTCGTGCAGGAAACGGTCGGTCTGACTGGGCGTGGCGAAGGCCGCGTACTCCTGGAGCGCCCAGTGGTACGAGCGCAGCGGCCCGTCGGCCTGCATCCCGCCCCTCCACTGCGTCTCCGTCTCGGGGGTGCCGTGGAAGGGGTCGATGGCGGACTGGGCCATGATCAGCCGGCCGCCGAGGCCCCGGGGCGATCCGCCCTTGTCCTCGCAGTAGCAGTCGTCGACGACGTTCTCGGCGAGCAGCAGCTTGCCGGCGGTGGTGAGGCGCTCCAGGTCGGCCGCGCCCGGGTGCTGGAGCACCACGGCCCGGCCGAACTGGAAGCCCGCGAAGTCCTCGAACCAGGCGTCCGGGAACAGGTCGAGTCCTCGGGCCCAGGCCTCCAGCCTGCGATCCACCTCCTCGACCTTCGCCGGATCGGCGGGCACCGCGGGTCTGTGGTGCAGACCGGGAACGGCCCCGCCGCGTCGGGCTCTGAGAGAGCCCGCCAGATCGGGCGGACCCGGGGGCGTGAAGGGGGCGGCGGACACCGGCGGCGCGCTCATCGCGTTCCCCCTCTCCTGCGCGATGTCATTCGGCGGTCCGTCCGATCTGGACGTTCTCCAGAAGCCCCGCCGCGTCGGGCACGAGGATCGCCAGCGAGTAGTAGGCGGTGACGAGGTAGTTGATGATCGCGGCGGTGTTGATGCCCATGAACCGCACATTGAGTCCGGGCTGGTACTCCTCGGGGATGCCGGTCTGGTGGAGGCCGATGACGCCCTGGTCCTCCTCCCCGGTGCGCAGAGCGAGGATGCTGGTCGTGTGCTGGGGGCTGATCGGGATCTTGCCGCAGGGAAAGATGGGGACGCCGCGCCAGGCGGGAACCTCGTGGCCGTCGACGTTCGCGGTGCCGGGCACCAGGCCGCGCCGGTTGCACTGCCGGAAGAAGGCCGCGATGGCCTTCGGGTGGGCGAGGAAGAGCCGGGTCTTGCGCCGCATGGCCAGCAGGTCGTCGAGGTCGTCCGGGGTGGGCGGGCCGGAGAAGGTGCTGATCCGCTGGCCGTAGTCGGTGTTGTGCAGCAGCCCGAACTCAGGGTTGTTGAGCAGCTCCCACTCCTGGCGCTCGCGGATCTCCTCGACGGTGAGCCGGAGTTGCTGCTCGGTCTGGTCCATCGGGTCGTTGTAGAGGTCGGCGACCCTGCTGTGGACCCGCAGCACCGTCTGGGTGAGCGACAACTCGTACTCGCGCGGCGCCAGTTCGTAGTCCACGAACCCGCCCGTCAGGGTCGGCTCGCCCGAGTGTCCGGCCTGGACGGGGACGTCGGCCTCGCCCTTGCGGTTCATCGGCAGTTGCTGCCGCTCCGCGTACGCCGCCAGGTGCGCCGCGAGGGACGGTGCCCGCTCGATGAACTCCCTGACGATGTCCCAGGGCAGCACCAGGACGGTGCCGGCCGTCTCGGCCCGGACCGAACTCAGCCACAGCGGGTCCGGCTGGCCGATGGCCTCGTCGCCCATCTGGTCGCCGTCGGTGACGACCCCGAGGACCTCCTCCTCGCCGTACTTGCCGGCGGTGTAGCGGGTGAACCTCCCGTGGGCGACCAGGTACGCCTCCGTGACCGGCTGCCCGGCCTCGAAGAGGACCTGCCCGGCCCGCACCCGCCGGGTCCGGAAGCGGGTGGCGATCTCGCCGAGGACAGCGTTGTCGGAGTAGCCACGCAGGACCGGGAGTTCGGTCAGCGTCTCGGGAATGACCCTGATGTCGTCCCCGCCGTTCTGCTCGAACTGCACCCTGCCCCGGCCGACGCTGAGCTGAAGGCGGCGGTTGACCCGGTAGGCGCCGCCTTTGACGTCCACCCAGGGCAGCATCTTGAGCAGCCATCGTGAGGTGATGGCCTGCATCTGCGGAGCGGACTTGGTGGTCGTGGTCAGTCTGCGCGCCGCGTGGGTGCTCAGACTTGTCAGCTGTTGCTGGTCGGCGGTGTCGGGGGCGGGTTCGTCGGTGGCGGGACCGGTGGCGCTGTCCGTTACGGACACATTCCCTCCTGGGAGGTGAACGAGGGTGAGCGAAGCGGTCGGCGGTGCGCGAGGTCCGTCTGCGCAGATCCCAGGCAAACAGCTGTGACGGGCTGTGCGGTACGGCGTACGAGGGGCGGTTTGCGCATTCTGGTGGTGCAAACCCGCCGGATGAGGCAGGTGGCACGTGGGGCGGTGATCGCGCGCCGTTCACACGCTCCGGGAACGTGTGTGCCGTGGGTGTACGCGCGATCGGCTCACCGGCGACGGCCGGGACCGTCCGGTGCCGGACCGGCGAGGGGCGTCCGTCGGCGGACTCGGGCCGCCGCCTCGATGAGGCGGCTATCATCCGATTGAAGCTGTTTCACGCCTTTTATTGGTACTGGTGTATTCCTTCTGGAGTGGTCGATGGGCCGCAAGCGCCTGACGGGCGACGGCGACGAGCTGCTGGCCAGGCTCGGCTCCCTGACCACCCAGGTGCGCGAACGCGCTGAGTTCCAGCGCTCCCAGGTGGAACTGGCCATCGCCCTGCAACGCGGCATGCTGCCCGGCGACATGCCGACCGCCCCGGGGTTCCACCTGGCCGTCGAGTACGCGCCGGCCTGCTACGGCCTCAATGTGGGCGGGGACTGGTACGACGCCTTCAGACTGCCGGACGGCTGCATCGGCCTGTCGATCGGCGACGTCCAGGGCCACAACATCGAGGCTGCGGCCTTCATGGGCCAGGTCCGGGTCGGCCTGCGGGCGCTGGCCTCCGTCACGGGCGATCCGGGAGAACTCCTCTCCCGGACGAACGAGCTCCTCCTGACCCTCGGCACCGACCTCTTCGCCACCTGCACGTTCGTGCGGCTCGACCCGGCCGCCGGAGTGCTGGAGAGCGCGCGGGCCGGACACATCCCCTGCGTGTGGGCCACCGCGGACGGGCGGTCCGGCATCGCCGAGGACGAGTGCGGGCCACCGCTCGGCATCCTGGGCGGCACGGACTACCCGGTGACCTGTCAGCGGCTGAGCTCGGGCGGGGTCTTCGTGCTGCTGACCGACGGTGTCGTGGAGGGACCGTCGATGAGCATCGACGAGGGGCTCGACCAGGTGATCCGCCTCGCCGGCGTCGCGGCCGTCGCCGGCGTGGGGGCGGGGAAGCTCGCGGAAGCCGTGATCAAAGGGGCCGAGCGCGTCGGCCACGAGGACGACGCGGCCGTACTGGTGCTGCGGCACGACTCGCCGGGTTCGCACGGCCGGTCGTAGTCCGGACCGCATCCGGACCGAGCCCGGGGCCCGTGCCGCACCCGGCGTAGGCGGCGGGGTTCGGGCCGGACGCGGGACCGGGCCCGGGGTTCGGGCCGGACGCGGGACCGGTTCTGGGGTTCGGGGCGTACGCGGGACCAGGCCCGGGGCGCGAGCCGCTTCAGAGGTTCAGCCATAGGGCCGGACGGCCCGCCCCTCGCCTCGCCGACGGGGCCACGTCGGTGTCTGATGGCTGCTGTGGTGGGTACCGAGCAGCTGTCTCGACCGGTCGGCGCCGGTCTTCAGATGCTTGCGGTCGCGGCCTGTTACTACGGTGCGGGCCGACTGGGACTCCTGCGACACCTCGTCCTCGACGGAGCGGTGTTCACGCCCATCTGGCCGCCCACCGGCGTCGCGGTCGCAGCCGTGCTGATCCTCGGCGTCCGGGTGTGGCCCGGCGTCGCGCTCGGTGCCCTGCTCATCGTCCTGTCCATCACCTCGTTCCGGCCCGACGTGATCGTCACCGTCGCGGGCAACACCGTCGCCCCGCTCTGCTCCTACCTCCTGCTGCGCAAGGCGGGTTTCCGCACCGAGCTCAGCCGACTGCGCGACGGCCTCGCGCTCGTGTTCCTCGGGGCCTTCGCCGGAATGCTGATCAGCGCGACGACCGGGGCCGGCATCCTCGTCCTCGTCGGCAGGCTCGCCGCGGACTCGTTCTGGCCGGTGTGGCTGACCTGGTGGGTGGGCGACGCGATGGGCGTCCTGATCGTCACCCCGGTCCTGCTCATGCTGTCCCGCGTCCGCACGCCGCTGCGTCCCGCGCGCTGGAAGGAGGCCGCGGTCCTGATACTCATCGCCCTCGGTCTCGTCCCGTTCGCCACCCTCAGCCCCCTCAGCATGCTCTTCCTCCTCTATCCGCTGCTGATCTGGGCGGCACTGCGTTTCCAGCACGGCGGCAGTGTGCTGTGCGCCCTCTTCGCCTCCGTCATGGCCACCGTCGCGGCGACGGAGCGGACCGGTGCGTTCGACCGTCTGAGCGACATCGAAGTGATGGTCAAACTCCAGGTGTTCAACGGTTCCGCGGCCCTGACCGCGCTGCTCCTGTCGGCCGTGATCATCGAGCAGCGCAACACCAGGCGCTCGGTGGAGCAGGCTTGCAAGGAACTCGTGGAAGTCCTGGAACATCTGACCGCCGGGGAGGCTTCCTCCAGACCGCCGCCCATGGAGAACGACGGCTGAGGGCGCGGGCGTCGACGATCCGGCAGTGGTGCAGCGGCCGTTCCGGCACTGTGCGTCCCGTCGTCACGGCCCGGTGCGACCGCGGAGCCCGGTGGGGAAAGATGGGACGACAAACGAAGAACCACCGATGTGGAGGTGCGGGCACATGCAGCACGAGCGAGCGGGCCGGCCGGCCGGCCCCGAGGACCTCGTCGACGTCGCCCGGTTGGTCACCGCGTACTACGCGCTCCACCCCGACCCGGCGGAGCCAGGCCAGCGGGTCGCCTTCGGAACCTCCGGACACCGCGGATCGTCCCTGGCGACCGCGTTCAACGAGGACCACATCGCCGCGACGAGCCAGGCCATCTGCGAGTACCGCGAGAGCCAGGGCATCGACGGCCCGCTGTTCCTGGGCGCCGACACCCACGCGCTGTCGGAACCCGCGAAGGTCACCGCCCTGGAGGTGTTCGCGGCCAACGACGTGTCGGTCCTCATCGACGAAGCCGACGGCTACACGCCCACTCCCGCGGTCTCGCACGCCATCCTCACCCACAACCGCGGACGGTCCTCCGGCCTCGCGGACGGGGTCGTGGTCACCCCCTCCCACAACCCGCCCGCCGACGGAGGCTTCAAGTACAACCCGCCGAACGGCGGACCGGCGGGCTCCGAGGCGACCTCCTGGATCCAGGACCGCGCCAACGAACTCATCGCCGGCGGCCTCAAGGGCGTACGCCGCATTCCCTACGCCAGGGCGCTGGCCGCCCCCGGCACCGGCCGCTACGACTTCCTCGGCACCTACGTGACCGACCTGCCGCAGGTGCTGGACCTGGACGCCGTCCGCGCCGCCGGCGTACGCATCGGCGCCGACCCGCTCGGCGGGGCCTCGGTCGCGTACTGGGGACGCATCGCCGAACAGCACGGACTCGATCTGACTGTGGTCAATCCGCTCACCGACCCGACCTGGCGGTTCATGACCCTGGACTGGGACGGCAAGATCCGGATGGACTGCTCGTCGCCCTACGCCATGGCCTCGCTGATCGAGCGGCGCGACCGTTTCCAGATCGCCACCGGCAACGACGCGGACGCCGACCGCCACGGCATCGTCACCCCGGACGCCGGGCTCATGAACCCCAACCACTACCTCGCCGCCGCCATCGCCTACCTGTACGCCCACCGGGAGCAGTGGCCCGCGGGGACCGGCATCGGCAAGACGCTGGTGTCGTCCGGCATGATCGACCGGGTCGCCGGCGACCTGGGCCGTCGGCTGGTCGAGGTGCCCGTGGGCTTCAAGTGGTTCGTGGACGGCCTGGTCGGCGGTTCCCTCGGTTTCGGCGGTGAGGAGTCGGCCGGCGCCTCCTTCCTGCGCCGCGACGGCTCCGTGTGGACCACCGACAAGGACGGCATCATCCTGGCGCTGCTCGCGTCCGAGATCACCGCGGTGACCGGGAAGACGCCGTCGGAGCACTACGCCGCGCTGACGGCGCGATTCGGCGAGCCGGCGTACGAGCGCATCGACGCCCCGGCGAACCGCGAGGAGAAGGCTCTCCTGGCGAAGCTGTCGCCCGCGCAGATCACCACGGACACCCTGGCCGGAGAGGCGGTCACCGCGGTTCTCACCGAAGCCCCGGGCAACGGCGCGCCCATCGGCGGTATCAAGGTGACCACCGCCAACGCCTGGTTCGCCGCCCGTCCCTCGGGGACCGAGGACGTCTACAAGATCTACGCCGAGTCGTTCCTCGGCACGCAGCACCTCCGACAGGTGCAGGAGGAGGCCAAGGGCGTGGTCTCGACGGCGCTGGGCGGCTGAGCAGGCGCCCCGGCAGTGAGCCGCCGTACGCCGAGAGCCGTACGCCGACGCTGCGGGCCCCGCCCTCCCGGGGCCCGTGCGCCGGGCGCTCGGCCGACGGCGCGTCATCCGGGGGAGAGCCGCGGGAGGCCGCGCACAGTGGCCGCCGCGGCCCTCCCCTTCGCCTGCCGCAGCTCCGGCCGGGGCGCTCGACGGAACGCGCGGCAGACCGGCTCGGAATGGCCGCCCGACGGCCGCTGACCTGCTGTGATTTCGCCCACCTCCTCTTGTCGCGGGGAGAAGGGCGTTCCTAGGTTCTGTTCCATGGCCCCACATGACCCCCCACGCCCCCACGACCCCGGCGAGGCGGCCGGCCCTCGGCAGTCCGGTGCCGGGCGGGACGACGCGCCCGCACTGGTCGACTTCACCGTCGATCTCACCTCGCAGGAAGTGCTCCGGCAGGCGCAGGTCCTCGCCGCCCTCGGCCCCGACTGGGACCCGATGGAGGTGCTGCGCGATGAGGAGGCCGCTTACGACCTGCTGTACTCCGGTCTCGACGACGAGCAGCAGCGCCTGTACGACGGGCTCGTCGCGGCCGGGGTGCTCCCCGAGCGCGGGGGCGGTCGTGCTGCCGCTTGACCCGCAGGCGGACCGCGGGCGTCGCGCCTGGGTGAGGTGCCCCAACTGTGACGACAGCCGTGGCTGCGCGTCGTGCGAGCAGCAGCGAACGTGCTCCGTCCACTGGCGCTATCTGCTGTCCAGTCGCGGCAGCCTGCTCCACCTCCAGTGCCCGTCGTGCACCCACCTGTGGGTGCACGAGAGCGGCTTCGGCGCTTCCCGGTCCCGTTGGGACCGCATCACCGGCAGACGTCGCGAACGCTGACCGTGCCACCGGCCGGGGGGCGCGTTCACCGGCGCGGTGCCGTGGGGGAGCCCGTTCCGGAACCCGTGCACGGCCCCGTCCACCGATTCGAGGAGGCGCGCGGCCCCCTGATGGATCGCGGACCGGCACCTCGGGGTACAAACACTATGCGCACCATCGCGAACACCCACTGCTGAAGGATTGCCGGTCTTGGACTTCCCACACCCAGAAACCCCTGCCCCGCGACGCCAAGGGCGGACATGGACCGTCAGGGTCTCCGGCCACAGCGACCGCACCGCGTCCGTCACCTGCTCCTCACCGTGCGCGATGCCGCCGAGGTCCCGGGACCTCGCCGCACTGCGCCGCTTCGCCGAAGCCCATGTCGCGGCGCACGGCCGGGCGGCCACCGTGCACCCGGACGCCTCCTGCGCCTGCCGCCAGACGCAGTGCGCCTCCCATGAGGACAGCCCGGTGCACTGCGCCGGGGGCGTGCTCCTGGTGCTGCGCCACGACCCGGCCGTCGCCCAGGTGTGGACCCTCATGGAGGTCTGCGCCGCGTGCGCACCCCTGATGACGCACACCCGCATCATCGGCCGCGCCGTGCCCCGCACCCGTACCCCGGCCACGCCGCCCGCGCCGGCACCCGCGGCGGACGCCTCGGTGGGTGCGCCCGGGGTTCCGGGCGGATTCAGCGCCCCGACGGGTCCCGGATTCAACAGCGAGGACATGCCCCAGGCACCGTCGCGCCGTCGCTCGGGCGGCGGACGCGGCGGTCCCGGGCAACGGCAGGGCCGCCGCGGCCAGGGCCGGTCCCGGGGCTGAACCCGGCCCTGCCGGACACCCGCTCCCGGGTCAGTCGAGGAGGAGCGGATCGGGCAGGGCGGCCTCGGGACGCATGCGCAGAAGCGTGTGCAGGACCCCCGAGAGACCGGACATGAGGCTGGGGGAGAAGGCCTCACGGGCCAGGCCGCCCACCGGCCCGCGTTGTTCGAGACCGCTCAGGATCTCGCCGTCCCGGTCGGCAGGGTCGCCGAAGTCCAGGGAGGTGAGGAACTCCCAGAGACCGAGGTCGCCGTGGCACAGGGTGTGGCTCCAGCCGAAGCCCTCCGCCGCCGAGGCGCGCGCGGCGCGGTGGGCCATGTCGAGGTGGGCGGGATCGCCCGCGCGCCGGTGGAGATCGAGCATGCCGATGCCGATTCCCGTGCTGCCGTGGCACCAACTGGTGAAGAAGTCCTCCTCCGCGCCGATCCGGACGTCGAGCCAGTTGCCGTGCTCGGGCCGGTAGAGCGACTCCTGGTAGGCGAAGGCCCGCTCGGCGAGGCCGGCCCAGCCCCGCCGGTCGGCCGCGGACCCGGCGTCGCTGAGGGAGAGGCGGGCCAGTGCCCAGCCGATGCCGGTCGCTCCATGGGCGAAGCCGCCGATGCCCTCGGGATTGAGCCGGGTCGTCCATCGGGCACCGCTCGCGTCGACCGTGGCGAGCCCGGTCAGCCGGTGCCCGATGCGGGCGGCGGCGTCGAGCCAGCGGTCCTGCCCGGTCGCCTCGGCCAGACGGAGCAGCGGAACGATCCCGCCCGCCGCGCCGTTGAGGAGGTCCACCTCGACGTCGTCCTCGACCAGTCGGCCCTGTGCGAGCAGCAGTGCTCTCCCGGCGGCCCGCTCCAGCAGCCGGTCCTCACCGAGCACACGGTGCAGCGCCATCCACGTCCACACCTGCGACGCGGCCCCGCTGAAGGCGCCCGGTGACGGCGTCGGCGTACGGTCCTCGGTGGCCACCAGTACGCGCAGCGCGCCCTCGAACGTCTCGGCGACACCCGGCACTTCGTCGGCCCGCCCCGCCTTCGCCTCGGTCAGGTACTCCGCGAGCGTCAGAGCGACCCCGCCCTGACCGGTGTAGAGGTCGGCGGGCAGCACCCTGATGGACCATCCGGCCGGGGTGAAGACGGGGCTGATCCAGGTGACCGTGCCGTCCCGGCCCCGTACGGCCGCGTCGCACAGCCGGCGCGCCATCCGGGTGGCCAGGGCGCGCCGGCGCCGCTCCCGGTCCCGTGCGTGCGGGGCGTCGGCGGCGGCCTGCACGCGCGGCGGCAGTGAACGCTCGTTGAGGTACGCGCCCACCAGGGCGTCCTGGATCACCGCCTCCTCCAGCGGCAGATCGGCGGTGCGCCAGTCCTCGACCGTGGCCCCCACGGCGGCCGCGTCCACGACGAAGTCGAACATCGGCACGTCGCCGGCGAGGAGGTCCGCGACCTCGCCGTCGATCGTCGCGCGGTCGGTCGGCGCACCCGGCAGCACCTGGGCGTTGCGGCGCAGGATGTCCCGGGCGCGCTCCATGGCCGCCGCTTCGTCGTGCAGCGACGCCGGGTGCCAGAGCATCCGGCCGATGTCGACGTACGCCTGCGTCGGCCGCAGGATGCGCCGAGCGTGGGTGCCTTCGAAGCGGCGGAGCAGCCGGCGCGGGGCGATCCCGGGCCCGCGCAGGTACGCGGTCATCTCCCGGAATCCGGCCAGGACCCGGTCCCAGTACGTGCTCAGGACCGGGGTGGCGCTCGGATGGTTGCCCGCGCCGGGCATGGCCACCAGGTCCACCTGGAAGCGGGCCGCGGCGGTGCCGCCGTCCGCGATCACCGGGTTCGGGATGAGCGGCTGCTGGCCGGGCAGGGCGCCGACTCCGGAGATGTCCACGCCGCCGAGCGCGAAGCCGGTGCCGCGCACGGGCAGCAGGCCGGTGCGCAGCACGGTACGGCGGATGGCCGCCGCGGCGACGTCCACCGCGTCGCCGCGGCCGTCGGGCGGGAACGGCGCGGGCGCGTCGAAGAGTGTCTCCGCGTCCACGATCACCGGCACCGGGCCCGCCGCGATCATGTTCTCGGCGTGCATGTCGGTGCCGCCGGTGAAGCGGAGGACGGCGAGCCAGTGGCCGATGTTGCGGTAGAACGCGGCGAGTTCGGCGTCGTCCGCGCAGTAGCGGTGGCGGACGAACTCCGCCCAGCCGTATCCCTCGCGCGCCAGTGTCCGTGGCACCCGGATGCGCTCGTGCTCCGGCGGAGCGCCCGGGAAGTCCGCGAACAGCTCGTCCAGCAGCGCGCCCAGGGCCACGTCGGCCCCGGACGGCCGGGGCTTGTACATGACGCTGCCACCGGAGAACTCGATCCGGCTGACCGTCAGACCGCCCCGGTGGGTGTCACCCTCCCCGAACGTGACGGCCCGCACCTTCCCCGCCGGTGTTCCCAGCAGCGGCCGCAGCAACGCGCGGTCCGCGGCGACGCGTTCGGCCAGACCGGCCGTCGCCGCCACCGACGACCGCGCCACCGACGCGATCCGCCGGCCCGCGCACGGATACCGGTCGGCCAGCCGGTCGAGACAGCCCTCCTCGCAGGCCTGCTCGATGAACACGGCCCACGTCTCGGTGTCCGCGCCGGCGTCCGTCGCGCCCCGGCCGCCGCGCCCGCCGCCCGTCGTCAGGCGCAGCGCGTGCAGTTCGATCAGGAACAGCCGGGACAGTTTGGCGTGCAAGGACCTGAGCAGGACGGTGTGACCTGCTTCCAGCACCGTCTCCCGCTCCTCGCGGTCCAGCCCGTCCACGGCGGCCAGCCGCCGGGCCAGCTCATCCCGCCAGGGGCGGGCGATGCTCCGTACGGGTTCGACGAACCAGTCCGCTTCGTCCCTGCTCCCGGGCGCCGATCCGCTCACGGTCCACCGTCTCCCTTCCGCCGAACGTCCGCGCCTGCCAGGCGCCTCGAGGGACGTGGGGAACCACCCGACCGGACCGGACCTGTCTGCGGGCGTCGCGGACCGCGCGCAGTTCCCCACGCTGCTGCTCTCGGACCTCACTCCGCGGGGACGCCTCCGGACGAGGCGGACCCCGCGGTCGTACCGGTCGAGAAGCGCGTCGGGGAGAAGCCCTTCCGCAGGAAGGCCCTCCGCCGCGGGCTCTCAACGCGCCACCACGGGACGGCGGTCAGCAGCACCAGCTGCCGCGCGAGCCGCTCGGGCTGGAACAGAAGCCGTAGAGGGAGTCGCTCGGGTCGGTGAGCGCGGCCTCCGCGGCGGCGCCGCCGACGTACAGCGGACCGGCCGGGTTGAGCTCGCCGTATGCGCTCTCGGCGCCGGACAGCCAGGCGTTGAGCACGGCGGCGGTCTGAACACTGGTCTGGGGCATCAGCGTCCTCCGGACATAGGAATGGGGCGGATTTGCCCAGCCCTGAGTATCTCCGTGTTCGAACACCCGACAGACTGCTAATCCGGCCAGAGTCCTGCGAGGCCCCTGCGGTGCGCGGCCCCCGCCGGGGCGGGTGGGGCGACGGCGCGGGCGAGCCGGGACGGGCGCCCATCCCGGTGCCCCACGCCGACGAGCCGGGACGAGCGTCCGCCCGATCGCCCCGCGCCGAAGTGCGCCGTCAGCTCGCCCGCCAGTAACCCAGCGCGTGCAGCCGGTCCTTGGGGACGCCCAGCTCCTTGCGGACGTACGACGACAGCGCGCGGGTCGTCCGGGTGTCGCAGGCGATCCAGACGTACGGATGCTCGGCGCCCGTGAGGACGTCGCGCAGTTCGCCCTTCACCCGCTCGACCAGCAGGGCGCCGGCGTCCTGGCGGGGCACCCGGCGGACGTCGTGGCGCCCGGGGTCCGTCCGGAACGGCAACGCGTCGTCGTCTCCCTCGAACCAGACGGTGGCCGGCACCGAACCGATCTCGGTGAGAAGGGAGTTGATGGCCGGCAGCGAGGCCGGGTCGCCGATCGCGACCACGTGCGAGGGCGCGGGTGAGGGCTGCTCGAAGCCTGTGCCCTGGACGGTCGCCTCGATGGTGTCCCCGGGCTTCGCGCTCCGGGCCCAGTCGCTCGCGATCCCGTCGTGCAGGGCGAACTCCATGGAGAACGTGCCGGCTTCGAGGTCCGGGTCGACCAGCGTGTAGGCCCGCTGATGGGGCTTGCCCGCGTTCTCGAACCACAGCCGGACCCACATCGTCGGGTGGACGCCGGTGGCCGCGAGCAGTCCGCCGTCGGTGAGGCTCAGGCGCCGGTAGTCCTCGGTGACGTCCTCGGTGTCCGTGACCGTCAGGATGAAGTCCTTGGCGCGCATCAGCTTCAGCACCGCGCCCTCCCAGCCCCGCCCCTGTGCCATGACCTCTCCACCTCTCGCGTACGTTCTTTTCACGATCAACTAAGGCAAGGCTAACCTAATAATCATCCGAGTGGTGGGCGGGCGGCCGGATCGATGCCTTGTCGTGTCCAGGTCCGTGCCCGTGCCGTTCGCCCCGAGCCCCCCGTGAACCGGAAAGAGGAGACCCATGTCCCGCCCGACCCGCCCCGTGCACGAACAGACCCTTGACGGCTTCGGTACGGTGCGCATCCGTCCGCTGGCCCCCGAGGGCGACGCCGAGGTCCTCCACGGCTGGGTGAGTGACGAACGGGCCGCGTTCTGGGGGATGAACGGACTCACGCGTGACCAGGTGGCCGAGATCTACGCCCATATGGACGGCCTCGACACCCATCACGCGTTCCTCGTCGAACTCGACGGCACCCCGGTCGCGCTGCTGCAGACGTACGAGCCGTCCGAGGACCGGGTCGGCGAGTGCTACGAGGTGCAGCCGGGGGACATCGGCGTCCATGTCCTCATGGCGCCCGCGGGGGAGGACGGCAGAAGACCGGGCTGGTCGTCGGCGTTGATGGGTTCGTTCGCGGCGTACGTGCTGCTGGGGCTCGACCGGCGGCGCATCGTCATCGATCCCGATGTGCGCCACGAGAAGGCGCTGGCCCGCTTCCGGCGGCAGGGCTTCGAGGCCGGCCCCGCGGTCACCCTGCCGGAGATCGACCTTCCGGACGTCCACCTGCCCGAGAAGAGGGCTCAACTCGCCTTCCTCCGGCGCGAAGTGGCGTTCCCCGAACCGATGTGACCGCGGAGGTCCGGACCGCCGGGCGGCGCCGGACGGGTCGACCGTCGCCGGCGCCGGTCCCGCGGTCCACGGCCCGGTCCGTGGTCCGCTCGGGGATCCGGTCGGCGGGCCTTTCCGTGGCGTCCGAAGGTCGGTGCGACGCGACGCGACGAGACGGGTGAGGGTGGGGGCGCGTGCCCGGGGTCAGCCGAGGTCGCGCAAGTCCCCCTTGCGGAGACCGAGTTCGCGCTCCGCCGTCGTGAACACCAGGGCGTCCAGCGCGGGATGGCTGAACGACGTGTCGTCGTTCGAGTAGGAGTCGAGGCCGTCGATCACCACGAGGACGACCAGGCATGCCTCCTCCGGGTCCGGGGCGGTGAAGTCCCCCGCCCGCACCCCTTCCTCGATCAGGGCCGTGAGGACGCCGCGCATGACCGCCTCCTGCTCGGCGACCACGCGTCGCAGGTTCGGACGGTAGCGGGCGAGGTGTCGGGCGTTCAGCCAGAGCCTGCCGAGATTGGCGAAGTCGGTGTCGCTGATCCGGTGGAGGAACCGGCTCATGCGTGTCTTCGGGGGCAGATCCCCGTCGGCCTCGGGCAGGAGTGCGTCCCTCTCGCGGCTGACCGCCCGGGCGAACGCCTCGCACAGCAGCGCGTCGACGGTGGGGAAGTAGTGGCTGATCAGCCCGGGCCGCACCCCGAGCTCCGTGGCGACGAGCTGCATCGTCACGCGCTCCAGCCCCTGCTCCAGCGCGAGCCGGGCCGCCGTCTCCAGGATCTCCGTCCGTCGCTCGGCGGGGTCCTTGCGGGTCCGGGTGCTCCGGGGGCTTGACGTCATGCGGATCAGACTATTGGATGTCGCACCAATAGTCTATTGGTTAGTGCACCAATAAGGCTCGGTCCTCCCGGCCCGCCGCCCCGGACGCGGCGGCCGGGCCGGGGACAGACGTCCGTTCGCCTCGCTGAAGGAACCCATCCATGGCCCAAACCCCCACGGCCCGTGACGAGGCCGGCCCCCGAGCCGGACTCGAACGGGCCGGCAACGTCGAGACCCGGGGCATCGAATGCGTGCCCGACGACGAGCGGCACGGATCAGCGCGCGAGCTCTTCGCCATCTGGGCCGCTCCCAACGTGAGCTACCTGAGCTTCGTGGTCGGCGCGACACTCGTCCTCATCGGCCTCTCGCTGCCCGAGGCCCTCGCGGTCATCGTCGCGGGAAACCTCTTCTGGCTCCTGACGGGCTTCATAGCCGTCAGCGGCCCCGCCTCGGGCACCACCGGCTCGGTCGTCTCCCGCGCGATGTACGGGACGGTCGGCAACAGGGCGGTCGTCGCGGTCACGGGGTGGCTGATCTCGGCGCTCTACCTGGCGCTGAACTGGTCGGCGGCCTCCGTGGCCGGCATCGGCCTCGCGGCCCGGCTCGGCCTGCCGGACTCCACGGCCGTCGACACGCTCGTGATCTGCCTGATCGCCGGTGCCACCGTCCTCGTCGCGATCTACGGGCACGCGACGATCGTGCGCCTCTACACCGTGCTGACCGTGCTGCTGCTCCTCGTGTTCCTCGTCGTCTCGGGCATCGTGCTCGGCCACACGGACTGGTCGTACGCGCCCGCCGAGCCGCTGCACGGCTTCGCACTGCTCGTCGCCGTGGCCTCCGGGTTCACCCTCGTAGCCTCGGCCCCGCTCTCGTACGCCAACAGCCCGGACCTCGCGCGCTACCTGCCCCGCGACACCAGCCGTACGGCCGTCGCCCTGTGGACGTCGGCCGGCGCCTTCCTGCCGAGCGTCGTCTTCACCGCCATCGGGGCCTTCGCGGCCACGAGCCTCGACATGAGCGACCCCCAGGCGGCCCTCGAGGGCGTCATGCCCGCCTGGTTCGCGCCGGTCTTCGTCATCGGCGTCGTCGTGAACACCGTGGCGAACAACGGCATGACCGCCTACAGCGCCGGACTGTCGATGCAGTCCATCGGCGTACGGCTGCCGCGCGTGACCGCCGTCCTCGTCGTCGGCGTCATCGGGACCACGATGACGCTGTTCGCGATCCTCGTGTTCGACTTCCTCACGGCGGTCAACGCCATGATGGAGCTCGTCGTCGTGATCACCGGCCCCTGCATGGCCGTCTACGCCACCGACATCGTGCTGCGACGCAACCGCTACGACGGGATCGCCCTCCACGACCAGAGCCGCACCGGACCGTTCTGGTACCGCGGAGGTGTCAACTGGGCCGGCACGCTCGCCACCCTGCTCGGTGCCACGGCCGCCACGCTCTGCGCCGCCTCCAGCTCCTGGGCCGGCCCCCTCTCCGCGGCGATGGGCGGCCTCAACCTCGCCGTGCCGGTGGGAGTCCTCGGCTCGGCGGCCCTGTACTGGGCACTGTCGCGAGCGCTCCACACCGTTCCCGCCGCACCGCACCCCGCGCGGAGGACGTCATGACCGCCGATCTCATCGTGCGCGCCGCCCGGATCGAGAATTTCACCGGCACGGCCGCCCCGACCGGACATCACGTCCCCGCCGTCCGGACCGGGAGCGTCCTCGCCGTCAAGGACGGCCGTGTCCTGGCCGTCGGGGGTGACGAGATCCTCGACCGGTACCGGGGCACCGGCACCGACGTCCGCGAATTCCCGGGCGCGACCGTCACCCCCGGACTCACCGACGCCCACGCTCACCCGGTGTGGGGGTCGATCGAGATCGGCAGCGGCCTCGACCTCGGCGGGCTGACGACACTCGACGCGGTGTGCGACCGCATCGCCGGCCACCTCGGCACACTCGCGCCGGGCGCATGGGTCACCGGATTCGACCTCGACATCAACGTCTTCGGCGCGGCACCCGGCGGAGAGGTCTTCGGACGGCGCTTCCCCGGCGTCGCGATCTCACTGATGACCCGCGACGCGCACGCCCTCGTCGTCAGTCCCACCGTCGTCCGGCAGGTCGGACTCACGGGGCGGGAGACGTTCGACGACGCCTCGCGGATCGTCGTCGGGGCCGACGGCAGGCCCACCGGCTTCATCGTGGAACTCCAGGCCATGGGACTCGTCCTCGACCACTACCCCGACGTCCCGGTCACGACCGCCGCCGGACACGTCGCCACCCAGCTGCACAAGCTCGCCGCGACCGGCCTCACCGGCCTGCACGCCATGGACTTCACCGACCCCTCCGAAGCCGTCTACCGGGAGATCGAGAGGACCGGAGACCTACCGCTGCGGGTGCGCTGCTCGCCGCTCGTCCCCGCCGACTCGGGGCCCGACGTCTGGGCCGCGGTCGCGAAGACGCAAGCGCTGGCCGGGCGGCGCTGGCACGTCGAGGGCGCCAAGTTCATGCTCGACGGCACCGCCGACAACGGCTCGGCGTGGTTCGACCACCCGGACGTCCTCGGGCAGAACCGCCACCCCCTCTGGAAGGACGTGGAGGCCTACCGCGCCGCCGTCCGGTACTTCACCGAGCGCGGCATCCCCACCGCCACCCACGCGATCGGGGACCGGGCGGTGCGCTTCGCCCTCGACGTGATCGAGGAGGCGGGCAACCCCGGCCGCGCCCCGCACCGGATCGAGCACATCGAGTCGATCCCCGACGACCTGCTGGGCCGCTTCGCCGCACTCGGCGTCGTCGCCGGCCTGCAACCCGTCCACGCCACCCGTATGACGAGGCCCGACCAGAGCGACAACTGGTCGCGGCGGATCGGCCCCCGGCGCGTCGCGCACGGCTGGCGCACGCGCGACCTGCTCGACCACGGCGCCGTCGTCGCCCTCGGCTCCGACTGGCCCATCGGGATCGGCGACCCGCGGATCGCCCTCGCCGACGCCCAACTGCGCCGCCCCGTCGACGAACCCACGGCCGCCCCCGTGCAGCCCGGCCAGCGGATCAGCGCCCGCGAGGCCTACGCCGGGATGACCATCGCCACCGCCACCGCGGCCGGCGCGGGCCACCGGCTCGGCCGGATCGCCCCGGGCTACGCGGCCGATCTCGCCGTGTTCGCCCACCACCCCCTCGACCTGACCCCCGAACAGCAGGCGGTCAATCCCGTCCTCGCCACCTTCGTCGACGGCAGCCCGATCGTGCACGCCACCCAGGAGACCCTCCCGCGATGACCTCCTCCGTACCGTTCCCCCGCCCCGACCGGCGACCGCACGTGAGCGTGACCGCCGCCGATCCGTACGACCGCGGCCACGCCAGGGGACGGCAGCTCACCCCTGACCTGCACGGCGCGATCGACGTCTACGACCGGCTCTTCGCCCTCGGCGGCATCCGGCCCGGCACCGTCCGCGACGACGCCCACCGCGCACTCGACGCCATCGGCGGCTTCCGCCCGGCCCTCCGCGCACAGATCGAGGGACTCGCCGACGGAGCGGGCATCGAAACCTGGCAGGCCGCGGCGCTGAACGCCCGCACCGAGATCCTCGCCCGCTCCCGCGCGGTCCCGCCCGGGGAGTGCTCCACCGTGGTGCGCCGCCTGCCCGCGCAGCACGGCGGCCACACGCACCTCGGAGTGCAGACGTGGGACTGGCACGTCGAACTCAGCCCGTACTGGCACACACTCGACTGCGCCGGCGGCACCCACCGCTACGTCGGCATCACCGAACACGGCATCCTCGCCAAGATCGGCGTCAACAGCGCCGGACTCGCCCTGCACTTCAACATCCTCGGGCACCGGGACGACCGCGTCGGCGGACTGCCCGTGCACGTCCTGGCCGCGCTCGTCCTCGAAGAGGCGGACAGCGTGGACCACGCCCGCCGGCTGCTGCGGGACGCCCCGATCGCTTCGTCCGGGTCCTTCATGCTGTTCGACACGCGACAGGCCCTGCTGCTCGACATCAGCCCGGCCGGTGTCTTCGAGGTGCCCCCGATCGCCGAGGGAACCCACCTGCGCACCAATCACTTCCTGACTCCGGTCCCCGCCGAGCACGAGAAGTCCCGGCTCTACCAGCCCGACTCCGCCGAGCGTTACGCCTTTCTGCGCCGACGGCTGGTACAGGGCGGCACGGCCCTTGCGCGCGGAGAGGGCGCCGGTGAAGGTGTCGGCTACGGCGGCGCGCTCGTCGAGCAGCTGGTCACCGGGCCGGGCGAGCCGCCCGTGACCTGCGTTCCCGACATGGACGGGCCCACCGGGCGTCGCTGGGCCAGCCTCGCCACCGTGCTCCTCGACCCCGCCGCGCGCACCGCGCGCGTGCTCGACGGGACCCCGGCCGAGCACACCACGCGGCCCTGGCACGTCCTCCGGGCCTGACCGGCACCGCCTCACCGGCGGGGCATCCCGACCACGGTCCGGCCGTGTTGCTGATCGGGCCCGGTCCTCGAAGGATGGTGAGGGCGCGAGCCGGCCCGGGGTCCGCCCGGGGCGTCGACGGGTACCGGAGGACATGAGCCGGTGCCCGGGCGACAGCGGCGGAGAGGAGGCCCCCGTGGAACCGGCCGTACAGGCACAGGGAAGTGGGGGCCCGCCGGCCGGGGCGGCGGAGGGAACCGACCCGCGGCGCTGGAGAGCCCTGTGGGTCACCCTCGTCGCCGGGTTCATGAGCCTGCTCGACGTGACGATCGTCGCGGTGGCGCTCCCCTCCATGCAGCGGGACCTGCACGCCTCCGCACCGGCCATCCAATGGGTCGTCTCCGGCTACGCCCTCACCTTCGCGCTGGTCCTCGTGCCCGCCGGGCGCCTCGGAGACGCCATGGGCCGGCGGCGCATCTTCCTGCTGGCGCTCGCCGGGTTCGTGCTGTGCAGTGCCGCCGCGGGCGCCGCTCCGACGATCACACTCCTCGTCCTGGCGCGGCTCGCGCAGGGCGTCGCGGCGGGCTGTCTCGCCCCGCAGAACTCCGCGCTCATCCAGCAGATGTTCCGGGGCGGGGAGCGCGGGCGGGCCTTCGGCATGTTCGGTGCCACCGTCGGGATCTCCAGCGCCGTGGGCCCCGTCGTGGGCGGCCTGATCCTCATGCTCGCCGACGGACCCCAGGGCTGGCGGTGGATCTTCTACGTGAACGTGCCGGTCGGCGCGCTCGCCCTCCTGCTGGGGGTGCGGCTGCTGCCCCGCGTCGCGTGCGGGCGGCGCGCACCGCTCGACCTGGTGGGTGTCGTGCTCCTCGGCTGCGGGGTGCTGAGCCTGATGCTGCCCCTGGTACTGGCCGAGGCGGGCGGTGTCCGGCGGCTGTGGTGGCTCTTCGTGATCGGACCGGCCTTCCTCGTGGCCTTCGCACGCTGGGAGCGGCGCGTCGCGACGAGGAAGGGACAGCCTCTCCTCGATCCCGCCCTGGTGACCTCCACACGTGGCTACGCCACCGGCGCGGCCATCGGCGCCCTCTACTTCGTCGGGTTCAGCGGTGTGTGGCTGGTGTTCGCCCTGTTCTTCCAGAACGGGCAGCACTACTCGCCCCTGCGGTCGGGGCTCGCGGTGACACCCTTCGCCATCGGTTCGGCCACCGCCGCGTTCGTGGCGGGCCGGCTCGTGGAACGGCTGGGCCGGCTGCTGACCGTGTGCGGGCTCGCGGGGGCGATCCTCGGTCTCGGCTGCGCCGTCCTCGTGCTGTGGCGGGTGCCGGGGGAGAACGCCGTCTGGTACGCCGCGCCGGCGCTGTTCGTCGGGGGCATCGGCAGTGGCTGCGTCATCTCGCCCAACATCACCATGACGCTGCGCGACGTACCGGTCCGGATGGCGGGAGCCGCCGGCGGTGCCCTGCAGACGGCGCAGCGCCTCGGCGGCGCCGTGGGCACCGCGGTCCTGCCCGGTCTGTTCTACCTGGTGCTGGACTCCCGGCACGGCTCCTTCCGCACCGCCGTCGCGGTCGCCGTGGGGTGCGGCATCGCGCCCATCGTGTGCGCGTTCGTCCTCGCCGTGCAGGACTGGCTGCGCGACCACCGGTCTCGTCCGGCGGCGTCCCCGCCCGAGGTGTCGCACAGCCATACGCATGCCAGTCAGTGCTGAGGGTGGAGGCGAGGGCGTCTGTCCGGTGGGTGGGTCGGGTCCGTGCCGGTGATCCGCCCGTTGCAGCCGTTGCAGCCGTTGCAGCCGTTGCAGTCGTTGCAGCCGTTGTGCGGGGCGGTGCCGGCGGATGCTCGGTGGGTGCGTGGCGCTGGCCGCCACGGGCATTTGATTCACCGGCACGGCCCGTTCCGCGAGAGAGCGGGTGCCGCGTCGACGGGACTTGGGCGCGGGCTCAGAGGTTGACGGACTTCATGCCTGCCTCGTCGTAGCGCTCGCCCGCCGGCTCCGGGAGTTCGGCGTCGATGCGGGCCAGGTCCTCCTTGGTCAGCTCGATGTCGACCGCGGCGGCGTTCTGTTCGAGGTAGGTGCGCCGCTTGGTGCCGGGGATCGGTACCAGGTCGTCGCCCTGCGCCAGGACCCAGGCGATCGCGAGCTGAGCCGGCGTCACGCCCTTCTCCGTCGCGATCTCCTTCACCTTCTCCGCGAGTCTGAGGTTGGCCTCCAGGTTCTCGCCCTTGAAGCGCGGGCCCGAGCGGCGGAAGTCGCCCTCGTCGAGGTCCGCGGGGGAGGAGAACCGGCCGGCGAGGAAGCCACGGCCCAACGGCGAGTACGGGACGAAACCGATGCCGAGTTCCCGGCACGTGGGCAGGACCTCCGCCTCCGGGTCCCGGCTCCACATCGAGTACTCCGTCTGCACGGCCGTGATCGGGTGCACGGCGTGCGCGCGGCGGATGGTGTCCGGTCCCGCCTCGCTGAGGCCGATGTGGCGCACCTTGCCCTCCGCGACCAGTTCCGCGAGGGCGCCGACGGTCTCCTCGATGGGCACCTTGGGGTCCACGCGGTGCTGGTAGTAGAGGTCGATGTAGTCGGTGCCGAGCCGTTCGAGGGAGCCGTGGATCGAGCTGCGCACGTGTTCGGCGGAGCCGTCCTGCGGTCCCACCGTGCTCATGTCGCCGGGCGAGGCGTTGTCCATGCGGTAGTTGAACTTCGTGGCGACGACGTACTCGTCGCGGCGCCCCTTGATCGCCCGGCCGACGAGCGTCTCATTGGTGAGCGGCCCGTACAGCTGGGCCGTGTCGAGGAAGTCCACGCCGAGGTCGAGGGCGTGGTGGATGGTCTTGATGCCCTCCTCCTCGTCGGTGGTGCCGTAGAAGGCGGACATTCCCATGCAGCCGAGACCGATGGCTGACACCTGGAGGTCTCGCAGCCTGCGCTGTTTCATGTGGGGTTCCAGCCTTTCCTGCAAGTGCCGATCTTCGTTCCGGGGCGCCCTGCGTCCGGATCCCTCATCCATTGAGCTCTGGATCGCGGACTCCGGCATCCCGGGCAGGTGCGCCATGTCCTGGACGCTATGACTTCGAGAGCACTCGAAGTCAAGTGGGCAGTCCTGGGTGTGGAAGCCGGCGGGCGAGGCGTCCACCGCGCAGGCGGCTCGCCGGGCGAGACCTGCTGTCGGCGGCGAGGATGGCGTCATGACCGATGCGACCAAGGCAGTCCTCGAAGGCGGCCCTGACGATCTTTCCGAGCGGATCGTCTCCGCGCCCGCGCCGGGGCTCGACATCAAGGTGCCGTTCCTCGGGGGGTACGAGCACTTCAGGGCGACGTCGCGTGAGCGGGAGACGTCGCAGGGCACGCTGCCCGTGTACGAGTGGTGGGAGCGGACCGAACTGCCGGGCTAGAGACCCGGTGCACGCAACGCCCCGGAGCGGGGCGTTGCGTGGTGCGTCTACGCGTTCGGCGGGGCCGCCTGCTGCACGACGTCGAAGGACCACAGGGTGGAGCCGCTGGCCGCGGGCTTGGGGCGTTCACCGCTGTCCGCGCCGGCGCCTTGGTGGGCCGCTTTCATGGGGCCCTCCATCCAGGCCTGGAAGGACTCCTCGTCACGCCAGCGCGTGTAGACGAGGTAGTTGTCGGTGCCCTCGACGGGGCGGAGAAGCTCGAACCACTCGAAACCGTCGGAGTTCTCCACCGCGTGGGCGCGGGAGGCGAAGCGCTTCTCCAGCGTCTCCCGCTGGTCGGCGGGGACGGCCAGCACATTGATCTTGACTACGCTCATGGTCCTCATCCTGCCGTACGGCGGTTCGTGGGCCGGGAGCGCCTCAACCGCTCGGGGTGTCCTGCAAGGTGGCGGAGCCGCTCTCGGTGTGTTCGCGTACCGCGATCCGGGCCAGTTTCGTCAGCATCATGCCGTTGCGGACCGCGATGACGTAGTCCACGGGCAGCCCGTGCATCCGGGTGCCGGGCCCCCGCAGGGGGTGCCAGTCCAGGACGAAGAGTGTGTTCTCTCCCCACGGGACGAGGCGCATGGCGATACGGGCCGCGCCGAAGGGCTCGGCCTTCGCTTCGAGCTCCAGCCGGCGTTCCGGTTCGCAGATGCGGACGACGCAGGTGTCGTCGAGGGTCAGCGGACCGACGCCGACGCGGACTTGCAGCCGGGCGCCCACCTCCGGCCAGTGCGGATCCGCGTCCAGGACCTGCTGGGTTCCGGTCACCCACTCGCCGTAGCGGTAGCCGTCGCACAACAGGCTCCACACCTCGGAGGGTGAGCTCAGGATCAGACGGCGGTTCCGGGCCACAGTGGCCACGCTCCTTCCGCGGGACGGCCGCGCGGTGCGTCGGACCGCGCGGCATGCCCTTCGACGGTAGCCGCGCGCCCCGCGTCGGGCACCCGTGGCCGTGACCGGGCCAGGGTGCTCGACGTGGTGGTCACCAGGGGTGTCGGGCAGCGTGGTGTCGCCGGGCGGCACCGCCCCGCTCGGCCGATCAGGTGACGCCGAGCGGGGCACGGACGCCGGTCACGGGGCCCAGGGGTTCTCCACGGACCATGTGGTGTCCTCGGTGAAGGACGCCGGGTTGTCCCAGGCGTGCGCGCCGCCCGGTGTGGCCAGCCACAGTTCGGCGCCGATGTGCCTCAGGTACTGGCCGGGGAAGTCGGACGCCATCAGACGCACGCCTCCGCTCCCCTGCACCGCGCACCAGGTGGCGTCGGACTTGAACAGCGCGGATCCGTCGCCGGGATCCTTCCGGACCCGGAACTCGCGGTGCCGCAGGTACTCGCCCGGGTAGTTGCGCGACTCGAAGGAGTAGCAGGAGGAGTCGGCGAGACCCGGGACGATCTTCCAGGTGGCGTCGTTCTTCAGCAGATCGGGGCTTCCGGAGTCGACGGCCTCGGTGAAGCCGAGGCTGTCCTTGTGCCGCACATAGCGGTCGGTGTAGCCCGGTGTGGTGACACGCAGGGACTTGTGGACCCCGGTGGGCAGGGTCACGGGTGGGGCCGGGTTCCTGGAGGCGTCGACCAGGGCTTGGTTGGCGGCCTTGACGCGTGCCTCGTCGACCTTCACCACCTGGCGGTCGTACGTCATCAGGCCGTTGGCCTCGTTCTCGACGTCGGTGATCTCGGTGTACACGGAGGCGGACAGGCCCGCGGGCATCTGCTGGAGCCGGATCGCGTCCAGCAGCCCGGTCAGCCGGTCGTCGAGTCTCGCGGTGCTCGCCTGGTCCTCGTAGCTGAACCCGCCACCGGGATACCACTCGTGGCCGGACACCTTGTAGCCGAGCCCGCCGTACTCGCCGAGGACGGCGGCACGGGTCGCGGTCGGCGAGGTGACGCCGGGGCCCACGTAGACATGGTGGTCGACGACGTCGCCGTTTCCTCCGTCGACGGCGCCGCAGCAGTTGATCCCGCTCATGTTGTCGACCAGCCGGGACGGGTCGTACGCCTTCACGTCGTTCGCGATGCGGGCCTGGTCGTACTGGCCCCAGCCCTCGTTCTGGTCGACCCACATCACCAGGGACGGGGAGCTGCGGTGCTGGTCGATGATGCGGTGGAACTCGCTCTCCCACTGGGTGCGGGCGGCGCTGCTCGGGGTGCGCAGGTCCATCGCCGGCATGTCCTGCCAGACCAGCAGACCGAGCTTGTCGGCCCAGTAGAACCATCGCTGCGGTTCGACCTTGATGTGTTTGCGGACCATGTTGAAGCCCAGGTCCTTGTGCTTCTGGAGGTCGTACTTCAGTGCCGCGTCGGTGGGCGCGGTGTAGATGCCGTCGGGCCAGTACCCCTGGTCCAGGGTGCCGGTCTGGAAGACGAACTTTCCGTTGAGGACGGGCCGCAGCACGTTGCCGACCTTGGCCAGGCCGATGGAGCGCATGCCGGTGTAGCTGCCGGCCGTGTCGACGACCGACGAGCCGGACAGCAGCTCGGCCTTGACGTCGTACAGGAACGGGTCGTCGGGAGTCCACAGGTGCGGGTTCGGCACGGAGACGGTGAACTGGCTCCCGACCGGCCCGATCGCGGTGCCGACCGTGGTGCCGCCCGTGGAGACGGTGACGCGTGCGGTCTGCCCGCCGACCCCGTCACCGCGCACCGTGACCTTCAGGGTGTTGTTCGTCAGGTCGGGAACCATGTCCAGGCGCGTGATGTGCGCGGTGGCCGTGGGTTCCAGCCAGACCGTCTGCCAGATGCCGGAGGCGGCCGTGTAGAAGATGCCGCCGCCCGCGTGCGGGGTCACGTCGTTGATGCGTTGCTTGCCGACCGCCTGGTCGCCGGTCTGGGTCGGGTCCCATACGGAGACGACGACGGTGTTCGTCCCGCTGGTGAGCAGATCGGTGATGTCGTACGAGAACGCGTCGTACCCGCCGTTGTGCTGGGCACCGGCCTGCCGGCCGTTGACCCAGACCGTGGTACGCCAGTCACTGGCACCGAAGTTGAGCTGGACACGGCGTCCGTTCCACCCGGCGGGGACGGTGAACGTGCGCCGGTACCACAGCTTGTCGTTCTGGGTGATCTTGCGCTGGATGCCGGAGAGCGCGGACTCCGCGACGAACGGCACCCGGATCTGGTCCGGCCAGCTGGTGGGCTGCCCGGCGTCCGCGGAGGTCACCGCGAAGTCCCAGATGCCGTTGAGGTTCGCCCAGTCCGGGCGGGTCAGCTGGGGGCGCGGATACTCCGGCAGCGGATTGTCCGTCGGCACCTGGCCGGTCCACGGTGTCGTCATGGGCGCCGGTTTGGGCGTCCAGGCAGTCGCCGCCGCCTCGGCCGTGCCGGCCGCGGCGGTCAGCGCCGCGGCACACAGCAGGACCAGGGACACGAAGGCGGCAGCGGTGTCGCGCAGTGTCCGTCTGCGTCGTGGCTGCGGTAAGGAAGCCATGAGTGCTCCTTGCGGGTGTGGGGAGGAGCCCCGGTCCTGTCGGGCCCGGGCGCGTTACAGCAGGCGCCACTGGTGGTCGGTGGTGCCGTTGTCCGTGAACTGGACGACGTGTGCGCTGTCTTCGCGGGACATCAGGTGGACGCCGAGGACCTTGCCGCTGTTGCGGTTGCGGAGACGGAAGAACCCGTCGCCGTCGTGTTCCGGGCGCCACTGGTGGTCGGCGGTGCCGTTGTCGGTGAATTGGACGACGTGTGCGCTGTCCTCGTGGGACATGCCGTCGACGCCCAGGACCTTGCCCGAGTTCTCGTTGCGGATGCGGTACCAGCCCGCTTCGTCCGGCAGGAAGGTCCACAGGTGGTCGGTGGTGCCGTTGTCGGCGAACTGGACCACCTGGGCGCTGTCTTCGTGGGACATGCCGCTGACGGCCAGCACCTTGCCGGAGTTGCGGTTCTCGATCCGGAGCGGTCCGTCCGGCAGCAGCCGCCAGAGACGGTCGTCGGCGCCGTCGTCGGAGCGCTGGACGGCGGGCGCGCTGTCCGCGGTGGAGCCGCCGAGGACGCCGAGCACCTTGTCGCTCTCGCGGTTGCGCAGGCGGTACCAGCCGTCACCCGCGTCCACGAGCCGCCATTGGTGGTCGGCGGTGCCGTTGTCCGCGAACTGCACGACCCGTGCGTCGTCGTCGTGGGACATCCGGTCCACACCGAGGACCTTGCCGGAGTTGGCGTTGCGGACGAGATACCAGCCACCGTCGGCGACCAGCTGCCACTGGTGGTCGGTGGTGCCGTTGTCCGTGAACTGGACGACCTGGGCGCTGTCTTCGTGGGACATCCCGTCGACTCCGAGTACCTTGCCGCTGCGGCGGTTGAGCAGCCGGAAGAAGGCGCCGCCCGTGGTCCACCGGGTACCGGACGGTGAGGCGATCGGAAGGGCGGAGATCCGCAGGCGCGCCGCACCGAGCGGGATCAGGGTCACCGTCTCCACGGGCTCGGTGCTCAGCGCCGGGCTCGGCTGGAGGGGTTCGACCACGCGTTGGTCGTCCGCGCGCCATTCGGGGATGCGGCGTGCGGGGGCCGTGATCCAGTGGGGCACGGTGGCCTGGGTGAACGGATTGTCCGGGAGGGTACCGTCGGAGGAGGCGAACGTCAGGCCCGCCGTGGGGTCGGTGGCGGTGGTGGCCAGCCCGTAGTTCCAGGGGGTGGTGGCGTGCACGTCGTACTCGGGGAAGGTGTCGCTGCCGCCGGTGCGGACGTGCTCCTCGCCGATGCGCAGGGCATACGTCAAAGGCCCGCGGTCGATGCTGACGGACCGCCCGTTGCGCTCCCAGGTGCGCGCCGTGATGCGCTGCGGCAGGCGCAGCCGCACCACGTCTCCGTCGCGCCAGGTGCGGTTCAGTCGCACGAACGCCGGACCGGGCGAAACGGAGCCCACCGACTGCCCGTTGACGGTCACACTCGGGTCCGGGCACCAGCCGGGGACTCGGAGCAGGAGCGGGAAGGCGGTGGCGGCGGGCACGGAGACGGTGAGCGTGACGGTGTCCCCGAACGGGTAGTCGGTCTCCTCGCGCACACCGACCTGCACGGAGTCGGCGACCTCGGCGGTGACCTCGCAGGGCGCGTAGAGGGTGGCGCACAGACCGCCGTCGGGCGTCGCCGTCCACAGTTCCTGGGTGAACCAGGGCCAGCCCATACCGTAGTTGTGCGGACAGCACCGGTACTGGTCGACGCCCGGTCGGTACGACTGCATTGCGAAGCCGTTCTGGAACTGGGCGTGCGTCTTGGGCCGGTTGTCGAGGTCGACGCAGTTGGCGCTGGTGATGTAGTGGACGGCCCGGCCCTGCGGGTCGAGCGCGGCCGGCAGCGCGTTGAACGCCAGATCCTCGCAACGGTCGGCCCACACCGGGTCACCGGTGAGCCGGGTGAGCAGTTCGTGACTGGCCATCAACTCGACGATCCCGCAGGTCTCGAAACCCTGGCGGGGGTCGGTGAATCCGGGCCGGACGTTCTCGTCGCCGGCGAACCCGCCACCGGGGAACTGCCCGTAGAGCCCCATGACCGAGTCGTACGTGCGGTAGGCGGCGCGGACGTCGTCGGCGGACCCGGAGCGCGCCGCGTACTGCGCGGGTTCGCGGAACCCCTGGGCGATGTTGACGTTGTGGCCGCTGGGCAGCGGGCCGGTCCAGTCGGCTCCGTGTTCGTGCATGGTGTCGACCAGGTCGAGCAGGAACGCGTCCCCGGTGCGGTTGTACAGCCACACCGCCGTGTCGATGCCGTCGCCCCAGCGGTACGACACCCAGCTGCGGTCGAAGGCGGAGGTCCCCTGTGCGTGCATGTACCGCAGAAAGGCCGTGAGGAAGGGAATGATCCGGTCGTCGCCCGTGTACTCCTGCCAGGAGCGCAGCGCTTGGAGGAGGGGCAGGAACGGCCAGAAGTCGGGGCCGCCGTCCAGCGAGGTCCGCAGCGGCTCGGGGCCGAAGAAGCCGTCGGAGCGGGCGGTGTCGACGATCGCCTCGATCCAGCGGCGGGCCCGGGCGAGGGCGTCGGCGTCGCCGGTCACGATCGCGAGGTCGACGAACCCGCGCAGCCAGTAGGGCACTTCCTCCCAGCCGCCACGGTCGGGGTGTGTCCACCCCGACGCCGATCGGTCGAGGAAGTGGGAGATCTCGTCGTACCGGCCGCACAGGCCGTCCAGCTGGAGTCGCAACTGACCCGCCAGCCAGCCACGCGGCCGGACGGCGGTCACCGGCAGCCGGAGCAGTGCCGAGGGGTGCAGGGGAGCGGCGTTGGGATGGTGGAGGCCACCGGATGCCGGAGTCAGGGCCGACGGCGAGGGACGGCCGGAGGCCGCCGCGACGGCCGCGGGGCCGGTGGTGGCGAGGACGGTGAGCGAGGCCAGACCGATGAACCGGCGTCTGTCGAGGGGCATGGGGGAGCCTTCCGTGGGTGGGGGAGGAGACCGGCCGCGGGCGGGTGAACGCCCGCGGCCGACCGGTGCGAACCACGGTGCGGTGTCGTGTCGTTGGAGCTTGGTCGTACTGGTCGTCCAGGTGGTTCCGGTGGTTCCGGTGGTCCTGGTCGTCCGAGCGGGTGGCGCGGGGGGTTCGGCAAGGGCGGGGAAGGCCGCGGTGTCGCGGCCTTCCCGTCGTCGTCAGTACGCCAGGCCGATGTTCTGCGCCGCGTTCGCCGTGTCGTAGGCCTTGTCCTGGATGATGACGTCCTGGGCGACCGGCTTGCCCTGGGTGAACTCGTCCAGGGTCTGGAAGGCCAGCGGGCCGAAGCGCGGATTGGACTCGATGACGCCCTGGATCCACCCGTCCTTGATCGCCTGGACGGCGTTGCGTGTGCCGTCGACGGTGACGATCTTGATCTGCCCGGCCTTCTTGCCCGCACCCTTCAGCGCGCCCACCGCGCCGAGACCCATCTCGTCGTTCTCCGCGTAGATGCCCTTGATCCCGGGCTTGGACTGGATGAGCTGCTCGGTGACCTGCTGGCCCTTCTCCCGGGTGAAGTCGCCCGTCTGCTCGAAGACGACCTTCAGGCCGGGTGCTTTCTCGGCGATGCGGTCCTTGAAGCCCTTGGTGCGCTCGGTGGTGACGTTGTTGCCGGCCGCGCCGAGGAGGATGGCCACCTCGCCCTTCCCGCCTGTCGCCTTGATCATCTGGTCGGCGGCGCGCTTGCCCTGCTCGATGAAGTCGGAGGCGATGAAGGACACATAGTCCTTGCAGGCGGTGGCGTTGATCTTGCGGTCGATCGTGACGATGGGGACCTTCTTGGCGGCGGCGGCCTTGAACACCGGCTCCCAGCCGTCGGAGTTGAGCGGGGCTATGACCAGGAGGTCGGCGCCCTTGGCCAGGAGGTCCTGGACGTCGCTGATCTGCTTGGAGAACTGCGACTGGGCGTTGGCCGTCAGCAGCTTGACGCCCCGCTTCTTCGCCTCGTCCTTGATGGACTGCGTCTCCGCGATGCGGAAGGGGTTGGCTTCCTTCTCCGACTGGGAGAATCCGACGGTGGCGTTCTCGAGATCCAGCTTCTTCGCGCCGTAGTCGGCGGCGGTGCAGGTCTCCGAGCCCGCCGCGGGAGAGGCGACCTGCTGTCCCCCGTCGCTCGCGGAGGCGGAAGTTCCGGTGTTCTTCGAGGAGTTGTCGTCCTCGGACTTGGCGCATGCGGCTGCGGAGAGGACGAGTGCGGCCGTGCACAGGGCGAGCACGGGGCGGGTGCGGATCCGGTGTGTGGTGCGGGTGCGGTGCGTCATGGGAACCCCGTTCCGGGTGCACTTGATGACGGTTGCATGACAGGAATGGCGGTCGAGCGGGTGAGCGCGATCACCCGTGAGTCGGGGCCTCGGTGAGGTGCCTGGTGCATGGTGGGGCGGGCCGGCTGAGGTGCGGGCCTGGTCTGCACCAGGGTTTTACATCGTTGGAAGAGGCGTGTAAAGGGTCGGTGCACCAAAGCGTCTCTGCCGCGGAAGGGCTGGTGTCCGCCCGGTCCGCCGAACGGGCAGATCAGACGCCCTGCGCGGCCCGGTGAAAAGAACTCGGCTTCCTCGCAGGGCGATTGACTGGAGCGTGGGTGATGTCGGAGCGTCTGCCGGCTGCGGGGGCGCAGGGCGGCGCCCGGACCGCTTGCATCGTTGGAAGACGCACCGCGCAGGTCCGGTGCGGCGCACGGCCTCAGCGGCGACCGAGGGTGCTCTCCCGGCACACCAGCGAGTATCCGGCGTGGACCCGCCGTGCCTCGTGCTGTTCTCCACCCAGCCGGGCCAGTACGGCTTCCACGGCCATTCTGGCGATGGTCGCCTTGTCGGGTGAGACGGAGGTCAGGGTGATCGCCCCGTACCGGCCCTCGATCACGTTGTCGAAACCGACGACGGCGACGTCCTGAGGAATGCGCAGCCCCCGCTCGGACAGCACCCGCATGGCGCCGAGCGCGATGAGGTCGTTGTAGGCGAACACCGCGTCCGGCTGGTGACCGGCGTCCAGGATGCGGGCCATGGCCGCGGCTCCGTCGGCGTGCCCCCAGCCGTCCGTGGCGCCCACCAGCCGGGGGTCGGCCACGAGCCCCGCGGCGTCCAACTCCTCGCGCCAGCCGCGCAGTCTGAGGTGGGCCGGCTGACTGCGTCCCCGGCGCGCGCCGAGAAAGGCGATGTCGCGCCGACCGAGCGAGATCAGGTGCCGCATCGCCTGACGTGCGGCGGCCACGTTGTCGATCGCGATGTGGTCGTACGGCAGTGGGTACTCCCGCTCCCCGAGCAGCACCAGGGGTACGGCCTCGGCCCGTTCGCTGAGGTCCTCCGCCTCCAGCTCGATGGGACTGAGGATGAGCCCGTCGATGACCCGGGTGCGAAAGCCCTGACTGACCAGGATCTCCTGGTCGCGTCGGCCGCGAGTGTGGTCCAGAAGTACCGTGTACTCGTGTTCGGCCGCCGCGTCGATGATCTCGGTGGCCAGCTCCGCGAAGTAGGGGTTGCCCAGTTCGGGCAGGGCGAGGGCCATGATCCCCGTGCGGCCCTTGCGCAGGTGCCGGGCGGTGAGGTTGGGGCGGTAGCCGAGTTCGTCGATGGACCTCTGCACGCGTGTCCGCATGGCGGGGGTGACGTGCGGATGGTCGTTGACCACATTGGAGACCGTCTTGATGGAGACGCCCGCGTGCAGCGCGACGTCCTTGAGGCTCACCCGCACGATGCTCCCTCCGCATCCGGGCAGCCGCCCGGTTCACGAGCCGCATGCGCGCCCGCAAGCGGGATCCCGGCGTGCCCGGAAGGCTTCACGCCGGGTTTTCCAACGTTATACGCGGCCGTGTTCGTCCATGACAAGGGCTTGCGCCGCATGCGGAAACGCCTCGAAGCATGTCAAGAGGGCCGAATTCTTCGCTCCCGGCCGTATCTTCAACGACGTTGCTTTGTACGACTCGTGATGGTGCATCAGAATCACGGAGACGCGCCGGAGAAGCATTTCGCGCGAGGCTTCCGGCTACGTCGCCCGCCCGCCCGCAGTCGGCCGCGTCGCTTGCCGCGGTCGGCGACGTCGTCCGCCTGAGGGCGGTGACGTCACCTGCCGCCGACGCCGCATCCTCGGGTCGGCTGCCCGCCGTGCGTCGGACACGGGCCCAGGAGGTTGACCCCATGGCCACCTCCTGAGCCGTGATGTGCCCAACCATCCGGTCCGCAGGGCAGGTCCGCAGGGCAGGTCCGGAGGGCAGGTCCGGAGGGCGGGTCCGGAGGGCGGGTCCGGAGATCGGCCTGACGCGCCGTCAGTCCTCGGTGGTCGGTCGTCCGCCGAAGACCCAGTTGTGGACCTCGATGTCGGCGTACCGGTCCGGGATCAGGACGGCGCGTGCCGTACCCGGGTCCGGCGCGCGGACCAGCGCCGCCGTACCGAGCCAGGTGGTCCCGTCGTCGGCCAGCAGCGGCCCGTACGCGATCAGTTCGTCCCGGTCGTCCGGGACGGTCAGGTCGGCGGCCTGCCCCGGGGCGAGGCCGAGGCCGATGACCAGGTACCGGTTCCCCTCGGTGCGGCCGCCGGGGAACTCCCACATGGTGCGGCCCAGCATGTTGCGCCACCTGCGCAGCAGTACGTCCCGGTAGGCGCCGGCCTGGTAGTTGGGCTCGTCCAGGGCGAACGCGCGGGCGGCGGCGGAGTCCGGCAGGTCGAGGATGTGCACGCTGCCGGTGGGCGTGTCACCGTCGTCGGCGAGTGTCGGACCGCGGGCGATCATCTCCTTCGCGTACCCGTCCATGTAGGACCAGTGCGCTTCGATCAGCTCGTCGCGGAGCGCCAGGGAGCCTGGCCGGTCGCGGTGGTAACAGAAGTACTCCATGACCGCTGACTCTCCCCGAGGAAGGGACGCATCTCAACGGAGTTTGGCGTCCCCTGCTGGTGCTGGTGCTGGTGCTGGTGCTGGTGCTGGTGCTGGTGCTGGTGCCGCGGCCGGTGTCGGTGCGCACGTCCGCCGACTCCCCCCGGCCGATGCCGGGGGCCGACGGTCATGGCAGTTCGTACCGCACGAGTGCCCTGGAGGCGGGCTCGCCGGTGCGTTCCGCGTACTTCAGTCGCGCACGAACCTCGCGGAGTGTCCGGGGCCGGTAACCGGGGCCGCCGCAGCAGCTCTTGTGGAAGCCGACGCCCGCGTTCAGCAGAACCGAGAGCGTGCGCCACGCGGCGATGTCACGCCGCCGGGGAGCGGCGAACGCCGACCCGGCATGGATCAACGGCTCGGCACAGCGTGGGCAGAGCCGCTGCCGCTCCCGGTCGTAGGGCTGCTTGTACGACGCCCGGCACGGAAGGCAGACGTACGAGGTCTTCGCGTGAGCCATGGCCTCAGCGTAGGGAGCGCTCAGGGGAGTGACCACTGAAATACGTCCGGCGCCCTCGGGCACCCCGACCGAACAGGGCCGTGCGGCGCCGCGTTGCGGTGCACCCGCTCCCGTTTCAGACGGCTCTCATCTTCCAGATGCATACTTCCGGCCCGGCGAACAGGGTGATCGGGGCGGGTCCGGGCCCCCTGTCGCGGCCTGCCGCGACGACGCTCAGGCCGGCTCCGGACAGCGGCGCGTTTTGGCCACCTCGGGTGACACGACTGCTGGGGGGACGTCGTTGACCAGGCTGCATGGGTACTTCTCGTTGCGCGCCCGACTCGGCCTGCTCGCCGCCGCCGCGGTGGCCGTGGCCGCCAGCACGGCGGCCGTCTCCGCCTGGCTCGTCACCCGTCAGCAACTCACCGACCAGCTCGACTCGAACCTGCGCAGTGTCCAGGCATCGCCCCGGTACGTTCAGGCCCTGCTCGGCACCTGTGGCGTCGAGCAGCCGTCGGCAGGCAGTAGCGACCAGACGCCGACGTCGTACACGGTGCAGGTGATCACCGCGGACGGTTCCGTCTGCGCCGCGCCCGGCAGCACGCCGATCGAAGTCACCGACGAGGACCTGGCCGTGGTCCGCGGCCTGCGAGGGCCGACGCTCCACGACGCCGTGTCGGAGAAGGGGGAGCCGATGCGCGTGGCGACCTCGCGTCCCGACATGCCCCGTGCGGCGGGGGACTTCGCGGTGTCCATCGCCCAGCCCCTCGACACGGTGAACGACCCCCTGGGCAGGCTCGCCCTGATCCTGCTGGGCGTGGCCGGCGTGGGCATCGTCGGCGCGGCCACGGCGGGCGCCGGTGTCGCCCGCACCGGGCTGCGCCCCGTCAAGGCACTCACCGCCACCGCCGAACACATCGCGCACACGGACGATCTGACGGTGCGTATCCCCGCCGAAGGGGACGACGAGATCGCCCGGCTGTCGGAGGCGTTCAACGCGATGACGGAAGCCCTGGCCACGTCCCGCACGCGGCAGCAGCAGTTGATCGCCGACGCCGGTCACGAGTTGCGCACCCCGCTGACCTCGCTGCGCACGAACATAGAGCTGCTCATCCGCAGCGAGAGGACGGGGCGTCGGATACCGGCGGACGCCAGGCTGGACCTGCTCACGTCCGTCGGATCCCAGATCGGTGAACTGGCCGGCCTGGTCGGCGATCTGCAGGAGCTCTCCCGCCCCGATTCCGCCCGGGGGAACGGGCCGCTGGAAGTGGTGGCGCTCCACCATGTCGCGGAGCGAGCCCTGGAGCGGGCCCGGCGCCGCGGAAAGCATCTGGAGTTCGAGAGCGCCATGGACGACTGGTACGTCCTCGCCGAACCGGCCTCCCTGGAACGCGCCGTGGTGAACCTGCTCGACAACGCCGTCAAGTTCTCACCGGAGGGAGGAAGGGTCAGCGTGTCGCTCGGGTCCGGTCGGCTCACGGTGCGGGACGAGGGACCGGGCATCCCTCCCGACGAACTCCCGTACGTCTTCGACCGCTTCTGGCGGTCGCCGACCGCACGAGGCCTGCCGGGCAGCGGCCTCGGACTCGCGATCGTCTCGCAGACCGTGCGGCGTTCCGGGGGAACCGTCGAGCTGCGCTCCGCGGGCGCCGTGGGAACCGAGGCAGTCGTACGGATACCGGGATCGCATCAGCCTCCCCCCGAACGGGCTCCGGGAAACCGGCCGGCAGACCCGTGACGGCCCGTGCAGCACGCCGACTTGCCGGTCTCGGGGTGGTGCGCGAGCCCCGGCCAGGGCAGGTGGACCGACGGACGGGGAGTCGATGTGACGCACATCACGCCGCGGTGCGGGCAAGTTTTACCCGACGTGATGATCAGGGCGGCCGATGCGTCCGTATCTCCTGGCATACGAGTCGCTCACGCCTGGAGGCCCCGTGCCCTTGCCCCGCAAAGCCGGAACCGTGTTCATCGTCGGTGCGCTGGGTCTTACCGTCTCGGCACTCGCCTACCCCGCGATGCTGGGGGTGCAGAACACGACGACCTCACAGACCCGGGTCATCGCCAACACCCGCTACGGCCCGGTCACCGAGGCCGACCGCGACTTCGTCGTCAAGGTGCGCTCGGCCGGCCTGTGGGAGTACCCCCTCGGGGAGATCGCCCTGAAGAAGGGTTCGACGCCGGAGATGAGGGAAGCGGGCAAGCATCTCATCGTGGGGCACGCCGGGCTCGACGCCCTGTGCCGCAAGATCGCACCCGAACTGAACATCACTCTGCCCAACCAGGCGACGCCTCAGCAGCAGCAGTTCGTGCAGACCTCGGCGGCCCAGTCCGGCAAGCAGTTCGACACCACGGCCGCGAACATCATGCGTGTCACCCACGGTCAGATCTTCCCGGCCATCGCCAAGATCCGTGCCAGCACGCAGAACAGCCTGGTGCGCGAGCTCGCCGATCTGGCCAACGACACGGTCCTCGACCACATCACGGTGCTGGAGAAGACCGGCATGGTCAACTTCGACCAGGTCAACTTCCAGCAGTCCACGCCGCCGAAGCTGCCCGCCAGCCAGGTCACGCCGCCCCCGCCGCAGCCCGGCTCGCCCGTCGTCGTCCTCACCCCCCGGCCCGACCTGAACATCAACACGCGCTCCCCGGCGCCCAGTCCGACGGTCCGGTGACGCGGCGGCCACGGACTCCGGCCCTCGGGAACCGGGTGCCCCATGAACCCGGGGCGCTGCGGGACCGGTCCGTCCGTGGCTTCACGCATCGCTCCGCGGACGCGTGCGGGGGAGTGCGCCCGTAATCCGGTCGCAGCCGGTGCCGCGATTCGGCACACTCCGGGATGTGGAACGTCTGCAGGAGATCGCCGACCGGCTGGCCGGAGTCGGAGGTGTCGTCGGGGTGGCCCTGGGCGGCAGCCGGGCCAGGGGAACACACCGCCCTGACTCCGACTACGACCTGGGCCTCTACTACCGGCCACCCCTGGACACCGGGGCCCTGCGCCGCCTCGCGTCCGAGCTGACCGGCGAAACGGTCGACGTGACCGAGCCGGGCGGCTGGGGGCCGTGGGTGGACGGCGGAGCATGGCTGACCGTGGACGGCCACCGTGTCGACTGGATCTACCGTGACCTGGACCGGGTGCACCGGATCTGGGACCAGTGCCGGCACGGGCAGGTCGAGGTGGGCACTCAGCCCGGTCACCCGCTGGGCGTGTACTCCCACGCCTACGTCGGCGAGTTGGCCCTCGGCCGCGTCCTCGCGGACCCGGCCGGCGAACTGCGCGCGCTGCAGGGCGAGACCCGCCGCTACCCGGAGCCGCTGCGCGCGGCGCTGATCGCCCCAGCCGTATGGGAGGCGCCGTTCATCCTGGGGAACGCCCGCAAGGGAGCGGCCCGCGGCGACGTCTTCTACGTCGCGGGGTGTCTCTTCCGCGCGGTCGGAGTGCTCGTGCACGCCCTGCACGCGCACGCGGGCCGCTGGGTGCTCAACGAGAAGGGCGCGGTCCGGGACGCGGGTGAACTCCATGCCGCCCCCGCGGACTTCACGGCGCGTGCGCACGGGCTGTTCGCCGCCCTGGGCACGGACACGGACACCCTCTCCGCGACGCTGGACGCGGCCGAGGCGCTGGCCGCCGAGGTCGCCGACCGCACCTCCGGACGCCCGTGCCCTCCTCCGTGATCCATCGCGCGACCCTCGCGGGGCCGAGGAAGGCACCGGAGCAAGCAGGGGAGTCCGGGTTCCGTAGCGACGACCGGCCGCCGCGCCCGTGACCGACGAGTCGGCGTGAGCGGCCGGTCGGAGTGGCCTTCGGCGTGAGCGTCCGGTCGGCGTGACCGGTCGCCGTGAGCGGCCGGTCGGAGTGACGGCCGACGAGTCCCGGACCCGGCGGTCCCCGGAGCCCGCGGTCCCCGGAGCGCGCGGTCCCCGGACCGTGGGCTCCGGGCGAGGAGCAGGGCCGTGCTACTCCACGCTCGCCTGCTCGAACGCGATGGTCACCTGCTCCATCGCCGGACCGCCACCCGCCTGGAACGACGGAGTGGTCCACTGCGCGGCCCAGGCGTTGGACAGCTTGATGCGTCGGACGGGGTTCTCGTCGGCGTCCAGCTCGACGAGCGTGACGTCCTGCCGCGCCGATCCGAGGGACTGGTCGACGAGCGTCTTGTCGACCCAGTCGGTGAACGCCGGGCTCTTGTCCGAGCCCCGGACGACGGTCACTTCGCCGTGGGGCGGCCCCGTCTGATCGCGCGCCGTGCCGGCTCCCGCCGGTGTCGCGTACCTTCCCGCTGCGACGTCCTGGTCGAAGTCCGCACTCGTCACGCGCTGCACCGACTCCACTGGGAACCGGCCCAGTTCGATGACGAATCTGTGGTCCGTCGGCAGATCTCCGAGGTTCATCGCGACTTCCTTCCACGACCGTTGTGGCAACTGATAGTAGTCGTCACGAGGCGCTGTGTGACGATTCGGCGGGTCGGCGGCACCGTCGGAGCGGTCCCGCGGTCGCCCGTCCGGCCGTGGACACACCCCGGATGCGCCGGCAGGCGTGCGCCTCGGACCGCTGGGGGAGGCCGCATCGGAGGCAGTAGCCTGCACGCCTGCGTCACCGTCAGGTGAACGCGCGCCGCCAGACTGCGTATCCGGGACCCACTCGCGCTCGTCGCCCCAACTCCCCTTTCCGCAGGTCGTCGTGCCCGCCCGGCTCACCAGCCGCGCCGGCCCCAAGCGGAGGGGGGCCTTGCTCGCGGCTGCCATGGACGGCGACCCCGGCCGGGCGGAACATCCCAGCACCCACGGGCTGACGAGCACCGGCCTCACCGCTCGCCCCCCAACGCCGGCCGGCCTCGCCGTCCGCCAGCTTCCGGGCCTTCGCCCGGACCGTCCCGAGGAGTGCTGTGACCGCACGGAGTGGACCAGACCCGAACAGCTCACCCGTAGGCGCCTCCGCGAGTGACGCCAAACTCGCCGAGAACTACCTGCGTGCCTTCGGCTACCTGCCCGAGGACGTCCCGTTGCAGAGCGACGGCGGGCGCGCCGCGGTACGGGCCTCGCAGGCGATGGCGTTGCTCCCGACCACCGGAGACATCGACGAGGCCACCCGCGCGGTCTTCGAGCAGCCCCGGTGCGGCTTCCCCGACCGGCAGGGCGTCGAGGATCCCCGCAGCGGGAAGTCCCTCACGAGCGTCGCCGAGTTCGTCGCCTTCGGAACGGTGTGGGACCACGCGGTGATCACCTACCGGATCAACAACCTGAGCCCGGACTTCGACCAGGACCGGCAGCGGGCACTCATCCGTACCGCCTGGGAGCGCTGGGCGGCCGTCGTCCCGCTCGTGTTCCAGGAGACCACCGGCGCGCCCGACATCGAGATCCGCTTTGCCCGGGGCAGTCACGGCGACGGCTCCCCGTTCGACGGTCCCGGCAACATCCTGGCCCACGCGTTCTTCCCGCCGCCCAACGGCGGAAGTCTCGCGGGGGACGCGCACTTCGACGAGGACGAGCAGTGGCAGGACGGCGTCCGTCCCGGCGGCTTCGACCTGTTCAACGTCGCCGTCCACGAGTTCGGTCACTCGCTCGGCCTGAACCACACCTCGGTGCCGAACTCCACGATGAACCCCTTCTACCCGGTGCCGAGCACCCCGGCCGCGGACGACCGCGAGGGTGTGCGGCAGATCTACCGGCGCCACATCTGGGCCGCCTCCCTGTACCGGGACGTACTCGGCCGCCGGTTCGACGACGGAGGCCTGGACTTCTGGGTGCGCAAACTGTTCTCCAACAGCAGCCCGGAGCAGGTGGCGCGCGGGTTCCTCTACTCGCTGGAGAACTCCGGCCGCATCGCCACCGACCTGTACTTCACCCTCCTCGACCGGGCGCCGGAGCCGGCGGGCCTCGATCACTGGCGTACTCAGCTGGCCGGCGGTCTGGGGCGGCAGTCCGCGATCGTCGCCTTCCTGGACAGCGCCGAGTACCGCGGCAAGTACCCGGCGGGCGACGCCTTCATCGATTCGCTGTACCGGCGCCTGCTGCGCCGTCCGCCGGACGCGGGCGGCTACCGGTACTGGAAGGACATGATGAAGGGCGGCATGTCCCGCTACGAGGTCGCCCGTGCCTTCGTGCTGAGCGACGAGTACTGCCGCGCGTACGCCCGCGGCCTGTACCGGAACCATCTGCGCCGCGAGCCGGAGCAGGCCGGCTGGGACGGGTGGACGGGTCGTCTGAAGGCGGGACTGAATCATCAGGACGCGGAGACCGGCTTCGTCGCCTCGCCGGAGTACCAGAACGCGGTGGTCGGTTGGTGGTGACCCACCGCCCGCGGCGTCGTCGGGGCGGCCGGGGTGCCGCGTGCCACCGGCACGCGGCACCCGTGGGGCGACCTGCCGGTCACCCGCTGGACCCACCCGCCGCTCACCACCGTCCGCCGGCCGCTCCTCGACATGGCCGCCACGGCCGCCAACACCCTGCTCCGCATCATCGACGGCGAACACGTGGACAACCTCCGCCTCGAACTCGCCACGCAGCTGATCGAGAGGGGAAGCACGGCGCCGCCCCCGGACGCCACGGGCACGGCGCCGGCCGGGGGGTGACCAGGGCGGCTCGTCGGTGCTCCGCCGTCTGCCGGTGACCGCCGGTCACTCGAGGCCGGGCCGCTCCTGGGGCGCCGGCCGGTGTCTGCCGGTGGCCAGGAGGCGGGACACGGCGTCCGCGGGGGCGAGTTCGCCGGGGCTGGACATGGGGACGGACCAGTAGACACGAAAACCGTCCGGGTTCTTCGCGGTCACCGGAGGCACGGCGAGGCAGCGCCCCTGCCCGACGTACTCCGCGTCGTCGTGACGGAGCGTCGCCCACTCGCGGAGCCGGCCGACGCTGGGTCCCACCAGCACGGCGTAGAACTGGGAGGCCCTGTCGAACACCACGGGGCCGCCCTCCAACACCCGCGCCAGGAAGGCGGACACCCCGACGGGATCGCTCGTGCCGGCGGCGGAGTGCACCACCTCGCCCGCGACGCGCACGGCACCGAAGAGCGTGCTGCAGCGCAGCAGGGCGACGCCCGACTCCTGCCACTGCGCACGAGCGAGCCGTACGTCCTGCGCCGCGGACAGCAGCCAGTGCTCCACGGCGAGGTCCCGTTCCGCGCCGGTGGTCAGGTGCGGTTCCCGGCCGGCCCGCGCGTCGTTCACGGCGCGGGGCTCCCTCCCCGGCTCTCCCCTCAAGACGAGCCAACTCCCTTGTGACCGAACCCTCCCGGGCTCCGGGCGGGCATTCCTCTGGACATCTCTGACAGAGGAACTTCCGGACTTTCACCGGGGGCGGATGCGGCTCCTCACGGAACCGCACCGCCTTCGGCCGTCCGGCGCGGGGGAGGTTCGGTCGGGGGCAGGTCAGACGTCCGTCACCGACGTGGTGACCGGCGTGCCCGTCTCGATCGTGCGGCTGACCGTGCAGAGCCGTTCGTGGGAGGTCTTCACGGCACGGGGCAGGATGGCGCGCGCCCGGTCGCCGGACTCGCCGTCCGGGAACGTGACCGAGAAGGTGACGCGCAGGTCGGTCATCCGGTTGCCCAGCTCGTCGGTGATCTTGTGGCCGGTCACGGTGATGTCGAACCGGTCGGGTTCCGCGTGGCGGCTGGTGGCGACATCGACATCCGCCGCCGTACAGCCCCCGAGCGCGGCGAGCAGCAGCTCGACCGGGGTGAATTCGGTGTCGCTCTGCGCGTCGGAGCCGGTGCCGAAGCTGATCGTGCCGCCGCGGGCGTTCGTCGCCGTGTAGTGGCCGGTGCTGGTGCGCTCGACGGCGACGGAGCGCAGGGTGTTGTCGGTCATGCCGACGACACTAATGTCGCGCCGGGCCGACCGCTGCGACCCGGGCCGGCCTCGGCGTCGTGCGGGGCGGACGGGGCGCGGCGGGTCGGTCCCGAGACCGTGCGGGGCGGACGGGCGTGCGGCGGGTCGGTCCCGAGACCGTGCCGGGTGGACGGGCGTGCGGCGGGTCGGTCCCCAGGTCGTGCCGGGTGGACGGGGCGCGGCGGGTCGGTCCCGAGGCCGCGCCCGGTGGACCGGCCGGACGCCGGTCCACCGGGGTGGTGGATCACAGGAAGCGGCGGATGGGCACGACGGCCGCCTCGCGGGCACGCTGCACGAGCGAGCGCCGCTTCCACCGGTCGGCGTGGATCAGCTCGCTGGCCTCCCGGTCCTCCTCGAAGTGCGCGTCGAGGGTGGCCGTGAACTCCCGGTCCAGGACGGCGAGCATGACCTCTTCGTCGTGGTCGAAGGAGCGGCGGTTGAAGTTGGTCGATCCGATCAGCGCCGCGGTGCGGTCGACGGTGATGACCTTGGTGTGCATCATCGTCGGCTGGTAGTGGTAGATCTTCACCCCGCTGTCGGTGAGGTCGGTGTAGAAGTTCTGACCGGCCAACTGGCACACCCGCTTGTCGGTGTGGGGGCCGGGCAGCACGATCTCCACCTCCACCCCGCGTCGCGCGGCGGCGCAGAGCAGTTCGACGAAGTAGGCGTCCGGCGAGAAGTAGGCGGTGGTCAGCCGGAAGCGCTCCTGCGCGGACTGGAGCATCACGCGGATCAAGGTCTGCATGTCCTGCCAGCCGAAGCTGGCCGATCCGCGCACCACCTGCACCACGGCGTCACCGTGCGGACGGTGCTCGACGAACCGGTCGCGCCCGTCGAAGAGTTCGTCATGGCATTCGGCCCAGTTCTGCGCGAACGCCGCGGCGAGACCGTCCACCGCGGGGCCCCGCACCTCGACATGGGTGTCACGCCACTCGTTCTCGTTGCGGGCGTCACCGCACCACTCCTCGGCGATCCCGACGCCGCCGGTGAAGGCCACCTGTTCGTCCACGACGAGGACCTTGCGGTGGCAGCGGTGGTTCTGCTTCAGGGGCGAGAGGTACAAGGGCTTGCGGAACCACGCGACCTGCACGCCGGCCCGCCGCATGGTCTCCAGCAGGTCCTCGTCGATGAGCCTGCTGCCGAAGCCGTCCAGCAGCAGGCGCACCCGCAGGCCCGCTTCGGCCCGTTCCGCGAGGGCCATCGCGAACTCCCGGGCGATGTCGCCCTTCCAGTACACGAAGGTCATCATGTCCAGCGTGTGCTCGGCGGAACGGATGCGGTCGAGCATGGCCGCGAAGATCTCGTCGCCGTTGCGCAAGGGACGCAGCGCGTTGCCCTCGGTCGCGGCGATGCCGATCAGCCGCTCCAGTCGCCGTCGTATCCGTGCGGCGCGCTCCTCGAAGTCGTCCGGGGCGATGGGTGCCCCCGGCTCGGGAGAGGGCGGGTCCGTGCGTTCGTCCGTGTGGGTCATGGCTGTGTTGGTCATTGCCTCTCCTGGCCGGCACTCGTCGGAGGAAGCGGGACGCCGACGTCGCCCGGCCCGGCACGAACCGGCGGGCGCGGCGGCGACGCCGGTCAGCGTCGGCGGCGGGAGGACCAGCCGGTGCCGACGCCGGCCAGGTGCAGCGCGAGCACGGTGAGCCCGATGAGCATGATGTTCGTCGACGTGAACGTGTCGTTCGTGGAGATGTCTGCGGCATTGATGAGGAACGAGATGAAGAACAGGACCGCTGCACCTATCGCGAGCATGGGGATCTCCGAGTCGAGTGTGTGAAGAACGAGTGAAGTCCGAATGCCCCCAAGCAGCCGATCGACACAACCCGACTCGTCGGACCGCGTCACGAGTCGAGCAGCCCCGTTGTGGCGCACACATGCCGGAGGCCGCTCGACGGGACGTGCCCTACGCCTGCCGGCTCTTCGCCGCGTCGCGCACCCCCGTCAGGAATCGGCGCACGGCGGCGACTTCGCCTTCGTCGAAGGTTCCGAGCAGGTCCAGGGTCTGTGCGATCAGCGGACCGAAGTGCCGCTCGCCCAGGGCGACGGCCTGCTCGCTGACCTGGAGGCGCACCCGACGCCGGTCGTGGGCGTCCCGCACGCGTTCCACGTGACCGGCGCGTTCGAGACGGTCGATCGCGGAGGTGGTGCCGGCCGAGTGGAGGCCGAGCCGCGCGCCGAGCTCCCCCGGTGTGAGAGGGGCGCCCGCGCGCTCCGCGTCCAGCAGACAGATCAGAGCGCGTACGTCCGTCGTGTGGAGGCCGTTCGTTCGCGCGAACTCCCCCTGGAACAGTGCCAGTTCGACGGTGACCTCGCGCAGGAGGTGCACGATGCCCATCCCGGTCCCACCCTCGCCCTCGGGCTCGAACGGACCGCGCTGGCAGGCCACTCGTACGGCGCCTGGATCGCCCTGCACCACGCCCTCGCCTCCTCCCGCGTCGACCGGCTCGCGCTCCTCGACCCGACGGGCTGTTTCTCCGGATACCGGCCCGGGTACCTGCTGCGCGCGCTGCCGATGCTCCTCGCGCCCACCCCCGCGCGCGTCCGCTCCTTTCTGAACTGGGAGAGCCGTGGCGCACGCTTCGATCCGGCGTGGCTGGCGCTCCAGGAGGCGGCGGCCGGGTTCGAGAAGGCCCGACCGGTCACCGGCCCGCGCCCCGACGCCGCGGCCCTACGAGACCGGCGTACGCCCGTGCTGCTGGTGCTCGCGGGCGGCAGCCGGGCGCACGACACCGCCCGAGTGGCGAGCGCCGCCGCACGAGTCCTGCCCCACGCCGAGGTGAGCGTCCTGCCCGGCACCGGCCACCACGGCCTGCACCACCTTGCCGCGCATGAAATCAACGAGAAGGTGGGCGCGTTCATCGGATCCCCTCGCCGGGCCGAAGGGCCGTAGAGGCCGTCGATCGACCCGTTTCCCGTGCGACGAACGGATCGTGCCGAGCCGACCTGCCGCGCGCATCCGTTGGCGATAGGCTGGCCGGGAACCCTCGATTCCGCCGGCCTGCTCGTGCTCGCCCGGCCGTTCCCCGCGCACAAGGCTTCCGAGACGTCCAGGCGGCGATGGAGGCAGGTCGCCATGTCAGCAGAAGATCTGAGCAGGGAACCCACTCCGGATGCGGCCGAGGACAACGCGTTCTTCCCCTCGCCGTATTCGCTCAGCCAGTACACCTCGGCGAAGACGGATTTCGACGGGGTACAGCACAAAGGTGCCTACACCCAGGGAAAGTGGAAGGTGCTCATGATCGGGGCGGAGGAGAGATACGTCCTGCTGGAGAACGGCAGGATGTTCTCCACCGGTAATCACCCCGTCGAGATGCTCCTTCCGTTGCACCACATGATGGAGGCCGGCTTCGACGTCGACGTCGCCACGCTCACCGGATACCCGGTGAAGCTCGAACTGTGGGCCATGCCCCGGGAGGACGAAGCGGTCGTCGGTACGTACGAAGCCATCAAGGAGAAGCTCAAGCAGCCCAAGAAGCTCTCCGACGTGGTCGCCGACGACCTCGGTGACGACTCGGACTACATCGCCGTCTTCATCCCCGGCGGACACGGCGCCGTAGTCGGTCTGCCGGGCAGCGAGGCGGTGGGGGAGACACTCAACTGGGCCCTGGACAAGGACAAGTTCGTGGTCACGCTGTGCCACGGGCCCGCCGCCCTGCTGGCGGCCGCGTCCGGCAAGGACGAATCGCCGTTCAAGGGCTATTCCGTCTGCGTGTTCCCCGACGCTCTCGACGAGGGCCCGAACCTCGAGATCGGTTACCTTCCCGGTCGTCTGCAGTGGCTCGTCGCCGATCTGTTGAGCAAGCAAGGGCTGAATGTCCTCAACGACGACATGACCGGCCGGACCCATCAGGACCGCAAGCTCCTCACGGGCGACAGCCCCCTCGCCTCCCACAAGCTCGGACTGCTCGCAGCCGACGCACTGGTCGAGGCGACCCGGGCCGCCGCCTGAGGGTGCCCGGGGCCGCACGGCACCTCTGCGTCGGCCGTGATCCGTCGCAGAGGGCCACGGGTGCGCCACCGAGCGCGGTGAGGGTCCTGCGGCGTGCCGCCGGACGGGTCGGTCGGGCTGCCGGACGTGGCCGCGGGGGCCTTCTCCTTCGAGCCCGGCAACGGATGGCGCGCGGGGCCCTCGAACGGCCCGGCGCCACGCCTCACGATGAGGGGCGGCGGTTCACGGTGAGCAACTGTTCCGCCCAGACGGTCTTGCCGTCGGGTGTGTAGCGGGTTCCCCAGCGGTCGGCGAGCTGGGCGATGAGGAACAGTCCCCGGCCGCCCTCGTCGAGCGTGGCCGCATGGCGCAGATGCGGTGCGTTGTGGCTGGTGTCGGACACCTCGCAGGTCAGGTAACGGTCGTACAGGAGGCGCACGGTGATCGGCGGGTCGCCGTAGCGGATGGCGTTGGTGATCAGTTCGCTGAGGATGAGTTCCGCGGCGAACAGGTCGTCGCCGATGCCCCACGCGGTCATCTGCCGCATGCAGGCGGCGCGGGCGGGGGCGACGGCCGCGGGGTCGTCGGTGACGTCCCACTGTGCGACCCGGTCCGGTGCGAGGCGCCGGGTCGCGGCCACCAGCAGGGCGATGTCGTCCTGCTGGGGAGAGGGCAGGAGCGCGTCGATCACCTCGGTGCACGTCTGCTCACAGCTGCGGCCGGTGCCGGCGAGGACCGCGGTGAGCCGGTCCAGCCCGGTGTCGATGGCCTGCTCGCGGCTTTCGACGAGGCCGTCGGTGTAGAGGACCAGCCGGGTCTCGTCGGCCAGGTCGACGGTGTACGTCTCGAAGGGCGAATTGCCCAGCCCGAGGGGAAGGTTGGGCGGGACGGGCACCAGGTCCACCGTGCCGTCGGGATGGACCCGGGCCGGTGGCGGGTGCCCCGCGCACGCCATGTGGCAGCGGCCCGTGGTGGGGTCGTGGACGGCGTACAACATGGTGGCGCCGGTGACGGGTGCGGTCTCGGAGGCCGCCGGGTCGTCCTGGTCGAGACGGGTGACCAGCTCGTCCAGATACGTGATCAGTTCGTCGGGAGGCAGGTCCAGCGCGGCGAAGTTGTGGACGGCGGTGCGCAGCCGCCCCATGGTGGCGGCGGCCTGGAGGCCATGGCCGACCACGTCGCCGACGACGAGGGCGACACGGGCGCCAGGCAGTGCGATGACGTCGAACCAGTCCCCGCCCACTCCCGCTTCGGCGGGCAGATACCGGTACGCCGCGTACACGGCGTTCTGCTCGGGAAGCTCGGCGGGCAGCAGGCTGCGCTGCAGCGCGAAGGCCAGGGCGTGCTCACGGGTGTACCGGCGGGCGTTGTCGACGCACACCGCCGCTCGCGCGACCAGTTCCTCGGCGGAGCTCACGTCGTCGGGGTGGAACTCGCCGCGCCGCCAGAAGCTGGCGATGCCCAGCACCGTGCCGCGCGCTCGCATGGGCACGGCGATCAACGAACCGAGGCCGGCACCCAGCACGCGCTCGGCGAGGACGGGGTTCATGCCCCGCCAGTCCGAGTCGGCTGCCAGGTCGGGCACGAGGACCGCCTTGCCGTCGCGCAGTCCCTGCGCCTGGAGTGCGGTGGGGTCGACCGGCACCTCCGAGCCGGCCGGGTGTACGGCCCGCTCCTGCGCCGCGCCGCGGAAGGCGGCGCGGCGCAGGACACGGGGGACACCGGCAGGGGGCTCCTCACCCGCGACGACCGGGTCGAGCAGGTCGACACTGACGACGTCCGCGAACCGTGGCACGGCGACCTCGGCCAGTTCCTCGGCGGTACGTGTCACATCGAGGGTGTTCCCGATCCGGGCACTGGCGTCGTAGATCATCTCCAGCCGCTGGGACGTGGCCTCGACCCGGCCGGCCAGGGCACGCAGCTCGGTGGCGTCCCGGAACGTGGTGACGGCTCCGGGGGGCCCGCCGTCACGGCTCGTGTGACGGTGATTGACGCTCAGCAGCCGGCCGCCCGCCGGATGCACCTCGTCGACGGCTTCGAAGTCCGAGGCCAGCAGGTTCCGGATGCTGGGTTCCAGACCCAGATCGTCGATGTGACGACCCTCGACGCCTTCGGGGAGGGCCAGGAGCCGTCTGGCCTCGTCATTGGCGAGGATCAGGCGCCGATCGCGGTCGGTGACGAGCACCCCCTCGCGCACCGTGTGCAGGACAGCGTCGTGGTGCTCGTACATGCGTGTGACCTCGACCGGGCCGAGCCCGCCCGTCTGCCGGCTCAGGCGTCTGCCCACCCCGCCCGCCGCGGCCGTGGCCAGGAGGAAGGCTCCCGCCGCCCCGGCCATCAGGAGCGGCACTTCGCGGTTCAACGTCGCCGAGACGGTCGTGACCTCCACGCCGGCGGTGACGATCCCCACCACCTCGCCGTCCGGCCCCCGCACGGGTACGACCGCGCGCACCGCGTCCTGGGGTGCTCCGCTGAAATGCTCCGTGTAGGACAGGCCCCGGAGCGCTCGGCCGAAGTTGCCCGCCGCCCGCTGGCCGATCAGGTCGGGGACGGCATCCGTGTACCTGATGCCGTCCCTGTTCAGCACCGCGATGAAGTCGACTCCCACGGACTCCCTCATGCGCTCGGCCACGGGCTGGAGTGCGGATGTCGGGTCCGACGACAGCAGGCTCTTCGCGGTGTCCGGGTGCTGGGCGACGGCGACGGCACTGGCCATGGACCGGTCTTCGGCACGGTGGAGGTTCGCGGTGCGGGTCTGCCAGACCAGCGCCACCGCTCCTCCTGTCACGAGCAGCACGATGATCAGACATTGCAGTGCGAACACCTGACCTGCGACGCTGCGGTTGGCCAGCCAGCCCCCGCCCCACGGCCATGCGAGGCGATCTCGTATCGCCGGACGCCCAGCACGCTTACGTCTCATACAACCCTTCTACACCAATTGGTCGAATTCGCTCCTCGGGTCGTGTGCTGCGCACTCCACGTCACGCACAGCGAGCGCATCAAGCGCTTGCTCAGCGGGCGGCGGCCGTCACCCGCGCCCACGGTGCGTTCGTCAGTGATCCGGACGGCAACAACATCGCGGCCGTGCAGGAGGAGACCTCGTAGCGGTCCGGCGCTCGTCGAACCGTGTCGGCGAGGGCAGCCCGCTCCCTCCCGCGGACACCCGTCCCGCCGCGGACCGGGACGGCGCGTGTCTCAGCCGCGGCGGCCGGCGTGCCGGAAACGGCCGCGGTACTCCGTGGGCGTCGTGTCGAGCCTCCGCCGGAACGCGCGGATCAGGGTGTCGATCGTGTGGAACCCGCAGGCGGACGCCACGCGTTCGAGGGTGTCGTCGGTGGTTTCGAGCCGGTTGCGCGCGACTTCGACGCGGGCCGACTCGATGTAGGCGGCCGGTGTCATGCCGAGTTCCGTCCTGAAGATCCGGGTCAGCTGTCGTTCGCTCACATGCGCCTGCCGGGCGAGATCGGCCACGGTGAGGCGGCCGGTGAGGTGCCGTGCCACGTGGTGCCGGAGATCGTCCATGCGGCGCGTCGTGGACACGGGTTCCATGGGAACGCTGAACTGGCTCTGCCCGCCGGGCCGTTTCAGGTACATCACCAGCTGTCGGGCGACGCGCAACGCGACGGCCTCGCCGAAGTCCTCGGCGACGAGTGCGAGGGACAGGTCGAGGCAGGACGTGATGCCCGCTCCGGTCCAGATGTGGCCGTCGCGGATGAAGATGGGGTCGGCGTCGACCTCGACCGAGGGGTGGTCGGCGGCGAGTTGCTGCGCGGTCGACCAGTGGGTGGTGGCGCGTCTGCCGTCGAGCAGCCCGGCGGCCGCGAGGACGTGTGCCCCCACGCACACGGACGCGATGCGCTGTGCCCGGCCCGCGAGAACCCTCACCCAGTGGACCACCGTGGGATCGGCGAGGGCGCGGACGCGGCGCCGGTCGTCGACGTCGACCGCACCCGGGACCACGAGGGTGTCGATACGCCTCACCGCCGCTTCCTCGAAGGTGAGGTCGGGAAGGAGCCGCACTCCCGCCGAGGTGGTGACGGGAGACAACGTCTCGGCGGCCAGGACCACTTGATACCCACGGGCGTCGCCCGTTTCGCGCTGGAGCAGGGCGAACACCTCGGCCGGGCCGGTGACGTCGAGGAGGTCGACGCCGGCGAAGAGGAGAACGACGACGAGCCGGCTGGTGCTGGCCGAGGGCATGGAGCTCCGTCCGGAGGAGTGATCCCGGCTGTCGGTGGCGTCCGCCGGGTGTCTGTTTCTGCAAGTTACGTGACATTGCGGCCATGCGTCGGACGTTCGTAGCGTGGTCTGTGTCACCGCTCGGTGAGCCACTTCCACCCCATCTGAGACGAAGGTGCGGCCATGCCCAGGACGACTCTGCGTGAACTCAACGGCTTCGACCCGACCCCGGCGTCGCTCGCGTCCGCGACGCTGATCCTGATCGACTATCAGAACACCTACACCCAGGGGGTGATGGAGCTGGACGGGTGGCGCGACGCGCTGGACGCCGGTGCGGCACTGCTGACCCGGGCCAGGGAAGCGGGCGCGCACGTCGTCCACGTCGTCAACGACGGTGGCGAAGGCACCCCGTACGACGTCCGGGCGGAGATCGGCCGGATCCATCCGAAGGTCGCCCCGGCGGACGGCGAGGCGGTCGTGGTCAAGAAGCTGCCCGACGCCTTCCTCGACACCGATCTGGCCGACCATGTGGACGCCGCCGGGAACAAGGACGTCGTGATCGCGGGCTTCATGACGCACATGTGCGTGGTGTTCACCGCCCAGGGCGCGTTCCTGCGCGGCAACCGGCCCACCGTCGTGGCCGACGCCTGCGCAACGCGAGCGCTGCGCACGGTGGTTGCCGACACGCCCGCCGAACAGCTCCACCACAGCGCGCTGGCGACGATCGGCGACCTCTACGGAGTCGTCGTCCCGACCGCGGCGTCGCTGACCTGACCCTCGGCGCGTCGGTGGGCAGGGACATCCCATAAGGGGGCGTACGGGACCGGTTGTCGTTCTTGATGCCGTGGCACGACAGGTGCAGCAGGAGAAGGTCGTCCCTGCCGCGGTCGAGGAAGAACTGCAGGGCGTAGCGGCCTCCGGGCACGGCAGCGGCCTCAGAGTCCCCCGGTGGCACCGGCATCATGGCCGGCCGGCGCTCCGTCGAAATCGCCGATCCGGGGATCACGCAGCACCCTGGCGAGCCCCTGGGCGTCCTGCGCCGGCGAACGCAGTCGGCGCAGATCGGGGTGGTCGTAACGGCCGGTGGCGATGAGGCCGACGTACGGACTGCCGGTGCTCGCGCCCGTGAGCAGCCCGTACCGGGCGACCGGCCCCGAGTGGCCCGGTGGGCACAACACCGGCGTCGACTTCGCGGTCCCCGGCGGGACACTCGTGCGGGCCGTGACCGCGGGACAGGTGGTGGCCGCGGGGTGGGCCGGTTCGTTCGGTTACCAAGTGGTCGTACGGCACACGGACGGTCGCCACAGCCAGTACGCCCACCTGTCGTCGATCAGGAAACAGGAGGGGCAGGACGTGCTGTGCGGCGACGTCGTCGGCAGGTCGGGCAGCACCGGCAACTGTCCCGGACCGCGGCTGCACTTCGAGATCCGAACGGGTCCCGGCCTCGGCACGGACATCGATCCGTTGGCTCATCTCGCGGAGCGAGGCGTCGACATCGCTCAGTTGGCGGCGCCCGACGTCGGACCCGTGCCGCCGCCTCCCGCTCAGGTCCACCGCACTGGTGCCGTCGCGGCAGCCCGGGCCGACGGGCCCTGGGACAGCTCCGAGGTCCGTGAGCCGGCCGAGGGCCGGGTGGACCTGGGCGGTCTTTTCGTGCCCGGGGTCGACGGCATGGAGTTGCGGGTCGAGGTCACGGGCGACGCGATCGTCGCGGCGACCGTGGTGCTCAAGGACAGTGCCGTCCAGTTGCAGGCCTTCGCCGCTCCCAGGCGCGAGGGCATCTGGGGCGAGGTGCGCGAGGAGATCGCCTCCGGCATCACCCGGCAGGGCGGTGTCGTCGACGAGGTCGAGGGCCCGCTGGGCCGGGAGCTGCGCGCGCAGGTTCCGGTGCGGCTGCCGGACGGCACGGACGGTCTCCAGGTCGTGCGGTTCGTCGGCGTGGACGGTCCCCGCTGGTTGCTGCGCGGAGTGATCTCCGGGCAGGGCGCGGTGCAGCCGCAGGCCGCGGGCGTGCTGGAGCAGATCTTCCGGGACACGGTCGTCGTCCGCGGCGAGGGTCCGATAGCCCCCCGTGACCCGATCGTCCTGAAGCTGCCCGACGACGCGGTGATGGTTTCGGAGGGTCCTGCGGACTGAACCGCGCGCCCGGCGGACGCCGACCCGCGGCGTGACGGCCGGCCACGGCCTGCTCCACGGGTGACAACGTCCCGTCGCGGACGGGACGTTGCTCCCGACCGCGCTGCGGTCAGCCGTGATGGGTGTCGATGACGCAGAAGCGGTTCCCGTCGGGATCGGCCAGGACCACGAAGTCGGCGTCCGGGGGGTAGCGGTCCCAGTCGACCCGCCGGGCGCCGAGGGCGACCAGGCGCTCGACCTCGGCGGCCTGGTCGGCGGCGTCGCCCGCGTACAGGTCCAGATGGATCCGGGGATGCTCCTGCACGGGCGTCTCGCTGAGCCCCAGCGAGAGCTGGGCGCCGGTTCCTTCCGCCGGCACGAGGACCACCCAGTCGTCCTCCATCTCCTCGCGCGGGACGTAGCCCAGCGCCTCCGTCCAGAACGCCGCCGCACGCGGCACGTTCGACACACCCAGCACTACGGATCCGATGCTCAGCACGCCGTTCTCCTACCCCGTAGGGCCCCGGCGTCTACCGCCCGCCGTTTTGCCGCGTTCCCGCGTGCAGCGGCTCCGCGGGGGCGGGCCCCGGCCGGGATCCCTTCCGCGCACGCGCACGGTCGCGGAACCACGCGCTCACTCCCACCAGCACGGCCGCCCCGGCCCCGTACAGGGGCAGCCACAGGGTCGTCGTCGCCGACAGGCAGCCGGCGATGGCCTCACGGCTCTTGGACTCCGCCGCGTACGCCGCAGCGGTGCGGTCGAGGCCGGTCAGGCCGGCCAGTGTGGCCCGGGACCGGACGGCCTCGTACCTGCCCAGCCAGGTGCAGTCGACGCGGGTGCCCGGCATCGGGAACACCCAGGCCCAGCGCTGCATCATGGGGGCCAGCGCGATCGCCACGCACAGGCCGACGACCAGCGCGTACGCGATCAGACCGCGCATGTACGCGGACCGCAGGTCGGACGTCCACGGCGACCGACGCTCAAAGGCGAAGATCACCGAGAGGAGCGTCACCCCGATGAACGTCGCGAACCACTGCCACGAACCCTGCGCGAGAGCGAACGTCAGCACGGCCGCGAGCCCGATGCCGATGACCCCGGCCTGACTGCCGGCGTCGGCGCCGGCATCGGTGGATGCCGGCGGTCGGGGTCCTTGCGGGATGTGGTCGTTCACGGGCCTCTCCTGCAGGCGGGAGGCATCAGCTTCCGCCGTGCGGCGTCGCAGGTCCCGGAGCCATGCCGGGCGCGGGTGGCATGGCGCCCGGATGGGGGAGTCGCCGTCCGGGCCACCACGCGAGGCTGCTGCGGTCGACGCGGCCGATTGCTCGAACCGGTCCAACTCGACTGTGGGCGGCGATGGTTGACGCGTCGGCTCCGGCGGGGGGACCGGCAGGCACGGCGCGGCACGGTCCGCTGCCGCCCGCAGCCCGCACCGACGTGGCCCTCGTCGGCGGCTCCCGCGGCTCCCTCCCGGAGCCAGGGCGACGCGCGAGCCACGTCGTGACTCACGGAACCCTCCTCGTTCACGGAATCCTCCTCGCTCACGGAACCCTCCTCGCGCCGGCGCCGTGCCGGACAACGGCGGCGGACGGCTGCGCGGCAGGCCTGCCGTCGGTCCGTTGCGACGGCCCCTTGGGCCGTCGATGTGGGCCGGACGGCCCAAGCGGTCTCCCTCCTTTCTCGGACAGGCTGGAACCGCGGGGCGATCCCGGTTCCGCAAGGCGCGCCGGTCGGCGCCGGTCGCCGACGACGCCGGCCCAAGGGCGCGAGGCATGACGAGAGGACGTGGCGAGTCATGACCGGACAGGTACGGACGAACACGGTGGAGGCGCCACCGCTCGGCGATCTCGGCCGACGGCTGGTCGCACGCCGGGCGGAACTGGGCCTGACATGCGAGGAGGCGGCCGCCCGAGCCGGCGTCGCGCCCAACTATCTGCGCTACCTGGAGGAGAAGCCGGGAGCCGCACCCGGCACGGGCACCCTGCTCCGGCTCGCCGAAGCACTGCACACCACGATGTCCCACCTCACCGGAGGCGACAGTGACCGGCCGCCCGGCCCGGGACAGGCCGGACGGAGCCCCGACCTCACCGAACTGAGCCCCTCCGAGTGCCGGACCCTGCTGTCGAACCACGGCGTCGGAAGGGTGGCGGTCCTCACCGCCACGGGCCCCGCCGTCGTGCCCGTCAACTACGGCGTCGTCGACGGCGCGATCGTCTTCCGCACCTCGCCCGGCTCCACGCCGGCCCTGGCCGCGGGCTCCGAGGTGGCCTTCGAGGTCGACCGCATCGACGACGCGTTCAGCGAGGGCTGGAGCGTTCTCGTGCGCGGGCACGGGCAGGCCGTGACGGACGAGGAGGAGGCGCGTCGGCTCACCGACCTGGCACGCAGCGAGCCGTGGGCCGGCGGCCGGCGTGAGCTGTGGGTGCGCATCGACGTCCACACCGTGACCGGCCGGCGCATCACGGTCTGACCGAGAGCGCCCGTCGTACGCGTCGGGGTCGTGCGCCACGCGGGCCGCGCGGCGCACGACCGTACGTGCTGAACCGAGCCGGACGTCCGGAACCGAAGCCGAACGTCCGTGCCCGAAGCCGACCGGCCCGGGGCACGGGACCATCGGCACATGCGCGGCGGCCCGGACGGGAGGACAGTGGAGTCAGGAGCGGCACCGTTCCCCCGCGGTGTCGCTCCGTCCGTACGCATACGGCGGCGTCCGTACGTGTACGGCGGCGCCAGACCGGGCCCGACGCCGCCCCCCCCGGGGCCGCGGGGCCCGTCACCGCCGCTCGGACCACTCCTCGGTCCGCGCGGACGCCTGGGCGAGGTGGCAGCGGACGTCGACGACACCCTCCACGGCGCGGGCCAGGCGTTCCGCCACGGGCACCAGCCCGGTGCTCTCCACCCAGCCGGCGAGGGTGACCACTCCGTCGGAGGCCTCCACCTGTATGTGGTCGGCGGACAGCGGGAACAGCCGGTCGACGACCTCGTGGCGCACTTCCTCGGCGAGGTCCTCGTCCTCGCGCAGGAACACCTTGAGCAGGTCCGCGCGGCTGACGATCCCTTCGAGGAGCCCGACGTCGTTGACGACGGGAAGCCGCTTGATCTTGCGCTGCGCCATGATGCGCGCGGCCTCCGCCAACGCCGCGTCGGCGTGCACGGTCACGGCCGGGGTGCTCATCAGCTCCCAGGCCGTGAGCCCGCTCGCCTTGGCCAGGTCCGCCGGCCGGCGTCGCCGGGTGAACCGCTCCGGGTCGCTGTCCCGGAACTCCTCCTTGGGCAGCAGGTCGGCCTCGGAGACGACCCCGATCACCCGCCCCTCGCCCTCCAGCACGGGCAGGGCGCTGACCTTCCACTGCTCCATCAGCGTGACGATGTCCTTGAACGGCGCGTCGCGGCCGACCGCGACGACGGTGGGTGTCATCACGTCGCTCACGATGTGCGGGCTGCCGTGCATGATCTCCTCCTCGGAAGGTCGAAGTGCGGTCGACAGCAGGGCCGACGACTCTTCGGTCCCGCGCGCCCGGTGTGCCGACCAGGAGCGAACCTGTTCCGGTCCGGTGCGGCGGTCCCGCGGCCGTCCTTGCCGTGGAGTCCTCGATTCCAGCGTGGGCGCCGACGGAGCCGCCCGCCACGGGCCGCTCGGACCTGGCACGGGGGCGTTCGGCCCCGGTGGGGCTCCGCGCGGCCGTGCCTCGGGAGGGCGCCGCCGGGAGGGCGACGTCATGACAGGACGGGAAGGACGCCATCCGCTTCTCGCGGATCCTGATTGCGCGGTGCACGGCTGTCGGCCGCTTCCCCGCGTCTCGGTCGGGTCCTCCCCGTCACCTACAGGACACCACGGGATCGGCCGGGCCACCAGGGCCGGACGGCATCAGGGCTCCCCGCCAGGGCCGAACGTCCCCGACAAGAGCCGACGTGCCCCTCGTACCGGACGGCCGTGGCTGGCACGGTGGGATGGAAGCCCCGTACTGCCGGCCGGGCAGTCCGACGAAAGGCGGTGGGGACGATGATGACGCTTCCCCTGGTCGTGGGCGTCGACGGTTCGGACTCGAGTCTCCAGGCGGTCGACTGGGCGGTGGACGAAGCCGCCCGTCACGGACTGGCGCTGCGACTGGTGAACGCCTCGCTCTGGGAGCGCTACGAGGGAGCCCTTCCGTCGAGCGGCCTGGACCGCCCTTCCGAGCGCGTGCCGACCGAGCACATCGTGGCCTCCGCGGCGGAGCGCGCCACGCGACGCGACCCGGACGTGAAGGTGTTCACCGACGTGATCCCCGAGGACGCGGTGGAGACCCTCCTGCGCGAGGGCAACAACGCCTCCGCGCTGGTCACGGGATCGCGTGGCCGCGGCGGGCTGCCAGGACTGCTGCTCGGTTCGGTCGGGCTGGCCGTGGCGGCCCGTGCCCACTGCCCGGTGATCGTGGTCCGCGGGGACAGCGCCGGTCTGGCCGGCGGCCACGAGCGGATCCTGCTCGGTGCCGGGGATCCCGTCACCAGCGGCGAGGCCGTGCGGTTCGCCTTCCACGAGGCCGAGACCCGTGGGTGCGTCCTCGACGTCGTGCGGGCCTGGCGCCGCCCCGCGCACGACGTCATCGGAGCGCCCGAGCCGGACGACGCTCCCGGGCGCCTCTACGAGGAGCGGGCCGCGGCCCTGCTCCACGCCGTGCTGCACGACGCCGCGGCCGACCACCCCGGCGTACGGGTGCGCGGCGTGACCGCCGAAGGGCCGGCCCGCCGGATCCTCGTGCGGCGTTCGGCCGCCGCCGATCTGGTGATCGTCGGCGCCCGCCGGAGGGCGGGCCACTTCGGTCTCCAGCTCGGCCGGGTGAGCCACACCCTGCTCCACCACGCGTACTGCCCGGTGGCGATCGTGCCCCAGCTGGTGTGATCGTTTGAAGGGTCGGTCCACGAGGGGAGCAGCCATGGTCGTCCGGTCCCACGACGTGATCGGTTCCGCGCCGCGCCGTGCCACGGCCGTCGCGTCCCACGGGGCAGCGCCGCGATGACCGGCTGGACGTGGGAGTACGAAGGGTTCGACCCCGCCGAGGAGAGTCTCAGGGAATCGCTCTGCACGCTGGGCAACGGCTACCTCGCGACCCGCGGCGCACTGCCCGAGTGCGCCGCGGACGGCGTGCACTACCCGGGCACCTATGCCGCCGGCTGCTACAACCGGCTCACCTCCGACGTCGCGGGCCGCCAGGTCGAGAACGAGGACATCGTCAACCTCCCGAACTGGCTGCCGCTCCGCTTCCGGCTGCCCGGACAGCACTGGCTGACACCGGAGACCGCACCGGTGCTGGACCACCGTCTGATCCTGCGCCTCTCCACCGGCCTGCTGGAACGCCGCACCCGCTACGGCCTCGGCGACGGCCGTGTCCTGTACGTGCGGCAGCAGCGTCTCGTGCACATGGCCGACCCGCATCTGGTCGCCCTGCGAACCGAGTTCACGGCCGAGGAGTTCGCCGGGGAACTGGAGGTCGAGGCCGCGCTCGACGGGGGCGTCACCAACGCAGGAGTGCCGCGCTACGCGGACCTCGACGGCCGCCACCTGACGCACGTACACACCGACACCGCCGGTCCCGACACGGTCTGGCTGCGCTGCCGGACCCGGACCTCGGACATCAGGATCGGCATGGCGTCCCGGCTCACCGCGGACGTTCCGGTGTCGCAGCACCACGACTTCCCGCGCGCGGTCCAGCGGGTGCGTCTGTACCTGACACCGGGCCGCACCGTCGGAGTCGACAAGACCGTCGCCGTGCACACCTCACGTGATCCCGCGATCAGCGACCCGTGGGACGCCGCCGTCGACCGGGTCCGTGACGCCCCCGGGTTCGACGACCTGCTGGAGCCGCACCGGATCGCCTGGAACCAGATGTGGCGCCGAGCCGAACTCGACGTCCCCGGAGAGGCGGGCAGCATTCTGCGCCTGCATCTCTTCCACGTGCTGCAGACCCTCTCCCCGCACACGGCCGACCTGGACGTCGGGGTGCCCGCCAGGGGTCTGCACGGCGAGGCGTACCGCGGCCACGTCTTCTGGGACGAGCTGTTCGTCCTGCCCTATCTCAACCTCCACTTCCCCGAGGTCTCCAGAGCCCTGCTGCGCTACCGCCACCGGCGGCTCGACCGGGCCTGTGCCGCCGCCCGTGCCCTCGGCAGGCGCGGCGCCCTGTACCCGTGGCAGAGCGGCAGCGACGGGCGCGAGGAGACACAGCAACTGCATCTGAACCCGCACTCGGGCCGCTGGCTGCCGGACAACTCACGACTCCAGTGGCACGTCGGCTCGGCGGTGGCCTACAACGTGCTGCAGTACCACGAGGCCAGCGGGGACGCCGAGTTCCTGCACACCAAGGGCGCCGAGATGCTGCTGCAGATCGCCCGCTTCTGGACCGACTCGGCCACCTACGACGACCACTTGGGCCGGTACCGCATCAAGGGCGTGATGGGCCCCGACGAGTACCACGACGCCTATCCGGACGCCGAGCGGCCGGGCCTCGACGACAACGCCTACACCAATGTCACCGCCGCCTGGGTACTGGCCAAGACCCTCGAACTGCTGCGCGCGCTGCCCGAACCGCGCCGCCGTGAACTCACCGAGCGCACCGGGCTGGACGGTGCCGAGCTGGAGCAGTGGGAGGAGGTGTCGCGCACGCTGCACGTGCCCTTCCACAACGACGTCATCAGCCAGTTCGAGGGCTACGGCGATCTCGCCGAACTCGACTGGGAGCGCTACCGCGAGAAGTACGACGACATCCGGCGGCTGGACCGGATCCTGGAGGCGGAGGGCGACACCGTCAACCGCTACCAGGCGTCCAAACAGGCCGACGTGCTGATGCTCGGCTACCTCTTCTCGCCCGCCGAACTCCGGTCTCTCTTCAGCCGGTTGGGCCACCACCTGGACGAGGCGACCTGGCTGCGCACGGTCGAGTACTACCTGCGCCGCACCAGCCACGGATCCACTCTCAGCGGTCTGGTGCACGGCTGGGTCCTGGCCCGCGCCCGGCGCGCGGAGGCGTGGTGGTTCTGTCAGGAGGCCCTGCGCGGAGACATCGCCGACGTCCAGGGCGGCACCACGGGAGAGGGAATCCACCTGGGCGCCATGGCGGGCACCCTCGACCTGATCCAGCGCGGGCTGACCGGACTGGAGACCCGCGCCGGCGCGCTCTGGCTCGACCCGGTGCCGATGCCGGAACTGTCCTCCTACGGGATCTCCCTGCGCTACCACGGGCACTGGGGTGTGCGGCTGCGCCTGGAGAGCGGGCGGCTCGAGATCGCGGTCCCGTCGTCCGACCGTTCGCCCATCGACATCCGGCTCCCGGACCGCGCGGTCTCCGTCGAGCCGGGCGAGAGCTGTCACCTCGTACTGCCGGACTGATCCCCCCCCACCGCACCTGCTCGTATCCTTGGCCCATGCACGCAGGGGCCAGCCGCCGCACCCGCCGGCCATGACCGGAGCAGCACCGGGCGGCGGTACGCCGCCGGACGCCACCCTGAGGCAGGTCCTCGCCCACGACGAGGACGGCATCCTCCACCTCGTCCTCGCACCGTCCGGCCAGGACACCGCCGTGCACGGCGTCGTCATCGGCGAGGAGGACGCGCCGCGCCCGTACGACGGCCACATCGTGCTCGCGACAGGCCTGCGGCCGGGCACCGGCTCCGTCCCGGACGCCGTACGGGAGGCCGCCCGGCGGGGCGCCGTCGCGGTCGTCCTGCGCAGCGGGGGCGCGGACACCCTGCCTGCCACGGTCCTCACCGCCGCGCGGGAGACCGGGGTCGCGCTGCTCACCCGGGCCGAGTGGGCCGACTGGGGCGACGCCCTCGAACTGGTCCGGTCCGCGCTGGCGTTCGGTGCGGTGGGCAGCGAGGACCGCCTGGCCCAGGCCGCCGCGGGTGGCGGCCTCGCCGTACTCGCCTCGGTCGTCGCCCGTTACTGCCGTGCCTCGATCACGGTGGAGGACACCCGGTTCAGGGTCGTCGCGCACTCGGCGACCAGCGCCGACGCGGACGGACTGCGGCAGTCGACGATCCTGGGCGGCAGGGTCCCCGACTGGCGGGTCGCCGAACTGCGCCGCAGCGGACTGCTGCGTGCCCTGTGGACCTCCCGCGACGTCATCCACCGCCCGGCCGACGGCACCGACCCCGAACGGCTGGCCGTCGCCATCCGCAGCGGCGGTGAGGTCCTCGGCTCGATGTGGGCGGCGGCCGACGGGGGACGGCTGTCGCCGGACGCGGCGGACGTGCTGCGCCGCGCCGCGGAGGTCGTGGTGCCGTACCTGCTCCAGCACCGGCTGCGGGGCAGCGCCGGCCGGCGGCGCCAGGAACACGCCCTGCGCGGCCTGCTGCTCGGCGAGGGTGACCGCCGCTCCCACGTGTGGTCGCTGGAACTCGCGCCCGACGTGCCCTGTGCGGTCGTGGTCGCCGAACGGGACCGCGCGGCCGGCCCCGCCGCGGAACGCAGCCTCCAGGCCCTCGCGTTGCAGGCCGTCGCCCACCGCGCCACGGCACGCGTCTGGCGCGAGAACCACCGCCTGACCGTCCTGCTGCCGCTCCCGGACGGCGACGCGCGCGACGCGCCGGGCCTCGCCCGCGAACTCGACTCACTCGCGGCCGCCATGCCCGACGCCCCCGCGGTCTGGGTCGGCGCCGGGACACCGGCGGACGCGCCGTCGGGCGCCGCCGAGTCCTACGAGGAAGCCCTCCTGATCGTCCGGGCCCTGCGCGAACGCGAGGCCCGCGCCGTCCTGGCCGGCCGTGCCGCGGCCCCGGACGGGGGAGACGGGCCGCGCTCACCGGTACGGCACGCGGGGCCGGGCGACGTCGGGCACACGGTGGCCGTCCTGCGGGTCCTCGACGCGATACGCCCCCTGTGGGAACGGCACGGAGGCCCCGTCCACGACATGGTGACGGCGGATCTCGCCGCCGGAGGCGAACTGGTGCGCTCGCTGCGCGCCTATCTCGACGCGGCCGGCGACATGTCCCGAGCGGCCCATCACCTCGTCCTGCACCCCAACACCCTGCGCTACCGGCTGCGCCGGGTCCGCGAGCGTTTCGGCATCGACCTCGACGACCCCGACACACGGCTCGTCGTCACGCTCGCGCTGCGCCTCGCCGAGACCGAGGGGAGCACGGAGGCCTGAGGGCAGTCCGGTAATCCCTGGCGGGCGCACGACGACGGCTACGGCACCTCGCCGCTCGTCGGATCACCCGCATACGCCCGGTATGAGGATGTTCCGCCGCCTTGCGATGCACCGCATCCGACGCCGCGCACTGATCCACCAGGGATTACGGGACAGCCCTTGGGGCCCGCTGACAATTCGCGCCTGCCCCGCGACGCCGGTGACGACAGGTCCTGGAAGCGGTGACGGGCCGCGCCGCCGTTTTCGGAGCGGCGGACAAACGATCCGCGATCCTTTGTACGGGACCACGAAGACCGCGACGGGCCCCGGGGACCACGCTTCAGTCACCCCCTCCACCGTGACGAAGGCCCCCTCCGTGACCCTGAACAGCGACGTCCGTCCTGACCATCCGTCCGCGCAGCCCACCGCCGCCGTCCCGCGCTCAGCCGGGCGCGTCGGCACCGTCCTGCGCCACGCGGTCGACCGAGGGCTCGTCGGCGCGGCCCAGCCCGTCGCCGGCTTCCTCGACACGGACGGCATCCGCGCGTCGGTGGCCGCCCTGCACGGCGCCTTCGACGCCGTGCCCGAGGTGCTGCACACCTTCGCCGCCAAGGCCTCGTCCCTCGTACCGGTTCTGCGGCTGCTCGCGGACCAGGGCATGGGGTGCGAAGTGGCCGGCCCCGGAGAGCTGCGGCTGGCCCGGGGCGCCGGGTTCGCACCGGACCGCATCGTCCTCGACTCGCCCGCCAAGACCCGCGAGGAGATCGCCGAGGCGCTCTCGCTGGGCGTCGCCCTCAATGCCGACAACCTCGACGAACTCGACCGCGTCGACGCGCTGCGGCCCGCCGGCTGCGCGTCCGTCGTCGGCCTGCGCGTCAACCCCCAGGTCGGCGGCGGCGCGATCGGCGCGATGAGCACCGCGACGGCCACCTCCAAGTTCGGGGTGGCCCTGCGCGACGCGGGAGGACGCGACAGCGTGGTCCGGGCCTTCGCCCGGCATCCCTGGCTGACCCGGCTGCACGCGCACGTCGGCTCCCAGGGCTGCCCGCTGGAACTGATCGCCGAGGGGATCGGCGAGACGTACCGCCTGGCGGAGGAGATCAACGCGACGCTGGGCCGCCGGCAGATCACCAGCCTGGACATCGGCGGCGGCCTGCCGGTCAACTTCGCCGACGACGAGGTGCGTCCGACGTTCGACGACTACACGCGCACCCTGCGGTCCGCGGTGCCCGGCCTGTTCGGGGGACAGTACGCGCTGGTCACCGAGTTCGGCCGGTCGCTGCTGGCCAAGAACGGGTTCATCGCCGCCCGCGTCGAGTACGCCAAGCAGTCGGGGGGCCGCCGTATCGCCGTGACCCATGCGGGCGCGCAGACCGCGACCCGGACCGTCCTGATGCCCGGCTCCTGGCCGCTGCGGGTCGGCGCCTTCGACGCGCAGGGGCGGCCCAAGACGGGAGAGCCCGTGGCCCAGGACGTCGCGGGGCCCTGCTGCTTCGCCGGGGACGTCGTGGCGGAGAACCGCGAACTGCCCGCCCTGGACGCGGACGACCTCGTCGTCCTGTACGACACGGGCGCGTACTACTTCTCCACCCCCTGGGCCTACAACAGCCTGCCCCGACCCGCCGTGCACGGCTACGTGGTCGACGGAACGGACGTGCGGTTCGCCCCCGTACGCGACGCGCAGACGCTCGACGAGATCGCGGCGGAGAGCGGGGCGCGCCACGCCGACCGCCTGCTCGACCTCGCCCCGGACGCCCCTTCTCGCTGACCTCGACGCCACGCCCCGCACGCCCCTTCCCGCCGACCTCGACGCCAGGCGCCGAACAGGTCGGCCCACGGAAACTTCCAGCCCGCCCCGAACACCGACCGCGGCCCAGGAAGTGAGCACCCATGCCCAGGCCCGACCAGGCCGGACCGTACGACGTCCTCGTCTCCGGCGGCACCGCGTTCGACGGAACCGGCGCCGCGCCCCGCCGCGCGGACGTCGCCGTACGGGACGGCGGCATCGTCCACGTCGGCGCGTCCGACCAGGCTGCGACGGCCACCACCGTGCTGGACGCGACCGGGCCGGCCGTCACCCCCGGCTTCATCGACCTGCACTCCCACGCGGACTTCTCGGTCCGGGCCATGCCCGGCGCGGAGGCCTGTCTCCGTCAGGGCGTCACCACCCTCGTGACCGGCAACTGCGGACTGTCGCCCTCTGCGCCGCGTGCCGGTCACCGTCTGAGGGGCGGCCCCTCAAGTCCGGGGGAAGCCGGGTCCGTTCCGGGGGTGGCGTCGGTCGTGCCGCGCGGGGAGGATGCTCAGTCGCGTGGCTCGTACCGTCCCACACGGCTCCGGGAGTCCTCCGATGGGTTCACACGCCGCACCGAACCGTCGCCCGCGCATCCTGTTCGTGTCGTTCGGCCTCCTGCTGCTGGCCGCGCTTCTCCTCGTGCCCAGGGCCGACGGTGCGCCCCGGTCGGCCGACGCCTGTCGCACCACGGGCACCGAACTGCCCCGCGGTGACTGCGGGCCGTTCTGGCAGGTCCTCGCGGAGGACTTCAACGGCGACGAGGTGCCGCTCGGCGGGTTCAGCGACTGCGACCACCACGTCGACACCTCCGCCGCGTACTGCGGCGGGCTGAGCGGGACCTACCGGGACAACTGGTGGGCGTACCCGACCGGTTGGCGCGACACCGCCAACGACCGGGGTCGCGACGTCGTCGGTGTCTACCACCCCGAGGACACCGTGAGCGTCGGCCGCGCGGAGAACGGTGACGGGAGGATGCGCATCAGGATGTGGCGCCCCGAGGACGGTGGCCCGGTGCACGCTGCGGCCGTCGTGCCACGGGCCGTCATGCAGATGGCGTACGGCAAGTACAGCGCGCGCATCAAGGTGACGAGACTTGCGCTGGGGTACAAGTCGGCCTGGCTGCACTACGGCGGCGGCTGCGAGATGGACCATCCCGAAGGCGAGTGGACCGGCACCATCACCGCCTTCCACCATCCGTGCGGCGGGGGCGAGCAGGGCTACTACCCCAGCGGCGACGACTGGACCGAGTGGCACACCGTGTCGACGGAGTGGACCCCCGGACACGTGCGCTTCTTCGTCGACGGCCGGCAGACCGGACACGACACCAGGAACGTGCCGGACCGCCCGCTGTCCTGGGTGCTCCAGAACGAGAGCGCGCTCGAAGGGCCGGGCGCGGCCCCCGGCAGCAGCGCGGAGCTCGACGTCACCTGGGTCGCGGCGTACGCGTACGGATGGAAGTGACCGGTGCTGCGTCGGCCGGGGCGCCCCGCCGACCGGCCGGGGCGGGGGCGCCGTGACGCTTCCTCGCCCGCTGTCCCACAGGTGAGAGGCCCACCGCGACGCCTCGTGGGAATCCATACCGAGTTTGTTTTTGAACCGGGTATGGTTATTGTGGTCGTGTGACAGGGCTTCGTGAGCGCAAGAAGGAACAGACCAGGCAACGCATCGCCGCGGTGGCGATGCGGCTGTTCATCGAGCGCGGATTCGACGCCGTGACGGTCAACGAGATCGCCGAGGCCGCGGAAGTGGCCAAGGCGACCCTCTTCGCGTACTTCCCGACGAAGGAATCGCTCGCCCTTCAGGGCGTGGGCGGCGACGACCTGGCCGGGATCGTCGCCGGCCGACCGGCCGGTCAGACGTTCCTGGAGGCACTGCGCGCCCATCACCGCGCGCTCGCCGCCGGACGGATTCCGGAATCGGACATGGAAGCGCTGATCGCCCGCGTGCGCGTCGTCCAGGAGAGCCCTGCACTGCAGAACGCGGCGAACGGACTGCTGTACCGACAGCGCCAGGCACTGACGCAGGTCCTGGCCGACGAGTACGGCGACACGGCGGCGGCACTCATAGCGGCCCAGATCGCGGCGTCCCTGCTCACCCTCCAGGAGGCGTACTTCCGTCGGCTGCTGGGCGGAGCGTCCCCCGAGGCCACCGGCCGTGCTCTGGCCGAGGACGTCGAGCTGGCCTTCGACCTGCTGGAACACGGACTCGACCCTGTGAAAGGCCCCTGACGTGCGCGCACGCGGCATCAACTACGACACCGGGACGTTCCCGGGAGACCGGCTCACCCGGAAGAGCTTCGACTCCGAGGCGGTCCGCCGCGAGATGGCGGTGATCGCGGGTGAACTGCACTGCGACGCCGTGCGCGTCTCCGGGCGGGACGGCGAGCGGCTGGGCGTCGCCGCCCGGCACGCGGCGGACGCCGGGCTCGAAGTGTGGTTCTCGCCGTTCCCCGTGGACCTTTCCCCCGAGGACGTCCTGGCGTTCCTCGCCGACTGCGCGCGACGCGCCGAGGCGCTGCGCCAGGGCGGCGCACGGGTCGTGTTCGTCGCCGGCTGCGAACTCAGCGCCTTCGCCCACGGCTTCCTTCCGGGCGACACCCATCTCGACCGCCTGCACGCCATGGCCACCGCCGACATGCAGTGGTGGCTCTCCCTCGACGCGGTCCCCGAACGACTCAACGCCTTCCTCGCCCGAGCCGCGGCGACCGTCCGCGCGCACTTCGGCGGCAGGATCACGTACGCCTCGGGCCCCTGGGAGCCCGTCGACTGGGAACCGTTCGACCTGGTGGGCATCGACGCCTACCGGTCCGCCGAGAACGCCGACACCTTCCGCGCCCACCTGCGCGAGTCCCTCGCGCACGGCAAGCCGCTCGCCGTCACCGAGTACGGCACCTGCGCCTACCTCGGTGCGGGTGACCTCGGCGGCATGGCCTGGCAGCCGCCGCGGGGAGCGGTCCCCGACGAGGACGAGCAGGTGCGCTACCTCACCGAACTGCTCGACGTCTTCGAGGACGAGGGCGTGGACACCGCGCTGTGGTTCTCGTTCGCCAACTACGACAAGCCCCGCGACCGCGACATCGCCTCCTACGGCGTCGTCCGCATGCTCGACGACACCCACTGGGAACCGAAGAAGGTCTTCCACGCCATGGCCGCCCGGCACCAACTCCCGCACGAGCGCTCCGCGTCGAACTGACCGGGAGCGCCGCCCGGGACGGCAGGAGCAGGCCGGTGGCGTGGCTGTCCAGGAGATGCGGACGAGTCGTGCCGTGCCCGGTGTCGTGGCGTCAGCGGCGGCGTATGCGGGGTGCGCCTGTCACCGACATCACCAGGGAGTACAAGGACGTCGTGGCGGTGATGAACATCCGGTTGTTCTTGCTTCCGCCGAAGGCGATGTTGGAGACGGCCTCGGGGACGCGCAGGCGGCCGATCAGGGTGCCGTCGGGGTCGTAGCAGTGCACTCCGCCGTTCATGGCGGCGGCCCACAGGCGGCCCTGGTTGTCGAAGCGGATGTTGTCGAACCGGCTGTCGCCGTCGGTGGCTTCGGCGAAGACCTTGCCGTCCGAGAGGGAGCCGTCGTCCCGTACGTCGAAGACCCGGATGTGGCCGGCGCGGGTGTCGGAGACGTAGAGCTGCTGCTCGTCGAGGGAGAGGACCAGGCCGTTGGGTCCGCCGAAGCCGTCGGCGGCCAGGGCGACGCGGCCGTCGGAAGGGGCGACGCGGTAGACGTGGCAGGCGCCGATCTCGCTCTCCGCCCGGTGTCCTTCGTAGTCGGAGGTGATCCCGAAGTCGGGGTCGGAGAACCAGATGGTTCCGTCGGAGTGCACCACGGCGTCGTTGGGGCTGTTCAGCCGCTTGCCCTCGAACCGGTCGGCCAGCACGGTGACGGTGCCGTCGTGCTCGGTGCGGGTGACGCGACGATTGCCCTGCTCGCAGCTGATCAACCGGCCTTCGCGGTCGAGGGTGTTGCCGTTGCTGTGGCCGGCGGGGGAGCGGAACGTGCCGATGGTCCCCGTCTGTTCGTCCCAGCGCAGCATGCGGTCGTTGGGGATGTCGCTCCAGATCAACTGCCGCCAGGCGGGGAGGTACACCGGGCCTTCGGCCCAGCGGCAGCCGTCGTACAGCGTCTCCAGCCGGTCGTCGCCGAAGGCGCAGCGTCCGGTGAAGAACCGCTCGTCCAGAATCTCGTACACAGAATTCGAAGGCTGACCGGACATGATTCCACCCCTGTAAGCTCGAACCGAATCTGAATCGTTGCGACACCACCTCTACCAGATGGATTACGGCTCACCTATGAAGCATGTAGATGACATCGACCGTGAGCTGCTCGGCCTGCTCCAGGCGGACGCCACTCAGTCCTACGCGGCGCTGGGCCAGGCGGTGGGGCTGTCGCCGGCCGCGGCGCACGAGCGCGTCCGTAAGCTGCGCGAGCGCGGCGTGATCCGCAGGACCACGATCGACGTCGATCCGGCCGCCGTGGGCCGGGGCGTACTGGCCTTCGTCATGGTCGACTCGACGTCCTGGATGGGGGATTCCGCTGCGGCGTTCGCGGCGCTGCCCGAGATCCAGGAGGCGCACGTCATCGCGGGCAGCGCGTCGGTGCTGGTCAAGGTGCGCACGTCGACCACGGAGGAACTGCAGGACGTGCTGCGGCGGTTGTACGCGATCGAGGGGGTGAGCGGCACGCAGGCGACGATCGTCCTGGAGACGTTCTTCGAGAGGCCGCTGGGCGGAACGCCGAGCGGTGAGCCCTGAGTCGGCCGCGCGGTCGGAACGGCACGGATCCGGTGTTCCGGCGGGCGGGTCCGGGGGAGGGGTGTGCCCGTAGCCGCGGCATCGGTGAGAGGGGTGCACGCCTGGCCCCGGCACCGGTGAGAGCGGTGCGCGCCTGGCCCCGGCACCGGCCCGGGGGGATACCGTCCCTCGCCCCGGAGCCGGCGGCCGTCACCGCGGGGGTCTCCGCGCGGCGGCATGCGACGCGAGGAGGGAGCGTGCCTGCTCGCGGGCGGCCTTGAGCGGGTCCGGGAAGACGCCCAGGCCATGACTGACCAGGGCTCCTTCGTGCAGCAGCATCAGGGTGCGCCCGAGCGACGCGGCACCACGGGGCGCGATCTCCCGCGCGAGGCCGGTGAAAAGGGCCAGCATCCAGGCCTTCTGCTCCTTGATGACGGCGTACGCGGGATGCGCCGGGTCGCTGATCTCCGCGTGTGCGTTGATCATGCTGCAGCCCTTGGCGCCGTTCTCCCGCATCCATGTCCGGGAGGCGTCGAAGACCGCCAGGCAGCGCTCCGCGGGATCCGGGTGACGGTCGAGGTGCTCCGCGAGCCGGGCCCGCCAGCGCGCGTCGCGGTCCGTGAGGTACTCCACGACGATCCGCTCCTTCGAGCCGAACCGGTCGTAGAGCGTCTTCTTCGTCACGCCCGCCTCGCCGGCGATCAGATCCACGCCCACGGCGTGGATCCCGTGCTCGTAGAACAGCCGGGAGGCGGCCTCCAGCGCCCGCCGGGCGGCGGGCGTCATGGTGACGTGCTGAGGCTTCGCTGCTTGGCCCATGACACTGAAGTATACCGCTCTGTATAGTGCTGGGTAAGAGGTATACCGATCGGTATAGCTGGAGGATGCGAGTGAACTTCCCGCTCTCGGTGGCGTTCGTGCTGTGCTGGAGTTCCGGCTTCATCGGGGCCAAGCTCGGGGCGGAGAGCGCCGACGGGGTGACCGTCCTGATGTGGCGGTTCCTTCCGCTGGCGGTGCTCCTCGTCGGTGTCACGGCCACCCGCTACGGATCGGCCTGGCGAGGTCTCACCCCACGGGACGCGGCACGTCAGATCGCCGTCGGGGCCCTCTCGCAGAGCGGCTATCTGCTCACCGTGTACTACGCGATCCAGCTGGGGGTCTCCAGCGGCACCGTGGCCCTCATCGACGGGACGCAGCCCCTTGTGGTGGGGGCCCTCGCCGGCCCGCTGCTGCGGCAGTACGCCTCCCGCAGGCAATGGCTCGGGCTGTGCCTCGGCGTGGCCGGCGTCGGAGTCGTCACCAGCGCGGACGCCATGGCGACCAGCGGCGTGGTCTGGTGGGCCTACGCCGTGCCCTTCCTCGGAATGGCCTCGCTCGTCGCGGCGACCTTCCTCGAACGCCGTTCGTGCGCACAGGTCCCTCCGCTCGTGTCGATGACGATCCACTGCACCACCAGCGCCGTCGTCTTCACCGCGTTCGCCGTGGGCGTCGGTGCGGCGTCGCCGCCTGCCGCGCCGTCGTTCTGGATCGCCACCCTCTGGCTCGTGGTGCTGGCCACCTTCGGCGGCTACGGGCTGTACTGGCTGGCCCTGGAGCGGGCAGGCGTGACCCAGGTGAACACGCTCATGTTCCTGATGGCTCCGGTCACGGCGCTGTGGGGCGCGCTCATGTTCGGCGAACCGTTCGGTCCGCAGACCGCTGTCGGCCTTGCCGTCGGCTTCGCGGCGGTCCTCGTCGTCCGTCGCGGGTCCGCCGCCGCGACGTCCCCGGGCCCGTCCTGAGCCGCTCGGTGCCGCCCCCCCCGTCACGAGCGCGGCCGGCCCTTCACGAGAATGATCGCCGTGCCCCGCCCCCGCACGAACGGAGAGAACGCGATGGCCACCTACGTCCTGGTCCACGGAGCCTGGCACGGCGGCTGGTGCTGGCATGACGTCGCGGACCTTCTCCGCTCGGCCGGACACACGGTGCACACACCGACCCTGACCGGTCTCGGGGAGCGCGCACACCTGCGGAGCCCCGACACGGGTCTCGCCACGCACGCGGAGGACGTTCGGAGCGTGCTCGAAGGTGAGGACCTGAGGGACGTGAAGCTGGTCGGACACAGCTACGCGGGCTTCGTCGTCCGGCAGGCGGCCGACCGCGTGCCGGACCGTGTGGAAGAGCTGATCATGCTCGACGCCTGGGCCGGCAGCCACGGGGAGTCGCTGCTCGACCGCGCGTCCGAGAGGTTCCGTGCCTGGGTGGCCTCGCTGGCCGAGGGGGACGTCCTGGCCGTACCGCCCCCGGAGTCCGTGGGAGTCACGGCTCCCGACCAGGTGGCCCGGCTGAAGTCCCTGCTGACGCCGCACCCTCGGCTCACGTTCACCGAGGCCGCGCAACTCACCGGCCATGTCGACGCGGTGCCCTGCCGCGCCATCGTCTGTACGCCGTCGAGGATGCCGTTCCGCGATCTCGCCGCCGAGTTCGGCTGGGAGATCGCCGAGCTGGCGAGCGGGCACGACGCGATGGTGACCGCGCCGGACGCGCTGACGCGGCTCCTGCTCGCCTCTGCATGACCGTCCTTTCCGTCCGGGACCGACTCCGAGCCGCTTCGCTCCTGTCGCGCTCGGGCAGGCGGATCACCTCCCACCCATGTCACAGACGCCCGGGCCTGTCTCGTCCAGGGAGGTGACGGCGGTATCCGTGATCGGGAAGGTGATGGGTGTGAGGGTGTTCGTGGCGGGCGGGACCGGGGTCCTGGGCCGGCGGCTGGTGGCGCAACTCGTGGCCGGCGGCCATCAGGTGACGGCCACGACGACGAGCGCGGCGAAATTGGAGGTGCTGGAGCGGCTCGGCGCCGACGGGGTCGTGATGGACGGGCTCGACGCGCTGTCGGTCGGTGAGGCCGTGGCCAAGGCGCGGCCGGAGACGATCGTGCACCAGATGACCGCCATCTCTGTGGCGCATGCCGGGAAGCCCGACCTCAAGCACATGGACCGGTGGTTCGCCACCACCAGCCGGCTGCGCACCGAGGGGACGGACCACCTGCTGGCCGCCGCCGAGGCGGCCGGCGTGTCCGGCTTCGTCGCGCAGAGCTACGCCAACTGGAACGGCATCCGCGAGGGCGGCTGGGTGAAGACCGAGGAGGATCCGCTGGATCTGCACGAGGGGACGGTCGCGCAGCCGGGACTCGCGGCGGTCGCACACGTGGAGGAGGCGGTCGTCGGGGCCGGCGGTGCGGTGCTGCGTTACGGCGGGTTCTACGGGCCGGGCGCCATCGACGACCAGGTCGAGCTGGTCCGCAAGCGGCAGTTCCCGCTCGTCGGAGGGGGCGCCGGGCACAGCTCATGGGTGCACCTCGACGACGCGGCGCGCGCCACCGTCCTGGCCGTGGAACTGCGGGCGAAGGGCGTGTTCAACATCGTCGACGACGAACCGGCACCGGCCGCCGAATGGTTGCCCCACCTCGCGCGGTGCGCGGGCGCCAAGCCCCCGATGCGGGTCCCCAAGTGGCTGGCCCGGCTGCTGGCCGGCGACGTGGCCGTGGCGATGATGACCGAGGGCCGCGGGTTCTCCAACGCCAAGGCCAAACGCGAACTCGGCTGGGAGCTGCGCCACCCGTCGTGGCGTCAGGGCTTCGAGGAGGCGCTCGTATGACGCGGACCGAGGAGTTCGAAGAGCTGCGGCCGCTGCTGTTCTCGATCGCCTACCGGATACTCGGCAGCGTCAGCGAGGCCGAGGACGCGGTCCAGGAGACCTGGCTGCGCTACGAGGGCTCCTCGGCGCGGCCCGTGTCGACCAGGGCCTACCTCTCGGCGGTCATCACCCGGCTCTCGATCGACGTGCTGCGCTCGGCCCGCCGCAGGCGCGAGGAGTACGTCGGGCCGTGGTTCCCGGAGCCACTGCTGGCCGACCCCTACGAGGACCCGGAGCGTTCCGCGGAACTGGCCGACTCCCTGTCGATGGCCGCCCTGTTGCTGCTCGAACGGCTGACCCCGCTGGAGCGCGCCGTGTTCGTCCTGCGCGAGGTGTTCGGGTTCGGCTACCCCGAGATCGCGTCGGCCGTGGGCCGCTCGGAGGCGGCGTGCCGCCAGCTCGGCGTGCGGGCGCGCCGCCACATGGACGCGGGCCGTCCCCGGTTCGAGGCGGACCGCAAGGAGCGCGAGGAACTCGCCGGGCGCTTCTTCGAGGCCTTCAGGGAGGGGGACGTCGACGGGCTGCGCGAACTCCTCGCCGCCGACGTCCGGATGATCGGCGACAGCGGCGGCAAGGCACCCCAATGGGGCCGGGCCATCGCCGGCGCCGGGAAGGTGTCCCAGATGCTCGCCGCGATCGCCGGGCCGTTCATCCGGATCGGCGGTTCGGTCGAGGACCACGAGGTGAACGGTCAGCCGGGCGCGGTCTTCCGCGACCGGGACGGCAATGTCCTCAACACCCTGGCGCTCGACGTGCTCGACGGCCGGATCCAGACCATCCGGTCCGTCATCAACCCGGACAAGCTCGGGCACGTGGGTCCGGTCGCGGACGCCTGGGCGATCGTCCGAGAGGCGAAGGAGGCCCGCCTGCCCACGGATCGAACGTGACCGGCGCCTGCCCACGGGGCCGCCCCGGGCCTTGAGCGGGTCGGGCCCTGCTGCACGGGGGCAGGCGCCCGACCTTCACGGACCGGCCCTGCCTCACCGGAGACAGGGCTCGCCGGACGCCACCTCGGGCGTCAACTCGCCCATCTGCCGGGGGCGTTCGCAGCGACTTCTTCGCGAAGAACTCTTCGCAAACAGTTCTTCGCAATCTAACGTGGCCTCATGACCCAGGACCGAACCCCCGACCACATCACCTTGGATGCCAGGAGTCTGCGAGCGCTGGCGCATCCCGGCCGGGTGCAGATACTCGCCCTGCTCCGCAGGGACGGGACGTCCACCGCCACCCGGATAGCGGGGGAGATGGGGATCAACTCCGGCTCCGCCAGCTACCACCTGCGCCGGCTGGCCGAGGCCGGACTGGTGGCGGAGGACACGGAACGGGGCAACGCCCGGGAACGCTGGTGGCGTTCGGTGTACGACCGGACGGTCTTCGACGACCTGGAGCTGGCCCGGCAGGAGCCCGAGGCCACCCTGGCCTACCTCCAGTCCGTGGTGAACTCGCACCAACTGCGCGTCCAGCAGGCCCTGTCCACCCTGCCGACGCTGCCGGCGGAATGGCAGGCGAACCTCAACATCAGTGACTGGGGGCTGGCGTTGACGGCGTCCGAGGCGCAGCGGCTGCGCAAGGAGCTGGCGGAGGTCGTGGAGCGCTATCAGCGGCGGCACGGCGGGCGGGCCCCTGACAACGCGCAGGCCCCGGACGGTGCGGAGCCGGTCGTGGTGATGGCCTATGTGCTGCCCGTGCGGGAGCCGAAGCCGTGAGGCTTCCGCGCCCACTGCGCCGGCGCCCTTCCCCGCTCGGCGGACTGGTCGCCGCGGTCGCCGTGTCCCTCACCGGCACGAGGGTGGCCGCCGTCGCCCTGCCCTGGTTCGTCCTCGTCACCACGGGCAGTGCCGCGCAGACCGGCGTGGTCACGTTCTGCGAGACGGCACCGTACGTGGCGTCGAAGGCGCTGAGCGGACCGTGGATCGACCGGCTCGGCCCGCGCCGGATCTCGTGGACGGCGGACCTGGCCAGTGCCTCGGCCGTGGTCCTCGTCCCCCTGCTGCACGCGCTGAGCCTGCTGTCCTACGCACCGCTGCTGGTCCTGGTGGCCGTGGTGGGAGCCGCCCGCGGCCCGGGCGACCTGGCGAAGGAGGTCATGGTCCCGCAGGCCGCCGAGCTCACCGGAGTGGTCCTGGAGCGCGGCACGGGCTGGATCGGGGTGATGGAACGGCTGTCCGGCACGCTCGGCCCGGCGGCCGGCGGCGCACTGGTGCTGATCTTCGGGCCCATGGCCGGTCTGCTGGCCAACGCGGCGGCTTTCCTGGCCGGTTCGGCACTGGTCGCCCTCGCCCTGCCCGGGGAGCTCGGGGGACCGGCACCGGCGGGCCGGCGGCGCCCCGGTTATCTGCGCAGCCTCGGCGAGGCGTTCACGCTGCTGCGGAGCGACCGGCTGCTGCCGGCCGTCATGCTGATGCTGGCCGTCACCAACTTCCTGGACGCCGCCTTGGGCGTACTGCTGCCGGTCTGGGCCAGGGACTCGGGCAGCGGCGCCGGCATGCTGGGCCTGCTGATCGGGGTCGGCAGCGCCACCGCGGTCGGCGGAAGTCTGGTCGCGGCTACCGTCGCGCACCGGTTGCCGCGGCGGCGGGTCTTCTTCGCGGGCTTCCTGCTCGGCGGGGCGCCGAAGTTCCTGATCCTCGCCGTGGACGCCCCGGTCTGGGCCGTGCTCACGGTGTTCGCGGTGGGGGGCTTCGGCGCCGGATTCCTCAACCCGGTGCTGGGAGCGGTCCTCTTCGAGCGCATCCCCCCTGAACTCCTCGGGCGCGCACAGGGCGTCGGCAGCTCGCTGGCCTTCGCCGGGGTGCCGCTGGGCGGGCTGCTCGCCGGTGCGGGGGCGACCGCGGTGGGCCTGGTGCCCGTGCTGGCGACGGTGGGCCTTTCGTACCTCGTCACCATGCTCGTGTCGGGCCTGTGCCCGGTGTGGCGAGGGATGGACGCACGGCGAGTGAACGCCGCGGCGGCGCGGGCGTAGGCCCTCGCCGCTCGCGCCGTCGGACCGGTCCGAGGCCGGCCGGGACGGCGGCGGTGCGGAGGCGCCGTCGGTGCGCGAAGGGTCTTGTCCGGGGGGCGCGGCCCCGGCGCCTGTTCCCCCTCATGCCGATTCTTGAATCGTGCTTTGCATTCGGAGCCGCAACCGCGGGCAAGCGCTCACTGTCCAACAGAACGTTGAGGTCGGTACGATCACGAGCCGGGGTAAGCGTGAAGCGACGTAGCGGTATAGCGATGGCACTCGTCATGGCCGGAGTGCTGGCGGGCACCAGCGCCTGTGGCGGGGGCGAGCCGAAGGCCGGTTCCGGTGGCGGCAAGGGCGCGTCGGGGAAGCCCACCGCCACCGCGAGTCCGTCCCCGTCGAAGCCCGCCGGGCCGCCGATGCTGCTGGAGACGATCACACCGCAGACCGGCAGCACGGTCGGCGTCGCGATGCCGATCTCGGTGATCTTCACCAACCCGGTGGCCCAGAAGGCGCGGGCCGACATCGAGAAGCACATGAAGGTGACCTCCTCCCAGCCGATGACGGGTGCGTGGCACTGGTTCGGTGACCGGCGCGCCGACTGGCGGCCCAAGTCGTACTGGGCCTCGGGCACCAAGGTGCGGATCGACGCAGACCTGAAGGGCGTCACCAACGGCAACGGCCGCTACGGCACGCACTCCTACGTGCACGACTTCACCGTCGGTGACGACGTCCGGGCGGACGTCTCCGCCACCGGCCACACCATGAAGGTCACGAAGAACGGCAAGCCCGTGCGCACGCTGTCGATCAACGCGGGCAGCACCCAATACCCCACGTGGAACGGCACGATGGCGGTGATCGACAAGCAGAAGAAGGTCCACATGACCTCCTGCAGCGTCGGCATCAGCTGCACCAAGGGCAGCCCCGACTACTACGACCTGACCCTTCCCTGGGACGTCCACCTCACCCAGTCGGGCACGTACGTCCACTACTCCACCGGCGACCCCAACCCGGGCAGCGGCAGCGCCCGGGGATCGCACGGCTGCGTCCACCTGTCCATGTCCGACGCCAAGTGGTTCTACGGCCAGGTCAAGCAGGGCGACCCGATCACGGTCACCGGCTCACCGCGCGCCAAGGCCCCGGCCGACAACGGCTACGCCTCGTTCAACCTGAGCTGGGAGCAGTGGCTGGCGGGGAGTGCGGCAGGCCCCGTCCAGGCGGGCTGAGCCGACGGACCATCGACGGCGTGGCGGTCAGGCCAGTACGGCCAGATCGCCGGGCCGCACCCGCGCCGTGACGGGGAGGACGGCCTCGACCTCGCCGTCGGCCCCGTAGGGCACCGGCCGGTCGGCCTCGATGCGGATCTCCCGGCCCCGCAGGATCTCCACCTCGGGCCGGTCGATGTGGCTGCCGGTCTTGAGCTCGTTCATCAGGGCGAAGAACAGCCGGCGCGGCGCCTCCCGGATCATGACGACGTCCAGCAGGCCGTCGTCCACCCGGGCGGCCGGGGCGATGATGCGCCCGGAGCCGTAGTAGGCGGAGTTGGCGGCCACGACGGTGTAGCCGCGGTGCAGGTGTTCCTGTCCGTCGACGGTGACCCGGTAGGACGCCGGACGCCAGCTCGTGACCGCGCGCAGACCGCCCGCGTAGTAGGAGGCGGCCCCGCGCAGTACGCGTGCCTGGTTGGCGTGCCGGTTGGCGAGCGCGTCGACGCCCGCGTACACGCTGCCGAGGACCACGGTGCGCGGGTGCACGGCCGACTCCACCTCGATCGTGTCGACCTGACGTGGTGCGTTCTCGAGCAGGACGCGCGCCAGGTCCGCGGCGTCGGTGGGCAGTTGGAGCGCGCGGGCGAAGTCGTTGCCGCGGCCCGCGGGCACCAGGCCCAGGACGGTGCCCGTGCCGCTGAGGGCGCCGCCGATGCCGCCCGCCATCCCGTCGCCGCCCACGGCGAGGACCACCCGTCCCTGTTCCCCGGCGCGGCGCGCGAGTTCCTGGGCGTGCGCCAGGCTGCGGCTGTACTCGGTCTCCAGCCCCGCTCCGGCCTCCCGCAGCAGTCGGGCGACCTGGAGCAGCGCCGCCGCCCCGGTGGAGCCGCCCGCTGTGGGATTGACGACGGCGGTGAACTGTCGCATCGGTGTGCCTCCGGACGGTGACGGGTGGATCGGAGCGGGGGGCGGAGCTTCGGTGAGCGAACGGCGCTGGGACCGGGACCCGGTCAGTCGACGGGCAACAGGATCCCGGGGCTGAGGAGGCCGTCGGGGTCGAGCCGCCGTTTGACGGCACGCAGGGCCTCGACACCGAGCGGACCGGCCTCGCGGACGTACCAGTCGCGGTGGTCGGTGCCCACGCCGTGGTGGTGGGTGATCGTGCCGCCCGCGTTCAGCACGGCCTCGTTCGCGGCCCGCTTGGCCGGCTCCCAGTGGGCCACGGCGTCGTCGCCTTGCGCGGAGACCACGGTGAAGTACAGGGAGGCGCCGTTCTCGTAGACGTGCGAGATGTGGCACATGACCAGGGGAGGGGTCCCCGCGGCGGTGAGGGTCTCGGTCAGCGCGGTGCGGACGGCCGCGTACAGCTCCGGGATCCGGGACCAGAACGTCGCGGTCTCCAGCGTCTCGGCGAAGGCGCCGGCGTCGAGCAGGGAGTCCCGGAGGTACGGCGCCGAATAGCGGCCGTGGGCCCAGCGTTCGCCCGGTTCGGCGCCCAGGAAGGTGCCTCCGGCGGCGCGCAGGACCTCGGCGGCGCGTGCACGGCGGTACGTCGTGTCCTCCTCGGTCCCCTCGTACCCGGCGATCGCCACGCAGCCGGCGCTCGACGGGACCTCGGCCGCACCGATGGCGTCGGGCTGGGCGAGTCCGATGAGGGTCTCCGTCTCGTCGGACAGCCGCAGCACCGTGGGGCGCGGACCGTCCTGTGCGAGGCGGCGCAGGGCGGTGGCGCCCTCTTCGAAGGAGGCGAAGCGCCAGCCTTCGTAGACGCGGGTGTGCGGCACCGGGCGGACCCGGACCGTGACGGCGGTGATCACCCCGAAGGCGCCCTCCGAGCCGAGGATCAGCTGCCGGAGGTCGGGTCCGGCCGCCGAGCGCGGCGCGCGCCCGACTTCGAGCGTGCCCTCAGGAGTGGCGAGGGTCAGGCCGAGGACCATCTCGTCGAAGCGGCCGTATCCGGCGGAGGCCTGTCCGCTGGAGCGGGCCGCGGCGAATCCGCCGATGGTCGCCCACTCGTAGGACTGGGGGAAGTGCCCGAGCGTGAAACCGTACTCGGCGAGGAGAGCCTCCGCGTCGGGAGCGCGCAGACCCGGTTGCAGCGTCGCGGTGCGCGAGACAGGGTCGATGTCGAGCAGGCCGTTCATACGGCGCAGGTCGAGCGCTACGAAGGAGCGCCGCTCGGGGGCCAGGCCGCCGACGACGGAGGTGCCGCCGCCGAACGGGACGAGCGCGAGACCGTGTTCGGCGCACACCCGCAGGACGGCGAGCACGTCGTCGTGGGAGGCGGGCAGGACCACGGCGGCGGGGGCGTCCTCGACGTCACCGGCGCGGATCCGCAGCAGATCGGGCGTGGACTTGCCGCGGGTGTGCCTGATCCGGCTCTCCGCGTCGGTGCGCACGTGGGCCCCGCCGCCGACGGCGTCGGCCAGCGCCTTCGACGTGGCGGGGTCCAGCGAGGACTCCGGGACGGAGATCTCGTCGAGAGCGCGTGCGTCGGTGTCCCGCGGCTTGACGCCGAGCAGGTCCCGCAGCAGTCCGGTCACCGAGTCGGGCAGCGGGGCTGCCTTGGCCGGGTCGCCCCAGCCACTCCACAGCATGTCCATGAACGGTTGTCCTCATCGGTCGGTTCGCGACGTGCCGTCTCCCGCACGGCCGCTCAGGGCGTTACACTGTTACACATGACGCCTATTCGTCACAACCACTCGGACAGCGATCCCGTTCTCGACGCCGTGCGCGACTGCGTGCTGGCCGTCGGAGTCCGGCGCACCACCCTGACCGACGTGGCCCGCCGCGCCGGCGTCTCGCGCATGACGCTCTACCGCCGCTGGCCCGACGTACGGTCGCTCGTCGGCGACCTGATGACCCGTGAGTGGATCGACGTGGCCACCGAGGCCATGCCGCGGCGCCGACCGGACCGGGAGATGCGCGGGCTGATCGTGGACGGCCTGGTTTCCGGAGTCGCCGCCTTCCGCGACCACCCGCTCTTCCGCAAGATCATCGACGTCGACCCCGAACTGCTGCTGCCCTACGTGCTGGACCGCCGCGGAGCCAGCCAGGACGCACTCCTCGACCTGCTCGCCGAGGCCCTGCGCGAAGGTCACGCCGACGGATCGGTGCGGCAGGCCCCGGTGACGCGGCAGGCCCGCTCGGTGCTGCTCGTCGTGCAGTCCTTCACCTTGTCCCTGCGGACCATGACCGACGAGGACGACCCCGAACTGACCGGCACCGCCTTCCTCGACGAACTGCGCACCCTTCTGGAGAGGACCCTCACGCCATGAGCCCCACAAGCAGTGCGTCCCCCTCGACCGCCCCGGCCCCCGGCTCGTCGCTCTCCGCCGCTCGCCGCCGCCGTGAACTCGCCGAGGCCGTGAACGGCGACATGGTGGACGTACTGGTCGTCGGACTCGGCGCCACCGGCGCCGGGGTCGCCCTGGACGCCGCCGCGCGCGGCCTCAGCGTCGTCGCGGTCGACGCGCACGACCTCGCCTTCGGCACCTCGCGCTGGAGCTCCAAGCTCATCCACGGGGGGCTGCGGTATCTGGCCTCCGCGCAACTCGACGTCGCCCACGAGAGCGCGGTCGAACGCGGTGTCCTGATGGAGCGCACTGCCCCGCACCTGGTGCGCGCCCAGCCCTTCGTGCTGCCCCTGACGCCCCTGGTGTCACGCGGTCAGGCCTCCCTGGCCTGGGCCGGCTTCCGGGCGGGCGACACCCTGCGGCTGGCGGCCCGCACCTCACGCGCCACCCTGCCCGCACCGCGCCGCCTGTCCGCGGTCGAGGCCCGGCACCTGGCGCCCGCGGTACGCCCGGACGGCCTGCGCGGCGGCCTCCTGTCCTGGGACGGCCGGGTGACCGACGACGCACGCCTCGTCACTGCCCTCGCCCGCACCGCCGCCGCACACGGCGCGAAGATCCTCACCAAGGTCAGGGTGCTGGAGGCCGGCGGGAGCGGCGCCCGCGTCCGCGACGAACTCACCGGAGAACAGGGCGAGATCAGGGCCCGAGCCGTCATCAACGCCTCCGGCGTGTGGGCGGGCGACCTCGTCGACGGCATCCGGATCCGCCCCTCGCGCGGCACTCATCTGGTCCTGCGCGCCGACCTGTTCGGCCCGCTGCCCGCCGGCCTGCACATACCGATCCCCGGAGAGACCAACCGGTTCGTCCTCGTCCTGCCCCAGGGCGACGGGCGCGTCTACGTCGGCCTCACCGACGAACCCGTCGACGGGGACATCCCGGACGTGCCCGAAGTGCCCGAGTCGGACATCGGCTTCCTGCTGGACGTCCTGGGCTCCGCGCTGGACGTCCCCGTGCGGCGCCACGACGTCGTCGGCGCCTTCGCGGGACTGCGCCCCCTGCTGGACACCGAGCCGACACGGTCGGGGGAGGAGACCCGCACCTCCGACATCTCACGCCGGCACGCGGTCCTGACCTCGGGCGCGGGCGTGATCACGGTGGTGGGCGGCAAGCTCACCACCTATCGGCGCATGGCGCAGGACGCCGTCGACACCGCCGTCGAGGCCCGCCGCCTCCGCGCCGGCGCCTCGACCACCGCGTCCCTGCCGCTGGTCGGAGCCGCCGCCCCCGGCCGGCTCGGCGCACTGCCGGCACCCGGTCACCTGATCCGGCGTTACGGCACCGAGGCCCCCGCCGTCCATGCCCTCGCCGCACGCGACCCCCGGCTGAACGATCCCGTGCTGCCCGGCCACCCCGTCACACGCGCCGCCCTGCTGTGGGCCGCGCTGCACGAGGGCGCCCTGGACGAGGGCGACCTCCTCGACCGGCGCACCCGGATCGGCCTCGTGCCGCAGGACCGCACGGCGGCCTCGGCCGCGGCCCGGGAAGCGCTCGACGCGGCCGCCACCCAGCCCGCCTGACGCCCCGTATCCCCACGCCACGGACGCGGGCGGCGGTACGCACCGACCGGTGCCGGGCCGCCCGCGCCCCGCGGGAACGACACGCACGGTCCTGCGGGTGTGACCGGCAACTCACCTGTTTCAGGCCGTATTTCAGCGAGGACTTGCATGTCCGACGCCGAAATGTGATCAAATTTGCTGATGCGTACCCCCCACCACATAGACACGCATCGCTCCGGCCGTTCACCGGCGCCCGGTGAACACCGCGTCCCGTCAGACGGGACGCCGCCCCCCGAGGTTCCCCTCGGCCGCAATCCCTATGACGAACTGGCGGCCCTGGCCGACCCACCGCACGACGGCCCGCGGACCGCGCGCGACCGGTCGGAAGGAGAGCCGTCCGACGACGAGGAGCCCTGGTCGCCGCCCAACCACCGGCGGGGCAGCCGCCGTCGCAACCGTGCGACCGGACTGCCCACCGTCTTCAAGTGCGCCGTCTGGCTCCTCACCGTGACCTGCCTGGTCACCCTCGCCGATCGCTGGGCCGCCCTCTACGCCGAGCACAAGGCCTCGCAGAAACTCAAGGACCAACTGGACCTCGCCGCGGCCCCCGAGGTCCGCATCGGCGGCTTCCCGTTCCTGACCCAACTCGCAGCCCAGCGACTGGATTCGGTCAGCGTCACCGTCCCCGACGTCGCCGCCCGCCGGGTCACACTGACCCGGATCACCGCCACCGCGCGCGACGTACGCATCGACGGCGACGGCCCCACCTCGATACGCGGCGCGCTCGTGCGGCAACTGCGCGGCCGGGTCCAGCTCTCGTTCGCCGACATGAACCGTGAACTCGGCGCGTCCCAGGTGTCGTTCTCCTCGAACGGGGCCGACCGTGTCCTGGCCCGCGGCGCCCTCCCCGTCGCCGGACACGACCTGCGGGTACGGGCCGACGCACACATACGGCGCGAGGGCGACCGGGGCATCGCCCTGTCCGTCGACGGCATGCGGCTCGACATCGGTCACCTGGCCACCTACCGGCCCGGCACCCGCGCCTCGGAAGGGCTCCATCTGACGCCCGCTTCCGCGCGCCTGCTCACCCGCGAGGGCGAGAAGATCCGGGCCTTCCTCTCCGTTCCCGCGATCGTGCACCGCCTGGGGGTGCCCGACTCGGTCGTGCGGGCCGCGCTGCGCGACGACGACAAGCTCCACCGGCTGACCGGCACACCCCGCTTCGTCCACGACCTGATGAGCCTCAACCTGGTCGACGTGGCACTGACCCACCCCGGGCTCCTGAAGAGGGTCGGCCTCGACCCGTCCCTGCTGACCGCGCTGACGCGGCTCACCCGCCCCCAGATCGCCGACCGCTTCTCCTTCTCCTTCCAGCTGCCGAAGCCGCGATCGGGGGACGTGCGCCTGCTCGACGTGGCGGTGGAGAAGGACGGAATCCGCGCCGACGTCACGGGGACGGGACTGCTGGTCGGACACTGAGCCGTCCGGAGGTTCCGGGCGGAGGAACTCCGACCGGGTGCAACAGGGCCTGGACACGGCCCTGTTGCCTGCCGCCGCCATGAACGACAATGCGCCCACGGAGCCAAGAGGGAGCGAGGGCGGCGTGGACCGGGATCTCACACGGGCGTGGTGGTGGGGAGTCGTCCTCACCGCACTGGTACTCGGTGTGCTGCGGCTGACCGCCGGATACGACGGTGACGTACTGTCCGTGCTCACGCTGGCGCTCCTCACGAGCGTCGCCGGCGTGGTCCCCACACACGCTCTCGCCTTCGCGTGGCAGGCGAGAGGCCGTCGTCGCGTCCCCGGCTGGACCGTCTGCCTCGCTGCCGCCGTGCTGGTGTCGGCCGCCCTCTCGCTGCTGGCCTCGATGGTCCTCATGGGTCTGCCCCACGGGGCGGATTCCGCACTGTCCTGGACGGACATACGACGGCGCACGATCTGGATCGCCGGCGTGCTCGTCCCGGCCGCGGTCGGCACGTATGCGGTGATCGGCCTCGGGCAACGGCTTCGGACGAGGGCTGGTGACCGTGTTCGCCCCGAAGCGCGCGAAGCCGTCGGCCTTGCCGACGTCGAGCGTCCGCGGACCGACGACGGCGGTGCCGAGCGACCGAGGTCCGGGGCCGGTGGTGCCGAGCGTCTGCAGTCCGGGGTGACCGGTGCCGAGCGACCGCGGCCGCAGGCGCGTCCTGAGCGCCCCGGACCGCAGGCCGGTTCCGCCGACCGGTCCCGGGGCTCCAAGCGTGGTGGCGTGCACCGCTGACCCGGCCGCGTGAGGCTCCCGAGCCGCCTCCCGCACGCGTCACCCGACGGGCAGCGAGCCCGGCCCGCGGCGCGGACCGGGCTCGCCGACTCCATCCGTGACGACGGTGGTGTCAGCCGAACATCCCGGGCTGGTAGTCGCCGGCCGGCTGCTGGACCATCACGTTCAGCCGGTTGAAGGCGTTGATGACGGCGATGATCGACACCAGGGCGACGAGCTGCTCCTCGTCGTAGTACTTGGCGGCATTCGCCCAGGTCTCGTCCGTGACCCCACCGGCCGCGTCCGCGATGCGGGTGCCCTGCTCCGCCAGTTCCAGGGCCGCGCGCTCCGCTTCGGTGAACACGGTGGCCTCCCGCCAGGCCGCGACCAGGCCGAGGCGTACCGAGGTCTCACCGGCGTGCGCGGCGTCCTTGGTGTGCATGTCGGTGCAGAAGCTGCAGCCGTTGATCTGGCTGGCGCGGAGCTTCACGAGTTCCTGGGTCGAGGCCGGCAGCGCCGAATCCGCGATCACCTTGCCCGCCGAGGTGAAGTGCTTCAGGGCCTTGGCGGCGAGCGGGCTGTCGAAGAGGTTCAGACGGGCTTCCATGGTGCACTCCTTGCCGTGGTGGGCGATACACCTCTATGACGGGCCGACTCGGTGAGATGTGACATCGGTGTGTGTGACGCCCGTCTCCCCGCACGGACGCCGGTGCTGCCAGGGCTGCTTCAGGACCGCAGCGGACGGGACCGGCCGTCGCGGGACAGGCGCCCGCCGCGCGAAGCGGGTCTTCTGCCGCCGGCGGGCCGGAGAAGGCCACGCCCCCCGGTGGGCCATCGGCGGCGTTTCGCAGGCGGGGCGGCATCGGAGGCGATCTACGCTCGGCCCGTGGGACAACCCGAGCAACGCGCCGAGGGCGCGGGACCGTTCACCACCCGGCTCACCTGGCACCTTCCCGGCGGCGGCACCGCCGTGTGGGAGTCACGGCTCGCCCGGCGGCGGGGCGTCATGGCCGTCCGCCCGCCCGGCGCACCCTCGAGCCGGCACACCAGCGCCGACGAGACCGGGCTCCACCGCCTGCGCAGGCTCAACACCACCGCCGCGATCGCGTTCATCATCGGCGGCGCCCTCTTCGCGGCCGGTGCCGGTGTCGCCCAGGTCGGCTCCGGCGACGCCACCACCAGCGCCTCCATCTACTTCGCCGGCGGACTCTTCTTCAACACCGGCGGCTACGTCTCCCTGCTCCAGGTGATCAACGCTCCCCGCCACGTGCCCGGCGGTGAAGGACGACTCGTCACCCACGGCTGGCGCTGGTGGAGTTACGAGCCGGGCCGGGTCGACTGGCTGAGCACGTTCGTCCTCTTCGCGGGCACCCTGGTGTTCGGCGTCAACCTGCTGGACTCCTTCCTGCACGGGCTGAGCGTGCAGCAGACGAACCGGCTGATCTGGACCCCGGACGTGATCGGTTGCGTGCTCTTCCTGATCTCCGGTCACCTCGCCTTCGCCGAGATCTGCCACGGCCGGATCTGTTTCCGCCGCCGCAGTCTCGGCTGGTGGATCGTCGCCATGAACCAGCTCGGCTCCGTCCTCTTCATGATCTCGGCGCTCGCCGCCTACACCCGCCCCGCCACCGGCAGCCTGATCAACGCCGACATCGCCAACTGGGGCACCTTCGGCGGAGCCCTGTGCTTCACCGTCGGCGGCTTCCTCCAGCTGTACGAACGCCCGTGAGCCGGGGCGGCGATCGGCGGCGGCTGGATGCGGAGCGGGCGGTCACGGTCTGCGTCTCCGTACGGGGAGCGGGACCAGGCGGCGTGAGGCGGTCGCCCCACCGGTGGTGACGGCTGCTCCGCCCGTGCCCGCGGTCCGGGTGGCCGTCACCGCGCCGTGGCGCTGTTCCGGTCGCGTGGTCAGGTAGAGCGTGGCGAGCGCGAGCACGCCGGCCACGAGGTAACACAGGGTGCGGTAATGGAGCACGGATATCAGCGCGGCTCCGGTGGCGATGCCCAGCGCCTGCCCACCGCTGACGAGGAAGTTGTCGACTCCCGCGACCCTGCCCATCAGTTCGTTCGGTGTGTTGAGCTGCATCGCGGTGACGGCGCCGACGGTGACGAACGGCAGGCCGAGCCCCAGCTACGCGGAGCCGCCGATGACGACGGCGTCGTCGGGTACGGCCAGGACCAGTGCGCACACCCCGGTGACGGCAAGTCCCGTGGCGGTGAGCCGGCCCGGGCCGAGGCGCTTGACGAGGACTCCGGCCGAGAGTCCCCCGATGACGCCGGTGATGCCCATGGCCGTGACGATGACGCCGGCCCAGGACGGCGAGTGATGCAGCCCCGTGGTGACGATCGCGATCCCCAGCGTCTCGAAGAAGCCCATGACGAAGATCCCCGCGGTCAACGTGACGGTCAGCTGGCGCAGGACGGGCGTCCTGACGAGAAACGCGAAGCCGGCAGCGGTCTCCCGCGTCCAGTGCTTCCCGGAGGGGGAGGGACTGTCCTCGTCGACGTCGATGAGGGACCAGCAGGCCACGCCGACCGCGAACGAGGCCGCGTCCAGGAGTGCCACGGCGCTGCCGCCGTACAGGGCGAGCAGTCCCACGCCGAGCGCCGGAGTGATCAGGCGCTGGCCCTGCAGCAGCGCCTGCGAGAGTCCGTTCGCCCGGCCCAGCAGTTCCTCGGGCACCATCTTCGGCAACAGCGCGGCCGTCGCCGATCCGGAGACCGTGCCGGAGAGCCCGTAGAGGAACATGACGTCGTAGATCATCCAGACCTGGTCGGCGCGGTGCACCAGGGTGAGCGACAGCACCAGCAGGCCGGTCAGCGAGTGGGTGACCAGGATGAGGGGCTTGCGGCGGACCCGGTCGACGGGCAGCTCCGTCAGCGGTGAGAGCAGAGTCCCCGCGCTGAGGAAGAAGAGGCACAGGCCCGCCTTCGACGTGGAGCCCGTCAGCTCCTTGACCCAGATTCCGGCGGCCAGCCAGAGTGCGTGGTCGCCGATCTGGCTGAGGGTGTTGCCGATGAAGTACAGACGCATGCGCGGTGTCTTCAGTAATTCGCCCATGTCGTGGCCGTCATGCTTCCGGATCGGCGGGGCCGAGTGTCTCGAACGGATGCGTGAAGATCAGCATCTCGAAGGGGGTCGATCCCTCGGGGCGCAGAGCCGGATCGGTGAGGCGGTCCGCGAACCGCATCAGGATGTCCGTGATCCCGGCCTGTGCCTCCCGGATTTCCGCCGCCGTGCCGAAGACGACGAACTGGCTGCTGTCACTGACGGCGCGCACGTCGGCGGGGTACTGCTCGCGGTGGCTCTGGTAGTGGCGCAGCCGGCCCAGCCAGCGGTCGAGCAGCACCTCGCCGAGGGCGTGCGCGGCATGGCTCACGGTCGGGTCCGGAGCGCCGGCGTCGAACCGTATGCCGGTGTTGCCGAGCTTCCACGGCCGCTCCCGGCCGCTCCCGCCCTCCGCCTCGACGACGTACCCGTACTTCGCCAGCGTCCGCAGATGGTAGGAGACGTTCGGGACGCTGCCGCCGACGATCCGTGCCGCTTCGGTGGCGGTGAGGGGGCCGCTCACGGCCACCGCCTCCAGCAGGGCGACACGTGTCGGGTGCGCCAGTGCGCGCAGCGCTCGCGCGTCCGTGACCTTCGGGGGAGCGGAGTACGAGGCGCCGGGGTCCGCCACCGGGGCCTGCTCACGGTCTGCATCGGTCATGCACGGGACTCTAGACGGGAAACAACTCTTTCGAAAGAAGTATTGCGAAAGACTTGTTGTGCGATGAGGGAGCCGCCGCACGCCGTGGATCCGCACCGGAGCGACGGCCCTGTGCGTGCCGCACCGGGCAGGCCGCGGCGATCACGCCCCTCGTCACACCGCGCTGTTCGCCGGAAGCCGCAGGCTGAGTTCGTAGCCGCCGTCGGGTGTCGGGCCGGAGGTGACCACGCCGCCGAGGAGTGCGGCGCGCTGGTTCAGGCCGATCAGGCCGTAGTGCGCGCTGGGCAGGGGGAGGGCCGGACGGGTCGGCGCGGAGTTGGTGACCGTGACCTGCACGGCACCCTCCTCGGTGCCCATGCGCACGGTCGCGTCGGCGCCCGGCGCGTGCTTGCGGACGTTCGTCAGCGCCTCCTGGACCGTGCGGTAGATGGCGCGCTGCACGGGCGGCGAAAGGCCCTCGGGCAGGTCCATGTACAGCTCGGCCTCGATGCCGCTGTTGTCGACCAGCTGCCGCAGATCGGCCAGCGACGGCTGCGGCGTCAGCTCCGTGGGGCGGCCCCCGGAGGCGCGCAGGACGCTGACCATGTGGCGCAGTTCGTCCAGGGTCTGGACGCTCAGCCGCCGGATGGTGATCGCGGCCTCCCTCGCCTCGTCGTCCCGCGCGCCGACCTGGAGCGCTCCGGCCCGTACCGCGATCAGGCTGACCTGGTGCGAGACGACGTCGTGCATCTCCCGGGCGAGCTGGGCCCGTTCCCGGGCCAGCACGGTCTGGTCCGTCAGCATCCGCTCGTGGTCGCGCGCCTCGGAGATCTCGGCGATCCGCAGCGAGAGGTCACGCCGGGTCTGGACGAGCTGGCCGAGGAAGACCGCCGCACCCGCGGTGCCGCCGGTGTAACCGAAAGTGACCAACGTCGACGGCTCCGACAGATCGAGATGCGGGTTCGGCCACGAGGTCAGGTCGCTGATGGTGAACGCCACCGCGCACAGGGCCAGCAGGACACGGCGCCGGCTGTGCGAGGAGAGCGTGTACAGCGCGGCCAGCGCGGCGAAGACCGCGTCGGAGAAGAGGACCGCCGGCATCGTGAGCAGGAACGTGAGAAACGGCCACCGGCGCCGCAGCAGCAGTGAGAAGGCCCCGGCCAGGGCGCACGCCATGCGCAGCGGCTCGGTGCTGTCGAAATGCGCCCAGACGTCGAGCAGTGACACCGCGACGAGCGCGGCGTCCGCCAGGGGTGCGTGCCAGCTGCGGGAGGTCATTCCCGTTCCTTCTTGAGGAGGCCGGCCTGCTGGGCGAGCAGGGCCGCCTGCACACGACCGCCCACCTCCAGTTTGGTGAGGATCGCGCTCACATGGTCCTTCACCGTGCCCGTGCTCAAGTGCATGCGTCCGGCGATGTCGGCGTTGGAGAGCCCCTCGGCGATGAGCACGAGCACATCGCGCTCGCGGTCGGTGAGCCGGTCGAGGCAGTGGGTGTCGGCTCCGGGGGAGGCGGCCTCCAGATATCCGTCCACGACGGCCCTGGTGACCTTCGACGACAGGACGGTGCCACCGTCGGCCAGCGTCCGCACCAGGAACGGCAGCTCCTCGGGGTCGGTGTCCTTGAGCAGGAATCCGGCGGCACCCGAGCGGAGTGCCGCTTCCACGTACTCGTCCATGTCGAACGTGGTGAGCATGGCCACCACCGGAGGATCCGGCTGCCGGCGCAGCGCGGCCAGGACGGTCAGGCCGTCCACGTCCGGCATCCGGATGTCGAGCAGTACGACGTCGGGCCGTACCTCCTCGGCCGTGCGGATCGCGTCGCCGCCGGGTACCGCCGCGACGACCTCGATGCCGCTCGCGGCGTCGAGAATCCGCTGGAAGCCCGTCCGGATCAGGGCTTCGTCGTCGACCACCAGTACCCGGATCACCTGTGCTCCACTCGCCGCCGGACCACTGTCCGATTCGTACCACGGCCGGGGACGCTCCGCCCGGCGCCCCGCGCCGGACGCCCGGGGGACAGAGCCGGGCCAGCCACTCGGCGGGGTGGTTGCGGACACCTGCCGGATGGTTTTCGCCGACGCGGTCACGAACTGTGGAACGCATGAGGCATGGCGTATCCGAAGCCGTCCCGGACGCGGCGCCGCTCACGGAGGGCTCCTCCTTCGGCACCCCGTCCACGGGGCGCCTGATCGGCCTGGACCTGGCTCGCGGTCTGGCGATCCTCGGCATGTTCGCCGCCCATGTGGGACCCGACCCCTCGGTGGGCGGCCCGCTGGGATGGGCGATGGAGGTCTCCCACGGGCGCTCGTCCGCGCTGTTCGCCCTCCTTGCAGGGTTCACCCTGGTCCTGCTGACGGGCCGCCCGCAGCCGCGGACCGGACGACCGGGCCGGCAGGCCGTGGGGCGGGTGCTGATCCGGGCCACCGTGCTGATGGCCGTGGGCTACGCACTCACCGCCCTGGGCACGTCGGTCGACGTGATCCTCGCCAGCTACGGCCTGCTCTTCATCCTCGTCCTCCCGCTGCACCGGCTGCGACCCGCCACTCTGGCCGTCCTGGCCGCGGCGGCGGCGCTGGTCATGCCGCAGGTCCTGTTTCTGCTGCACGTCGCGGTCGACGGCGGCAGCTGGGCCGACACGGTCGTGGCGGCCGATCCGCTGGCCCGCCTCACCGACACGGACGGGTTCCTGGAACTCTTCGTCACCGGCGAGTACCCGGTCCTGACGTGGCTCCCGTTCATCCTGGCCGGCATGGCCCTGGCCAAGGTCGACCTCACCCGGCCCCGCGCACTCGCCAGGACGGCCCGGTTCGGCGCCGCACTGGCCGTCGTCGGCTACGGAGGATCGTGGCTGGCCCTGCACCTCGTGCCGGGCGCGCAGGCCGCGGTGAGCGCGGCCACCGACGGCGGACCGGCCGCCTCGGCCTGGTGGTCCGACGCGGTCGGCGACGACCCCACGACCGGTGCTCCCGCCTGGCTCCTGGTGGGCGCGCCGCACAGCCAGACCACCGGGTCGATCCTCGGCAACACGGGCGTCGCCCTCTGCGTGCTCGCCGCCTGCCTCATGGCCGCCGAGTACGCCGGTGTGCGGCGGCTCGCCACCCCGTTCGCCGCGGTCGGCTCCATCTCCCTGACCGTCTACGTCGGCCACATCATCGCCATCAAGACCCTGGGCACCGACGACATGCCGGACGCCGCTGCCCTGCCGGTCCTCCTCGGCTTCATCGCAGTCGCCATGCTGCTGGCCGTGGCCTGGACCCGACGCTTCCGGCGAGGACCCCTGGAGTACATGCTCTACGCCGCCACCACACCCGCGCGCCTGATCCAGTAGCCCGTGCGCGGGTCCACGCCGTCCGGCGCCCTGCCGGGCCGATCAAGGAGGACAGCCCCATGACGGTCAGCCTGACAATCGTGTGTGCGACCGACGGGGACGCCACCCGGGCCCTGAGCGGCCAGTCCCCCTGCCTGACCGCCCTGCGCGGGGCAGGCAGCGCCACACCGGCGTCTCCCCCGTACGCACTGGCTGTCCGGGGACCCTCGGCCCGCTGCGCGCACACCGCCGACGCACTGGGACTGGAGGCGACTCCGGAGCCCGCGCTGCGCGACTTCGACTACGGCGCCTGGGACGGCTACTCCATGGCCGACGTGGCGGCCAAGGACCCCTACCGGTACTCCGTGTGGTTCACGGACCCGGATGCCGCACCGCACGGCGGCGAGTCCATACGACAGCTCTGCCGCCGGACCGGGAACTGGCTGAGCGGCCTGCCACCCCACCCGGGACGGGCGGTGGCCGTCACCGAGTCGTCCGTGTTGCGGGCCACCCTCGTCCACGCCCTGTCGGCTCCGGTGAGAGCGTTCTGGCACTTCGACCTGCCGCCGCTGTCCGCGGTCACGCTGACGAGACGTGACGGTCACTGGCGCGTGCACCCCGGCTGCGTCATCCTCGGACGCTCCGGCCGCTGGCTCGTTCCGCCCGAGGCACCCCCGGGCCCGCGCGTTCCCGAACTCGTCAGGGCCGCACACAGCGGCATGTGACGAGCCTCCGCACGAACCCGGTCGGAGAGCGGCCGACCGGGTTCCGTACGTCGGCACACGGCAGTTGCCGCGGACGGCGCCTCCGCGCCTCGGGGAGGGGAGCCGCGGACGGCGCCTTTGCACCTCGGTGGGGCGACCGCGGATGACGCCTCGGCGTCAGCGGCTGCGGATGGCGCTCGTGGTGAAGAACCCGGTGGCTGCGGCGGCGATGAGAGCGCAGACGGCGAACAGCGTGGTGCGGCGCATGGGATGTCCTCTCTGAAGGTGCATGGCTGAGCACGGTGCACAACGCCGGTCGTGCCCGCCGGGGTTCGCGGTGGCCGCGTAGTCCACCTGCTTGGACGCGGCCGCTCGTGGTCCTCGGCCCACGGTTCTCGTGCCGCGGCCACGACGGTGGGACCGGACGCCTGCGCCGCGGCGGGTGCGGTCGAGGGGACCCGCGGCCCGGCGCGGTCAGCCGTCCGGCAGGACGCCCCGGAGGGCCTCGTCCAGCTCCGCGGCCAGGTCGCCGTCGCTCGGCGGGTCGTCGCTGAGGAGCTTGCCCAGCTCGGTCGTGAACGTCTGCGTGAAGGCGCCGTAGAGCGGGGTGCGCGGGCGCGACACGGCCCGTGTGAGGCCCGGGAGCAGGATGGTGCGGGCGTACGCGGGCCGTCCGTCGGCGTCGCGCGGCATCCGGTCGGTGCTCTCGGCCGAGGACGAGGGCGAGGGGCCGGCGGTCGCGGCTCCCGAGGGCCGCGCGGACCGGCACGTCACGTCACTGTCCTGGTACGCGGACTTCCGCGTGGCCGCGAACCCCGCGTCGAGCAGACAGCGTTCGCTCTCCGGGCCCGTCAGGAACCCGATCAGATCGCGTGCCGCGTCCACCTGCCCCGACGAGTGCGTGACCGCGAGGTTCTGCCCGCCGAGCACCGCGGTGCCGGGCAGCGGGGCCACACCGAGCTGCTTCGTGCTCAGCGACTGGTGGAGGGTGCGGTAGGCGTACGGCCAGTGGCGCAGGAACGCGGTCCGCCCGTCGGCGAAGTCGGTGAGCGACTCGGCCTCGTCGGAGTGGAGGGCGTCCTTGAGGAGGTACGGGCCCTGGGTGCGGGTGCGCAGTTCCGCCAGCCCCTTCTCCAGGCCCTCCACGGAGGCGGTGTACCGGCCGTCCTCGTCGGTGAGGGCGACGCCGTCCGGGGCGGACGCGAACGCCTCGACACCGTTGACCGTGCGGCCCTCGTACGCGCCGAACTGCGAGGTCCAGCCCTTCTCGTAGGCGCTCGGCCGGTCCTTGCCCCGTTTGTCGTCGACCGCACCGATCAGTGCCTTCAGCTGCGTCCAGTCGAGCCCCTCGCTCAGGTCGGTGTTCTGGACGCCGGCCTTCTCCAGATAGTCGCGGCGGTAGTAGAGCAGCCCGACATCGCTGTTGAACGGCATCGCGTAGACCTTGCCGTCCCACCGTGCCGTGCGGGCCACGGACTTGATGACGTCCCCGTCGACCATGGTCTCGGGCAGCGTGCGGATCAGCCCCGCGTCGGCGAACTCCGGCACCCAAGTGACGTCGAGGTTGATCACGTCGTACTGAGCGCTGTCGGACTGGAGCGCGCCGAGGAGCTGGCTGCGCTGCTGGTCCGCGGAGCCCGGGAGTTCCACCAGTCGGGCGTGCCGGCCCGTGTGCAGCCGGTCCTGTCGTGCGTTCCACGCGTCGACGAGCTGCTGGCGGATGCCGCCCTTGCCGGTCACGTCCCGGCCGCTGGCGACGACGATGTCGCCGGAGCCGCCGGGTGCGGCCGTGGTTCCGGACGGCGCGGCCGTGCCGCCGCCGGTGCAGGCGGCGCAGGCCATGAGCAGAGCGGCGAGCACCCACCTCGCCGCCGGTGTCCGTGATCGCCTCACTCGTCCCCCGTCCCGGTGCGCGCCACTTCGTCGCGCAGGCCCGCCACGAGGTCGGTCTTGGTGTCCAGACAACGGCCGCCGCTCGCGTCCGAGACGCGCGCGTCCGGCTTGCCCCGGTCGCAGCCGCCGCTGTCGAGGGCGGCCATGACCACCGGAACTCCCTTGTCCCCGGCCGACTCGACGAGCCCGTCCAGCTGTGCGCCGGTGAGGTGGTTGTTGTCCTCGTCGTCGGTGACGTACACGATCAGTTGGGGCCGGTCGTCGTCCTTGCCCCGCCCGGCCATGTAGTCCAGGGCGGCCGTGAGCGCCGCGTACGGATCGGTCTCGGTGTCCTGGACGGCCGCCGTGCGGTCGATGGTCCTCTCGGCGTCCGCCCGCCGGTGGCGGTCGAAGGGCAGCAGCACGCGGGAGGAGCTGTCGCCGTGCGAGGCCACCGCCCAGACGCCGTACTCGTCCCGGTCGCCGAGGCCGCCGAGCGACTGCTTCAGGATGCCGGGGGCGCCGCCCGGCCCCTCCCAGAGCCCTCCCATGGAACCCGAGCTGTCCAGGAGGAAGAGCACCCGGCCGGGGCCGTTGGCGTTCCGGTAGCGCCGAAGCGCCGTCGTCATCGCGTCCGCGGCGGCGGGGGCCGGCAGTGCACCGGGGTGCGCGAGCGTCCCCGCCCCGGTGTCGGGCGCGGCGAGGAAGTCGTGGGCGCCGGAGACCGCGCGGAAGCCGTCCTGACCGAAGACGTCCAGACCGCCGCCGGGCTTCCCGCCATGACCGCCGCCCTGCGTGAGCCAGCTGCGGAAGCGGTCCACGGCCTCGTCACGGGCCGCCCTGTCACGGTCCGCGTCCTCCCAGCGGACACGGACGAACGTGGGGTCCAGGGCCGGTACGTCCGTGGGGTACTCGGCCATCCGCCGGCTGCGTGTCGGACGGTCGCAGCCGACCCCGCTGACCATGAGGAACTCGGGCACGAGCGCGGCCGTGCGGTCGTCGACGGCACGGTCGTCGGGCAGCGTGCACAGCAGGTCGGAGCCCGTGTGCGAGGGCGGCCCCGGCTGCGCCACGCTTCCCTCCGCCCGGCTGACGCCGTCCGCTTGCGGGCCGTACAGGCCGACGGTCGCCAGCAACGCCGAGTCGGTGAACTCCGGGTCCGTGCGCCGCACGTCGGCGTCCTCCTGCCGCTGGACGAGCTTCTTCCTGAGCACGGCGAGCGAACCCCCGGTCCGGTCGTCCACCGAGTCCTCGGCGATGTTCTGCGGCACGGCCAGGACGATCGGGGAGTACGCGAAGGGGCCGTGCGACTCCAGCGTCAGGTAGGTGCGCGGTGGCTCGACCGGCTGCGCCCGGGCCACGCTCGCCGACGACGCGGGGATCCAGATGTCGGGCTGCGGCCCGATGTCGCGCTGCGGGTCGAGGTCGTCGCTGACGGGGCGCTGCCACGGGTCGGACTGGTCGCGGAAACCCGTCACCGCGTCCGTGGCGCCCGCGCTGTACACGGTGATGCCGCTGCGGCGGCAGCCGTCCGACGTGGTGTTCGCCGGGGACGTCAGATAGGCGTCCGCGGCCGTGCGGACGGTGGACTCGATGTCCGGGTCGGTGAGCAGGCGCAGTTCGAGGGGCGGCCCGCAGGACGACTGGTCGGGGCCGGAACCGGCGGAGGCCAGATAGCCGCCGAGGCCCGCGCCCACGAGGACGGTGGCGATCAGCGCCGTGCGGCGGGGCCTGCTCCGCAGCAGGCGCAGCGTCCGGCCGGCGGCGGACAGCGCGGCCGGGCCCCAGGACCGCGGACCGGGCAACAGGCGCCGCCACCACGGCGGTTCGGCGGCCCCCGTCGGATCGCCGGAGCGCGGCTGCGAGGGCGACGAAGGCCGCTCCGGGGGGTGCGAGCCGGACGGCTGCTCCTGCTCACCGTGGGACTCGGCGGTCCCCTTCGCGCCCTCGTCCGGTTGCTCCACGGACGGCAGCGGGCGCACGGGAGGCGGCGGATCGCCCGGGAACGCCGCCGGGATGCCGGACGGTGCCCCGGCGGACGGGCGCGACAGCAGGACGTCCGTGTCGCCCCACCGCTGCGGCTCCCACGGTTCGCTGCGAAGAGTCGTGTGGTGGGCGGACATCTGAGCGGTGAGCGCCTCCGACAGGTCCCTGAACCCGACGTCGGTGCCCTGCCCGTCGACGCCCTCTTCCAGAAGACGCACCAGCCGCGCCGTGAACGGGGTGGGCGTGGCGTCGTCCCCGGCGTCGATCCGGTTGTTGGCCTGCACGCTCATCAGCACCGAGAAGCGGCGCCGGTCGGCGAGCGCCTCGCACACCTGGGCGGCGTTGCCCGCGTTGCAGCAGTCGAGGACGACGACCACATGCCGGGCCCGGCTCGTGGCGAGCACGGTCAGCACGCTGGAGAAGGGGTCGGCCCCCGGGAACACGGCCCGGCTGCCCGGCACGACGCGCGCGTTGCGCATCTGCAGCCACAGCTCGTCGCCCGCGCTGGGCACGGCCCCGTGACCGGCGAAGTAGAAGAGGAGCAGCCCTTCGGCCTCGTCGGCGGCGATACGCAGCGACTCGCTGAAGGCGTCCAGGTACGGCGACCGGGAGACGACGACCTCTCCCTTCCGGAAGACACCGCCGTGCGACAACGTCTCCTCCAGCAGGGAGACGTTGTGGGCCACGGCGGCGAGGTCGCCCGGCACCCCGTGCGGGTCGTTCGGCCGAGTGGAGTCGTACGCGGACACGCCGACCAGCAGCGCCCGGTTCACCTCGCCACGCGGCTCGAAGCGGGGCACCGGCCTACCTCTCGTCGAGATGCACCGGATCGACGTCGTAATCGGGCGGATCGCCGCTCTCCACGGAACGGCGGTTCTCGTACCAGGCCTTGACGCCCCTGCCCACCTGCTTGAACACGGTGTCGAACATGGACTGGGCGGCCGCCCCGGACAGCAGCATGAGGATCTCGATGGCGGCGCCCATCGGGGTGCCCTGTTCGTCCGTCCCCTGCTGGTCGCTCCCGGCGCTCTCCTGGATCCGCAGTTCCCCGCTTCTGACCAGTTCCTCCAGGGGTTTCTCCCGTTCCAGCCACTTCTTCAGAGCGCCGATGTCGCTCTGGCTCGCGGTCCCGTCCAGCCGGACGCGGATCGCACGGGTCACCACTCCATCCCCCTCAGTCATAACTCATCATCATGGCACGCCCATTGACGTCGGGGGAGGCCAATGGAGCCGTCGTCGGCTGCCCGGCGCGTCGAGGGGCGACGCGCCGCCGGTGCGTCGCGGGTGACGGGCTTGGACAATCGTCGGGCACTTCTTGGACTTTCGTGCCGCGCGCGGTCCAGACCTATGAGTAGAGGCACTGGTCATCCGACCTCTTCAGTAAACCACCAACAGATGGGTCCCGTTGACAGCCGGTGGAGGGCGACTTGAAGATCAGACCTCCGATGAATGGGAGCTGTCCATGCGTACGTTTCCAAGACGTTGGTCCCGACTGCTCGGCACCGCCGCCGCGGCCCTGCTGCTGCTCACGATGCCCCAACCGGCCGCCCAGGCACAGGAATCGGCCACGTCACCCCCGCCGACCGTCCCCGCCCTCGCCGACTGGACACCCGCGCACGGCAGTTACGCCTTCGGCCACTCCACCCGCATCGTCGCCCGGGACCGGGCCGCAGTGGACGCCGCCCGCACGCTGGCCGGCGATCTGCGCGCCGCCGGCCACGGCACGGTCCCCGTCGTGCGCACGGGCGCGCGCAGCGGCGACATCGAGGTCGGTGTCGACCCGGCGGCCGAGGCGACGCTCGGCGCCGAAGGCTACGAACTGCGGTCCGGGCAGCGCCTGTCGGTGACCGGCGCCACCGGTACGGGAGCCTTCTACGGCACCCGTACCGTCCTCCAGTTCCTGGCCCAGGGCGACCGCGTGCCCGCCGGCCACACTGTGGACGTCCCCCGCTACCGGGAGCGCGGCGTCGGCGTCTGCGCCTGCTACGTGCACATCTCGACGCGGTGGCTGGAGAATCTCGTACGCGACATGGCGTACCACAAGCTCAATCAGCTCCTGCTCGAACTCAAGGTCAAGAGCGACACCCACCCGGAGGCCAACACCTGGGGCTACTACACCAAGGACGAGATCCGGAACCTCGTCGCCCTCGGCGAGAAATACCACGTCGACATCATCCCCGAGATCAACTCGCCCGGTCACATGGACCCGTGGATCGCCGACCGGCCCGATCTCCAGCTGACCGACTCCGACGGCAACCGGCAGCCCGCCCGCCTCGACATCACGAAGCCCGAGGCCTTCGCGTACTACCGCAGCCTCATCGACGAGTACGCGCAGGTGTTCACGTCCGACTCCTGGCACATGGGCGCCGACGAGTACATGCTCGGCTCCGACTTCGCCAAGTACCCCCAGATCCTCGCCTACGCGCGGTCGCGGTACGGCGCGGACGCCGCACCCCAGGACGCCTTCATCGACTTCGGCAACCGCGTCCACGCCTACGCGGCGGCCAAGGGCAAGAAGCTGCGCATCTGGAACGACGGACTCACCGGCGCCAACACCGTACCGGTCGCGGCGGGCACCACGGTCGAGCACTGGCTCGACGTCGCCACCAAGCCGAGCCGGCTCATCGCCGAGGGTCACCCGCTGATGAACGCCGCCTACTCCCTCTACCTCGTGCGCGGCGGCTTCCACACGAACACGAAGGCGCTGTACGACCAGAGTTGGGACCCCCGCAGCTTCGAGGGAGAGAAGCTCACGTCCGCCGCGGGTGTCACCGGTGCGAAGATCAGCCTCTGGCCCGACAACGGCCGCGGGGAGACCGAGAACGAGGTCGCCGGTGCCATGGTCCCCGCGCTGCGGCACATCGCCCAGGCCACCTGGGGCGCGGCCCACCCCGACCCCACGTACGCCGAATTCACCGCACGCGGCGCGGCCGTGGGACACGCGCCGGGATGGCGTGACCTGACCCGGGTACCTGTCGCCGACGGGACCTACACCTTCCGAGCCGGGGCCACCACCGCCGACTTCGAGGTCCGGCGCACCGCCGACGGCTACCTGACCCTGAAGTCCGCGTCCGACGGCACCTGTCTGGAGGTGACGGGCGGAAAGCTCACGCTGAACGTGCCGCTGGAGCCCGGCACGCCCGTGACCGGATCGGCCTGCGACACCAGGAGCACGCTCCAGCGCTGGGAACTGGACCCCGTCCCCGGCGGCTACCGGCTGCTGAACGCGATCACCCGCATGACGGTGCACGTCACCGGCGAGGGACGGCTCCTCCAGTACCCGCCCGACCAACAGCGGCCCACCACCTGGACATTGACCGCATCCTGACCTGAGGAGCCCCACCCGCATGGCCGTCTCCCGACGCCTCTTCGTCACCGCAGCCGCCACGGTCGCCGCGTCCGGCGGTGCCGCGCCCGCCCTGGCCGCCCCCGGCGGCACACACCTCACCCCGGCCACGGCCGGCGCGGCGGACCCCGCCGCTGCCGGCACCTCGGAATCCCCCGGGTACCGCATCCCCGTCAGCCCCGACGACACCGAGGCCGACCTGGTCCGCAAGGCATCCCGGATCCGCCCCACCGCCCGGCAGATCGCCTGGCAGAACCTGGGGCGCACCGCCTTCCTGCACTTCGGCGTGAACACCTTCACCGGCCTCGAATGGGGCACGGGCGACGAGGACCCCGACGTCTTCCAGCCCGTCGGCCTCGACACGGACCAGTGGGCCCGCGCCCTGCGCGACGGCGGCTTCCGGCTGGCCATCCTCACCGTCAAGCACCACGACGGCTTCGTCCTCTACCCCTCCCGGTACTCCCGCCACACCGTGGCGTCCAGCAGCTGGCTCGACGGACAGGGCGACGTGCTGCGCGCGTTCGCCGACTCCATGCGGCGGCACGGCATCAAGGTCGGCGTGTACATCTCGCCCGCGGACGAGAACCAGTACCTGCACGGCGTGTACGCCAACGGCAGCGCACGCTCCGAACGCACCGTCCCGGAACTCGTCGACGGCGACGACCGCACACCGACGGCGACCTACACCCTGGACGCCACCGACTACGGCGCCCACATGCTCAACCAGCTCTACGAGGTGCTCACCGAGTACGGACCCGTCGACGAGGTGTGGTTCGACGGCGCCCAGGGACGCATTCCGCCGGACAAGGTGGAGAAGTACGACTGGGACAGCTGGTACGCGCTGGTGCGGGCGCTCGCCCCCGACGCCTCCATCGCCGTGTCGGGGCCGGACGTCCGCTGGGTGGGCAACGAAGGCGGTCTCGCCCGCGAGGACGAGTGGAGTGTCGTGCCCGTCGCGGAGAAGGACTACGGACGCACGGACTACGCCCTGTCCTACGACGCCGCGGACATGGGCAGCCGGGACGCGCTCGTCGCCGCCCGCCCGGTCGCCGACTACCTCCAGTGGTGGCCGGCCGAGTGCGATGTGTCCATCCGCGACGGCTGGTTCTACCACGCGGACCAACAGCCCAAGAGCGTCGATCAGTTGACGGACATCTACTTCCGGTCGGTGGGCCGCAATTCGGTGCTGCTGCTCAACATCCCGCCGGACACCAAGGGGTTGCTGCCGGCCGCCGACGTCACGCGGCTGAAGCAGTTCCGTGAGCGGATCGACCGGGAGCTGCCCGAGGACCTCGCCCGTGGCGCCCGGACCACCACCGGGCGAGGGGTCGTCACCGTCGACCTCGGCAAGGAGCGGGAGGTCGACCGCATCAGGCTCGCGGAGGACGTCCGGCACGGCCAGCAGATCGAGCGCTTCGTGATCGAGGCCCATGACGGCGACGGCTGGAGGCAGGTGGCCGAGGCGGGTGCGGTCGGCGCGAGCCGGATCCTGCTCCTGCCGGCCGCTGTGCGCGGGCGACGCTGGCGCGTGCGCGTGACCGAGTCCCGCGCGACCGCGCACATCGCCGCGTTCGGCCTGTACCGGTCCGACGTCTGACCGCCGCACGAGGACGGCGGCCCTGCAACCGGCAACACCGGCCGGGTACTCGGCCCGAGGGCGCCGGTTGCAGGGCTCCGTGAACGGACTCACGCTGAAGAGAGGGGTTCCTGGCAGGGGCTGGTCGTCGTGAGCGGATCCGCAGACCGCACACCGGGGCTGTTCTCGGGCCGGGACCGTGCGGTCATCGCCGCCGCCTCGATGTCGATGCTGCTGGTGCAGATGGACTGGTTCGCGCTGAACCTGATGCTGCCGGTCATCGCCCACGACTTCCGGACGCCGACCACCGACCTCCAGTGGCTGGTGAGCGGCTACATGCTGACCCTCGGCGCACTGATGATCGTCGGCGGGAGGGCGGCCGACGTGCACGGCCGCAGACGGGTGATCGTCCTGGGGCTGACGGGCTTCGCCCTGGTGTCGGTGGTGTGCAGCGCCGCGCAGAACGTGGTGTGGCTGACGGTGGGACGCGTGGTGCAGGGAACGACGGCGGCGCTGATCTTCCCCGTCGCCGTGGCGGTGGTGACCTCGCACTTCCGTGACGACCGGCAGGGCCGGGCCGTGGGTACGGTCCTCGCCTTCAGCGCCATCGGCACCGCGCTGGGTCCCTTCGTCGGCGGGGCGTTCGCCGAGCACGTCAGCTGGCGTGCGGTGTTCCTGCTGAACGTGCCGATCTGCGCGGCCGCGGTGCTGCTCATGCTGCACTGTGTGGCCGAATCACGCGACGAGGAGGCCGTACGGGGCCTTGATCTGCCCGGAGCGGTCACGCTGGCCGTCGGGCTGACCGCCGTCATGCTGGCGGTCGACCAGGGAGCGCGCTGGGGCTGGGGATCCGCGGCGACGGTGACGTGCTTCGCCGCCGGGGCGGCACTGCTGTGGCTGTTCGTGGTCATGGAGCGCCGTACGGCGGAACCACTGCTCGACCTCTCCCTGCTGCGCAACGGACCGTTCATGACGGTGACGATGGCCGGAACCGTGTCGAACGTCGTGTACTGCCTGGTGGCGGTGCTCTCGGCCCTGTATCTGCAGCAGGCGCGCGGGCTTTCGCCGTTCGGCTCGGGACTCGTCTTCCTGGCGCTGTCGGCGGGCGCGGGCGCGGCCAGTTACTGGTCGGGGCACCTGGCACGCCGATGGCGCCCCGAGGCACTGATGGCGACGGGGCTGCTGCTGAGCGGGACCGGACTGTTCGCGCTGACCTGGGCGGATCCCCTGGCGCTGTACACGGTGGTGTTCGCGGTGGTCGGGGTCGGCCTCGGGCTCGGCTGGGCGCTGACCAACGTGGCGACCCAGTCGTACGTGTCCGCCGGGCGTCTGGCGGCGGCGTCGGGGCTGGTGCTGACGTCGCTGGTCCTGTGGGGAGCGGTGGCCGTGGCGGTGGCGGCGACCGTCCTCGAAGCGGTCAGCGGATCAGCGGCCCGGGCGGCGTCCGACGGTCCGGCGATCGAGGTGGTGCTGCGGGCGGCCGCGGCGCTGGCCCTGATGGGTGCCGCGCTGCTCGTGCCGCTCGTCCGCTCCCACGGCGAGGCCCGTGCCGGACAGCCCGCGGACGGCGACGTCGGTCCGACTCCGGGGGTGCGCTAGGGCGTTGAACGTTTTCGGCCTCCCACGCCGGTCCCAAATCCCTTTGATGTGTGGTCCACGGGGAGCGATGATGCACGGGTCGTCGACTGTCCGGGGGAGCGATGGGTCTGGGAACGGTAGCGGTGACCGGCGCGGCGGGGACCATCGGCTCCGCGGTCCGGGAAGCACTGCGGCAGGAGGCGTCGCGGCTGATCCTGCTCGACCGCGTGCCGCTGCGGCCGCGGACCGCGAACGAGGACGTGCACACGGTGGACCTGCGGGACGCGCCGGCCGTGGAGGCGGCGCTCGCCGCGGCGGACAGCGTGCTCCACCTGGGAGGCGTGCCGGACGAGGCACCCCTCGCGGACCTCCTCGAAGCGAACGTGCTCGGCACCCACCATGTGCTGGAGGCGGCGCGACGGCACGGCATCGAGCGGGTCGTACTGGCAGGCAGCAACCGCGTGACCGGCTTCTATCCGGCCGGACACCTCACCGGCCCGCAGGAGCCGATCCGCGCGGACGGCCTCTACGGGGTCAGCAAGGCCGCGGTCGAGGCTCTGGGGCGGCTGTACTCCGACAAGTTCGGACTGTCCGTGATCTGTCTGCGCATCGGCAGCTTCGAGCCGGTGCCCGTCGAACCGCGGCACCTGGCGACCTGGCTGAGCCCGCGCGACGCCGTGGGGTACGTCCGGGCCGCGCTGACCGCGCCCCGGTCCACGCGCTTCGCCACGGTGTACGCCGTCTCCGCCAACACCCGCCGTTTCTGGGAGCTCCCGAAACCGTCCGTGCTCGACTACACCCCCGTCGACGACGCCGAGCGTCACGCCGGGGACATCCCCGGAGCGGACCTTCCGGCCGACCCCGCGGCACCCCAGGCCGGCCCTTACGCATCGCCCGAGTTCACCCTCGAACACATCCGCCCCTGACGCCGGGCCGCCGGGCGGAGCACCACGTTCCGGTCCGTCCGGGAGGCGCAGGCATGCGTTCGGTCAACCGGCGGGGCCGAGCTCCCCGGGCACGTCCGTCCGCCGCGCACGGCGGACACCTCAACGAGCGCCGGGAGTCAGGGGCCTTCCGGGAGTGCGGGGGCTCCGGGAGTGTTCTAGCGTCGTAGGAGCGAGGGTGGTCGGAACCGAGCCGATCGGTCGCGGAGGAAACGCACACCACCCGCCCGCCGGGCACGGCACATCGACCCCGGCCGACCAGCGCGGTGCTCGCGCCGGCGCGGTACGCACCCTCAGCGTGGTGCTCGCCTCGGCGCGGTGCTCACCCCCAGGGAATCGTGCCCTTCGGGCCGTTGCTCGCCGCCGCCCCCGCACGCGGTTCCGTGCACCCGGGACCGTACGACCCGACACCGGAGAGCAGGTGCGTCCTCATGCGTCGCTCGGCAACCATTCCCAGCGTCCTCGCCGGCCTGGCCCTCGCCCTGGGTGGCGTCGTGATGGCCGCTCCGGCCGCCCACGCGGACATCGCGGCCTGCCAGGACCACGTCCAGAACCAGGGGACCGAGGTCACGGACGACGTCCGGATGGCGTGTTACGTGGGCCTGGTGGGCGACCAGACCCGCTGTGTCAGCGACCTGGCGCAGGCGGGTGTGTCGAACGCCGTCGCGACCGAGGCGTGCCGCCAGGCTCCGCGCTGACCGGGGTCCGCGGGCCACGCACTGACTCCCAACAGGCTCTCCTCTCCGGCGAGTTCTACGTGTCGAGTCGCCGCCTCGGCGCCGCGTGCACCGTGCGGACAGCGGTCGTCGAGCCGTGCCGAGCAGTCGCGACGCCAAGACGCCGCTGTCTTCGGGGGCTTGTGCTGCGCTGCTCGTCCGCGATCACGGGCGGTGGCACCGAAGTGACCAGAATGCGGTAACGGCACCTGGGCGCAGCGGAGTTCGGTGGTCGGCCGATGCGGCGACGTGACGTCACTCGTGTCCCTCACGCGCGCGTTCGCGTCGCGCGGCGGTCTCCACGGGGTCTTCGACCCTGAGCGGCTCGGTGCCTGAGCGGGTGTGATGGTGCGTGGTGTAGAAGCGGATCTCGTGCCCGTCGGGGTCGTGCAGCTGCGGCAGGATCCAGCCGATGGTGGCGAAGTGCACGCCTGCGTGGGTGTCGCCGAGCGCGGTCAGGTGCTCCGCCAGCTCTTCGAGGGCGGCCTTGTCCGGGACGCCGATGGAGAAGTAGTCGAAGCCCGCCGCGGCCTTGGCCCGCGACGGATCCAGCCGCAGCGCGAGTCGCGGACCGCCGGCCGGATGCCGCAGGGCGTAGCCCATCAGCGTGCCTCGTTCGACGAACTCGATCTCCATCTCGTAGCCCAGTCGGGACCGGTACCAGTCCAGGGACCGCTGCAGGTCGCTGACGGGCAGTTTGAGGTGGTGCACCCCGTCGAGCCGGGGTGGGGGAGCGGATGCGGCGGCGTCGGCCATGGCGTCTCCTTGCAGTGTCACTGCATTGATGCAGTTATAGTGCAACGCATGTCGTCCGACAAGACCGATCTGCGCGCCGCCCGCGTGGCCGAGACCGAGGAGAAGATCCTCCGGGCCGCCACCGATCTGTTCGTGCGGCAGGGCTACACGGCGACCACGCTGGCCCAGGTGGCCGAGCACGCCCACGTCGGGGCCCGGACCGTCTACGTCCGCTTCGGCACCAAGGCCGCGCTGCTCAAGCGCGCCGTGGACGTGGCGTTCGCGGGTGACACCGCCCCCGTCGACGTCGCGGGACGGCCCTGGGCCGTCCTCTCCCGAACCGCTCCCACGGCCACGGAGCGCATCGCGGCTCTCGTGGCGGGCACCCGGCAGATGATGGAGCGGGCGGGCGACATCCTCGCCGTCGCCCTGCAGGCGGCGGCCGTGGAGCCCGAACTCGCCGCGGCCGCCCACGCCGGGCGTCTCGCCACCCGCGAGAACCTCCGTCTCTTCTGGATCCGGATGGCATCCGACGGGCTGCTCGAACCCGGCCGAGACCTGGACTGGCTGACCGACACCAGCACCGTGCTGATCCATGCCGAAACGTACCTGCTCTCCCGGGACATGATCGGCTGGGACTCCGCCGGCCATGCCGAGTGGCTGAGCACCACCCTCAGCCGCCTGGCCGGGCTTCCCCGGTAGGCACCGGGGCCGGGCGATCGGGCCGGGCGCACCGCACCCGCGGTCGTGCGGCCCGATCGGGCGCGCGCCACCCATGACCAGGCAGCCGGGCGGACGGCCGTACCGTGAGCGTGCGGCCGCGACCGTACGGCCGGTGGGTGTCAGGGTTTGGTGAGCGGCCCGGCGCGCAGGGCGTCGAGGCGGCGCCGGTACTCGTCCTCGTCGATCTCCCCGCGGGCCAGCCGCTCCCGGAGGATGTCCTCGGCCGGGGGCGTGGCCGGGGTGCCGGTGTGCCCGCGAGGCCGGTCGAGGGCCCGGAAGAGCAGTACGGCGACCGCGATGATCAGCGCCCAGAAGAGGACCATGCCGGCCGACATCGCGAACCAGCCCCAGCCCCCGTGGTCGTACCAGAACAACATCACCCATCACCTGCCTTCGGCGTCGTCCGCCGGCCGGGCGCGGACGGGCGCCCGGCGGACTTCTGCCTTCCCCTGCATCGTCCCGCGGTCCGCCGCGGAGGTCTGGGGCCGGACGGTCCAGGCCGGGTGGGCCACAGCGCCCCTGGCGGCCTCGGACGACGGGGCGCAGGCTGGAAGGCAAGCGGACCAGGGAGGCGAGCAGCCCATGGGTGCCCTCGAAGTCGCCGTCGTCGTGGCCTCGGTCGTGCTGATCGGCGCGCTGGCCTGGTACTTCTTCGGACCGCGCCGCGCCGGTGCCGCCCGGCTCGAGGACGGGGTGCAGCGGGTCGAGGTGACGGTGCGGGGCGGCTACAGCCCCGACTTGATCAAAGTCCGCCAGGGCACACCGGTCGAGATGGTCTTCGACCGGCAGGAGGCAGGCGAGTGCACCGCCCGTGTCGTCTTCCCGGACCTGAGGGTCGGCGCGGGGCTGCCCGCCCATATGCGGACCACCGTGCGGCTGAACCCCGACCGGCCCGGTGCCTTCGGGTTCACCTGCGGCATGAACATGATCCAAGGCACGCTGCTGGTCGAGCCCGCGGAAGGCCCGGTGCCGTCGGCCCCGGACGGCGACGGCACCACCACGGCGGCGCCTGCCGCTCGCGCGCCCGGCGGACCGCCGCGGGGCGAAGAACGCACGGCTGCCGAGACGGAGGCCGCCGACGCCGCCGAGCGACAGGCCGAGATCAAGGACCTCACGCGCCGGGTGGCGGTCGGCGCGGTACTCACCGCCCCGGTGCTGTTCGCGGTGATGGCGCACGAACTGTTCGGCGCGGACTGGGTGCCCGGCTGGATGCTGAACCACTGGTTCCAGCTGGCGCTGATCGCGCCGGTGATGTTCTACACCGGGTGGCCGGTCCATGTGACGGGCTGGCTGACCCTGCGCCACCGGGCCGCCGACATGAACTCGCTCATCACCCTCGGCACGAGTGCCGCCTTCGGCTACAGCCTGATCGTCACCCTCGCCCCGGGCCTGCTGCCCGAAGAGGTGCGGGAGGTCTACTACGAGGCCGTCGGCGTCATCCTGACCCTGATCCTGCTGGGACGGCTCCTGGAGGCGCGGGCGAAGGCCGGCACCGGAGAGGCCATCCGTGCCCTCCTCGGCCTGCAGGCCAGGACCGCTCGTGTCGTGCGGGACGGAACCGAGAGCGAGATCCCCGTCGAGGACGTCGTGGTCGGGGACCAACTCGTCATCAGGCCGGGGGAGAAGATCCCCGTCGACGCCGAGGTCCTCTCCGGCTCCTCCGGGGTCGACGAGTCCATGGTCACCGGCGAGCCGATGCCGGCGACCAAACGCGCCGGGGACACGGTCATCGGCGCGACCGTCAACGGTACCGGGTCCCTGCGCGTACGGGCGGCCAATGTCGGAGCCGACACGATGCTCGCCCGGATCATCCGCCTCGTGCAGCAGGCACAGGCGTCCAAGGCGCCCATCCAGCGGCTGGCCGACGCCGTCTCGGCGTACTTCGTGCCCGCGGTCATCGCCGTCGCGATCGCCACCTTCGCCGTGTGGTTCACCCTGGGCCCGTCCCCCGCACTGACCCTGGCGCTGGTCTCCGCGGTCGCCGTGCTGATCATCGCCTGCCCGTGCGCGCTGGGTCTGGCCACCCCACTGTCGGTGATGGTCGGCACCGGCAAGGGAGCCCGGGCGGGCATTCTGATCCGCTCCGCCGAAGCCCTGGAGACCGCGCACAAGCTGGACACCGTCGTGCTCGACAAGACCGGCACGGTCACCGCGGGCAAACCCGTCCTGACCGACGTCCACCCCCTCGGTGGTGTCGACGAGACGCGGCTGCTCCGGCTGGCGGCCGGGGCCGAGACCGACAGCGAACACCCGCTGGCGCAGGCGATCGTCGCGGGCGTCCGCGACCGTGGCCTGCGCCCGCCCGTGGCGACGGGCTTCGACTCGGTCACCGGCAAGGGCGTGCAGGCCACCGTCGACGGACATCCCGTCCTGGTGGGGACCGCCCGGCTGCTGGGTGACGTCGGCATCGACACCACGGAGCTGACCCCCGTGGCGGCCACCCTGTCCGGCGAGGGCAAGACCCCCGTCCTCGTCGCCGTCGACGGACGTCCCGCCGGAGTGCTCGCCGTCGCCGACACCGTCAAGGAGGACTCCGCCGCGGCCATCGCCGCCCTGCGGGATCTCGGCATCGACGTCGTGATGCTCACCGGGGACAACGCCCGTACCGCCGCCGCCATCGCCGCTCAGGTCGGCGTCACACGGGTGCTGGCCGAGGTGCTGCCCGAGCACAAGGCCGACGAGATCCGCCGCCTCCAGGCGGAGGGCCGCACCGTCGGGATGGTGGGTGACGGCATCAACGACGCCCCCGCGCTGGCCGCCGCCGACGTCGGCCTGGCCATCGGCACCGGAACCGACGTCGCCATCGAGGCCGCCGACATCACCCTCATCTCCGGTTCGCTCGGCGGGGTCGTCACGGCCGTCCGGCTGTCGCGGGCGACGATGCGCAACATCCGGCAGAACCTGTTCTTCGCGCTGCTCTACAACGCCGTCGGCATCCCGCTCGCCGCGGGCGTCCTGTATCCGTTGTGGGGCATCCGCCTCAGCCCGATCATCGCCGCCGCGGCCATGGCGCTCAGTTCGCTGTCGGTCGTCACCAACGCCTCCAGGCTGCGCCGCTGGCACCCACCTTCCCTGCCCACCGCACGGCCCGCCCGCGCACAGCCCCACGTCGAGTCCGCGGCCGACCGGGCCCCGGCGGACGGCAGTGCACACCACCGTCCCGAAACCCGGGGCGGCGACGGCGCCGGCACGGTCGCGGACCCGGTGTGCGGCATGCGAACGGCGGAGGCGACCGCCGCCGCACACCGGGAGACCGAGCAGGGCACCTACTACTTCTGCTCAGCCCCCTGCGCCGCCGCCTTCGACGCGGACCCGGGCCGGTACACCGCGCCGCCCGCCGGCCACGCGCGCAAGGAGCGCGGCTCCCGCTGACCACCGCTCGGCCGAGCGGACCGGCGCCCGGCGGCAGCCGGTTGCCGACTGACCCGCGGACCGGAGGCAGTCGGCTACCGGCGACGGAACGCGGCGTCCAGCGTGCGTGTGCTGGTGTTCCACATGTTGTCGGCGATGTTGACCGTGTGGCCCGGGGGCACGATCTCGTCGATGCGGTCGAGCACGTCACCGGACAGTTCGACGCCGTCGGCCGTCAGATACGAGTCGAGGTGGTCCATGGTGCGCGGGCCCACGATCGCGGAGGTGACCGCCGGGTGGCGGGTGACGAACGCGATCGCCATCTGCACGAGCGTCATCCCCGCCTCCTCGGCGAGCGCCCCGAGCGCGTCGGCGGCGTCGAGCTTGGCCGCGTTCGCCGGGGACGTGGCGTCGTAGGCACCGGGGAATCGCTGCTGCCGGGCGACGGAGCCGGGACCCGCGACGTCCCGGCCCTTGCGGTAACGGCCGGTCAGCCAGCCGCCGGCCAGCGGACTGTAGGTCAGCACGCCCATCCCGTACCGCCGGCAGGTCGGCAGCACGTCGTACTCGACGGCGCGGGTCAGGAGCGAGTACGGCGGCTGCTCGGTGCGGAGCCGTTCGCGGCCGCGCCGCTCGGCGGTCCAGTGCGCCTCGACGATCTCGGAGGCGGCGGCCGTCGACGCGCCGAACATCCGGATCTTCCCGGCGTGCACCAGATCGGACAGGACGCCCAGGGTCTCGTCGATGTCGACGGCCGCGTCGAGGCGGTGGACCTGGTAGAGGTCGATCCAGTCGGTCCCCAGGCGGCGCAGTGAGTCGTCCACCGCCTTGGTGATCCACCGCCGGGACGTCCCGCGCCGGTTGGGGTCGTCACCGAACGGCAGGCCCGCCTTGGTGGCGAGGACGACGTCGTCGCGGAGCGAGCCGGTGAGCGCCTTGCCCACGATCTGCTCCGACTCGCCGCCGGAGTAGACATCGGCGGTGTCGATGAAGTTGATCCCCGCGTCCAGGGCGCGATGGATGATCTTGATGGAGTCGTCGTGATCGGCGTTGCCGAAGGCGCCGAACATCATCGCGCCGAGGCACAGTCGGCTGACGGAGACGCCGGTGCGTCCGAGGGGTCGGTAGTCCATGGAGGGCTCCTCCGGTCACCGCGAACCGGTCGCGGCAGGTAGGTAGAATCAGGCCCCACGCAGAAGTGGACAGCCTGTCCGTTCAGCGTACCGGATAACCTATCCATTTAGGGAAGCGATGACCCCGGACAAGCCGACCGCACCGCCCAGGCGTGCCGACGCCGAGCGCAACCGCGACAAGATCCTCGCCGCCGCCCGCGCCGCGTTCGCCGAACCCGGCGCCCAGGTGTCGATGGCCGAGGTGTCGCGGCGCGCCGGGGTCGGCATGGCGACCCTCTACCGCAACTTCCCCGGCCGCCGAGAGCTCCTGGAAGCCCTCTATGTCGACGAGGTCGACGCCGTCTGCGAGGCCGCGAAGACCGTCGGCGGCGAGACGCCGGGCGCGGCGTTCGCGGCCTGGCTGCACCGGTTCTTCGCCTTCTTCATCAGCAAGCACGACATCGCCTCCGAACTGCTGGCGCAGACGGACGGCGACGACCCCGTCTTCAGCGAGAACCGTGCCCGGGTGCTGGCCGCCGGCCGGCCGCTCCTGACTGCCGCGCAGGAGGCACGCGAGATCCGCGAGGACCTCACCCTTGAGCAGATGTGCGACATGGTCATCGCCATCGCCGCGATTCACGGCGATCCCGACTACGTCGAGCCGATCCTGCGGGCCGCGCTCGACGGCCTGCGCCCGGCGGGCGACGGGGCGCCTGCCTAGCCCGGCGGGCGACGGGGCGCCTGCCTGAGGGAGTGACGGGGCGCCTGCCCGGGAAGCGACTGCGGCGCCTCCCCGCCTGGGGGGCGGGGAGGCGCCGATGGGTCGGTCGGGCCGGTGTGCGGTGCCGCCGACCTTCACCACGTCCCCGTACGGGAGCCATGGGACGGCCCCGGGGTCGACCGCGGTCGGACGACGCCGGGACCGCCCTCGCTGCTCAGTCCGTCCCGGGCAGCGCGAACACCGCGCAGGTGGTCGTGGCGTGGGCGTACAGCTTTCCGTCGGCGGTGCCGACGACCCTGGCCTCCGCGGTGGCGGTGGTGCGGCCCGCGTGGATCACGGTGCCCTCGCAGCGCAGGGTCGGGGTGTCCGCGAAGACGGGGCGCACCATGTTCACGCCGAGCTGGATCGTGGTGTACGCGCGCCCCGCGGCGAGCGTCGACATCACCGCGCTGCCGAGGGCCGAGTCGAGGAGCGTGGCGAGGAAGCCGCCGTGCACGGTGCCCATGGGATTGAGCAGGTGCTCGGCGGGCTCGCCCTCGAAGACGGCCCGGCCGTGCTCCGCCGCCACGAGCCGGAAGCCGAGCGTCCCGCAGATCGGTGCCTGCGGGAAGCGACCCTCCACACACAGCCGGAGCACCTCCAGACCCGAGCGGCCGGCTCCGTCGGCGTAGCTGGTGGGCGGCTCCCAGGTGTGGGTGCGCGAGCGGACGCCGGGGCCCGTCCCGGGCGGGGCTCCGGCGCCCGTCGCCGGGGCGGAGGTCGTCGATGTCATGACTGGTGGGTCTCCTGTGCTTCGGGCTGGTGTACGTGAACGGCGAACCGCGGGACGGAGCCGCTCAAGGCAGCTTGACCGCGAGCAGGTCGACCGGCCGGATGTCGGGAGCCGAGGCGAGCATGGTCTCCGCGGCCCCCATGAGCGCCGCGGCGATGCGCCCGCGCAGATGCTCCGTACGGTCCTCGTCGTTGTCGAAGGTGTCGAAGACGCCGAACGTGGTGGCGTCCTCCCGGAAGGCGAACCAGGTGACCGTCCGCTTCTCCTCCTCGGCGAGCTGCACGGCGTCGGTCAGCATCCGGGCGACCTGGTCGGCGTAGTCGGGCTTGGCCTCGATGCGGGCCAGCAGGCCGATGTTGTTCATGACGGTGGGCTCCCTCTGCTCGGTTCGGTGCCCCCTTCGGGCACCCACGGCGCGATCGCCCGCCACTCCGCTGCGGGAGGCGGCCGGTGCGGTCGCATGCCCCGGTGATCGGGGACGTCGTTCACGCTAGGCCGGTGGTCCGCTCGGTCCCAGTGTCGGAAACGACACGTCTGATAGCGTTCCCGACATGGATGTCGCGGTGCTGGTGTACGACGGTGTGTTCGACTCGGGACTCAGCGCGGCGCTGGACGTCCTCGACGCGGCCAACGCGATGCGCGGCGAACTGCCCCAGCCCCCGCCGGCCTGGAACGTCACGACGGTCGGCTTCAGCGCGCAGGTACGCACCGGCGCCGGACACCTCGTGAACCCCGAGCCCGCCTCCGCCGCGGCCACCACGGATCTGCTCGTCGTGCCCGCACTCGCGGAGCGCCGGCCCGACGCCCTCCTCGACCGGGTCGCCGGCCCCGACCTCGCGGAGGTGCGGGAACTGGTCGCCGAGCGCCGGGACCGGGGAACCCCCATCGCCTCGGCCTGCACCGGCACCTTCCTGCTCGCCGAGTCCGGCGTCCTCGACGGCCGCCGGGCGACGACCACTTGGTGGCTGGCGCCCGTCTTCCGGGGCCGTTACCCCGCCGTCGATCTCGACGAGACCAGCATGGTGACCACGTCACAGGGGGTGACCACGGCGGGCGCCGCCTTCGGGCACGTCGACCTCGCCCTCGCCCTCGTACGGATGGCCAGCCCGGCCCTCGCCGACCTCGTCGCCCGCTACCTCGTCGTCGACGAACGGCCCTCGCAGTCCGCGTACACCATCCCCAGCGCGCTGGCCCAGAGCGACCCCCTGATCGCGGCGTTCGAACGCTGGGCGCGCCTCCATCTCGACGCGCCCGACAGCCTCTCGGAGGCGGCCCACGCCCTCGGCGTCAGCGAGCGTACGCTCCAGCGCACCGTCCGCCGCGTCCTCAACACCACGCCGGTACGGTTCGTCCAGGACCTGCGTGTCGAACAGGCCACGCATCTGCTGCGGACCACGGACCTGTCCCTGGAGACCATCGCGCGCAAGGTCGGCTACGAGCACGCCACCACCTTGCGCTCGCTGCTGCGCGACCGCACGGGCGCCACCACCGCGGGCCTGCGCACACGCTGAACGCCATGTGCGCAAGGCGTCGGCCCGGGGCGGCCGAACTCCTTCCGTACGAAGGGGTCATGCACCCCGGACGGGCCGGTCGGTGAGGAGGCCGGTCCCGGGCAGGAGCCCCTGTCCGATCCCCGACGGGGCGCGCCGCACGTTCCTGCTCAGCATCGTCGCCCCCAGCAGCGTCAGCGTGTGGATGACGCTGTTGCCGTGACGGTGACTGGTGATCAGGCCGGCATCGCGCAGCGCCGTGGTGTGGTGTGTCGCGGTGGCCGGGGTCACTCCGGCCAGCCGGGCGGCCTCCGTGGTGGTCGCCCCGGCCGCCGTGGCCCGCAGGACGGCGGCCCGCGCCCGGCCCAACAGGAGCTCCAGGGACGGCGAACCGGCGGCGTCCGCGGCCGTGCGGGCCGACCCGGCGGGTACCTCGTGGTGCAGCGAGTAGACGAGAACGGGGGGTAATCGTGGATCGGCGAGGGAGACCGGCCCCTTCCAGCAGAAGTAGGAGGGGATGAGCAGCAGCCCGCGGCCCTCCAGCCGGATGTCGTGTTGCGTCGGGTACGTGCCGATCTCCAGGCGCGGGTGCCGCCAGCGGACCGCAGGCCCGAGCCCTTCGAGCAGGCCCTCGGTGCCCCCGTCGAGCAGATGCCGGGCCAGCCGGACCCGTTCGGTGTGCACGCTCTCGTGCACCCACTCCTCGTGGGGCTCGATGACGGCCCGGTGGTAGGCGCGGAGGATGCCCACCAGTTCGACCCGGGCCTCCTTCTCCGTCAGCCGGCCGAGCGGGGCGGGCACCCTGCCGATCCGGGCGAGGGCGGCGAGTTCCGCCGCCACCCGGTCCGCGGGCGTGGCCAGGATCGCCTCCAGCCCGGCCTCCAGCCCCGCCACGCCCTCCAGTGGCGTGAGGAAGTCGGGCCAGTACGACGTGCGCGGGAAGAGGGGCAGGAGGACCTGCCGCACCACGCCCTCGAGCCCCGCCTCGCGGAGCCGCTCACGCGCCGTGCGGTACCAGTGCGCGTACGCCCAGCGTCCTGCCGGGGTCTGGAAGCGGTGAAGACTCGAGGCGATCTCCCACAGCGGGTGCGGCGCGGCGGCCACCCGTGTCCTGGCCAGATCCTCGGCCGAAAAGTGGAAGCGCAGCACGGCCAACACCCTTTCCACCTGCGACATTTCACCCTGTTCGAATGAGCATGACAGAAGGCGGCGCACACCGGAGCATGAACTCGCTCCGCCGCACCGATCCCCGCGGTCCCCCGGCCCCAGGCACCACGTGAGGCACCGCGCAGCGCCCTTCCCCGCGAATCCCCACACCTTCCGCAAACCCCCGAACGCAGAAGGAATCCGATGGCGAAGACCTTCACCCACCCCGCCGCGGCAGCCCTGCTCGCCGCCCTCGCCGTCACGGTACCCACCACCGCGTCCGCGGTTCCCGCCCCGGCCACCAGCTGCTACGGCGGCGCGGTCACCGTGTACACCGGCGACTCCCTCGAATTCGGGCCCTACACCTCGTCGTCCCGCTGCAACGACATCAATGCCCGGATCGTCGGCGGCGACGCCGGCTCGGTGAACGCGTGCGTGAAGTTCGTCCGCCACGGCCGGTGCAACTACTGGACCGGCGTCGGCCGGAGCTGGACGACCATCGCCACCGACGTCAAGGACGGCAGCACGTTCACCGTTCCCCTCGGCGTGGACCTGGAGGGGGCCACCGCGCACGTCCAGATCGCCTACTGAGACCCACCGGGCCCCGCCGGACCAGTGCCCGGGCTCCCGTTCTGCCCGCTTCAGTGATCGGAGAGTTCAGATGACCCGCACCCGGCGAACGACGGCTGTCCTCGCGGCCGTGACCGCGCTCCTCACCGGCGCGGCCACCGCGCCCGCCCTAGCACAGTCCGAGACGGCCGCCACCTCCTGCTACGGCGGCGCCAAGTCGCTCACGTACCACTACTCGGCCGACGCGGTGGAGTTCGGCACCTACACGACCAGTTCGCGGTGCGCCGACATCAACATCAAGCTCAGCAGCTCGGCCACCGGCTTCCTGGACGCCTGCATCGTCTTCGTGGACCACACCTCGCTGTGCAACCACGACGACACGTACTCGACGTTCGGCCCCCAGTGGGCGACCGTCGCCACCGACGTCAAGGACGGCACGCACTTCAGGCTGCGCGTGCACGCCTACGACACCGACGCCCAGGTCGTGCCGTTCCAGCTCGCCTACTGACGGCCGACCAGCCTGAGCGCCCCACCCGCCCACGCCCCACAGGGAGTCACCATGACCTTCACCCCGAACCGCCGCGCGCTCCTGCGCGGAACCCTCGCCGCGACGGTCGGCGCGTTCGCCGGCCCCGTGCTGCTGTCGGGCACCGCCCGCGCCTACAACTGGACACGCACCATGAACCAGGGTGCGACGGGCGCCGATGTGACGGAACTTCAGATACGGGTCGCCGGCTGGGCCGCGGACTCGGCCTCCCAGTCGCGGGTGAGCATCGACGGGGACTTCGGCCCGGGTACGGCTGCCGCGGTCCGCAGATTCCAGGCGGCCTACGGCCTGTCGGTCGACGGCAGCGCCGGACCCGCGACCCAGGCACAGCTCAACGCCCTTGAGCAGTCGGACGGTTCGACGGCTCACTTCAACTGGAGCGAGTTCACCGACCGTTCGAGCGGCACCTTCGAGGGCGGCAAGGTGAGCGCGGCAGCCGTCAGGGAGAACGCCCGCCGGGCCATGTACAAACTGGAAGCCCTGCGCAAGAAGCTCGGCAACACCGCCATCACCGTCAACTCGGGCTTCCGCAGCATCGCGCACAACGCCGAGATCGGCGGGGCCAGCGACAGCATGCACCTCTACGGCACCGCGGCCGACCTCACCGTCCCCGGCGTCAGCAACCGCACGGTGTACCAGAAGGCGGAGACCTGCGGGTTCTCCGGTCTGGAGCGGTACACCGTCGACCACCAGCACGTCGACAGCCGTGCGGACCTCGGCCGCGCCTGGTGGTGGGAGAGCGGCACCATCTGACAGCCCGTCGACACGAGGGCCCGACTGCCGACGGGGCGGCTCGCCGGGCGGACACCCAAGACCGGACAGCCCGGCGGGCCGCCGACGTGACCCCGCTCGGGCCGACCCGCGCAGGCCGGGGCCGCGCACCCCGGGCGAGGTGCCCGGCCCCGGCCGCCGACGCCCGTCGCCAGGCCGCCCTGCCTCGCCCCGGCCGCCGACGCCGGACGTCAGGCCGCCCTGCCTCGCCCCGGCCGCCGACGCCCGACGTCAGGCCGCCCTGCCTCGCCCCGGCCGCCGACGCCCGTCGCCAGGCCGCCCTGCCTCGCCCGGGCGCCCGGTGCCCGTCTTCAGGGCGCCCTGCCTCGCCCAGGGTGCCCGGCGCCCGTCTTCAGGCCGCCCCGCGTCACCCCAGCCCCCGGGGGCAGGCCACCTCGCTCCGAGGCCCGAGGCGCGAGGCGCGAGGCCCGAGGTCCGAAGCCCGAAGCCCGAAGCCCGAAGCCACAGTCCAGCCCCCGGAGGCCCCACCGATGTTCCGCAGATCCCCCCGCACGCATCTGGGGCGGGCAGCCCTGTCCGGTCTCGGCGTCCTTGCCGTGCTGGTCGCCGCCGCGCAGCCCGCCGGTGCCGCGCCCCGCTCCGCCGGCTCACCGGCCCAGGGCCCCGTCAGCCGTGCATTCAGCAGCGCGGCGGCCGAGTACGGGGTGCCGCGCGACCTCCTGATCGCCACCGGATACGGCGAGACCCACCTCGACGACCACGCCGGCCGGCCGAGTCAGGCAGGCGGCTACGGGGTGATGCACCTGGTGAGCAACCCCGACCGGCACACCCTTGAGCTGGCGTCCCGGCTGACCGGTGTCGCGCCCCGCACGCTGCGCACGGACACCGCGGCCAACATCCGCGGTGCCGCGGCCGTCCTGCGCGCCTACGCCGACGACGCCGGGCTCAGCCGGGCCGAACGGCGCGACACCGACGCCTGGTACCCGTTGGTGGCCCGGTACGGGGGCGCTGTCGACGTCTCCGGCGCACGGCTGTACGCCGACACCGTCTACACCTACCTGGCCGAGGGCCTGGCGGCCCGTACCCAGGACGGCGACACACTGACCGTCCCCGCCCGTCCCGTCGCACCCGAGCGCGGCCGCTACGAGACCGCCGCGGCTCCGGCGGTCCAGAGCCCCGACTACCCGTCGGCCCTCTGGGTCCCGGCTGACTCCGCCAACTACGCCGTCGGCCGCTCGGCATCGATCAGCAAAGTCGTCATCCACGTCACCCAGGGCTCGTACGCGGGGACGATCAGCTGGTTCCAGAACCCGGCGTCCCAGGTCAGCGCCCACTACGTGGTGCGCTCCTCCGACGGCCGGATCACCCAGACGGTGCGCGACAAGGACACCGCCTGGCACGCCCGTTCGGGCAACGCGTCGGGTATCGGCATCGAGCACGAGGGGTACATCGACGATCCGAGCTGGTTCACGGACACGATGTACCGCTCCTCCGCGGCGCTGACGGCGTTCCTCTGCGACCGCTACGGGATCCCCAAGGACCGCGCCCACATCGTCGGACACTCCGAGGTGCCCGGAAACGACCACACGGACCCGGGGCCGAACTGGAACTGGACCTACTACATGCAACTGGTGGGCGGCAGCACCGGAGACGGCGGCGTCCAGCTGACCTTCCCGGCCTACGACACGCTGCGCTCCGGTTCCTCAGGTCCCCAGGTGTCGGCAGCACAGTGGCTGCTCAACCAGCAGGGATTCGACGCGGGCACCGTGGACGGCAGCTTCGGATCGAAGACCGCCGCCGCCGTGACCGCCTTCCAGCGGGCCCGCGGCCTCGGCGCCGACGGAGTCGTGGGCGCCCGCACCTGGACCGCGCTGCACGCGGCCGGCAGCACCCCGGCGCTCCGCCAGGGCAGCACGGGCCCCGCCGTCCAGCGTCTCCAGAGGGCACTCACCGCCGCCCTGGGACGCACCGTCTCCGCGGACGGCGAGTTCGGACCGGCAACCGACCAGGCCGTCCGGGACTACCAGAGCAGTCGCGCCCTGGACGTCGACGGCCAGGTCGGACCCGCGACCTGGAGTGCCCTGCAAGCCGGACGCTGATCGCCGTACGGGCCGGACGGGCCGGACGGGCCGGGCGACAGCCGGGGCGGACCCATGGACGTCTGTTCCCACGGGCGTGATCCTCACCGCCGGTGCGCGTGCCTCACCGGCGGTTCTCCACCGCGTAGCGCGTGCCGACGAGGCCGAGTTGCTGTGCGCGGAGCACCGTGCTGATGCGGTCACGAGTGCCCAGTTTGCGGTAGATGTTCTCGATGTGCTTGTGCACCGTGCGTTCGGAGATGCCGAGGCGCCGGCCGATGGCCGACGCCGTGAGAGCGTCGACGAGCAGGAGCAGAACGGTCGTCTCGCGGGGCGTCAGGGCACCGGCAGCGGCCGGCGCGCCGCACGGGACCGCGGAGACGTCCGGGACGGCCAGCCGCCGCCAGCTCTCCAGCAGTTGCCGTTGCTCGTCCACCGCCGCCAGCAGCGGCTGCAGATGCCGGGCGACACGGACCTGGTCGTCGGTGAAGTCCGCGCCGGAGCGGTAGATGAGACACCCCGTGACGGGGGTCTTCGACCGCGGCAGCGGAATCGCCAGTACGTGATCGAGATCCATGATCTCGCCGAGGAGTCCGGCGGTCCGGCTCGCGGACCAGGCGCGTCCCGCCGCCCGACCTGCCGTGACAGGCTCCCGGTCGTCCCCGGTCCCATAGTGCTGCGCGAACGGGTAACCCGCGCGCAGCAGGCCGAGGGCCTCGTCCCCGAGCCGGTCGAACTCCGCGGCCGCACCCGGTGACAGTCCGAGCGTCCCGCTGCTCTCGTTCCAGTCGTCGAGTTTGTAGATCAGGGCGTCGCCACCGAACAGTTGCGGGAGCGCGTCCGCCAGCAGCGGCCACAGACGGTCGGGTTCGCGTTCGTGGAGCGCCGCCACGGCCAGCGACACCATGCGTTCGTAGGCTCCGTCCGGCCCGTTCGCCACGTGTCCTCTCCGCTCGTCGACGTACGCAGTTCTGCCCATACCGGAGCTGCCACCGCTGCTCCAGACTTCAACCGGGCAACACCGAAGTCACGGATGTACTCCAGCACATCGCAGCTCCGGCACCTGCGGCGGGGTTCAACAGACCAGGCGGGGAGGTCTGTTGGACCTCTGCTTCCGGTGTGCCCGGCAGACTCCGTGCGGGCCGCCGGCACGGGGGAGCGGCGGCCCGCACGGTGACGTGCCCCTCCCGGAGCACGGCGGCCGGCACGGTGGCGTACCCGTACGGAGGTGCGGTGGCGAGCCCGTCCGGGAGTGCCGCGGCGATACGCTCGGGTGCGACCACGGAAGGTTGCCCATGCCCGCAGTCCCGCGTCCTGCCCCCTCGGCCCCGGTGCGCCCATGACCGCCGAGGGGCCGAGCGCCGTGGTGGCACGGATCACCGGGCGCCCGGTGACCGGCGAACACCGGCTGTCGGCGACACTCGCCGAAGTCACCCTCGACGGCGGGCAATCGGTGATGGCCAAGCTCGGCGACGGCCCCGGCGCGGTGCAGGCGGAGGCGGCCGGACTGCGATGGCTGAGCGAGGCCGGCGCGGTGCCGGTCCCGACGGTCCACGGCCACGACGAGCGGTGGCTGGTGACCGACCGGGTTGCGCCCGGCCGCCCGGACGCCGCGGCGGCGGCCCGCTTCGGCACGGCCCTGGCCGCGCTGCACGCGGCCGGCGCGCCCGCGTTCGGCGCCGCGCCCCCCGGCGGACCGCGCGACGCGTACATCGGCCGCGCCCCGATGCGCAACGTCACCGGCACCGACTGGCCCGCCTGGTACGCCGAACACCGGGTGCTACCCTATCTGCGCCGTGCCGTCGACGACGGCACGGTCCGCCGGACGGAAGCCGTTGTCGTCGAACGCGTCGCGGAACGGCTGCCCGAACTCGCGGGCCCCGCCGAGCCACCCGCCAGGCTGCACGGTGACCTGTGGAGCGGCAATGTGCTGTGGGGCGCCGACGGGGACGCCTGGCTGATCGACCCCGCCGCACACGGCGGGCACCGCGAGACCGATCTGGCGATGCTCCAGCTCTTCGGATGCCCGCATCTCGACCAGGTGCTGGGTGCCTATCAGGAGGCGGCGCCGCTCGCCGAGGGCTGGGCGGACCGGGTGGGACTGCACCAGCTCTTTCCGCTGCTGGTGCACGCGGTGCTCTTCGGCCGGGGTTACGCCGAGCAGGCCCTCGCCGTGGCACGGGCGGCGTCCGCGGACTGATCCGCGGGCGCCGCCCGGCACGACGTCGAGGGCGAGGAGAGCGAAGGGACTATTTCAAGGAGTTTTGAGAAGGAAGCCCCTTCATGGCCTCGCCGTGATCAACGCTAGCAGTCAGTCCGGGATCAGGTCGCGCAGATTTTCGGGAGTGATGACCCGGGACTCGCGGTGCAGACCGTCGGGGCGCTCCAGGCCGACGTAGGTGACGGGGCCGTCGGGGACCGTGGTGCCGTCCCACGTCGTCACCTTCGTGGCGCCTTCGGCCATCAGGCCGGTGAGATACCGGACCGTGAGATGGTCGCGCTCGACGATGCCTCGCAGCAGCGCCGCGACCGACACGCGGTTCTCCTCGACCCGGTTGGCCGACGGAGTGCCTCTCAGGTACAGATGCAGCCACTTGGCGTGCCAGCGGCCGTCACTCCCGCGCCGGAAGGCCAGCGGCAGCGCGACCCGGCCGGGACCGCGCAGCTCGGACTTCATCCGCACGGTCCGCGGCTCGAACGGACGGCCCCGCTGTTCGGCGTCGCGCAGCATGAACCCGAAGAACGACTCCTCGACCTCCTCGAAGCCCTCGCCCGAGAAGATGTTGACCTGCGGCACGATGTAGCTGCCGCGCGCGGCCCCGAGGCGCAGATCGATGAACTCCGAGGCGCCGTCGGGTGCTTCGGTGATGTCGCCCGAGTGCACGCCCTCGACGTCACTGAGGGCGGTGTACGACAGCCAGGTGACGGTCCGGTACGCGTCGTCCAGCAGCAGCGCCGACAGGTCGTAGTCGGTGTCGTGCGCGGACTGTTTCCAGTGGACGAAGAAGCGCAGGAGCTCGCCGTCGACGGGGGAGACGGACCCGCGGGGCAGCACCCCGAAGCCGCCGGCGGTCGCCCGGCCGCTGAGCGGGAGGGCGACATCGAGCACGTCCGGATCGATCAACAGGTGCCCAGGGTTCGGGAGTCGGCGACGCATCTCGGCGTCCAGCGCGTCGATCAGGCGCCCGCGCTCCGGCGGGAGCACGGGCGGACGGGAGTCGGCGGTGACCCAGGCGCCGCCGAGCCGGTTGACGAAGACCCGGCGCTCGCCGGTGTCCCCGGCACGGTGGTGGAAGTGCTCGCGCACCGACAGCACGACCCGTCCGGAGACCAGCGGGACGACTTCTTCCGCCGCGGCCACGACGGCCTCGCGCTCCTCCTGGGTGAGGGCGAGGCGCAGCAGGCGGTCCAGGGCGCGGAACAGCTTGCCCGGGGCGGACTTCAGCAACCGGGTCGCCCCCGGAACGTCGTTCATGCCGAGCAGTTCCTCGACATGACTGTCGAAGGACCGCGCCTCCTTCTCGCCCCGCGCGACGGCGAACACCTCGGCTGCGTACGGCAGGCGCGGGTACGCGTGCGGATGGAGGCGCTCGCCGAGGCGCTTGAAGGCCTCGCGATGCGCGTGGACGTCGGCGAGCTTGGCGGGCGCCGCCGCGACGACGGAGTCGAGTCCGGCGAGCAGGGCGCGCCGGACGGGGCGGGACAGTCCCCTGAAGCGGGTCGGTTCCCGCAGGGTCACGTCGCCGTCCGACAGGGCGCAGGCCAGGCGGAGCACGTCCGTGACGGTGTCCAGGAGCAGATCGGCACCGACGCCGAGGCGGGCCCGGTTGACGACGGCACGGTTCTCCCGGACCGGGATCGCCTCGGGCTGCGGGCCGTCGGCGCAGATTTCGGCCAGGGTGCGCAGGTCGCCGAGGTCGTCGTCGTTCAGCGGTGTGGTGCTGCCCGCCAGCGCCAGGTACAGGGCGGTGACCTCGTCGTCCAGGCCGGCGCCCAGGTGCAGCACGGTCACGCGGTCACCGGCCGCGGCGATCAGCTCGTCGTGGGCGGCGAGCATCTCCTCGTACGCGTGCCGGTAGGTGCCGTACGACGGCAGGGTGAGCAGGTTCAGCACACCGTCCCGGAGCTGGGCGACGGTGCCCGCACGTGAGGTGTCGTCGTCCAGCGCCTCGGCGACACACCGCATCCAGAAGTCGAAGGTGTCCGGCACGTTGGCCGGGAAGTCGATGAAGTAGACGTTGTGCCGTACGTGGTCGCCGACCATTTCGCGGACGGTGCCGAGTGTGCGTACGGCGGTGTCGACCACGGTGCCCACGGACTGTTCCGACAGGTGTGCCAGCAGGTCCGCCGAGAGTTTGAAGCCCACGGACAGCAGGGCGGCGTCGAACTGCCGTGCCGCGACGGCGCCTTCCCCGGTGGGACCTGTCGGGGAAGGGATGCGGTGGGTGTGCCGGATGACCAGCGACTCAGGACTCAGGGCCATCCGGGCATGTTCGCAGAGGCGTGTGAGCCGGCGCACCGGGGTTTTCGGGTGTGACACCGGCTCGGCGGGCTCCGGCTCAGCCGGTCTGTCCGGGGCGCCCTGCGTCAGTCGACGGGCCAGGTGTGGACCGGGGCGTTGAGGTGCATGTACTCGATGTACATCTGCGTCATCCGGCGCAGCGCCTCATGCCGGCCCGAACGGGCGGACGCCTCGATGCGGTGGCACATCTCCTTCTGCCAGACCGCTCCGTTGCGGCCGGCGACGCACCGCTGCTCGATGATGCCGAGCAGCGGCTCGCGCCAGGTCTCGTCCATGCCGGAGTGCTCCAGCCCCCGGTGCGCCAGTGGCAGCAGACGCCGCAGGACGAGCTCGGGGACCGGAACCTCGCCCATCCCCGGCCAGTACAGCCGTGCGTCGATGCCGTGCCGCGCCGCCGTGTGCAGATTGTCCTCGGCGGCCGAGAAGGACATCCGCGACCACACCGGCCGGTCCTCCTCGACCAGGGCGCGGGTGAGCCCGTAGTAGAAGGCGCCGTTGGCGAGGGTGTCCGCGACGGTCGGGCCGGCGGGCAGGACACGGTTCTCCACCCGCACGTGCGGGATGTCGTGGGAGACGGCGTAGACGGGCCGGTTCCAGCGGTAGATCGTGCCGTTGTGCAGGGTGAGTTCCGCCAGTTCGGGGACGTCGCCGCGGTCCAGCGTCTGTGCGGGGTCCTGCTCGTCGCACAGGGGCAACAACGCCGGGAAGTAGCGCAGGTTCTCCTCGAAGAGGTCGAAGACGCTGTTGATCCAGCGCTCGCCGAACCACACCCGGGGGCGCACCCCTTGCACCTTGATCTCCTGCGGGCGGGTGTCGGTGGCCTGCTCGAACAGCGGGATGCGGGTCTCGTGCCACAGTTCCTTGCCCAGCAGGAACGGCGAGTTGGCCGCCACCGCGACCTGGACCCCGGCGATGGCCTGCGCCGCGTTCCAGTAGTCGGCGAACTCCTCGGGGGACACCTGGAGATGGAACTGGGTGCTGGTGCACGCCGCCTCCGGAGTGATCGTGTCCGAGTAGGTCCGCAGCCGGTCGACTCCGTCCACCTCGATCAGCAGGTCCTCGCCGCGGGCCGCGAAGACCTGGTCGTTGATCAGCCGGTAGCGGGGGTTCTCCGACAGGGCGGCCTCGCCGACGTCCTGCTCCCTCAGCGTGGGAAGGATCCCGACCATGATCAGGTTCGTGCCGACCGACTTGGCCCGTTCGTCCGCGTGGTTCAGCGCGTCGCGGATCTCGGACTCCCAGGCGTCGGGGCCGCCCGCCGTCAGACGGCGGGGCGGCACGTTGATCTCCAGGTTGAAGCGGCCCAGCTCGGTGGACCAGGCGGGATCGGTGATCGCTTCGAGCACGTCGCTGTTGCGCATCGCCGGTTCCGCCGTGTCGTCGACCAGGTTCAGTTCGATCTCCAGTCCGACCTGGGGACGCTCGGACTCGAACCGTTCATCGCGCAGCATCTGCGCGAACGCGTCGAGGCACTCGTGCATCTTGATCCGGTACCGGCGGCGGTCCTCGCGGGTGAAGACCAGCGCCGGGACGTCCCGTCCCATCGGCCCTCCCGGCTTCCCCCTCCTCGGACACCTCTCCTTTCCAGCGTCGCACCACCGGCCGACCCCGACCAGGCGAGACGGGGATCGCCGTCGGGCGCGGCCCCGCCGCCGGGGGCGGGCGCGCGGCCCGAGGACGCACGGCTCCGAGCGCACCTGAGGGCCGCCGAGATCCGCACAGGCCGGTGCGGGCCGCATCGTCCCAGCTCAGGGTGGCCCTTCCCGCATTCGATCAAGCCGTCGGCCGGTCGCCCCGTAGCCGCCCGAGCGCCCTGCGTATTGCTGCTCCAGTAGCTTTCACGCGGTGCAGTAGCTTTCCAACGCCGCCTGGAACGCCCAGGTGTGGCCCAGCCGAGCAGCGGAGAGTCGCACATGCCCAGAGACGCGCCGTACCTTGCAGTGGCCGACGCGCTGAGCGCGCGGATTCTCGCGGGGGAGTGGGAGGCCGGGGAGCGACTGCCGTCCCGGGCGCGGCTCGCCGAGGAGTACGGCGTCGGGCGCAACGTCACGCAGCGGGCCGTGGACCACTTGATCGTCAAAGGCCTCCTCGAAGGACGCGCGGGCTCGGGCACCTTCGTGTGCGTGCCGCGCGAACGTGTGCTGATGGTGCGTTCGCGACACCGCGAACGACGCGGCGGCACACCCACCGTCGCAGGCGTGGAGGAGCGGGGCAGGGCCGGCGCCTGGGACGCGCACAGCCAGGTGCGTGTTCCCGCCCCCGAGGCGATCGCCGAGCGGCTCGCCATCGGCACCGGCGGTCTCTGCGTCCGCACGCACTACGAGTTCCTCGCCGACGGCCACCCCGTCCAGCTCTCCGACTCCTGGGAACCGATGGCGATCACGGGCGGAACGCCGGTCGTGCTGCCCGAGATGGGCCCCCTCGCGGGCAAGGGGGTGGTGGCGCGGATGCGCTCCATCGGCGTGGAGGTCGAGACCGTGGTCGAGGTGCCGCGCCCGGCCCGGGCCACTCAGGAGCAGGCGAACCTCCTGGGGATCGGCGTCGGGGACCTGGTGCTCCGGATCGAGCGGACCCTCTACGACACAGGCGGACGCCCCGTGGAAACAGCCGACATGGTCATTCCGGACGCCCGACGGGAGGTGGCCTACGAGTTCGGGATCGACCGGCGCCAACTGGCTGAGCCGCGCGGCCACTTCCCGCAGCCGACACCGAACGACGGCAGGTGATCCCCGTGTCGTCCCCCGCCGGTGGTGGACTCCTGCGCGATCCGGACTTCGGGCGGCTGTTCGCCGCCACCGCGCTCGGCCAGCTGGGCGATCGCATCATCTTCCTGGCGTTGCCGCTGGTCGCGATCGTGGCCCTGCACGCCGACGAGTTCCGGGTCGGACTGCTCACCGCCACGACCACGGCGGGCTCGCTCCTGGTCGGGCTCCCGGCGGGCGCCTGGGTGGACCGCATGCGCAAACGCTCGGTGATGGTCGGCACCGATCTCGTGAGGGCGCTGGTCCTGCTGACGGTACCGACGGCGTGGTGGGCGGGTCTCCTGACGATCTGGTGGCTGTACGCGGTGGCCCTGGTGCACGGCGTGCTCACGGTGTTCTTCGACGTGGCGTACGTCAGCTACCTGCCGCACCTGGTGGGGCGCGACCGACTCGTGGAGGGCAACTCGAAGCTCTCGGCGGTACGTTCGGTGACCAGTATCAGCGGGCCGACGCTGGCGGGCCCGCTGGTCGGCCTGGTGGGCGCGCCCGCGACGCTTCTGGCGAGTTCCGCCGGAATGGCCGCGTCGGGGCTCCTCGCGATCGGTATCCGCAAGGGCGAACGGAAGCCGGAGGCGAGCGAACACCCGCCTCTGCGCCGGGACATCAAGGAGGGACTGAGGTTCGTCCTCAGGCATCCCGTGCTGCGCGCCACCATTCCGGGGGACGCGGTCTTCAACCTCTTCCTGGTCATGTACCAGGCCATGCTGCTGGTCTTCCTGGAGCGGGAGATCGGCCTCGGGTCGTACGGGATCGGGCTCGTTCTGTCGGGCATGGGATGCGGTGCGCTGCTGGGTGCACTGCTGGCCACCAGGCTCTCCGAACGGGTCGGACAGGGGCCGGTCATCTGGCTGGCGCCGCTGGTCACTTGTCCGCTGACGGCCCTCATGCCCCTGGCGCGTCCTGGCTGGAGCCTGTGCGTGGCGGCGGCAGGACTCGCGGCTCTCTCGCTGGGCGGAGTGGTCCGGGTGGTGGCTCAGTCGAGCCTCCAGCAGGGACTCACCCCGGATCGGCTCCTGGGCCGGATGAGCGCGACAGCCCGGTTCGTGTCGTGGGGCGGCCTTCCGCTGGGCGGGGTCCTGGGCGGAGTCTCGGGCGCGGTGTTCGGAGCGAGGGCCACGCTCTGTATCGGCGCCGTGGGTATGACCCTGAGCATGCTCCCGTGTTTTCTCTCGCCGCTGCGTACGCTGCGCGAGCTGCCCGAAGCCGTTCCGGTACGCCCGGCCGGTCGCCGCGGAGACCGGTGACGTGCCGCCCTCCACGCGCTGGGCTCCGCACTGTCGGCGGTCTCCGGCAGGATGCTCTGCATGACCGCAGCCACCGCAGCCGACTACGGCTGGATACGCTCCTCTTCCTCGCTGTTCAGGTACGCGCTGGAGACCGGGTACACCTTGGTCCTGGTGCGGGGAGTGCCGCCGGAGGAGGTGCTGACCGCGGCGAGGGCCGAACCGCAGGGCGCGTGCCGCGGGCTCGCCACTCTGATCGAGCGGCATCAGGAGCTCTTCGACGAGTCCGACGGCTGGGAGGAGTGCGTTCTCGCGGGAGCGTGCACCCTCCCGGGTGAGGGAGGGGACTGGACCCTCGTCCTGGTGCTCGGCGGCGATCTGGGATCGCCCGGCTTCATGGAGACCCTGTCCGCCGGGACCCGAGTGGTCTCCCACTCCAGCAATGGCGGGAAACCGCTGCACTTCTTCCACTGGTACGAGGACGGGGAACTGCGCACCACGTTCGAATGGCCCTCGGCCAGGACGGGGAGTACCCCGGACCAGCTGAACCGTGTGATGCGGGAGGTCGGGCTCGACCCGGCCGCCGACGAGGCGCCCGGCGCGGACCGCAAGGCGGGGGTGTTCGCACTGGCCGAGCGCCTGACCGGAGTCCGGGTGACCGAGGCGCTGCTGGCGGAGGCCGCGTACCGGACGGGCGAGGTGCCCGAGCAGCCCGCCGAGGAGTGGGAGAAGGTCGTCGTCGACATCACGGACGCGCACGGGAAGCGGACCTACGTCGAGATACGCCGGGATCAGCTGTGAGCCGGTGGTCGACCGCCGGGTGACGTCGGGATCAGCGCTGAGCCGGTCGTCGACCGCCGGGCGGGCGAGCACACGGTCGCCGAAGCAGGCGGCGTGCAGAGACGGGAGACGGACCACGCGGGGGACCGCCCCGGCGGCGGCTCAGTCGTCGGCGGAGTCCCCGCCCGCCGTCTCGACGCTGAGCGTCATCTTCTTCAACAGCGCGGCCAGGGTGGCCCGTTCGCCGGCGTCGAGGACGTGCACCACCTCGTCCTCGGACCGTCCGCGCCCGTGCATCGCCCTGCGCCACAGGTCCACGCCGGCCTCGGTCACCTCGATCTCGACGCGGCGCCGGTCGTCCGGTGAGGGCTTGCGCCGGATCCAGCCCGCCTTCTCCAGCGCGTCGATCCGTCCGGTCATCCCGGCGTTGCTGATGCCGAGGTCCTCGGCCAGCCGCGTCGGGCTGGCACGGCCCGGGGTGTCCTGGATCATCAGCATGTGCAGGGTGACGTACTCGTGCTCCTGGAGACCGAGTTCGGACAGCGCCGCCTGCGAGGCCAGCTTCCAGTGCCTGACCAGCCGCTGGCAGCGGGTCACGATCGCCTCGACGTCGTCCTCGAACCCCACGTCGATCCAGTGGTCGCGCCACCGGGCGACGTGTCGGTCGGTCCAGTCCTGGGGCTCCTTGTCGGCCATGGTCCTACTCTAGCGAATATTACGTTGACGAATAATTCGCCACCGAAGTAATCTCCGCGGCATGTCCACCACCACCGCCGCAGCCCCGTCGGACGCCGTCGGGCGGTTCACGCCGCTGCGGCACTCCAACTTCCGTCTGCTGGTCACCGGCACCGCCACCAGCGCCCTCGGCAACGCCATCACGCCGATCGCGCTCGCCTTCGCGGTGCTCGACCTGGGCGGCTCGGCGGCCCAACTGGGCATCGTGGTCGCGGCGTACGCGGCCGCGGAGGTCGTGACCGCCCTGTTCGGCGGGGTGCTGGGCGACCGGGTGAAGCGACAGCTGATGCTGGAGGGCTCCTCGGCCGCCTGCGTGCTCACACAGGGGCTCGTCGCCGTGCTGGTGATCGGCGGGTGGGCCACGGTGCCCCTGCTCGCGGTGATCGGCGCGGTCAACGGATGTCTCGGCGCACTGGCCCAGCCCTCGTCGTCGGCGATGACCCGTGCCACCGTGCCCGAGACACTGCTCGGCCCGGCCGTCGCGCTGCGCTCGCTGTTGCAGACCTCGGCCCAGGTGATCGGCTTCGCCGTCGGCGGAGTCCTGGTCGCGGCCGTCGGCGCGGGGTGGGCGATAGCGGTCGACGCGGCCACCTTCGCGGTGGCGGCGTTCTGCTTCTCCCGGCTGACCGTCCCCCAGACGCGCGCCGCGGGCGAGCGCGGCGCGATCCTCGCGGACCTGGGAGAAGGGCTCCGCGAGGTGCTGCGCCACCGGTGGCTGGTCCTGCTGCTCGCGCAGGCGCTGCTCTACCACCTCTTCTTCGGCGGCGCGCAGTCCGTGCTCGGGCCGATCGTGGTCGGCGAGGACATCGGCCGCTCCGCCTGGGGTTTCTCGATGGGTGCCATGATGGTCGGCTTCGTCGTCGGCGGACTCGTCTGCCTGCGCTGGCGGCCGCGCCGCGCGCTCCTCACCGGAACCCTGCTGCTCTCGCTCACCGCGGCGTTCCCCCTGGCGATGGCCCTCCACCCGACCCTGGCGCTCGTGCTGGCCGGCGCGTTCGTCCACGGGTTCGGGCTCCAGATCTTCGACGTGTTCTGGCAGTTGTCGATCCAGGAGAACGTCCCCGAGGAGAAGCTGGCCCGGGTCTACTCCTTCGACATGGTGGGCTCGTTCGTGGCCCGCCCGGTCGGCCTCCTGCTCACCGGCCCGATCGCCACCGCCGTCGGCCTGCACGGCTGGCTGGTCGTGGTCGCCGCCGTCATGGGCGGGTCCGCGCTGCTCTCGACCCTCTTGCCCGACGTACGCCGGCTCGAACGGAAGGACGCCTGAGCACACCCCGGCGGGGCGAGGCGCCCCGTACGCTCCCGCGTCGGCAACTGCCGTGCGGGCACCGGACGGTGGGCCGTGGGGGTCAGGGCGCGGCCGCGGTGCGCACGGCGCCGTGGACGGCTCGGGCGAGGCGGGCGCCCCACAGGGAACGCGGCCCAGCGAAGGAGTGGACCTCCTCGCCGGGGCGGGCGACGCGCGCGGCGACGCAGACGGCGTCGGTGGGGGTGCCGGAGCAGTCGTAGCCGGCGTCGAGAAGGGCCTGCACCTTGGCTTCGGTGGCCGTCGCCACGGCGTTGACCAGCGCGGCGTCGGTGAGCGGTACCGGCAGCGCCACCACGATGTTGATCGTGCCCGGCCGGTCGGGCACCGGCGTGCCCTCGGCGGGGGAGGCGGCCCACCCGCGGACCCCGAGTCCGGCGGTGGCGACCGCCTCGGCGCCACCGTCGTACGCGCGGCCGTGGCCGGTGACGTCGGCCGCCGTCATCAGACCGACTCCCGGGCCGTGCACGCCCGCCTCACGGGCCAGGTCGGCGAGGTGCCGTTCGGGGTCGGTGCGCCGGTAGCCGTGGGAGACCTGGGCGTTGAGGACCCAGGCCCGCTCCCCGATGCCTCCGCCGAGCACGGCGCTGCTGATCATCCGCCAGCCGGCGCCCGCCCGCCACAGGAGGGCGTGCAGCCGCTCGCCGTCCTCGACCCGGTCGAGCTGCTGCACGGCCCGCAGACCGGTGGCGGTACGGGGAGGCGGAACGACGGCGGTCACCGGGCGGAACTCCTAGTGGTACGGGGACCGGGTGATCGTACCCGGACACCCCCGTGCCGCTCCGGCAGCACAGGGCCCCCTCGGAGGTCCCGGTCGTCGGCGTCCCCCACTGGACGTCCATTGGCGGCACGTCGGTCGCGTGTCGGCCCCGGCACCCGCCGATGAGGAGCCGCCGTGCCGAGACTGACCCCATGCGCGAAGAATCCGTACCACCGGAGTCGGGCGACCGACGCGAACGTCAGCAGGTCGTCGTCATGGCGACGCTCACCGTCCTGGCCGGAGCCGTCGACGCGGTCAGCTTCCTGACGATGGGACACGTCTTCACCGCGCTCGCCACGGGAAACCTGCTGTTCCTGGCCTTCGCCGTCGCCGAGGCGGGACAGCTGCCGGTGGCCCGCCCGGCCTTCGCCCTGATCGCCTTCGCGCTGGGGGCCGCGGTCGGAGGCCTGGGCACGAGCAGGCTCGTCGCCCGCCACCGGCACTGGTTCGCCGTGGCTCTCGTCGTCGAAGGGGCACTCCTCGCGCTCGCCGGCGCGGCAGCGCTGTGGCGCCACGGCTACGGGTCACTCACCGCGCACCCGGACATGCTCGTCATCGTCATCGTGGCCTTCACCATGGGCCTGCGCGCGGACACCGCCGTGCGTGCGGCCGTCCCCGGCATGCCGACGCTGCTCATCCAGATGTCGCTGGTCCGCCTCATCCTCGACTTCGCGGCACCGGCACCCGCGACCCCGCACCGGCACATGACGCGTCTCCGTTTCGTCGCGACCGTCGCCGGCATCTTCGTCGGCGGAGTGCTCGGCACGCTCATGACGCCCTGGGGGACAGGCCGGGCACTGCTCGTCATCGCGGCGGCCGTCCTCGTCATCGCCTTGCTCTACGTCCTTCTCCCGCGCTATCGCCTGCTCGCGTCCGAGCTCGTCGGCTGAGCCCGCCGCACGGGAATACGCCGCCGCCCGCCACCGCGATCGTCACGGCGACGACCTCGGTGGCGGGCGGCAGCGGATGCGGGATCAGGCGGACGTGAACCTAGCCGCGCCAGGGCCCCGTGACCGCGAAGGTCGTCCCGGGCGTGTAGCAGTTCACGTACATCGTCGCGCCGTCCGGCGAGAACGTGACGCCCGCGAACTCGCCCCATTCCGGCGCCTGCGGGGTGCCGATGTTCTGGGCGCCCCGCGCCATGGCGTACACCTCGCCGTGTCGCGTCACCCCGAAGACGTGCTGCGCGCCGTTGCCGTCCTCGCAGACCATGAGCCCGCCGCTCGGGGCGAGACAGATGTTGTCGGGGGACTCGCCGGGGAGCTGCACATCGGTGCCGGGCCCGAAGACGATCACGAGGGTGAGGCGGCGGGCCGTCGGGTCGTAGCGCCAGATCTGGCCGTAGTGGTCGGCGGCCGAGCCGTCCGCGCTGCGGGCGAAGGAGGAGACGAAGTACACGCACGAGCCGCCCCAGTAGCAGCCCTCGAGCTTCTGCGCGTGCGTGATGCCCTTCGGGCCGAAGTCCTGGAGGCGGACGGGCGTCTGGGCGGCCAGCGGGTCCGGTACGTCCACCCACTCGATGCCGTCGAAGGCCGCGCCCGGCTCCTGGATGGAGGAGAGGTCCGGTACGCCGGGCACCCGCATCGCCTGGAGCCGTCCTCCCGCCCGCAGGGAACCCGTGCCGCCGTGCGGCTTGTCGGGCAGGAAGCGGTAGAAGAGGCCGAACGGCTTGAGGAACGCGTCCTCCGTCTCGTAGACGATGCCCCGCTTCGGGTCGACGGCGATCGCCTCGTGCTGGAAGCGGCCCATCGCGGTGAGCGGCACGGCTCCGGTGCGGTGCGGATCCGTTGGGTCGACCTCGAAGATGAAGCCGTGGTCCTTGGTGTAGCCGTTGGTGCCGGCCTGGTCCTCGGTCTCCTCACAGGTCAGCCAGGTGCCCCAAGGCGTGGGCCCACCCGCGCAGTTGACGGCCGTGCCGGCGATGGCGACGCGCTCCGCGAGCACCTCTCCGTGCCGGTCCAGCGTCAGGGACGTACAACCGCCCTTGCCCATCGGGTCGTACGTGAGGCCCTCGACGGTCGGGACCGGGATCGTCGCGGTGACGCGGTTCTCGTGGTTGCGGACCAGATGGACGCGGCCGTGACGGTCGCCGGGACGTGCGGCGAACGCGGCCATGCCGTCGTGATTGCTGGGCACCGGGCCCTCGCCGGAGCGGAGCTGGTCTCCTTCGCGGGACAGGACCCGGTAGCGGAATCCTTTCGGCAGGTCGAGCAGGCCGTTCGGATCGGGGATGAGCGGGCCGTAGCCGCGGTGGCCGAGGCTCTGCGCGGCGGCGGTGCCCGCGAAGAGTTCGGAGAGGTTACCGGCGAAGGCGATCGACGCGCTCAACGCGGCGGTGCGGGCGAAGACTTGACGTCGTGTCGCCGTGCGGCCGTTTTCGGGCATGGGGCAACCTTCCTGCTGGCGGACAGGAGTGTGACCCGCTTGTGTGTATCACGTGGCCGGAGCTGCCGGAACCACTCGCGTCATACCTGCCACTCGTGGCCCACCGGCCGGCCGGGGGACGCACGGGCACGCACGTGTCAGACCGGGGCTCCGCCGAACCCGATCTCGTTCCCGTCGGGATCCCGGTACGTGACCTTGCGGACGCCGTTGGCGTAGGTCTCGCGGTTCATGGGTTCGAGACCGCGCTCGGAGATCCCGGCGACGCGGGTGTCGAGGTCGTCGACGAACAGCGTGTGCATGGCGTGGCCGGCGTGTCCGGGCCGCAGCTCGATGTACACGTAGCGGTGTTCCGCCAGCTCCCACACGGCTTCCCGGTCGTTCGGGATCAGTGTCGGCGGGAAGCCGAGCAGCCGCCCGTACCAGGTGAGCGCCGATTCGTAGTCGTTGACCGAGATGCCTGCGAACAGTTCGACGGACATGACGCCATAGTAGTTCCGGCCGCACGGTCGCACGCCGTGTCGATCGCCGCCCGTCATGTGCCGCGACGCCGTGTCACGAGCGTCCGGCCGGGCTCGGCGCGAGGCCCGCGGGCGCGGGGACATCTGCTCCGGGGCCGGCCGGAGTGCCGCGCACGGACGAGAACCTGCACCACGTCCGTGCGGCCACAGCCCGGCATCCACGGGGATGCACCCACACGCGCCCTCCCACAGAAGGGCCCACGCGCCCCCAGCCGCGCACCCGCCCTCCCACGGAAGGGACCGTGTACCCGCACCCGCCCTCTCACGGAATGCCCCACGCACCGGCACGGCCCCTCCCACGGAAGGGGCCGTGCCGGTGAATCAAATGCCCGTTGCGGACGGCGCCACCCACCCACCGAGGTCCTACCAGCACCGCCCCGCACAACGGCTGCAACGGGCGGATCACCGGCACGGACCCGACCCACCCACCCACCGCCGGAGTGCGCACGTGCGAACGAGCGTGGCAGCGCGCCGTGGGCGGTCTCCGGCGGGCACAGGGCCTTGATCATGTGGTGGCCGCCGACGCCGGAGGGGCGGACGCCGGTCGGAGATATCCGGGCGACCGGCGTACCGTCGTCAGTGTGGAGCCCCCGGCCGACGGCCTTCTGTCACGTGCGGCGCACGAGCTCGGATCAAAGGTGGACGAGCTGACAGCCGACGTGGAGCAATGCCTGCGGAGCGAACTTCCCGCGTTGTGGGAAGACCCGGAGGTGGCGCGGATGGTCTCGGCGAACATCGTCGACCACGTCCGCGCCTCGTTGTTCGCCCTGGAGACCTGCGTCGAGCCGAGCCGCCTCGAACCGCCGGCCGCCGACGCGGAGCGGGCGCGCCGGATGGCCCGCTACGGCATGCCCCTCAGCACGACACTGCGGGCCCTCCGGCTGGGGCAGCGGATCGTCAACGACAGGCTGCTCGCCGAGATCCCCCGGCTCACCGGCGATCCGGTGCTGGTCGCCGCGGCTGCGCGCCAGCTGGTCGAGCTGTCGACGACCTACGTGGACCGCGCGGCGGAGCAGGGCGCCGCGGCGTTCCAGCAGGAGCGGGACCGTCGGCTGCGGTGGCGGCTGACCATGGTGAACGAGGCGAGCATGCGCATCGGGACCACGCTCGACATCGCCCGCACCACGCAGGAACTGGCGGACTTCGCCACGAGGCGCTTCGCCGACCTCGTCACCGTCGACCTGCTCGACGCAGCGCTCAGCGGGCAGGACACCGTGCCGCCGGGCCCGCCGGAGCTGCGCCGGACCGCGGAGGGCCCGGTCACCAGGGCCGGGCACCGGTCGGGCGTCGCGCCGCCGCAGCACCACACCTGCCCGGACGGATCGCCGACGGCCTACGCCCTCGCCACCGGGCGCCCCTGCCGGCACCACATGGACCGGCCGGGTGACCCCCGGCGGTTCCACTCGACGCTGGTGGTGCCGCTGAAGGCGCGGGGCGCCATCCTGGGCGTCGCCGAGTTCTTCCGGTACAGCAATCCCGTCTGCTACGACGACGAGGACCTGCTCCTGGCCCAGGAGATCGCGGCCAGGGCCGCGATCGCCGTCGACAACGCCCGCCGCTACACGAACGCCCGCGCGACCGCCCTCACCCTCCAGCGCAGTCTGCTCCCGCGCCACGCGCCTCAGCAGTCGGCGGCGGAGGTCGCCTACCGCTACCTGCCGGCCGGCTCCGAGGCCGGGGTGGGCGGCGACTGGTACGACGTCATCCCGCTGTCCGGTGCCCGGGTGGCCCTCGTGGTGGGCGACGTGGTCGGCCACGGCATCCGCGCGGCCGCCACCATGGGGCGGCTGCGCACGGCCGTACGCACTCTGGCGCACATCGACCTGCCGCCCGACGAGCTCCTCACCCATCTCGACGACGTCGTGCTCCATCTGTCCGCCGAAGCCTCCACCGACCCGGACGCCGAGGAGACCGAGGGCGACATCGGGGCGACCTGTCTGTACGCGGTCTACGACCCGGTCGCCCGCCGCTGCACCCTTGCCCGCGCGGGGCACGTGCCGCCGGCGGTGGTGATCCGTGACGGGAAGGCGGACGTGCTGGACCTGCCGCCCGGCCCGCCGCTCGGACTGGGTGGCCTGCCGTTCGAGACCCTGGAGGTCGAGCTGCCCGAAGGCAGCCTGATCGCCCTGTACACCGACGGTCTGATCGAGGGCCGCGACCACGACGCGGACGGGGGACTGGCCACGCTGCGGCGGACGCTCGTGGAGCCGGATCCCTTCCTGGAGAGCATCTGCGACAGAGTGCTCGAAGCCCTGCTGCCCGACCGGCCCGACGACGACGTCGCCCTGCTTCTCGCGCGCACCCATGTCCTGGGGGCCGACCGGGTCGCCTCCTGGGACCTGGAGGCCGACCCCGCGGTGGTCGCGCGGGCCCGTTCGGAGGTGTCCCGGCAGTTGCGGGAGTGGGGGCTGGAGGAGCTCGACTTCACCACCGAGCTGGTGGTCAGCGAACTGGTCACCAACGCGATCCGCTACGGCCTGCCCCCGATCAGGCTGCGCCTGATCCATGACGGCACACTCTTGTGCGAGGTGTCCGACGCCGGCAGCACCACACCGCATCTGCGCCGGGCACGGACCTTCGACGAGGGCGGGCGGGGCCTGCTGCTGGTCGCCCAGCTCGCCGAGCAGTGGGGGACTCGTCACGCCCGGCGTGGCAAGACGGTCTGGGCCGAGCTGGCCGCGTCCACCGAGTTCCCGTTGCACGCCTTCGAATAGCTTCGAACGGCCGGGCCGCTCACGCGGTCGTGGAGTCCGGGCGGAAGGTCACCGCCTTTCCGGTGAACCGGGCAGTGATCCCCTCGTCAGTGGTGGTGACCGACCGGAGGCGCAGTCCGTCGGGGATGTTCCGGAGGGGGACGGGCTCCGCGAGTGCCTGGTCGAGCAGTGCTTTCGCGGGTGGGATCAGGTGGCCGCGCGTGACGCGGACGTCCGTGAAGGCGATGCGGTTGCCGCCGGCCGCCGAGACGGCCGTACTCACGGCGATGTCGCCGACCAGCGGCAGACCGGCCGTCGCGTCGATCCGGCCCGGCGCGTCTCCGGGTGAGAGGTCCAGGCCGAGGGCGTCCGACAGGTCCTCGTAGGACAGGAAGGCGCTCGCCGTCACGCTGCGCGCGCGGGCCTCGTCGGCGGGGCCCGAGGTCCTCAGGCCGTCGAGGCCGACGGACAGCCTCGTCACCGGCAGCGGCCGAGAGGTGCCGCGGGCGGGTATGTCGTGGGCGGTGATGTCGACGTGCCGAAGACTGCCCTCGGCGAGCTGCGTCAGTACGGGGAAGCCGCTGACGTGCACCGTGGGCCGCTCCGGAGTCCCCATGCCGTCCTGGAAGGCCTCGGCCGTCCGGCTCTGCGCGCGGGCCGCGGCGACCCGGTCGGCCGCGACGCCGCCGGCCAGCAGCGCAAGGAGCGCCGTGCCGGCCACGACCTGCCGCCGTCTCCGCGGAGCCCGCGGTCTCACCCGCACGGCGGCGTCGCCGTACGGCGCGTCTCGGGTGGGCTCCTGGACGTACCGCGACGGGCGCATGGTGCTCCTGACGCGCCCGCGGCGTGCGTTGCCTGAGGCGCCTGTGCTGGACATGTCCGCCGTCCGGTCGGCGGGCGAGGGCGGTCCGATACTTGCACACTGATGAGCAATTCACTACCCGTGTTCTGCACATCGCTGTGCAGACACGAGGGCGTCGGACGTCGGTGTTCAGCGGGGGGTGCCGGAGACGGGGGCGCGGCGCTGGAGCACGTGCGGCGCGTACCTTGCTCGAACTATGAGGTGAGGCGAGCGGTGACGCTCCGGGCGCAGCCCTGTGACACCGCGACCGGAGCCGTGCGGGAGCCGGGGCGCCTCAGTAGCCGAAGCTCGTCGTGTAGGCGCACTCGGTGTACGTGTAGCCCGCCGACAACTTGGCGGTGTCGGAGGCCGGGGTCCTTCCCACCCCGGTCCGGGCCTTGTGCACGAAGTAGGTGGTGCCGACGGGCAGCCGGATGGTCCGCTGCGGATAGTGCTTGCCACTGTCGCTGCACGGTTCGAAGCCGATCCCCAGGGTGCTGCCGAGGGAGTACGAGGTGCAGCTGCCGCAGGCCTTGAGGGTGAGGCTGCCGGTCACCGGTCCCGTGTACAGGACCGTGATGTCGTCCGGGCTGTCGTTCTTGACCGTGACGGTGATGCTGCCGCCCGACGCCATGGTCGGCAGGCGCTTGCCGGCCGCGGGCACCGTCTCGGCGACCTCCGCGGCGATGGCTGTCTTCTTGGCGCGCGCCCGGTTCTTGTGGTGCGGGTTGTCCTTGACGAACTTGTTCATCGTGGTGAGGGCCTCGCTGAAGCTGCCGTCCTTGTACTGGTCCACACCGCAGGTGTACGTACCCGAACTCGCGCTCTTGTCCGCCCGGTCGGCGTCCTTGCCGAGCGCGTCGGCGAGGCCCGCCTGCTCGCCGGGCAGCCCGCGGACCTGTCCGGAGAGACCCTTCAGGCGCTCGACGGCCGCGCAGGGCTCGTCGCCGCCCACCGACTTCACCGCCTTGTCGACCGCGGACCTCACGGCGGGCTCGACCTTCCCGGCCTGCTCGGACTTCGGGAACGTCGACAGCAGCTCCCCGAACTGCGTGGTCCAGGTGGCGGCTCCGCCGTCGAGCGAGTCCGCCGCGCATTCGTAGAGCGACGTGGCGAGCCGGTCGTCGGGCCAGCCCGCCAGGTCTCCGAGGTCCTTCTCACCGATCGTGCGGGGGACGGTGCGGAGGTACTCGAGCGGCGGTACGGCGTCGCAGTAGTCCTCCTCCTCGTAGGGCGAGGCGACGGTGGCGTAGTAGACCTGGAGCCGGGCGGGGACCCGTCGGGCCGCCCGCGACCCCGGATGGTCGTCGCGCAGCCCGTCGTAGACCGCCAGGGCCCGGCGGTAGTCGGCCTCGGCCGTCCGGAAGGGCTGCTTCCCGGAGGCCTTGACCAACTCGTCCGCCCGGTCGAGCCGGTCCAGCAGCATCTGCTCGACGGCTTCGTCACGCGCCCCGTCGTACAGGACCGCGCCACCCGCCGGGACGGCCAGCAGCACGATGCCCAGCGCGGCGGCGACCAGCGCGTTCGGCGGCCACGACAGGCGGGTCCGCAGCCCCACGCGCGCACCGTGCGCGGCCGCGAGCACCAGGAAGCCGAGGTAGAGGACGACCACCGCGCCGGGGACCCCGTCCGGGTCCGCGGGCAGGGCCACCACGAGCAGGATCGCCGTCGCGGTCCAGCACGCGGCCATCAGCCCCCAGCGGCGCACCAGGGCGTATCCGACGCCGAGCCCGCAGAGGTTCAGCAACCCCACCGCGACGGCCCGCCAGGGGTCCGCGGGTGCGGGCGGCGGAGCGGCCGGCATCGGTGGAACGACGAAATCGTCACGTGCGTCGTCGTGGTTCCAGGACATGACGGCTCCCCCGGTCGATCACGCCTGAAGTTCTATGACTTGTCAGGGTACGGTCAGTCGGTTCGTGGCGACAGAGGGTGCGTCGTGGGCGATTGCGGGACTTGTCGTCCGGGCGGGCGCCGTGCGCGCGGCGAGCAGCCGCAGCGCGGCTTCGGAGCCCGTTCCGGGGGCCGCCGTGAAGGTGAGGATGCGCTGTCCCGTGTCCTGCGCGAGGTGGAGCATCTCGAACCCGAGCTCCAGATCGCCCACCTCGGGGTGACGGAAGTGCTTGGCGCCGGACAGACAGTCGAGCACCGGTTGCGCGGACCATAGAGCGGCGAACTCGTCACTCCCCAGGGTCAGTTCGCCCACGAGCTCGGCCAGTGCCCGGTCCTCGCGGAACCGGCCGGCCACCAGGCGCAGCGACGCGACGGCACGAGCGGCCTCCTCGTCCCAGCGTGCGTACAGCTCGCGGGTGTGGCAGTCGAGGAAGAGCATCCGCGTCATGTTGGGCCGGTCTGCTGGACGGCTCGGGGCGGTGAAGTCGTAGTGCCCGGCCAGCAGGGCGTGTCCGAGCCTGTTCCAGGCCAGCACCTCGGTGCGACGTCCCATGACGACCGCGGGAACGTCCGTCATCGCGTCGATCAACCGGACCGTGCTCGCCCGCGCCGCCTCCGGACGTGACGGACGCCGCCGCACGCGGGGAGCCGGCTTCGCCAGGTCGTGCAGATGGGTGCGCTCGTCCTCGTCCAGGCCCAGCGCGCGGGCGATCGCGTCGACGACCGACTCCGACGCGTTGGTGCTCTGCCCCTGTTCCAGCCGCGTGTAGTACGTCGCGCTGATACCGGCGAGCTGGGCGAGTTCCTCCCGCCGGAGCCCCGGCACACGACGGGCACCGTACGACACGATTCCCGCGGCCTCGGGGCTCAGCCGGGCCCGCCGGCTGCGCAGGAAGTCACCGAGAGCGCCCACAGCTGACACATCCGCCTCGTTCATGCCGTCCATGGTGCCGGGTCCGTGCGCCGGTGTGCCTGCCCCTGTGAGTGCCAGGCAGCCCAGGGGTCGGTCGATCAGGGCGTGGCAGCGGTCGTGGGCTTCTTCCAGAGTCGGGTGCCGAGCGACTCTCCGGTCGCCGGACCCATTCATGGAAGGAGTTGTGCGCCATGACGAACCCGAGCGGGAAGACCCTCGGTGGCGACGACGTGACCGTACGCGGTGCCGTGGGAGAGGTGTCACCGCCCCGGCCGGCCGTCACCGGCCGCGAGCGCCTGATCCTGGCGGTGCTCCTGACGGCGAGCTTCACTCTCGCCGTCGACTTCTCGATCCTCAATGTCGCGCTGCCCGCCATCGGCGCCGACGTGGGGCTGTCGCTCGCCGGCCTCCAGTGGATCGCGACCGCCTTCTCCTTGTGCGCCGCCGGATTCACCCTGCTCTTCGGCCGTGTCGCCGACCTGTTCGGCCGGCGCCGGCTGTTCCTGGTGGGCATCGCCGTGCTCGGCGTCTCGTCCCTGGCCGGAGGGACGGCCGGTACGCCGTGGGTGCTGATCGCGGCACGAGTCGCCCAGGGGCTGGCGACGGCGGCCGTCACACCGGCGGCCCTGTCCCTGCTGACCACGTCCTTCCCGGAAGGTCCGGTCCGTGACAAGGCCCTTGGGCTGAACGGCGCGTTGATGGCGGCCGGCTTCACCACCGGCGCCATCCTCGGCGGCGTGCTGACCGACCTCCTGAGCTGGCGCTGGGCGTTCTTCATCAATGTCGCGGTGGCCGTCCTGGTACTCGTCCTCGCCCCCGCCGTCCTGTCCGAGAGCCGGCCCGAACGCCGTCCCGCACTGGATGTTCCCGGAGCCGTCGTCGTCACCCTCGCCCTGCTGTCCGTCGTGTACGGGCTCACCCAGGCCGGACAACGGTCCTGGGCAAGCCCCCAGGCCTACGGACCGCTGCTCGCCGGAGCCGTGCTGCTCGTCCTGTTCCGGTTCGTCGAACAGCGCGTGGCGCAACCACTGGTCCCCGTACGGGTCCTGCGCCGACGGAGCGTGCGCTGGGGCAACGTCGCCGGCCTGCTGGCCTTCGCCACCGAGACGTCGGTCGTCTTCCTGCTGACGCTCTACCTGCAGGAGGTCCTCGGCTACTCGCCCCTCGCCTCGGGTCTGTCCTTCGCCGTACTCGGCCTCGGCACGGTCGCCGGCGGAATCATCGGCCCCAAGGTCATCGGAACCGTCGGTACCAGGAACGCCCTCGTGGCCGGGTTCCTCGTCCAGGCCGCGGCCACCGTCCCGCTCGTCTTCCTCGGTGCCGGGTCGGGGTGGATCTACGTCCTGCTGGCCACGACGTTCGCGGGAGGCGTCGCCAACCTGGTGGTCATCGTCGGATTCATGGTCACGGCCACCTCCGGCCTCCCCGACGAAGAACAGGGCCTGGCCAACGGGTTGGCCACGATGAGCCAGCAGATCGGCATCACCATGGGCATCCCGATCATGTCGGCCGTGGCCACCGCCCGGATCGACAGCTTCGACGTCCAGGACGCCCACGCCGTACTGAGCGGCGTGAGCGTCGCGCTGACCGTGAACGCCGCGGCATGCGTCCTCGCCGCCCTCCTGCTCGCCCTGACCCTGCGCACGACGGAGCGGGAGAGGGCGCGGGTATGAGCGCCCGGTCCCTCTTCGACCGCTGGGCAAGGGACTTGGGGAGTCCTGGGGCGCGGCGGGCCTCGGGCCTCACGGGACGCGGTGATGCCGCACGATCAGCGGATGCCGGAGGATCCCGGCGGGTGCGGTGTGTCCGAGCGGAACGAATGCCCCAGCTCGTCGCCCAGCCCGAAGTAGTGACGGAAGTTGTACACGAGGGGGCTCCACGCCGCCGGGTCGATGTGCTGTGTGCCGGGGACGACCAGGTCCGGGTCGGCGTGCACGGTGAGGACCTGCGCCTCCACGATCAGGAAGTCGCCGCCCGCGTCGCGCCGTACCCGCACGGCGCGGGCCTCCAGTTGCAGCGGGCACTCGGCGACGCGGGGCGGACGGACCGCCTCGGACGGTGCGGGATGCAGCCCCGCGGCGCCGAACTTGTCGCGCTCGAAGCGGAAGGCCGCCTTCTTCTCCTCGGGCAGCGGGTCGCGCCCGCTCAGCGGAGCCAGCCGCTCGACGGCCCGCCACTGGTGCGGAGCGGGGAGACTGATCACCAAGTCCGGCCTGGACAGCAGGTTGTGGGCCGTCTGCCCCGAGACCCCGAGGCCGAGGACGACGACCTGCCCCAGGGCCCAGGCGGAGGACATCGGCGCGAGATTGAACGAGCCGTCCTCGTTCTCGGTGGACAGCAGCACGACAGGCGTACCGAAGTAGAGAATGCGCGGCTCGACGGTGATGCGCTCACCATGGCCGCTCGGACGGTGACCCGTGCGGGACAGGATCGCTTGGTTCCGGCTCATGACCGCCAATGTAGGCACCCGAAGGTTCGGCCCTCGCCGAAGTGTCGCGGGCACGCTTCCGGCGCCGCGGAAGCGGACCCGCGATCCGGGGGGAGATCAGGCGACGAGAGCCGCGAACGTACGGCGGATGCGCGCGAGGTCCGCGCCGTCGGACAGCAGCGCCTGGAGCAGCAGGCGGGCCTTCGGCGCGTCGAGGGGCCCCGCCGAGAGCAGTCCCCGGCCGAGCAGGTCGTGCTCGGAGCCCGGGCCGCTGTAGGTGCGGCTCAGTAGCGCGCCGGCGCCGGTGCGCGAGGCGAGGACGATGGGTATGCGAGCGGCGAGCCGCTCCAGAGGCTCCACGAACCACTCGGGAAGGTGCCCCGCGCCGAACGCCGCCACGACGAGGCCGTCGAACCGGTCGTCGATCGCATCGAGGAGTTCCCCGCGGTCGCCCAGCGACACCGTGAGCAGCGCGACCCGCGCCGCGCGGAGCAGCCGCAGCGGGCGATCGACGAGAGGGGCGGGCGGCCGCAACAGGACGCGCGGCCGGCCCTCGACCACCGAACCGAGGGGACCCGCCCCGGGCGATGCGAAGGTGGCGACGGACGTGGTGTGGGTCTTGCGGACGTGCCGCGCCGCATGGATCTCGTCGGCGAGGACCACGAGCGCACCGAGGCCCCGGCATCCGCTGTCGCCCGCGACGGCGATGGCGCCGGCCAGGTTAGCCGGGCCGTCCGCGCCCGGCAGGTCGGGACGCCGCATCGCGCCGGTGACCACCACGGGACGGTGCTGCGCGCACACCAGGTCCAGCAGGAACGCGGACTCCTCGATGGTGTCCGTCCCCTGCACCACGACCGCGCCGGAGCCCGCGGCCCCCGCCGAGTCGATCAGCGCGGCGAGTTCGGCGAGGTCGTCCACGGTGAGGTTCGAGCTCGGGATCCTCCGGAAGTCGTGGAGGCGCACATCGACGTCGGGGGACGGCGCGAGCTGTGCCAGGACCTCGGCGCCGGTCAGCCGGCCGACACCCCCGCCGGCGGCGGAGATCGTTCCGCCGAGGGTGAATACGGTGACGCTGCCTGCCATCTCGCGACTCCACTCGTCCATGCGCGACGGCTTCTCACGACGGATCGACCGGCGCGCGCTCGCAGGCCGACGCCCTTGCTCCCGGATCTCGCGCAATCAGGGGCGAAGGCGCGGCTCCGGCCTGCGTGAGCGTACCCGCGGCTCCCGTGACGTCCGATGGGCGGCGGCCTCGTGACGGACGCCCACGTCCCTTCCGTACGGGATCCCCCGCCGGCGGAGTGATCCGCGTCACGTGCTGTCACAGCGGTCGACCGCGCGGTGTCTTGAGGGCGCACCCATGGAAACGGCCGGCCCGTGCGGAGCGCCGGACACCGGACACGAAGGAGCACCTCATGAACCTCGCGCTGTGGATCGCCACCGGACTGCTCGCCGTCGTCGCCCTGGCCGGCGGCATCACCAAGGTGTTCGTGCCCAAGGAAAGACTGGCCGAGGCGCCCGGCGGCGAATGGACTGCGGACGCCGGCGCCGGCTTCGTCCGGAGACTCGGATTCCTCGAACTCGCCGCCGCGGTCGGCCTGATACTCCCCGCCGTGGTCGACATCGCACCGGTTCTGGTGCCCGTGACGGCAGTCTGCTGGGTCCTGCTGATGATCGGCGCGATGATGACGCACTTCCGCCACGGCGGCCTCGACAGGTTCGTCGCCCTGAACACGGCCTACCTCGCCCTCGCGGCCTTCATCGCGTGGGGGCGCTTCGGCCCCGAGTCCTTCACCGCCTGACCGGCAGATCCATCGACCCCACCCTCGGAGTGATCCGCGTCACGGGCTGTCACAGCGGCCGACCGCGCGGTGTCTTGAGGCCGGACCCCTGAGACCAAGGAGAGACGATGAACGAGAACACCGAAGTGGTCGTGATCGGCGGAGGCTACGCCGGTGTCATGGCCGCCAATCGCCTGACACGGCGCGCGGACGTGACGGTGACCCTGATCAACCCGCGCCCCGCCTTCGTCGAGCGCATCCGCCTGCACCAGCTCGTGGCCGGATCCGACGACGCCGTCGTCGAGTACACGAAGGTGCTGGGCAAGGGTGTCCGGCTCGTGGTCGACACCGTGGCACGCATCGACGCGGCCGGGCGCAGCGTGGCGCTGGCGACCGGTGGCACGGTCCACTACGACTACCTCGTCTACGCGGTGGGCAGCGGCAGCGCCGCCCCGCGCGTACCCGGAGCGGCCGAGCACGCCTACCCGCTCGGCGGTCTCGAAGAGGCGGAACGGCTGCGGTCGGTCCTCGCCGCGGCGCCCGCGACGGCCGCGGTGACCGTGGTCGGCGCCGGCCCCAGCGGCATCGAGACCGCCGCCGAGCTGGCCGAGGAGGGGCGCGCCGTGACCCTCGTGTGCGGCGGGGCGCTCGGCCCCTACCTGCACCCGCGCGGGCGACGCTCGGTCGCCGGGCGGCTCGCCCGACTCGGTGTGACCGTGCTCGACGGTCCCGGTACGAAGGTGACGGGCGTGACCCACGACGTCGTGCGGCTCGCCGACGGCCGCGAACTGCCGAGCGACGTCACCGTCTGGACCGTCGGGTTCGGCGTTCCGGACCTGGCCGCGCGCAGCGGGCTGAGCACCGATGCCGCGGGCCGCCTGCTCACGGACGAGACGCTGACGAGCGTGGACGACGAGCGGATCGTCGCGGGCGGGGACTCGGCGGCCCCGTCGGACCTGCCGTTCCGGATGAGCTGCCAGGCCGCGGGCCCCTTGGGCGCGCACGCCGCCGACACCGTGCTCCACCGGATCGCGGGCGAGCGCCCCGAACCCATCGCGCTCGGCTTCGTCGGCCAGTGCATCAGCCTGGGACGTCGAGGCGGCATCTTCCAGTTCGCCCACCGGAACGACACCGCGATGCGGGTCCACGTCGGCGGACGCGCCGGTGCGAAGCTCAAGCAGCTCGTGTGCTGGGGCACCGTCAAGCAGCTGGTCGACGAGGCGCACAAGCCCGGTTCGCTCAGCTGGGCCTGGGCCAAGGACGACACGCGCGAGCAGGCGCTGCGGGCGCTTCGCGACGAGACTCCGGTCGCCCGCTGAACGGGCGACGCCCGGCGGCCGTCGACGGGGGCTCCTGGCCACCGTCTCCACGAACTCCCGTAGTGGGGCGGCGTTTTCATGGTGGGCGCCGCCGCAGGACCGGTCGCGAGCCCGGCCGCACACGCGAGGACGGACGGATCACAGGGAACGGGTGGCCGGAGGCGCGGCCGCCCGTACTGTGGGTGCACTCTTGAAGATCATCGGCCACCAGTGCCGGCAGCGAAGGAGAAGAGTCGAGACATGAGCGACCAGGCCACCGACCCGGCGACCGAGGCGTTCGTCGCCCACCGCAACCTGCTCTTCACCGTCGCGTACGAGATGCTCGGGTCGGCGGCCGACGCCGAGGACGTCCTCCAGGAGACCTGGATGCGGTGGGTCAAGGTCGACCTGGCGGAGGTGCGCGACCAACGCGCCTACCTGGTCCGCGTCACGACCCGGCAGGCGCTCAACCGGCTGCGCACGATGACGCGCCGCAAGGAGGCCTACGTCGGCCCGTGGCTGCCCGAACCGGTGCTCACCGCACCGGACGTGGCCGAGGACGTGGAGCTCGCCGAGAGCGTGTCGATGGCGATGATGCTCGTCCTGGAGACCCTGTCGCCCACGGAGCGCGCCGTGTTCGTGCTGCGCGAGGCCTTCGACGTCAGCTACGACGAGATCGCGGCCGCGGTAGACAAGAGCCCGACCGCCGTCCGTCAGATCGCGCACCGCGCCCGCCGGCACGTCGAGGCCCGCCGACCGCGCGAGGTGGTCTCCGCGAGTGAGACCCGGGCGGTTCTGGAGTCGTTCCAACGTGCCCTCGACACCGGTGAGTTGCAGGGACTGCTCGACGTCCTCGCCCCCGATGTCGTCCTGCTGAGCGACGGCGGCGGAGTCAAGCAGGCCGCGGTGCGACCGGTCGTCGGCTCCAGCAAGGTCGCCCGCTTCATCATCGGCGGAGCCGGCAAGGCCGAGGCCGAGATCACCAGTGTCACGACCGTCTTCAACGGCAACCCGGCCCTCGTCCTCCACCTGGACGGCGAGATGGACGGGGTCATGACGGTCCGTGTCGAGGACGCCCGCGTCACCGGCATCTACTACGTCCGCAACCCGGAGAAGCTGACCCGCGTCGCCTCCGAGACCCGGCTCACCCGGCGCTGACCACCGTCGCCGCAACGGGCCCCGGTGTCCGGCACCGCTGATCGCGGCTTCGAGGAGACCCCTCGATCAGCGGTGCCGAGGACCCCGGCGGACGTGAGCACGACGTGGTCCTCACTCGGTGTGCTGCTCCACCGAGGGCCATGCGCCGTCGGCGAACTGCCGCCCCCAGTAGTAGGGGTTCACCTCCGCGAGGGTCCGTGCCGTCCAGGCGGCCGGATCGTCCTCCCGCGGGACCGCGACCTCCACGGCCGGCCCCCACAGCGCAAGTCGCTCCTGGCAGACACCACATGGCGGGAGGATCAGCACCCTGTCCCGCTCCAGATCCCGGCTCACACAGACCGAGGCGACGACGGCACGGTCCTGTGTGTACGCCTGGATGAAGGCGCCCGTCTCCTGGCAGAGGGCCACCGAAGCGTGCAGGTTGTCGAGTCCGACACTGGTCAGGATGCCGCCGTCGGCCAGCCGTACGGCCGCCGCACCGCCCGGCTCGCCCGACGGCCGGCGCCGGTCCATGAGGTCGACGGCGGCGTCCACGAGTTCTTGATCAAGGCCCATGGGCCGGAGTCTGGCACATCCCTTGTCGGCCACCGGAGTTGAGAACCCGTGCTCAGCTCACCGCGGCCCCGGCGCGGGGCCGTGTGCGAGGCTTGACGCATGCGCTACATCATCATCGGGGCCGGAGCCGTGGGCGGTGCGCTGGGCGGCCGGCTGGCCGAGGCAGGGCACGAGGTGGTCCTCGTGGCGCGGGGAGCGCACCACGAGGCCCTGCGCGACCACGGTTTGCGGCTCACGACCGCGGAGGGGCCGCACACCCACCGACTGCCCGTCGTCAGGCATCCCGAAGAGCTCGGGCACCTGCGCGAGGACGACGTCCTGATGCTCGCCGTGAAGACGCAGGACAGCACCGCCGCCCTGGACGCCTGGGCTCCGCGGCCGGTGGCGGGCGGAGGCACGGCAGGCGAGAGGCTGCCGCTGGTGTGCGCCCAGAACGGCGTCGAGAGCGAACGCCTCGCGCTGCGCCGCTTCCGCCGTGTCTACGGGATGTGTGTCTGGCTGCCGGCGACCCACGTCGAGCCGGGGTCGGTCACGGCGGTGTCCGCCCCGGTCACCGGTGTCCTGCACCTGGGGCGCTTCCCCTCCGGCAGGGACGAGACCGTGCGGAGCATCTCGGCGGCCCTGGAGAAGTCGCACTTCGACGCACCCGTCGTCGACGACGTCATGCGGTGGAAGTACGGCAAACTCCTCGGCAATCTCGCGAACGCGGTCGAGGCCCTCACGGGCCCGGTGACCGGGGAGGAGGCCCGCGCCGTGTGCCGCGCGGCCCGGGCGGAGGGCCGTACGGTCCTGGCCGCCGCGGGCGTGGAGACCGTGACCGACGCGGAGGCGGCCGAGGTGCGGTCCAGGCTCCGCTTCGAGCCCGCGGACGCTTCCCCGCGCGGCGGGTCCTCATGGCAGTCGCTGAGCCGCGGGACGGGCACCATCGAGGCCGACTTCCTGAACGGCGAGATCGTCCTGCTCGGCCGCCTGCACGGCACTCCCACCCCGGTGAACGAGGTGCTCCAGCGGGCCGCGGACACCTTCGCCCGGGAGCGCCGCGCGGCCGGCTCGATGACGGTGGCCGAGCTGACCGGCCTGGTGGAGGCGGCGCGGCACTGAGCGCGCCGAAGCGCGTCCGGCACACAGTGACCGCGCGTCGGGCGGGATCCGCCGGGGTACTCGGCACACATCTGCATCGGGCGCGGGCCGCCGTGCCCGGTCGGCCTCACCTTTCGGTGCGCTGCGTCGTCGGACCGGTGAGGGCAGATGCGACCAAGGGAGCTGACCGCACCATGAGCACCCCGTCCGAGCCAGGAGACGGCCGGGCCGACCCGAGCCTGGACGCGATCATGAGCGAGCGGCGCCGGCTGATCAATCTGGCGTACCGGATGCTCGGCTCGCTGGCCGAGGCCGAAGACGTCGTACAGGAGACGTACGCACGCTGGTACGCCCTGCCCCAGCGGCAGCGGGACGCCATCGAGTCGGTCGGCGGCTGGCTGACGACGGTCGCCAGCCGCATCTGCCTGGACGTGCTCGGCTCCGCGCGGGCGCGCCGCGAGCGCTACGTGGGCGAATGGATCCCCGAGCCGCTGCCGGCACGCACTGAGTGGACGGTCGGGCCGTCGGGCGGCACGACGGCCGACCCGGCGGACCGGGTCACCCTCGACGAGTCGGTCACCATGGCCTTCCTCGTCGTGCTCGAATCGATGACCCCGGCCGAGCGCGTCGCGTTCGTCCTGCACGACGTCTTCCGCTACTCCTTCGCCGAAGTGGCCGAGATCGTGGGCCGTACTCCGGTGGCCTGCCGGCAGCTGGCCTCCTCGGCCCGCCGCCGCGTCCGCGCCTCGCACACTCCCGCGGGACCGGCCACCGAGCACGCCGCCCTCGTCAGGGGCTTCAAACAGGCATGGGAGGCGAAGGACATCAAGGCCCTCGTCACCCTCCTCGACCCGGACGCCACGACCGTCGCCGACGGCGGCGGCCTGGCGAGCGCGAGGCTCCAGCCGATCGACGGCGGCGATCGGATCGCCCGCTACCTGGTCGACCTCCTGGCCAGGACACCTGCCCTGACGTTCCTGGAACGCACCGTCAACGGCCGGCCCGGCCTGGTGGCCCAGTACGACGGCGTCACCGTCGCGGTGTACGCCTTCGAGGTCGTCGGCGACCGGATCAAGCACATCTGGGTGGTACGCAACCCCGAGAAGCTCCGTCCGTGGACGGCGGAGGGGCGGGGACGGGACACGTCGACCGGTGACGAGTGACCACTGACCACTGCCGGGGTGACAACGGCCGGCCGGCAGTCCGCCCACCGTATGAAGGCCGTCCGGCCGGCCGCCGAGTCCCGACGGCCGGCCGGACGGCGCGCGACGTGTGAGGTCCGGGCCGTGGGACGGAAGGTCAGCCCATGTGCGGGGCCGGCTCCCTGCCGGCTTCGCCGACGGTGGCCGGCCGGGGTGCGTTCATCAGGACCGCGATGACGAGGGCCGCCGCGACGAGGATGACGGTGGCCACCGAGTAGGCCGTCGAGAATCCCTCGACCAGCGCGTCCCGCAGGACGTCCGGAGTGTGCCGACGGCCCGCGAGGTAGTCCGAACTCGCCTCGATGGCGATGGTGTTGAGCAGCGCCGTGCCGATGGACGCACCGATCTGCTGGGACGTGTTCGCCATGGCGGAGGCGACACCGGAGTCCTCCGGACGCACACCGTGCGTCGCGTAGTTCATCGCCGGGGCCATCACCAGGCCCATGCCGAGGCCGACGATGATCTCGGCGGGCAGAACGCCGGTCGCGTAGGAGGTGTCGGCCTCCAGGGGAATGAGCCAACCGGTGCCCACGGCGGCGAGCAGCAGCCCCGGGACGACCAGGGCGCGTGGCGGGACACGGGGGAGCAGCCGGGAGGCGATGCCGCCCGCGGACACCAGGACGCCCGCGGTGAGCGGAAGGAACGCGACGCCGGTCACGACCGCGGAGTAGTCCTTGACGACCTGCATGTAGTAGGTGAGGAAGAGGAACATCCCGAACATGCCGATCACGGCCAGCGCGACCGCCAGATAGGCACTGGCCCGGGTCCGGTCCGTGACCACCCGCAGCGGCAGCAGCGGACGAGGGGAACGGGCCTCGAAGAGGACGAAGCCCACGAGGAGGCAGACACCGGAGGTCAGTAGTGCCATGACGAGGGGGGAGTCCCACCCGTCGGACTCCGCCTTGCTGCACCCGTACACGACGGCGACGAGGCCCGAGGTGGCGAGCAGGGCACCGGGAAGGTCGAGCCGCGTCCGTGCGGTGGCGCGCCGGTCCGTGGGGAGCACGGACCAGCCGCAGGCGGCGATCACGGCGATGGGCACGTTCACGTACAGGCACCAGCGCCAGTCGAGGTACTCGGTGAGCAGACCGCCGAGCAGGAGCCCGATGGCGCTGCCGCCCGCCGCGATCGCACCGTAGACGCCGAAGGCCTTGGCGCGCTCACGGCTCTCGGTGAAGCTGACGCTGAGCAGGGACAGCGCGGCCGGAGCGAGCAGTGCCGCGAAGGCCCCCTGCAGTGCTCGGGCGGCCAGCAGCAGGGTGAAGCCGGTGGCGGCACCGCCCAGGGCGGAGGCGCAGGCGAAGCCGATCAGGCCGATGAGGAAGGCGCGTTTGCGTCCGGTGTAGTCGGCGATCCGGCCTCCCAGCAGGAGCAGGCTGCCGAAGGCGAGGGTGTAGGCGGTGATGACCCACTGGCGGTCGCCCGCGGAGATGCCGAGGTCCTGCTGGGCGGACGGCAGGGCGATGTTCACGACGGTGATGTCCAGGACGATCATCAATTGGGCCAGACCGATGAACACCAGGCCCAGCCAACGCCGAGGGTTGTCCCTGGGAGTCGGCTCCGGGGTGCGTGCCTCGACGGGTCGGGGGGCGGAAGACATGACGAACTCACCTTCGAATACAGGGAAAGGGTGTGCCAGGGGGCGGCAGGGGGTCAGGCGGCGCGCGTCGCCTTGCGCGCCGCCGAGGACGCCGCGCCCGCCATGCGGGCCCGGATGCGGCGGAACCACGCGGAACCGATCGCGGGTCCGGGAAGACCGCCATGGCGTGGCGAGGCCCCGGGGGACCGCAGACCGTCGAGATAGATCTCCAGCTGGCGGTGGGCGAGCGCGGCGTCCTCCGCGACCGCCCGGCCGGGCAGGGGACGGGTCAGCCGTACGACCATGAAGATGACGTCACCGGGCAGGACGTCGGCCCGCACCTCGTCGGCCGCCTGGGCCGCCTGAAGCAGCTCGGAGACGTGGACGAGGGCATCTCCGGAGCGCTCGATGATGTCCTCGACGTCGATCCGGTCGAGCAGCGACGGCATGATCGCGCCCACCTTCAGCTCCAGAGCCGCGTGCATGAACACACGCAGGGCCCCGAACGCGTCGGGCTGCTCCTCGGCGGCCGAGCGGACCGCCGTGTGCAGACTCCGCAAGGTGTCCGTCGCGACGGCCATGACCAGGTCCTCGCGGCTGGGAAAGCGCCGGTAGAGGGTGGCGATCCCGACGCCCGCACGGCGAGCGATCTTCTCCAGCGGCGCGTCAGGGCCCTCGTGCACGAAGATCAGCCGTGCCGCCTGAATGATCTTGTCCCGGTTGAGCTGGGCGTCGACGCGCACCGCCTGCCCACCTCCTCGCCCCTTGTCGCAGGCGGAGGAATTTCCTCCGCCTGCGGTCCAGAATATTCGGCGACTGATGAATATCCAGTCGTGGCGGGCAAGTGAGAGGAGAAAGCGCCGGGGGCCTCCGCATCGCCCGCGTTTGCGCCGCGGATCGGCGGTTCGCCATCGTCGGGGCCCGCCCGTCCGTCGAGTGCCGCGCACCGTCCGGCGGGTGCCGCGCACCGTCCGCCGGGTGCCGCGCACCGCCTGACGGTGTCCGTCGGCGGGCGATGATGTGCGTCGGCCTGCCGTCGATACGTTCGGCGGCGCACCCGGGGCCGAGCCCGTCCGGGTGGCCCGTCCGCGTGGTCCGTCCGGCGCGACTCGGCCGGCTGCTTCGCCGGTGGGAGCCCTCAGGCCTGCAACTACGGCTTCGCGAGCAGCAGTTGTGGTCTGCGCTACAACCATCCGGCACCTCGGGCCGTCTGACTTGATGACCGATACGCGAGGACAGTGCTCTTCACAGGGTTAGGCGATGTTTCGCGGTGGTTTGCCCTGCCCTGTTCGCTGTCCGGCGTGCCCCATCGGCACCCGTGAAGTCACACACCCAGAGCAAGGGGGAGCTTTCTCATGCGCGCTCGCAGAATCCTGGTCGTGGCGGCGGCGTCGGCCGCCGCTCTGATCCCCGCGGCCTCGGCCGTCGCCGGTACGGGCCCGGCCCCGTCGCCCGGCAAGCAGAGCCTGACCGCCCGTTCCGCCGCCCCGTCCGAGGCCGGCAACCCGCTCAGCGTCAAGGCACAGGCCGCCGGCGTGTGTTCCGACGCGTACCAGATCGGTGCCACCGCCTACATCAACCGCGCGGGAGCCCACGTCGCCTCCGTCAAGCAGTTCTACTCGCCCACCTGCAAGCGCAACTACGGCTACGTGTGGGTGTGGCAGAGCTTCCGCGACAAGATCAAGGACTACGACGTCAGCACCGGCGTCTACAGCTACTCGCGCGACCAGGTCGTCGGCCAGGACTGGTGGAACGCCACCAACCAGCAGGAGTTCTGGTCCTACCCCGCCGCCACGGTGAGCGAGTGCACTTCGGCGATCGGCACCCTGCGCGCCCCTGGCGACCCGGTGGCCGGGCAGGCCTCGACGTCCAAGCGCTGCTGAACGTGACACCCCCGGGCCCGGCCGACGCGCGACGGCCGGGCCCGGGGGCCGTTGTCCGGCGCGTTCTTCCGGTGGAGATCGCCACCGTTGCGGGACTCCGGCACGTCCACCAGAATGCGGGCATGACGGGTGCACTCGGACCGGGCGACGACTCTGCGGGGCATCACACGACCCCCGAACTGCGCGCATCCGACCGGGAGCGTGACCAGGTCGTGGAGATCCTTCAGATCGCCGCGGGCGACGGGCGGATCACCGCCACCGAACTGGACGAGCGCCTGGACGCCGCGTTGGCGGCCCGCACCACCGGCGACCTGGCCCGGCTGACCGCCGACCTGCCCTCGGAAGGCATGCCGCCGCAGCCCGGAGAGCTGGTCCGGATCGACCAGCGTTTCGGCGACGTCACCCGCACCGGCCGCTGGCTGGTGCCGCGCCGCATGGAGGTCCGCCTCATGTTCGGCGACGCGAAGCTCGACTTCACCCATGCCGTGATCACCCACAGAACCCTGGACATCGATGTCGACCTGCGCATCGGTGGAAACCTGACGCTGGTGACCGGGCCGGGGATCGAAGTCGACGCCGACGGCCTGGAACGCGGCAGCGGCGACGTCAAGATCCGGTCCGCGTCCGGCCACGACACTCCCGTGGGCCTGCGGGTGCGACTGACAGGACGGTCCCGCGGCGGAGACATCGTCGCCCGGCCGCGGCGACGGACGCTCTCCGAGTGGCTGCGTCGCCGGCCGCCGGGCAGTACCGGCCGCTGATCGCCCCGGCGGCGTGTCGACGCGGGTCCGCTCGTATCCGCGACCGACGGTCAGACCTGCAGCAGGTCGCGGACATGCCCGAGGACGGAGAACCAGCAGCAGTCGGGATTCTCCATCACACCGGGTTCGGCGTCCCGCATCAGACGGAGCAGCCGCTCGGCGGCTCCCTCCGGATCGACCTCGACGGTGTCGGACTCGGGGTCGTACTGAGGGCGCTCCCGTTCCAACGCCAGGAGGAAGAAGGCCAGTTCGTCGACCCCGCTGTTGAGCCGGTGCGGGGACCCGTTCTCCGGGATGCAGTGGACGACCCCCGTGACGGTGTCGACGGCGACGTCGTCGAGGGCGATGCCGCCCAGGGCGAGCCAGGAGGACATGTCCGACGTGCAACTGGGGTAGCGGCGCGCGACGTTCCGCCATGCCTCACCGCCGACACGTATGTCCCCTTCCTCCAGACGGCGGTCCATCTGGAACCAGCCCATCCACGAGGGCAGGCCGACATCGCGCAGGAACGCACGGGTGGGCTCATGACCGACGGGCGTGAGTGCCGACTCGTCCAGAGTCACCAACTCCCCGGACCCGTACACCGACTCCATCGCCTCGCGGCCGACCAGGGGACTCATGGGCAGCCACCCTTTCACGTGCCGTCCCACCGCGACAGACCCAGCACGCGGTCCGGGAGACCGAGCCCCGGTGGTGTGCGCCGAGTTCACTTCCGTTCGTCGTCCTGGTGCCGCTGCGCGCGGAGGGTCTCCAGAAGCCGGAGCCAGATCTCGCTGACGGTCGGATAGCTCGGTACGACATGCCACAGGGTGGAGAGCGGAATCCGGCCCACGATCGCCGTGGTCGCCGAGTGCACCAGCTCGGCGATGCCCGTACCGACAAACGTGGCCCCCAACACCACGTCGTCGGCGCGGTCGACGACCAGTTTGGCGCGGCCCCGGTAGTCCGGGCGCAGGACGTAGGTTCCGGCGAGGGCGGCAAGGTCGTACTCCACGATCTCCACGTCCTTGCCGGCGTCGCGCGCCTGCTGTTCGGTCATTCCGGCGCTGCCCACCTCGGGATCGGTGAAGACGACCTGCGGCAGCCCGACGTGTCCGGCGGCCGACGAGGGCAGTTCCGCGGAGGACCCGCGTGCGCGCGCGGCGATGGCCTCACCCGCGATACGGGCCTGGTACTTGCCCATGTGCGTCAGCAGCGCACGGCCGCACACGTCGCCGATGGCGTACAGCCAGTTCCCGCTCACACCCTCGACGCACTGCTGGTCGTCGACACCGATGTATCCGCCGGGACGCAGTCCGACGGTCTCCAGCCCGATGTCGTCGGTGTTCGGGATCCGGCCGGTCGCCACGACGATCTCGTCGGCGACCACGGTCGTCCCGTCGTCCAGCGTCACGCTGACTTCTCCGCCGTGCACGTGCCCGTGCCCCGTGTCACGGGGGTCGGCGCGCTTGACCTGGGCCAGGTTGTGTTCCGGGTACAGCCGCACACCGCTGTCCCGCAACGTCTGGGCGACCAGTGTTCCCGCGAAGGGTTCCTGACGGGCCAGCAGGTGTGTGTCGCGGTACACGAGCGACACCTCGTCGACCCCGAGTCCGCGCAGCCAGGTGGCCGCCTCGCAGGCGACGACGCCTCCGCCCAGGATGACCACGCGACGGGGTACTTCCTCCATCGAGGTCACGTCCCGCGACGTCCAGGGAAGGGCGGCCCGCAATCCCGGCACGTCCGGAACGGACGGACGGGACCCGGTGTCGACGACCACGGCGTGCTCGGCCGTCACGGTCCGGGTCGAACCGTCGGGGTGAGTCACGACGAGGGTCCGTTCACCGGTCAGCCGTCCGTAACCGCGCACGACGTCGATACCGGTGCTCAGCGCCCAGGAGATCTGCGAGGTGTCGTCGCGATGGTTGACCACACGGTCCCGCAGAGCGAGTACTTCGGCGGCCTCCAGTCCGGCCGACACTCCCGGCAGATGCGCGGCCGCGTCCACCACTTCGACCGGCCGCAGGAGCGCCTTGCTGGGCATGCAGGCCCAGTAGGAGCATTCGCCCCCGACCAGGCTGTCCTCCACGAGGACCGACGACAGGCCGGAGAACTGGCTCGCGTACTGCGCCGCGTTCTCGCCGGCCGCGGCGCCACCGAGAACGACGACGTCCCACGCGGAACGGTCCGGGTCCACACTGGCGGTCATCCGTGAGTCTCCCATCGCTGGTGTGCGGGGGCCCGTGCCCGGCGTTCACCCGCCGGAACCGTCCGCGGCCGCACCGCCCGGCCCGTGATGCGGGGAAGGCGCGCGGAACCGACCGGCTCCGAAGGGGCGGGACTCCACAGCCGTCGCGTATCCGCTCTCGCACTCGGGCGGCGGAGATGTCGCGGCGGAAAGACGTCTTCACGATACTGCTGCAGCACATGGGCGGCACCCAGAGCCCTTTCGCCGCTCACCGCGGGGCGCCCGCTCTCGCACATGGCTGGGCTGCCGCGCACTGGCCGGGCGCCGCGGGATCGCGGACTGGCGGTCACGGATGGTCCTCGTGCGGTCGCGGTGCGTCACATCGCGCGTCGGTGCGCGGAACACGGGTGGGTGTCCGCGGCCTCACGGCCGGGCAAGGAATTGCTGAGGGCCCGAATGCGCTGATGAAGCCGAGAGGCCAGGGGCCGTCGGCGGTGTACGAGCCGAGCGGCCCCGGTGATGGGTACGACAGATATTGGAGGGGCCGAAATGGCAGCGCAGACGCAGAGGGCCGTGCTGGCGGGAGGCTGTTTCTGGGGGATGCAGGACCTGATCCGCCGGCACCCGGGCGTCACGGCGACCCGGGTCGGATACACCGGGGGTGACGTGCCCAACGCGACGTACCGCAACCACGGCACGCACGCGGAGGCCATCGAGATCCTCTTCGACCCCGAGAAGACCGACTACCGTCAGATCCTGGAGCTCTTCTTCCAGATCCACGACCCGAGCACCAAGAACCGCCAGGGCAACGACATCGGTCTGAGCTACCGTTCGGCGATCTACTACGTGGACGACGAGCAGAAGCGGATCGCCGAGGACACCATCGCGGACGTGGACGCCTCCGGGCTGTGGCCCGGCAAGGTCGTCACCGAGGTGGAGCCGGTCGGCCCCTTCTGGGAGGCCGAGCCCGAGCACCAGGACTACCTGGAGCGGTACCCGGACGGATACACCTGCCACTTCCCGCGTCCGGGGTGGCGGCTGCCCGCCCGCGCGGAGGGCTGACCGCGCGAAAGCGGCCCAGCGGGCAGGAGTTCGGCCCTGCGGATACTCCGGCAGGGCCGGCTGATCCATGCGCACGGGGCTCCGGCCGGGCCCGACGCCCTCGTGTGCGCGCGGCCCCGGTAGGGGCGGACTCCTCCACGTCCACGTCGCCAGGCTCGTACGCCGGGCCTGGTGACGCGCTCGACGGCATGGCGTGGACATCAGCGTGGCGATACTTGACGCGTCAAGTATATTCGTGTCTACTTCTCTCGCGAGCATGTAGTTGAAGAAGAAATTACATGCCTCGGGACGGAGGAAGATCGCCATGAGCAAGACTGGAATCGCCCCTGTGGGACGCGGTGGAGCGACCGCTGTGAACGGGGCGCAAGCCGAAACCCCGGCGGACGCCGTGGTGTGGCCCTCGAAGCTCGACGACCCGGTGAACGGGCGCCACCGAGGGCGGGCGGCATCCGAGAGCCTGCCCGATTGCGGGCTTCCCGGGAACGGCAGGCACCGTCGCGCCGTCGTCGCTGCCGCGTAGCGGTGCGAGCGGTGCGAGCCACTTCCGGACACATCTCCCTGGCCGGCGGCGCGGGCGGTGTGCCGAACGCCACCCCTGTGCCGTCCCGGCCGTTCACGCCCGAGCCCCGAGTGGGAGAAGAGGTGCCCATGAGCACGGTCATGCTCGCCGGTGGTCCGAGACTCGTGCGTGCGGCGCTCTCCACCGTCGTGGGGCGGCTCTCCGGCTGTGAGGTCCTCGGAGAAGCCGGCGACGCCGACGAGCTGCTTCTACTCCTGGATGATCACGAACCTGACGTCGTCGTCCTCGACCGCTCGATCCACGGCCGCTACGACGAGTTCGCCCGACTCGTTCACTCGGTCGCCGCCAGAGCCCGCGTCGTGGTGTTCGGCGCGGAGGGCGGCCAGGACGTCGACGCGGCCCTGCGGGCGGGCGCGACGGGCCTCCTCGGCGCCCACGCCACCGCTCGGCAACTGGTCGATGCCGTGGAGACGGTCCTGGCCGGCGGTTTCACGGTCACCCTGGACAGCGCCCAGTCGGCCTGCCCGCCGAGGAACGGTGACGTACGCCCCGTCGTCGAGACGACGTTCACGCCCCGAGAACTGCAGGTGCTCCAGTTGCTGGCAGGGGGATACGACAGTGCGGCTCTCGCCGGCGCCCTCCGGCTCAGCCCCCTCACGGTCAAGACGCACATCAGCCGCATGCTGAGCAAGGTCGGTGCGCGTGACCGGGGTCAGCTGATCGCCTTCGCCTACGAGAGCGGCCTGGTCGAGCCCGGAACCGTGGTGATGCCGCCCCTGGCCGACGTGTCCCCTCTCAGGGTGGCGTCCTAGTCCGGCCCTCGAGGCGGCCGGCGTCTTGGTCCGGCGCGGGCGCGAGTGGACCCTCGGCGCGCGGTCCCGTGGTCGCCCCCGCAGGGGGATGTCCCACTCGGCTCCCCGCCCTGAACGCCAGGGCTCGGTTACGCTGAACAAGACGATCGGTCGTCTTGTATCGGTCCGGGCCGCTCGGAGCGTGCACCCACACTGGCTTCACTCATCACGTCACCTGTTTGACAGGTGACGAGCTCTTTGCCACCATCAGAGCCACCTGTTCGACAGGTGACGACTCGGGGGCGTAGGCCGTGCCGGTGCCGACACCGCATGCCGACCGCCGCGTCGGCGTCCCCGGCGTCGCGCGGTGGTCCGCCGAGATCCCCACAACGCCGAAGGACTGGTGAACATGGCAAAGCGGTCGAAGACCTCGACCGGAGGCACTCCCGTGGGGCGGCGGGCGATGCTGGGCATGATGGCTGCGGGCGGTGCGGGACTTGCCGCCGCTCCCTATCTGCAGAGCGGCTGGGAGAGAGTCCTGAGCGCTGCTTCGCAGGTCGACTCGACGGGGCTGTCGGGCCTGCTGCCGAATCCCGGTGGATTCCGGTACTACAGCGTCGTCGGTTCCGTGCCGCGCAAGGACGCGACCAACTACGAGTTGCGGATCGGCGGGCTGGTCGACCGGCCGAGGACCTACACGCTCCCGGACCTTCGCGCGCTCCCGCAGAAGCGGATCGTCCACGACGTGCTGTGCACCGACGGCTGGCGTGTGGACAGCACGCCCTTCTCGGGAGTGCGGCTCTGGGACCTCCTGGAAGCCGCCGGAGTCCACCCTGAGGGCAAGGCCGTTCGCTTCACGTGCTTCGACGGCGCGTACACCGAGAGTCTCACCCTGGAGCAGGCGCGACGCGACGACGTCCTGGTCGCCCTGGACATGCAGGACAAGCCGATGACCCATGAGCACGGCGGCCCTGTCCGCCTCTATGTGGCCCCCATGTATTTCTACAAGTCGGCCAAGTGGCTGTCCGGGGTCTCGGTCACCGACAAAGTTGTGCCCGGATACTGGGAGGAGCGCGGATATGCGGTCGACGGCTGGCTCGACGGAGCCGACCGACGCGGCGACGCGGCGTCCTGAACCGGCCGGCAGGGTCCAGCGGTTCACCGGTGCCGAGCGGCTCGTGCACCGTGCCACGGGATGGCTGATGCTGGTGTGCCTGGTGACTGCGGCGTGCCTGTATCTGGGGCCCGTCGCCCAGTTGGTCGGGCGGCGCTACCTCATGATCACCGTCCACAAATGGTCGGGCATCCTGCTGCCGGTTCCCTCGCTCCTCGGCCTGCTCTCACCCGCCTTCCGCGCCGACCTGCGTCGCCTCAACCGGTTCGCGCCCTACGACCGGCAGTGGCTGCGCGCGGCCCGGAGACGGCTCACGTCGCCGAGTGCGCGTCCGGCCGGCAAATTCAATGCCGGTCAGAAGATCTATGCGGGCTGGATCGCCGGTGCTGTCGTGGTGATGATGGCGACCGGCCTGTTGATGTGGTTCACGGGATGGCTCCCGTTCATTTCCCGCACCAGCGCGATTTTCGTGCACGACTGCCTGGCGTGGGGCATCACCTTTGTCCTGATCGCTCATATGAGGAAGGCGTATCAGGACCCGGAAGCCAGGCTGGGAATGCGCACCGGCCACGTCCGCCGCGAATGGGTGATGCGGCATCACTCCAAATGGCCGGGGGAGGAGAAGTAGCCCGATCGCAATGGGCGTTCGCTTCGGCGTTTCCGTAGGACCGCCCACCGTCACCCATTGCGTGCGACTGCTTCATGCGATGGCACCGCGACGGCACCGTCGAGCCGGTCCCTGCCTGCCTGCGTCGTCCGGGTGACGGGACGAGCAGTGCCGGCTCGGGGAAGCGGGCGGGGAAGTCGCCGCCTCGAGGTGTGTGCCGGAATTTCGGAGTGCCGATTGCGAAAGAACGACGACATTTCCCATTCAAGTTCCTTCGCTGTGCAAGTAAGCTGCGCGTCATGTCAGACGTCACACGGTCCCCGGAGGCGGTGGAGCCCCTCTCTCCGGACGAAGAGACCGTCATCCGGGCGCTCAGTCGCGTCATGTACAGCCTGCCCCGGGCCATGGACGCCGACATGGTCCGGGAGCAGCGGCTCTCTCTCATCGAGTACCTGACGATGATGCATCTCTCCGAGGCTCCGTACCGGCGCCTGAGGATGAGCGATCTTTCGGTCGCCTGCGAGATGTCCCTGAGCGGAATGACTCGCATCGTGAGCCGGATGGAGAACCAAGGGTTCGTCAGGCGGGTCAAGTGCGAGGAGGACGGCAGGGGCTGGAACGCGGCGCTCACGGACCTCGGTCTCGCCCGGTTGCAGGAGGCGTGGCCGACCAATCTCGCTTCCGTACGTCGCCACTTCCTCGACCACCTCAAGGGGATGGACCTCAAGACGCTCGGCGCCGCTCTTCAACGCATCGCCACCTGAGGCAGGTTCACCTTCCGCGCCGCGCCCGGACGCCGCACGCGGGCGTCAGGTGCCGGGAGGCGCTGCCCGGCCCACCGGGAACACGCCGTCGGCAACTGCCGGCGCGAATTTTTCAACGTGGACGGCATCGGAGTCCCCCGCAAGACCGTCCTCCGGCGGAGACGTACGTCTCACTGGTCCGGGATGTACTTGCTGCGTCAAACATGTTGTGCTTGACTCGTCAACCAATCGCCAGGGTTTGTCACTCGCGAAATGAAGGATCTGTGTCATGACAAGCATCGGTATCATCATCGGCAGCACCCGGCCGGGCCGCAATGGCGAAGCCGTCGCCAACTGGGTTCACGCGATCGCTTCTCAGCGCACCGACGCCGAATTCGAAATAGTTGACCTGCTCGACTACAAGCTGCCCCACCTGGACGAGGCGATGCCGCCCTCCCTGGGGCAGTACAGCCAGCCGCACACCAGGGAGTGGGCGGACAAGATCAGTTCCTTCGACGGCTTCGTCATCGTGACCCCCGAGTACAACCACTCCACGTCCGGTGTACTGAAGAACGCCATCGACTTCCTCTATGCCGAGTGGAACAACAAGGCGGTCGGATTCGTCAGTTACGGCTCGACCGGCGGCACCCGCGCAGTGGAACACCTGCGCCTGGTCGCGGGCGAACTGCAGATGGCCGACGTGCGCTCCCAGGTCGCGCTGTCGCTGTTCACCGACTTCGAGAACTTCAGCGTGTTCCGGCCCGGCGACATTCACCTCGACGGCCTCAACACGATGCTGGACCAGCTCCTGAACTGGTCCAACGCGCTCCGGCACCTCCGCTAGCGGGTCGGGGCACACAAGCCGGGTGGTGGACGGTCGCGGTGGGTGACCGTCCACCACCCTGTCGTTCCACGGGCGGGTGCGTCACAGGCGGTGCGGTCCGCCTCCGACGCCGGGACCGGGCATCGTGCCCACGGCGGCCTCGGCGCCGCACCCGAACGACGGCGACGGCGGTCCCTGCACGAACCGCTCCCGCGATGCCGGTCCGTCCGCATACTGAGGGACATGGCCATCTATGACACGCTCGGAGTGACGTACGGCCGGACCCGGCGACCCGATCCTCGGATCGCCGCACAGATCCTCGCCGCGCTCGGCGACGCCGCGGACGTGGTCAACGTGGGCGCGGGCACAGGCTCCTACGAGCCACCCCGGACGGTTCTCGCCGTCGAGCCCAGTCACGTCATGCTCGCCCAGCGCACGCCCGGTTCCGCGCCCGCCGTGTGCGCGGTCGCCGAACGGCTCCCGCTGCGCGACGACGCCGTCGATGCCGTCCTGGCCGTGCTGACCGTCCATCACTGGACCGACCTCGAAGCCGGCATCGCGGAACTCCGCCGGGTCGCCCGCCGCCGCATCGTCATCCTGACCTGGGACCAACCGGTCTTCCGCGAGCGGTTCTGGCTCGTACGCGAGTACCTCCCGCACGCTGTCGCCCTCGACGACGTCCGCGCCGTACCGATCGACCGGCTTCTCGCTCTGCTCGGCGGCGCGCGCCGGGAGCAGGTGCTCGTCCCGCACGACTGCACGGACGGGTTCGGCGCGGCGTACTGGCGCCGCCCCCACGCCTACCTCGACCCACAAGTGCGCGCCGGAATCTCCATGTTCGCCCAGGCGGGAGAAGACGTCCTCGCCCCGGGCCTGGCCCGGCTCGACGAGGACCTGGCGACCGGCCGTTGGCACGGCCGTCACGCCGACCTGCTCACACTCGACAGCATCGATGTCGGCTACCGGCTCCTGGTGGCGGACCTCTGACTCCGCCGTCGAGCGGTGAGCCGTGCGACGTCGACCGGACCGAACGGCAGGCCCTGTACAGCAACATGCCCCACGCCGGGGGTGAGGCGTGGGGCATGCCCGTCCGGGCGGAAGGGCGGCCTCGGAGGCCGCTTCCGAGACGGTGTCAGACGGCGGTGGCGTTGATGGTCACCGGTATGTTGCCGCGGGTGGCCTTGGAGTAGGGGCAGATCTGGTGGGCCGCGTGGGCGAGTTCCGTGGCCATGTCCTGGTCGACGCCGCCGAGTTCGAGGTTGAGGGTGGCCGCGAGGCCGAAGGAGCCGTCGACCTCGTTCAGGGTGATCTCGGTGCTGATGTTCGTGTCGGCCAGCCTCACCTTGCGGTCGGCCGCGGCCTTGCGGACGGCGCCCAGGAAACACGCGCCCCAGCCCGCGGCGAAGAGCTGCTCGGGGTTGGTGGCGGTGCCGGACCCACCGAGCTCCTTGGGGTAGGCCAGCGTGGTTTCGAGCAGGCCGTCGCTGGACTTGACCCGGCCGCCGTTGCGGCCCTCTCCGGTGACGTCCACAACGGCGGTGTAGCTCTGCGTCATTACATGCCCTCTTGAAAGTGGGGAACGGTGTGACCTGTCCGGTGCCGTCGAGACGTTCCCGGAAGGGAGCGCGCCTCGACGTCACCTGTTCAAATGGTGACCGACATTGCGTCACTGGTCAAACAGGTGACGTGTGAAGGGCGTCACAATGTGCGTGGATCCGGGGGAGTGGTGAGAGGCGGGCGACGGGACGCTTCTGCCCTGCCGCCCGCCCCCGTTCAGGGCTTCACTGCCGCCGCCGCCTCGGCTGCCCGCGCCGAGGCCTGAGCCGCCGCGCGAGTCGCGCGTCCTGTCGCCCGCCAGGCGAGTATGGACAGCGCGGTGCCCGGAGCCGGTGGGAAGACGCCGAGCTGGCCGAGCATGGTCATGTCGTCGCGCACGGCTTCGTGTCGGACGACCTTGCCGTCGCGCAGGCCCAGGACGTGGATCTGCTCGAAGTCGATCTCCTCCCCGGTGGGAGGTACGGCGCGGTCGAGGTTCCCGTCGCGGAAGAGGACGAACGCGCCCGTGTGGCGGCCCTGCATCCGCAGGCGCACCCAGACCTCGTCGTCGTTGTGCGCGACGCCCAGGACGGGGAAGCGCAGGTCGCTGAAGGCGGAGCGCATCCAGGCGCCCGAAGCGAGAACACCGGCCGGGCCGGGGATCGCGCAAGCCGTGGGGGAGACGGCTGATTCGCGGTTGTGGAAGTCCGCGTGCACCACTTCGGTGGCCAGGTCCGGATCCCCCGACTCGAGGATCCGGAAGAGCCCGTGGGCCAGGGCTGTGGCGTCCATTCCCATGACGGCTGTGCCTTTCGTCTGTGGAGCGCTGGTCTGCGGCATCGCGCTCGGACCGACCGCCCGAGCGGGCGGTCCGGATGGTCTCCGAGGTCGACGATATTGAGGTTATACATAGCCTAATGAATAGGGAAACCATGTGATGGATCGACGTGGATACGATGACGGCATGTCTCCCAAGCGCGCCTACGTCTCCCCCCTGCGCGAGCAGGCCGCCGCCCAGACGCGCGCGCTGATCCTGCAGTGCGCCACCGACCTGTTCGCCGAGCGCGGGTACGGCCGAGTCACCGTGGCGGACATCGCCTCGGCGGCGGGCGTCGCCTCGAAGACCGTCTTCGCCAGCGTCGGCAGCAAGGGCGACATTCTCGACAGGATCGTGGATGAGGGTGTCGTCGCGTCCGACTACGAGCGGTCGGTGCGGAAGATGCTCGCTCTGGAGACGGGTGAGGCGGTGCTCGAAGCGCTGGCTCTCGGTACCCGCAGGGGCAACGAGGGGCAGTTCACCGTCCACGAGGCGATCCGCAAGGCGCTTCCCGTCCACGAGAACGGCGAAGCCCTCTGGGCGCGCGCCACTGCCGCCTATCGCGACGCGTTGCGGTGCGTCGCCCGTCATCTGCACACGCTGCCGTCGCCGCCGTCGTGTCCGGTGGAGGAGACGGCCGACCTGCTCTGGTTCTGGTTCGGACCGACCGGCTGGCGCACCCTGGTGGTCGAGAACGGCTGGTCCTGGGAACGGGCCGAGGGATTCCTGCGGCGGACCGCCGTCACGACGCTGCTCTAGCGTCGGGCGCAGGCGCAGGCGCAGGCGTCGAACGTCACGCCTGTCGGCGGGCGTTGGCGGATCGGACGCCCCGGGAGGGGGGTCCCGTCAGCGAAGGATCACGCCGAACACGATGGTGAAGAACGTCTCGAACGGCTTGGCCGAGCGTTCCGTGCGGGCCGAGATCAACGCTCCCTCCCACGAGGCGAGGACGAAGCCGGCCAGGGTGGAGGAGTCGAGGGCCTTGGACACATCACCGGCCCTCTGAGCGTCCGCGATGGCGTGTGCGAGCGCTTCGGCCCAGGCTTCGAAGCTCTTGCGGGTCGACGCGCGCAGGGCCTCGCTGTGGTCGGCGACCTCGACCGCGAGATCCCCGACCAGGCAGCCGCGACTGAAATCGGCCTCGATGTTCTCGTCGCGCAGGAACTCGAAGTGCCGCCGCAGCCTCGTCAGAGGTGGCACCGCGGGGTCGAGCAGGCTGTCCAGCCCGCGGGTCGCCCCGTACCGCTCAAGAGCGACGACCGCCAGGGCCTCCTTGCTCTTGAAGTGATTGTAGAAAGACCCCTTGGGGGCGCCGGCCGCATCGGTGATGTCCTTCACGCCCGTCGCCGCATAGCCGCGGCCGTGGAACTGTTCGACGGCGGCTGCGATGAGGTTCTCGCGCAGACTCGGCCTGGCCATCGGCAAGCCTCCCGGTCACTCAAAGTGGGCGATCGTCTTAGAGGCTACCACTGGGCCGTCGGGTGACCTGAATGCGTCGCCCGCGCCGCTTCGCTCGTCATCGCTTGAAGTAAGACGACCGGTCACATGCATCAGCGGCGTGTGCACCCGCTCGGTGAGGACGGAGTGGTGCTGAAGGGCATCGAACTCGTCACCATCGACATCGAGGACGTGCGGTTCGGCCGAGCGGGTCGTGGCCGGGTCGGGGCGGGGTGGCCGAAGCACATCGTCCGGGCGCCCCCGGGATGGTTGTCGGCTACTCGGCCCAGGGCTCGAATCCGGTGTCGCGGACTGCTTCGAGGGCGTCGCGCAGCCGGGCCGCCTCGTCCGTGCCGAAGCTCTCCTCGAACTGCTTCTGTACGGCTCGCCACAGCGGCAGTGCCGTCTTCATGCGGTCCAGGCCGTCCGGCGTGATGGCGGCGATCCGTGCGCGCCGGTCGGCCGCCGACGTCTCGACGGTCACGAGGCCCTCACGGGCGAGTGGCTTCAGATTGGAGGCCATGGTCGTGCGGTCCATGGCGATCACCTCGGCGAGGGTGGTGATCGTCATCTCCCCCTCTGTGGCGAGCCGTTGCAGGATGCTGAACTGCGTCGCGCGAAGACCGGTGGGGGCCAGGGCCTTGTCGTAGGTCGCGCCGAGGTAGCGGGCGGCCTTCCGCAGGGCCAGGTTGTTGCACAAGTCGCCGGGGTTCACTGGTGCGGTGTTCATGATCTCCTCCGAAGCTCTCCCGTCCATGATACGAGGAGATACTCATAATTGCGACAGGCTCGTCGCTCGCCGGGTGTCGCCCCCTGGAGGGTGGGCGGCCTTGCCATCCAGTTATTAGGAGCATATGCTCCTATTTATATCGCCGTGTCATCCGGATCGCCCCGCGAGCCCCGCCCTCATAAGAAAGCATCCTCATGGAAACGTCCCCCGGATCCGCTCCCGCGCGTGAGCCGACCTCGTACGCCGCCGCCGAGACCCCCACGGCACGGTCCCACCGGGCCGCAGGCCGGCCGCCGGTCAGAGCCTGGCTTCAGCCGGCGCTCATCGCCCTGGTCGTGGTGGCCGCCTTCGTCAGCTGCTACGTCGGCCTGCAACGTGATCCCCAGCCCCATCGTGTCCCTCTCGCCGTCGCCGGACCCGGCCTCTCGCACGAGATACGGCAGGCCCTCGGTGACACCGTCGACGTGCACCCGATGGCCGACGCACCGGCGGCGCGCGACGCCGTGCAGCGTCATGACGTCGTCGCCGCGCTCAGCGCCGACGGCCCGGACCGTCTGCGTCTGGAGATCGCCGGAGCCGCGGGAACGTCCACCACCTCCGCGGTGAAGAGCCTCGTCGGCGCCTACGCCCATGGAGCGGGCCGGCACGTCGTCACCGATGATGTCGTGCCCCTGACCCGGTTCGACGCACGCGGGCTGGCCGGCTTCTACATGGCGTTCGGCGTGACCCTGGCCGGCTTCGTCCTCGGCTCGAACGCACTGGTCCTGGCGAACGTCCTTCACCTGCGGCATCGGTTCTGGCTGCTGGGCGGCGCGTCGCTCGCCATCGGTACCGTCGCCGCGGTCATCGCGGGACCCGTCATGGGTGCCGTGCCGGCCCCGCTCGTCCCGCTGACAGCCACGCTCACCCTGCTGGCGGCGGCGGCCGCCTTCACCACCAAGCTTCTCGGAACCTACCTCGGTCCGATCGGCGTGCCCGTCTCCACCCTGCTGCTCCTCACCGTGGGCAACGCCACGAGCGGCGCCAGTGTCGGCGCCGACCTGCTGCCCTCCGCGGCCCACGCCGTCTCCGCGCTGCTGCCTCCCGGCGCGGCCGTCCGCACCATCACCGACCTGAGCTACTTCAACGGCTCCCACGCGGCAGTGCCCGTGATCACCCTCGCCCTCTGGGCCGGTGTCGCCGCGATCCTGCTCGCGTTGCGTCCCCGCATGACCCGTCGACGCACCGTCGGCACCGCGACGACCTCTTGAGGAGACACCGCAATGGAACCCACGCGGCAGAGCAGCGATCCCGCCGAGACGGCGCGCCGTGCCCGCTTCGGCGAGCTGCCCAGGCGCATCCGTGTCGAGGAGATGGTCGAAGAGCGGCCCGCCGGGGCTCCGGATCCCGCGAAGGACGGGTACTCCGCCGACGAGTGGCTCGTCCGGTGGTGTCTGTGAGCCGCAGCGCCCCGGCCGGACGATCGTCGCTCGGTCGTCGGCCCGCGAGTGTTCTGCCGGGGGCCGGATGAGGGAGTGCGCGCCGGATCGCATACCGTCCGTCCAGGCACCGACTTCTGGGCGCCGACTTGCAGCGATGCCGAGGAGCGCGACATGAACACCACCACGCCCGTGGCGCGTCGAGTGGCCCGGCCGCGCGCCGATGCCCTGCGCAACCGGGAGCGGATCGTCGCCGCCGCCCGCGAGATGTTCGTCGAGTCCGGTTCCGGGGTGCCGTTCGACGAGATCGCGCGCCGCGCAGGTGTCGGCAACGCCACGGTGTACCGCAACTTCCCCGACCGCGACGCCCTCGCCCGCGAGGTCGTCTGCGCGGTGATGGACCGCACCTCGGAGTGGGTCGAGCGGGCGCTCGCCGAGGGCGGCGACGCCTTCGAGACGCTCAGCGGCTTCGTGCACTTCGCCGCCGACGAACGGATCGGCGCCCTCTGCCTGTTGTTCTCCGAGGGTTTCGACCACAACCAGCCCGAACTCATCGCCGCACGCGGTCGCTTCACCGACCTCGTCACGGTGCTGATGGCGCGTGCCCGCGAGGCCGGACAGCTGCGCCCCGACGTCGAGTTCGGTGACCTGATGATCGCGCTCAGCCAGCTCACCCGGCCGCTGCCCGGCACCGCCTGCCAGGGCATCGACCGTTTCGTGCACCGGCACCTCCAGCTGTTCCTGGACGGCATGCGGGCCCCGGCCCGCTCCGTACTGCCCGGAGTGGCTGCCACCATGGGCGACTTGTGACGAGGGTGTCCCGCCGACACGTGTGATCGGTCCGACGCAGAGCGCCACGGGTGGCGGCGGAGCCATGGCACGGGACTGGCGGCGGACGCGCGGTGGGCGGGGGAGGGCCTGTCGCGCGAGTGAACTCAAGCTGGAAGAAGGCCCGTTGGGAGAATCGACGCACTGATGCCCGCAGTGGCTGGCCGGCGCGCGCGACCGTGCGCCATGTGTGAGGCACGGGGCGCTCTGAGCCGCGCGGGGCGTTGGGCGTCGGACGGCCGGCGTACGCGTATGTACGTCAGTGATCGGGCGCGATGCGCCTCAGTACCTTCGCGGCGGCGGCCACGTCGCACCCTTCCAGGTGGGAGAAGACGTGTCGCCGGACACTGGCGAGGTTCGTGGGCCACGCCTGCTTCAGCCGTGTCCATCCGGGGCTCGTCAGGACGGCGAGCAGTGCCCGTCCGTCCTCGGGCGACTTCACCCGCATGACCAGCGACTGGCTCTCCAGTCGGTTCACCACCCTGGTCATGCCGCTGAGCGAGAGCCCGCAGGCGGTGGCCAGCTCGCTCATGCGCATCTGGTTGTCCGGGGCCTCGGAGAGATGGACCAGCACCATGTATTCCGTGCCGGAGATCTCCTGCTCCGCCAGCATGTCGGCGTCGACGACCCGGGGCAGGAGCGCCATGACCCTCCCGAGAGCCCGGAGGAATGCCTCCTCGTCGGGGTTGAGGGGCTCGATCGTCGTCGCCTTTGCCATGGGCTCAGTGTAAGTGGCCGGACCGGAGGCGGATCCCGTGGCTTCGACGGGTCGATCATGCCGGGAGGGGCCCGTCCGGCCGGTGATCGATGAGCGTGTGGGGGCGGGCCGGGCCACCGAGAGCGACCGGTCCGTGATCCGCCGGGATCTTTGGGCAGGGGTCCTCGCCGGGCCCCGGTCCGGGGATGCGTAGGAACGCGGGGCTGAGACTCGGCCGCTCCCGCACGGTCCGCCTCCGCGGTGCGGGCGGACCGTGCGGACGCCGGCGTCGCGACGATCCCGGGCGGAGCCGTGGCGGAGGGTGCGCGGACGGCGCGGATCGCCCAGGACGACCGCACCGGCCCGGACGACGGCAGCGGGGCGACACCGGCCCGGCCCCCTGGGTCCGAGCGGTCGCACGACCCTGTTTCGTGTCCAACAGAGCTGACGCAGAGGTGACTTGTCGCAGGTTGGACAGGCGAAAGTGCCGACGTGCGCGCCGGAGGAGTTCAAGGTGGGTCTCCGCAGCGGGCGGCAGCGCGCGGTGCGTCGCGACGCATCCGCGGGGAGCAGGCCCGCCGCGCGGGCCGTGGCCATCTGCCGCCGGCAGCCGGTCGCCGTCCGTGGGTCGGTGGCGATCGGTCGCCGGCGGTCGCCGGTCATGTGCCCGGTCCCGTCGCAGCTGTGACGTCGTGTCACGCAGAGAGCGTTCCAGTCCCGTCGACTCAAGGAACTGCATGTCATCCATACCCACTCGCAAGCAGGGGCTCGCAGCCGCCGCCCTCGCGCTGGCCATGCTGACCGCGCCGCCTCTCGTGTCCGCCTCGGGCACTCCGCGGACCGTCCCGACCGACCGAACCCTGGCCGGCAACGCGGCAACACGTCAGCCCACCTCACAGACCGTCACCTTGGTGACCGGTGACAAGGTGACGGTGAACACCGCAGCCGACGGCAAGGTCACCCGGTCCGTGAAGGGGCCGGACGGCCGGCGCACCGGATTCGCCGTCCACGAGGTCGGCAAGGACACCTACGTGTATCCCGACACGGCGGTGCCGTACCTCGCCGCCGGGCAACTGGACAAGGAGCTCTTCAACGTCACCGGACTGCTGGCGGACGGGTACGGGGACGCGCAGCGCAGCACGCTGCCCCTGATCGTCACGTACACCGACGCGGCCGTCCGTGCGCGTGCGGCGGCTGTGCCCACCGGCGCCACCAGGACCCGCGCACTGAACAGCATCCAGGGCGCGGCGCTGTCGCAGCAGCGGACCGAGGCGGGCGCTTTCTGGTCGGCCCTCACCGGGGGGAGCGCGTCGGCCGGCGGCCGGAGCACCGCGGCGAAGCCACGAATGAGCAGCGGTATCGCGAAGGTCTGGCTGGACGGGAAGGTCAAGGCCGACCTGTCCGACACGACCGCGCAGATCGGGGCGCCCGAGGCGTGGGCCGGCGGCAACACCGGCCAGGGCGTGGACGTGGCCGTGCTGGACACGGGCGTCGACACCCGCCATCCGGACCTCGTCGGGCAGGTGAGCGAGAGCACGAGCTTCGTGCCGGACCAGGACGTCGAGGACCGCAATGGCCACGGCACCCACGTGGCCTCGACCATCGCCGGCACCGGCGCGGCCTCCGACGGCAAGGAGCGGGGCGTCGCGCCGGGCGCGCGCCTGCACATCGGCAAGGTCCTCGACGACGACGGCAGCGGCCAGGAGTCCTGGGTGCTCGCCGGCATGGAATGGGCCGCCCGCGAGCAGCATGCCAAGGTCATCAGCATGAGCCTCGGGGCCGGCCCGACGGACGGGCACGACCCGATGAGCCAGGCGGTCGACGCGCTCAGCGCCGAGACCGGTGCGCTGTTCACGATCGCGGCCGGCAACAGCGGGAAGTACACCGTCTCGACACCGAGCGTCGCCGATGCCGCGCTGTCGGTCGGCGCGGTGGACGGCTCCGACCGGCTCGCCGACTTCTCCGGCACCGGACCGCGCCAGGGCGACGCAGGTCTGAAGCCCGAACTGACCGCGCCGGGTGTCGACGTCCTCGCGGCCCGCTCCCAGTACTCCTCGGAGGGCACCGGCTCGTACCAGACGATGAGCGGGACCTCCATGGCCACCCCGCACGTCGCCGGTGCCGCCGCGCTGCTGGCCCGGGCGCACCCGGGCTGGAGCGGGAAGCAGCTCAAGGACGGGCTGGTCAGCACCACCAAGGCGACGCCTGACTACACCCCGTACGAGGCGGGCAGCGGTCGCCTGGACGCCGCCGCCGCCGTGAAGGGCACCGTGTTCGCCTCCGGCAGTGTCTTCGGCGGCTACCGCGACGCGTCGACACCGGCCGGCGGCACGAGCGGGAAGACCGAGAAGAAGGTGACGTACACCAACACCGGGGACCGTCCCGTCACCCTCGACCTGGACGTCCGGGCTCCCGGCGCGGCCACCGGCGCGTTCACGCTGTCCGCCCGGCAGATCACCCTTCCGCCCGACGGCACCGGCACGGTCGACCTGATCACCGACTTCGACCTGGTGAAGGCCGACACGGTCACCTCGGGGCAGATCCTCGCCACCGACGGGTCCGGCGCGCTCGTCGCCCACACCATCACCGGCGCCTACAAGATGGGTGCGCGCCACACGATCACGGTCAACGGCAAGGACCGCAGCGGTCGCCCCATGGGCGGCGCCGTGTGGGTGACGGGCGAACGCTTCGCGCTGCCTCTGGTGCTGGACGACTCCGGTACGGGCACCGTGACCCTGCCCGGAGGCACGTACGCGGTCGAGCTGGTGGCCGACGTCGAGGGCGTTCACGGACCGCACTCCAAGGGCATGGCCGTCCTGACGCGTCCCGAGGTCGTCCTCGACAAGGACGTCACGGTCGACCTGGACGCCTCCAAGGCCAGACAGGTGACTGTCCGGACTCCTCAGGCGACCACCCCGGCCCTGACCCGACTCGACTTCTACCGGTACTTCGACGACACGCACGCCTACCGCAGCGAGTACGTGCCGGACCAGTCCTACGACAGCTCCTGGGTCCTGCCCAGCGAGGAAGTCACCAAGGGCACCTACGAGTTCGGTGTCGCCGCCCGTCTGGAGCAGCCCGCGCTGACCATCGCCGCCGGGAAGCACACCTACGACGACCTGCGCGTCCGGCGCGCACATGTCCCCCTCAAGAAGGGCCGACACACCTACGACGCCGTCTTCGCAGGGGAGGGCGGTACCGACGCCTACCGCGGTCTCGACGCCAAGGGCAGGACCGTCGTGGTCCGGCGCAACGACTCCGTGGCACTCGAAGAGCAGGCCGACAACGCGGCCGAGGCCGGCGCCAGTGTGCTGCTGGTGGTCAACGACGGTGACGGACGCCTGGCTCCGTGGAGGGACGACTCCTACTCCGACACGGAGATTCCCGCTCCCCTGACGGTGGCCACGCTCACCGCGGACGAGGGCGACGACCTGATCGCCCGTATCAAGCAGCACAGGACCACACTGCGGGTCACGTCGAACCCGACCACCGGGTACCTCTACGACATCGCGGACCATCAGAGCGGCGTCCCCGCGGACCCCACCTACCGCCCGCGGCGCGCCGACCTGAACCGGGTCGAGGTCTCCTTCCGCAACAACCACCAGGCCCGGGCCATGGAGACCCGTGTCGCCGTCTGGCACGACGACTACATGCCCGTCCTGCTGCCCACCCCGGCCCAGGGGAAGCGCACGGACTGGGTGTCCGCCGGCACGGTCTGGCACGAGGAGGCCACAGTCAACCGCCAGCTCCAGATCACCAACGACGCCTTCAAGCGCTACCCGCGCGGAACGACCTCCCACGTGGAGTACTTCGGGCCGATCCAGCGGCCGCGAATGAACAGCCACTACATGCCGCTGCGCTCGGGCAACACGGTGGGGGCGACGATCCCGGGCTGGAGTGACTCGGAACCCGGACGCGCCGGCACCACCTTCGGCAACCCGGAGGTCGAGGACAGGGTGAAGATCTACCAGGGCGACACCCTGATCAGGGCCTCGGACACCAACACCATCGGCAGCCCGCGATTCCCCCTCGTCCTGGCCCCCGAGAAGCTGCGCTACCGTCTGGTGTCCGACAACGCGCGGGGCGGCTGGACGAACGACTACTCCACCACCACCAGCACCGAATGGGGCTTCACCTCCGGTGAGACCGCCGCCGACACCGTCGACGTCCTCCCGCTGATCCAGCTCGACTACGCGGTCTCCGGCATGGACGCCACCGGCAGGAGCGGCCGCCGCAGCGACATCACCGTCACGCCCTCACACCTCGCCGGAGCCCCCGGCTCCGACACCATCAAGACCGTGAGCGTGGACATCTCCTACGACGACGGCTCCAGCTGGCAGCACGCGACGCTGCGTCACACCGACCGGGGCTGGTGCACCGAGCTGAACGCACCCGCCAAGGCGCGGTTCGTGACGCTGCGCACCAGCGCGAGCGACACCCAGGGCAACACCGTCAAGCAGCGGATCACCCGGGCCTTCGGCCTGAAGTGATGGCCACCCCGGTCGGTACCCCCTGACCGGCGAGGGGCGGGACCGCGTCGAGCGGTCCCGCCCCGAGTGTCCCGCACAGACCCCGGCCCGTGCCGAAGACAGAACACACAGGGAGGTCAAGAGGACGCCACAGCCATGTCGACGATCGTCCGACTACACCAACTCGCCGTTTCTGGCGACCACTTGACCGCCATGGACCACCATGTCGCGCTGCGGCATGTCCACCACGACCTGAGGGATGCACTCGCCGCGCACCAGGACGAAGTCCGCGGGGGCTCCCGGCGCGAAGTCGGCGTGCGGCAGGCCCATCACATCGGCGCCGCCATGGGCGCCCACCGTGTAGCAGGAGGTCAGTTCGTCGTCGAGACGGACGTCGGTGACCCAGCCGAGGATGTGCGCCCGGTGCAGCATGTCGGCGTCGCCGAACGGGCTCCAGGAGTCGCGGACGCCGTCCGAGCCCAGACCGACCCGCACACCGTGTTCCTTGAGCCTGGTGATGGGCAGGACCAGGGACTCGTTCGGGGCGACCGTCGTCAGGGCGATGTCCAGGTCGGCCAGATCCGCTGCCGTCGCGTCGAGTTCCGACGCACCGAGGAACGGCAGGCAGAAGACATGACTGACCGTCACCTTCCCGCGCAGGGACAGGGCCCGGGTCCGGTCGATGATCCCGCGCAGGACCCGCGTGCCCTTCTCGTCGCGGTCGTGGAGGTGGATGTCGATGCCGACGCCGTAGCGGTCCGCGAGACGGAAGACCAGGTCGAGCTGCTCGTCGAGCGCGTGGTCGAAGCTGATCGGGTCGATGCCGCCGATCATGTCGACGGCGCCGCCGCGCGCCGCCTCCTCCAGCAGCTTCGCCGTGCCGGGGGTACGGATCACCCCGTGCTGGGGGAAGGCCACGATCTGCACGTCGAGGGCGTCGGCGAGGCGGTCCCGTGCCTCGGCCACTCCTTCGACGCCGGCCAGTCCGTACGCCGGTGCCACGTCGGCGTGCGCCCGCATCGCCCGGGTGCCGCGCGTCACCGCGTGGGCCATCAGACCGTAGGCGCGCTCGCCCACCGGCCGGCGCTGCGCGTGGTAGAGCTCGACGTCCTGCTCGCAGTACTCGGCGATGCTGCCGGCCGGCTTGCGGGAGACCCAACTCCCGCCCCTGCTCGTCTTGTCGGGGTGGATGTGCGCGTCCACGAGCGAGGGCAGCGCGATACGGCCGCCGCCGTCCACCACCTTGGCGCCCTTCGGCGCGGGGGCGTCCGATATCCGCCCGTCGACGACGGTCAGGTCCACGGCGTGCTTCGCGCCGAGGGGACGTACGTTGCGGAAGACCACGGCCTTCTTGGGGTGCTGGGCCTCCCGGGGTTCTGCCTGCGCGGCCGTCGCGGTGAGCGCGGTGCCGCCGAGCGAGGCCGCGCCCGCGAGGACGCCGCGCCGGGACAGGGGAGGAGTCATGCCGAGTTCTCCTTGATCTGGGGACGTACCGGGGGAGGGGGAGGAGGAAGTCACAGGGCGACACCCGAACGCACCACGCGCAGGGGCGACTTGAGGACGGAGACGTCGGCGAGCGGGTCCCCGGACAACAGCACGACGTCACCCGCGAAGCCGCGTGCGAGGCGGCCCGCCGTGCCGTCCAGGCCCAGCAGCTGGGCGGCTCCGGTCGTCGCGGTGCGGATCGCGTCGAGCGCCGGCAGACCGGCCGCGCGCATCAACTCGACCTCCCGGCCGATGGGATCGATGCTGCCGCCGGAGGAGTCGGTGCCGGCGGCGAGCGGAACGCCGAGCTCGTGTGCCGCGAGGACGGCCCGCTGGAGGACCGGCAGGAAGGTCCGGCCGCGCTCGGCCAGCACGGGGTCCGACGCCTCGGCGAGGCCGGCGATGGCGGTGAGCGTGGGGGTGAAGTACGTTCCCCTGCGCCGCATTTCGTGCAGGGTGCGTTCGCCGACGAACACGCCGTGCTCCAGCGAACGGATGCCCGCCGTGACCGCGTCGTGGCAGCCCTTCTCGCTGTAGCTGTGGCACAGCACGCTCTTGCCGCCACGCCGGGCCGCGGCCACCACCTCGGACAGCTGCGCGTGCGAGTAGACCTGGGTGAGCGGGTCCTGGTCGGCCAGTCCCGCACGCTCGTTGACTCGTGTCTTGACGACGTCGACGCCGCGCGCCAGGTTCACCGAGACGACACGGCGCAGTGCCTCCGCGGACCGCACACCGTCCTTGAGGCGGGCCAGCGGAGTGAGGTCCGGGTCGGCGAGGACGGTGTCGCCGAGGTCCGGCGTCACGAAGACGCCGGCGGCCTTCAGACGGGGCGCGTGCTGCGGCGCCTGGCGGGCCAACTCCCTTACGGCGATGTCCTGGTAGAAGTTCGTGGAGCCGCTGCGCGCACTGGTGGCGCCCTGGCGGACGGCGTCGCGGGCCTCGGCGGCGGTGTTGAGGTGGATGTGGGCGTCGATCAGACCGGGCAGCACCCACCGGCCGTGCGCGTCCAGACGCGGGGTGTCGGCCGGCACGTCGACCGGGTCGCGGGGACCCGCGGCACGCACCACGCCGTCCCGGATCACGACGATCGCGTCCTCGGTGACGTCGCCGGTCGCCGGGTCGAGGAGCGTGCCGCCCTCGACGACCAGGTCACCGGCGCGGGCCGGACGGCGGGCCGGGCCGACGGCGGTCGCCGTGCCGGAGGCCAGCGCGGTCGCCGTGCCCGCGAGCGCGGCGGAGGCGGCGAGCACACCGCGGCGGGTCAGTCGGCCGGGCGGGGGCGGAGCGGGCTCGACGCACATGGGACTCCTTGGGGCGAGGAGGGCTACGGGTCCGACTGTTTGTATACCAAGGCGGAGTCCTCCACAAGATCGCACGCGAAGAGAGCAGGCGAAATCAAGGTTTATGTAGTATTCGGATCGATGATCTCAGCGCACTTACTGGCTTCTGGTATACAAAGTGGTGTCGCCGAAGAGAGATTTCAGCGCCACCGCGCGACTGTCCCGCACATGCAGGAGCGTGCTCGCGGCGGCCGCCTCTTCGTCGCCCGCCGCGATGTGCCGGAAGATCTCCGCGTGCTGGGCCCGCATGTGCGCCGGCTCCTCACGCAGTCCGAACAGCAGCTGCAACTGCCAGCTGAGCTGTTCCATCGTGCGGCCCAGCAGCGGATTGCCGCTCAGCGCCACGATCCCGTCGTGGAAGGCCGTGTGCTCGGCGACCTCGCGGGGCCCCTCGTCCACCGCGGCCGCCTGTTCGGCCCGTTCTAGGGACTCCCGCAGCGCGGAAAGACCGGGCGGCTCCGTGCCGTCCCCGCACCCGGCGACGGCACGGGCGGCGAGCCGCGACGCCTGTACGGCGAGCGGCTCCCACACCTCGTACAGATAGCGCACATCGGCCCGTTCCAGACTGCGCACCCGCACGCCGCTGTGCGGCATCAGTTCGAGCAGGCCCTCGGCGACGAGCGCGCGCAGTGCCTCGCGCACGGGCACGCGGGACATGCGCAGCTCCTCGGCCACCTCGCGCTCCACGAGGCGCGCGCCCATCGGGTAACGGCGGTCGACGATGCGCAGGCGCACCTCCTCGCGCGCCTGCGCGCTCAGCGAGGCACGCCCCTGTCCTCTTGCCGCGTCACTGCCCGTCACCTGCAACCGTCCTTCACTCGTCGTGCCCCGGGCGAGGATATGACCACCGTCCGGGGCACCCGTCGCAGGCCGCTGCCCGACAGGGTGTCCCACGTACCCCGGGCCGCCGCGGCATCCGCGGGTACGGCGCAGATCCCGTGGCTCCGGACGAGGGGCGAGGGGCGAGGCCGCGTCGCGACGGGGACGTCTGCCGCCGCGGACACCGGGTACACGTGCCCTGTGCGGAGATGAAGCCGTGCCGGCGGCGGCACGGGGAGGACAAGGGGAGTGACGTGGCAGTCAAGGCGATGGGCTGGGCACACTCGTTCCCCGTGGCGCAGGGGGTGCGGGCCGGACGGCAGTGGACACGCGACCATCTCGCTTCCCTGCCCTGGACGGCGGACGAACCGGACACGGCGGACGCGGTGGTCCTGGCCGTCTCCGAGCTGCTCACCAACGCCCACATCCATGCCCACAGCGACGCGAGTCTCGTGCTCACCTGGGACGGCGAATGCCTCCACGTGAGCGTCCACGACGAGGACCCCACCCTGCCCCGACAACGTGATCCGGAGCCGGGCGAGACGTCGGGGCGCGGAGTGGGCATCGTGCGCGCCCTGGCCGACGACTTGGGCACGACCTGCCAACGGCACGGCAAGACCGTGACCGCGTGCTTCCGCCCGTCCGGTCCGGGGCGGCAGGGCGTCGACGAGGGCGATCGCTGACGGCTGGGGCGACAGCTGCGTTGCTGCTCGCCGCCCCGATCGAGCGTGCCCGTCCCACTCCCGCAGAAGTCCTCCGGGCCAAGTCTCCCCAGGTGAGGGGTGTTTCGGCTGTCCCACGGTGTCCCACCGGCGTCGTCATTGCGTGCCGGTCGGGCTGTTATGGAGTCACGCCCCGAGGGAACGGGGCGCCACCGCCAGAGGGAGAGTTGAGATGCAGTCTCGTATGCAGAACCCGGCCGTCGTCCTGTCCGACGCGATGCAGCCGATCCAGGCGCTCCTGAAGGCCGCGCACAGCGGCGGGGTGGACGCGCAGACGCTGGAGCTGGTGCATCTGCGGGTCAGCCAGATCAACGGGTGCAGTGCCTGTGTGGACGGCGGTGCGAAGACGGCCCGCAAGGCGGGGGTGAGCGACGAGCGGCTGGCCACGGTCGTGGCCTGGCGCGAGACCCCGTACTTCAGCGAGGAGGAGCGGGCGGCGCTCGCACTGGCGGAGGCCGCGACGCGGCTGGCGGACCGCCCCGACGCGGTCGGCGACGAGATCTGGGACGCGGCGGCGAGCTACTTCGACGAGAAGCAACTCGCCTCGATCATCCTGATGATCGGCGTCACCAACCTCTTCAACCGGCTCAACGCCACCACCCGCCAGATCGCCGGCGCCTGGGGATGAACCGGCCCGGACCCGGGCGGCGGACACACATCCGCCGCCCGGGACGCCCCGCAGGCCGCAAGCACCGCTCCGTCACCGGCACATGAGCCGTCGCGCGAGCGGAAGTACCCGCAGATCCACAGATGCGCAGACGGGCAGACGCGCACATCCGCAGACGCGCAGATCCGCAGACCCACGCACCCGCAGTTCCACAGACCAACAGGAGGATCCGTCATGAAGGCCGTGCAGAAGCCTGCCAGGAGCACCACCGCGACCGACACGACGTCCGAGCGCTTCACGGACGAGGAGCGGGCCGCGATGAAGGAGCGTGCCCGGGAGGTGAGGACGTCCGCGCGTCGTGGACCGCGTGCGGAGAAGGCGGCGGAGGACGAGGCCGCGGTGCTGGCGAAGATCGCGGAGATGCAGGAGTCGGACCGGGTCATGGCCGAACGGATCCACGCCGTCGTCAAGGCGAGCGCGCCGGACCTCGCGCCGAAGCTGTGGTACGGAATGCCCGCGTACGCCGTCGACGGCAAGGTCGTCTGCTTCTTCCAGAGCGCGGAGAAGTTCAAGGCCCGGTACGCGACGCTGGGCTTCAGCGACAAGGCGCACCTCGACGAAGGCGCCATGTGGCCGACCTCCTACGCCCTGAGGGAGCTCACCGCCGCCGACGAGGCGAGGATCGGCGCGCTCGTGCAGCAGGCGGTGAACCAGGGGCACCGGCAGCCCTGACCGGACCCGGCAGGGCGGGCCGGCGGCCGGATGCAGGCCGGCCCGCCGGGACAGCAGCAGCGGGGTGAGATCGTCTGCACGCCATCGAGAGGATGCGGCCGGTGCGCGCCACCGCGGCCCAGGCATGTCCGGAGGTCACGAAGCCGCGCGGACCGCCCCAGCTCGCCGACAGCCAGGACGCGTCCGGGCCGAGGGCGCGCAAGGCGTCGACGTCGGCCGGCTCCATGCGCCGTACGGTCACCGCGCGGGGGACCGCGGAAGGCTGCGGTGCGGCCTGGAGCGTCCAGATCATGCGTTCCCACGGGGTGAGCCGGTCGAACGCGGCGCCGAGGGCGGGCAGGAAACGGGGTGGAGCCTCGACGCGGTTGCCCGCCAGCGAGGCGAGGACGTCCGGTGTGAGCTCCTCCGCACTGCCGCGCAGCGCGACGTGACCGGCGCAGGACACGGCGATCGTGCGCGGCTGGACGGGCCGGTCGGCCCACCAGCGGCCGACGTCCGTGCCGAGCACGTGCTCGGCGATCGTGGCGGTGCCGGGGAGACCGGTGGGAAACCAGCGAGCGAGCGCCCGGAGGTCCGGAGGTGAGATCTCGATCATGATTGCCTCGCAGGGGAGTGCAGACGGTGGACCGGGCACAGGCCCGGGAGAAGCCCGCGTCGTGCGGGTGTGGCCGCCTCGCCGGGGCACCTGTCGAGATGGGCGAGGCCACGGCACGCCGGACGCGGCTCAGCCGAGTCCGGGCATCCGTGAGATCAGCAGGTCGATCACCTTGATGCCCACGAAGGCCAGGACGAGCCCGCCGAGCCCGTAGACGAGCAGATTGCGGCGCAGCAGATCGTGTGCCGAGGACGGTGTGTAGCGCACGCCGCGCAGAGCCAGCGGGATCAACGCCACGATGATCAGGGCGTTGAAGACGATGGCCGAGGTGATCGCGGAAGTCGGGCTGTGCAGGCCCATCACGTTCAGCGAGGCGAGGCCCGGGTACGCTCCCGCGAACATCGCCGGGATGATCGCGAAGTACTTCGCGACGTCGTTCGTGACGGAGAAGGTCGTCAACGCCCGGCGGGTGATGAGGAGTTGTTTGCCGATCTCGACGATCTCGATGAGCTTGGTCGGGTTGGAGTCGAGGTCGACCATGTTGCCGGCCTCCTTCGCCGCCGACGTCCCCGTGTTCATGGCCACGCCTACGTCCGCCTGGGCCAGGGCGGGCGCGTCGTTCGTGCCGTCGCCCGTCATCGCCACCTGCTTCCCGCCCTCCTGCTCCCGCCGGATCAGCGCGAGCTTGTCCTCCGGGGTGGCTTCGGCCAAGTAGTCGTCCACCCCGGCCTCTTCGGCGATCGCCCGCGCGGTGAGCGGATTGTCACCGTTGATCATCACGGTGCGGAGGCCCATGCGGCGCAGTTCGGCGAAGCGTTCCCGGATACCGTCCTTGACCACGTCCTTGAGGTGGATCAGTCCGAGCACCCTGGGGCCGTCCCAGTCGTGCACCGCCACCAGGAGCGGTGTTCCTCCGCCCGCGGCCACGGCGTCGGCGTACAGGCGCGCTTCCGCCGGGCCACGGCCGCCACGGACGCCAGGTCGGTCCCGTAGCGCCAGTGCATGAGCCGCAGGGCCACGGTGTCGGTACGGGCCCTGCGCAGCGATTCCGCCTGTGCTTTGCCGCGGCCCTCGGCGACCGCCTCGGCCAGATTCGCGAAGACGACGGTCAGCCACAGCCAGGCGCTGATCACCCAGGTGAAGACCGCCGGGTGGAGCAGCGCGGACACGGTGGTCAGCGCGGCTCCGACGGACACCACGAACAGCACGGGATTTCTGGCCAGCGTCCGTGGATGCAGCTTGCGGAGCGACTCGGGGAAGGAACGGACGAGCTGGGCGGGCTCGAACAGCCCGCTCGGGGCACGGCGTCGTCCCCGTCCGCCGCCCTGCCCGGAACGGGCGGAGCGCTCGGCACGGGACGGCGGGGCCTGCTCGGGGGCTGCGGGATGCATGCGACCTTCGTGGCTCGACGGGACCGCCGGCCGCGCTCACGCAGCGGGGCGTGCCGGCAGCCGGCCGGGTGGACGGGTGATATGGCCCGAGGGCCGGGCGGTCGGAAGCGCCGCCCGCGCCGCCGCGCGAGATCGGGCACGGCACCGGCCGACGGCCGCGGTGCCCGGCACGCAACGACGGCTGGGCGCCGCCGCCGGTGCCCGTAGGCGCGGACTCGCGCCAGGACACCGTCCGCCGGCTCGGAGCACCGCTCGCGGAACCGGTGGGGCCGTTGACGCCCGCGGCCCCACCGGTGGCCGACATGGAATCTAGCGTCGGCCGGCCCGTGAACGGCCCCGCGCAGCACGGAATTTGCGCCTCTCATACGCATCCGTCCCAGCGGCCGTCAAGGACCCGTCAAACAAACCTGGCGTGCCGTCAGGGGCGCATCAACACGCGCCGCCCGTGGCCGGATCCAGTCGCAGACTGATCGGCATCGGGGGGCGGGCGACCGTCCGTGGCGTGACCTGGGAGGGGCCGTGACTCTCACGGTTGGCACAGCGCAGGGTCCTCGGACCGAGGGGGGCGCACCGCCACGGGCACATGAGGCCGCCCCGCCCGGGGGCGCTCCCGGACCACGCAGGAGGGGGAGTCCGCGGACGGGCGGACCAGGTCCGGGGCAGCGCCTTTGCCGGCAGGCCGTGGCCGCGCGGGCCGCTCTGCGCCGCCGCTACCGGGCATCCGTGCCCGCGCGGCTGCGCCTTCTGCGCGCGGCCACGGTCCTGCTCGCCGGCGCCCTGGCCGTGCTCATGGTGATCGCCGGGATCACGGCCCTGGGCACCTGGAACAGCGTGGCCGAGCGCGACGCGCCACGCACCACCAGCGCCGCCGATCTCGACCTGGCTCTGAACGACATGGACGCCCAGGCCGCCAACATCCTGCTGTCCAGCGGTGACGCGGGCAGGGGACGCCTGAAGACGCCGTACGACAAGGCCGTCGCACTCTACGGCGACGCCCGGCGCGACATCGGGCACGACCTGCGGGCCCTCGCGGTCGCCGCGCAGGGCGGCAGGGCCGACGAGAAGACCGTGGAGTCGCTGACCGACGGCTTCGCCGAGTACCAGGAGCTGATCGGCCGCGCCCTGGAGAACGACGGGCGGCGCGGCGGCAAGGCGGCCGCCCTCGGCGACCACCGCCGGGCGACGGACCTGCTGCGCGGAGAACTCCTGCCCGCCGCACGTTCCTTGGTGTCGTCGAACGACGCGGCCTTCGAAGACACCTACACCTCGGCCCGCTCCACCCTGGGCGCACAGCTCGCCACCGTCGTCGCGCTCGGCGTGGCCCTGCTGGCCGTTCTCGGTGTCCTGCAGTGGTATCTGGCCCGCCGGTTCCGGCGGATCGTCAACCCGGGCGTACTGGCGGCGACCGTGTGCGCGCTGCTCGCCGTGGTCCTCGGAGGCAGGATGCTGTCCGCCACCTCCGACCACCTGCGGGTGGCCCGCCACGACGCCTTCGACTCCGTCGTCGCCCTCTCCCGGGCCCGCGCCGTCGCCTACGACGCCAACGCCGACGAGAGCCGCTATCTGCTCGACCCGGAGCGCCGCCCGCAGTACCAGGACTCCTTCCTCGCCAAGTCCCAGCAGCTGTACGGCATGGACGGCTCGACCCTGACGACCTACGACAAGGAACTCGCCACCACCTGGCAGGCGTACCGCGCCGACCATGACGATGTGCGCTTCACCGGCGAGTTCCGCCGCGAACTCGACAACATCACCTTCCCCGGCGAGCGGCCCGCGGCCGAGCGGATGGTGGACGCGTACGCCGTCTACCAGCGCGACGACCGGAAGGTCCGCTCACTCCTGGCGGCGGGCGAGGAGCGCGAGGCGACGGAATTCTGCATGGGCTGGGAGCCGGGCACCTCCAACGCGCACTTCGGTGCGTGGATGGCCGCGCTGGACCAGGTCGCGGGCATCAACCGCGCCCACTTCACGCTGTCCGTGCACCAGGGCCGCTCGGCGGTGAGCGGTCCGCTGCCCTGGACGGGCGGACTGCCGGTCATCGCCGCGCTGCTGACCCTGCTCGGACTGCGGCCCCGGTTCGGCGAGTTCCGCTGAGGGCTGTCCCGTGATCCCGGCGGGCGCACGACGACAGCTGCCGCACCTCGCCGTGTTGTCGGACCGCCCGCATACGCCCGGTACGAGGACGACCGCCCCCTGCCTTCGGCGGGGGACCCCCACCGCCTTGCGACGCACCGCATCCGACGCCGCGCGCCGATCCACCAGGGATCACGGGACAGCCCTCGGGCGGCGCTCCGGGACGATTCTTCCCTAGGCGTCCGTCAGCCGGGCCTCCTCCAGGTCCAGGGCCCGCTGGAGCCGGCGACGCGTGGTGTCGCCGATCGTGTGTGCGTCGTACAGGCGCTGGAGTTCACCGGTCTCGACACCGATCAGGTCGCGGCGCAGCTGGTGGTAGACGCGGTCGGCGGACTCGGTCGCGGTCGCGTCGCCGTCCCCCTCGGCCAGGCGGTCGCGGGCGTCGTCGAGCCGGGCGGTCAGACCCCGGCGCAGCCGGTCCAGGACGACGTCGGGCACGACCTCCAGCTCCGCGAGTTCCTCCAGCCGGTCCAGCCCGGCGCGGGCCAGGTGGAAGCGGGCGTCGGCCTCCTCGCGCGCGGTGTGCGCCGGCTCCAGCGCGATGCCGGAACGGCGCACGACCGGGGCGAGGGTGAAGCCCTGCACGACGAGGGTGACCACCACGACCGACGTGGTCAGGACCAGCACCAGCGGGCGGTCGGCGAGCGGCGCGCCGCCCGCCGTGAGCTCCGGGACGGACAGCGCCGCGGCCAGCGGCATCACCCCGCGGGTGCCCGCCCAGGTCAGCACCATCGGCACCCGCCAGTTCACCTGGCCGAGGCCGCCCTTGCGCTGGACGACCGCGGACAACGGCGCCAGCCACAGCAGTCGTACGGCGACGAGTGTCGCGGCGACCGCGAGCGCGTACAGCGGCCACGCCCGGTCGCCGTCGGCCAGCGCCTGCACCTGGGAGGGCAGCGCCAGCCCGATGAGGCTGAAGACGACGCTCTCCAGGAGGAACACGACCGTGCCGTACACGGCGTGCAGCTGAAGGCGTATGCGGGCGTTGGTGAGCCGGTCGCCGCGGCCGCCGAGGACCACCCCGGCCACCACGCAGGAGGTCACCCCGGACGTGTGCGCGGCCTCCGCCAGGACGTAGGCGGCGTACGGCGTGACCAGGGCGATCACCGTCTCCAGGACCGGGTCCTCGGTGCGCCGGCGGATCAGGGCGATCACTCCCGCCACCGCGGCGCCGATCAGGGTGCCGCCGCCGGCGAGCAGCAGGAACTCGCCGCTCGCCGTGCCCCAGTCGGCAGCCGCGGACGCGACGGCGATCTCCGCGGCCACCCGCACGAGGACCAGGGAGGTGGCGTCGTTGAAGAGGCTCTCCGCCTGGACGAGGACCTGGACCCGGGGCGGCAGCGCGAGCCTGCGGCCCAGCGCGGTCACCGCCACCGGGTCGGTACTGGCCAGCACCGCGCCCAGGACGAACGCCATCTGCCACGACAACGGCGTCACCAGGACGGCCACCGCGGCGACGGCGGCCGCCGAGGCGAGCACGAGGCCGATCGCGAGTACCCCGACCGGTTTCCACACCGCGCGCAGTTCCCGCCAGGGCATGTCCTCCGCGCTCGCGTACAGCAGCGGCGGCAGCACGACCAGACCGATGATCTCCGGGCTGATGCGGATCTCAGGGGTGCCCGGCAGCAGAGCCACCGCGAGGCCGGCCACGACGAGCAGCGAGGGGGCGGGAATGCGCCGCCGCCTCGCGAACGTGGCCACCAGCGTGGCGAGGACCACGAGGGCGAGAACTGTACCGACGCTGCGCATGCCGTCCCCCTGGGGCTTGCGGAAGCCACCCTGGCCCCCGGCCGACCAGACTTCCCGGCACACCTGCTCTCACCCTATCGGGCCAGGTCACGTCAAGACAGTGTCAAGGTCGCCCCGGCCGCCGCCAAGGAAGCGCTAACGGCCCGGCCGATCGCCCCGCGACGCGGCTTCCTTGGGAGGAGGAACCCTTCGGCACAGGGGTGTCGGACACGTGAACGGAGCGCGTCGACGGCGATGAGTGACGTACGGCCCGGACGACTGAAGGTCTACCTCGGGGCTGCACCCGGGGTCGGCAAGACCTACCGGATGCTCGACGAGGGGCGGCGCCGTGCCGCGCGCGGCGCCGATGTGGTGGTGGGTTTCGCCGAGTGCCACGGACGCCACCGCACGCAGGCGATGCTCGACGGTCTGGAGATCCTCCCCAGGACGTCGTGCACCTACCGCGGCGGACAGTTCGAGGAGATGGACCTCGCGGCGGTCCTCGAACGTCGGCCGCAGGTCGCGATCGTCGACGAGTTCGCCCACAGCAACATCCCCGGAGGCGGCCGCAACCCCAAGCGCTGGCAGGACATCCAGATCCTGCTCGACTCCGGCGTCGATGTCATCACCGCGCTGAACATCCAGCACCTGGAATCCCTGAACGACGTGGTCGAGAAGATCACCGGTGTGCCGCAGCACGAGACCGTGCCGGACGAAGTGGTGCGCCGTGCCTGGCAGATCGAGCTGGTGGACATGCCCCCGGAGGGGCTGCGCCGTCGCATGGCGCACGGCAACATCTACGCGCCAGAGAAGATCGACGCGGCCCTCGCGAACTACTTCCGCCCCGGCAATCTGACGGCGCTGCGTGAGCTGGCCCTGCTGTGGGTGGCCGACCGGGTGGACGAAGCCCTTCAGGAGTACCGCTCCCAGCACGGCATAGGCCGCGTGTGGGAGACCCGGGAACGGGTAGTCGTGGCGCTGACCGGCGGCCCGGAGGGCGACACCCTCGTACGGCGGGCCGCCCGCATCGCGGACCGCTCGGCGGGCGGCGACCTGCTCGCCGTGCACGTGGCCCGCAGCGACGGCCTGGCCGCCGGGGTCTCGCACGCCTCGCTCGCCCGGCAGCGCCGCCTCGTGGAGGACCTCGGAGGCAGCTACCACTCGGTCGTCGGCGACGACGTGGCCACCGCCCTGGTGGACTTCGCCCGCGCCGAGAACGCCACACAGCTCGTCCTGGGCACCAGCCGCCGTGGCCGGCTCGCACGGTTCCTGACCGGACCGGGTACGGGGGAGACGGTCACCGAGCTGTCCGGCGACATCGACGTTCACCGGGTCACTCATGAGCGGGCCGGGCGCGGCACGCTCCTCCCGTCCAGGCGCCGCACTCTGTCCACGGCCCGCATGATCGCCGGCCCGGTCGCGGGACTGGTCCTGCCGCTCCTCCTCACCGTCGTCCTCGCCCAGTTGCGCGGGACGCTGAACCTGACCAGCGAGGCTCTGCTGTTCCTGCTCACCGTGGTGGGCGTGGCGTGCATAGGCGGGGTCGTCTCGGCGGTGATCGCGTCGGTGACGGCGTCCCTGCTGCTGAACTACTGGTTCATACCGCCCACCGGCGCCTTCACCCTGAACAATCCGAACGCGCTCGTGGCCCTGGCGGTGTTCGTCGTCGTGGCCGCCGTGGTGGCCGCCGTCGTGGACCGGTCGCTGCGGCTGTCACGCCGTTCCGCCCGCGCCACGGCCGAGGCGGAGACCATGTCCTCCCTGGCCGGCAGCATCGTGCGCGGGGAGGCGACCATCCCGGCCCTGCTGGAGCGGACCCGCGAGACCTTCGGTATGGAGTCGGCGGATCTGACGGACGAGCCGCCCGACGCGGCCGGGACGACGGTCGTTCCCGCGGGCCCCGGCGCCTACCTGGCCCTGTCCGGCCGCACCCTGTCCTCGTCCGAGCGACGGGTACTGGCCGCCTTCGCCGCACACGTCGGCTCCGCGGTCGAGCGTGCCCGGCTCGCCGAAGCGGCCGCGGAGGTCGAACCGGTACGGGCGGCCGACCGGCTGCGCACGGCGCTGCTGCGCGCCGTCGGCCACGACCTGCGCACCCCGTTGGCCGCCGGGTGGGCCGCGGTCACCTCGCTGCGGAGCCGAGATGTCGCTTTCTCCCCGGAGGACCGCGACGAACTCCTCGCCACCGCCGACGAGTCCATGGCCAAGCTCAACCGCCTGGTCGACAACCTCCTCGACCTCAGCCGCCTGGAGGCGGGCGCCCTCACGCTGAACCTCCGGGCCACCACCCTGGAGGAGGTGCTGCCCATGGCGCTCGCCGACGTCCCCGCGGTCCAGGTGGCGAAGGTGGAGGAGATTCCGGAGGTACTGGCCGATCCGCCGCTGCTGGAACGGGTGATCGCCAACCTGGTCGGCAACGCCGCCCGTCACACCCCGCCTGGCAGGAAGGTGCTGGTCACCGCCAGCGCCCTGGCGGGACGGGTGGAGCTGCGGGTCGTGGACCGCGGGCCCGGGCTGCCCGCCGACGGCCGGGACCGCCTCTTCGAACCCTTCCAGCGGCTCGGCGACACCGACAACAGCACCGGACTCGGCCTCGGACTCGCGCTCGCGCGGGGCCTGACCGAGGCGATGAACGGAACCCTCACCCCGGAGGACACCCCGGGCGGCGGTCTGACGATGGTCGTGTCGCTGCCGTTCGCCGCCGGGACCGTCGATACCCGACCGACCGAACAGATCGCAGGAGGTGCGTGATGAGCACTCTGACCGGCACATCGAAGCCGCATCGCGCGGGACCGACCCGTGCCCTGCGTCGCGCGGGAGCGACCCGGACAGCGCCCCGGCCCTGGGCGCTGCGGGACCGGCTCGCCCTGACGGCGGCGGTGGCAGGCCCGTTCCTGGTGGCCCTCGCACTGGTGCCGCTGCGTGCGAGCCTGTCGCACACCAACGCGGCACTCGTCCTCGTGGTCGTGGTCGTCGCGGTGGCCGTGCTGGGCAGCCGTACGGCGGGCGTGGTGGCCGCGCTGTCCGCGGCGGCCTGGTTCGACTTCTTCCTCACCCGGCCGTACCAGACGTTCGACATCACCGCCTCGGGAGACGTGGAGACGGCTGTCCTGCTGCTGGCCGTCGGTGCCATCGTGTCCCAACTCGCCGCGCGCTCCCGGCGCTTGGAGGTCATCACGGTCACCGACGCGGAGCACCTGTCCCGCATCCACCGGACCGCGGACCTCGCGAAGTCGGCCAACTCCCCGGACACCGTGGTCGATCACGTCCGCCGGGAGATCACCGAGCTGCTCGGGCTGCGTGCCTGCCGCTTCGAGTACGGCACCCTGATGGGGCAGCCACCGCGCCTGCACGGCGACGGCAGCGTCACGGTGGGCAGGCGCTCCTGGGACGTGGACGCGGTCGGCTGGCCCGAGGGCGAGATCGAGCTGCGTGCCTACGGCAACGGCCACTACCTGGGCCGCTTCATGCTCACCCCGGGCCTCGGCGACGTGCCCCCGCTCCAGGCCCGCCTGGTGGCGGTCACCCTGGCCGACCAGACGGGTGCCGCGCTGGACACGTCCGGACCCGTCCACGTGTGACGGCGCCGGGCCCGGCGACAGGGACCCGGCCCGCTTTGACGCAGGCCTGATGGACGTTCTACGGATCCTTGCCTCTGACTGCGGCCACGGCGTCCGGACAGCGCCACCGGAGGTAGCCCACGTCACACGCGCGTCAAGGTCGTGTCAAGGTCGGCCGGACGCGCGCGAAGAAGGCGCAAGGATCCGCCGGAGGTGGCGGAAGGCGGACAGAACCTGGGTGCACTCGCGCACGCCTCAGTCCTCGTGCGCGGCCGAGGAAGAAGGAGCACGCGCCCATGTCCCTTGTGACCACCGAGCCGGATGCCGTCCCCGCCGGCGAGGAACCACCGGACACCGGTGAGCGGCACCGGCTGACCGCCGTGACCGGCCTGGCCGCGCTGTCACTCGACGCGATGGCGTCGGTGGCGTACGGGCCCGAAGCCATCGTCCTCGTCCTCGCCGCGGCGGGAGCCCACGGACTGGGCTTCACGATGCCCGTCACCCTGGCCATCGCCGGGCTGCTGGCGGTGCTCGTGGCGTCGTACCGGCAGGTCATCGCGGCCTTCCCGGACGGCGGCGGCTCCTACGCGGTGGCCAGGACACACCTGGGGGTCCGGACGAGCCTGGTGGCCGCCGCGTCCCTGGTACTGGACTACGTGCTCAACGTCGCCGTCGCCGTCACCGCGGGCGTGGCCGCCCTGACCTCGGCGTTCCCCGCCCTGTACGACGACCGGCTGTGGCTGTGCCTGGCGGTCCTCGCGCTGGTCACGGGCGTCAACCTGCGGGGGATCGTCGAGTCCGCGAGGGCCTTCATCGTCCCGACCGTCGTGTTCGTCGGCTCGATCTTCGTGTTGATCGTCGTGGGCCTCTTCCGCTCCCACCCCGCGAGCACGGCGACCGCCGCCGGGCATGCCTCGGTCCTTGCGGACAACGCCACCACCGTGGGAGCCCTGCTCCTGCTGAAGGCCTTCGCCTCCGGGTGCGCCGCGCTGACCGGCGTGGAGGCCATCGCCAACGCCGTCCCCTCCTTTCGCGTGCCGCGGGTCAGGCGAGCCCAGCGCGCGGAGGTCGCCCTCGGCGCCGTACTCGGTGTGATGCTCATCGGCCTGTCGGTGCTGATCGGCCGCTTCCACCTCCAGCCGGTCGAGGGCGTCACCGTCCTCGCGCAGCTGGCGGACGCCTCACTCGGCCACAACGGGGCCTTCTACGTCATCCAGTTCGCGACGATGATCCTGCTGGCGCTGTCCGCGAACACCTCGTTCGGCGGGCTGCCGGTCCTGCTGAAGCTGCTGGCCCGTGACAACCACCTGCCGCACGTCTTCGCCCTCAAGGCGGACCGCCAGGTACACCGGCACGGTGTGCTGGCCCTGGCCCTCGTCTCGGCCGCGCTGCTGGTCTTCTCCGGCGGCGACACCAACACCCTCGTGCCGCTGTTCGCGATCGGGGTGTTCGTCGGCTTCACCATCGCCCAGGTGGGCATGGTCAGGCACTGGAGGATCGAACGCGGCCGGGGCTGGCGGGGCAAGACGCTGCTCAACGGCTGCGGCGCGGTCCTGACCGGTGTCGCGGCCGTCGTCGTCACCGCGAGCAAGTTCACCGAGGGCGCCTGGCTGATCGTGATCGCCCTGCCACTGCTCGTGGCCGCCTTCGAGACCGTGCACCGCGCCTACGGCCGGATCGGCGAGCGGCTGGGGCTGGGCCGTGTCCCCGAGGCACCGCACCGCGAACGGTCACTGGTGATCGTCCCCGTGTCGTCCCTGTCCCGGCTGACCTCGGAGGCCCTGACCGCGGCCACCTCCCTCGGCGACGAGGTCCGTGCGGTGACCGTGTGCTACCCGGACCAGGAGGACCGCGCCCAGCTGCACGCCCTGGAGCGGGCGTGGGCTCAGTGGGACCCCGGCGTACCGCTGGTCCGGCTGCCCTGCGAACGCCGCACGCTGGGCCGGCCCATAGCCGCGTACGTGCGCGAGACGGCCGCCCGCGAGCCGGGCACCCGGGTCACCGTGCTCATCCCTGAGGCCGAGCCGGAGCGGCTGTGGCAGCGGCTGCTGCAGAACCAGCGGGGCGCTCTCGTCGCACACGCCGTGCGACGGGAGACGGACGCGGTGATCTGCCGGCTGCGCTTCCGGCTGTGAGCAGGGCCTCCGATCGTCAGGGCCACCTGCTCACCCGTCCGGATCAAAGGCCGTAAGGGTCCCGTCAAAGGCGTGGCTCCCGCCGTAAGGGAGACGTCAACGGCGGCCAAATCCGGCCACAGAGGCGCTTTCCTCTAAACGTCCGTTCCAACCGAACCTCACTCCAGGAGCTCACGATGGCCGATCTGGCCTTCGTCGTCACCACGATCGCGGTCTTCGCGCTGGTGGCCCTCGTCGCCAAGGGGGTGACGAAGCTGTGACCGCCGAGAACATCGTCGGCCTGGTCGTGGCCGTCGCCCTGCTGGGCTATCTCGTCCTCGCCCTGATCTTCCCGGAGAGGTTCTGAGACACGTCATGGGTCCCCTACTCGCCTCCGTTCTCCAGCTGCTCGCGCTCATAGGAGCGCTGGCACTGGTCTACGTCCCCATGGGCAACTACATGGCCCGGGTCTACACCTCCGACAAGCACCTGCGCGTCGAGAAGTGGATCTACAAGGGCATCGGTGCCGACCCCGACACGGAGATGCGCTGGCCCGCCTACCTGCGCGGCGTCCTGGCCTTCTCCGCGGCCGGTGTCCTCTTCCTCTACCTGCTCCAGCGCCTGCAGGGCGTCCTGCCCGGCTCGCTCGGCTTCGAAGCGGTCAACCCGGCACAGTCGTTCAACACCGCCGTCTCCTTCGTGACCAACACCAACTGGCAGTCGTACTACGGCGAACAGACCATGGGTCACGTCGTGCAGACCGCCGGTCTGGCCGTGCAGAACTTCGTCTCCGCCGCCGTCGGCATCGCCGTCGCGGTCGCCCTGGTGCGCGGCTTCGCCCGGTCCCGCACCGGCGAGATCGGCAACTTCTGGGCCGATCTGGTGCGCGGCACCGTCCGCGTCCTGGTGCCGATCGCGGCGATCGCCGCGCTCGTGCTGGTCGCCTGCGGCGCGATCCAGAACTTCTCCGGCATCCACGAGGTCGGCCAGTTCATGGGCGGCTCGCAGCAGTGGAACGGCGGCGCCGTCGCCTCCCAGGAGGCCATCAAGGAGCTGGGCACCAACGGAGGCGGCTACTTCAACGCCAACAGCGCCCACCCCTTCGAGAACCCCACCCCGTTCACGAACCTCTTCGAGATCTTCCTGATCCTGCTCATCCCGTTCGCCCTGACGCGCACCTTCGGCATCATGGTCGGCTCGGTGAAGCAGGGCTACGCGATCCTCGCCACGATGGGCACCATCTGGCTCGGTTTCACCGCCCTGATGATGTGGACCGAGTTCGCCCACCACGGCCCGGCGCTCCAGGCGGCGGGCGGGGCGATGGAGGGCAAGGAGGTCCGCTTCGGCGTCGGCGGTTCGTCGATCTTCGCGGTGGCGACCACCCTCACCTCGACGGGCGCCGTGGACTCCTTCCACTCGTCCTTCACCGGCCTGGGCGGCGGGATCACGATGCTGAGCATGATGCTCGGCGAGATCGCGCCCGGTGGTACCGGCTCCGGCCTCTACGGCATGCTGATCATGGCGATCATCGCGGTGTTCATCGCCGGTCTGATGGTCGGCCGCACCCCCGAGTACCTGGGCAAGAAGATCGGCTCGCGCGAGATCAAGCTGGCGGCCGTCTACATCCTGATCACCCCGGCGCTGGTGCTCGTCTTCTCCGCGGCCTCGATGGCGCTGCCGACCCCGCCGAACTCGATGCTCAACTCGGGCGCGCACGGATTCTCCGAAGTCCTGTACGCCTTCACCTCCGCGGCGAACAACAACGGCTCGGCCTTCGCGGGCCTGAACGCGAACACCGACTGGTTCAACACCATGACCGGACTCGCGATGCTCCTCGGCCGCTTCCTGCCGATGGTGTTCGTCCTGGCGCTGGCCGGCTCGCTCGCCGGACAGAAGCCGGTACCGGTGACCGCGGGCACCCTGCGCACCGAGAAGCCGCTGTTCACCGGCCTGCTGGTCGGCGCGATCCTGATCATCACCGGTCTGACCTACTTCCCGGCGCTGGCGCTGGGTCCGCTCGCCGAGGGGCTGGCGTGATGACCACCCGTACAGAAAACCAAGAGGACTCGATGTCCACAGCCACTCCGACCCGGGCGCCGCACAGCGACGTCCCCACCGGACACAAGCCTGCCGAAGGACGTGTCGGCGCGGGCCTGTTCGACCCCAAGCAGCTGATCAAGTCCCTTCCGGACGCGTTCCGCAAGCTCGACCCGCGGGTGATGGTCAAGTCGCCCGTGATGTTCGTGGTGTGGATCGGATCCGTGCTCACCACGGCCTTCTCCTTCAAGGACCCGGGCGACTGGTTCGGCTGGACCATCAGCGCCTGGCTGTGGCTGACCGTCGTCTTCGCCAACCTGGCGGAGGCGGTCGCCGAGGGCCGTGGCAAGGCACAGGCCGACACCCTGCGCAAGGCCAAGACGGACACGGTGGCACGGCGACTCGTCGGGAGCTCCGAGGAGCGGGTGCCCGGTACCGAGCTGAAGATCGGTGACCTGGTCGTCTGCGAGGCCGGCGACATCATCCCCGGCGACGGTGACGTCGTCGAGGGCGTCGCGTCGGTCGACGAGTCGGCGATCACCGGCGAGTCGGCTCCGGTGATCCGTGAGTCCGGCGGTGACCGCAGCGCGGTCACGGGCGGGACGAAGGTGCTGTCCGACCGGATCGTCGTCAAGATCACGACGAAGCCGGGCGAGACCTTCATCGACCGCATGATCAGCCTGGTCGAGGGCGCCGCCCGGCAGAAGACGCCCAACGAGATCGCGCTGAACATCCTGCTCGCCTCGCTGACGATCGTCTTCCTCCTCGCCTGCGCCACGCTGCCGCCGTTCGCGGACTACGCGGGCACCCACCTCACGATGGTCGTGCTGGTCGCCCTGCTGGTCTGCCTCATCCCGACCACCATCGGCGCACTGCTGTCCGCGATCGGCATCGCGGGCATGGACCGCCTGGTCCAGCGCAATGTGCTGGCCATGTCGGGCCGTGCCGTCGAGGCCGCCGGCGACGTCTCCACACTGCTGCTCGACAAGACGGGCACCATCACCCTCGGCAACCGGCAGGCCTCCGAGTTCGTGCCGGTCGGCGGCACCACCCAGGCCGAGGTCGCGGACGCCGCCCAGCTCTCCTCCCTCGCCGACGAGACGCCCGAGGGCCGTTCCATCGTCGTGCTGGCGAAGGAGAAGTACGGGCTGCGCGAGCGGCACCAGGGCGAACTGGCGCACGCCGACTGGATCGCCTTCACCGCCCAGACCCGTATGTCCGGTGTGGACGTGGACGGCAAGAAGATCCGCAAGGGTGCGGCCGGTTCGGTCGTCGCCTGGGTCAAGGAACAGGGCGGCACCGTCGCCCAGGACGCGGACCAGGTCGCCACCCGCATCTCCGAGGCGGGTGGCACCCCGCTGCTCGTCGCGGTCGAGGACGCCGACGGAGCCCGGATCCTCGGTGTCATCCACCTCAAGGACGTCGTCAAGGAGGGCATGCGGGAGCGGTTCGAGGAACTGCGCCGCATGGGCATCAAGACGGTCATGATCACGGGCGACAACCCGCTGACCGCGAAGGCGATCGCCGAGGAGGCGGGCGTCGACGACTTCCTCGCGGAGGCCACTCCCGAGGACAAGATGGCCCTCATCAAGCGGGAGCAGGCGGGCGGCAAGCTCGTCGCGATGACCGGTGACGGCACCAACGACGCCCCGGCCCTCGCACAGGCGGACGTGGGCGTGGCCATGAACACGGGCACGTCGGCCGCCAAGGAGGCCGGCAACATGGTCGACCTCGACTCGAACCCGACGAAGCTCATCGAGATCGTCGAGATCGGCAAGCAGTTGCTGATCACGCGTGGCGCGCTGACGACGTTCTCCATCGCCAACGACGTCGCGAAGTACTTCGCGATCATCCCGGCGCTGTTCGCGGCGGTCTACCCGGGCCTGAACAAGCTCAACATCATGGACTTGTCCTCGCCCGACTCCGCGATCCTGTCCGCGGTCATCTTCAACGCGCTGATCATCATCGCGCTCGTACCGCTCTCCCTGAAGGGCGTGCAGTACAAGCCGGTCAGCGCCGACCGGATGCTCCGCAGGAACCTCGCGATCTACGGCATCGGCGGACTGATCGCCCCCTTCGTCGGCATCAAGATCATCGACCTGCTCATCTCCCTCATCCCCGGAATCGGCTGATCGCCATGAACAACTCGGTATCCAACACGGTCCGGCTGTTCGGGGCGGGCCTGCGTGCCCTCCTCGTGCTGACCCTGGTGACGGGCGTGATCTACCCGCTGGTCGTCACCGGCATCGCCCAGGGCCTGTTCAACAACAAGGCGAACGGCTCGGAGATCAAGGCGGACGGCAAGGTCGTCGGCTCGTCCCTGATCGGGCAGTCGTACAACCTACCGCTGAAGAAGGGACAGGACACCCCCGAGGCCGACCTGAAGTGGTTCCAGGGCCGCCCGGCCAACGGCCTCGGCTCCAACAGCATCAACACCCAGTACAAGCTGCTGCTGTCCGGTGCCACCAACCTGGCCGCCGACAGCGGCGCCGTGGACGGCAAGTGCACCGCGAAGTCCGAGGAGGGCTCGCTCTGCGCCCAGGTGCTCGGCGCCCGGGACGCGGTCGTCAAGGACAACTCGGTGCCCGGCTACACGGTCACCCCGTCCGAGGTGCCTGCCGACGCGGTCACCTCCTCCGGCTCCGGCCTCGACCCGAACATCTCCCCGAAGTACGCGGAGCTCCAGGTCCACCGGATCGCCGTCAAGAACGGACTGCCCGTCAACCAGGTGGAGAAGCTGGTCGCGGAGCACACCGACGGCCGGGCCCTCGGCTTCATCGGCGAGCCCCGCGTGAACGTCCTCGAGCTCAACATCGCACTCAAGGACCTCGTGGCCAAGCACTGATGGGGTTGGACGACAGGCACGGGAGTCGGCGGCCGGGACACCTCCCGGTTCCGCCGGCTCCCGCGGCCATGACGTCGACCTCCGCAACCCAAGGCGTCGATCGCCACACGGTCGACACACCTCGGCCCGACGTACGACCGGAAAGGCGCACACCCATGACCCGGGTGCTCGTGGTGGAGGACGACCCGCAGCTCGTACGGGCCCTCGTGATCAACCTTCAGGCACGCAAGTACGGCGTGGACGCCGCCCCGGACGGCGCCACCGCCCTGCGACTCGCGGCCGCCCGTCAGCCCGACGTCGTCCTGCTCGACCTCGGCCTGCCCGACATGGACGGCACGGACGTCATCAAGGCGCTGCGCGGCTGGACCCGCGTGCCCGTCGTGGTGCTGTCCGCGCGCCAGGCGTCCGACGAGAAGGTCGCCGCGCTCGACGCGGGCGCGGACGACTACGTGACCAAGCCGTTCAGCATGGACGAGTTGCTGGCGCGGCTGCGCGCCGCGGTCCGCCGCACCGAGGACGCACCGCTCGCCCCCGGGACGACCCTCGTCGAGACACCCGACTTCACGCTCGACCTCCTGGCCAAGAAGGTCGTGAGGGACGGCCGGGACGTGCGGCTGACGCCGACCGAATGGCACCTGCTGGAGATCCTGGTGACCAACCCCGGCCGGCTCGTGACGCAGAAGCACCTCCTGAAGGAGGTCTGGGGTGTCTCCCAGAGCAACAAGACCAACTACCTGCGCGTCTACATGGCCCAGCTCCGCCGCAAGCTCGAGACGGACCCCTCGCATCCCCGCTACCTGATCACCGAGCCCGGCATGGGCTATCGCTTCGAAGGGTGACACAGCAGGCGGCGGGCTCCGGATCCACGTCGGCGCGGCACCCGGCGTGGGCAGGACCTACGCGATGCCGGTTCCCGTGCCGGGGCTCCGGTACGCCGAAGGCGGGTGCCCCAGAAGCTTCCCGAACGCGGCCGTGTAGGCGGCGGGGTTGTCGTAGCCGAGCAGGGCGGCGACGCGGGTGACGGGCATGCCCGCGGTCAGGTGGTGCAGCGAGTGCAGGACGCAGGCGCGTTGCCGCCACTGCGAGTAGCTGAGGCCGGTGCCGCGCCGGAACAGGCGGGCCAGGGTCCGCTCGCTCACGCCGAGCGCCGCGCACCAGCGTGCGGGCGGGTCGTGGATGTCCGGCTTCCGCAGGAACGCCTCGCACAAGGTGCGCAGCCGCGGATCGGACGGCATCGGCACGTCGAGGGGGAGCGGGGTGAGGTTCTTGAGTTCGTGGAGGACGAGCGCGGCGAGCGCCGCGTCACGGCTGTGCTCGGCATAGCGCGGTTTCATCTCGACCGCCGCCAGGAGCAGTTCCCGCAGCAGTGCGGAGACATCGACCGCCTGGCAGCGGGCCGGGAACCACGGCACCGCGGCCGGCTCGATGTAGAGACTGCGGGTGCTGACCCCCGTCATCGTGACCTGATGCCCGGTCATGGGCGGGATGAGCACCGCGCGGGCGGTGGGGATCGTCCAGCTGCCGTCCGCCGTCTCGACCCGCATGACGCCGGTGGCCGCGTACAGCACTTGGGCGCGGCGGTGCTCGTGCCGGGGGAGCAGGTGGTCATGGGGATAGTCGGTGCCGATGGCCAGTACGGCACGGTCGAGGCCGTCCACCGCCGCGACCGGAACATTGCGCATGCCAGGAGACTACGAGGTGCCGAGCACGGTGTCCGCTGCGCGTAGGAAGTGGGCGAGTCATCGATTGCCCGCCACACGTCGTGATCACTAGCGTCCTGCGCGTGCTCACTTCGTTCCTTGCTCTCCTGTTCTTCGGGTGCCTGACCGGCATCACGACGGTGCTCTTCGGCTTCGGCGGCGGCTTCGTCACGGTCCCCGTCGTCTACGGCGTCGTGGCCGTCACGGCGCCTTCCGGAAAGGACGCCATGCACGTCGCGGTGGCGACCTCGGCCGCCGTGATGGTCGTGAACGCCGCTGTGGCGACGCTGGCCCAGTGGCGGCAGGGCCGACTGCGCCGGGCGTACGTCTGGCCGCTGGCGGCGTTCATCGCGATCGGCGCCGCCGCCGGATCCTTCCTGGCGACCCTGATCGGCGGCACGGCGCTGCGGCTGCTCTTCGCCGCCTATCTCCTGGTGAGCGTCATCGACAGCCTGATGCGCAAGGGGTTCCTGTCCGTGAAGCGCCGACCGCGCCCCCAGCCCCTGGGCAGGGGGACGACCACCTTCGGCGGCGTCGGCATCGGCATGGTCGCCGCCGGCCTGGGTGTGGGCGGCAGCGTCATGACCGTCCCTCTGCTGCGCCGCAGGGGCCTCCCCATGGCCGAGGCGACCGCCATGGCCAACCCCCTCAGCGTGCCCGTCGCGCTGGCTGGGGCAGTCGTCTACGCCCTCGCCCCCACCGGGCCGGCCGGCACCGGCCGGATCGGTTATGTCGACCTCGCGGCGGGCGGCGACCTGCTCCTCGGCTCGTTGCCCGCCGTCGCTCTCGCGAGGCGGGTCGCCGACCGTGTCCCGGACCGCGTCCACTCCGCCGCCTACGTGGTCCTTCTCGTCGTCGTCCTGGTGGTGATGACGGCCGTGGGACTCTGACGAAGCGCACCGCGGGAGGCGGATCTAGGGGGCGAGTCCGCCGTTGCTCATCAGCAGCTGGCCGTTGATCCACTGCCCCTGCGGTGAGCAGAGGAAGTCCACGAGGTGCGCGGTGTCGCGCGGTGTGCCGAGGCGGTTGAGCGGTGTGTGGTCGAGCACGTCCTTGCGGATGTCGTCACCCATCCAGCCGGTGTCCACCGGACCGGGGTTGATGACATTGGCGGTGACCCCGAGGTGGGCGAACTCGCGCGCGGCGGCCAGCGTGATGCGGTCCAGGGCGCCCTTGCTCGCGCCGTAGGGGAGGTTGCCCGCGGTGTGGTCGCTGGTGAGGCTGATGATCCGTCCGCTGCCCGGGACCGCGGCGAACCGTCGGCCGTACTCGCGGATCAGCAGCCAGGCGGCGCGGGCATTGACCGCGAAATGCCGGTCGAAGCTCTCGACGGTCGTGTCCAGCAGACCGGAGTCGACCGATTCGCAGTGACACATCACCAGGGCGGTGACGCCGCCCAGAGCGCGTTCGACCTCGTCGAAGACGCGGGCCGGAGTGTCCGGGTCGGCGAGGTCCGCCTCGACCGCCGTGGTGGCCGCACCGTGTTCGGTGAGCATGTCGGTGATCGCCCCGGCCGCTCCGGGCTCGCTGCCCCACGTCATGCGCTCGTCGTAGGGGGTCCAGTAGGTGAAGGCCACGTCCCAGCCGGAGACCGCCAGGCGTTTCGCGATGCCCGCGCCGATGCCGACCGTCCGCCCCACCCCGGTGACCAGGGCGAGCGGGCGGGTGGAGGAGCGGGCCCGATCACGTTCGCTGTCGTCCTGGGCGCTGTCGATCGTCACGGTCCGAGATCGTCCACGACCGGCAGCGGCTTGGCAACCGGCTTTTCGTGACGGGGAGTTGCAGCCAGACCGACCCGGGAGCCCGCATCCGGGGCCGGCAGCTCGCGTGGACGGCGCCGACACCGCACGGTGTCACCCGTACGGCGCGGCATGGGAACTTCTTTACCGAGCGGGGTAGTTCTGCCGACGTCGGCCGGCGCAGGTGCGCCGGGCCGTCGATCAACCAGTGCGACCAGTGAAGGAGCGACACCGACATGGTGTTCAAACAGCTGCTCGGGGCCCTCGGCGTGGGCGGTCCCTCGGTGGACACGGTTCTGGACGGCGGCGCCGTGCCGCCGGGCGGGACGCTGTCCGGGCGGGTGCAACTGCGGGGCGGCGGCACGGCCGTGGACATCGAGCACCTCGTCCTGGAACTCGTCGCCCGGGTCGAGGCCGAGCACGAGGAGGGCGAGAGCGAGGGCTTCGTCGCCTTCGAGCGCTTCACGGTCGGCGGCGGTTTCCGGCTCGGTGAGGAGGAGCACCGAAGCGTTCCGTTCAGTGTGACGCTGCCGTGGGAGACGCCGGTCACCGAGCTGTACGGGCAGCCCCTGGGCATCGTGCTCGGTGTGCGCACCGAGCTGGCGGTGGCCGGTGCCAGGGACAAGGGCGACCTCGATCCGCTCGCCGTCCGCCCGCTGCCGGTCCAGGAGGCGATCCTGGAGGCCCTCGGGCAGCTCGGCTTCGGCTTCACGTCCGCGGACCTCGAATACGGCCGTATCGGCGGTACGGGGCAGCAGTTGCCCTTCTACCAGGAGATCGAACTCTCGCCCGCGCCGCAGTACGCGCATGCCGTCAGTGAGATCGAGGTGACCTTTCTCGCCGGTGCGGGCGGCCTGGAGGTCGTGCTGGAGGCCGACAAACGCGGAGGCGGCTTCTCCGGCGGCCACGACGCACTGACCCGCTTCACCGTCGGCCACCAGGACGTGCACGGCCGGGACTGGAACACCGAGGTCGACGGCTGGATCCGGCAGTTGGTCGAGCACCGGTCCGCGTACGGCTCCCACGCGGCCTACGGACACGGCGACCCGTACGGGCACGCGGACGCGTACGGCCACGGCGGGCACGGCGACCACCACGATGACGGCCACCGCTCCGGCCCCGGCATCGGCACGGCGGTCGCGGCCGGTGCGGCCGGTCTCGCCGTCGGTGTCGTCGGCGGCATGGTCGCGGCCGAGGTGGTCGACGAGATCGGTGACTTCTTCGAGGGTGACGAGGACGAAGGCTGAGAAGCCCGGGAGAGGAGGGCGCCGGGCGTAGGGGAGACGGCCGGCGCTCTCAGGGGGCGCTCGGTTCTCGGTCCGGGCCCGGCGCGGCGAACCGGCGACCTCGCCCGACCGGCCGGGCCCCGATCTCGTCGTGACGATTCCTGCGGAGGCCGACAACCTGAACAAGCTGACCGCCGACTTCGCCTTCGGCAAGGTCGGCTTGCTGCAGGAGATCGCCAAGGCGAAGAAGAAGCCCGCCGAGGCGCGCGCCGTCGTCCAGATCGGCATCGTCATCGGCGGCGCCGACGGCGACTTCGACAAGACCGAGCAGGCCGTCGTACGGGAGGCGCGCTTCACCCTCGACCTGCCGCCGCACGAGTTCGACCTCTGATCCGGGCGGGCGCGGCCCTGACGGCTTTCCCGTGATGCCCGGTGGATCAGCCGCCGGGCATCACGGGACAGTCCTCAGAGCGGGGTCGCCGCCTTGAGGATCAGGAACATCGTCACCGCGGAGTTCGCCGAGGACATGGCGGACAGGACGGCGCCGGCCGCCGCGGTCCAGGCCGCCATGCCCACGGTCGTGAACATGGGCGGCCAGGCGCGGGCGGCCGGGGCCGGGCCGAGCAGCGCGGCGACCCGGCGCGGCACGGGCCCCGGCACGGCCGCGACGGCGGCGAGCGTGGAGGCGGGCGCGGGACGGGAGATGAGGGCGGCCCTGGCGATCGCGCGGGCGGTGGTCCGCCGGTCGCCGACCGCTGCGGCCGCCTCCTCGTCCGCCCAGCGCTCCACGGTGTAGGCGACGGCCGTCCGCAGCGGCCGCAGGAAGGGGTTGGCGCGGGCCGCGAGCCCGGCGAGCAGCAGATGGCGGTGGTGCCGGCCGGTGAGGTGGGCCCGCTCGTGGGCGAACAGGACGCGCCGCTCACGGGAGGTGAGACCGGCCAGCATGCCGGTGGAGACCAGGATCCGGGCGGTACCGGCACGTCCGGGGAGGGCGTGGGCGTACGGCATATCGTCCCGGAGGACGGCGACTTGGGTCGCGCGCAGTCCGCGCAGCGCGCGCAGTCCGCGGCGGCGTACCCGGCGATGGCGCCGGAGCAGCGCCGTGCAGGCCGCGGCGGCGACGACGAGGGCGACCACCGCGCCCTTGCCGATCACCTCGTCGTGCGGCACGGCCGCCCGCACTTCCGGATCGGCCCAGGCGTCCGGCAGTGGATTGCCGGGCAGTTGTGCGGTTCCGACGATCGCCAGCAGGCCGAGACACAGGCTGCTGCACAGGCTCAGGACGGCGGCGACGGCGGACAGCAGGCAGGTCGCCAGGCGCGGGTGCAGGCGGTGTTCGGCCAGGCGCGCGATGGGCCAGGCGGTCAGGGGCAGCACGAGGGGGAGGAAGACGAACATGCCCACGGGTCAGTTCTCCCGGCCCTCGGCGCGCTGGGGGTCGTGGCCGCCGGTCTCCTGGAGCAGCCTGCGCAGCAGTTCCTCGTCCTGCTGGGGCAGGCCGCAGACGAAGCTCGCCAGGACCGCCTCGCGGTCGGCCTCACGGTCCAGGACGCGGCGCATCCGGTGGGCGGCGAGCCCGGCCTCGTCCGTGGCCGCGCTCCACGCGAAGGACCGGCCCGCCCGCTTCCGGGTGACCAAGCCCTTCGCCTGGAGCCGCGTCAGGATCGTGATGACGGTGGTGTAGGCGAGGACACCGCCGAGGCGCTCCCGCACCCAGCCGGCGGTCACCGGCTCGGGCGACCGGCGCAGAGCGGCCAGCACCTGCGCTTCCAGCTCGCCCTGGCCGCGCCGACGAGCGGGCGCGTCCGGTCCCGGACCGCCGCTCTTGTCCTGCGTCCCCACTCTGCCTCCCTGTCCAGCCGTGAACCGCGCTCTTCCGCGTGAACGGCTCAACAGCCGCTCCAGCGTAGTGAGATACAGGGGTTCACCCTCCCAGCAACTTCTACATTGTTGTAGATTCGGACCCCGGACGACCAGCCCCGCCGGGTCCGCCGAGCGCGGCGGACGGCGGTTCAACGGAGGAGAGCAGCAATGGGAGTTTCCCTGTCCAAGGGCGGCAACGTCTCACTCAGCAAGGAGGCGCCCGGCCTGAGCGCCGTCCTCGTCGGACTCGGCTGGGACGTGCGGACGACCACGGGCACCGACTACGACCTCGACGCCTCGGCCCTGCTGCTGGACGCCTCCGGGAAGGTCCTCTCCGACCAGCACTTCGTCTTCTACAACAACCTCAAGAGCCCGGACGGCTCGGTCGAGCACACCGGCGACAACCTCACCGGTGAGGGCGAGGGCGACGACGAATCGATCAAGGTGAACCTCGTCGGCGTACCGGCCGAGGTCGACAAGATCGTGTTCCCCGTCTCGATCCACGACGCCGAGAACCGCGGCCAGAGCTTCGGCCAGGTCCGCAACGCGTTCATACGGATCGTCAACCAGGCCGGCGGCCAGGAGATCGCCCGCTACGACCTGTCCGAGGACGCCTCGACCGAGACCGCGATGGTCTTCGGCGAGCTCTACCGGCACGGCGCCGAGTGGAAGTTCCGCGCCGTCGGCCAGGGCTACGCCTCCGGCCTGTCCGGGATCGCCTCCGACTTCGGCGTCAACGTCTGACGGCGGTCCTGCCCCGTACCGTCGTCCCACACGACGACGGTCACACACCTCCCGCCGTCCGCATGGTCACCCGATCGCATGCGGGCGGCGGGTTCCGTGTCGGGGCGCGGGGGACAGTGACCGGGAACGTGCAGGGGGCCACGATCGTTGTTCCGCATACACACCGAGTACGAGGAGCCACCCCTTGTCCGCCAGATCGACGGACCCCTCGGGGCACAGTCCCCGACCATCCCGCCACGGAGAGCATGATCGCGGCACACGACGGGGTGGTGTTCGATGAGTGTCGCGCAAGCCCTGCTGGGCCTGCTGGCCGTCCTCGTCCTGACCGCCGGCACCGGCTATTTCGTCGCCCAGGAATTCGCCTACGTCTCCGCCGACCGGCTCGCCCTCGCCCGTGAGGCCGAGGCCGGCGACAGCGGAGCCGCCCGCGCCCTGAAGGTGCTGGAGCGGCTGTCGTTCATGCTGTCCGGCGCGCAGCTCGGCATCACCGTGACCGGTCTGGTCGTCGGTTTCATCGCCGAGCCGTCCGTGTCCGCCCTGCTCGCACCCGCGCTGTCCGGCCTCGGCATCCCCGACGCGGCCGTCAGCGGCATCTCCGTCGTCCTCGCCTTCGTGGGCGCCACGGTGGTGCAGATGGTGCTGGGCGAGCTGGCCCCGAAGAATCTCGCGATCGCCGTCCCCGAGCGGCTGGCCAAAACGCTGGCCGCCTCCACTCTGGCGTACCTGAAGGTCGTAGGCCCGGTCGTCCGCATCTTCGACGGCGCGGCGAACGGGCTCCTGCGCAGGGTCGGCATCGAGCCGGTCGAGGAACTGCACCACGGCGCGACCCTGGAGGAACTCGGCCACCTGATCGGCGAGTCCCACGAGCAGGGGGAGCTGCCCAAGGACACCGCAGCCCTGCTGGACCACGCCCTCGAGTTCTCCGAGCGCACGCTCGATACGGTGATGGTCCCGCGGGCGGACTCCGTCTTCGTCCGCAAGGACGCCTCCGCCGCCGAAGCGGTCGACCTCATCGCCAAGCACGGGCACTCCAACTACCCCGTGTTCGGCGACCACCCCGACGACGTCACCGGCGTACTGGGCGTGCGCGAGCTGATGCGCCTGCCCGCCGGGGCGCTCACCGCCACCACCGCCGGCACTCTCGCCCGGCGGCCGCTGCTGCTGCCCGACGTCCTTCCGCTGCCCGACGCTGTCGAGCGGATGCGGGAGCACGACGACGAGTTCGCGGTCGTCCTCGACGAGCACGGCGGAGTGGCGGGCGTCGTCACCTACGAGGACATCGCCGAGGAACTGATCGGTGACATCGCCGACGAGTCCGACACGGTCACGGAGCTCGCCACCGCCGATGCCGGCGGCTGGCTGGTGGACGCCGGCCGCCGCCTCGACGAGGTCGCGGAGGCCACCGGCATCGAACTCCCCGAGGAACACGACTACGACACGGTGGCCGGACTCGTCGTGGACCGGCTCGGCCGCTTCCCGGCCGTCGGGGACCGGCTGACCGTCGAACTGCCCGACGGCGGCCGCGCCGTCATCGACGTACGCACCCTGGACCGGCACGTGCCCGAGCGGGTCCGCCTGGAGCGACTGCCCGCGGCCGACCACGAGGAGGAGCAGGCATGAGCTTCCCGATGGCGCTCTTCGTCACCGTCCTGCTGCTGATCGGCAGCGGCTTCTTCGTGGCCGCCGAGTTCGCGCTCGTGGCCGCCAAACGGCACCGCGTGGAGAAGGCCGCTGCCGGCGGGCAGCGCGGCGCCAAGGCGGCCCTGGCCGGTATCCGCGAGCTGTCGCTGATGCTCGCCGGCGCCCAACTCGGCATCACCATCTGCACCCTGGGGCTGGGCTCGGTGTCCAAGCCCGCGATCTCCCACGAGCTGGACCCCCTGCTCCACGACCTGGGCCTGCCCAGCGCCCTCAGCTACGGCGTCGCGTTCGCCGTCGCCATGGTCGTCGTGGTGTTCCTGCACATGGTGGTCGGCGAGATGGCCCCCAAGTCCTGGGCCATCGCCCACCCGGAGCGCTCCGCGATGCTCCTCGCCCCGCCCTTCCGGACGCTGGTGAAGGCGGTACGCCCGCTGATCGCCCTGCTCAACCGGATCAGTGACGCTCTGGTGCGGCTGTGCCGGGTCACCCCGCGCGGCGAGGCGGTCTCGGTCCACAACCGGGAACAGCTCACCCGTCTGGTCGAGGAGTCCGAGCGGCTGGGCCTGATCAGTGAGACCGATTCCGAGCTGCTGACGCGCTCGCTCACCGAGCCCGAGACCCCGGTCCGTGAACTCCGCGTCCCGGCAGCGGACATCACCTCGGTCGACGGCGGGGCCGACATCGCCGAGATCCTGCGGGTCGCCGCCGACAGCGACCGCACCCGGCTCCTCGTCCACGAGGACGGCGTCGTCCTCGGCTCCGTCCACGCCCGCGACGCCCTGGTCGCCCGCGCCCGGGGCCGCGCCACGAGCGCCAGAGGCCTGGCCCGTCCGGTCCCCGAACTGGGCGAGGAGACCACGGTCGGCGACGCGATCGAGCTGCTGCGCCGGCGCCGGGCCTCACTGGCCGTGGTCCGCGACGAGTCCGGGCGGCTCACCGGGATGGTGAGCCTGGACGACCTGCTGGCCCGTTTCCTTCAGCCGCAGACGGCCTGAGCGGGGTCGGCCGCATCGGGCGATGCGGCCGACCGTCGGCTTGTCAGGAACGCGCGGACGGATCGTCGGGCTCGACGACCGTGCCCGGGACGACCCGCCCCGAACCCGGCGACGCCTCGGGGGAGTCCTGCGCCTTCAGCGCCTTGGACTCGCTCTTGAAGATCCGGGCCGCCTTCCCGGCCGAACGCGTCAGCTCGGGCAGCTTCTTGATGCCGAGGACCACGATGACGACGATGAGGATCAGGGCCAGTTCACTCAAGCCGAACATCAGATCTACTCTCTCCCGGTGACGGACGGGGCCGGTACGTCTGCCGCCCCCACGTCACAATCTACAGTGCTGTAGAAGTGTCGGGCGGGCAGTGCCGCGGCTCGCAGGCCCCTCGCGGTGGTGGACGCTCAGGTGAGCTTGAAGAAGAGCGTGTCCTGCGTGTACCAGTCGATGTTCTTGATGGCGTACTCCCACTCCTCGTGCTCGAACTCGAGCTTCTCGATGAGCTCTTGGACGTCGTACCGGAAGTCCGGGTCGAGGCGGTCGAGGACGGCGCGGTAGGCGCCGGCGGCGCGCTTCGTGTCGGCCAGCGGCAGATGGCCGATCGCCGGATAGCCGTCCACGGAGTGCGGGACGAACGGGAAGTCGTCGGGCGGGCCGCCGTACAGGAATCCGTGCGGGAGCAGGTCGGCGGGCACACCGAGCCGGCGCAACTCGTCGTCCACCAGGCCGAAGAACGTCGAGGGCTTCGAGTAGGTGCCCAGCTGGGCCGGGTCGGACGCGTTGTGGTCGATGATGTGCTGCAGAGCGGAGTTGTACGCGTTTCCCGCGCACTCGGCGTCCGAGTCGGTGTGCCCCGCTATGAGATGGTCGAGGGCGTCGGGGACGGAGAGGCCCCAGTCGACCCCTTGACGGTCCAGGTCGTCCTGATGAGTCCGGGCGTCCCCCCGCATCCCGTCGAGTCGGCGGCTCTGGTCCGCCGTCAGATTGCCCTTGCTGCCCAGGTAGGCCAGGACGTCGGCCTTGTCCGCGGTGGAGTACGCGATGTTGTGACTCATGACAGCCATCGTGCCAAGCGCCACTGACGACCGCCGAGGCGGGCCGCGCCCTCAACGGCCTTGGAACTCCGTGTACTCCGTCACCTGCGCGTACATGTCCGATGCGCGCGCTTCCTCGCCGAAGTCCCTCAGGGCCCCGGCGAACTTGAAGCCGATGTTGTCGGCGCGCGGGTCGTCGACACAGCTCCGCACCCACGACAGGGGGAACTGCACGACCCCGTCCTCGCGGACGGCGAGCACCGCGCGCAGGTTCATGCCCTCGCCGTCGACGACACGGCGGACACCGCGACACGTGTCCGCGAGCAGTTCCGCCAGGTACACCGAGTAGGCCAGGCACTTGACCACCCGCAGCGACGGCTCCTCGTCCGGCTCCCCGGCCATCGATTCGAGCGCCCCTTGGACGAACCAGACGCTCCCGTCGGTGCCGTCCAGATCGGCGCCCTGCTCCCGCGCCCAGTCCAGGAACCGGTGGGCCTCGGCCAACAGCTGGTCACTCATTCGGGAAGGCTACAGTCCTGCCGGATTGCGGCGCCGGGTGTCCGTGGCGCGCAGGACCCGCCGGACTCCGGCGGTACGGCGCTCAGTTCCGGCCGCCGTCCTGCTCGGCGGGGCGGGCGACAGCCCCGCGTGCGAGCAGCAGGAGGGCGTCGACCAGGTCGTCCGCCGGACTGCCCGTCGCCAGGCGTCGCAGTTGCAGACCCATCACGAGCGCGACCGTCGTGGACGCCAGGCGTTCGGCGTCCGGGACGTCCAGCGCGGTCAGGATCCGGGTCGCGAGCCGGTCGTACGCCCGGAACGCCTCCGCCGCCGCCTCGCGCAGCCGCTCGTCGCGCCCGGCGTGCAGGTAGAGCTCGAAGGGTGCGAGATGGGCGCTGTCGAGCGCCGCGCTGCACGCCACCTGGCCGGCGAGCTGCGCCGCTTCCTCGATGTCGATGCCGTCGGTCTGGCACTGGTCGGCCAGCTCGGTGAAGTGCCGGGCCTCTTCGCGCACGAAGTGCAGCAGGCTTTCCCTCAGCAGTTCGTGCTGGGTCTCGAAGTGGTAGGTGACCGAACCGAGCGAGACGCCCGCTTCCTTGGCGATGCGCCGGTTGGTGAGCGCCGAGAGACCGTCCGCGCCGATGATCTTCAGGACGGCGGTGATGATGCGCTGACGCGTCGGGGCGGCGAGGGCGGCGTTCGGCATGCCACTCATTGTTCCACCAGTGCCGACGGCGGTCGGCGGGGTGTGCCGCGCGGGGCCGGGCGCGGGTCGTCGTCCGCTGCCGGCCCCGCCCGCCGCGCCGCGTTCCCGGGGTGACGGGGCCGGGTCGACGCGGCCGTGCCGACGCAGCGGTGCCGCCGACGGCCGACCCGCCACTCAACGACCGTCCCGGCCGGACCTCTTCCCGGGGGACGACGGTGGACACGGCCCCCCACCGTCTCTATTGTTCGTTCGAACGAACAAGACCGGAGGGTAGTCGTGCGCATTGCTGGGGCAACTGTTCTGCTTACTGGTGGCACCGGAGGCATCGGCGGGGCGCTCGTCGCCGAACTGTCCCGTCGTGGGGCGGACCTCGTCCTCACCGGCCGACGTCGGGAGGCACTGGAACCCCTCGCGGAACGCTACGGCGCCCGCACGATCCTGGCCGACCTCGCCGACGCCGACGACGTGCAGCGCCTCGCGGAGGAGGCCGCCGGCACGGACATCCTCATCGCCAACGCGGCGCTGCCCTCCAGCGGCGACGTGCTCGACTACACGCCCGCGCAGATCGACCGGGCGATCGCGGTGAACCTGCGCACCCCCGCCGTGCTCGCGCGGTTGCTCGCTCCCGCCATGGTCGCCGGCGGCCGCGGCCACATCTGCTTCGTCGGCTCGCTGTCGGGGGTGGCGGCCACCAAGTCCTCGTCGATGTACACCGCGACGAAGTTCGGTCTGCGGGGCTTCTCGCTGTCCTTCCGCCAGGATCTGCACGGGACCGGAGTGGGCGTCTCGATCGTCCAGCCGGGCTTCGTGCGCGACCTGGGCATGTTCGCGAAGACGGGAGCGTCGGCGCCGGGCGGCGCCCGCACCGTCTCTCCGGAGCGGGTCGTCAAGGGCGTGATGCGGGCGATCGAGCGCGACGTCGCCGAGATCAACGTCGCCCCGGTCGAGCTGAAGTTCCTGACCAGGGTCGCCTCGCAGTTCCCGGGCTTCTCCGAGCGTGTGCAGCGGCTCGTGGGGGCGGAACAGACGATGGACACGATCGTGACCGCCCAGCGGGCCAGCCGCTGAGCCACGGAGGGGCCCTGCTGCCGCACCGCAGCAGGGCCCACCGGTCACGGAGGCGGCCGACGGCCGTCGCCGGCCCGTGAACGGCCCGGCGACGTCGCGGCTCGGCCCGGCTACGGCGGTGAGTCCCCGCGGGCCTGTTCCTGGTGGCGGACCTCGTCGAGGTCGGGCAGGCGGTCGAGGCCTCTGACCGCCTGCGCGGTGCGGTGGTTGTGTTCGAGTCTGGAGCGGTGCCGGTCGAGGAAGTTCCAGTAGCCCGCGGTGTAGGGGCAGGCGTGTGCCCCGGTGCGGTCCCCGGGGCGGTGGGCGCAGGGCCCGCACAGGTCGCTCATGCGGTTCACGTAGGCGCCGCCGGACGTGTACGGCTTGGTGGTCATGCGGCCGCCGTCGGCGTACTGGGACATGCCGACGACGTTGGGCACCATGACCCAGTCGTAGCCGTCCACGAAGCTCCGGCGGAACCAGTCCGTGACGGCGGCCGGGTCCCAGCCGTGCTGGAGCGCGTAACTGCCGAGGATCATCAGGCGCGGGATGTGGTGGGTCCATCCCGTGTCGCGCACCTGGGACAGGACCGTGTGCAGACAGCGCGCGCGGATGTCGTCCGCGTCCAGGTCGTCCCACCAGCCGGGCACCGGTGCGGTGTGCCGCAGTTCGTTGGAGTGCCGGTACTCCTCGCCGAAGTACCAGTACAGCTGCCAGACGTACTCGCGCCAGCCGGCGATCTGCCGGACGAAGCCCTCGACGCTGTTCAGCGGTGCCCGGCCCTCCCGCCATGCCGCTTCGGCGCGGTCCACGCACTCGCCGGGGTCGAGCAGACCGAGATTGAGGGACGAGGACAGCAGGCTGTGGCTCATGACGGGGTCGGCGGCGAGCATGGCGTCCTCGTACGGGCCGAAGGTGCCGAGCCGCCGGTCGACGAAACGCCGCAGCGCCTCCCGGGCCTCGGCACGGGTCGCGGGGAAGAGCCGCGGGCCGTCCCGTCCCACGAAGGACACGTCACCGTCGCTCTCCCAGCGGTCGAGGTCGTGGCGGACCTCGTCGTCGATCTCGTCCTCGCGCGGCCGGTAGGGGGCGGGCACGGGCAGGGCGGACGTCTTCCGGGGCGGCGGCTCACGGTTGTCGTGGTCGTAGTTCCAGCGGCCGCCGGCCGGGCTGTCGCCGTCCATCAGCAGCTCGTGCCCCTGCCGCACCCACCGGTAGAAGTCCTCCTGGCGCAGCCGCCGGCCGCCGTGCCCGTCCGCCCACGCCGCGAAGTCCTCCAAGGGCACCAGGAACCCGCGCGGAGGCCCCATGGCGACGTGAGGCAGGGAGCGCACCAGCCGTACGGCGGCGTACGAGGTCGGGTGATGGACGGTCACCGGGGCGCCGCCCGCCGCCTTCTCCAGTCCTTCCCGGTAGGTGTCGGCGCGGACGTACGTGACCCGGTCGCCGAGTTCCGCCGCCCGGTGGCGCATGGCGGAGAGCACCAGGTGCGCCTTGGCCCGGTGGAAGCGGCGGCGCCGGAACACCGACCGGGCCTCGATCATCAGCAGCGGTGCGTCGCGGGTGAGACCACTGTCCGGGGAAGGGCGCAGGAAGTGCGGTCCGAGCTGATCGCCGAAAAGCCAGTGCATGAGCATCCCTTCGTCGGTCCCGGCCGCGGACCAGTCCGGACCGGCGGCACCCGTACGCGCCCGACCACTTCACACACCGCGCCGGCGGCGGATGCGCGACCCGCCCGGAACCGCCCGTTCAGGCGGCGGTGGCGGAGCCCTCCGGCTGCTTCGCCCCGGTCACGGGTCCGGCGGCGCGGCGGGCCAGGGCGCTGGGCCACCACGCCCGGGGTCCGATGTCGATCATCAGCGCGGGGACCAGGAGCGAGCGCACCACGAGCGTGTCGAGCAGGACGCCGAAGGCGACGATGAACGCGATCTGCACGAGGAAGGCCAGGGGGATGACCATCAACGCCGCGAAGGTGGCGGCGAGCACCACTCCGGCCGAGGTGATCACGCCTCCGGTGGTGGTCAGCCCGCGCAGCACACCCTGCCGGGTGCCGTGCACGAGCGCCTCCTCCCGTACCCGTGACATCAGGAAGATGTTGTAGTCGACGCCGAGGGCGACCAGGAACACGAAGCCGTACAGCGGTACCGACGCGTCCGTGCCGCTGAACCCGAGGAGATGCCCGAAGACGAGCGCCGACACCCCCAGCGTGGCAAGGAAGTTGAGCGCGACGGTCGCGACCAGCAGGACGGGTACGAGCAGTGAGCGCAGGAGCAGGACGAGGATCAGCAGGATGATGCCGAGGACGACGGGCACGATCACCGTACGGTCGCGGGCGGCGGTCTGCTGGGTGTCCAACTGCTGGGCGGTGTAACCGCCGACCAGCGCGTCGGCCCCGGACACCGCGTGCACTTTCGCACGCAGCCGCTCGACGGTCTCCTTGGCCGCGTCGCCGTCCGCCGCCGCCTTCAGGGTGGCGTCGATGCGCACACGCCCGTCGACGACCTTAGGGGTACCGGCGCCGGGCCGTCCCGACGCGGAGACCGCCCCGGCCGACGCCACGCCCTCGGTGTCCTTCGCGGCGGCCGTCACCTCGGCGGCACGGTCGGCGTCGGCGATGATGACGGCCGGGTTGCCCGAACCGCCGGGGAAGTGCTCGCCGAGCGTCTCCTGGGCGGCGACGGAGGGCGCGTCGTTCACGAAGATCTCGTCGAGCGGCACGCCCTTGGCGGTCAGCGCGGGGGAGAAGGCCGCGAAGGCGGCGAGGACGAGTGCGGTGACCACCCAGGTCCGACGCGGCCTCGCGTTCACCCGCGCGGCGACACGGCGCCACACCCCGTGCCCTTCGACGGACGCGTCCGACGCCTTGGGCTTGGAGGGCCAGTACGCGGTCCGGCCCAGAAGGGCGAGTACGGCGGGCAGGAAGGTGAGGGTGCAGAGCACGGCGCACACGATGCCGATGGCGCCGACCGGCCCGAGGGAGCGGTTGTTCGTGAGGTCGCTCGCGAGCAGGGCCAGCAGGCCGAGCGCCACGGTGGCGGCACTGGCGGTGATCGCACCGAACGAGCGGCGTACCGCCGCCATTGCGGCCGCGGCACGGTCGCCCCGTACGGCGAGTTCCTCGCGGAAGCGGGCCGCCAGCAGCAGCGCGTAGTCGGTGGCGGCGCCGATGACCAGGATGGAGAGGATGCCCTGCACCTGGCCGTCCACCCGGACCACGTCCCGGTCCGCCAGCGCGTAGACGACGGCGCACGCGAGTCCCAGGGCGAACACGGAACCGAGGATGATCACGAACGGCAGCAGGACGCTGCGGTAGACGAGCAGCAGGATCAGCAGCACGGCGCCGAGGGCCACACCCAGCAACAGCCCGTCGATACCGGCGAACGCGTCCGACAGGTCGGCCTGGCTCGCCGCGGGGCCGGCGATCTGTGCCTCGGTGCCGGGCACGCTCCCGGCCGCCGCCCGCACCTTGTCGAGCACCGCGGGCAGTCTGTCGCCCAGGTCGGGCTCGAGCTGGACGACCGCCTGAAGGGCCTTGCCGTCGTCGGAGACCAGGGCGGGCGAGGGCCGGCCGGCGACCCCCGTGTCCGAGGCGAGAGCGGCGACGGCCTCGGTGGCGGCTGCCTGCTGGGCCTCGGTCGTCGGGCTCCCGTCCGCCGTCCAGACCACGACGGCGGGCAGCGTCTCGGACTGGTCGAAGGCCTCACGGGCCTTGAGGACCTTGGTGGACTCGGCGCTCTGCGGCAGGAAGGCCGCCTGGTCGTTGGTCGCGACCTCGCCGAGCTTGCCCGCGTAGGGGCCGAGCGTGCCGCCCACGGCCAGCCAGACGAACAGCAGAGCGAGGGGTACGAGCCAGCGGGCCGAACGCGGTGCGGTTCTCATCAGCATCTCAAGCCTTAGGGAAGTAAGTCACTCATCAAGTATCTCAATGATTGAGTGATCCTATACTGAGGGCATGAGCGGTTCCGGCGTGCCATCGCCCTCTCTTCCCGGAGACGACCCGACAGGGTTGCAGTCCTTCGCCGTCCTCTTGCGCCGGATGAACGGCGAGTTCAATCGCATCGCCCAGGAGTTCGCTCAGGCGCAGGGGCTTCATCTCACCGACGTGCAGGCCCTGATCGCGATCCTGGATGCCGACGCCGACGAGGGGCCCATCACGCCCGGCAGGCTGCGCGAGCGGCTCAACCTGACGTCCGGAGCGGTCACCGCCTGCATCGACCGGCTGGAGAAGGCCGGACACATCCGGCGGGTCCGCGCGGTCGACGACCGTCGCGTGGTCCATCTGCACTACGCGGAGGCGGCCAGGGAGATCGCCAGGGACTACTTCCAGCCCCTGGCCCGCAGCACGGGAGCGGCGCGCGAGCGCTTCACCCCCGAGGAACTGGCGGTGGTCGTCCGGTTCCTCGCCGAGATGAACCGAGAGCTCGTCCATCTGCGGCAGGGCTCCGGCTAGCCCATCGAGTGGCGCGCGCATCGGTCAGCCGCAAGTGGTGCGAAACCGCATCCATTTCGTCCATACCGCGCGAAACGTGGTCATGAAGCTACAAGATGAGCTCCCCGTCGACCACCACCTGGCGACCGTCTATCGGTACGGCGCCGGCTTCTGCGGACTGGTCCTGCTCACCTTCGCGGGCCTCGGTTTCGCCGACGCCCTCAGCCCCTTCGCCACGGCGGGTCACACGATCGCGGGCATGACCACCAACGTCGCGCTCAGCGTCATCTCCACGGTGGTGGGTGTGGCGCTGCTCGTGGGAGCCGTGATCGGCGGCAACTTCGCCTCCACCCTCAACATGGTGGTGGGCGCCCTGTTCGTCCTGAGCGGCTTCGCCCACGTCTTCGTGCTGGACAAGCCCGCCAACGTCCTCGGCTTCGGCATGACCAACGTGCTCTTCAGCTTCGTGATGGGCCTGGTCATCGCGACGTTCGGCATGTACGGCCGGGTCTCCAGCAAGCTCTCGCACGACAACCCCTACTGGCAGAGCAGGCACCCCCGACAGGCCGAGCGGGAACGGCGGACGGCCCATGCGCAGGCGGCAGCCGCCCTCCCGGCCACGGAACGCGGGGTGCGGGCGCTGCCCGGCGCGACGGCAGTCGGCGGAACGGGCCGGCGTCGGACGCCGGGGTGACACGCACCTCACACGGGACGACCACCAGCACGGAGCGCGGGGGTGGCCACCGGGATCGGGCACCGGTGGCCACCGGCTCACGCGCGGGGCGCCGCGCCCTCGTCGACGGGCAGCGGAACCGGCTCGTCCGGGGGACGAGGGGCCGCGTCGCCCGTACCGTCCCCGGCGCGTGGGGGCGTGCGACGCAGACGGCCCAGCGCCAGGTGGAGCACCGGCACCAGCACGCACGTGATCACGGCGCTGTGCCACAACAGCGCGTCCAGACGGCCCGCCGCCAGGTACGCGCCCGCCGCGACCGCGGCCAGCGCGCACACCCCGCGGTCCACGATGCTCTCCACCGACAACAGCGTGGCCCGCGGCGCGCCCGCCGGGATGGCGTCGTTGATGAGCTTGCGCTGCACCGGATAGACGAACCCGGTGACGGCGGCGAACGCGCACAGCAGGGCGACCACGGTCCAGGGACCGCCCAGGGCGAGGCCCGCGAGGACCGCGGCGAGCAGCACACTCAGCAGCGACACCCACGACACCGGTGACAGCCTGCGGCTCAGCCACTGCGGGCGGGCCGAGGCGACCGCCTCGGCGACCGTCATCGCCGCGAGCACACTGCCGTGCGTGCTCTCCCCGATGCCGTGGTCGAGCAGCACCGGCTGGAACAGATTGACCTGACAGATGCGCGACAGGGTGAAGACCGCCACGCCCTGCACCATCAGCAGGACCAGCCAGGGCGAGGCCCGCAGCACGCCCAGGGCGGCACGCGTGTCGTGCAGGAAGCCCCCGCGTCGCCGCTTGCGCGGAACCGGTACGGAGACCTCGCCGTGCGGGGCGAGACGCGGCAGGGCCAGGGCGCAGCCGAGAGACCCGGCGGCACTCGCCGCGCTGAGTATGTAGGGCGCCTGCGGAAACAGCAGCATCAGCGGCCCGACGAGCGGCCAGCACAGCACCTTGGCGGCGAGGCCGAGCGCACGAGCCGTGCCCTCCGCCCTGAGGTAGTGGGCGTCCGCCCCCTCGGCGCGCAGTCCGTCGTACAGGTAGGCGCTCGCCGCGCCCGAGGTGAGCGAGCGTCCCGCAGCGATGGCGAGGAAGTGCACGAGGAAGCCCGAGTACGAAGGGGCCAGCACCGGCGTCAGGTTCGCCGCCGTCATCACCACCGCGCCCGCACGCAGACAGTTGCGGGCGCCGATGCGGTCGGCCACGGCACCGGTCGGGATCTCGAAGAGGCAGAACGCGACGTAGTAGATGCTCTGGATGCCGAAGATCTGGTCCTCGGAGAGGCCGGCGTCCCGCTGGTAGGCGTAGAACACGGGCATCCACCACAGCAGGTTGAACAGCAGCTGGAACCCGTTGTTCAGGCGGATGATGCGCCGGGCGGCGGCGGGCAGGGCGGGCCCCCGCGGACGTGCCCACGGTTTCGGCATGCGGCGCCTCACCGGGAGTACGGGCGGATCTGGACCAGCCGGAACGTCCCGTCGGCAGTCATCAGCCACTCGACGTCCAGCGCGTCGTCCGGGTCCTCCTGGCTGAAGTGGGACTGCAACAGCCGTCCTGCCAGGGCGAGTTCGGCCAGCGCCGCCCGGGTGGTCGGCGGGAGGTCCACGCCCGCGGAACCGATGTCGACCGTGCGTCCGCCGCCCTCGACGGTGTTGTAGAGGTACTGCTGCGGCAGGACCGTGCCGTCGACCACCCGTTCCGGCGACCCGGGTGTGCAGTTGAGGTAGACGTTGCGGAAGTCCTCGCGGCGGGTCGGGTTGCAGGTCACCAGGACGCCACCGAGGTCGGCCGGCAGGTACTCCTGGATGATCACGCCCATGTAGGTGTCGTCCAGCGAGATGCCCACCTGGTGACGCAGGCGCACACTGCGGGGCGACAGCAGGGAGGCCCACACCTGACGGACGGCGTCCATGAGCTGGTCCGTGCCGCGCACGGTGGTCACCGAGTCGTAGATGCCGGCGGCGGAGAAGCCCGGCAGATCCTCCGCGTTGGAGGACGAACGGACCACGAGCCGGCGGCCGTCGGCCAGCAGGCCCGGCACGGCGCCGGTGACCGCCCGTGCCACCTCGTCGGGCATCGCAGTGCCGCGCACCAGATGCTGGAGGTGCAGGCACAGCGGGTCGAGCACGTCGAACGCCTCGAGTTCCAGGGCCATCTTCAGCTTGCCGATGCCCTGTTGCAGGGCGGGCGACGAGGTGAGGAACAGGTGGTGCAGACGGAACGGCAGGGCGACGCCCTCCGGTGCCCGCACCGTGTCCGCCACCCGCTCCACCGCCGCGGCGCGCAGGCGTTCCGGACTCGCCCACGGCTCACCGAGACGGGTGGCCAGATGCGTCAGCAGGTCGGCACGCGGGGGACGCGGACGCGCGTAGAAGGTGGTCAGGTCGGCGGTGCGGCTGTCCAGTACGTGGTGCAGTTCCCCCAGGTTGGCGGCCTTGGTGCCGTAGCTGTCCCGGTCGGCCCGGCGCAGCCGGTGCAGCGCCAGCACCGGCGCCTCCTCCAGCAGGGGAGTCTCCACGCGGATGCGCTGCTGGTGCCAGGCGGGCTTGTGCAGGACCGGCGCGCCCGCCAGCCGCTCCAGGGTGATCGTCTCCTCGGCGACGCGGTAGCGCACCCACGCGTCGTCCAGGCCGTCCTGCCCCACAAGGGTGTCGAGGTCGCGGACGATGGCGTTCGGGATGCGCCAGCCCGAGGCCAGGACGTTGGTGTGCGACAGCGGGGTGATGGGCGCCGTGTTGATGAATCCGGCGACGCGGGGCACGTCGTCGGGCAGGCACGCCATGGCGACGATGTCGGACCAGCCGAGCTCCGCGGCGGCGGCCTCGTACTCCTTCGTGGTGCGGAAGTAGCGCAGCCTGCCCTCGGCCTCGCCCGGGTTGAGGCAGGTGCGGGTGCGATGGCCGAACAGTTCGTGGCTGAGGATGCGCGGCACGACGGCCTCGCTCACCGACGCCAGTTCGTGTTCCTGCCCGTGGTTGGCGGGCTTCAGCAGCAGCGGCAGCCGTCCGTCGACCCGGCCGCGAACATAGCGGTAGAACTCCTCCAGCAGGGCACCGTGCATGGTGTCCGCCTCGGTCGTCTCCAGCACCAGGAAGGGGCGTTCGGGGTCCTCGGCCCGTTCGTCGGTGTGCAGCGACAGCACGCCGAGGAGGAAGCGGCGCTCCGGGTCCATGTAGACGGAGGTGTTGAACGCGTCGAGGTCCGTGTCGAGTTCGTCGAGCGTCAGACCGAGGATCCGGGTCGCTGTGTAGTTGACGTGGAAGGGGTGCACCCGGGTGTCGAGCAGGTGCCAGGTGTGCTCGGCACGGTCCACCACGACCTTCAGGTACGGGTGCCCGGCCAGCGTCCCGGACAGGGCCCGGAACAGGGGCAGCGACAGGTTGGCGCCGACGACCGTACGGTCCCCTGACGCCCCTGGCGTCTCGGCGTCGTCCAGTGCGAGGGTCATGCCGTGACCCCCTCGGTGGCGTCGGCGGGCAGGATGTGCGGCAGCGCGTCCACGAGGGCGGTGAAGTCCCGGACGACGGCCTGCGGGACCTCGGCCGACAACAGGCACAGTCCGGCCATGGTGTTGGCCCCGGCGGCGGGGTCGTAGACCGGCACGGTGGTGCCGTCCGGCAGGGAGCTCTCGGCGACGACGGACAGCGTGCTCCCGGTGCCCAGCGGCGCGGAACGGACGACCGCGGCCGCGTCCCACACGTGCCGGCGCCCCCAGGGCTCGCCGTCGCCGTCGACCGCGAGCACCACCAGGGAGCCGGCGGCGCCCTCGGCATCGGCGGGCGACAGCGCCCGCGCGGGCCAGGCGGGTGCCCTGTCGAGCAGTTGGTCGGTGAACATGCCGACCAGGTCGAGCCCGAAGACCTCCTCGATCTGCGGCACGGTCATCGCTCCGCCGAAGCGCGCTGCCGTCTCGATGACCCACATGCGGCCGTCCGCCCCCAGCTTGATCTCGGTGTGGGTGCCGCAGTTCTCCAGCCCCAGGGCCTCCACGGCGCCGCGGGCGAGGGCGACGACGCGTTCCTGGGCCTCGGCACCGAGAGCGGCCGGGGTGATGCCGGCGCGCTCGGTGAACGGCGCGACCGTCGGCATCCGGCCGCTCAGACAGACCGGCCGGAAGACGCCGTCGACGACGACGCCCTCGACGCTGACGTAGTCGCCCCAACCGGCGCCGTCGAACCACTCCTCGGCACACCCGGTGACGATCTCCTCGACGATGAAGTCCTCGCCGGCACCGGCCACATGAAGCTCGGCGAACCCGAGCGTCGCCGACTGCGCCATGACCGCGCGCGACCGCTGCCACGCCTGCCGGACACCGCCGGGCGTCGTGATGATCTGGTGCGCGGTCGAACCGGCGCTCCAGGCCGCCTTGAGGAGCAGCGGATACGACAACTGGTGTGCGGCCGCGTCGAGTTCGGCGGCGGTGCGAACGGCACGGAACCGGGGCTGCGGCACGCCGTGGCGCTCCCAGGCGGCACGCATCAGGCGCTTGTCCCGGGCGAGTTCCGCGGCGGCGCCGGCTCCCTTCAGGCCGAGGCGCCGAGCCGCTTCGGCGACCGCGACCACCGCGTACTCGGAGAAGGTGACGACGGCGTCCGCTCCCACCTCGCGGGCACGGTCCGCGATGAGGTCCACCAGGTCGCCCCGGTCGGCGTCCGCCCGGGTGACGACCGAGGCGCACATCCGCCCGGCGTCAGCCGCGACGGTGACGGGCAGTTCGCTGAGTGCCAGCAGGTGCACCGCGGACCGCGCGGCCACCCGCGTCAGGGCGTAGCCCACCGGAGGGCCGCCCTTGGCGTGCACGTACAGCACCTTGCTCACGAATACCCAACTCCTCTGTTTCCGGGGAACCGGCGCGGGCGCGCCGTCCGCCGGCACGGCGGCCGTGGGTGCGCCCGCGCCGCTACGACGACCGCCGTCCGCGGTCCGTGTGCGCTCCTTCAAGCGAAGCAGCCCGTGTGCGCGTCCTGGGCCCCGGAGAGCGCGAACCCCTCAGGCAAATGCCGTACTCGTGACGGCGGTTGACGGCGTGTGAAGGTTCCGTGATGCGTTAGTGCCCGTTCCGGGTAGAGGGGTGCGCCGCCGAGCCGTCCGAGCCCACCCGGCATGCTTGGCATGCACACGGGATACGCATGTGGTGTCACTCAAAGTAATGTGGTCGAACGTTGAAGGAGTTGGGCCGTGGACGAGGCCGATTTCAAGTCGCTTCTCGCGCCCCTGCCGGTGTCCTGGTGGGAGGCCGACGGTGGACTGAGAGTGGTCGACAGCGGTGGCGGCGCGTTCGACGACGAGCGCACCGCACACCGTTTTCTGGAGGCCCTCTCGGCGGAACTCGGCGACCCGGCCCGACCATCGGGCGACGGCCCGTACCAGGCGTGCTTCGAAGGCCGGACCTTCGACGTGAACTGGCCCGACTGCCGGGGCGGCGCGCGTCGGCGCGTCAGCAGGGGAGTGGCCGTCGAAGTGGGCGGCCGCTCCGACGAGCCGGACCCGTACGCCTCGTTCGCCGACCTCACGCCCGCCGCGGCGTTCGTCCGTGACCCGACCGGCCGTTATCTGTGGGTCAATCACGCCTACGCCCACCTGTACGGCACCACCCGCGACGCCATGATCGGCCGTCACCTCGCCGACGTCGACCGACCCGACGACGCAGCCCGCTTCTTCGGCCTCGACCAGGACGTCCTGACCGGCGGCAAGCCCGTACGGCACACCCTGGCCTATCGGCGGCCCGACGGCTCCTCCGGGCAGGCCGCGGGCTACCGCTTCCCCGTCCGCTGGGACGAACGCCGGTGCGTGGCGGGGATCTACGTCGACATCACCGACTACACCCAGACCCTGGAACAACGGCGACGGGCGGAGGAGGACCTGCGGGCCCTGCGCGACCACAGCGGACTGGCGTGCGTCCGGATGTCCGCCGAGGGGCGGGTGGGTGAAGCGAGCGCCGCCATGGCCGAGTTACTGGGCGTTCGCCTCTCCGAACTGATCGGTCGGTCCGCAGATCGTCTGCTGGCCGACACCCCGGAGCGGGCCGTGCTGCACCGCATCTGGGGTGACCTGGTCGACGGCCGACGGCGCAGCGCGCGCGTCTGCGCCGTCCTCGTCGACGGAGACGGCTTCCTGCGCAGAGCCCGTGTGCACCTCACCACGGTCCGCCGCGCCGCCGGACCCGGGCCCGGCGTATGGGCCGTCGTCACACATCTGGGACTGCGGTACGAGGAACACGCGTCGCTCACGGCCGCCCAGGTGCGGATACTCGCCCTGCTGGCCGCCGGGCGGAGCAACGCCGACATCGCGGGTGCGCTCCACTTGTCACGGCAGACCGTGGACTACCACCTCAGCAGGCTGCGCGAGTTGCTGGGCGCCGCGACCCGACCGGCACTGGTCGCCCGCGCCTACGTCCTCGGCATCCTCTCCCCGCAGACCTGGCCGCCCCGCTCCGCCACGGCGCCCCACCCGCTCAGCCCGGCCTGAGCGGCGGCCGTTCGCCCCCTGGGCGGCCGGGGACAGCCCTTAGGCGGCGCGGCCGGCCTTGAGAAGTGCCGCCGTGTCGACGGTGCGCCGGGCCTGGTGGCGCGCCGCTTGCAGGGCCACGTCGCCGGGCAGGCCGTCGGCCGCCACGTGGGAGGTGCCGTACGGGTTGCCCGACTGGAACTGAATGGGATCGGTGTAGCCGGGAGGCACGATGATGCCGCCCCAGTGGTAGAAGGTGTTCGCCAGCGCCAGAAGGGTCGACTCCTGTCCGCCGTGGGCCGTGTTGCTCGCGGTGAAGGCCGAGTACACCTTGTCGGTGAGCTTGCCCGTGAACCACAAGGGGCCGGTGGTGTCGATGAACGCCCTGAGCTGACTCGAGGGGTTGCCGAAGCGGGCGGGAGTGCCGAACAGGACGGCGTCGGCCCAGATCAAGTCGTCGTGCGCGGCCTCGGCGACGTCCGCCGTGTCCTGCGCGTGCCGGCCCCAGGCCGGGTTGGCGGCGATCGCCTCCGGCGGGGCCGTCTCGGCGACCTTGCGCAGCCGCACCCGGGCGCCTGCCTTCTCGGCGCCCTCGGCCGCGGCCTGCGCCAGCGCGTGCACGCTGCCGGTCGAGCTGTAGTAGATGACTGCGACGTTCACGGGTTCCATGGACGGATTCTTCCTTCGCTGGTTCCATCGGCGGCCGCGGGCGGGATCCACGCGTGGGTGCCCGGGTGAGGTCCGCCTCGAAGCCGACCTCCAGCAGACCGACGACACAGCCCCTCGGAATGTGAGGCCCGGTGCCGAAGGCAGCCGCGGGCCGGTCGCGCCCGGCGGCCGCCCCGTCGGGTCAGCTCGTCACGACGCCGTGCAGGAGCAGCCCGATGAGCCGGGTCGCCAGGTCGCGCTGCTCCTCGCCGGCGGCGATGAGCGTGATCCCGCCGAGGGCCATGAGGACGTCCCGGGCGTCGACCTCCGGCCGCACCACCGACTGTGCCCTGGCCGGGGTGAGCAGGTGGTCGAGGGCCTCGGCGAGCAGGGCGCGGGTCTGCAGCTTCTCGTTGTCGTCCGTCAGCACCACGCGCAGCGCGTCGGCCATGCCCTGCTTGGCGGACATGAAGTCGATGAAGCGCTCCATCCAGGTCCGCAGCGCGTCCGACGGAGGCCGGGTGGCCGCCAGTTCCGGTGCCGCCTCGCACAGGCGCTGGACCTCGTGCCGGTAGACGGCCTCGATCAGCAGTTCCTTGGAGGGGAAGCGGCGGTAGAGCGTGCCGACGCCGACTCCGGCGCGGCGGGCGATGTCCTTGACCGAGGCGCCCGCTCCCTCTTGCGCGAAGGCGGCCGCGGCCGCCTCCAGCAGCCGGTCCTCGTTGCGTCGCGCGTCGGCGCGCAGGGCCCTGCCCGGCCGTGCCGCGTCCCCCTCGTTGCCGGTCAATTCCGACTCCCTTCTCGGCTTCGCTTGTAAGCGGAACCAGTTCCGCTTACTGTCGAGGGCGAAGCGGAACCAGTTCCGGATATCAGAGTACGGCGGCCTCATGCCTTCGTGCCACCGGCCGCGCACGCCCCGGCCGCTGCCCTCGCCCTCATGGAGAACGTCATGACCGACCAGCTCGTCACCACCCCGTTCGGAGCGGAGACGACCGCCGCCGAGGTGCTCGCCGGCGTCGATCTCACCGGCCTGCGCGCCGTCGTCACCGGGGGAGCCTCCGGCATCGGACGCGAGACCGCGCGCGCCCTGGCCGCCGCCGGCTCCGAGGTCACCATCGGCGTCCGCGACCCGGCCGCGGGCACGCGGGCGGTGGAGGAGATCGCTCCGGCCGACGGCTCGGGGGCGGTACGCGCCGCGACGCTCGACCTCGCCGACCCGGCCTCGGTGCGCGCCTTCGCGGAAGCCTGGCGCGGGCCCCTGCACATCCTGGTCCTCAACGCCGGGGTGATGGCTCCGCCGCTCCAGCGGACGAAGGAGGGCTGGGAGCTCCAGTTCGCCACCAATCACCTCGGCCACTTCGCCCTCGCCACCGGCCTGCACGGCGCCCTTTCGGCGGCCCGCGGGGCGCGCGTGGTCGCCGTCAGCTCGGTCGGTCACGTCAACGGCGACGTGCTCTTCGACGACATCAACTTCGAGCGGCACCCCTACGACCCGTGGGCGGCCTACAGCCAGTCCAAGACCGCCAACGTCCTGTTCGCCGTCGAGGCGAGCCGTCGCTGGGCGCCCGACCTGATCACCGTCAACGCCCTCAACCCCGGCCGCATCACCACCACCCGGCTCGGCCGCCACATCGGGGACATCTCCAACAGCCCGAGCTCGTTCGAGGCCACCAGCGCCGACGTCTCCTGGAAGAACATCGAGCAGGGCGCCGCGACCTCGGTACTGCTCGCCGCCTCACCGCTGACCGAGCGGGTGACCGGCCGCTACTTCGAGGACTGCAACGAGGCCGGACCGTATCGGCCCGGAGTGCGCCGCGGAGTCGCCGCACATGCCCTGGACGTCCGGAGCGCGGACCGCCTGTGGCAGGCCTCCGTCGCGATGCTCGCCACCGCGACGCCTCGCTGACACCGCCCGACCCGACCCGACCCGTGAGGGGTCGTCGTCCGGTCACCGGATCCGGACCACGACGCCCCGGCCCGCAACGGCCCATCCGGACCACTACATCCTCCGGATCGGAGTTCTCTGCCTCCGGCACATCACAAAACGGGCACACCGGCCCTCATCAAGATCCGGTCGTCGCATGATGCCTCTCAGCACACATGTCCTAGCTTGATCTTTAACCTGTGCGGCGGGGTCGTGGGGTGGTTGGCTTCTTCGTCCGCGGCTTCGTCGCCGGTGTTTTGCGGGGTGTGTGCACGTCGTGGCGGGGTGTGGGCCGGGTGTTCTTTCTGCCTGGAGGTCGTCCGGGGCCTGGATGGGAGGGTTTCGGTGCTTGGGCTGGGCAGCTGGTCTTGGGGCGGATGTGCCGAAAGTCGCGGCGGACTCGGGCGGGGGTGAGTCTGTCCGGCGGGGTCGGCTGCTCCCAGGGCCGACGTAGGTCGGCTGCCAGCGTTCGGGCGAGCCGCAGTTGGGTGTAGCCGGCGAGGATCAGCCATGTCCATCGGTCGGCCGCCTCGGGGCTGCGGATCTTCGGGGAGGTCCAGCCGAGGGTCTGCTTGAACAGGCGGAAGGTGTGCTCGATGTCGAAGCGTCGCAGGTATGCCTGCCAGAGACGGTCGGCGTCCGCCGGGGTGGCGTCGGTGCCTGACCACCACAGCCAGACCGGCTTCGGGGTTGCTCCGCTGGGCAGGTGGCCGATGTCCAGGCGGATCACCGTCCCTTCGACGATGGGGAGGGTGCCGTCGGCGGCTGCCCAGGAAGAGCGGTGGGTCAGTTTGGGGTGGAGTCGGTTCCAGGAACGGGCCCTGGCGGTGCCGTAGAGACGTGTGTCGGTAACCGTTTCGGTGTCCGCGGTGCCCCAGGTGTCAGGCTGCCCGAAGACGAACTCGCCGCCGTGCCGCGGCGGTCGGCCCTGGGTGTGTGGGAGCCGCGGTGGGACAGCCCTGCGCAGGACGCGGTCGGAGCGCATCCTGGCCAGCACCTTCACCGGCAGGTCACTCAGGAGGAAGCCGAGGCGGGGTGCGTCGTATCCGGCGTCCGCGACGATGAGGATGTCCGGGTCGCCCGTCTGCCACTGCCCTGCGGTGATCAGTCGCTGAAGCAGATCGCGCAACTGCCGGGCGGTGACCGTGGCGGTGTCGTCCCCGGGCCTCAGACGCAGTGCGTCCAGCGGTGCGGTCCATGAGCTGCGGCCCGGCTCGAGCGCGCAGATGATCGAATAGGGCCAGCCGGGGACCGGGATGTGCTGGTCCTTGCCCCGGCCGTAGGTGTGGCACAGGATGCGTTCCGGTGAGGTGTGGGCGTCGGGCCGCAGCCAGCAGGTGACATCGACAGCCAGGACCAGCCGGCCGTCGGCAGCCCGCGGCAGTGGCACTGCGGCCAGTGCCCGTCGCAGCCCGCCGGCATCGATGCGTCCACGAGCCACTGCCGCGTAGAGCCCTCCATGGCCGCGGCGGTGTTCACCCACCAGTGACAGCTCGGCCAGCGATCTCACCGGCCCGTCGCCGCACAGAACGGCATCAGCCAGCTCGAACAACGTGTCCGAACGAGCGGTCAGACAGGCGTAGAACTCGCCCCGGAAGCATGACAGTTGTGCCAATGCCTCCGATCGGGCGTTGTGATGCAGCAGACTCATCTTCACGGCCTTCGTGCTGGACGTGTGTGTTCCTTGGTCGGAACACATGTTCAGCCGAAGGCCGCTTCTGCGTACGGCGGTTACCGAACCGAGTGATCAAGTTCGACGCACCATTCGACATCGAGCGTTAAAGATCAAGCTAGGAGTTGTCGTCAAATGTCACGCCCACATCAGGAGCGATGCGAGGGTGACGGCTGCCTGGTAGGACTCGGCGGTCTTTTCGTACCGGGTAGCGATGCCGCGCCACTGCTTCAGGCGGTTGAAGCACCGTTCCACCACGTTGCGACTCTTGTAGAGCTGCTTGTCGAAGGCCGGCGGGCGCCCGCCTCGGCTGCCGCGTCGCAGCCTGTTGCGGACCTGGTCGGCCCGCTCGGGAATGGTGTGGGCGATGCCGCGCCGCCTGAGCCAGGTGCGGATGGCCCGGGAGCTGTAGCCCTTGTCGCCCAGGACATGGGCGGGCCGCACGCGGGGCCGTCCCGGGCCGATGCGGGGCACCCGGATCGCTTCCATCACGGCGGTGAACTGGGTGCAGTCGTTGGTGTTGCCGCCCGTGAGGGTGAAGGCGAGCGGGCGTCCAACACTGTCGCAGGCGAGGTGGATTTTGCTGGTCAGGCCGCCACGGGAGCGTCCGAGGCCCGGGCTGCGGACCCCCCTTTTCGAGCCCCGGCGGCATGCTGGTGGGCGCGGACGACGGTCGAGTCGACCGACACCAGCCATTCGATGTCCCCAGCCGCGTCCGCCCGCGCCTGGGCGGCCCGCAGCATCCGCTCGAAAGTGCCGTCCGCCGCCCACCGACGGAAACGGGTGTGCAGCGTGGCCCACGACCCGTATCGCTCGGGCACATCCCGCCAGGCCGTCCCGGTGCGGAACTTCCACACGATCCCGTTGAGGACCCTTCGGTCGTCCAACCGCCTCCGCCCCCGCAAGGATGCGGGCAGCAGCGGTCGGACGAACTCCCATTCGGCATCCGACAGTTCATGGCGACGTATCACCCGACCATGATCCACCATCCAAGATCATTTGAAGACACGCCCTAGTGTCCTGAGTTGGGAATTCGCTGCGTAAGTCTGGGTGGGTTCGGCATGATGGCCGGGTGGCGAGGACGGGACGGCCGAAGGCCGAGCTGGTGCTGACCGATGACGAGCGTGAGACGTTGAGCCGCTGGGCCAGGCGTCGGACTTCTTCGCAGGCTCTGGCCCTGCGGTGCCGGATCGTGCTGGAGTGCGCAACTGGTGCCTCGAACAGAGACGTTGCCGCTCTGCTCGGCGTCGAGGAGCACACGGTGAGCAGGTGGCGGGCCCGCTTTGTGCGGGACCGGCTTGAGGGCCTGACCGACGAGCCACGCCCAGGTGGGCCCCGGAAGATCACCGACGCCCAGGTGGAAGAAGTGGTCGTCAAGACACTGGAGACCACGCCGAAGGACGCCACACACTGGTCGACGCGGTCGATGGCCAAGGAAGTGGGCCTCTCCCAGTCGGCCGTCACACGTATCTGGCGGACCTTCGGCCTCAAGCCGCACCTGGTGGACACCTTCAAGCTCTCGAAGGATCCGCAGTTCATCGAGAAGGTCCGCGATGTGGTCGGCCTGTATCTCGCCCCGCCCGAGCACGCGCTGGTGCTGTGCGTGGACGAGAAGACACAGATCCAGGCCCTGGACCGGTCAGCTCCGGTGCTGCCGATGATGCCGGGCATGCCAGAACGCCGTACTCACGACTACGTGCGCGGCGGCGTCACCACACTGTTCGCGGCGCTCAATACCGCCACCGGCGAGGTGATCGGGCAGATCCATCGCCGGCACCGGGCCGTGGAGTTCAAGAAGTTCCTCGTCCGGATCGACAAGGAGGTGCCCGCAGACCTGGACGTGCATCTGATCTGCGACAACGCCTCGACGCACAAGACCCCGGCCATCCAGCGATGGCTGACCGCACACCCCCGCTTTCATGTGCACTTCACACCCACCAGCTCCTCCTGGCTCAACCAGGTCGAGCGGTGGTTCGCGCTACTGACGGACAAACAGATACGGCGAGGCGTCCACAGGAACGTCCAGACCCTGGAACGCGACATCCGCAACTGGATCAAGACTTGGAACGAAGAACCGAAACCCTTCGTCTGGACGAAGACCGCAGACGAGATCCTTGAACGCCTCGCCGGATATCTGAAGCGAATTCCCGACTCAGGACACTAGGGGGATCGTGAACATCCGCAGAGCCGCCTGCGCCACCCTGCTCGTCGCAGCGACGACCACTGCCTGCGCCGGCACCGGAAGCGACGACGGGCAGCAGCCCACGACGGCCGCCAAGGCCGGTGGCACGCCCACGGCGTCCGCCACCGCCAAGGGCTCCGCCCTGCGACTCGGGTCGGACCACCACTGGTCCGACACCGACCTCGACGGCAGCCACATCAGCGGCACCACCACCGTCGTCGGCTACACCCAGCCCGCCGAGGGCGTTCACCTGGGCGACGAGGTCTCCCACTTCCCGCACCCCGTGTGGGCCGTGCTCGACGTCAAGGTCTGCGCCGACGAGGACAGCACGAACGTCCTGGTCGCCCAGCAGCCGTGGCAGCTCGGTTTCCCCGACGGCACCCGCGTCGCCGCGCCCTTGATCAGCGGAGCGGGAGTGCCCGGGCCGGAGTACCCGGTCGACGGCGACCTCGTAAGACCCGGTACGTGCCTGCGAGGAAAGATCACGTTCAGCGTGGAGAAGGGAACCCGGCCCGACCGGATCGTCTACGGCCCCGAAGGCCGCGATCCGGTCCAGTGGGCGGTGCCCGAGCCCCGGAAGTGACCGGCGGCCGGCGCTCGACCGGGCCGGCGCCCTGCGTCGCGGCACACCGCACAGCCGACGCCCGCCGGCACCGGGTCCGACCCGGGCCGGCGGGCGGCCGTCACCTACGAGCTACTGCCCCGGGTGCAGAACCACCTTGGTGTAGCCCTCGATGCGCTTGTCGAACTTGTCGTACGCCGTGGGTGCCTGGTCCAGCGGCATCTCGTGCGAGACGACGAAGCTCGGCCGCGCGCGCCCCGAGATGATGAGGTCGCGCAGCTGCCGGTTGTAGCGCTTCACGTTGCACTGCCCGGTGCCCAGACGCAGACCCTTCTCGAAGAGCTTGCCGACCGCGACCATGAGACGGCCGCGCTTGGACTGCTCGTCCGGCGCGCCCGGGTCGGACGGCACGTAGAGCCCGGGTATGCCGAGCGCTCCGGTCGGCCGGACCGTCTCGATGATCGAGTTCAGGACGGCCGCGGGCTCCTCGCGGGTCTCTTCCGCGCCCTCGGGCCTCGCCATGGCCTGATAACCGACCGCGTCGATGCCCTTGTCCGTGCCCTCACCGTTGGTGTGCTCCTTGATCTGCTCCACCGGGTTGCCCTCGGCGAAGTTGATCGGGATCGCGCCGATCTCCTCGGCCTTCTGGAGCCGTTCGAGGACACGGTCGACGACGAACACCTTCGACGCGCCCCGCAGCATGGCCGAGTAGGCGGCCATGAGACCGACGGGCCCGCCGCCGTACACCACGACGCTCTCGCCCGGAGAGACCTGGGCGAGCTCGTTGCCGTGGTAGCCGGTCGGGAAGATGTCCGCGAGGAGAATGAAATCTTTTTCATTCTCCGTGCCTTCCGGCAGCTTCAGGCAGTTGAAGTCGGCGTAGGGTACGCGCACATATTCCGCCTGTCCTCCGGGCCACGGCCCCATGGCCACATATCCGTACGCGCCACCGGCGAAGCCCGGATTCACGGTGAGGCAGAATCCGGTGTAATCGGCCACACAGTTCTTGCAGAATCCGCAGGCCACATTGAAAGGCATGACCACACGGTCGCCCTTCTTCAGGGACGTGACGCCGTCGCCGAGTTCCTCGACGATTCCCATGTTCTCGTGACCGAAGACGATGCCCGGTTCGGCGGCGGTGCGACCCTCGTACATGTGCAGGTCAGAGCCGCATATCGCGGTGGACGTCACTCGTACGATGACCTCGTTCGGGTGCTGGATCCGAGGCTTCTCGACCTCTTCCACCGCTACTTCGAACGGTCCCTTGTAGACGACAGCCTTCATGCCGACACCTCCAATAAACGATGCGTGCTCGCTGCTGGAGGCAAACGGCCGTCAACGGAACGTAGCTCTGTGCGAACGGGCCGTAGAAACTCTCGCGGCCGTTCGCCTCGCGTGACCCAACTCTCATGCTCCCCCTATAGGGAGGATGAGACAAGCCAGCTATCTTCGAGAGGAAGGAAGTGCCGATTTCAACCTCGCGCCGAACCTCGTGCCGAATGGGAGGACGAGAGAAGTGACTCAGCGATCCGGGACCCTGCTCGTCCCCGTGCCCGGCCTGTCGGGCACCACATATCCGCCGGGGACGCCCGTGGCCATCACCGGCCGTGGCTCGTCCGTCGACGCCTTCGTGGGCGGCGACTGGCTTCCGCTGGCCTGGTGGGAGTTCGCCGAGGGCCGCGAGGACATCGTCGACCGCTGACGGCGGCCCCTCCGAGGCGGTCGAAGTGGCGGAGCCCGTCCGCGACTTCGCCCCGCGTCGCGTGCCTGACATGAGCTTCCGAGCGCCTTGCATGAGCTGAGCCCGTGACGTGGCGCCTCTGCGACTGCCGTGCCCGAAGCCGAAGTTGAGCCCTCCGCGCGACCGGATCGCTTGGCGGCCGGACCAGTTGGCGGAGCGTTCGCGACGCGGACGGGAACCGCGCTCAGACGATGGGCGCGGGTGCGCTGTCGAGACCGTCGGCCATGACCAGCTTCAGCTTGGTCTCGTCCGCGCTGCCGGGCTGTGCGGTCAAGATCACGATCTTGAGTTCCGAATCGCCGTCCGTCAGCACGTCGCAGTCCACGTCGACGGGCCCGACCCGCGGATGCTCGATCGTCTTGCGGTCCTCGCGGTGCGCGGCCACCGCACCGCTCGACCACAGCCGGGCAAAGGTCGCGTTGCCCTCGGTCAGCACGCGGATCAGCTCCGCCAGGCGCGCGTCGTACGGAAAGCGACCGGTCGCCCGGCGCAGGTCGGACACGATGGCGAGGTCCGAACCGTCCTGGTTCTCCACGAGCACCGGCCACGACGAGACACGCCCGGCGTCCGGACCGACCGGAAACCGCTCACGGGCGAAGTTGCGCCGCTCGGGCGGCGTGGCCGACGGATCGCCGACGAGAGCCGCCCACCCCGGGTTCCACCAGATCATCTGCCAGTCCGCGGCGAACACGGCGACCGCGACGTCTCCGAGCCGGTTCAGCACGCGGTGGACGCCCGGCGGGATGCGGTCGGGGACCGGCTCGTCGCCCGGCGGCACCAGCCCGGCCATGCGGTGGAGATGCTCACGCTCGGCGGCGGTCAGGCGCAGTGCGCGCGCGAGGGAGGCGACGACCTGGGCCGAGGGCGCCGTGGCCCGCCCCTGCTCCAGGCGCACCACGTAGTCGACGGACAGACCGGCTCGTTCGGCGAGTTCTTCGCGACGCAGCCCGGCCGCTCGGCGCGTCCGGCCCGTCGGCAGGCCCACGGCGGCCGGGGACAGCCGCTCCCGCCAGGCGCGGATCGTCGCGCCCAGTCCAGCCCCCTCGTTCGTCGCCATCCGTCCATCCTGCCCCACCTCCGAAGACCGTGGTACTGCCGTTCCTACGGTCGGAGCGTCCCTGGCGGGGCACCCGCGTGCTGGGGACGATCGACGCATGACCACCACGTTCATCACCGGAGCCAACAAGGGGCTCGGCCACGAGACCGCCCGCCGCCTCGTCGCACTCGGCCACACCGTGATCATCGGAGCCCGCGACCTGGAACGGGGCGCGGAGGCGGCCGCCACGCTCGGCGCGCGCCACGTCCGCATCGATGTCACCGACGACGCGTCGGTCGCCGCCGCGGCGGCCGACGTCGCCGCGCGCGAAGGCGTGGTCGACGTCCTGATCAACAACGCCGGCGTCCACGGTCCGCACGGCGATCCCGGCGACCTGACCGGCGCGGACGCGCTGGGCGTCTTCGACGTCAACGTCTTCGGCGTGATCCGGACGACCACCGCCTTCCTCCCGCTGCTGCGCCGGTCCCCGGACCCGGTCGTCGTCAACGTCAGCAGCGGCATGGGATCGCTCGCCCTCACCCACGACCCGTCGCGCGCCGAGTCCTCCGTCGTCGCACCCCTGTACACCGCCTCCAAGGCGGCCCTCACCATGCTGACCACGCAGTACGCCAAGGCGCTCAAGGACATCCGCGTCAACGCCGCCGATCCCGGCTACACGGCAACCGATCTCAACGGTCACAGCGGCCCCCAGACCCTTGCCGAGGGCACCGACGCGATCGTCCGTCTCGCCACCGAGGGCCCCGGCGCCGGTTCGGGACGCTTCATCGACCGCACCGGCCCGATCGACTGGTCCTGACCCGGCAGGCCCGACCCGCCGAGCACGCCACTCTCATCCGGAAGGGGCGAAGCAGAGGCGCGGGTCACCGTCCTCGGCCGCGTCCGTACCGATGAGTTTCCGGTCGCCGTAGCGTCTCAAGAGCGGGGACGATTGCGCCCCTTTCGTCGAAGAGGCCGAACCGGACGTCGACGTCCGAGGGAGTGGTGGGCGATGAAGCTGGTCGTGCAGGAGTTCCTGACGCTCGACGGTGTCTCGCAGGGGCCCGGATCCCCGGACGAGGACACCAGTGACGGCTTCGGGCGGGGCGGCTGGTTCGTGCCGCACCTGGACGAGGACTTCGAGCGGCTGGCGGGCAGCTGGCTCGGCGAGGCGGACGCGTTCCTGTTCGGCCGCCGTACGTACCAGAACTTCGCCCGGGACTGGCCGAAGATGACCGGCCATCCCTTCGCCGCCGTGCTGAACGGTCTGCCGAAGTACGTGGCCTCCCACAGCCTGACCGAGGCCGAGTGGAACCCGACCACGATCCTGGCCGGCGACATCCCGGCCCAGGTCGCCGAGCTGAAGCGGCGGCCCGGGCGGGAACTGCAGGTCCACGGGAGCGCGCGGCTGGCCCAGTCCCTGCTGGCCGCCGGTCTGATCGACACACTGCGCCTGGTGATCGCCCCTGTCGTCGTGGGCCAGGGCCGACGCCTGTTCCCCGACGGAGGCGCACCGGCCGGTCTGCGGCTCGTCGGCCATCGGACGACATCGGGCGGGCTGTCGGTGCACACCTTCGAAGCGACGGGACTGCCGGAGTTCGGGACGTACGGCGCCGAGGCCTAGCACGCGCCGGTGCCGGGCGGGGAGGCTGCCCGCGTGCCCCACCGGGCAGTCGCCCCACGCCGTCCGGAACGACCCGGGCCCGGTCCTGGGCGCGCACATCGCATGGGGCCGACGAAATGGGGGACTCGAACCCTGCGGATCGGCGAACGGACCGCCGGTCTTCTGAGAGGTGCACGGGGTTCATGGAGAAGTCATCGTTGTCGGAACATGAGCGTCGCGTACTCGCACGGCTGGAACGGCTGCTGCGGCAGGACGAGGCGATCGACCTGGGGATGCGCCGGCTCGCCGCCGGCCGGAGGCACGTGCTGCGGGGGATCGGCTCGGGCCGCAGCCTGGGCCTGCTCTGCCTCCTGTCGCTGTCCCTCATGATCACGGGCATGGCGACGTCCCAGACACTGGTCACCGTGGCGTTCGCCGCGGTGTGGGCGGTCACTCTGCTGCTGGCGGCTACGTGGCTGTTCGCCTCGTCCGGCCGACGCAGCCTGTGACCGGACGGGCGACACAGCCTGTGACCGGACAGGTGCCGCCGACGGTGCGGGACGACCGGGCGGTCCGTGCCTCACGACCTGTCCGGACGCGCGGTCCCTGCTTCACGAACTCTCCGTACGCACGATGACGACCGGGCAGGTCGCGTGCTGCGCGACGTGCTGGCTCACCGATCCCAGCAGGGCGCGCGTGAACCCGCCCCGGCCCCGGCTGCCCACCACCAGCACCTCTGCCCCTTCGGCAGCCCGCAGCAGTACGTCGGCCGCGTTGCCGCGGACCAGCAGTGCCCGGACCGAGGCGGCCGCGTCCGCGCCGAGGGCGTCCCGCAGATCCCCGGCGAGTTCCTCACGGGCCTCCGCCTCGTCGAAATCCGTGTCGACGACCGGTGCCGACCAGTTGTACATCCCTGAGAGTTCCCAGGCGCCGACCGCGTCCACGGTCCCGCCCACGAGACCGGCATAGCGCACGGCCCAGCGCAGCGCCGCGTGCGACGACGATGATCCGTCCACGCCGACCACGATCCGCGGCCCCGAGACTTCCCCGCTCATGCGTTCCACCTCTCACGTCCCCCATGACTCCACGATTCGTCGGCCCACCCCCTCTCACGCTGCGTGACTCCGGCCGGCGGCGCCACAGCAGGGCGTCCGACAGGGCAAGATCCACCCGGCTTCCCGGACGCGGTGCCTACCATCGGAGGGAGGAACCACGGCGCACGTACTCGGGTGGAGCTGAGTACATGCGCTCTGGTCGGTGCAGGGGCGGGCCGGAAGGCTGGGGCCATGCGCGAAGGACTGATGAAATCCCTCAACCACCTGATACCCGTCGTCGTGTCGGCCGGGGTGACGCTGGCCCTGTGGGCCGCATGGCTGGGCTGGGACCAGCACCAGGACGTGCGGCCCGACGGGAGCACGACCGGCCCTTACGAGGCGTGGCAGGTGATCGGACTGGTGCTGACTCTGCTGGCACCGGTGTACTGGGCCGCGTCCCGGAGTCATGTCGCGGCCGCGGTGCTCGGCACGACGATCGGTCTGACCGTTGCCGCCTACGTCGACTGGTCGGACGACTCCAGCGGCCTGTTCATGGTCGGCGTGGGCATGGTCATGGTGGGGAGCCTCGTGGTCACCGCGCTGGTCGCCTCCCTGATCGCTTCTTTCCACCACGACGGTCGGAGCGCCGGAGCCTGAGGTCCGCAGCGCCGGCTTTCGGCGACCGCCCGGACGGTCCGGTGCGGTCTCCGCCGAGGCGGGTCCTGAAGCCGTCGTCCGGGAGCGCGGGCGGTGACCGGCCGGAGTCCCTCCAGCGGTCCTCGACCTCGCGCACCCCGCCGGACACACGAGCGACGTCGCTCGCCGACTCGACCGGGCGGCGCGACGGCCCGACTCGGCCGCGGCAGTCGCTCGATATGTGCTCCGGGCCCCTCACAACAGGACATGATCGGCAGGGCGGCCCGAACCCGACCATAGGGTCCGGATCATGAATTCCTCCTCGTCCGCCCGCCTTTCGCCGCCGACGGTGAACAGAACGACGCGTCCGGCATTCGGCCCCAGTTGGTTCGCCGCAGTGATGGGCACCGGCATCGTCGCCAACGCGGCGGTCACCCTCCCGCGGGGCTTCCACGGCCTGCGGACCGCGGCCACGGTGGTCTGGCTGGGCGCCGCGCTGCTGCTGATCCTGCTGACGGTGCGCTACCTCGGCCAGCGGGCGCTGCGGGTGCACGCCGCTGATCCGGTGACGGCCCAGTTCTTCGGTGCACCACCCATGGCGCTCCTCACCGTGGGCTCCGGGACGCTGCTGCTGGGCCCTCCGCTGATCGGGGCCGGCGCGGCGCTGGCCGTGGACTGGGTGCTGTGGTCGCTCGGTACCGTGCTCGGTCTTGCCGCAGCCTGCACCGTGCCCTACCTGATGGTCACCCGGCACCGCTTCGCGCCCGACGCGGCGTTCGGCGGCTGGCTGATGCCGGTGGTGCCGCCGATGGTCTCCGCCGCGACCGGTGCGCTGCTCGTTCCCCACGCACCGGCCGGACAGCCGCGCCTCGCCCTGCTGCTGGGCTGTTACGCGATGCTCGGACTCGGCTTCGTCGCGGCACTGCTGGTGCTGGCCATGATCTACGGCCGCCTGGTGCACCACGAGGTGCCCACGGGAGCGGTGGTGCCCACGGTGTGGATCGGCCTGGGCGCGCTGGGCCAGTCGGTGACGGCGCTCGGCGCGCTGGCCGCGGTGGCTCCGAGCGCGCTGCACGCGCCCTACGCGCGCGGTGCCGGGGTCTTGGCCCTGCTGGGCGGAGTGGTGGTGTGGGGCTTCGCCATGCTGTGGCTGGCACTCGCCACAGGGCTGACCGCACGGACGATCCGGGCCGGGCTGCCCTTCGCGCCCACTTGGTGGTCCTTCATCTTTCCGGTCGGCGCCTGTGTGACGGCCACCAGTACCCTCGCGGGGCGCACGGGTTCGCTGCTGTTCGTCTCGCCGGCCGTCGCGCTCTACGGGCTGCTGGTCGCCGCCTGGGGAGTCGTCGTGGTCCACTCCCTCCGTCACGCCGCCAGGCACATGACCCGCCGACCTGCCTAGCGTCGGGACCAACTCACCGGCGGCATGGGCCAGTTCCTCGATGCCGGAAGTTGCGTGTATCGCGGGCGTATCGAAAATCGCATACGCCACCGCAACGGCCCTGCGTCTCCAATGGGGGCGTGAACAACGACGCATCCTCACCGGCACCGCCCCGCCGCACGCGAAGGGTCGTGCTCCTCGGCCTGGCGGTCCTGGGCTCGGCGAGCGCCGTGTTCGTCGTGCGGCGGCCGCTCATGATGTCCGCTCCCATGTGCAGGGCCGGGCGGTGGCACGGCTGTTTCGACACGTTCAACGGCGTGGTGCTCATGACGCTGGTTGCGTTGCCGTTGGCGGCGCTGGTGGTGTGGGCTCTGGCGCGTCGCCGGCGAGCCGACGGCGTCCCGTCGGAGTGGGCGTGGCGCGCGTCGGCGGCCGAGGTGGGAATGGTCCACGGGACGGTGCCGCTCGTATGGCTGACGATGATGCCGGGCGCCGCGCCTGGCTCGGCCCCCGCCCGGGTGAGCCTGGTCCCGCTGCGGGACCTGATCACGATGGGGCCGCTCGGGATCGCGGGCAACCTGCTGATCTTCGCGGCGCTGGGGTTCTTCGCCCCGATGCGGTTCGCGGCGCTCGCATCCGTGCCGCGGATCCTGGCGCTCGGGGCAGGCTGCTCGGTCCTGGTCGAAACCGCACAGTACGCCCTGCGCCTGGACCGGGTGTCCTCCGTGGACGACGTACTGGTCAACGCCGCCGGTGCCCTGCTGGCCGCGCTGGCCTCGCGCCGCTGGTGGCGCACCACGACGGGAGCGCCGGCGGACCGGCCCCGCCCCGCGCCGGCGCCGGCGGGCTGAGCCGCGTGTGCGGTGTGCACAGGCCGACACATACGAGGGCCTGTGCCCGGCGTGCGCAGGCTGACACATGCGAGGGCCTGTGCCCGGTGTGCACAGGCCCACGCATACGTCGGCGATATGCCGTCCTGCTTAGGCTTCGGACATGCGCGTACTGATCGTGGAGGACGAGCCCTACCTGGCCGAAGCCGTCCGTGACGGTCTGCGGCTGGAGGCGATCGCCGCCGACATCGCCGGCGACGGCGACTCCGCCCTGGAACTGCTCGGCGTCAACTCCTACGACCTCGCGGTCCTCGACCGTGACATCCCCGGCCCCTCCGGGGACGAGGTCGCCCGGCGCATCGTCGCCTCCGGCAGCGGCATCCCGATCCTCATGCTCACCGCCGCCGACCGGATCGACGACAAGGCTTCCGGGTTCGAACTCGGCGCCGACGACTACCTCACCAAACCGTTCGACCTCCGAGAGCTGGTCATGCGGCTGCGGGCGCTCGACCGCCGACGCGCGCACGCCCGGCCCCCGGTCCGCGAGATCGCGGGCCTCCGGCTCGACCCCTTCCGCCGGGAGGTCTTCCGCGACGGACGCTACGTCGCGCTCACCCGCAAACAGTTCGCCGTGCTCGAAGTCCTCGTCGCCGCCGAGGGCGGGGTCGTCAGCGCCGAAGAACTGCTGGAACGCGCCTGGGACGAGAACGCCGACCCCCTCACCAACGCCGTGCGCATCACCGTGTCCGCACTGCGCAAACGGCTCGGCGAACCATGGATCATCGCCACAGTGCCCGGTGTCGGCTACCGCATCGACACCCGCCCCGACGGCGCCCGCCCGGGCAGCACGCATGCATAGACGCCCAGGACTCAGCGTCCGACTGAAGCTCACCCTCAGCTACGCCGGGTTCCTCGCCGTCGCCGGCGCGCTCCTGCTGGCCGTGGTGTGGGTGTTCCTGCTGCGCTACGTACCCGACAACCCCAAGGGGCTTCTCGGTATCTCGCCCAACCGCTACCTCCTCGTCCGCACCTTCGCCCCCGCCGCGGCCCTGGCGATGGCCTTCCTGCTCGTGTTCGGCCTCGTCGGGGGGTGGATCCTGGCCGGCCGGATGCTCACGCCGCTCACACAGATCACGGATGCGGCACGGCTGGCCGGGGGAGGGTCGCTGTCCCACCGGATCCGCATGAAGGGCCGCCAGGACGAATTCCGGGAACTCTCCGACGCGTTCGACACGATGCTCGACCGACTCGAGTCGCACGTCGCGGAGCAGCGCAGGTTCGCCGCGAACGCCTCCCACGAACTGCGCACCCCGCTCGCGATCTCGCGGACGCTCCTCGACGTGGCCCGCAAGGACCCGACACGGGACCGGGGCGAACTCATCGAACGCCTGCACGCCGTCAATACGCGGGCGATCGACCTCACCGAGGCACTCCTGCTGCTCAGCCGCGGCGACCGAGGGCAGTTCACCCGCGCGAGCGTCGACCTCTCCCTCCTCGCCGAAGAAGCCGCCGAAACGCTGCTTCCCCTCGCCGAACAGCGCCGGATCACGCTCGACGTCACCGGCGGGGCGGCCCGCACCAGTGGCTCCGCGGAACTCCTGCTGCGGATGGTGACGAACCTCGTACAGAACGCCATCGTCCACAACCTCCCCTCCGGCGGCACCGTGACGGTCCACACCGAGGCGTACGGCGACACGAGCGTGCTGCGGGTCGAGAACACGGGTACGCGGCTGCCACCGGAACTCGTACCGACCCTCACCGAACCCTTCCAGCGCGGAACGGAACGCGCACGCACCGACGAGCACGCCGGCGTCGGCCTCGGCCTGGCCATCGTGCACAGCGTCGCCCGCGCCCACGACGGGACCCTCGACCTCGCCCCCCGCCCCGACGGCGGTCTCCTCGTCACGGTCCGGCTCCCCGGCACACCGTAGGCATCGTCCCCGAGCGGTCGAGCCGGTCGTTCGCCGTCGTGCCTGGTCCTGTCCGTGCACGTGTGACGTCGGCGTGCGGGTGGTCCATGAGGCGGGGGTATGGGAGAAAGTGCCCGGTGACAGCCTTCCATCAGGAAACCGTCCTGTTGCCGCCATGTCCTGAAGTGACGCTTTCGTGGCATTCCTGGCTATCTCTCCCGGCTCCAGTGGAGCCCTAGCGTCGGAGACGCGACACGAACCGGACGGGTCGAGTCCGCGGCAGACGAGCGGCGGAAGCGAAGCCCCCGTGCACGACAAGTGACCGCCGGGACCTCCGGGCGTGATCGCCCCAGCTCGTTCTCGAAGAGGAAAGAAGGCGATCCACACCGTGGCATCGCAACCATGCGCTGGTGAGCCAGTGCTGCACGGACCGGAATTCGGTATCAACGAATGGATCGTGGACGAACAGTACGAGCGGTACCTGCGCGATCCCGGATCGGTCGACAGGACCTGGAGGGACTTCTTCTCCTCCCCGATCCCGGCGGCCCGCCGGGAGCCGCCCAAGGCCGCGACGAACGCGCAGGACAGCGCCGACGGCGCGGCGGCCGGAGCCGTCCGCGTCGCCGCGCTCATCGCCGCGTATCGGGCCCGCGGACACCTGGCGGCCGACACGAACCCGCTCATGGCGGCGCGGGCGGTCGCTCACCCTGAGCTCGACATCGCGGCATTCGGACTCCGGGACGAAGACCTGCCGGAGGAGTTCGTGGTCGACGGATTCGCCGGACAGGACAGCATGACTCTCCGCCGGGTGCTGGAGGTTCTGCAGGACTCCTACTGCCGGACCGTCGGCACCGAGTACATGCACATCCACAGCTCCCAGGAACGCCACTGGGTCCAGCGGCGGCTCGAATCGCCCCAGCCCCGGCCGGACGTGGCCGAACAACTGCACATCCTCTACCGACTGGGCGCGGCCGAGTCCTTCGAGACGTTCCTGCAGACCAAGTACGTGGGGCAGAAACGGTATTCGCTCGAGGGCGGCGAGTCGGCGATCGTGCTGCTCGACGCCCTGCTGCTCCGTTCCATCAGGCAGGGAGTGGGGGAGGCGGTCATCGGAATGGCCCACCGGGGCCGGCTCAACGTTCTGGCCAACATCGTCGGCAAGCCGTATGCGGAGATCTTCCGTGAGTTCGAGGATGCTGCGGCGGGCGGCGTCCCGGTCCCGGGATCCGGCGATGTGAAGTACCACCTCGGCGCGGAGGGGACCTACCGTGCCCTGGACGGCGGCGCCATCGCCGTCTCCGTCGTGGCGAACCCCTCGCACCTGGAGATCGTGGGACCGGTGGTCCAGGGAGTGGTGCGGGCCAGGCAGGACCGGGCCGCGGACCGGAGTGAATCCTTCCCCGTGCTGCCGATCGTCGTCCACGGCGACGCCGCTTTCGCCGGACAGGGCGTGGTGTCCGAGACGCTGAACATGTCGCAGCTCCCCGGCTACCGCACCGGCGGAACGGTCCACATCGTCATCAACAATCAGATCGGCTTCACGACCTCACCCACCGCGGGGCGTTCGGGCACCCACGCCACCGACGTCGCTCGGTCGGCCGGGGCCCCGGTCTTCCACGTCAACGGGGACGACCCCGAGGCCGTGCTCCGGGTCGCACGCCTCGCCTTCGACTTTCGTACGGCGTTCCACAAGGACGTCGTCGTCGACCTGCTGTGCTACCGGCGTCATGGCCACAGCGAGGTCGACGACCCGTCCATCACGCAGCCCGCGATGTACGACCGCATCGACGCCAGGCCTTCGGTGCGCGCGCTGTACGCCGAGGAGTTGCTCCGCCGAGGGGACATCGGGGAGCGACAGGTGGAAGGCGCCTTGCGGGACTTCCGGGGGCACCTCGACCGGGCCTTCGCCGAGGCGCGGGCGCAGGCGGTGCCTCGTCCACGGAAGCCCGTGGACGCCGCGGACACCCGGGGCGTGCCCCTCTCCCCGGCTGCGCGGGCGACCGCGATCACGGAGACGGCCGCCCGGCACGTCATCGCCTCCCAGACGGCTCTGCCGGGAGACTTCACCGTGCACCTGCGCGTCCTTCCGCAGCTCCAGAAGCGCGCCGCGATGCTGGACGCGGACGCGATCGACTGGGCCACCGCCGAATCGCTGGCCGTCGGTTCCCTGTTGCTGGACGGCATTCCGGTGCGGCTGGCCGGGCAGGATTCCCGCCGCGGCACGTTCGGTCAACGGCACGCCGTGCTCACCGACCGGCACACCGGCACGGAGCACACACCGCTGAACCAACTCGGCACGCAGGCAGCCGACTTCGCGCCCTACGACTCGATGCTGTCCGAACTGGCGGCGCTGGCCTTCGAGTACGGGTACGCACTGGCGAGACCCGAGGCACTGGTGCTGTGGGAGGCCCAGTTCGGCGACTTCGCCAATGGGGCCCAGACGGTCATCGACGAGTACATCTCCGCATCCGAACAGAAGTGGGGGCAGCGCTCCGGGGTGACGCTGTTGCTCCCGCACGGCTTGGAAGGGCAAGGGCCCGACCACTCCTCCGCCAGGATCGAGCGGTTCCTCCAGTTGTGCGCACAGGAGAACATGACGGTCGCCATGCCCTCCCTGCCGGGCAACTACTTCCATCTGCTCAGGCAACAGGCGCTCGGCGGGCACAGAAGGCCACTGATCGTCTTCACCCCGAAGTCGATGCTGCGGTCGAAGGCGGCCACCTCCGGGCTGACGGAGTTCACCAGGGGCACGTTCCGTCCGGTCGTGCCGGACCGGACGGCGGTCCCCGCCGCGATCCGGCGTGTGCTGGTGTGCTCGGGCAAGGTCTTCCACGACCTGGACGCACACCGGCGCGAGTCCGGTCGGCGGGACACCGCGATCGTGCGCCTGGAGCGTCTCTACCCGTTCCCCGAGGAGGAGTTCACCGCGGAACTCGCCCGCTTCCCCGCCGAGGCCGAGGTGCGTTGGGTCCAGGAGGAGCCGGAGAACCAAGGGGCGTGGACCTTCGTGTGGCCCCGTGTGCGGCGGTCGACGAGCCGTCCCGTCGATTGCGTCAGCCGACCGTCGGCGGCAGCCCCCGCCGTGGGGTCCGCGGGACGGCACGCCGGCGAACAGCGGGATCTCGTGGTGTCGGCCTTCCGCTGACCGCGCCGCCCGCCTCGGGGGCGAAGCGGCGCGGCACGCATCGACGGCTGCGCCGCGGTGGGGATCGGTCGACACGAGATGCCGACGTTCTCCAGGCGGGTGGACCTGTCATCGGGGCGGAAGGCAAGTGACCGCCCGACCACGTCGACCGAGCGTCGCCCGACCACGTCGACGGAGCGTCGACCGGTCGCACCGCGCTCACGACGTCGTCGCGGCCACCGGATCCTTCGCACCCGCACCGGTCGTCCGGAAGGTGGACCGGAAGGCACCGGGCGTCACACCCAGATGCCGCACGAAGGCCCTGCGGAGTGACTCGGGCGAGCCGAATCCGGTGCGACGTGCCACCACCGGCAAAGCGTCGTCGCTCGTCTCCAGCAGCATCTGGGCGGCCTCCAGCCGGACTTGCTCCACGTACCGGGCCGGAGTGGTTCCCACCTCTTCGTGGAAGAGCCGCGTCACGTGCCGGACGCTGATGCCCGCCCTACGGGCCATGGCCGCCACCGTGTGGTTGGCTCCGGGGTTCGCGGTGACGGCGTCCAGCAGTCCGCGGAGCATCTCATGGTGCACGTGTGACACCTGGGAGTGAACACTGAACTGGGACTGGCCGCCCGGACGTTGCATGAAGACGACCATGTCCTTGGCGACCGAGCGGGCGACCTCCGCACCGTAGTGCTCTTCGACGAGCGACAAGGACAGGTCGATACCGGCGCTGACACCTGCGGACGTCATCATCTGTCCGTCCCGCACGAAGATGGCATCCGGTCGGACCCGCACCGACGGGTAGCGTGCGGCCAGTTGCTGTGAATGGCGCCAATGGGTCACGGCGCGACGGCCGTTCAGAAGTCCGGCCGCGGCGAGCAGGAACGCTCCGGTGCACACCGATGCCGTACAGCGGCTCTTCTCGTTCAGTTGCCGGAGGGCATCCAGGAGGGTGTCGTCCTTGATCAGCGTTTCCCATTCCGGGCCGCCCGGGACCACCAGGACGTCGGACGGCTCACCCGCATCGCTGACGGAGAGGTCGGCGCCCAGGCGTGTTCCCGCGGAGGTGATCACCTCCGCGCCGTCCTCGGACACGATCCGCACCCGATAGCGGGCCCCGAACTCGTTGGCCGTCGTGAACACTTCGACGGGGCCGGTCACATCGAGCAACCGCACTCCGGGGAAGACGAGGACGGTCACGGTGAGCGGACCCGCCCCCGGGTTCCTGCGCTTCATCAGATGCCTCCGGGCCGTGCGCGCTGCGGACACTGGACCGACGGGGCGCCGCCCACAGTGTGCTCGACGGCAGGCCGCGGTCACGTGCCTCAAGAGCGGGGGTCGCAACGGCCGTTGAGGACTTGGTCCGCGCGTTTCCTGCGCAGGCGAGGGTCAGGTCAGGTCATGCCCTGCCCCGGGCCGCTGTTCGTCGGATTTCCGTGTGCTCAGCATGCGCCCCGCCCCCTGCGGAAGCCACGACCGGCTGACTACCAGCTGGGAGGCACGGCCTCCCAGGGCTGGTGCGGCACACGATGGATCGCAAGGGGGCCCGACGGTGCCACGGACACTCGCCGACCGGAGGTGACCTGCATGAAAGCGCCGTTCTTCGAAGAAGTCAACGGTTGACCTCCGAGAGCGCTGCTGCGATCTTAGCAAGCGCTTTCCACTCGTTCGGTTCGGCGTCAAGGGAGACGCATGACGGAGTTTGCCGCACCCACCCGCTCCACCGACGCGTCCGCCCCACGCGCCGGGGACCGTCCGGTGTTCACCGGTCACCACACCCATCTGTGGGGCTTCCTTCTCGCCGGCTGGCTGATCAGCTACGCGGACCGTACGGTCACCGGACCGGTCATCTCGTGGATGATCGAGAACAAGGCCGGTTTCATCGGCGACGCCGCCAACCCGGCGACGCTCGGCGGTCTCATCGGCTCGATGTTCTTCACCGGATACATGCTCACCCAGTACGCGGGAGGCCGCCTCGGCGACCGCTACGGCCACCGCGAGATGCTCGTCGTCTCCCTGCTCTGGGCGGGCCTGCTGACTCTTGTCTCCGGCGTCACCGGCGGACTGATCGGGTTCGTCGTGGCCCGAGTGCTCACCGGTCTCGGCGAGGGCGTCTTCTACTCCAACGACCGCGTTCTCGTCATCGCGCACACACCGCCGACGCGCCGCACGATCGGTCTCGGCGTGGTGCTGTCGGGCCTGTCGATCGGTCTGACCGTGGGCATCGTCGCCACCCCGCACCTCATCGACTGGGGCGGCGCCTGGGGGATGGGCGGCGGCGCCTGGCGCATGCCGCTGTTCGTCTTCGGCGTCGTCTCGCTCCTGGTCGCGGCCGCGACCTGGGCGTACTTCCGGGCGCGCGGCGACCGACCGCTCCGGCTGGGCCCGCCCGCACTGCGCCTGGTCGCGTACTCGGTGCCCGCGGCCGTGGCGATCGTCGCGCTGTTCCTGCTCGCGGACGAGTTCGGCTGGCCGGACTGGCTCACGGCGGTCGGTTCAGGGGTTCTCTTCCTGGTCATGGTGACGCTGGTGATCCGGGGCATCGTGCGTACCGGGCGCTCGGCTCAACTCCTGGGCCGCGATGTGTGGCTGATCTGCCTCTCCTTCGTCGCGGTGATGTGGAACCTGTGGTTCTTCTCCTTCTGGTCGGTGCAGATCGTCGCGGAGAGTGCGCACAGCAGCCTCGGCGCGGCGGCGCTGACCGCGGCGTTCAACGCCGGCGCGGGCATCCTCGGATTCCCCGTGGGCGGCTGGATCGCCGACTGGCGTGTCCGTGCGGGCAAGGGCCGCAAGCCGCTCGCCGTCATCTGCGCGGCGGTGCACACCGTCCTCGCGGTGGCGTTCGGGGTGAGCCTGCTCGGTGACGGTGAGCCGTCCCTGCTGCTGCTCGGCCTGATCCTGTTCTGCTCCGGTCTCTTCTTCAACGCGCTCCAGCCGATCGTCCACAGCATCCTGGGCGACCTGGCCGCCGAGGAACACCGCGGTTCGCTCTTCGGCCTGTTCAACCTGGTGGCCGAGATCGGTGCGGTGGCGAGCCCGGTCGTCAGCGGTGTCCTGCGTGACACGACCGGCAGTTGGGCCCCGGGCGTCTTCACGGCGGCGGGCGTGATGGCCGTGTCGGTCGTCCTGTACGGGATGGTGCGCGAGCGCATACCCGGCACGGCGGCGGCCTGACCGCGCGCCGGGGCTGAGGCGATACGGTCGGTCGGCCTCGCCGGGGCGAGGCCGACCGACTCGTACGAGTCCATGGTGGCCCGGTGGCCCGGTGGCCCGGTGGCCCGGTGGCCCAGTGGCCCGGCGGACCGAAGGACGCGACCGCGCCGGCCGCGACGAGCCGTCACGAGGCGCCCGGCACCCGTGTCTGCTGCCGACGCGCCGCCCGAGTGGCCGTGGGCGCCGAGGAATTCGGTCGACACGCGAGGACGCGGCGCGCTGGGATGGGCTCGATCGCCCGCCGTGCGAGGTGGGCCGACGGCAGGAGCTGTGCTTGGCGACCGACGGAAGGGCCGCGGAGTCGTGTCCCGGAACCGCGGAGTCCCGCCCCGGGTTCGATGTCTCGCTGGTCGGGCGCTTGGTGGACGCGCAGTTCCCGCAGTGGGCCGAGCTGCCCCTGACACTGCTGGACCCGGCCGGTTCGGACCATGTGATCTACCGGATGGGCGATGACCTGTCCGTCCGGCTGCCGCGCCACGCGGGAGCCATCAGGCAGGCCCAGAAGGAGTCGACGTGGCTGCCCCGGCTCGCCCCGCACCTTCCGCTGGCCGTCCCGGAACCGGTGGGAGTGGGCCGGCCCGCCTTCGGATACCCCTGGCCCTGGGCGGTGTCCCGTTGGCTCGACGGCGAGGTGGCGACCGTCGACGCACTGGCCGACTCGCACGAGGCCGCCGTGGCCCTGGCCGGGTTCCTGACCGCCCTTCAGCGGTTCGCGCCCCGGGACATTCCGGCGGGACACGGCGGTCAGGACCTCACCGGCGGATCGCTGGCCGACCGGGACCGCGCGACGCGGGCCGCCATCGCGCGCGTCGAGGGTGCCTTCGACGTCGACGCCATGACGGCGCTGTGGGACGCGGCGCTGCGTGCCCCCGGGTGGGATCGGCCTCCCGTCTGGTTCCACGGCGACTTCCACACGGGCAATCTGCTCACCGTCGACGGCCGCCTCAGCGCGGTCATCGACTTCGGCGGGCTCGGCAGGGGCGACCCGGCCTGCGACCTGACCATCGCCTTCACCCTGATGTCGGCCGCGAGCCGGGCGGTCTTCCGTAGCGCGCTCGGCGTGGACGAGGCGACCTGGACCCGGGGCCGCGGCTGGGCCCTGGCGACCGGCCTGAACGCCTACACCTCGTACGCCGCCGTCGATCCCCGGGTCGCCGCGCAGACCACCCGCCAGATCACCGCGGCTCTCGTCGGCTGAGAGGGGAAGAGCTCGGACGCCCGGTGACCGGTCGCCCGTCCTGCCGGGACAACGGGCCGCCCGCCCCGCCGGGAAACGGGGCGCCTAACCCGCCAGGAAGCGGCCGTTCGGCTGTTTCACCGCGGTCAGCGTCGCGTAGACCACGACGTTGCTCTGGTAGCCGCTTCTCCTGGCGTATCCGCCGCAGGTGATCACCCTCAGCTCGGGCAGGCCGGAGCTGCCGTACACCTTCTTGCTGGGGAACTTCCTCTTCTCGTAGATCTCCACGGCGTCGACGGTGAAGACGGCCGTGCGCCGGTCCGCCCGGCTGATCTCGATCGTGTCGCCCTTGGACAGGGCGCCGAGATCGTAGAAGACGCCCGGGCTGCCATTGCGCATGTCGACATGTCCCGCGGTCACGGCGGTGCCCGTCGAGCCCGGTGCCGTGCCTCTGCCGTACCAGCCGACCAGGTTGGGGTTCCCGGCGGGCGGGGGCTTGAGCGCCCCCGCCTTGTCGAGGCCCAGCTTCGTCATGGGGGCGTTCACGTCGATGGCGGGGATGCGCAGCCGGACCGGCTTCGCGGGCGGCAGCGGCTGGACGGGCAGGAGCGTTGCCGGAGCGGTACGGCCGGGCATGCCCGCAGGGGGCGCCGAGAACGCCTGCCCGGCCGAGGGCCGCGGTGGCTCGCTGTCGAACATCGCGCCGATCATCAGGGCGCTGCCCGTCACGACGGCCGCGGCGAGATACCTGACAGGGGGGACCGGTGGGACGAGCCTGCGGGGGGACGCGCTTGCCATGTGCCGGGATTCCCTCGCGGTTGAGCCTCTTGCCTGCGGTCGGGTGGTGTTCGTCGTCCGGCCTCCGGCGTGCGAACGGTGCCGGGCCGGTGTGGCGGGGCCGGTTGTCAGTTCCGCTCGCCGTGCGCGCGGCGGCGCATCCTGATGAGGCCTCCGGCGGCGGCCGCGGCGAGCAGCGCACCACCCACGGCGAATTGGGTGTCGGTGTCCTGGGCGTCTCCGAAGCCGGCCTCGATGGCGCCGTCCGGGGCCCGGCCGGCGATCTCGTACGTGTCGGTGAGCTTGGTCCGTGGCGGGCACTTCACGGTCACGGTGTCGGTGTCGGTGTCGAGGTCCTGCCCTTCAGGGATCTGGAACTCGCCGGTGAGCTCGCCCTTGCGGTCGCCTTCGAACATGTGGAACGACCCGCCTGCCTCCGACTCACCTTTGCCGTAGTCCACGTCCGGGCCGCAGGCCGTGGTGGTGACCGTGACCGTGGAGCCCGGGGAGGCATCGCCCGAGCGGATGTCGAGATCCGAGTCACCGGACGCGAACGCGGCCGGACCCTGCAGGGCCAGCATGCCGATGACCAGGCCGATACCTACGCCAACGTGTTTGTTTCGCAAGGGAATCCTCCAACGGAGCAGCGGCCGGCCTGACTGCGCGGCGCCCCTGTTCTGCTCCACCGTCGAGGCAACCGACACTCCGTCAGCTCCGCAACAGGAGGCAGCGGCGGAGGCATCACCCGGGCAGGTGCAGTGACTCTTCCCGCATGCGCATTCATGCAGGTCGACGGAGCGGAGACCCGGGCAGGGGGAGGAATCACCAAGGGAGAGCGGATGGGCTAACGACCGACGCGGTGTCCGCACGCCGCGACCCGGCGGCCGGGTGCGGACCGGCACACGTCGGCCGGTGGTGAACGACATACGTCGGTCGGTGGTGGACGACGGACGTCGGCGTGGGGTGGACGACACACCGTCATCACGTCATGTGCGGAGCTCGGCTGACGCCTCGTCGAGTTCGGCGGTGAACTGGGCGCCGGCCAGCAGGGCGAGGTTGGACAGCCACAGCCAGATGAGGAAGACCACGACGCCCGTGAGCGAGCCGTACAGCCTGCTGTAGGCGCTCAGGACGGAGGCGTACAGGGCGAAGCCGGCGGAGACGGTGAGCCAGAGTGCGGCGGCCAGGATGCCGCCGGGCAGGCTGCGCGTCCGGCGGCGCGCCGGTGCCGGTCCGGTGTGGAAGACGACGACGACCAGGAGCGCCACGAGGCAGAGCAGGAGCGGCCAGCGCAGCAGGCCCCACGCCCAGGCGAACGTGGCGTCGAATCCCAGATAGCGGCCGGCCTGTTCGGCGACGGGGCCGGTCATCAGCAGGACGAGGGCGCTGACGACGAGCAGGCCGAGCAGGGCGAGCGCGGTCACCACGATGCGGTGAGCCTTGCGCCAGGGCGAGCGCCGGTCCGCCACCCGGTGCATGCGGTGAAGGGCGCGGCGGCACACCGCGAGGTAGCTGGAGGCGGACCACAGGGCGCTCAACGTGCCGGTGCACAGCAGCGTCCATGTGGTCGAGTCGTTCCGCAGCATCCTGGCCAGCACGTCGTGGAGCTCGGTTCCCGACTGGGCCGGGGCGTAGGCGGTGACATGGGCGATGAAGTCCTCGGCCGTGCCCGGACTGATCAGGCCGAACGCGATGACGGTGACCAACAGGGCGGGCAGTACGGCCAGGATGGCGTAGTAGGTCAGGGCCGCGGCGTAGTCGGAGATGTCGTCGCGCCACATCGACACCGGGGTGCGCCGCAAGGCGGGCCACCACGTGGCGGGTACCCGGAGGCTCCCGAGGGGCTGGGTCAGTGAACGGGTCCTGCCGCCGTTCCCGGCCTGGGGTTCAGCGGACATGTGGCACCCGGTGCGGTCGGTGGCTGAAGCGGACACGAGTGTGGACGGTGCAGGGCGCGGTGGCGGCCTCGGCCTCGGACACGACGGCCCCGGCGATGACGATGGGAGTCCACCAGCCCTCGGTACGCAGCTCGGCGAGCCGCTGCCTGTCCGGGAACACCGACCCCGGCGGGGGAGCGGGCCACCAGGACGGCAACCGGGAGGCGAGTGACCCGTCCGTCAGCGCGAGCCAGGTGCCGCCGAGGAGGAGGACGAGCCCGACGAGCGCGAGCACGGTCCGGTCGAGGGCGGAGTGCCGACGTTCCATCACACGTTCCCTCCGGTAGTGGCCGCGGTCCGGACGTCTCCTTCGGTAGGCGCCGCGGAACGGACATCCGTTCCGGCAGCCGCGGTCCGGACATCCGTTCCGGTGCCGGCCGCGGTACGGACGTCCTTTCCGCTACTGGTCGCGGTCCGGGCGCCGGCGGTCGGCGGTCGTCCGGTGTCCGCGGGCGCCGCCGTGAGTTTCCCTGTCTCCGGCGGTGTCCAAACCGCTTCCGGCCGGACGCGGACACGTGGTCGAGGTGTGCGGCGCAGGGCACATGACGTCAGGACCCGGCGGGCCGCCGACGTGACGTCGGCCTGTGCGCGAGCGCTGTCGCCGAACGCGAGTCCGGCCCGTACCGTGACGCTCCGGCGTCCGACCCGCACTTTCACCCCACCGATTCCCTGTGTGTCGCTCGCCGCGTTCCGCACCAGGGCTGCCACGGCGGAACGGTCCACCGCCAGGTGCCGGCGTGGGGCGGGGGCGGTCATCGTGAGGAGATTGCGGTGCCCCGGCGCGACGGCCATGGTGAGCAGCCACAGACCGAGCAGCGCGCCCCCGGCGCCCGCGGCACCCGCGTCGGCCGGCCCGTGCCGCGACAGCCGGTCCAGGGCGCTCGTGCGCCAGTCCGAGGGCGGCTGGTGCCCGGTGTGCACCGGGATCAGGTCGACCGCGAGCGCGCCGCAGGACAGCGCGGCCGACAGGGTGATCACCGCGGTCGGCAGCCGCCGCGGCGACCACCAGCGGCGGGGAGTCCGGCCGACGGCGGATGGGTCGACGGCGGATCGGTCGGCGGCAGTGGCGGGCCCCTTCACCAGGGACACGGCCGCCGGGGTGGCCCGTACCGGGCTGAGGGCGGTGACGGTGACGCGTGGGGTGGGGACGTCCAGCCCGGTCAGCTGTCGGGTACGCCCTGCGACGTGTTCCTGGACGTGACGCACCGTGCGGGCGAGAGGGACCGGGTACGGCAGGGTGACGGCGAGCGCCACCTCCGCCTGGCGTCCGCGCACGGTGGCCGAGCCCCGGGCCGCCGGGAGGCGGTGGGCGGGCAGCGCCTCGGTGGCGGCCCGTTCGGCGATCCTGCGGACCGCCTTGTCCGAGACGGTGATGCTGCCTCGTTGTGCGGCGGTGGTCATCGGCGGCTCCGGTCGTAGGCGTCCCGCAGGTCCTGTACCCGGCAATTCGCGGATTCCGCGTGCCCCGGTGAGCCCGGCGCCCCGCGGGACACGACCGGTCGGCGCGCCGTCGCGACACACCGTTGCGGCCGGATTCCACGTTCGTCCGGCGAACGCGCGGGAAGTGCTGCGTCACAGGACATGGCGTCGCGGTGTCCAACGTGCAGGACGGCAGGAAGGAGCCGGCCGGTGGCGGCGGCCCCCAGACGGACCGCACAGCCGGAGGCGGACAGCGAGGCGGACGACGCCCTGCTGGCGGTCCGGGCGGCGGAGGACGACGAGGAGTCCTTCGCCGTACCGGTGCGCGGGCACGCACCGTCGCTGGTGCGGCTCGCGACCCGGCTGCTCGGCGACCGGGCGGAGGCGGAGGACGCGGTGCAGGACGCGTTCGTCAGTGCCTGGCGGCGCCTGCCCCAATTCCACGGCCGGGCGGCCTTCGGTACGTGGATCTACCGGATCGTGACCAACCGATGCCTGAACATGCTGCGGGCACGCAAACCCCTGGCCGACCTGGAGGACGCCGGAGAAGTGCCCGCCCCGGAGACCACAGCGTCTCCCCGGCCCGGATCACCGAGGGCCGCGACGCGCTGCGGGACGTGCGCCAGGCACTCGGCCTGCTGTCCCCGGAACAACGCTCCTGCTGGGTGCTGAGAGAATTGGACGGCCAGTCCTACGCATTCATCGCGGACACGGTCGGCATCTCGCAGGACGCCGTCCGCGCCCGCGTCTTCCGCGCACGGCGCCGCCTGACACAAGCTTTGGGGGCCTGGCGATGACCACCCACACGGACCCGCCCGAGCGGCCGACCGGCCCCGGTGACGACGAACTGCCCTGTGGACGAACGCTGTTCGAGGTGTGGGACGCCTGGGAACAGCAGGCCGACGACCCGCACCGCCGGTCCTGCCCGCACTGCGGGCAGGCCGTGAGCGAACTCGAACGACTGGAGTCCGCGGTGGACGAGCTGCGCGAGGAGACCGCGACCACCGCGGGCTACGACCCCTCGACACTCACCCGGCGCGTGATGGATGTCGTCCACATGGAGCTGCGCCCCGGACGCCCGATCTCCCTGGGCGAGCCCGCCGAAGACTTGTGGATCATGGAAGTGGCCGCCGCGCGGACCCTGCGCGCGGCGGCCGAGACCGTCCCCGGGGTACGGGCGGGCTCGTGCCGGATCCTGCCCGGCACGGACATGGACCCGTCGGGCGTCGTCGTCCGTCTGGAGGTGCACGCACCCGCCACGGACCCGCTGCCGGAAGTGGCCGAGCAGGTACGTCGCCGGGTGCGCGAGGCGGCGGACGACCGCCTGGGGTTGCGGACGGCGGCCGTGGACATCCGTATCACCGATCTGATCGACGAACCCCGGGGTGAGGCGGGGCGTGAGCGATGAGCGACCACGCCGTGCATGCGACGCTGACCGAGGACATCGCCGAGACCGTGCAGAACGTCCCGGGCGTGGCCTTCCTCGAGCCGGGCATCACCGGCCTCCTGCGCTCCGCGCTGTCCGCCGCCGGACCGGGTGCCAAGGGCGCCAGGCCCGCGGGCGTGCGGATGGACCGCCCTGGCCGAGCCGACCCCTGGCACGTCGAGATCGAACTCGTGGCGCGAGGGGACGCCCGGAGCGTGGACGTCGCCCGGGCCACCCGGGCCGCCGTCCAGGACCGTCTGGCCTCGCTCTTCCCCGCGGAGCCCGCCCCGGCACACGTCACCGTGACCGTGACGGGCCTGGTCTGACACGGCCGCGACCGGACCGGCGCCGGGACGACGTCCGCGGGCGGGCAGCGCCTTTGCGGACCTGCAGATCGGGATCTGCAGATCGGGACCTGCGATGTGGACCTGCGATGTGGAACTACAGATCGAGGATGCGCATCACGAAGTAACCGGCGATGACTACGGATCCGAGGACGATCAAGCCGAGCCAGAAGTACGGGTGGTCCCAGACATCACCGTCCGGACGTTCCTGATGTGCCTCCGCGATCGAGCCCTCCGCAGGAGGTGTTTCACCTGGGGGAGTCAGTGGGTGGGTCATGTCTGCTCCCTTCATCGAGGGGTACGTGAGCCGCGAGCGTCGGCCCGGCGGCCGGTTCGGTCACTCGCCGGCCGGGCTCGCCGACGGCCCCTTTCACCTAGTTTTGCCCAATTCCGCCCCACTGGATGCACCCGCAGCGTCCTCGAAAACGTGGGTCCGCGCCCAGCCGGTCAACCGGAGTGCCGGCTCAGCGTCAGCCGGACGGAGCCGGCGCTGCCGGGACGGGGGTGGGTCAGGCGGATACGGCGCAGCACGGGCCCCCACGACAGGGTCATGCGCGCGTCCTCCAGCAGCCGTTCGACGAGCCCCACCGTGAACGCCGTACCGCCGAAGTCGAGCCGTGCGCGGGCCGGTCCGTCGCCGATCAGGAGGCCGCCGGGCACCTCGGTCACGGTGTGCGGGGTCATCAGGTTGAGGACGACTTCGCGGGCGGGGCGCTCCAGGTCCCAGGAGTCGTCGACGGTGATCCGTTCGGTGCGCCGGTCGAGCCGGACCGCCCGCCGCCAGCTGCGCACGGGCACCGCGTCGTCCCAGGTGGCGGCGAGCTCCAGGGAGAGGCCGGCGGTGTGCTCGTCGGCGTAGACCTCGACGTCGCGGGCCGCGTGCTCACGTCCGGGCCGCTGTTCGTGGCCGTCGATCTCGGGGGCGTTGTGCCAGGAGCTGCGCATGGTCCAGATGGTGTAGCGCTCCGGGCCGAACGTGGCGCGGGAGTAGGTCTCCACGCCCGCGTCGACGAGCAGCGGGGTGCCGTCGAGCGCGGCGATGAAGGTGCCCACGTCGTTGTGGTTGTGCGGTTCGCCGTTGTGGCCGCCCTTGGCGGCGAGGTGGAAGCCGTCGGTGCTGCCGGCGCGCTGACGGGCGGTGACGACCTGGACACCGGGGAGCACGGTGTGCGCGGGCAGCGGGAAACCGTCTGCTGTCGCCGCATGCCAGTGGCTGTCGGCCAGCTCGGCGAGCACCCGGTGCAGCGACATGTCGGGGCTGCGGTCGAAGCGCAGCAGGTCGCCGCCCGCACGCATGGCGGCCGCGTGCCGTTGCAGGTCGGCGTCGCCGGTGCGGCGGCCGTAGCGGTGCAGCAGTGCGGCGTCGGTGGCGGGCTGCCGTGCCGGTCCGTCGGCGAAGTTGACGTAGCGGTCACCCGCGATGTGCGCGGCCAGCGGATAGCGGGCCAGCGCGCGGACGAGCGGCAGGGCGAACACGTCGGGGGCGGTGCCGCCGAGGGCGGGCGCGCAGGCGCCGGAGAGGGTCTCCAGGGACTCGAAGAGGGAGGCCGCGGAGCGCCGCCAGTAGGCGATGCCCTCGTCGCAGGCACCGTCGGGCGGGCAGCAGTCCAGATAGCGGTCCAGGACACCGACCGCCCGCTCGGTGACCGCGGCCGTCGTCGCCGTGTCGGTGGCGCACACGTAGGCGCAGGGCAGGACGTGGGAGACGATCCAGGTGGTCCAGTTGTTGAGGGACTCGCCGTGCAGCCCGAGCCACCACCAGTCGTCCCGGTCGAGGAAGGGCGCGACGACACGTTCGCGTACGGTGCGGCGGAGCCGTTCCCCGACCAGCGGGGCGTGCGTGTCGAGCGCGTCGCCGAGGAGCACGTCCAGCCAGGCGAGCAGCCCGCCGGTCTCCGCCGTGAAGAGGTCGAGGGTGGGCCGCCCGGGGTCGGGCAGCGGGCCGTGCGCGTCACCGCTCTGCTCGTGCGCGGGCAGGCACCAGCCCGCCTCGTCGCACAGGAGCCACACTCCGTCCACCACCTCGTCGAGCAGGTCGGGCCGCGGCCCGTGCAGGGCGGCGGCCACCGCGGCGGCGGCGAGGCGGGTGCGGCGGGCGAAGTAGACCTGTTCGAAGGTCTGCCGGTCCCCGGTCCGCCGGTAGGCGAGGAAGCCGGTGGCGGGCAGGACGGTCCAGGGCCGGGCCGGCGCCGCGTCGACGGACACGGCGAGCGCCCTGCGGGCGGCGGCCGGCGCCGCGTCCCAGAACGCCCGGTCACTCGCGGTCGGCAGCGGCCGCCAGGCGCCGGGACGGGGTGCCGCGGCAGCCCACTCGGCACCCGGCAGCAGGTCGCGGAGCCGTTCGGGGGCTCGGTCCGGATGCGGCACGGGGTGAGACATCGACGGCTCCTTGCGGGGACCTCTCGGACGCATCGTGAAGCACCGGTTGCCAAGATCCCACCCCGTGGCGCGAGGGGACGGTCTCGGACCGGGCCGAGCGCGTCCGCGCCGCGCCGACAGGCCGTCGTCGGCCAGCCGAGGCCTCGTGCCCCGCCGGTGTCGGCATCACAGGGTGACGGCCAGGCCCATGATGCCGCGGGTGGCGAAGCCGACGACGAGCAGCTCACCCGCCTGTTTCAGGGCGGTCACCGGGTGACGGACCGGGATCACCGCTGCTTGCAGGCCGGCGCGGGGGTCCCAGATACGAACCGTGGCGTCGTCACCTGCCGTGGCAAGGAACTTGCGGTCGCCGAGGGTGAACGTGCTGACCGCGCGGATCCAGTCGGTGTGCCCGGTGAGCTGGTGCAGCGCTTCGCCGGTCGCCGGGTCCCAGATGTGGACGCTGTTGTCGTAACCGCCGGAGGCGAGCAGGGGACGGTTGTCGAGGGTGACGGCGCAAATCGCCTGGACCTGCGCCGTGTGCCCGGTGAGCCGGTGGGTCTCTTCGCCGGTGGTCAAGTCCCAGACGCTGACGCTGTTCTCGCAGGCCGCGGCCAGGTGAGGCCGGTCGTCGAGGGTGAGCGTGCACATCGCCTGGACCCCGGAGTCGTTGCCCGTGACGTGATGGGTCTCCTCGCCGGTGACGGGTTCCCGGACTCGGATGCTGCCCGCGGCGGCGACGGCGAGATGAGGCCGGCCGTCGAGGGCGATCGTGCACATGGCCTCGATGGTGTCGTCGCCGACGAGTTCGCCGGCCGCTTCGCCGGTAGTGGGGTCCCAGATGCGGACCCGGTCCGCGTCGGCGGTGGCGAGGCGTGGAGCGCTGTCGAGGACGAAGGTGCTCATCGCCCGCACCTCGCCGCCGTGACCGGCGAGCTGACGCATCTCCGTCCCGGAGCCGGGGTCCAGGATTCGCACGGTGTTGTCCTCGCCGGCGGAGACGAGGAGGGCCTGTTCTTCGACGAGGTCCAATGCCTGCACACCGGCGATCCGGTTCACCGGCCGCTCCGTGGTCCGGCCCGAGGGGTCCCAGATCCGGACGGTGTTGTCGTATCCGCCGGTGGCGAGGAGGGTGCGGTCGCCGACGACCAGAGCGCAGGCCGCCTGAACTCCGTAGGCGTGGCTGCCCAGATGGCCCGCCTCTTCGCCGCTGACGGGGTCCCAGAGGCGGACGGTCGTGTCCGCGCTGGCGGTGGCGAGGTAGGTGCGGTCGTTCAGCGTGATGGTGCACACCGCCTGCACCTGGGCACTGTGCCCGGTGAGTTGGTGGGTCTCCTCGCCGGTGGCGGGGTCCCAGATGCGCACACTGTCCCCTCCGGCGACGGCGAGGTGGGGCCGGCCGTCGAGAGTGATGGTGCACATGGCTTCGATCGCGTCGTCGCCGGTGACTTGGTGGTGGTTCTCTTCACCGGTGGCGGGGTCCCAGATGTGGACGACGCCGTCGAAGCCGCACGTGGCGAGGTGGGGTCGGTCGTCCAGGGTGATGGCGCACATCGCCTGGACCATGTCGTCGTCCGAGCGTCGGTGCGTCTCTTCGCCGGTGGTGGGGTCCCAGACGTGGACGGTACCTCCGTAGCCGCCGGCGGCCAGGTGGGGCCGGCCGTCGAGGGTGATGGTGCACAAGGCCTCGATCAGATTGATGTCTTCGGCGAGTTGGCGCACCGTCCTGCCGGTGGTGGGGTCCCAGACGGCGACCCGGTCGCGGCTGGCGACGGCGAGCAGGTCGGTGCCGAGATGGACGACGCACGCGTCATAGATGGCCTCGTCGTGGCCCGTGAGCTGACGGACCTCCTCGCCGGTGAGGGGATCCCAGATCCGGACAGTGGCGTCGTTCCCGGTGGAGACGAGGTGCGCCTTCCCGCCCAGATCCACTGCCGTCAGCGCCGTGATGACGTTGCCATGACCCGCGAGCGCCACTTCCACCGTCTCCGGCGCCACCGAGGCCCAGACGGCCCGGTAGGGCGCCGTCTCCGGCATCGAGGTGTACGTGCCGCCGAGTTCCTCCTGCGCTTCGGTGACGCTGAGGAAGGCGATGCGTTGCTCGGGTGGGGCGGCGATGGCGCGGGGTGTCAGCCGCAGCAGCCGTGCTCTTCCTCGGCCTTGGGAGGTCGTGGCATGCGCGGCGGCGGGGATGAGGCGGCGGAGGTCGGCGTACAGGGGGTAGGTGTCGTCGGCGAGGAGGACGTCGGTGGCGCCACCGCGCAGTGCGTGGCCGGGCAGAGCACGCAAGAGGTACGCGGGTGCGTTGGCCCAGGTGAGTTCACGACCGAGCGCGAGGAACGCGCGCGTGAGGGCGTTCTCGTCGGCTGCGGTGTCACGATGTCTGGCGCGCGCCGCGAGCAGGGTGTCGTTGAGTGCTTGGTGAAAGAGGCGGTAAGTGCCTTCGTGGGAAGCGGAGTTGCTCGTCTCGATGAGGAAATTCGCGGCGGCGGTGCGAGCGAAGCCGACCAGGTCCTGCTCGGTCGGTGAGGAGCCGGTCAGGGCGGTGACCGCCGTGCGCCACAGAAGCGGCGTCAGGCCGGGAGCTTCGGCATAGGCGAGAGCGGTGAGCAGGTCGGTCGCCGAGATGGCGCCGACGGGCGGCAGGGGGCGCAGATAGTCGTGGAGTGCGCTCTCGACGCTGGGGACCGCCCGGGCGGCGAGGTCGGCGGGACGGGCGGGGGACTGGTCGTGCATCCCGTGGGTGCGGGCGGTGAGGCCGGCGATGAGGAAGTTGCTGCGCGCACGCTCGGCGACGGCGCGGGCGAGCGGCAGGGCGACGTCGCTGTCGTTGTACGGGTTGTCGGGACGCTCGTTCCCGCGCAGCTGCAGCGTGACCAGTGCGTAGGCGGCGAGGTCGTCCGCGTCGAAGAACGCGGGGGTGTCCAGGTCGACGACGTCGGCGGCGCGGGAGAAGGCGGGCAGGATGTCGCCCTCGTCGTCGCGGCGGCGGCTGCCCACGACGACACGTACGCCGAGATCCGCGCAGTTCTCCACCAGGGGCAGGACGATGTCCCGGACGATCTGCCGGACGTGCGCGGGAGTGATCGCTTCGTCGAGGGCGTCGATGACGACGTTGAAGTCGTGGCGCTCGTGTTCGGTCAGCGCGTCGCGCAGGTGGCGATCGAGGTCGTGCGGGGTGTCGGGCAGCGCCGCCGAGGCGGCCCGGGCGATCTCGTGGGCGACGTCCAGGGCGGTCTTGCCCTTCACATGGACCGCGCAGGCGACGGTGCCGAGAGGGGCGCGTACGGCGGTGTCGTGGCTCGGCAGGAGAGCGGCGATCTCCGCGTCGGCGGTGGTGACGATGCGGCCCAGGACGGCCGACTTGCCGGCGCCGGGCTGTCCCGTGACGACCAGGGCCTTGCGCGCGGCCACCGGTGAGGTGAGCCATTCGACGATGCGGGACAGGGCGGCGGTGCGGCCGCTGAAGCGGTAGCCGGGTTCGGCGTCCGTGCTCACTCCGCGGGCCCGCGGCCGCCAGTGCCGGCCGGCCTCGACGTCACCGGTCAGCGACCAGCCCCACGCGTTGGCCGCCGCCTCACCGGCAGCCTTCGTCGTCCACGTGGTCAGCTCGTCCAGCTTCTGGCCGGGCAGGGCGCGCCCGGCCTCCCACAGCGTCAGGGCCCGCGCGTTGCCCGTACGGGACTCGGCCTGGCCGACGATGCCCACGACGGCCTGGAAGCCGGGCGACCAGACGGGAGCTCCGCTGAAGCCGGGCAGGACGGGGTACTGGGACGCGGTGTCGAGCCGCACCCAGCCGTAGCCGATCTTCTCGCCCACGCGGCCGTCGGCGGAATTGCCCAGGGCGCCGTCGGGAAAGCCGAACGCCCACCACGGCTCGGTCAGCAGGGCGCTGCCGCGCGGGTCGCGCAGCGGTGCCGCGATGCCGGCGGGAACCTCGTCCTCCAGGACGAGGACGGCCACGTCGTGCACCTGCTGCACGGCGGGCGCGGGGGCGATGATCTCCTGCACGCGCACATGGCGCCGTTCCAGTTCGTCGGCCATCGGGAAGGCCGCCCACACCTCCGGTACGGGCAGGCCCTTGGTGCAGACGACGTGAGCACATGTCAGCACCCGCCGGGAGTCGATGAGTACGCCCGTGCCGGACGGCGCACGGTCCATGCCGCCCACATGTACGGCCACGATCCACTCGTCGGAGGCCGGACGCACATCACCGGCCGGAGACTCGGTCATGCAGGGGTCGAGTCCTCGCCCGTCGCTCGGTTGGGTGTCCAGGTGAGGGTGATCTCGAAGTGGGCGTCGGTCGCGGCCTTCGCCACGATCCAGTTCGCCGTGCCGGAGACCTTGACGCCGAACTTCACCTCGACCTCGCCCGGCTTCAGTTCGGTCACCCGCTCCAGCACCGTACGTGCCGCGTCCACGGCCGGACGGACCGCGTCCCGCACCCGGGCCACCACGTCGTCCGAACTGACCTGACGCCACTCCTCCGACGGTTCCAGCTCGAATCGCACCACGGTGGAATCGTCCAACTCGTACGCCACGGCCTGCGCCACGTCAGCCCCCGATTGTCGCTCCAACGGACGGCGCCAGCCTAGTCGTTGCGTGTCCTGGCCGTGCCGTGTTCGTTGATCTTCCGCATGCCGTCGCTGCCGCCAAATGCCCCGGCGCGTCCCTCACTTGTCCCGGAACCGGGCCGGACCTCGGCGGCCGTCGGACGAGTCCGGCTGGGGCATTGGCCTGCGAAGTATGGGGTGGAACGGGCATGGTGGGCACCTGCGTCCGGTATCAGGGGATCGGTGACCAGCCGTCCGGACCGCGGGACGGGTGCGTGACGCGACCCGGTGGTAGGCCCAGGGGGAATGAACGTGGTAGGTCCGGGGGAGCCGTTGGAGCCGGTCAGCAGCGGTCTGACGCCGTCGGTCGACAGCTGGGTGAGGGTGTTTCGCGGCACCGTGATGGTGCCGTTGCTGAGCGGCGACGATCCGCTGACGCTCGCACAGGTCGCCGCCTGGCTGACGGAACGCGCCCCCGGAATGCGGGAGCGGCAGCGGAGGTTGGGCAAGGCGGGCGCGGACCGGCTGCAGAGTGTGCGATCGGGGCGCGACGAGATGTCGGTGCGGCGGATGGTGTCGGGACGGCTGGTCCCCACCCGGGACGTGGTGCTCGATCTGCTCCGGTTGCTCGGGGACCGCTGCCCGCAGCCGAGCCGGGAATCGGCCGAGACCCTGTGGCGGCTGTACCGGCCGGCTCTGCGCAGCCGCCGTCCCGATGTCGCGGAGGCCTACGACGTCATCGACGAACGCGACGCGGCCCGCACGGAAGCGGCGGTGCTGCGCCGTCAGGTGGACGTACTGGAGGCCGAGCAGGGCCGAGCTCTCCTCGGCCTCACCCGTGCCAGTCTGAAACTCCTCGGTGTGCACCGTGCTCTCGCGGCCGCGCACAAGGAACTGGAGACCGGCACCCGCTCCACTGAACGTGCCCGGGCGGAGGAACAGCGGACCAGGCTCCACTGGGAAGCAGCCGTGGACCGCCTCGACCGGCTCAAGGACGCGTATGAGGGTCTGCGCGAGCAAGCCGTGGCCGTGCAAGAGGAATCCGTCGCGGACCGTGAGGAGTGGCAGGAACGTCAGGCTCTCCTGCTGGAGCGGCTGTCCCGGGCCGAGGAGGACCTCGCCCGGGCCGTCCAGGACGCCCAGAACGCTCGCGAGGACCTGGAGCACGAACGCCGTTCCGCCCGCCGAACCGCATCCCGGGCACAGGATCGGGCCGACCTCAGCCGGGCCGACGCCGCCAAGGCGCGACAGGAAGCAGCCGCGAGCGAAGCTCGCCGACTCGCCGAAGCGGCCGCCTCGCAGCATGCCCTGCACGACGCGGAACTCCACCACGCGCAGGCCATGGACGCGATCGCCCACCTGGAAGGGGAACTGCGCCAGGCCCGGACGGAGTTGCGCGACGTCCAGCAGCGCGTGGTGCGCGCGGACGCGGATCTGGTGCAGACGATGAGGGAACGGGCGGTGGAGGCCGATGCCCAGGACGTCCTGTCGCAGGCACTGGCCGCGATGCAGGGCGACCAGGACCTCGGCGGGCTCGCGCTGATCGCCGCGGCGCCCGAATCGCCGTCCCCGGTCCCCGAGGCGGATGCCGCACCCCCTGATCGCGGTGGCGCGACGGCCTCCGCCACGGGTGTCGGCGCGGGGGCGCACGCCCCACCCGGACCGGACGGCAGCCCGAGTGCGCGGGGCGGCGGCGACCACGGCGGACAAGGCGACGGCCCAGCCCCGCAGGGCGGCGACCCAGGTGGACAGGACGGCGGTCCGGGTTCGCGGAGGGGCGACGAAGGCGGACAGGACGGCGGTACGGGTACGCGGAGGGGCGGGGAAGGCGAACAGGGTGGCGGTCCGGGTACGCGGAGCGGCGACGAAGGTGGACAGGTCGGAGGCCCTGGCTCGGAGGGCGGCGGAAGGGTTTCGGCAGGCAGGAGGGATCCCGCCGAGGACGCGACGGCCCGTGCCCGGCGCGAGGCTCGGACGACAAGCCGGGCGGAACCGGCGGAATCGGCGGAATCGGCGGCACTCCCCTCACGAAGCCGCCCCGAGCAGCGCCGGAGCCGTCGCCTCGCGAACTCGCCGTTCACGACGGATCCGCACTGGGACCCGAGCCGCGTCGCGAGGGTCGCGCTGCTGGTCGCCGCAGCCGTCGTGCTCTTCGTGGGTCTGCCCGCCCTGGTGTGGTGGTCCTGGGGCCGGGACACCCCGCTGGTGGCCGGTCGTGAATCACCCAGGACGGGCGCGTCGCCCGGGGCGAAGACGACCCCGAGCCTGCCGCCCCACCCGGCCAGGGACACCGTCGCCGACATCGGCGACCAGCCCGTCAACACCGGATCGATCATGAAACTGCCGGCCTGCGCGGGTTCCGTGTACTCCCTCCGACTGGCTTCCGAGCGCAACACCTACACCGACCGGAACCCACACCTGACGTTGACGGTGGCCGCCGCCAAAGACGCGGAGGAGGTGCCCTGCCGGGTGAACGCCAGCCGCGCAGGCGCACTTCTCACGCTCACCCCGGCGGATCAGGGCGCCGCGCTCTGGAAGTCGTCCGCCTGCGCCGACGGGCACTCGGGTCCCCGCTGGCTGGAGCTCTCCCGCACCCGGCCCGTCACCGTCGACTTCCATTGGAACCGCCAAGCCACGGGAAAGGACTGCGAGGAGGGCACCGCGGCTCCCCACACCGCCTACCTCGCGGAAGCCTCCCTGTCCGGTGCCGACCATGTAGGAGCCAGCTTCGTCCTCGCACGCAAGGTCGTGCAGTCCCCGACGACGACGCCGCCCCCGTCGGCCGGCAGGTCCTCGGCGACGCAGGACACGACGTCCGGCGGCTCCAGCGGCTCGAACGGATCGATCGGGGGCCTGCTGTCCGGAGGCACGGGGCAGGCGACCCCGTCGGACACCGCAAGCCCTTCCGACGACCCGACCGGTGTCAATGGCGCCGGCGGGGCGAACGGGGCCAACGGGGGAGGGATCTTCGGCGGTCCCGAGGGCTGACCTGCCCTGTCCCGTACGACGGCGCCCGGACACGCGGCGACGAGCCGGTCGCGGACCTCGCCCGGGCCCGACCTCGCCCGCCGATGAAGGCGGGCGATTCGCCGAAGTGGCCCTGGTATGAGGTGATCCTCCCTAGCATGAAGTGCTGGACGGGCGCACCGTGACGGTGGGGGAGGGGCATGGGCGCGGGGGACGACTGCTGTCAGGGACCCGTTGTGTCTCTACTGCGGGAGAACAGGCCTGTGGCTTCGACCCGGGGCATGGTGGGACCGCCGTCGGCACCGGGCGTCGCCTCGGGCGGGGCAGTGTCCGGCGTTGCTCCGCCGGATTCCGCGGGTGTCGCCTCGGGCACGGCCGTGCCCGGCGTCGCCGCGCCGGAATCCTGGTGCGTCGGCGGCTGCACGTTCGACGGGTCCGCCTGCCGGACCCGCATCTCCTGCGCGTGCGTCGCCTGCGTCAGCTCGACCGCCTGCCGGGCCGTCAACTGCCCGGTGACGTGGCCGTGCTTGAGCAGCCAGCGCAACTGGCGCTGCGAGGGCGCGAGCGCCCGCGCGGACACCGCACCCACGATGTGTCCGCCGAGGCGGACCACGGCCATGATGAGGGCCGCGAGCATGAGACCACGCAATCCGTACGAGGCACTCAGGTCCGTGAGCGACGTGCCTTCGGCCGCCGCGGGCGCGGGGGAGAAAGAGTTCATCGCGACCACCCGCGGGCCTCGACGGGACGGCCGGGCGTGGAACGCCCTGCTGTACGGATCATGGGTGCCTCCTCGGGCTCGGGGCCGTACGGAGGGTCAGGCCGGGTCCGGCGGATTTTTCCCGGCTCCGCGCCAAGATTTTTCGAGAACTTCTCCGGTTGCCGATGTCCGCAGCTCACGGGGGCGGCGATGACTGAGCCGGTCTCCTCCCGCGCACTTGCCGACGAGACGGACGAGGGACTCCTCCGGCTTCTGGGGCAGGGCCCCGCCCTGATCGCACGGGCCGATGTCTATGCCGTGATCGCCGCGCGTCATCGCCCCGCCGTGCTGAGCTTCGTCGCCGGCCGGGTGGACGCCGATGACGCCCTCGACATCGTCCAGGACACGTTCGTCGACGCCTTCCGCTACTTCGACCAGCACACGTCGCTGGGCCCGCCGCACAGGCTGGAGGCCTGGTTGATCGAGGTCGCCAGGCGTCGTGTGCTGAAGTTCTGGTCGCGGGGCCGCAAGGAGCGACCCGGCCTGTCCGGCAGCACCGTCGAGGAGTTGAAGGAGCGTGAACGTGTCATCGAGGCGGGCCACGACCTCCTCCGCCTCGAACAGGTCCACCGGATGCTGGAGACGGTGTTCAAGAGCCTCGACGACGAGCAGCGGGACCTCTACCGGCTGCGGAACCTCGGCGGGCTGACGGGACGGGAGATCGCCGCACGCAAGGGCCAGGACCCCAACGCCGTCAGCAAACAGTGCACGAAACTCGACAAGTTGGTGGCGAACCGGTTTCACGTCCTGCTGCTCGTCCGCGAGGGCGGCACCCGCTGCGCCGCACTGCGCGAACTGCTGGCGGACCACGAGCGGCAGCACGGCCCCGGCTACACCGCGGCCCTCGCCGAGCGTGTGGTCGAGCACTACAGCACCTGCCGGACCTGCGGCAACTGCACCCTCTGCCGCACCACTCAGCAGCGACTCATCTGGCAGGCCGCGCCGGTCGCCATCCCGGTCGTCCTCGCCACCGCCCTCCGCGAGCGCGTCGAACTCGCCCTCCAGGAAGTCGCGTACGCCGCCGACACGACCGCCCGCTCACCCCAGCCGCCCTCGGCGCCACCCGGGCCTCCCGACGGTCGGCCACCGGGGAAGAGCGGGACGGTCAGGAAACGGGTCGTCCGGACGAGCGCGGCGCTCGGTGCGGCCGCCGTCCTCGCCGTGCTGGCGATCAGGTCCGTCACCGCGGGCACGGACCCGCAGGCCGACGCGGACCAGCGGTCCACGACCGCCTCCTCGATCGTCTCGGCGATGCTCGACCAGAAGCTGGTGGCCTTCGACATCAACGCCCGGCCGCCCGGCGACCCGGACTTCTTCATCGGGCAGGGCCGTCTCGACATGAGCCGGAAACCGGTCAGGGCCGCGACGCATGTGCTGTACGACTACGGCGAGGGCCACGCCTGGAATCCTCCGGACATCGTGCTGATCGGTGAGCGGGCCTACGTCACCCCCGACAACACACCAGGTGCCACGGGTGCCGACGCCTACGGACCCACCAAGATCGTCTCCGCCACCCCGGCCGCCAGCGACATCTCCGTGCGCAACGCCCTGGAGGCCCAATGGCTCGCCCAGCCCGCGGACTTGGCGGCGCTCATCACGAAGGCATCCGGATTCCAGGACAAGGGCGTGCAGGGCGGCGGGCACGAACTTCGAGGCACCGCCGCCCTGAAGGACCTGGCCGCCGATCCGAGCGTAGGAGCCTTCTACCGGCCGTACCTGAAGACCTCTCCGACCCGGACGGCCACCTTCGTGCTGACCACCGACTCCCGACATCTGCCGAAGTCCTTCACTCTCGACATCCCCGTCACGCGCACCGACGGCTACACCGGTGAGAAGCCCGTCGACACCTTCACCCTCACCTACCGGGGCTGGGCCGACGGCAAGCCGATCACCGCCACCGACCCGAAGGCACCGAGCCCGCAATGGGGCGGACAGAGCTAGTGACCTGAGTCAGAGATTCGGTGGCAGTAGGCGGCGAGTTTGTCGAGGATCTCGTCGGCTGTCTTCGTCCAGACGAAAGGCTTGGGGTGGTCGTTCCAGTCGGCGAGCCAGGCCCGGATGTCGCGTTCGAGGGCCTGGACGGAGCGGTGTACGCCGCGCTTGAGCTTCTTCTGTGTGAGCTCGCCGAACCACCGTTCCACCAGGTTCAGCCAGGACGCGCTGGTCGGCGTGAAGTGGAGGTGGAACCGCGGGTGGGCCAGCAGCCACTTCTTGATGCCGGGCGTCTTGTGGGTCGCGTAGTTGTCGAGGATCAGGTGCACCTGAAGCCCGGCAGGTACTTCCCTGTCGAGCTTGGTGAGGAACTTCTTGAACTCGGCGGCCCGGTGGCGGCGGTGGAGGGAGCCGATGACCTTGCCGGTCGCCACCTCCAGGGCCGCGAACAGAGTGGTGGTACCGGCGCGGATGTAGTCGTGGCTGCGGCGTTCGGGAACACCGGGCATCATCGGCAGGACCGGCTGGGACCGGTCCAGGGCCTGGATCTGCGACTTCTCGTCCACACAGAGGACCAGGGCCTTCTCCGGCGGGTCCAGATAGAGACCGACCACGTCGCGGACCTTGTCGATGAACAGCGGGTCCGTGGACAGCTTGAACGTCTGTGAGCGGTGCGGGGCCAGGGCGAACGCCCGCCAGATCCGGGAGATCGCCGACTGCGACATCCCGGTCGCCGCTGCCATCGACCGGGTCGACCAGTGCGTCGCGTTCTTCGGCGTCTCTTCGAGAGTCTTGACGATCACCCGCTCGACATCCGCGTCGGTGATCTTCCGCGGGACGCCGGGACGCGGCTCGTCGTGCAGGCCCTCCAGGCCACGGTCGAGGAACCGCCGTCGCCAGGTGCGGACCGTGTCCGCCGCGACCCCCAGCCGGCGCGACACCTCCGCGATCGAATGACCCTCGGCGCACTCCAGCACGATCCGGGACCTCTGGGCCAGAGCCTGAGCTGTCGAACGCCGACGCACCCACCCCTCAAGCACAGCCCGCTGGGCATCGGTCACAGACAACGGCGGAATCTTCGGTCCAGGACGACTCACACCCAACCAACGACGAATCTACGACTCAGGTCACTAGCTCCATTCAAGAGGTGTCTGGTTCTCGAAGCGCCGGCGGGCCTAGGCTCGGAAGATGACCTTGGAATGGGAACAGGTAATCGTGCACGCGGAAGACCCGGTGGCCTTGGGACAGTGGTGGGCCGAGGCTCTTGGCTGGGTCGTGGTCCACTCCTCCGATGACGAGTTCGAGATCCGGCAGGAGCCGGATCGCCTGCCGGGGTTGGAGTTCGTCCGCCTGGAGGAGAGCAAGAAGGCCAAGAGCCGACTCCATCTCGACTTCAGGCCCGACGACCAGGACGCCGAGGTGGCTCGACTGGTGGCTCATGGCGCCCAGCACGTCGACATCGGCCAGGGCGAACAATCGTGGGTCGTATTGGCGGACCCCGAAGGCAACGAGTTCTGTGTCCTCGGCCAGCGGCGCCAGTAGGGCTGACGCCCGGGTCGGGCCGATGGTGCGGCGAACCGGGTGACCGCAGCGCGGTGAAACATGAGTAGTTGAGGGCGGCCGGCTTCACCTCGTTCCCGGTGACTTCGACGAACGAGGTGAAGTGGTCCCAGGCGTCCCGGACGGCCACGACGTGGGGCCGTGTGACCGCGGATCGCGTTCCAGGGCATGGCCGGCGAGAGCCCTTTGCCGCCGACCGAAGCACGGCAACCCAGGCGTGTGGGTCTGCTCGGCGTGGACGGCGTGGTCATGGCCGTACAGAAGCCGCGCGCACAGGCGGGCGTGCTGAGGATGGCCGGCATCGGGCCGCAGGAGGAACCCCTGCGCACGGCGGCGCGGAGAGACACGCCGTCCGAGGAGGCGGTCTCCTCGGGTCAGACCGCGCCCAGATCGGCGGTGAACCAGCGCTCCGGCCGCATGCGGACCACGACATGATCGGCGAGTTCTGTCTCCGCCCATGCCGAGTACCGGTCGAGTGCCTCCCCCGAGAGATAGCGGGCCGCCAGGTCGCGATGGAGGGCACCGCTTCCCTCGGACACTTCGACGACCGGCCCTTCGACCGAGACGTACCGAGGTGTCGGCTCGGTGCGCTGGACCAGCAGGCTGAAGCGGCCGGCCGTTCTGATCAGCCTCATCTTCAGGGAGTCCGCGCCGGTCAGGATCCACGGCTGGCCGCCCGGCTCGTAGGCGTACCAGATCGGCACGACCAGCGGTCCGTGGCCGTCGCCGGACGCGACACCCAACGCGGCCACGTGGGGCTCGGCCAGAAAGGCTTCCCGTTCATCCCGTGAAAGAGCCATACGCCGACCGTACGCCCGGCCACTGACAACGGGTCCGCCGCAGCAGGGGGCACGTGAGCGGCGCCCGGGACGGCCTGGCAGGTCGACATGTCGGAGCGGATCGACGTCGATGGCCTCAGCGGCAGCAAGTCCGTCGTGAAGACGGACAAGGGCAAGGCCTCACCCACCTGCGCGATGGTCGAGCACTGAGGGGCTCCGCGCACCGGGAAGTCGATGAGTCGACGGCTCGACAAAGGTGCGGGAGAATCCGCCGCGACACAGCCTCCGTCACTGATCGCGTGACCTGAACGTCCTTGGGGAAGCAGACTGGCCTCATGGAGTTCGCCTTTTCCGGCCGAGTGATCGAGTGGCGTGGGCCGTCGCCGTACTACTTCGTCCCCGTGCCCGACGACGAGTCCGCAGACATCCGCGAGGTGGCCGCGATGGCCACGTACGGCTGGGGCGTGATCCCGGTCGAGGCCCGGATCGGCGAGGTCGCCTTCCAGACGTCCCTGTTCCCGAAGGACGGCGGCTACCTGCTGCCGCTCAAGGTCGCCGTGCGCAAGCCGGGTGGCCTGACGGCGGGCGACGACGTGACCGTGAAGATGTCCGTCCGCCTCCAGCCCTGACCGACCGGGCACCGGTGCCGCCACGGGGCCGACCGCTGGAGGAGACCGGGGGCGAGCAGGTCGGCGTCGGGTTCACCGGGACACCGCGACACCGCGGTGGACGCGGTCGAGGATCGCGAGGGTGCCCGGCCCCTCGAAGCTCGGATTGACCGCGAGGTGACGCGACGCAGTGGTCGCAGCCCGGAGCAGTCGTCATTGAGAAGCAGGAGCACTCAATCCCACAAGTTCTCTCTGTTGGACTTCCCAGGCCGCTGCCCGCACCGTTGATGAAGCGATCCCCACCGGGGCACCTCCCCGCAACGACCTCATCACGGAGAACCTCATGAACCACGTCGCGGCCCCCGACCGCTACGACGGCAGCATGCTCTACCGGCGCACCGGCCGTTCCGGACTGGACCTTCCCGTCCTGTCGCTGGGCTACTGGCACAACTTCGGTGACGACAAGCCGTTCGAGACCCAGCGGCAGATCGCCCTGCGCGCCTTCGACCTCGGCATCACCCACCACGACCTCGCGAACAACTACGGCCCGCCGTACGGAGCCGCCGAGCTCAACTTCGGCAAGCTCATGCGACAGGACCTCGCCCCCTACCGGGACGAGCTGATCGTCTCCACCAAGGCCGGATGGGACATGTGGCCCGGCCCGTACGGCCAGGGCGGCGGGTCGCGCAAATACGTGCTCGCCTCGCTGGACCAGTCCCTCAAGCGGATGGGCCTCGACTACGTCGACATCTTCTACTCCCACCGCCTGGACGCCTCCACCCCGCTGGAGGAGACCATGACGGCTCTGGACAGTGCGGTACGACAGGGCAAGGCGCTGTACGTCGGCATCTCCTCCTACGACGCCGAGCGCACCCGGCAGGCCGCGGCCATCCTCCGCGACCTCGGCACCCCGCTGCTCATCCACCAGCCGTCGTACAGCATGCTCAACCGGTGGATCGAGACCGACGGGCTCCTCGACGCCGCGGCCGACGAGGGATTCGGCGTCATCGGCTTCACCGCCCTGGCCCAGGGCCTGCTCACCGGCCGCTACCTCGACGGCATCCCCGAGGACTCCCGCGCGGCCCAGGACAAGTCCTTCGACACCGGCTGGCTCAACGACGACACCCTTCAGCGACTGCGCGCGCTGAACGACATGGCCGCCCGCCGTGGCCAGACCCTCGCTCAGATGGCACTGGCATGGGCCTTGCGCGACGACCGCGTCACCTCCCTCGTCATCGGTGCCTCCCGCACCGAGCAGCTGGAACAGAACATCGCGGCTCTCACCAACCTGTCCTTCACCGCCGACGAGCTCGCGGAGATCGACAAGCAGGCGACGGTCGAGGGCGGCGTCGACCTGTGGCAGCAAGCCCGGACCGGCACCTTGAGCTGACCCCGGCTCGCTGCGGCCGACGCGGGTCGGGCCGGTCGTCCGGCGCCGTGCGTCGGGCGATCGGAGACAGCACGGCCTCCTACGCCCGGACCGTGCCGTCCCATCGCCAAGTGGTCAGGCGCGGACGCCCGGGCAGTTCGGCACGTCCGGTGGCCCACAACAGGGTGGGCCACGGGTCCGTGGACGACGGTGCGTCGGGAAACAGCCGGGCCAGTACCCGTGAGCACAGTTCGGCCGGCGGGTTCCACGCGAGGCCGAGCCCCTGCGCCAGGTCGTGCGTGTGGACCAGGGTCTCCACGATGCCCATCGCGGCGAAGCCCTCCGGGTCCGATACGCCGAAGACATGGTGGGCGCGGGTCTGCGGGGGCGCCGTACGGGCCATGGCGATCAACAGTGCGCCGCTCGCCTCCAGGACCTGCAACAGACCGTCGGGGCCGGCGTTCCGGTCCGCGTGGATGGCGTTCGCCGGACCGCCGGGCCGTCGGCTCTCCCACACGAACGGAACCTCACGGTCCAAGGGCGGTGTCCTGAGCCCCAGTTGTGCGGCGTAGGCGAAGAGGTCGTCGCTGAGGTGCTCGACCGTTTCCCAGCAGTCCCACTCCAGCGAACCGGCCTTGCCCTCCCACGCCGTCGCCGGCGCCCGGCGAAGGACCGCCACGGCGAGCCGTACGGCGAGGTCGAGGTCGTCCGCGGTGACGGGGGACTGGGAGGGGCCGGTCTCGGCTGATCGGGACATGGCGGGACCGTACCGCGACCGGGGGGAACCAAGCTCCTCCTTTGATCACTGGTCCCGCTCGCCTCGTAGCGGCGGGGGAAGGCGACAGGAACCGGTTCGGGCAGACCCGGCGCGGTATCGGCGCCCGGTTCGCCGGCCGGACGCCGATACCGCTCAGGTCAGGCGGGTGAGGTGCCCGCCCGCCCGAAGTGCCGGGCGAAGAACCGGACCGCGCTGTCGGACTCGAACCGAGGCAGCTCCTTGTGCCGGCCCGCGTTGGCGTGCAACGTCTTCTCCGTCGAGGCGAAGGCGTCGAACAGCGCCAGACCGGACGCGCGCGGGATGTGCTCGTCGTCCCACTGGAGCATGAATTCGATCGGGACGGTGATCTGTTTCGCCGATGCGGCCAGGGCATCGGGCCAGTGGAGACCGAACACCGCGGCGGTGATCCTGGGTTCGATCGCCGTCAGCGGCACCCCGATCGCGGTGCCCATGTTCAGGCCGAAGTAGCCGACCGGCCCATCGGGGCCGATCTCCGGAAGTTCCTGCAGGGCGTCGAGAGTCGCCCGCCACTCGGGCACGGCACGCTCTGCCAGTCGGGCGTTGTAACGGACGACGATCGGGCCTTCCGGCTCTCCCGCTTCCCTCGCCCGGTACAGCGCGGCGATCTCCTGCTCGTCGTACGCCGTGCGCGGCCGGCCGCCGTGCCCGGGCGCGTCGATGCAGGCGACATGGAAGCCGCAGCCGGTCACGAGGAGGTGGGCACGGCCCGTCATGGCCGGCCACTTCTTGTGCGTGCCGCCGCCGTGGCCCATGAGCACCAGGGGCGCACGCTCGGCGCCGGACGCGGGCGACCAGACCACGCCGGGGACACCGCCCACGGTGAAGTCGCGCTCGACGACACCGTTCGATGTGTTCTCCGCGGTGAAGTGCACAGAATGCATGGGGTGTTGCCTTTCGGAAGTGCCTTCGTTGACGGGGCACTCCCGGCGACACCTATGTCGATCGCCCGACCGTGACGGCGAGGGGGAGCACCCATACGGATCCAGCGTTCATGGGTCTCACCTCCTCGGGCGGGGTCACAGTCGACCGGAAGCTATCAGCTCGGTCGTCGGCTCGACCAACCCTTTTCCCGCCCTTCCCGCAACACGTCCGACGCGGCAAGAGCCCCGCGAAGCCCCGGCCCAGGGCGAGTTCGCGTTCCTGACCGGCGCGGGTCGCGACGGCCGGCAGGGATGGCTGCTCGGCGCACGGTGAGAAGAGCAGGCCGACACACGGGTCCGGGATCCGCGTCTGCGGCTCGGTGAGCGGCATGCTGAGGGCAATCCGAGAAGTGGCGCGGGATGGTGGTGCAGTGCACGGCATGGCAGGGGACGGAAGGTCCGCGGAGGCCGGTCCGGTGGACGGGATCGCTACCTACCACGCGGCGGCGGTGCACGCCCGAGCTCAGATCTCTGCGCTCCTGGCCGCTGTCCGGCTGGTCGACGAGGCGTGGACGGCTCCTTCGGGTCGCAATTCAGCCGACCGTCCGGGCCCTTCCGTCCGCTCGACGGCGATGTGACGAGCCGACGCCCCTGACGGCCCAGCAGTTCGGACAGCCGGGCATCGGGATCGGGATCCCCGAGCGTGCGGGAGGTCCCGTCGGGAAGGCCGACCTCGACAGTGCCGCCACCCGCCGACCGGGCCCGACGGCCCAGGAGTTGGCCCCACTTCCGCGGGCTCAGGCCCGGCGGGGAGGTGAGGTCGCGAGCATCCCGTGCTGCCGCGCACGGCGCTATTCGATCGCCTTCCTCCACGACCTGTTGATACACAGGTGCGATGACGGACGATGGCTCGGGCGCGTTGCAGGCGGGGCAGACGGGACTGGTCGTGAGGATCCCGGAAGCGGAACCCGCTGTCCGAGCATGGCGTGAACGGCTGGACCCTTCAGCGGGTGAGGGCGTCCCGGCCCATGTCACCGTGCTCTTCCCGTTTCTCGACGAGCGGCGCATCGACCGTGACACCCACACCGCCCTGGGCGAAGTGATCGGGCGGCATCGGCCGTTCGAGGTCCGGTTCGCGCGTTGCGGAGGGTTCCCGGGGATCCTGTACCTCGCGCCCGAACCTGAGGCCCCCTTCCGCCGGCTCACCGAGGCGATCGCGGATCGCTGGCCCGAGGCTCCGCCGTACGGCGGGCAGTTCGACGACGTGGTTCCCCACCTGACCGTCGCCCAAGGGCAGGACGCCACCGTCCTCGCGGAGGTCGGGACCGACCTCCGCGGCCGATTGCCGGTCACCGCCTGCGTATCGGCGGTCGACCTCATGGTCCACGACGGAGTGCGGTGGCGGCTACGGGCTTCGTTCCCTCTTCAGGGACGCCCGGTGCCCCAGCCGTAGTTCGTGATCTCGGCAGGCCTCGCGGCCATCCCGCGAACTCCTGCTTCCGAGGGCCGCGGAAAACCATGGACGGAGCCGTGGAAGATCACGTACTGTGTGGCCTCACGCCCACAGACGGACGGAAGGAGGCGAGTGCCGTGCAGTTCACACCTTTCCAGCGCTCCCATCTCCGCTGTCCCGGCGTGGTTCGTCAGTTCTGACCGGGAGCGCTCCAGCAGCCTGTATCCCGGAGGAATTTCCATGACCGATCTGGTCATCCGCGCGCTTTCCGCGAGCGACGCCCATCTCTTCGACGCACTCCCCGACCCGCTGGGCGCCCGTGAAGGCCACCGGCGCACCCGGTTCCGCCCCGACTGGAAGCGTGTCGCCCTGCGCGACGGCGAGGTCGTCGCACGCGGCGCGTGGTGGGGCGGCCCCGACGACTCGGAGCCCGTGAACATCAACTGGTTCGATGTGGCCGAGGGCGAAGAGGAGGCGGGGGTCGAACTCCTGCGCTCCGCGCCCTGGCAGGTCGAACTCGAGATCAACCTGCCCGGCGGCTGGCGGGACAAGCCCGACCTGCGCGCCGCCGGCGAGGCACGCTTCGCCGCCGCACGAGCCGCCGGGTACGAACTCCTGGTGGAACGCTACCTGTACCGCTGGACCCCGGAGCGAGGCCTGCCCGAGCGGCCCGGACGCCTGCGGTTCAGCGCCGAACCCGACGACACCGTGTTCTTCGACGCGTTGCGCCGCATCCACTCCGTCACCTTGGACGCCCACGCGCTCAGGGCCATCGAGGAGGGCGGCGTCGACCGGGCAGCGCAGGAGGAAATCGACTTCTTCCACTGGTGCCCCTCCCCTCGGGAGTGGTGGCAGGTCGCGCACACGCCGGAGGGCGACCTGGCCGGCATCCACATCCCGGCCCACAACCCCTCCGGCCCGACCATCGGGTTCATCGGAGTCGTCCCGGAACACCGCGGACACGGCTACGCGTACGACCTCCTCGCGGAGTGCACCCACTTCCTCGTGAAGGAGGGCGCGGAGGTGGTCAGCGGAGCGACGGACCACGGCAACTTCCCCATGGCCGCGAACTTCGCCAAGGCCGGCTTCCCCGTCGTCCGTGAACGCATCAACTTCCACCCCGCGGGCCAGTCGGCCTAGCCAGGGACAGCACACGGTGAGGGGTCCGGTCCGAGGGCGGGCCGGACCGCTTGCCGGTGCCCCGTGGACTGCCGGCCCGGGCAGCCTCGGGAGGGCACGAACGACTACGGAGCGACCGCGGCGTTGAGCCCGTAGTCCAGCTCCGCACCGTCGACGAGCACCGCCTCGACCGTACGCGTACGGGGATCGATGTCGGCCACGATCCCTTCTCCGGCATAGCGGGGGTAGCCCGTCTCACCCGTCTCGCCGGTCGCCTCGACGACGGCCGATCGCACGGCTGCGTCCTGTGCGGAAACACGGTCCGCGCCCTCGATGTACTCGGGGACCAGCAGGACGGTGAAGCGCTGCGGCTCTGTAGTCATGCTTCTGTATTTAAGTGCCTGTCCAGCAGACCGCGGGACAGGCACACCCGGTGGGTCGCGCAAGGACGGGGCGAGCAGGCCGCCGCACGGGTGGTGCGAACAGGCCGACTCGGACGTCCTGGGCATGCGGGCCGCCGATGGGGGTACGCGCTCCTTCGTCGGCTGCTGTCAGCCGTCATTGCGGGGCACGATGCAGTGGGAGGGCTTGAGATGACGGTGACGAAGACGGTGGACGCACGGACGGCCGGGCTGCCGGAGATCGCCGACCCGTCGCAGGTCGCCCCGCGCGACGCACGGGACATGTCGCGGCAGTTCTTCGACCGGCTCGCCACGCTCGAAGAGGGCACACCGGAACACCAGTACGCACGCAACACGCTGATCGAGATGAACATCTCCCTGGTCCGCTACGCCGCGGCCCGTTTCCGCAGCCGTGGCCCGGAGGAGATGGAGGACATCGTCCAGGTCGGCACCATCGGACTGATCAAGGCCATCGACCGGTTCGAGCTCACCCGCGAGGTCGAGTTCACCTCCTTCGCCGTGCCCTACATCGTCGGCGAGATCAAGCGGTTCTTCCGCGACACCTCCTGGGCCGTGCATGTGCCCCGCCGTCTGCAGGAGGCCAGGGTCCAGCTCGCCAGGGCCACCGAGGAACTGCGCAGCCGACTGGGCCGTACCCCGACCGTCAGGGAACTGTCCCAGCTGATGTGCCTGAGCGAGGAAGAGGTCAACGAGGCCCGCCTCGCCTCCAACGGCTACAACTCCTCCTCCCTCGACGCCGCCATCAGCACGAGTCAGGACGGCGAGACCGCCCTGGCCGACTTCATCGGCACCGAGGACAACGCCCTCGAACTCGTCGAGGACTTCCACGCCCTGGCGCCTCTGATCGGCGAACTGGACGAGCGGGAACGCCGCATCATTCACATGCGGTTCGTCGACGAACTCACCCAGGCCCAGATCGGCGAACACCTCGGCGTCTCCCAGATGCACGTCTCCCGGCTGCTGTCCCGCACGCTCTCCAAGCTGCGCCAAGGGATGCTCACCACCCAGTGACGCACGCGGGTCCGCCTCGACCGTCGAGCGATTCTGTGTCCCGTCGGCGGTCGTGTGCTGGGGCCGACCCGTTCGGTCGACCGGGTCGGCCCCAGCACACGGAGCCCGGCCCCTCCGCGGCCGACGCTCTGATCAGCCCTGCTCCCGCTCCACCGGAAGCCACAGTTCGGCATCGGCCTCGGTGCCACCCGGAGACAGGCGGGTGCGGAGGATCTCAGGCCCGGGGCGGCTGCGGTAAGGGGTGGACGGGAACCACTCCGTGAACACGTCCCGCCACAGCTCCTGAATGGCCTGCGGCACCGGTCCCGAGATGGTGAAGACGGCCCAGGTGCCGGCCCCGACGGGCAGGACACTCATGCCGTCCGGCGCTGCCGACGACGTGATCACCCCCTGGTAGTAGTCGAGTTCGGTGCCTTCGGCTCGACTCGGGTCCAGGTCGTCACAGACCGCGACGATGCCGTGCGGCTCCTGGTCGGACAGCTTCTCCAGGAGTTCCCGGGACCGCGGTTCGATCCCGCGGACGAAGTCGATGATGGCCTGGTTCGGCCCTGCGTGCACCAGTGGCACCCGGGCCTTCAGGCCGACGACGGTGAAGTCCGGCCTGTCCACGACGCGATAACGCATGCTGCTGCTCCCTTCGACGGTGAGGCGGAAGGTGAGCCGGGGCTGCGAGACGAGCGCGCAACCGGTGCGCCGGGCCTCGCCGGGGCCGACGCCGTGCATGGCGCGAAACGCCCGCGCGAACGCCTCGCCCGAGCCGTAGCCGTACCGCACCGCGATCTCCAGCAGCGTCCGGTTCCCGGCGAGCACCTCGGCGCCCGCGACGGTGAGCCGACGACGCCGGACGTACTCCGACAAGGGCATGCCCGCGAGCGCGGAGAACATCCGACGCAGGTGATACTCCGAGGTGACGGCGATGTGCGCCAACACGGCCACGTCGATGGACTGGTCGAGACGGTCCTCGATGTGCTCCATCGTCTGGTTGAGCCGATCCAGCACGCCCGGTCTCCTTCCTCTTCGGTGATCACCACGCTAGGCAGCGCGCGTCCTGCCGGACCCGACATTCTCTGCCCGTTCGGATCGGGTGCGGGGCCCGCCCCTGCGCGTCCGTCATCCACCGTCTGTCCAGGTGTCGGTCAGGACGCCCTGGGCGACGACAGCGCGCAAGCGGAGAGGGCCGGCGACGACCTTGCCGGTGGACAGCACCGGCGACGACCTCGGCGGTGGACAGGACCGGAGACGACCTCGGCGGTGGAGACGACCGGCGACGGTGCCTCGCCGGTGGAAGGCGGCCGGACAGCGGCGCGAGCCCACTCCGGACCGGTCAGGGACGCAGACCCGCCCGCCTGAGGGTGACCTCGGACAGGTCGGCGATGGCCTGCTCGTCCCCGCGACGCCAGGCGTCGGCGAGGCCGCCGGGCGGGGAGGGAACCGCCTTGAGACTGCGCAGCGGTCCGGTGAGTGCCCGCAGGGCGAGGAGGTCGGCGCCTCCGGGGGCGTCGAGGAGGCGTCGGGTGGTGGTGCTGCGCCGGATCCAGAGCAGCCGCGGAGGAAGCCACAGCACCAGGACGAAGGCCACGGGGAGGACGATCAGGGCGAGTGCGGTCAGGTTGGCCACGTGGCCCACGGTGTCCTGCAGCGACTGTCCGGCGTCGGAGAGATTGGTGCCGGCGCCCGCGGCGGCCTCGAGCGGCTTCTTCAGGGAGTCTCCGACGAGCGGCACTTTCGAGGCCGCGTCGCCGGCGTCACCGAGACCGGAGGCGAGGCTGTCGCCCGCGCTCTCCGCCTTCCGACCCGGCTCGGCCAGCAACATGATCGCGTCACGGACGACGAGGGCGAACTTCACCGCGAGCGCGATCAGCGCCACGGCGATCAGGTCCGCGAGCACCTGACGGATTCGACGCGCTGGTGTCTGGGCGTAGAGGCGCATGGCGTACTCCTGTTCCGGCGAGGGCGTCGAAGAGGCCGGCTCCACCCGGGTGAGGTGCAGCACTCGTCATGGCAGGGTCGGCCGATCGCTTGACCGTACGTGGCACTGGACTCTTCCACGGGGCTGCGGGGGTAAACGCCTTCGACGTGTTGCCGGGCCGGGGCCGTGCCTCCCGCACGGACGGGGTGATCCGCAGCCCGACCGAGGGCCGGCAGGCTCGGGCGCTGTCCGCCCCGCGGGGCGTCTGCCACTGCTTGAGGGAGCTGGGCGGACAGCAGGGGCATACGCAGCCGGACCGGCGCACGGCGGTGTTCGCACCTGCCGCCCCGCTACGGGAGGCCGTAGGTGAACCGGTTCCGGCCCCGCCGCTCGGGTCGCGGGGACAGCGGTGCGAGCGGGCTCGACGGGAGCGGCCCGATGAGGCATGACGCAGTTCACGACACCGTGCGGCTGGATCTTGGAATGCGCGGCATCTTTCGGCTGCTGTAATTGTCCTGGGCTTGCCCTGTTCTGAGGGCGCGCCGGGCAATGGAGCTCAGCGCGACTGGCCGCGGAAGACCGGAGACGATCTCGCCGTCCTCCGGCTTCCTCACCCCTGGACCGCTGTCTTCGAAAGGCTCTACTGCACCATGCCACTGGCCCTGCTCGCCCTGGCCGTTGTCGCGTTCGGCATCGGCACGACCGAGTTCGCCACGATGGGGCTGTTGCCCCAGATCGCCGACGGGGTCGGTGTGTCCGTGCCGCACGCCGGCAACCTCGTCTCGGCCTATGCCCTCGGCGTCGTGGTCGGCGCCCCCGTGCTGACGGGCATCGGTGCGCGCATACCCCACAAGCGACTTCTGCTCCTTTTGTCCGGGTTGTTCGTCATCGGCAACACCGCGTCCGCGCTCGCCCCCAACTTCGGGCTGCTGTTCGCCGCACGATTCCTGGCGGGTCTGCCGCACGGAGCGCTGTTCGGTGTGGGCGCCGTGGTCGCCTCGCGGCTGGTCGCCCCCGAACGGGCCGCGCGTGCCGTGTCGAAGATGTTCCTCGGACTCACCATCGCGAACATCGTCGGCGTCCCGGCCGGCACCGCTCTCGGGCAGCAGCTGGGCTGGCGGTCCGCCTACTACGCGGTCGCCGTCATCGGCCTCGTTGCTCTCGCCGCGCTGGCCGTCTTCGTTCCGCACCAGCCTCGCGGCCGGCAGTCCGGGATCAAGCACGAGCTGCGGGCGATGAACAACCGGCAGGTCGCGATCGGCCTGGGCACGGCCGTCGTCGGCTTCGGCGGATTCTTCGCCGTCTACAGCTACCTCGTGCCCATGCTGACGCACCTGACGGGCATCTCCGACTCCTCGACCACGCTGGTCCTCGCGCTCTACGGCGTCGGCATGACGCTCGGCACGCTCGTCGCGGGCCCCCTCACGGACCGTGCACTGCGACCGACGCTGTACGCCGGGCTGGCGCTGCTCGCCGCGGGACTGGTGGTCTTCTACTTCGCCGTGCACAGCACCGTGCCGGCTCTGGTGACGATCACCTTCATCGGTGCGATGGGCGCCCTCATCACCACGCCGGTCCAGATGCTGCTCATGGCCAAGGCGAAGGACGCTCCGACGATGGCGGCGGCCTCCAACCACTCCGCCTTCAACCTGGCCAACGCGGGCGGCGCCTGGCTCGGCGGCCTGGCCATCTCGGCAGGCTGGGGCTGGGCCTCGCCCAACCTGGTCGGCGCGGCACTGGCCGTGGCCGGCCTCGGTCTCGCCTTCACCGGAGGCCTCATGGACCGGGACGGCCGACGCTCCAAGGTGGTCACGGCGTCCGCCGCGGAGACCTCGACGCAGGCCGGACACGTCACGGCGGTGCCGGGGGACCGGGGATAGCGCCTGGGGCCGCCGGCTTGCGGGGCGGGCCGGCGGCCGTCGCGGTGGCGGACGCGCCGACCGTCGCTCACCCGAGGACGATCGGGTTCGTGAGCGCCGCCATGCGGCCCTCCCCGTCGCGGATCTCAGCGCGGACGAACGCCGATTCCTGAGCGTCTATACGCCACTCCGCGGTGCGCGATCCCGCGCCGCGCAGGGATGCGCGGCACACCTCTCCCTGCTCGGTGTGCAGGCTGACGGTGCCGTGCGGTACGCCGACTACGTCGACCCGCACCACGGCAGGCTTATCTCCGGTCTGCAACCGCTCACCGATCCCGGCGCCGCGGGCACCGGCGGCGACCGCGAACGACAGCCTGACGGCCTCCGACGCGGCGACCCAGCTGCGGCCGGCACGGATGCCGGCGAGGACCGCGTCGACGCTCAGCTCGTCGGCCCGTACCACGGTGTGCGGGCTGCCGAGTTGGCCCTTCAGGTGGGTGTCGCTGTTGCCCACCGCAGGCATCCACCGTCCCTGGCCGATGTCCGCCACAAGCATGCGGTGCCACTGGGCCAAGGCCGCCTCGTTGTCCGCCTGCCAGGGCAGGTCGGAAGTCCACTGCCCGTTCCACACCTCCACCACGTCGAAGCCCTGGTACGAGTACTCGAACGTGCCCGACGGGTACGGCGCATAAGGGTGGGCCGCGACACAGAGTCCACCGGCCCGACGAACCTCGTCCAGGTGTTGATCGACCACGTCGTCCTCCGCGCCGTACTGCCAGTCGACTCCCTTCTCTGGGCGGACCCCCAGAGCGAGCCAGTGGCCGGACCGGGTGACGACTTCCTGGCCCAGAATCACCAGCAGGTCGTCGTCGGCGTGCTGTGCCCAGGAGCCATGGGTCTCGACGGTGTTGTGCTCGGTGGCCGCGAGGAAGTCGAGTCCCGCGGACCGCGCATCGGCCACCAGCTCGGCCGGCGTCAGCTCGCCACCGCTGGAGGACACCGAGTGCACATGGCAGTCACCCCGGTACCAGCCATGTCCGTGCCCCCGAGGACCCGAAGAAGACCGCCTGAGCGATTGCCGGTTTGAAGACCACACTGGAGTCCCCTTCACTTTCACGTGAACCATCACGTTGCCCGCCGCCTCGCGCCGACGGAACCACGCCGCGAGAAGGCCGTGGTCGCCGATGTGCGGGATTCCCTGCGCCTTCGGCCATGGGAAACGGAGCTGCGTCGGATCGGGAAGCCGGACACCATGGCGGGGTGGCTGATCTTCTGTGGGACGACGTGAGCCGTCTTTTCGACCCCGATCTGATGGGGGCGCTGCCCGACGTGCGTGTTCCGGATTGTTCGGTGGAGGACTGGCAGGCGGTGCTCGACCTCCTCGAGGCGAGGGGGTGGAAGTGCCGGTACTCCGAAGGGGACACAGTGCTGCCGGTACCTCGGGCGGAGACCGTGCTGTCCCGAACAGCGGACGCCGAGTGCCCGGAACTGCGGGTCTGGCCGACGGCCCAAGTCCTGGCGATCTTCAGATTTCTCGACGACAGGGTCATCGACTTCGACGTCGATCTACGGGAGTTGCAGGGCCAGGAGCGACTCGACGTGTTCTGCGGCTTCTTGCGCGAGATCGGGCAACGCGTGGGCAGGCCGGTCCTGATGGACCCGGAAGGCGACCACGGAAATCCCGTGCTCGGCTTCGATGTCGAGGCCGATCGAGTCGTCCTCCTGGTGGAGCCGATGGCCGGGTGATCGCGGTCGTGGGTGCCTGGCCGGCGATGCCCATGCGATCGCAGCTCGACCTGCCTCCGGCGTCGTGGTGCCTTTGGTCGCCGCCGGGTCCCCCCTGCTGAGCACTGCAGACCGCTGGCTAGTCTGACGCCATGGCCGAACCCGTGTATCTCCGCCCCGTTGCCGAACGTGATCTCGCCCTGCTGGAGCGTCTCTACGAGGACCCTTCGGAGGCGGGGGAGCTCGGGTTCTTCGGCTATCGCAACACCGGCCAGCTGCGCCGGATGTGGGCCGAGCAGGGTTTCATCACCGCGGGCGGCGGGCGTCTCGCCATCGTCGCGGGTGACGACCGCTTCGTCGGTGAGGTGCAGTGGCGCCAGGTCCTGCAGGGGCCGGCCTCGACGTGCTGGAACATCGGCATAGCGCTGCTGACCGCCGAGAGGGGCAAGGGATTCGGCAAGCGCGCCCAACGCGAGCTTGCCGAGTACCTGTTCGCCCACACTCAGGTCAACCGGGTCGAGGCGAGCACGGAACTCGCGAACGTCGCGGAGCAGCGGGCACTGGAATCGGCCGGCTTCAGCCGCGAAGGGGTCCTGCGCGGGGCCTGCTTCCGCGGCGGCGCCTGGCGGGACATGGTCATGTACTCCATACTCCGGGACGACGTCGCTCTCAAGGCGTAGCCGACGTCCCGCTCGCGGGGGCAAGAAGCCCGGCACGCCCACGGCAACGAAGGCATTCGGGCGGCACCGGTGCACCGCTGCGTCCTCTGGGCAGCCTCCGTACGGACTCTGTAGCGTACGAGTATGGGTATGCCGCGCATGACCCTTCAGACCCGACAGGTGCTGCGGGCTCTGCTGGAGGACCCGGCCGAGCAGCGGTCAGGCCTGGAGCTGTGCGAGTCGGCGGGGCTCCCGTGCGGCACGATCCATCCGATCCTTGCCCGGCTGGAGCAGGTCGGCCGGGTGGACAGCAGGGGGGAGGACCCGGCCGTGCACGACACGGCCGGACGTCCGCGTCGCCGCACCTACCGCATCACACAGGACGGCACGGTGCAGGCCCGCACTGCCCTCGCGCGCGTCCGCGGAGCCAGGGAAGTGCCCGGGCGTGGCCGCTGAAAAAAATCTGCGGGCACGTGTCGAGAACGGCGGACGAGCTCCGACGTCTCCTGCGAGAGGCGCCCCCACCGGGATGCCCCGCCGATGCATGAGGAGAGTCCGATGAAGTACCTGGTCATGATCTACGGCAATCAGGCCGACTACGAGTCGATGAACGGCAAGGCCAGCCCTGGGCACCCGGCCTGGACGCAGGCGGAGCTGGGCGCCATGTTCCAGTACATGGAGACCCTCAACAAGGAGCTCATCGAGTCCGGCGAGATGGTCGACGGCCAAGGACTGTCGGAGCCCCGGCAGGCGGTCGTGATCACCTCGGGCGCCGACGGGGCGCCGGTCGTCTCGGACGGCCCGTTCGGCGAGACCAAGGAGGTGCTCGCCGGCTACTGGGTACTGGACTGCGCCGGCATCGAGCGGGTCACCGAGATCGCCAAGCGCGTGCACGCCTGCCCGGTGCCCGAGGGAGCGGCCCCGAGCGACGTGGTGATCCGGCCGATCATGGAAGCGCCCACTGGAGCGTGAGTTCGCCCGACGCGACGGAGGACCTGCTGCGCGACAACGCGCCGCAGGTCCTCGGCGCACTCGTCCGCCGGTACGGCCATTTCGACGCGGCGGAGGACGCCGTACAGGAGGCGCTGCTCGCGGCGGCGCAGCAGTGGTCCGGGGAAGGCGTGCCGGACAATCCGCGCGGCTGGCTGATCCGGGTGGCATCGCGCCGGCTGACCGACCAGCTGCGCAGCGAGGAGGCGCGGCGGCGCCGCGAGGAGACCGCGGCGGCGCTCACACCGTGCGACGACCTCCATGCTCCGCCCCTCGACGCATCCCGCGTCGCGTCCGAGGACGACACCCTCCTCCTGCTCTTCCTGTGCTGTCATCCGGCGCTGAGCAGACCGTCCCAGATCGCGCTGACGCTGCGTGCCGTCGGAGGCCTGACCACGGCGGAGATCGCCCGTGCCTTCCTGGTCCCGGAAACCACCATGGGCCAGCGGATCAGCCGTGCCAAGAAGACCGTCAAGGACGCCGGCGGACGCTTCCGGCCACCGGAGCCCACCGATCTGCCGCACCGTATGAGCGCCGTGCTCCAGGTCCTCTACCTGATCTACAACGAGGGCCACACCGCCACCTCCGGCACGTCGCTCCATCGCGCCGAGCTCTCCGCCGAGGCGATCCGGCTGACGCGCACGGTGCACCGTCTGCTGCCGAAGGACGGCGAAGTGACCGGCCTGCTCGCACTGATGCTGCTCACCGACGCCCGCCGGGCGGCCCGTACCGGACCGGGCGGCGAACTCGTCCCGCTGACGGAACAGGACCGCGGCCGCTGGAACCACGAGGCCATCGACGAGGGCGTCGCACTCGTGTCCCAGGCCCTCACCACCACCGCCCTCGGCCCGTACCAGTTGCAGGCAGCCATCGCCGCGGTCCACGACGAGGCGCCCACCGCCGAGGACACCGACTGGCCACAGATCCTGGCGCTGTACGACCTCCTGGCACGCCTGGCGCCCGGCCCGGTGGTCGAGCTCAACCGCGTCGTCGCCGTGGCCATGGTGCACGGCCCGCGGGCGGGCCTGGACCGACTGGCCGAGCTGGAGTCGGAGGGCACCCTGTCCGGCACCCACCGGATGGAGGCCGTCCGGGCACACCTCCTGGAACGGGCCGGGGACGTCGAAGGCGCCCGGGCCGCGTATCAGGCGGCGGCCTCGGCCACGCTCAGTGTGCCCGAGCGCCGCTACCTGCAGCTGCGGACGGCCGGGCTGGGACCGGACGCGGGCACGCGTCCCGATGCCTGATCGGTCCGTCGCCCCTACCGTTGTCACATGGCGGTGATCAACGGCTGGAGACGGGGAGGACGAGCCCGGGTTCGAGCGGCGAACTTCGCGGCCGTGGCCGTGCTGCTCGTGCTCTCCGTGGTGGCCGCCTCCATCGAGCCGCACCAGCGCCTGTTCTCGTTACGGTGGTCCGCCGTCGTACTGGCGACCGTGGGCTGCGGGGCGTTGCTGTGGCGGCGACGTCACCCGGTCGGCGTACTGGTCGTCACCGTGTGCTGCGGGGCGCTCTTCCAAAGTCTGGGTTTCCGGGACAGCCCCCTGGTGGTGAGCCCGGTGCTGGTGTCCGTCTACAACATGGCCGTGCGGACCGACCGGCGCAGTGCCTGGCTGTCGGCCGCCGCGGCGGCCGCCGTGCTGGTGGGGACCGACACGATGTTCGCCTCCAGCGCGTGGCTCGAGCCCGACAAGGTGGCCATGCTGGCCTGGACGGCACTGCCCGCCGCCATCGGGGACGGAGTGCGCTCCCGCCGCGCCTATGTCGCTGCGGTCGAGGAGCGTGCGGAGCACGCGGAGCGCACCCGTGAGCAGGAGGCCCGGCAGCGGGTGGCGGCCGAACGGGTCCGCATCGCCCGCGAGCTGCACGACATCGTCACCCACCACATCGCCCTGATCAACGCACGGGCAGGCGTGGCCGTCCACCTCGTGGAGCAGCGGCCGGAACAGATCCTGAGGGCCCTGGAGGACATCCGGGACACCAGCCGTTCCGTGCTCGACGAGCTGAGGGTGACGGTGGGCCTGCTACGGCAGTCCGGCGATCCCGTGGCGCCGCGCGGCCCCATGCCGGGGCTGGCCGAGGTTCCGGCTCTGCTGGCGTCGTTCGAACGCGCGGGGCTCGCGGTGAGCCAGGTCCGGTCCGGGACGGCGGAGCCGCTCGAACCGGCTGTCGACCTGGTCGCGTACCGCATCGTCCAGGAGTCCCTGACCAATGTGCACAAGCACGCCGGGGCGGGCCGTGCGAGGCTCTTCCTGCACTACCACCGTGAACGGCTGACCATCGCCATCGAGGACGACGGGGCCGCCGGTCCCACGCAGGTCTACGCGGGCCCCGGGCACGGGCTGATCGGCATGCGGGAGCGGGCGGCCACGGTGGGCGGAAGGCTGTACGCGGGTCCGCGCCCCGAGGGCGGGTTCAGCGTGACGGCGGAACTGCCGTTGCGGGCAGGCCAGGCACGGGACCGGAGAGAGGACCATGACGATTCGCGTACTGCTTGCCGATGACCAAGCCCTGCTGCGGGGCACGTTCAGGATGCTGTTCGACGCCACGGAGGACATGGAGACCGTGGGGGAGGCGTCCAACGGCCACGAGGCAGTGGAACTGGCCGTGGCGGAGCGCCCGGACGTCGTCCTGATGGACATCCGCATGCCCGAGATGGACGGCCTGGAGGCGACCCGGCTCATCAGCGAGTCCGAGGGCCTCGACAGTGTGAAAGTGCTCGTTCTGACCACGTTCGAGGAGGACGAGCACGTCGCGGAGGCGCTGCGCGCGGGTGCGAGCGGGTTTCTCGGCAAGGGGGCGAGCCCCGAGGAGCTCCTCGACGCGGTCCGTACGGTCGCGGCCGGTGAGGCACTGCTGTCTCCCTCGGCGACGCGAGCGCTGATCACCCGCTTCCTCGCGCAGCCGCAGTCCTCCCCGGCAGCCGTGCACGAACGGCTGGAGTGTCTGACACCCCGCGAGAGCGATGTCACGAGACTCGTCGCGCAGGGCCTCTCCAACGAGGAGATCGCCCAGCACTTGTTCGTGAGCCCGCTGACGGCCAAGACCCACGTGAACCGGGCCATGACGAAACTGGCGGCCCGGGACCGGGCCCAGCTCGTGGTGATCGCCTATCAGTGCGGACTGGTCAGTCCGGTGCCCGGCTCGGTGCAGACGCCGGTCGATGCCTGACCGCGGCCGCGGGCCCGTCGTGGTGCCCGCACTTCTGCCGCGGTGGTAGACCGGCCGGACGCCTACTACGGCAGCGGTAGGGAGAAGTCGCTGCGCGGGGACGACGCGGAGCACACGGTCCATGAGCCAAGGTGGAACCCTGAACGGAGGTTTCACCATGAACCAGGCCCACTGCAGGAACAGGAACCACAGCGGCACGCCCACCAACAGGCGTCTGTCCCCCTCCGGACCCTCCGGATTCATGACCGGGGCCCGCGTCTGCGGCATCGCTCCGCGAGCGGGCGCACTGGCCGAGCGCACGTCCTGCGAGGCCCGGCGCCAGGACCACGTCGCCGCCGCACCGGCAGCGCCCCACCTGGCCCTGCTCCGCGACGTCCTCGCCCACGGCGGTCAGGACGACCCGCCCGTCCACGTGCCACCGCGTCGGCGCAGCCCGGAGCGTACGGCTCTCGCGGGCGAGCTCACGCTGGCCGAATGGGTCAGCAGGACGCAGCGCGTCGGGCGCTGACCGCGGGAGCCCCCGCTCCGCAGCGGCCACGGGACGCGTACGCCGCGATCGTCACGTCGCGGCCGGCACCTGGCCACCGTCCCGTTCCCGGCCGGGCTCCGCGCTCTCGACCAGCACCGTCCCGACGGTGCGCGTGGTCGGTGCCGATGCCGAGTTCCGGGCCGGTCCGGAGGGCGGGTCACTAGAGTGACGGCGGGTTCCGCGACCGCCGCGGTTCCGCCGAGGGGGTGCGAGCTCCGTGCTTCAAGTGGACTTCGGTGGCGGGGCCTTGGGCCGAGTGCGGGTCGCCCGCGGGGCGGACCCGCTCTGGGAGGCGGCACTGAGCCTGCAACTCCTGCAGAACCGGCAGGAGTCGCTGGCCTACGACACATGGCGGCGCGAGGTGCGGGGAGCCCTGCACCGCACGGGACTCGCCGACGACGTCCGGGCGTTGATGCCGTTGTGCCCGCCCACGGGGTACTTCCCCGACTTCCTCACTCCGGGCCGCGGTGACACAGGTCTGGAGGAGAGCGTCGACCGCGTGCTGTCGACACCGAGACGCAGGCTGGCCGCCGAACTGACGCGCCTGTGCCGGGATCTGCGCGGACCCCTGCCGCGCAGTGTGCGCTGGGTGGCCACCGGCGACGTCGGTGCCCTGCACTGGCTCGGCACCACACTGCGTCGCTATCACGCCGTCGCGGTGGCCCCGTACGCGGCGGCGATCAGGGCGCGGGTCGCCGACGATCGCGCCCGGCGGGCCGAGGCGGCGCTGGGCGGCGGCGCCGAGGGACTGCTGGCGAGCTACGCCGAGTTACCCGGGTGGCACCTGCGCGGAACACGGCTCACCACCCCCTACCCGGAGGTCCGGTCGCTTCAACTCGGCGGCAGGCCCCTCACGTTGGTCCCGAGCTTCTTCTGTGTGCGGACACCGCTGGCCCTGGTGGACGAGGCGCTGCCCCCGGTGCTGGTGCATCCGCTGCATCCGGATCCCGGCTGGCTGCCCCGGTCGCGCGCGGGAGCGGCGACGCTGTCGGTGGCCCATCTGATCGGCGCCTCCCGGGCCCAGTTGCTCGATCTGCTCCGGACGCCGATGACGACGACCGAGGTGGCCGTGGCGCTTCGGCTCGCGCCGTCGACGGCGAGCCGTCACGCGGCGGTGCTGCGCGAGGCGGGACTTGTCTCGACCCGCCGCGAGGGGAATCGGGTGCTGCACCACCGGACGCCGTTGGGACGGGCCCTGCTGGAGGGGGCGGCCCCTGACACGTCGGCCGCCCCCGGTTGACCGGCAGTTCTGCGCGAGGTGTCGTCAGCAGGTGGGGACGCCGGGGAGCCAGGCGTCGCTGACGTCGATGAAGATGTTGGAGATGTAGCCGCCGTAGTCCGGCAGGTAGGACCAGGCGTCGTTGCTGTAGCCCTGGTAGTTGACGAGCTGGCCGTGGACCTGGCACCTGACGCGTACGGTCGTGGGTCCGGAGAGCGTGGCCACGCGCGTCGAGGCGGTGGTCGCCTGCTGCCGGATGCTGACGTCCGTACCCCAGGTCGGGAAGGACTTGGTGTCGCCGCCACCGTCGGTCCACAAGTAGGTGACGGTCACCCAGCCGTTGTCGTTGAGACCGATGTTGTAGAAGGTCCCGTCGGCCAGATCGATGCCGGCCGGGTTGGCGACCTGTCGGCCGAACTCGTCGCGACCCCCGTTGTAGCCGTTCTGGTAGGCGGCCTGGGCCTCGGGCAGGCCCCGCGCGAGATCCTTCCACTGCTCGCGCTGCGCGGACGTGTTCCAGTAGTCGTCGTGCGTGTTCCAGGGGCCGACGTCCCACACCGGCGCGGTCTCGCAGCGGACCGGGCCGCACACCTGCACCGAGTACTGGCCGCTGCCGTTGGGCGACAGGGCGCGGCGCGAGGGGAGGGCCACGAAGTGGTCGTTGCTGCGTATGACATGGCCGTTGGCGGTGGTCCCGCCGACCAGACCCTCGCGCGTGGCGTACACGCGGGACGAGAAGGCCGCGGCCGCGGCCGCGGGCTGCGCCGGCTGCGACGACGCCGTGCCGGCGCTGTCCGCCGACAGGGTCAGGCCGCGTACGGTCGGTGTGGCGCCGGCCTTGCCCGTCCACAGGGTCAGCCGGGCCTGCACGTCGTCGACCGCCCGCGGCAGCCGGGCCGGCGCGTCGGCGGCCACTTCCCGCCACTCCGTCCAGGTGCCGTCGGCGGTGCGGCCCCGCACGTCGACCACCATGCCGGCCCCGCTCGGCACGGCCGCGTCGACGTCCGCGGTGATCCGGTCCACCGGCCGGTCCAGGTGGTGCTCGTCCAGCACGGCGGACGCGTAGCCGCCGTGCCGTTCCAGCGACGCCGGACCGAGCGAACGGTCCTCCACGCGCAGCGCGTTGGCGCTGCGGAGCACATTGACGTCGTCGGTGCCGGGCCGTGACAGGTCCGGGTGCCACGACACGGCGGACGACGCGGCGGGTGCGGTGGCGGCTTCCGCGGCGGGCGCGGTTCCCGACCCGGTGGCGAGGGCGAGCAGGCACGCGGCGCCGCTCAGTGTGCGGACGGGAAGCGATCTGCGGCGCGCGGCGGGGCCCTCGTGCCGCGGGTGAGAGGTCAGCATGTGAATACTCCCGGGAGCCAGGCGTCGTCGATGTCGATGAAGATGTCGGAGATGCAGCCGCCGAGGTCGGGCAGGGAGGACCAGACGTCGTTGCCGTAGCCCTGGTAGTCGACGAGCCGGCCGTGGACCTGGCACTTGACGCGTACGGTCGTGGGTCCGGGGAGCGTGGCCACGCGGGTCGAGGCGGTGGTCGGCTGCTGACGGACACTCACATCGCTGCCCCACGTGGGGAAGGGTGTGGTGCCGCTGTCGCCCTCGCCGGGGACCAGGTTCATGTGGTACGCCCGGTCCCCGTGCGGACCGGGGTCGGTGTGGCCGTCGAGGTGGATCTCCGCGTAGCCGACGGCGACGAGCAGAACGCGGGGTACGTCGTACGCGGCCGCCGCTCGTGCGAACGCCCCATTGGCGGAGGTGTCGTGCGAGGGCGAGGGCGAGGGCGAGGGCGAGGGCGAGGGCGAGGGCGAGGGCGAGGGAGCGGGAGCGGGAGCGGCGGTGGCCGACTGCCCGGTCGTGGTCAGGACGGCGGCCGGGCCCAGGCCGAACAGCGCGCGCGTGCGTCTGACACGTGGTGGGGAGGACATGTGGGGTGCCCTGTCTCCGACGCCCGAGTCGGATGAAGTGCCGTGCTTGGGGGCGAACTCGGCCGTCGCCGCGCGGGCGCCGGAGCACACGGTCGCAGGCCGGGGGAGGAGCGGGCGGATCGGGGCGAGGGCCCGACCCATGAGCTGGGGCAGGCCGGAGCCCGGCCGGCCGGATCGCGTGCCTCGGCGCGCAGGTACGCCCACGCCTCTCGTCCGCTCCGCCTGCCGAACGCCAACCAGCCCTGATCGCACGGGTGTTGGCCTTGTCCCGGCTGCATGATGGACGGCTGGACTTGTCGTGTGCAAGACATTGCATGGTGAGCGAAAGACCCGGCCGGTGCCTTGTCCTGAGTGCCGAACCGCTCCTACCTTGTGCCGCGATCCGCCGTCCGTCCGGACATCGAGCCCCCTCCGCTCTCCCCCCACTCGAAGGAGCGACTCGCGCATGCCCCTCAGACGCCTGTGGACCGCGGCCGTCACCACCTTCCTGGCCCTGGCCGGACTCCTGCTCGGGCCGGTCCACCCGGCCGGCGCCGCGACCGGTGGAACGGCCCTGGCGGCGCCCGACTTCAAGGCCCCCTATCCCTGCGGCCAGAAGTGGACCTACAGCCATCACTCGGGAGAGGTCCGCCGCGCCCTGGACTTCGTCCGCGCCGACGGCGGCACCACGAACGGCACACCCGTCCTCGCCTCGGCCACCGGCACCGCGTACCGCCACTACGAAGCGAACGGCGCGGGCAACTACCTGTCCGTCGAACACGGCGGCGGCTGGCGCACCTACTACTTCCACCTGTCGGCGTTCTCCGTCGCGGACGGCGCCCACGTCGAACAGGGCCAGCAGATCGGCACGACCGGGAGCACCGGCAACTCCACCGGCCCGCACATCCACTACGAGCAGCTCTACAACGGAGTCGGCCAGGACATCCGCATCAACGGCGCCGCGCTCGCCTACCCCGGAAGCTACAACCAGTACTTCCTCACCAGCGACAACGGGTGCGGCGGCGCCGGCACACCCTTCATGACCTGGGGCAGCGGCGTGCGCGTGCGCAGCGACGCCCATCTGAGCTCGCCGGTGGTCACCACCCTCGCCGGGCCCACCAGCGTCCGCGTCCTGTGCCAGAAGCAGGGCGACACGGTCAACGCCGAGGGCTACACCAACAATTGGTGGAGCAAGCTGCGCGACCAGAACGGCTTCATCAGCAACATCTACATCGACAACCCGGCGGCCCAGCTCCCCGGAGTGCCCCTCTGCTGAGCATCGCACGGCGGCGGCGGGCCCGTGGGCCCGCCGCCCGGCGGTTCGCGTGTGCTCAGGCGCCGCCCCGCTCGCGGGGGATCTTCAGACCGGCCTCGATCGGCACCGGCAGCCGGTTCTCCGCCGGCGGCAGCGGGCAGGTCGCCAGGTCCGTGTAGGCGCACGGAAGGTTCGCCGCGCGGTTGAAGTCCAGCACGACCGTCCCGTCCGCGGCGGGCGGCCCGACGCCGAGGACGCGATTGGCGGCGTACGTGGTGACCCCGGAGGTCGCGTCGGTGAACAGCACCGACAGGCTGCCCGGAGCGTGACCGGGGAAGGCGGTCAGGGACAGGGAACGGCCGTCCAGTTCGAACTCGATCCGGCCCGGCGCGTCGTACACGTGCTCCAGTCCCTCGACCGCGCCGCCCACCCGGGTCGGCAGCGGCTCGTCGAACGCGACGTAGCGGCCCGTCAACGCCCAGCGCGGATCCGGTGCGTAGGCGGGCGTCCCGGCGAAGGCGGTCCGCAGCGGTGCGTCGGGGTGCCGGGGACGCACGATGTCGTTTCCGCCGCGCTCGGCCACTTCGATCACGGCCTTCCCCCACACGGCGTCGACGCCACCGCGTTCGGGGAGCTCACCGAAGTGGTGCTCCCCGCGCACCGGGGTTCCCCCCACGACCAGTTCCTCGCCCTCGTCGAGGGCCACGGTGACGCCGTCGGAGCCCGTCCGCCACGTGCCCGGGGCGTCCGGGAAGCGCTGCGGGCGGTCGTCGAGCCAGTACAGTCCGGTGATCGCGAGGAATCCGTGCGGGTCGGCGAGCCGCTCTTCCTGTGTCCGGTACCAGTGCAGCCAGTCCTCGGTGAAGGCCTGGAGATCCGCCGAGGGCACCTGAGTGGTCATCAATACTCCTTCGTCGCACGGGGATCGGCCCCGCAATGGTGTACGTGTCTTGTGCCTGGGGAATCGCCGGCGGCGTACCGCCGTCCGTCCGGCCCGCCGGGGCATCCGGTACGGGTGTTCCCTCACCCGGCCAGTTCGCCGAGGAGTGCCCAGGTGCGTTTCCGGTTCGCCTCTCCGGCGAACTCCGAGCCCGAGAACACCACCTCCGTGGCCCCGGCGTCCCGGTGGCGCCGTACCTCGTCCGTGACGGCCTTCTCGTCACCGATCACGGCCACGTCGGAGGCCCGTCGGCCGCCGGAGAGGGTGAGCAGTTCACCGTGGAAGTCGGCCGTACCGGTCTGCGTCAACTGGCTCAGGGCGATGAGGAATTCACGCAGGCGCGCGACGGGCCGTTCGAAGGGCGGCCCGAAACCACCCTCGGTCAGGAGCTTGGTGCCCAGGGCGAGACCGAGGTGGTAGCGGCCGTGCGTGGCCCCCTGGGCGGTCTGGGCCTGGCTGGAGACGAGCAGGGGATGCCGGCCGAAGACGGGGATCGCGGAGGTGCCCACATGGAGTCCGGGGGCCTCGCACCCGACGACGGCGGCGAGTTGAGGTGAGTCCGCGCCGAGGGTCTGCCCGAACCAGGCCGACCGGAGGCCGGCCGCCGCGGCCTCCTCGGCCAGCCGCACGCAGGCGTCGACCTGGGTCTCCGCGCCGGATGCGTTGAGCGCTACTCCTACAGTCATGCCAGTGAAAACCGTCCACGTCCGAACCGGCATTCCGGTCCGTGTGTGACAGCTTCTTGTCAGTCGTGTGTACGCGGACGGCTCTCCGAAGGCTCCTCCGGACGGCTCTGCGGACACCGCTGACGCCGGACTCGCCCGGGACGTCGCCCCTGAGCTCGTTCGGCGCCGTCGGCGGACCACGCCGAGTCGGCCGGTGTCCGAGGCCGACTCCACGAGCTCCGGCCACGGCGGTCCGCGGTCAGATGCCGGGGTCGAACTCGGTGACCATGGCCTTGGCGCGGGCGAGTTGCTCGTCGGGCAGCGGACAGGAGCGTCGCGTCGCCCTGTCGAGGTGGACGCCGGTCAGCACGGTGATCGCCAGGGTGTCGCCCGTCGTCGCGTTCTCCATCCGGTGACAGAAGCGGATCACCTTGCTGCGGGCCTCCAACAGCGCGGAGCGGACGACCACCACATCTCCGGCGAGGGCCTCCTGCCGGTAGGAGATGCGCTGGTCCACCGCGACCATGCCGCGCTCCTGCTCTCGCAGGTAGTCGGGCGTGATGCCCATGCGGGCGAAGAGGGACCAGGTGGCCTCGTCGAACTTCCCGACGTACCACATGACGTTCATGTGTCCCATGTGGTCGCAGTGCCACGGGTACACCGTGCCTTGATACGTCACTTCCATGTCGGTGGCCACCGTGCTCGTCCCTTCGTGCGGTACGCGTCGCTGCCGCGGCGAGCCCGGTGCCCTCCGGGCGGGGCGGCGGAGCCGGGCCGCCAGGCCAGGTTAGTCAACGTTAACTGAAAGGGGTTGTGTGACCTGCGACACGGTCTGCGGCCGGTGCGACGTAGCAATGCCGGGCCGCCGTGCGCCGTGCGTCGTCACGCAGGGCCCGCACGGTGCGGACAGCCGTAGGCCGGGTGTTGACCAAGCTTCACGGTGTTGTTTAGCTGGCACCCCGAGTGGCTGATCCACCGGTGATCGGACGGGCCTCAGCGGCCGGAGAGGGCGGGAACCGTGGTCGGCCAGGTCAGCGATGCCGAGGCGTTCTTCGAACAGGTGGCGGAGGAGCGTTTCGTACCCACCGCGTACACCCGGGGACCCTGGGACGAGCACTCCCAGCACGCCGGGCCGCCCGCCGCTCTCCTGGGCCGCGCCGTGCAGGTGCGCCCCGGCGCTCGTGAGGACATGCGTCTTGCCCGCATCACCTTCGAGATCCCTCGCCCGGTGCCGCTGCGCCCGCTGTCCGTGACCACCCGCGTGATCAAGGAGGGCCGCAGCGTGGAGTTCGTCGAGGCCGCGCTGACGGCCGAGTCGGGCGACGAGGTGATGCGGGCGAGGGCGCTGCGCATCCGGACCGACCCCGGTTCCGTACCGGCGACGGACGAGGTCGCTGCCGTACCGTCGCCCGACGAGTCACGCTCGGAGCCGTTCTTTCCCGTGCCGTGGGACGTCGGCTATCACACGGGGATGGAATGCCGCTTCGCGGCGGGCGCCTTCCTCGAGCCCGGACCGGCCACGTGCTGGATGCGGATGCGGGTTCCCTTGGTGGCGGGGGAGAAGACTCTGCCGTCGGACCGGGTACTCGTGGCGGCCGACTCGGGCAACGGGCTGAGCAACGTCCTGGACTTCGGTACGCATGTGTTCATCAACCCCGATCTGACCGTGCACCTGCACCGGTATCCCCTGGGCGAGTGGGTGTGCCTCGACGCACGTACCGAGATCGACGCCGACGGAATCGGGATGGCCGAGGCCGCGCTGCATGACACCCGCGGTGCGATCGGCCGCAGTGTGCAGAGCCTGTTCGTGAGCGGTCGGGGCTGACCCTTCGGCCCCTGGCCTCGCCGGTGGTGACGGCCAGGTCGGCCAGAAGGGAGGCCCGTCGGAGCGTCTCCGGCGGGCCCCACCCTGGTCGGTTCTTCGCGGTCAGGCGCGGTAGTTCTGGTAGTAGCCGCCGACCTGCTCGTGGTAGCCGGCGTCGCCGACGTGCTTGTCCTTGTCGAACTCGGGGGAGTCCTTGATCTGCTCCTTCGTGAGGTCGACATAGATCTTGCGCTCGGCCCGGTCGACCGTCCTCACGGTGCCGGCGGGCAGCAGGACGTGCTTGCCGAAGATCCATACGCCGGTGTCGACGACGAGGTACGAGGAGTTGACGTCGTCCGAGTGCTTGTCGACCTTTCCGATACTGCCGTCGGTGGCCTCGACCTTGTATCCGATCAGGTCGGTGCCGGGGACGTGGCCGGTGGTCGGCTGGTAGCCCCAGATGTTGTCACTCATAAAACGGCTCCCTCATCGAAATTCTTCGCTCCGCCGCAGTCGGGCCGCGGAGTCGTCATGGACGTCATCGAATTCGGTGACGTTTTCTCGGGCGGGCGAGTGCCCCTCGATTCGCACCTCACACCGTCGTGTCGCGAAGAATATGGATGGCCGAAAGACGGGTGGGCCCCGACGCCTCGGCGTCGGGGCCCACCCGTCCCGGTGAACGCCGCTCCGGCCCGCCTACCAGCGGTACCAGCGACCCCGCTTGCCGCCACTGCCCGCAGGACGGACCACGAAGCCGAGGAGCCACACGATCAGCACGACGACAGCGATCCACCACAGGGCTTTGAGCGCGAAACCGGCACCGAAAAGGATCAGGGCAAGCAGAAGAACGAGAAGAACAGGAACCATTGTTATCAACCTCCGAGCCCACGTGTGCCCTGCGGAAAGCTCTCCACTCCTGCGGATCTCATGGATTTCGACGGAGTCCGGCACGGCGAAAGTCGCCGCGTGTCAGATTCCCGGTTTGAAGATGCCGAAAAGGGTGACGGGGTCGCAGAGAGGCCCCCGCGTTTCGGCCGGGACGGCCGAATCACCCCGGTCCTGTCGCCGTGAACACCGGTCGTTCTGAACGCAGTTGGGTGGTCGGGACGTATCCCGACCCGGTCGGTCCCGGGGCAGCCGAGTGCGAAGGTCGGTGTGAGGTGGGTTGCCACGGCCAGGTCACGCGCAACCGGCAACCTCACGGACGCGTCGCAGAACACATGGAACGCGAATGGCTCTTCTCTCTCATCCCGCTGACGATCGGCGTGCTCTTCCTCGGCTTCGGCGTGTACGGACTCCGCCGTGCCGGCATGCTGCGTCGTATGGGGGTCACCGTGGAGGGCCGGATCGTCCGCCACGATGTCAGGCGGAACGACGAAGGCGGCACGTTCTACCACCCGGTCGCGGCCTGGACGACCGGCGACGGCCGCGAGTGCGCGTACTCGTCCCGGCTCGGCCGCGGGTCCGTCCGGGCCGGCTTCGGCGTGGGGGCCGTCGTCATGGTCCGATACGACCCGACCGATCCCCGCCGTTTCGCGATCCAGGGCTGGGACACAGCAGCGGTCGACCTGGTGTTCACCGTGCTGGGATCGGTGTTCACCGCGGGCACGTCGGTGGTGCTGCTCGTCCGGCTGCTCACTCTCTGATCGCAACGCCACGGTACGACCCTCTCCGGGATACTGCCGAGGTGCTGTTGACGTGGATCGCTGAGGTCGCGGACGAGCCGCTGGTGCTGGAGCCGGCCGACCGTCTGCCGTCCGGCGGTGTTCCGCGCAACAAACCTGCGGATCAAGGCGTCCGGCGTGCCGTCGTGCTCAGATCCGACACGAGCCGCTTGGCGAGCCGTTCGGAGGACGCGGGGTTCTGCCCGGTGTACAGGTTCCGGTCGACGACCACGAACGGGAACAGCGGAAGACGTGCCTTGACGTAATCCGCTCCGCCCTCGCGCAGACGGTCCTCCAGCAGCCACGGAGCCTTGCGGCCGAAGCTGTTGAGCTTCTCCTCGGTGTTGGACAGGCCCGTCATCCGGTAGCCGGCGAACGGCCACGAGCCGTCGGCGTCCCTGGCCGCCAGCGCGGCGGCCGGCGCATGGCACAGCAGGGCCAGCGGCTTGCCGGAGCGCAGTACCCGGCTGAGCAGGGCGCCGGAGACCGGGTCGACCGCCAGATCCTCCATCGGGCCGTGTCCACCGGGGTAGAACACCACGTCGAACTCGTCAGGATCGGTCTTCGCCAGCTCCCGGGGGCTGTTGAGCTCGCTCCGGATCGCGTCCAGGTACCGGGAGACCTCCCGCAGCTTGGAGGGCAGACCGGCCGTACGGGACATGCTCAGCCGGTCCAGTGTCGGCGCCCTGCCGCCCGGAGTGGCGATCGTGATCTCCCACCCCGCCTCGGTGAAGATCTTGTGCGGCATCGCCAGTTCCTCACCCCAGAACCCTGAGGGGTGGGCGGTTCCGTCGTTCAGCGTCCAGCGATCTGCCGCGGACACGACGAAGAGGGCCTTGGTCATTTCCATCTCTTCCTTCTGCGGTGACGGTTCCGGCACCTGGCTCATGGGCTCGACGCCACATCTGCGCCTCAGCGAACGCCGGCGGCCTTGAGAGCCTTCAGCGCGGTGGACAGGAGGGCAGCCCAGGTCTCCGGCGAGACGCGCGCCGGCGGGGTGAACCCTTGGACGCGCTGGTGTGCGACGGTCTGCGGTTCCGTGTACTTGAGGATGCCGTCGGCGCCGTGACGACGGCCGAGTCCCGAGTCGCCCATGCCGCCCATCGGCGCGTCGATGCTTCCCCAGGCGGCTGCGAAGGCCTCGTTGACGTTGACGGTGCCGGCGTGCAGACGGGCGGCGACGGCTCGTCCCCGGGCTCCGTTGCGGGACCAGACGCTGCCGTTGAGGCCGTACGGCGTGGCGTTGGCCCGGGCGATCGCCTCGTCGACGTCGCGGAAGGGGTAGATCGACACGACGGGGCCGAACGTCTCCTGCTCGCACAGCGTCATGTCGGGGGTGACGTCGGCGAGAACGGTCGGTTCGTAGAACAGCGGCCCCAGGTCGGGCCGGGCCCTGCCGCCCGCGAGGACGGTCGCGCCCTTGGCGACCGCGTCGTCGACGTGTGCGGTGACGGTCTCCAGTTGGGAGGGGTTGGTGAGGCAGCCGACGTCTTTGCTGTAGTCGTACGAGGCACCGATCTTGAGGTGCTTCGTACGGGCGACGAACGCGGCGACGAACCGGTCGTGGACGGCCTCGTCGACGTACAGGCGCTCGACGGAGACGCAGAGCTGGCCGGTCGAGGGGAAGCACGCGGCGACGGCACCGTCGGCGGCCTTCTCGATGTCGGCGTCGTCGAGGACGAGCATGGCGTTCTTGCCGCCGAGTTCGAGGGACGCGCCGATGAGGCGTTCGCCGGCGTCGCGGGCGATCTTGCGCCCGCTGGCGGTGGAGCCGGTGAACATCATGTAGTCGGCGTTGTCCATCAGCGCGCCGCCGATGGAGCTGCCCCTGCCGACCACCATCTGCCACACACCGGCGGGGAGACCGGCCTCGTGCATCAGATCGAGTGCCCACAACGCGGTGAGCGCGGTCTGGGTGTCGGGCTTCTGCACGACCGCGTTGCCGGCCATCAGTGCCGGAATGGCGTCCCCGGCGGCCATGCTCAGCGGGTAGTTCCAGGGCGAGACGATCGCGACGACGCCCTTGGGATGGCGCAGCTCGGTGGTGTGGGTCAGCAGCGGGATCGCGCCGCGACGCCGCTTGGGCTCCAGGAACCCGGCGGCGCTGCGCGCGTAGTACCGGGAAGTGATGGCGGTGTCGGTCACTTCGAGGAACGCGTCGCGGCGTGTCTTCCCGCTCTCGGCCTGCATCAGATCCAGGACCTCGTCCTTGCGGGCGAGCACCAGGTCGTGGAAGCGCAGCATGATCTTCTTGCGCCGGCCCAGCGATGTCGCGGCCCAGGCCTTCTGGGCGATGCGGGCGCGTGCGAAGGCGTCCTCGACGTCCCCGGGTGTCGAGACCGGCAGGTCGGCCAGCGGGGCGCCGGTGTACGGGGCGTTGGTGGTGACGCGGGCCGCGTCCGCCGCGGCCACGACTCGCGCTGCCAGCCGCCCGATCCGGGCCGAGGTCAGGGAGGCGGGCAGGACGGAGCCGCGGGCGGAGGCGGACGGGACGGCGTGGTCGGTGGCCATGGCAGGGCTCCTCAGATCCGGCTCTGTACGGAGGTCGGGACCGGCATGTGCAGGGCGAGTTGGCCTTCGGTCACCACGTCGAACTGAAGGGTCCTGATCGGGTTGAGGGACCGCAGGTCGTCGGCCATGCGGCCCTCTCCGACCTGAAGGGCGATGCCGCGCGCCGAACGCGTCGTCCCGGCCGACAGCATGTTGGTCTGGCTCAGCGTCGAGTGCCACGCGCCGTCGATCGATGTGTACGAAGTGAGGCTCGAGACACGCTTCCCGCTCGGGTAGGCGGTCTGGGCGGGTGTGGTGGCCAGCAGCGACAGGTCGGTCCCGCCGGCGTCGTTGGCCACGTGTGCGGTCGTCCGGGCGGCGTCGATGTCGACGTCGAGCGCGGTGACCCACTTGGGGAATCCGTAGCCGTCATGGCCGCGGACCTGGGCGATCTCGGTGCTCACGGGCAGGGACAGCACGTAGGAGTCGAGGTGTTCGTTCTTGAGACCGGCGACGAGGTCGAAGAAGCCGAGCCGGCCGTGCCGTGCCGGCTTCACGGCGATCCCGACGGCGGCTTCGGTGTAGAAGTCGATGTCGCACACGTCGTAGCGGAAGAACATGACCGAGATGAGCCCGAGGCCCGGCGCGACCTCCAGTGGCGCCAGTTCCCCGGGCAGGCGGGAACGGATCGCGCGGGAACGGGCGAGCATCGTGATCCGGGCGGTCGAGATGCGGTAGTAGAAGTTCGGGGTGAGGGTGGCACCGATCGGAGAGTCGACCTTGGTCTTGGGCAGTCGGCGGAAGAAGTCCACACCGCTGACGCGAGGGTTGCGGGCGACTTCGTCGAGGTCGGTGTCCATCCGGTACCGGTCGTACAGGCCGCCCTTCGGGACGGTGACCGTACGGCCGCCCAGGTCGACCTCTGCTGTGTCCTGCTGGGGCGTTGGCATGGGCGTAGCTCCCGTGGATCATATGTGAGCAGTGCTTACATTGAGGCAAGCCTAGGCCCCGATGTAAGCACCGTCAACAAGGGGTGGGTGTCATCCGTCGACGAGCTCGACGGATCTGTTCGGTCGAGAGTGGCGACGAGACCGCTTCGGCAGGGGTGCCCGTCAGGGGCGAAGGCGGTGCCGCTGTCCGGGCCGGCGCTGCGGCCGGGGTGCGGGCGCCGGCCGGGGTGCGGGCTACGCGGGCCGGCTCGCCGCGGCGGTGTCTCCCGAGGTGGGCAGCCAGGCCCGGTAGCGGCGCAGGGCCCGTCGCTGATGGCGCTGCTCGGAGACCAGGGCGAACGCCGGGTGGGTGCCGGGCCTGGGGTCGCCGCCGCGGGCAATGCGGCGCATCTGGTGGCGGACCTGGGCCATGCTCGCGGCCGAGGCGAGGGCCTTGTCGGACCATGTCACGGGCCGCATCTGCCGATCGGCCTCGCGGTCCTGGCGCCAGCGGTTCGGCAGGTCCGGGGTGACGGCCAGGGCGGTGCCCATCCCCACGAGTGCCACTCCGCTGTCGAGCACCTTCTCGGCGGTCTCGCGCCGGGTGATGCCGCCGGTGAGCATGAGCGGAAGCGGGCTGCTCCTGACCAGGTCCTTCGCCAGATCCAGGAAATAGGCCTCGCGGGCCTGGGTGCGTGAGTCGGCGCGACGGCCGGTCATCGCGGGGCTCTCGTAGCTGCCGCCGGACAGTTCGACCAGGTCGACGCCGAGCGGTTCGAGCATGCCGATGACCTGCCGTGCGTCGTCGGCGTCGAACCCGCCGCGCTGGAAGTCGGCGGAGTTGAGCTTCACCGCGACGGCGAAGGACGGTGAGACGGCGGCGCGGACGGCGCGGACGACGTCCAGCAGCATCCGGGCCCGGTTCTCCAGCGGCCCGCCCCACGCGTCGGTGCGCTGATTGACCAGCGGTGACAGGAACTGGGACAGCAGGTAGCCGTGCGCGGCGTGGACCTCCACACCGTCGAAGCCGGCCTTCTCGGCGCGGTGGGCCGTGACCGCGAAGCGGGTGACGGTGGCCTCGATCTGCTCGGGGGTCATGGCGACGGGACGGCCGAAGCGGCTGCTGTGCTTGCCCAGGTCGACGCCCACCGCGGACGGGCCCCACACGACGCCGGGCATGTCGGCCTGGATCTGGCGTCCGGGGTGGTTGATCTGCATCCACATCGCCGCGCCTCCGGCCTTGCCGGCCCTGGCCCAGTCGGTGAACGGCTTCAGCGGCGCGGCGTGGTCGAGCACCACTCCGGCGGGGCCGGTCAGCGCCTCGGCGTGCACCATGACGTTGCCGGTGATCAGCAGTCCGGTGCCGCCGGCGGTCCAGCGCCGGTAGAGCCCGGTCAGCTGCCGGTCGGGCACCTGGCCGTCGCCGGCCAGGTTCTCCTCCATGGCCGCCTTCGCAATCCGGTTCCCCAGCACCTGCCCGGAGCGCAGGGGCAGCGGCGAGAACAGCTCGCGGGTCATCCGAGTTCCCCTCTCCCTCTCGATCGCATACAATGTGTACGCCGCTCACATTAGCCGAACGATGTGAGCGCTGCAAACATGAGGGAGTGTGACCTATGCCGCAAGCGGGTGCGTACCATCACGGCGACCTGCGAGCCGCCTGCCTGCGTGCCGCTCGGGAGCTGCTGGAGGAGGACGGCAGTGCCGGGCTGTCCCTGCGGGCGGTCGCGCGGCGGGCCGGAGTGTCGGCGACCGCCCCCTACCGCCACTACCCGGACCGGGACGCGCTCGTCTCCGCGGTCGCGGCGCAGGGCTATCGCGAACTCGCCGTGCAACTGGCCGCCGTGCACCCCTCGCCGACGACCCCCGACGACCTCGCCGCGGTCGCGGTCGCCTACGTCCGGTTCGCGCTCGAGCACCCGGCGCTGTTCCGGGTGATGTTCGCCGAGCCCTGCGACCCGACCAACGAGGACCGGGTCGCCGCGACCGCCGCCATCTCGGAATACGTCCGCGGGATCGTCCGGGGCGCCTTCCCGGGAGCCGACCCGGACGTGCTGTCGACCACCGTGTGGGCCCTCGTCCACGGACTCGCGTTCCTGCACCTCGACGGCAAGCTCGATTCCTCCACCCCGGAGGTGGTCGCCGACCAGGTGGGCGCCGCGGTCCACGCACTGTTCACCGTGTCCCCGGCGGCTTCGCGGACGCCGTCCGCCGAGCCGGCGAAGGCCTAGGAAGCCGCAGGGGGACGGTCCGGCGGGCGGCCGACGGCGGACCGGCTCAGCGGTACGTCAGCAGGGGGCGCCGGTCGCCGGCGAAGTGGGCGTGGTCGTTGAAGGTGAGGAGACTGGTGCCGGATCCGCCGACCGCGAGGGTGGTGACGGAGGCGTTGACGGTCACGCGGTTGAGGGCGACGACTCCCTCGGGCGGCACGGACAACAGGCTGCCGACGAGCGCGGCGAGGAGGCCGCCCGAGGTGACGACCACCGCGTCGCGGCCCCGGCCGAGCGCGGCGGACACCTCGTCCAGGGCGGCCGCGGCGCCCTCGGCGAAGGCGGCCCAGCCCTGGTCGCCGGCCGCCGCGGGGTCCGCCATCCATGCCAGCAGTGCGTGATCGAGCAACTCCTGCACGGAGTGGGCGTCCTGGGGTGACGGCGCGTAGCGGGCCAGCAGGGCGACATGGTCGAACTCGTTCCAGCGCGGGTCGTTGCGCACCGGCTCCTTGAACCCGGCTGCCTCCGCGAGGAGTTGCGCCGTGTCGCGCTGGCGGGTGAGGGTGCCCGACACGAGGTGCGGATCGCGCAGGCCGCGGCGGGCGAGCTCTTGGCCGACGGCGGCTGCCTGGGTGCGCCCGAGGTCGGACAGGACGTCGTAGTCCTCGGCGGCGAAGGACGCCTGACCGTGGCGGACGAGACAGATGAGCGGCATGGCGGTACTCCCGGCCGTCGGCTTCCGCCGGTGCGGCGGATGACCGAACGGCTGTGTCGGTCAAGGCGGTTGGCGGCGATCCGGGTGTGAGGCGGCGGATCGCCCGAGTGTGCTCGTGGTGGTGGCCGCAGGAGATCTGCTGGGCGATCACAGCGAGCCGGAACGGGTCGAAGACCTCGTGGCAGGGCGGGTCGGCGGCGGGCGGCTCATGTGCGTCCCCTTCTGTCGAGCGATGGTCGGTGATCGGGGCGGACGTCCGGCCGGGCTCCCGGCCGGCACAGGTCAGTGACGTCCGGAGGTGAACTGCTCCATGACCTGCGCGAGGCTGCTCACGAGCAGGTCGACCAGATCGGCCGTGGTGACGACCTCGTCGGTGGCGCTGATGGCGGTCTCCTCGGCCATGGCCAGCCAGCCGCGCACGGCCAGTGTGTGCAGCGGTGTGGGGTCGTCCACGCCCGCGGCCTCCAGGACGCGGTCGGTGAGCGTGCGGCGGTTCTCCTCGAAGACCTCCCGCACCAGTTCGTCGCCGCCCGCACCGGCCCGTACCACGGCCACGTAGTTGGCCTTGCGGCGCTGCACGAACGACACGAAGCCGTCCACGATCCCGTGCACACGCTCTGTCGGCGAGCCCTCTTTCGGCGCCTCGGCGTGCAGCAGCAGTCGGCGTGCCGCCGCCTGCACCACCGCCACGTAGTAGTCCCGCTTGGTCGGGAAGTAGTGGAAGAGCAGCCCGCGCGAGATGCCCGCCTCGGCGGCCACCTCGTCGATCGAGAGGTCGTGGATCGGGCGAGTGGTGAGCAGGCGCAGTCCGATGCCGATCAGCTGGGTCCGGCGTTCGTCGGGGCGCAGTCGAGCGCGAGCGGGGGCGGACTTCGCGGTCATGCCGGGGACCCTAGCTTGTTGAGCAATGCTCGACAAGGCTGATCGCCGCCCAGCTGCTGTCGTCCCCCTGGCGGGACGGCTGCGCCTGAGATCCCTTGCGGGGGGCCTGGTGGGGGTTCAGGTCGACCACCGCGGGCGGAGCCGGACCCCGATGTTGACACTGCTTACTCTCGTGCTAATGTATGTGGTGTAAACATTGGGTGTTCGGGCCCGGCCGTCATGCGGCTCCTCTGCCGACGTCAAGCGCGGCGACACGCTGCGCACGCTCAGCCCCGCCCCCGGCCACGGCGAACTACGCGCACCCAGCGGCCCGGACGTCGATGGGACCCCTCACCTCAACCCTGTGAACGGAAGTGTCATGAAGGCTGTGTCGATCAAGGAACCCGGCGGACCCGAGGTCCTGGAGTGGACCGAGGTCGAAGACCCGTCGCCCGCCGCCGGGGAAGTCGTCATCGACGTCGTGGCCGGCGCCCTGAACCGGGCCGACGTCATGCAGCGTTGGGGGCTCTACCCGCTGCCGCCCGGCACCTCGCCGTATCCGGGTCTGGAGGTCTCGGGCCGCATCAGCGCCCTCGGCCAGGGGGTCACCGGCCGGCAGGTGGGCGACGAGGTCTGTGCCCTGCTGACGGGCGGCGGCTATGCGCAGAAGGTCGCCGTCCCCGCGGGGCAGTTGCTGACGGTGCCCAAGGGGATCGGTCTGGTCGAGGCGGCGGGCCTGCCCGAAGCGGCGGCCACCGTGTGGTCCAACATCGTGATGACTGCGCGACTCGAGGAGGGCGAGACCCTCCTCGTGCACGGCGGGGCCGGAGGTGTCGGCACCATGGCCATCCAGATCGCGAAGGCACTGGGAGCCCGCGTCGTCACCACCGTGGGCAGCGCAGAGAAGGCCGCCCGTGCGCGGGAATTGGGCGCCGACGTGACGATCGACTACCGCACGCAGGACTTCACCGAACACGGCCCCTACGACGTCGTCCTCGACGTCATCGGAGGCCAGTACCTCGAACGGAACGTCCGTTCCCTGGCCCACGACGGCCGCCTGGTCGTCATCGGTCTGCAGGACGGGCTGGAGGGCCGACTCAACCTCGCCGAGCTGGTGTTCAAGCGCGCTTCCGTGCACGGCACGACCCTGCGCACCCGGTCGGCGCGGGCGAAGGCCGCCATCGTGGCGGACGTGCAGAACAACGTCTGGCCGATGATCGAGAACGGTGTCGTGCAGCTGGTGGTCGACCGGACCCTGCCCATGGCCGAGGCCGCCGAGGCGCACCGGCTCATGGAGGCCGGGCAGCACACGGGGAAGATCCTGCTGGTGAACGACTGAAGCGCAGGGGACGGCCGTGATCCGGCCGGCTGGGACAGCCCCGGTCTGCCGTTGCCGATGGCGAGCGGCCCCCGCCTCCGTGTCAGGGACACCGGTCGGGTCCGATCGCGTGGTGCGGTGCCGCGTCGTTTCGTGGGCGGGGAAATGGGTCGCGTCCTGCCGCGCCGAGCCGCTAACTTCCGCCTGAGCGGGGCGAGACGGGGACACGAGGGCGAAGGGGAGCCAGGCATGCAGTCCGAGGGTGCACGGACCGATCGACTGGGCCTGCTGCTCGACCAGTTCGACCGTGCCAGGGAGATGGCACAGGTTCGGCTGACCGGGCTCGGCGACGAGGAGTACCTGTGGGAGCCGGTGCCCGATTGCTGGTCGATCCGGCGGCGGGGTGAGGCGACCACTCCGAGGGCGTTCGGGCCGGGCGAGTGGGTGCTGGATCTGGGCGCCCCGGACATACCGGCCAACGAGTACGCGGAGGTCGCCCGGCAGGCGGCCGGCGGCATGACCGTCGCCAAGATCGCCGACGACTGGAGCGTGAGTGTCGAGCGGGTCGAGCAGATCCTCGCCCACACCGGTGAGCCGGAGCCCGACAGGACGCCGATGACGACCATCGCCTGGCGGCTGGGGCACCTGCACTACGGCTTCGCGGGCGGCTGGGAGTGGACCTTCGGCGAACGGCGGCAGGATCCGAAACTGCTCGTCGACTTCACGCCCTCGGCCGCCGTGGCGCTCGATCGGTTCTGGACGCTGCTCGACCGCTGGCGCGACAGCGTCGCCACCGTCACCGACGAGCAGCTCGACACCGTCGGGTTCTCGCAGTACCCGTACGGCTCCGACCCCGACGATCCGTACGCCGACGTGCTGTCGGGGGCCAACCTCGAACTCATCCACCACATGGCCGAGATCGCGTTGCTCCGCGATTTGTGGCGGACCCGATTCGGCACTGCCGGTTAGGGCGGGGCCGAGTTCCCGACGTCTCCCCGGCACGGTCGCTGCCGGGCGCGGCGCGGCGTCGCTGCGGCACGGCCGACGTGGCGCCGAGCCGCGGACCGTCCCGACGCCGGCCGGTGCGGATCAAGGGCGTGGCTTCAGCCACTGACGCGGTGCGGATCAAGGGCGTGGCCGCAGCCACTGACGCGCGGAGTCCAGTGTCACGTCGACGTCGTCGCTCCATGAGCAGACTTCCAGCCATGACAGGTAGCCGCCCTGGGCGAAGGCCAGGACCTCGCCGGGGCACTCGCCGGTCCCGGTGACGAGCTGCGCTTCGGCCGCCACGACCGTACCGGGGCCGATGGGGGCGGGCATCACCGCGCCGGGGTCGAGGTCGAAGTAGGCGGTACCGCAGCCGCAGGAGCAGCGCTCGCGCACACTGAGGTGGGGAATCTGCCGGCGGAGCGCGGCATGGACCGGGTTGTCCGAGTCCAGGACGACAGCCAGGACGTCGGCCACGTCGGACGGCAGATTCCCGGTCATCGAGTCACCGTATCCGACCGGTGCCTCGGGCTCCGTACGAAGCCGGCCCGGCGCCGCGCGGGCGCTCGGTGGCGCCGCTCCTGCCCGGGCTGCCGTGGCCGTCCGCCCGGGAGGTGTCGTGGCGGCGGACCAGGAGCGCGCCGCAGTCGTCGACGGGACGGGCGCCCGCCAGGCAGTGTGAGGTGATGTGCCGCAGGGCTGCCTCGGCGGGGAGCGACGCCGCCTGTTCCAGGGCTTCGTCGAGAAGGTCGTGGGCCTCGGCCGGATCGGTGCCGGGCCGGTCGGTGAGTCCGTCGGTGTGCAGCAGGAGTTGGGTGTTCTCGGGAAGCCGGTGCGGGGTGGCGCGGTAGGTGCCCTCGGCGAAGATGCCGAGGGGGAGACCGACACCGGTGATGAGTTCGTGGGATCCGCTGCTGGGGGAGTGGAGGAGCGGGCTGGGGTGCCCGGCCGAGGCGCATCTCAGGTCGCCGGTCGCGGGGTCGAGGAGGATCAGACAGCACGTGGCGGTGCGAGCACGCTCAGGATCGTTGTCGTTGTCCTCCGTCAGCAGGCGGTTGGTGTGGCGCAGCAGCTCGGCCGGGTCCTCGGTGAGGGCCGCGTAGGCGCGGATGGCGGTGCGCAGCCGGCCCATCAACGAGGCGGCCTGGGTGTCGTGTCCCTCGATGTCGCCGATGCCGAGCAGGAGCCGGCCGCTGCTGGTGGTGTAGGCGTCGTACCAGTCGCCCCCGGCGTGGGCGCCCGCCGCGGCGGGGAGGTAGGAGGCGGCCAGCTCGATGCCCGTCAGGTGGGGCAGCGCGGTGGGAAGCAGGCCCTTCTGCAGCTCCACGGCGCGTGCGTGCTCGGTGTCCCAGGCGCGGCAGCGGTCCAGGGCGCGTCCGAGCAGTCCGGCGGCCGCGATGAGCAGCGCGTGGTCCTCGGCGGTGAACGCGTGGGGCCGGGTGAAGGACAGCAGACAGGCGGCGGGGCGGGCGTCCGGCGCGGACAGCGGGATCGGCAGTGCGGCCCAGGCCTGCCGGTCCAGGCGGGGCGACACGTCGGCGAAGTGGGGGTAGGCCGCCACGAGTTCGTCGTGGGAGGCGATGAACACGGCTCGGTGCTCGCGCAGTGCGTCGGTGAGGGGCGCGCTCGCGCTCAGTTCGAGGGTGCGGAGCATCTCCAGGTGGTGCGGCTGCTGTCCGTGGCTGGTCAGTAGGTGCAAGTGCTGGTCGGCGGCCTCGGCCAGCACGATGGCGTCGGCGCCGAAGACGGCCAGTACGTCGCAGGTGGCCGCGGCCAGTTCGCTGGTGCTGCCGGCCGAGGCGCAGGCGGAGGCGAGTGCGCGCATCTGCTCCGCGCTGCGGATCTGCCGGTGCATGCGCTCCTCGCGCCACGCGGCATTGTCGGCATCCCGGGTGATGTCGGTGACATGGCCGGTGAGTACCACCCGGTCGAGCACCTCCGTACTGCGGGAGCAGCGGGCTTGCATGACGTGCAGCCCGTCGAAGCCGACGACGCGGTAGATGACTTCATAGGTGCCGGGCACCTGCCGCAACTGCTGCAGGAGGCGCTCGGCCTGCGGCAGATCCGCCTGCGGCAGCGCCGCCAGGGCCGCCGACAGCGGATGCCGGCCCGGTCCGGGAAGTCCGTGGATGGTGGCGAAGACACGGTCGCAGGTGATGTCCTGTCCGGTGAGGTCGAGGGTGAAGGCGCCGCGTTCGACCTCGCGCAGTTGCGGGAGGACGTCGGGCTGTCCGGGGCTCGGCAGGTCGGCCAGGACGGTTGCGACCTCATGGGCGACAGCGGACAAAAACGTTTGCTCTCCGTGTGTGAACGGTGTCGGTCCCGGGCGCAGGACCACGAGGGCGCCGAGCGACTTGCGCAGGGGGAGTGCCGCTGCCGCCGCCGGTGCGTCGGCCTCCGGGAGCGGGTAGGGGCGTTCGAGGCCGTGCCCCGTCCAGACGTGACCCAGCGCGGCCAGACAGATCGGCCAGCTCCCGGACCGTGCCAGGGGGCGCAGCGGGGGCTCCCACACCGAAGGAAGCCCGCTGATACCGCACGGGAACAGGTGGGCGCTGTCGTCCTGCGCCAGCATCAACGCCCAGCCCACCACCCCCAGCCAGGCACACGAGCCGGCCAGTGCGGCCGAGGTCTCCCAGGGACTGCAGACCTGGCGGAGCGCCGCCCGTACGCGGTCCAGTGCATCAGAGGGAATGGTCATGACGGTGCCTCCCACTGCCGGACCTCTCAGAAGCACGACGTTAGATCCTGTGTGAGAGGGAACGGGAGAGAAGCCCACAAGCGCCCCGCTATGCAAGACCTTGAACATTCATGATCAGTGTTGCGCAACCGACTCGAAGACCCTCATGGGCGGCGTCGGGCGACCAAGTCGCCCTCTCCTTGGGGAAGTTGATGTTTCGCGGGGTGCGTAATACGTATGATGATGTTGAGGGATGCATGCCAAGGATTGACGAAAGGGAAGTGCCTGTGCGCCTGATCGCCAGAGTCGCCGCCACCGTTCTGGCCGCCTGCACCGCAGTCGGATTCGCCGCGTCCTCGGCCCAGGCCGACGACCCCGTCGCGGGGATCTACGTGGACCAGACGTGGCACAAGGGTGGTTACTGCGAGTTCCAGCCCTATGGCGAGCACCTCATCGTCAAGGACCGGGACGCCGACGGTCACTCAGCCGTCGCGGAGCTGACCGTGGACGGGTACGGGACCTACTACTACTGGAACAGCAACGGCAACGGCACGACCCGCGACGTCGACCTCGACTTCGCCGAGGACCACCATGTGACGCTCCGCTGCCTGCTCGGTGACTGGAAGGGCACGCCCACCGGCGGGATCATCTGGGACAGCTACGACCACATGCTGGAGTGGGTCACCACCTGGACCTGAGGTGTGCGGTGCGGCCCGCTGTCGCCGAGGTCGAGGCGCGACGGATCGCGCGCGGGACGACGGTCGACACCCCGTGGAGAGGCCGGACATCGCGGGCTTCGAGTCCGGCTCTCTCTCGTGCCCGGCGTGCCGGTGCGCTCGACCGTTCCTACTTGTCGCCCCGCCGGCGCACCATCTCGCCGATCCAGACGGGCGCGAACGGAGACGTGCAGCCGGGGGAGGTCGGGTAGTCCTTGAGCACCTCCAGGCGCTCACCGATGTCGACGGCACGGGCGCGGTACTCGGCGTGCTCGATCCCGATCTGGGCCAGACAGTGGTTCATCGCCCACTGCAGCCGGTCCGGGGCGTCCTTCATCTCCGCCTCGATGACGTCGAGCAGTCCTACGAGGTCGAGGCCCTCGGGCTTCTTCGCCACACGCTCGGTCGTCAGCGCCCAGCCCGCACTCGCGACCACCGGATCCGGATCGGCCGTCCAGGCCAGGCGCAGCTCCTCGGCGTGCGGGTTCTTCTTCACCACGTAGTTCACGAGCCAGTCGTGCACTTTGGGGGTGCGCGCCGCGCGCAGCATGGCATCGAGCTCATCACGCTCGAACGCCTTCGGGCGGCAGATCAGGAGCGCCAGCAGTCGCGCCGCGGTGTCGCCCGTCTCCCAGAGCCGGCGCGCGAGGTCCTGCTGCGTCTTCAGCCGCTTCGCGAGCGCGCGCAGCTTGCTGAGGTTCACACCGTGATCGTCACCGTGCTTCTCGTTCACCGCGCGCGTCTTCGGGTCCTCAAGCTCGCTCAGCTCGGCCATGACCTCGGCCAGCGTCGTCTCGGTCACCTCAGCCTCCTGTTCTCTTCCGTGCGAGAGGCAGCCTACGCAGGATCGGACGCGGCTCGGACACTCCACTGCCCGCGGAGGGGGCCGCCGCGTACCCGGCGGCCCCCTCCGCGGCGTCGTGGCGGCGCTCAGGAACCGCCGCGCCGCGCTCCCTCATCGGTGCGGGCAGCGTCCGGGCCTGCCGCGTCCGGGGTCGTGGCCGCCGTGGCCGTCCGCCCGTCATCCGCGGAGCCGGCCGGACCCGTCGGAGGCATGCTCGGCGAGTCTCTCCCGACGCGTCATGCGGTGAGCAAGCCCCGGAGGAACTCGAGGATCTCCGCGCACGCGGCCTCGGCCTGCGGCACCACGCCCGGCATGCTGAGGAACGCGTGCCCCACACCGGGGAGTTCGGAGAGCCGCATGGGTGACCCTGCCGCCTGCAGTCGTTCCGCGTAGCGGCGGCCGTGATCCGCGATCGGGTCGTGGGTCGGCACCACCACCAGCGACGGGGCGAGCCCGCTCAGGTCGTCGGCGTACAGCGGCGAGAGCGCGCGAGGGTCCGCTCCCGTCGGCACGGCGAGCCGCTGGAACAGCTGCAGTTGGGGCACGGCCAGCGTCGGGGTGCGGGCGTGCTCGGTGACCGAGGCGTGGTCGAGCATCGTGTCGGTCACGTCGACGGCGGGATTGACGAGGACCTGTGCCTGGAGGGCCAGGCCCGCGTCCCTTGCCCGCAGCGCGGCGAGGGCGCAGATCAGCCCGCCGCAGCTCTCGCCGAGGACGGCGGTCCGCGCCGGGTCGACGCCCCACTCCGCCGCGTGCCGCACCACGTGCCGGAGCACCTCCCAGCCGTCGTCGACGGCTGCCGACAGCGGGGTGTCCGGGTCGAGGAGGCGGTGCTCGACCGAGACGACGAGTGCGGGCAGCCGGGTGGCGAGCCGGCTGTTCACCCAGTCGCTCTGCACCGCCGTCCCCACGAAACCCCCTCCGTGTACATGGACCACGAGCGGCAGTTGCGTCCGGGCGGCGTCTTCCCCGTCCCGCCCGGAGACCGGCCGGTACACCCGGACCGGGAGCCCGCGGCCGGGCAACACGGCCTGCTGCCAGTGGATTTCGGCGCCGGGATCCGGATTCCCGGTGATCGTCCGCGCCGCGCTGGAGGCCCGTACGCGGTTCTCCGCCTCGCGGTAGACGGCCAGCTCCTCGGCCGTCATGGCCAGCCAGTCCGGCTCCGGCGGACGCTGGACAGCACTGATCTCGCTCATGTCTTCTCCTCGTCCAGAGAGTTTCGCGACCTGAGGTATCGAAACCTAAGGTAGCGAAAACAGCTATCGTGTGGGTATGGCTTCGACCACATCCGCCAGACCGCCCGGCCGACCGCGCTCCGGCGTCCACGCCGTGGTCTTCGCCGCCACGCTCAGCACCGTCCACGAACTCGGCTACGCCCGCGCGACCGTCGAACGCATCGCCGCCGCGGCCGGCGTCGCCAAGTCGACGGTCTACCGGCGCTGGCCGACGAAGGGCGCACTGATCGTGGACTGCCTCCTGGACGCCTTCGGCCCGGCGCCGCTGGAGGGCACCAGCCGGGCCGAGATCATGTCGTCGAGCATCCGATGGGTCGCGGGGAAGATCGGCGAGCCAGGCGTGGGCGACGCGTTCGCGGGCGTGTTCAGCGACGCCGTCAGCGACCCGGCCCTGCGCGAGATCCTGTCCGCGCGGTTGCAGGATCCGTACCGGCTCCAGCTCCAGGACGCCCTGGGCGAACCGGAGAACCGCGTCCTGTTCTTCATCGACGTCGTCGTGGGAACCCTGCTCCACCGGATGGGCATGACCGGCGAACCGATGGTCGACGCCGACGTCGACGCACTGGTCGAGATGGTTCTGCCGCGGTTCACCGACGGTTCCAGCCGGCCGTAGCGGCAGCGCGATCACCCGCCCGAGCCTGCCCCGAAAGGCGGGCTCAGGCCGACGTCGACAGCCGGGGCGGGGATATTCGGATGCCTCGCGGACATGGGCGCGTTACCGTCATCCGCATGAACGTCATCGGCCGAACCATCACCGCGACCGCGCGAGCGACCAGCTCGCCGGTTGCCGCCGCCTGACCTTCTCTCTCCCACCGGCGACCGGACACGGACCGTCGGTGGTTCCCTGGCGCTCCTGCGCCGTTACGTTCCCGACCCGGCGTGACGACCCTCGCGGTCCCGTGGTCCGGTGCCTTCCCGCTGCGACGCACAGGAGTCACACCATGAACACGGAACAGATCGTCCGTACCTTCGTCGAGTACTTCGAGGAGCGCGGGCATCGCCGGATCACCGGCTCGACGCTGCTGCCACCGCCCGGCGACCCGGTGCTGTTCACCACCGCCGGCATGCATCCCCTCACCCCCTATCTGGAGGGCCGCCCTCATCCGCTGGGCAGACGGCTGGTCAATGTGCAGCGCTGTCTGCGCACCACGGACCTCGACGAGATCGGCGACGCCACCCATCTGACCGTCTTCGAGATGCTCGGAACCTGGTCGCTGGGCGACTACGACGGCCCGTCGAGCCTCGACTGGGGATACCGGCTGCTCACGGAGGGGCTGGGGATGGACCCCGGCCTGCTGTACGCCACCGTCTTCGGCGGCGACGACCAGGTCGGACCGGACACCGCTTCCCTGCGCCTGTGGCAGGACCTCGGCGTTCCCGTGGAGCTCACCGTGGAGGACAACTGGTGGTCCAACGGGCCCGTGGGCCCGTGCGGGCCCGACTCGGAGATCTTCGTGTGGACCGGTGACACACCGCCCGAGTCGACGCCGACCCAGGACGACCGGTGGGTGGAGGTGTGGAACCACGTGATGATGCGTCACAGCCGGCGCGAGGACGGTCTCCTCGTGCCGCTCCCGCAGCCCAACATCGACACCGGGCTCGGCCTCGAGCGACTGGCCTCGCTGCTCCAGGGCAAGTCGTCGGTGTTCGAGTGCGACGTCTTCGACCCCTGGCGCCGTCTCGTCCCGGGCCTGTGGCCACTGGACGAACCGTCGCTCCGCCTCGTCCACGACCACCTGCGCTCGGCCGTCGTCGTCATCGGCGACGGGGTGCGCCCGTCCAACACAGGGCGGGGCTACGTCCTGCGCCGCCTGGTCCGACGGGTCCTCACCACCCTCTGGCGGGACGACACGACGCGCAGCCTCGGAGACCTGCCGCTCGAGCTGGTGTCGCACACCCTGGACCACTTCCACCAGGACGTGGAACCCGGCGAAGTGCGCCGCCTGTTGCTGGAGGAGGAGCGCCGGTTCGGCCGTCTCCTGGAGCGCGGCCGCAGCGTGCTCGCCCGCACCCGCTTCCAACGGCCCTTGGGAGAGCAGGACTTCCACTACCTGCACGACACCCACGGCCTGCCCCGTGATCTGGTGATGAGCCTGCGCCAACAGCCCTGGCCGTCGGGCGAGTTCGGACGGAGCTGACCCGAGGCGAGGCCTACGGGGCCGACGGTCCCGTAGGCACGGGCAGGTCGAGAGCGCGACCGAGCGCGGAGATCACGGAGGAGGCGTGGCCGGGAAGGTGCAGCGCGACCCAACCGGCGGCGAGCCGGAGGAAGTCGTCCAGGTCGCGCTCCGCCCCGGCGAGCAGACGGCGCAGGTCGCCGACGGACACCTCGATCACCGGGCTGCTCTCGTCCTCGGCGTCGACGGTCAACCGGACGGTGTCGCCGTCACGTTCGGCGAGCGGCGAGGGGTCGTGACCGAAGGAGGCCCAGCCGTCGCCGTCGAGCACCTCGCGCCAGTCGCGCCGCTCGTCCAGCCCGTTGCAGCAGCCCGGCAACAGCGTGACGCCCGTCGCGGTGTCCGTGATCCGCAGACCGCCGGACGCGAAGAGGTCGTCCATGGTGAGCAGGCCGTGCAGGAAGCCCCCGAGGGGATCGGCGGGCCGAGGCGGGCGGCCGTCGTCCTCCGGTTCGACGTTGTTGCAGTCGGCGATGCTCATCACCGCGGTGCCCACCTCGGCAGGAGCGAGCCCGCCGCTGAGCGGGAGGAAGGCATACGGCCGGGTCCCGTCGAAGGGCCACAGGGCGAATCCGTCGGGGGCGTGGACCTCCAGGACGGGCTGCAGAACGATCACGCGCAGAGTGTGCGGCACGTCCACCCGCTCCGCAACGCGGTTCCTGCGCCGAACGTCTACTCGCCCGCAATCACTGCGCGGCACGCCTGCTCGCCCCGCAGTGCTGTCACCTTGCGGCACCCGGTCACCGGCCGTGACGCCGCCGACGGGGCCGAGGCGTCCGCGAATCGGTCGTCAGTGGGCACCGCGACGAGGCTGGGGCGACCGGCGAGTGCCGGCCGCCACCTGCGCCTGCGCTGTCCCGAACTGAGGGCTGTCCCGTGATCTCCGGTGGATCAGCGCGCGGCGTCGGATGCGGTGCATCGCAAGGCGGTGGGGGTCCCCCGCCGAAGGCAGGGGGCGGTCGTCCTCATCCTGGGCGTATGCGGGCGACCCTCCGACGCGGCGAGGTGCCGTAGCTGTCGTCGTGCGCCCGCCGGGGATCACGGGACAGCCCTTAGCCTTCCCAGCCCAGATAGACCGACTTGGACCAGGTGTAGAAGTCCACCGCGACCGCGCCCTGCTCGCGGAAGGTGTTGCTGGAGGAGTCGCCGACACCGCCGAACGGGACGTTGAGATCCAGCCCGGTGGTCGGGCGGTTGACCTTGACGACGCCCACGCGGACGGCTGCCGCGAAGCGTTGCGCCGCGGACAGGCTACGGGTGCAGATGCCCGCGGCGAGGCCGTAGCGGGAGTCGTTGACCACGTCGATCGCGTCGTCCAGATCCTCCGCGGGCAACACCGCGACGACCGGGCCGAAGATCTCCTCGCGGACCGCCGCGCTGTCCCGGCTCAGGCCGGTGAGCACGGTCGGGGCGAGCATCAGCCCGTCGGGGGCCTCGCCGCCCGCGGCGACGGTCGCGCCCTCGGCCCTGGCCCGCTCGATCGCGGTGGTGATCGTGCCGAGCTGCGGCTCGCTCACCACCGGCCCCATCACGGTGCCGTCGGCCAAGCCGTCGCCGGGACGGCAGCGGGCTGCCTCCTTGGCGAGCGCGGCCACGAAGTCGTCGTACACACCCGGTGTGCAGATCACCCGGGACGAGGCGGTGCAGGCCTGGCCGGTCAGGCCGAAGCCGCCGGCCGCGGCGATCTGCGCGGCCTGCTCCACGTCGGCGTCGTCCAGTACCACCAGGGCGTTCTTGCCGCCCATCTCGACCTGCACCCGGCCGCGGCGCTCCTGCACGGTGCGCTCGATGCGCATGCCGACCGCGGTGGAGCCGGTGAAGGAGACCGCCGCCACCCGGGGGTCGCGCACCAGCGTCTCGCCGGCCACCGCGCCGGTGCCGTGCACCACGTTGAGCACCCCGGCGGGCAGCCCGGCCCGGACCAGGGCCTCGGTGAGGTGGCGGGTGGAGAGCGGGGTGAGCTCCGCGGGCTTGAGCACCACGGCGTTGCCGGCGATCAGCGCGGGCGCCAGCTTCCAGGCGGGGATGGCGATCGGGAAGTTCCACGGGGTGATCAGCCCCACCACCCCGACCGGTTCCCGGCGGGTGTGGACCATCGTGTCGGCGAACGAGCTGGGCAGCATCTGCCCGCCGAGCCGCCAGCCCTCGGAGCCGAAGAAGCGCAGCACGTCGATGGCCCGCCGGACCTCGCCGCGCGCCTCGGCCAGCGTCTTGCCCTCCTCCCGGACCAGGTCGCGGGCGGCCTCCTCGTGGCGGCCGCGCAGGATCTCGGCCGCGTCCATCAGGATCGCGCCGCGGGCCGGGGCGGGCAGTGCCGCCCATCCCGGCTGGGCCGCGGCGGCCGCCGCCACGGCGGCGTCGACGACCTCGGCGCCGGAGACCGGGGCCACGGCGACCAACTCGGCGGGACGCGCCGGGTTGTAGCGCTCCAGGCCGTCGCCGGCGATCTCCTCGCCGCCGATCAGATTGGGGACGTGCACAGTACTCATGGGTGCGGATTCCTTGAGGAAGTCGGGGAGTTCACAGGCTCCGGAGCAGGCCGCCGTCGCAGCTCAGCGCGGTCCCGGTGACGTACGAGGCGGGGGAGCCGCACAGGAAGGCGGCGGCCGCGCCGAACTCGGCGGGGGTGCCGTACCGTCCGGCGGGGATCGTGGCCCGCGAGGCGGCCTCGACCTCGGCGACGGGGCGTTGTTCACGCTCGGCCCGCGCGGCGTCCAGTGCCGCCACCCGGTCCGTCGCGATACGGCCCGGCAGCAGGAGGTTGACGGTGACTCCGTCGGCCGCCACCTCGCCTGCCAGGGTCTTCAGATACGCGGCGAGGGCGGCCCGTCCGGCGTTGGACAGGACGAGCCCCGGCAGCGGCTCGGCGATCCCGCTGGAGCCGACGGCCAGGATGCGGCCCCAGCCGCGCCGGCGCATCGCGGGCAACGTCAGGGCCACCAGCCGCTGTTGGGTCAGCAGCAGCGAGTCCACCGCCGTCGCGAGGTCTCCGGTGTCCAGGCCGGTGGCGGTGCCGGGCCGCGGACCGGGGCCGTTGAGGACCATGATGTCGGGATCGCCGTACGCCTCCCGGGCGGCCTCGACCAGCACGCGCGGACCGTCCGGGTCGGTGAGGTCGACCTGGACGCCGACCGCGTCGGGCAGTTCGGCGGCGATCTCCTTCGCGAGGTCGCCGCGCCTGCCGGCCACCACGACCGAGGCGCCCTCGGCGGCCAGCGCTTCGGCGACCGCCCGTCCCAGGCCGCCGGTGGAGGCCGCGACCACGGCGACGCGGCCATGGATGCCGAGGTCCATCAGCGCACCTCCTTGGGCAGCGCGTCCAGGTGGCGTTCCAACTGCGGGACCAGGGCCTCGGGCAGTTGGGGGGCCGGTGGCCGCACTCCCGACTCCATGATCAGGCCGCGCCGCCGGACGGCCTCCTTGCGCAGTGCCAGGCCGATCCCGGCCTGCGCCTCGAAGTTGACCAGCGGCAGATACGGGAGATAGGCCTCGCGCGCCGCTTCGTAGCCGCCGACGCGCCAGGCCTCGACGCAGGCGATCAGGCCCTCGGGGCAGGAGAACCCGGTCATCGCCCCGGCCGCGCCCGCCGCCAGTTCGTCGAGCAGGCCCAGCCCGCCGAGGCCGCCGAAGACCGGGACGTCCAGTTCGGCGGTGAGCCGGGCGACGGCCGCCGGGGTGGGCGGCGCCTCGGCCTTCACCGCGACCGTGGCCGGGACCGCGCGGACGGCGCGGACCAGGTCGGCGGTGCGGATGGTGACCCGGCTGGTCTCCGGGTAGTCCTGGACCACGATCCCGGCGCCGGTGACCTCGTGCACGGCGTTGAGGTGGGTGGCGACCACCTGAGGATCCGGCGAGTTGACCTGCACCATCAGTCCGGCGAGGCGCTCTCCGACCACCTCGCGGACCAGTCGAGCCTCCTCCAGCACCGGTGCGGTGGCGAGGCCGGTGACCCCGACGACCAGCGGCAGGCCGACGGTGTCGACCACCGTCTCCAGCACCGTCCGCCGCTCCTCGGTGGAGAGCCGGGCGGCCTCGCCGAAGACCCCGAGGACGGTCAGACCGGTGGTGCCGATCCGTTCGTAGTGCTCGACCAGCCGGGCCAGTCCGGTCTCGTCCACCTCCAGGGCGGATCCGAGGAAGGGCGTGGCGACGACGCCCCACACTCCGGGTGCGAGCTTTTCGGGCATCAGTGGGCTCCCTTCATCGTCCGGGCCAGACCGGCGGCCGCTTCTGCTGGAAGGCGAGTACGCCCTCCTTCGCGTCCTCACTGTCGAGCGCCGCCATCAGCGCCGGGGTACGGAGCTTGTGCGCGTCCTGCGGGGACAGTCCCGCGCCGCGCTGGACCATCTGCTTGATGGCGCGCAGTGAGGTGGGGGCGCAGGCGAGGACGTCGGCGACCCAGCGGTCGACGGCCTCGTCCAACTGCTCGGCCGGGACCACCTCGTTGACCAGGCCCATCGCCTGCAGTTCGGCGGCGGAGGCGCGGCGGCCGGTGAGCAGCAGGCCCATGGCCTGCGTGTGCGGCAGCCGGCGGACCAGCTGGAAGACCCCGCCGTCCAGCGGGATCCGGCCGACCCGGGGCTCGGTGAGACCGAACCGTGCGTGGTCGGCGGCGACGACGATGTCGCAGCCGAGGACCATCTCCATGCCGCCGCCGAGGGCGTAGCCGTTGACCCGGGCGATGACCGGCACGTCCAGGGTCGTGCGCAGGCTGAGGCCGCCGAACCCGTTGGGGTCGAGACCGGCCCAGTACTCCAGGCCGGTCTTGTCGACCGCGTCGGCGGACATGTCGGCGCCCACGCAGAACGACCGCTCTCCGGCGCCGGTGACGACCACCGCCCGCACCCCGGGGTCGCCCTCGATCTCGGCCCAGATCTCGTTGAGCCGCACATTGGTCTTCACGTCCACCGCGTTGAGCACGGCGGGACGGTCGATGGTGACCCGGGCGATGTGCCCGTCCCGCACGTAGCGGACCTCGTCGGTCATCGCAGGACCCCCTTCTCGCGGAGGAGTTCGATCTGCTCGGCGCTGTAGCCGAGTTCGCCGAGCACCTCGGCGCCGTGTTCGCCGAGCCGCGGTGGCACCCGGCGGACCTCGGCGGGCGCGGCGGACAGGTGGAGCGGTGCGTTGAGGGCCCGGATCCGGCCGGCGACCGGGTGGTCCATCTCGACGATCATCCTGTTGACCGCGGTCTGCTCGTCGTCGAGCGTCTGCTCCAGGCTGCGCACCGGGGCGCACAGGATGTCCTCCTCCTCGAGCCGTTTCACCCAGTACTCGGTGGAATTCCCGGCCACCGCCTCGGCGAAGATCCGCTGGAGTTCGGGACGGTGCGCGAACTGCAGGTCGAGGGTGGCGAACTCGGCGCGCTCGCCCAGGTCCTCGTCGAGTTCGAGGGCGCGGCTGATGTGGTGCAGCGGGTTCGCCTTGAATCCGCCGACCATGATCAGCGCGCCGTCGGTGGTGCGGAACACCCCGGTGAGCGGCATCGCGGCCCAGTTGATCTCGGACCCGCGGTTGAGCTGCTGGCAGGCCTCCTGCATCTGCATGTGGAGCATCGAGTCGTACATCGACACCTCCACCTTCTGTCCCTCGCCGGTGCGGTCGCGGTGCAGCAGGGCCAGCAGGATGCCCTGGAGCAGGTGCATGCCGGTGGTGTAGTCGGCCAGCGTGGTCGGGTAGAGGGTGACCGGGTCGTCGTCGGAGACCCGGCGCCACATCACCCCGCTGTACGCCTGGGCGATGGCGTCCTGCCCGCCCTTGTGGGCGTACGGGCCCTCGGTGCCGAAGCCGGTGCCGGAGGCCCAGATGATCCTCGGGTTGACGGCACGCAGCGCCTCGTGGCCGAGGCCGAGCCGTTCCATCACGCCGGCCCGGAAGTTGCTCACCACGACGTCGGCGGTGCGGACCAGCTCCTGGACGGCCTGGCGGCCCTCCTCGGTGCGGGTGTCGATGGCGATGCTGCGCTTGTTGCGGTTGATCGACAGGAAGATGGGGTTGTCCAGGCCGGCCGGGTCCGGGATCGAGGTCCGGGATATGTCGCCCGTGCCCGGCCGCTCCACCTTGATCACGTCGGCCCCGTAGTCGCCCAGCAGCTGGGTGCAGGACGGCCCCATGAAGACCTGTGTGAAGTCGATGACGGTGATGCCGGTCAGCGGCTGTGCGGCGGTGGTCATGCCACGGCCTCCTCGATCTGGTCGATGGTCGCGTTCTCCGCGGGGACGTCACCGGGGTCGGCGCCCTGCTCGCGCATCCGGCGCTGGATGACGGCCGGGTCGACGTCCCGGACCAGGACTCCCTGCTCCACCGCGGTGGCGGCGGCGATGCCGGCGGCCTGGCCCATGGCCATGCACGGCGGGATCTCCCGGGAGATCCGCTGTGCCTCGGGCGTCGCGGAGTAGTGCCGGCCGGCGACCAGCAACTGGTCGACGTCGCGCGGCAGCAGGGCCCGGTACGGGGTGTAGTAGTCGCGGCCGCGGGAGACGCTGTCGGCGAAGTGACGGCGGGAGGTGACGTCCTCCTTGGTGACCACGTACTCGCCCTGGAGCAGCCGGGTCTGTCGCACGCCCATCTGTTCGGCCACGTCGAGCAGATAGGCGTTCTCGAAGCCGGGCAGGTCGGTCTTGATGTGGTCGAGGACGGCGCCGATCCGGGTCCGGGCCTCGAACTCTGCCTCGGTGAGGGAGACCGGGTCGGTGCCGTCGAAGCCGGTCATGTGCGGGCAGTTGCACCAGACCACGCCGGGGACGGGCGTCTTGAGCCACCACAGTTCCCAGGCGCCGCCCAGCATCCGCTTGATCTTGCGGTTGATGGCGCGGGCCTCGCGCGGGTTCTCCTGCTCGAAGCGCTCGGCGGTCGCGGTGTCCACCCCGCCGAGCCGGAAGACCAGCGTGACCAGGTAGTTGTCCTGGGCGTAGGAGGCGCCGGCCCGGGAGGCCACGTCGATGTCCCCGGTGGTGTCGATCACCACGTCACCCATCACCGCCTGCGGCCCGGACTTGGTCTCGCAGACCACGCCCTTCACCGCGCCGTCCTGGACCACGGGCCGGGAGAACCAGCTGTGCAGCCGCAGGTTGACCCCGCTCTCGCGGACCAGGTCGTTGGAGACCCGCTTCCAGCCGTCGGGGTCGAAGGCGACGGCGTAGCAGACCGGCTTGGGGTTGGTGTGGGAGTGGAAGTCGAAGGCGCCCCACCGGCCCCACTTGGCCCACATCTCGGGGGAGGAGCGGCGGTCCTCGGCCGGCGGGTAGACGGCGAGACCGAGCTTGGCCATGCGTTCGACGTACTCGTCGACGACGCCGGTGACGGTGATCTCGTTCCCGTTGATCATGTCGTCGAGGACCAGAACCATGCCGCCGGAGGCCAGGCCGCCGAGGGCCGAGTAGCGCTCCAGCAGGGTCACGTCGGCCCCGGCGCGGGCGGCGGCCACGGCCGCGCTGACGCCGGCCGGTCCACCGCCGACCACGACGACGTCGGATCGCCGGACCACGGGTGCCTCGACGGCGTCGAGAGAGACGGTCTGGGGCATCTGAGTTCCTTTCAGCTCCCGACGCGGACGGCGCCGCGACGGAGGACGAGCACGTAGAGCAGGACGCTGAGCAGGCACAGGACCGCGCCGTAGACGGGGAACGCCCAGGCGGCGCCGATGTCCTGGAGCCACAGCAGGAGATAGGGGGCGGTGCCGCCGAAGCCGGCCACACCGATCGCGTAGCCGAGGCCGACGCCGGTGACCCGGCAGCTGGTCGGCATCAAGGTGGCGGCGACGGTGTTGTACAGGCCCATGGTGAAGGCCAGCAGCGGGGCGCCGACCAGCATCACCACGGTGAACACGGCCATGCCGGGGCGCTGGTAGGCGAGCACGATGAAGATCAGCGGCACCACGGCGAGCCGGGAGGCGATGAAGGTGCGGGAGATCCGGTTGCGGTCGGCGAGCCGGCCGACCAGGGGGTAGAGCGCGGCCACGCAGATCCCGGCGATGGTGGAGACGAGGAAGACGGTGTCCGGGTCCTCCAGGTAGGCGGAGCGTGCCAGGTTGGGCAGTCCGGTGGCCCAGGTGTAGTTGAGCGCCTGGGCGCCGGCCACCACGAAGACGATCGCCAGCAGCGCGAGCCGGTGCTGCCAGACCTCGGCCCAGACCTGGCCCACCCGGGCCGGTTCGGCCGGCTTGTCCTCCTGGCCGTGCAGGGTCTCCGGCAGGGCGCGGCGCAGCCAGAGGAAGACCAGGCCGCCGACGGCGCCGACCGCGAACGGGATGCGCCAGCCCCAGGAGGCCATGGCATCGGGAGCGATCACCGAGGTGGTGAGGAAGCAGACCAGTGACGCGCCGACGATGCCGGCCTGGACGTAGATGCTGATGACGGTGCCGAACCGGGCGGTCTTGCCCTCGGGGGCCAGCTCCACGATGTAGGCGGAGTTGAGGGGGGCCTCGATGCCGGTGGAGAGTCCCTGCAGGATGCGGCTGGCCAGCAGGATGACGCCGGCCCAGACGCCGATGCTCGCATGGCTGGGCAGGAGGGCGATGACCAGGCTGGACAGCACCATCGAGCCGATGGAGAAGAGCATGACGGACCGTCGGCCGATCCGGTCGGCGAGGGTTCCGAAGATGATCGCGCCGAGCGGCCGGGCGGCGAAGCCGACGGCGAAGACGGCGAGCGCGGACATGGTCTCGGAGACGGAGCTGCCCGAGGGGAAGTAGAGCGGGCCGATGTAGGAGGCCAGCAGCCCGTAGACCATCCAGTCGTACCACTCGATGGCGTTGCCGCCGCCGAGGGCCAGCAGGGCGCGGCGGTGGGAGAGGGAGTTTCCGGTGGCGACAGAGGATCTGTCGATGAGTGATGCCATGGTGGGGCACCTCATGGGGGAGGCGCACGGAACGAGGCCGTGCGGTACCGGCGCCCGGGCCGACGGCCGGGGCGTTGGGGACGGAACGGCGCGAGGCCTGTGCCTACCAGCTGGGCGGAGTGATGACCCAGATCGAAGTGGCGGGCTCGTCGCCGGGGTTGACGTACCAGTGCGGCGTACTGGAGGAGTACGTGATGGAATCGCCCGCTTCGAGCCGGTGACGGACGCCGTCGAGATAGACGTCCTTCACGCCGGAGAGGACGATGCCGAACTCCTCGCCGTTGTGCCGGAAGGGGCTGGCGCTGGTGTCGTGGCCCGGTTGGGTGACCACCCAGAGGACCTCGAGGGCGCCGTTGAGCGATGGGGTGAGCAGTTCGTAGCGGTCGCCGTCAGCGGGGTCCGAGCCGTGGAAGTCCAGGCTGCGGCGCTCGTGGGCACGGACGACGGGGCTGACCTGGTCCGCGAGATGGAACAGCCGCCCGATCGGGACGTCCAGACCGTGGGCGATCTGTACCAGGCTGGTGAAGGAGGGGTTGCCCTTCCCTCGCTCGACCTGGCTGATCAGTCCGGTACTGATGCCGGACCGGCGGCTGAGTTCGTCCAGGGTCAGATCGGCCTGCTTGCGCAGGGCCTTGATCTGGAGGCCGACCGTGGCGACCAGTACATCGAGATCCGGCCGGCCGTCCGGCATCGGTGCGTCGGTGTCGTTCACGGTCTCCACCTGTCCCTGGGGGCTGTGTCCTGCGACATATTGAAGACCTTCAGGATGATGAAAACAAGCCCCTGATGTTCATCTCCGTGACGCCGGGCGCGAGTCCGGCCCGGCGCGGGGAGGAATGCGCAGGCCAGGAGGGTGCGGCCCGAAGACGCGGAAGCCGCCCCGGCGCGAGCCGGGGCGGCGGTGAGGGTCGGGCGCGTGGCGGAGTCGATGCCGTTGAAAGCGTGGCGAGTCGGGGAATGGCGTCAGGAATCGGCCAAGGTCCGGGCGACGCCGGGAACGGTCGGGCGGCTGACGGAGTCGATACCGCTGAAGACTCGACACCTCCACCCCGCCGGAAGTCTTCGCCATGATCAAGCCCCGCCGGTGTCAACGACGCTCGTGATCAATACAGCTGGCGGTCGTCGGCTTCCCGCCGCACCTCCGCCACGTTCACGTCCTCGGTCTCCGGTGCCCCGAACGGCTCGGCGATCGCCCCGCCGTCGGTCAGGGTGACCTCCAACGCCAACTGGTTGCCCATCATGCGCAGGTCCAGCCTCACCCGGGGCGCGCCCGCACGGTCCGGCATCCGGTGGATCCGCGACGCCGGGTAGTCCAGGCCCATCAGCTTCTCGCGCATCGCCTCGTAACCGGTCGTCCTCGTCTTCCCGAACGCCTCACGGACGCGCTGCGCGTGCTCCTTGCCCATGCACGTGTCGATGCCGGTCAGGGGCACTTCCTTGACCGGTCCGCGCCTGGTGGGGTCCGGGCTCGTCGTCGCGGGGGCGGGATCATCCACGGGAACAGGTATGTCGCCCGCCTCGTTCGGAGTCCCGGGCGGGGTCTCGCCCGGCCCGTATCTCGGTGTCGACGACTCCTCCGCACCCGCCAGATCCTCCGGCTCGGGTACGTCGTCGATGCCGTCGGGGGAGTCAGGGGCGCACGTGTCCATGACGCGGGCCAGCACCGCGAGGAACCGGATCTCCGGATCGCCGCTGTCCGACAGGGCGTCCCGCCGCGCCGTCGCGGAGACGGCGCTTCCCGCGGGGGTCCGGTCGGCGGACGCGTCGAGCGTGCCGCACCCGGACAGGACCAGGCAGCCGAGGGCGGTCATCAGCACGGGCTTCTGGAGAGACATGGATCGCATGAACGCACCATGCAGGATGCCGTTCATCGCCCACATGAGTACGGGTACTCACCTGCCTCTGAGCTGGTACTCCGGTGCCTCGACCCAGCCGCGTCGTCGACGGCGCAGGCGTTCCCGCGACGGCGGAGCGCCGCATAGCGCTGCTGCTCACCGGCGGCAAGTCCCGCTCACCCAAAGGTGTGGTGACGTACGCCAGGAGTTCGGATCACGCTCGAACGGCGTAGTGTCATATGCCTGCCGCCCGGGGTCGGGGGACGACTCGCGGGGGCGAACAGGGGAGAGGACGGCATCCGACGATGGCGGGCAGAGGCACTGACTGGGGTGAACGGGGACTGTGCCGGACGGCCGACCCCGACGATCTGTTCGTCGAGGGCGCCGCACAACACCGCGCCAAGGCGCTGTGCAACGGCTGCACCGTGCGCACCGAATGCCTTGCCTATGCGCTGGATCAGCGCATAGAGCACGGCGTGTGGGGAGGCACGACCGAGCGGGAGCGCCGCGCACTGCTGCGCCGCCGCCCCATGGTCTCCTCCTGGCGGCATCTTCTGGAGACGGCGCGGTGGGAACACGAGCACACACAGGGCGCCGTGCCCGCTCGGACCAGGGCGAGTTGACGTCCCGGCACACAAGGGCGGATCGCAGGGCTTCGCCGACGAGCGTGGCCGCGGCCGGGGTGACAGGATCAGCGGGTGTCTGTGATGAACAAGCTGCAAATCAAGCCCGGTCAGAGCGTCGTCGTGCTGGGCAAGCCCGGTGATGTCCAGCTGGACGTCGAAGGGCAGGGTGCGGAGGGCGCAGCCACGGCCGACGCGGTGCTCGCCTTCGTGACCATGGCAGGCGACCTCGACGGGGCGGATGCCGGGGCGGCGCTGGCCGCCGCGCGGCGTGACGCGCTGGCCTGGGTGGCCTATCCGAAAGGCGGGCGACTGGGCACGGACCTCAATCGTGACTCCCTGGCCGCCCTGCTCGCCGAGCGGGGCGTGCGACCTGTGCGGCAGGTGTCCATCGACGACACCTGGTCGGCGCTCCGGTTCCGGCCCGCCGGCTGACCGCTGCCGACAGGGCGTGACATCGCCGCCGCCGTAGTCAGCCCTGCCGCACTTCGGTACGGCCCGGAAGCCGGCGCCTGCCGACGGAGCGCACGGTCCGCCCCTCACTCGGCCACCAACCAGAGCTGCGCGTACGGGAATTGGCGTACGCAGTCGGTGCGGCGGGGCGCACGTGTCCCGACGCCTCCGGCCGGGCAACCGAAGGACGATGCTGCACACATCATCGTCGCTGGTCACAGCCTTGCAGCGGTTCCTGGGCCGGAGCCCGAGCGAGGAATCGTGGCCGTTATCCTCCGCGTATGTCCCCAACTGCCGCGCAGCGCCTCCTGCGCAACGATCCGCGTACCGCCGACGTCGCGGCCCGCGAGACCGTCGCGCTTCCCCTCCGCAAGGCGGAGGCTCTGCTGCACACCCTGCGAGCCGGCGAGACGGTGCTGGCGCTCTACCACCAAGGACTGGGGTACGCGGCGCTCACCGAGAAGGCACTCGTCCTGCTCGGCGGGGACGCGCCGACGCGGGTTCCGAGGCCCCTGACGATCCTGCGCACAGCGTACGGGGCGCAGCGACGTGTGGACCTGTCCGTGACGGGGCGACGCATCACGGTGTGGGGCTCGCAGCTCGATGCGTCCGGCGAACTCGTCCAGCACGCCGGAGAACTGGTGCCCGGCTCTCTCGCCGCCGATCCCCGCACCGCCACGGCCGCCGCCGACGAGAACATCTCGCTGCCGGACGACCACAAGAAGGTGCTGCTGGCGGAACTCGAACCGGACGAAGTCGTGCGGTCGCTCTACCACTGCGGCTGGGGCTATGCGGCGCTCACCGACCGCGGACTCATCCTTCTTCGCCCTCTCCTGACGCCCAAGGCGTCCCGGGCGCCGAAGCCCCTGCGGATCCAGCGCCGTGCCCACGGCCTTCTCGACCGCGTCGACATCGTCGTCGACGGCACGGTGCGCAGACTGCACGGATCGAAGATCGACCCCAAGGGCGAACTCCTCGAAGCTGTAGGGCAAGTCCTGCCCGCCGACGCTCCCGTGCGTTCCAACAGCAAAGCGCGCTCGGTCACTTGGCTGCGCAGGCACCCCGTTCTCCTGGCCGCGGTCGTGGCCGGCACGCTCGTCGCAGGACTGAGCTCGGTCTCGAACGGACACGACGACCCGGCTCGGGCCGGGGCGGACACCGCACGGGCCGTGCCCGACTTCAGCGGAGCCTCCGTCACCACGGCCGTCGCGGACGCCCGGGCGCACGCATGGCTGAAGGTGTCGGTGGCCGATGCCTCCTCCGCCTTCCGGCCGGTGAAGAACACCGGGTCCGGCTGGCGGGTCTGCTTCCAGACGCCCTCGCGAGAGGAAACGGTCCGCCCGTCCGTGCGCACGCTGACGCTCTACGCGGTGCCGAAGCAGGAGGTGTGCCCGACACACCTCCTGGGCCCGCGCCGAGTCGCCATGCCGGACCTCGTCGGCAAGAGCCTCGATGAAGCCGACCGTGCCCTGGAGGCCCTCGACCTCGATCACCCGGCGATGCGGCACGCGTACACCGGCAAGCGCCTGGACAACGGCTCCCACGACCTCGACCAGTGGCAGGTGTGCCGCCAGCAACCGGAGCCCGGCACCGAGGTCCTGGTCTCGACTCAGGTCGGCCTGTGGCTGATCGACCCCGATGCCCCCTGCACCCGGCCGAGCCCCGAACCGACACCGAAGCCCGAACCGAAACCCAAGCCGAAACCGAAGCCGAAGCCCCGCCCCGAGCCGTCCCACGACTCCACTGCGGGCGGCTCCACGACGGGAGGCGGCACGAGCGGCGGCTCGTCCGGCAGCGGTGGCGCGACCGGTGGTGGCACGACCGGTGGTGGCTCGACCGGTGGTGGCTCCTCCAGCACGTCAGGCGGAACGACGGGCGGTTCCGGCAGCCAGTCCGGCATCCGGTTCGGGCAGTACTGCTCTCCCGTGGGCGCCACCGCGACCACTGCCGACGGACGCCCCGCGAAGTGCTACATGGGCAAGGACGGCCGGGCGCGTTGGGGCTACGACTCCAGCTGACATGAAGTCCCCGCACTCCGGGGCCGGGCTCCGTCGCGTGGTCGCTCGTGGGGTCGGGGCGCGCGGCGAGCAGCGGACACGGGCGCATTTGGTGTCGAACGAGAACGTATCGAGTGAATAGACGGCTGTAATGTGGCCGCATGACCGCCGAAGTGCCTCACAAGACCGTTTCATCGCGTGCGACCGACCGTCCCGGGGACACCTCGCCTTTCGCTCTCGGCCTGCTTCTGCGGCAGGCGCACTGGCGCGCGGCCACGGTGATGACGGAGGCGCTTCGGCCGCTCGGCATCGAGTTGCGGCACTTTGCCGTGCTGATCGTGCTGGTCGACCGAGGGCCCACGGTGCAGCGGGACCTGGTGGCGGCGACCGGCTCGGACAAGGCGGGAATCATGCGGATCGTCGACGACCTGGAGCGTAAGGGGCTCGCCGTACGCAAGGCCGTCCCGGGGGACCGGCGGGCGCGGGCGGTGGAGATCACGCCTCAGGGCGTCGAGCTCTTCGACGCGGCTCATGTGGCGGCGGCGCCGCTGGCCGACCGTCTGATCGCCGACCTGAAGCCCGGCGAGGCCGGGCAGCTGACGGATCTGCTGACCCGCTTCGCCTATCCCGCGGGTGGTCAGGCCTGATCGCGGCCGGGAACCCTTGCCTGCCGCCCGGGGGCACCTCGTCTCATGAATATGTCCTGGCGAACACGGCGTTGAGGAGTGGGGCCGCAGTGTCCATGCGCCTGCACCGGCCGCGGACGGGGGCGGAGTGTCTGTTCCCGCTCTCGAAGAGGGCCCGGGCGACGACGACGCCGTGTGATGTCGTGGAGCGAGGCATCACGCGGCGTCGGTGGTCCGGGCGTCAGGCGGCGATGCGCTCGGCGAGTTCCTTGGCCTTGGCGCCCGCGTCCTCGAAGGCGCGCTTGCGGGAGGCCTCGTACAGGGGGATCAGTTCGGACATGGCCGGATTGCGGGGGGCCATGGTGAGTTCAGGGACGATGAAGTCGAGTTCCAGGCCGAGGCTGCCCTCGAGGACTGCCTCCAGGTAGTTCTGTACGAACTCGTAACCCTCGCGAGGGGTGCCCGGTGCGTAGGAGCCGCCGCGGCTTGCGACGACGACGACCGGGGTGCCCTGGGCGGAGGGGTGCTCGCCCGAGGTGCGGCCCGGCAGGATCACATTGTCCAGCCATGCCTTGAGCGTCGACGGGATCGCGTAGTTGTACATGGGGGCGCCGATCAGGACGGCGTCCGCCTGCTCCAGTTCCTCGATGAGCTCCAGGCGTGCGGCGAACGCCGCGGACTGCTCCGGGCTGCGCTCCACCGGGGCGGCGGAGCCGGCGGACCAGGCGGCGGCGGTGATGTGCGGTACGGGGTTGGCGGCGACATCGCGGTAGATCACCGTGCCCTCCGGGTGCTGCTCCTCCCAGGTCCTGCGGAAGGCGGCCGCCACCGAGCGGGACGAGGAGGCCTCGCCGGGAAATACGGACGAGTCGATGTGCAACAGCGTGGTCATGACCTTCTCCAGATGAATGTCGCCCGAGGCGGTGTCCCGGGGCGGAGACGCGTGCTCGTCAAAGATAGTATTGAATGATACCGTTGCGAACAATACAGTCGAGCATGAGGTGGAGAGGTGGTCACGGTGACCGAGGAGCGCGGGTTAATGGACGTCTACGAGGCAGTCATGAGCCGACGGGCCGTGCGCGGATTCGCGGACCAGCCCGTCCCGAAGGAGATGCTGGAGCGCGTGCTGTCCGCCGCGGCCTGGGCGCCGTCCGGATCGAACCTCCAGCCCTGGCATGCGTACGTCCTCACGGGCGCGCCGCTGGCGGAACTCAAGAAGCGCTCCGGCGAACGGCTGGCCGCAGGGGACCCCTGGGACGAGCCGGAGTACGAGCAGTACCCGCCCGCGCTGAAATCCCCGTACCGTGAGCGCCGATCCGCCTTCGGTGAGCAGCGCTACGGCGCGCTGGGCATTGCGCGCGAGGACCTGGAGGCGCGTCAGCGGGCCGCCGCGGCGAACTGGGAGTGCTTCGGTGCACCCGCCGCTCTGTTCTGCTACATCGACCGTGACCTGGGGCGGCCCCAGTGGTCCGACGTCGGCATGTATCTGCAGACCGTCATGCTGCTGCTCCGCGCCGAGGGGCTGCACAGCTGCCCGCAGATGGCGTGGGCGAAGTTCCACAGGACCGTCGCGGAGGTCCTGTCGCCGCCGGACGGGCTCATGCTCTTCTGCGGCATGTCGATCGGGTTCGAGGACCGCGCGGTGGAGCACGCCCGTACCGGCCGGGCGCCGCTCGACGAGACGGTCACCCTCGTCGGCTTCTGACACCGGCCGGCCTCAGGCTCCTGACACCGCCCGCCCTCAGTCGACAGGCCTGCTGCCGGCGGACCGCTCGGCGAGGAAGGCCGCCGCCGGCGTCCCGTCCGACGCTGCCGGGAGGGTCGGTGGGTGAGGCGTTGCCCGGTGTGTTCCGATGGCGTGGTCGGGGCGTCCCCGGTGGGCGACGTGGAGGATCGCGGGGGAGGCGGCGAGCCTGTCCAGACCGAGAATGGCCGCCGCGCAGAGCAGGACCCAGGCCGCGAGGATGATCAGCCCGCTCTCGACGCCGTCGTTGTGGAAGTACGCCAGGCCGTTGAGTGCTCGCACACCGACGCCGGGCGGCATCACCGAGGCCAGTGGTTGCAGCCAGCCGGGCAGGAACGACGGCGGCAGGACTCCGCCGCTGGTCGCGTTGCCCATCACGAGCATGAAGATCGATCCCAGAGGGACGCCGAGCGGTCCGAAGAGGCGGATCAGCAGGACGGTTCCCGCCGCCACGGCGCCCGACATCAGGGTGACGATGCCCGCGATTCCCAGGACGGGTCCGGGGATGGCGCCGAAGGCCGCCCCTGCGACGAGGGCCGTGGCCAGCCCGCCGGCCACGGCGAAGAGCGTGAGGCTGCCCATGCGCTGGGTGAACGGAAGGCGCGGCGCCACCTGGTAGGTCATCTGGCCGAAGAGAAAGCCCGCGAGGACCAGGCCGAAGGAGGCGTAGAACACCGAAAGCCCCCGGCTGTCTCCCGGGGCGAGCGGGACGATGTCCTCCACATGGGCCTTCGGGCCGCCCGCACCGGGCTGGGGGTGGCCGAGAGGCGCCACCAGCGCCTGGACCGCGACTCCGTTCGCACCCGCGTACAGAAGCTGTGGCACGGAACCCGTCTGCACGTAGGCCGCATAGACCTTGCGGTGCTCGACGGCCGACCTGGCCGCGGTCTCGCCGGGATAGCGCTCCACCTGGAAGGCGTCGGGCGCCGTCCGCTGCAGTCTCACGTCGAACAAGGCGGCGTTCTTGTCGGACGCCACCACGGCGATGGGCAGTCGGTGGGCCGTGGGTGTGTGGAAGGCGGCGAGGAAGACACTGACGAACGCCAGACCCACGGTGAGCACTGTGATGACGGGTTTGAGGACGGCCGCCGAGCCGGTGAGGCCGGGCTTGTTCGGCGCGGCATCGGTCGGGATCGCCGCACGGTGCCGATGGCGCGTGCCGGGCTCGTGTCCTCCCGCGGCCGTGTTGTCGCTGATGATCTCGTGGTGCACTGACTTCCTTCGAAAGCGTCGACGGCCCGGGCGGCGGACGGTGGTCCGGGCAGTTCGTCACAGCATCGAAGGTCGGCGCCGGTCCCGGCATCACTCGTTCATGCCATTTCGGCCCGGACATTCCCCGGCCTCTCCCCGGACGCGATCTGCGCCGTCCGGAATAGATGGTTGAGAGTTCAACTTATTCATGTACATTGAGATGTGGAGGGCGCGGTCGAGCGCCGCTCCCTGACTCCCGGAGCCTGCGGCCGCTGTCGCGGTGTGCACCCGGCGACGATCCCCTGCTCTCTGTGCTCGCACAGGCAGCGCATCTCCGCATCCTCATTGTGGAATGATCAATCCTGAATGTTGGGAAGAGACCCATGCCTCACCTGCTCCACATCGACTCCAGTTCGCGCGGTGCCGACTCCCTCACCCGGCGGATCGGCGCTCAGTACGTCGCGGCCTGGCGGCGCAAGCACCCCGAGGGCACCGTGGCCTATCGGGACGTCACCGAGGACGTACCGGACCTCGTCTCCGCGGACTGGGTCACCGGTGTCTTCGGCCCGGCCGAGCACCACACCCCGCGGACCAGCGCCGCCGTCGACGCGGCCGCGACGCTCATCGCCGAGGTCGAGGCCGCGGACGTGCTGGTGCTCGGGGTACCGATGTACAACTTCAGCGTTCCCGCCGCCTTCAAGGCCTGGATCGACCAGATCTGCATGGCCGGCCGCACCTTCGCCTATGACGAGAACGGCCCGCGTGGCCTGCTCGCCGGCAAGAAGGCCGTGGTCGTCCGCGCATCCGGCAGCGACTTCACCGATCCTGCGTTCGCCGCCCTGGACCACCACGCCCCCTATCTGCGGGGTGTCCTCGGCTTCATCGGCATCACCGACGTGGAATTCCTCTCGGTCAACGGACCGGGCCGCGCACAGATCGAAGCGGGGCTGGTCGAGGCCGGTCGTGCCATCACCGCCTCGCTCGAGGTTCTCTGAGCCGCCGGACACGGGAGGCCCGCCGGCGTGACGGCCGAGAGAGCGCTGCTCCCGCTGAGCGCCTTCATCGGCCGCCGCGCCGCGCGAGGTCCGGGTGACGAAGCCGGGCCGGCCGCACCGTGTGTCCCCCCTGTGCATCGCATGATCGTGTGATGCCCGGGCGGGTCGGGACCGCAGGGGGCGGCGGGTGCACAGCACGTGTGTGCGTTGCCCCTGCGCCGGTCACGCTGCAGTGTTGAGCGAAGTAGTCGTGGAACGGAGAAGCCGTTGTCCGACCAGCCGTTGCGGGGGAGGGACACCGAGCTCACCCGCGTGCGGGATGTGCTGGACGGCGTCGCCCACGGACGTACCCGCGTGCTGTACGTGGAGGGCGCCTCCGGACTGGGCAAGACCCGGCTGCTCGCCGAGGCGGCGTCGCTGGCCACGGCCGCCGGCTTCGACGTGACGGAGACCCGGGCCGACGAGCAGGACAGTTATCGGGTCCTGGCACCGTTGCTCTCCCTGCTGCATCGCCTCGGCGCCGACCGGGACGGTGCCGACAGGACAGCCTGCGACGCGACCGACCCGATGCTCCGCCACCAAGTGCTGGAGTCGCTGGCACAAGAGCTCGAACGACGGGCCGGGCACACCCCGGTGGCGGTGCTCGTGGACGACGTCCACTGGGCCGATTCGGCGACCCTGGCCGCGCTGCGCACACTGCCACGGCGGCTGACCGGTTCCCCGGTGGCCTGGATCCTCGCCGGCGGGCCGACGTCGCGACTCGCCGTCGCACAGCCGAAGGACGATCCCGACACCGTGGTCCTGACCCTGGGCGCTCTCCCGGACAGCGCGGCGGCCGACCTGGCCGGTGACGTGCTCCACGCGCCCGTGGACGACAGCTTCGCCGGTCTGCTCGCCACAGCCGGGGGAAACCCCTTCCTCCTCACCGAACTCCTCCGCGCGGCCGTCGCGGAGGGCCGGTGCTCCGTATCGGGCGGCAAGGCCTCGCTCGCCGCATCGGCTGCCGAAGCCGTGCCGAGCCTGCCCGAGGTCGTCGCGCGACGTCTTGAACACATGCCGCCGGACAGGACCGACCTGCTCCACGCGGCCGCCGTGCTCGGCGTCGACTTCGAGCTGTTCGACGTGGCTCGGCTGCTCGGGCGAGGCGTGGGACGGCTTCTACGACCCGCGCAGGAACTGCTGCGCGGCGGCATGCTCATCGAGGCCGGGCCCAGGCTCGCGTTCCGCCACGATCTCGTGCGCCGGGCCGTCCACGACGGGATGCCCCTGCCCCTGCGCAGAGCCATGCACCGGGAAGCCGCCGACACCCTGCTGGCCCTCGGCCGACAACCTGAAGACGTGGTGCGCCACGTACTGGCGGGTGCCGCGCCAGGGGACGTCGCGGCCGCTCGCATCCTGCGCGACGCCGCTCAGGTCATGGTCGGCGCCGCACCGGACACTGCTGTCGAACTCGCCCTGGGAGCAGTCGGGTTGACACCGAGATCGGATCCCCGACGGACCCGGACACTCATCGAGGCCGTACAGACGCTCCGCGCCGCCCGGCGTACGCGGGAAGCCCTGGCCCTCGCGGACGAGGCCCTCGCGCTCGCGGTCACTCCGGCCGACGAGGCCCCCCTGCGGCTGACCGTCGCGGAGATCCACTTGGCGGCGGGACGCCACCCGGCAGCCCTGGACCAGCTGGACCGGGCACTGACGCTGCCCGATGTGCCGGCCGGCCTGCGATTGGCCCTGCTCAAGACCAAGGGCACCGCGCATGCCTTCCTGGGGGAGACCGACACCGCGGAAGCCATCGGACGCGACCTGGTGGACGCCGCCTACGAGGATCCTGATCCGGCCGTCGTCGCCGGCGCCATGCTCTTCCAGTCCCACACCGCACTGCTGCGCGGCCGGATCGCCCGAGCGGTCGATCTCGCGGAAGCGGCCGTCGAGCGCGCGGGGCACGCGGCCCCTGGCGTTGCATTGCGGCCGTTGCGCTTGCCGGGACTGTGGCTCGCCACCGTACTGACCTCGACCGAGCGGCTGACGGACGCGGAGACGCTGCTGCGCGAAGGGCAGACGCAGGCGGAGGCTTCCGGTGCCGTGTGGTCCCTTTCCGCATGGCACACCCGACGCGCCTGCCTGCTCCTGGAACGAGGCGAACTCGGAGACGCGGAAGCCGAGGCGGAGGCCGCTCTCACGGTCACGGAGGAACTGGAACTCGACACCGCCGACCGCACCGCCCACGCGGTGCTCGCCCTGGTGGCGCTCCGGCAGGGCGACCTGAGCCGCGCCGCGAGACGCCTCGCCGCCGCGGACGGGATCACCGCGGGCGCGGCGCCACGGCCCGACCCCTGGACGGTGTGCGCCCGCAGTCTGCTTCTCGCAGCGCAGGGGCACCCGACGGGCGCTGTGCGCGAAGGCGCCCGCTTCTACGAACAGGACGCCGCGGCAGACCTGTTGACGCTCCCTCCCGGGCTGTGGCCGCAACTCGCCTCCGTGGCGCTGCGCGCGAACGACCGGTCCCGGGCCGAGGCCCTTCTGGCGACTCTGGAGCACTTGTCTCCGCGGGATGTGTTCGACCGCGCGGTGGCCGCCTCGGTCACACATGTCCGCGGCTTGTTGCAGGCCGACCCCGAAGCGTTGGAGCAGGCGGCGAGGGGACATGAGCTGACCCAGCGGCCACTCGCCGCGGCCGACGCCGAGGAGGCGATGGCCGGCCGCGCCCTCGACGAGGGCCGGCCGGGGGAAGCGACCGCATCCCTCCAGCGGGCCCTGACCCGGGCGGCCGCCTGCAAGGCCACGGGAGACGTGCGACGTCTGCAGGCACGACTGGACCAGGTTGGCCTCCGTTCCGAGTCTCACCGACGCCGGACGGCAGTGGCGTCATCGGGCTGGGAGAGCCTGACCACCTCCGAACTGCGTGTCGTCCAGCTGGTGACCGACGGACTGACCAACCGGGCTGTCGCCGACCGGCTGCATCTGTCTCCGCACACCGTGAACTCACACCTGCGTCATGTCTTCGCCAAACTCGATGTGAACACCAGGGTGGAACTGACCCGCATCGCCTCGGCGCACACGTCCTCTCAGGCACCGCCCCAGCAGGAGTGACGCCGGCCGAAGGGAGCGCAGCCCCCATGGGGCGCTCTCCCTCGACCTGGCTGCTTCGGCACGCGGCACCTCTCGGCACAGTGTCCTGTTCTTGCTCATGCAATCCAGAACTCCTACCGTGCCGGTCATGGCAAGGAGCCGGGAGTTCGATGTCGACCAGGCGCTCGGGCGGGCCATGGACCTGTTCTGGGGCCGCGGCTATGCCGCGACCTCCCTGCAGGACCTCACCGCAGAACTGGGCATCGGCAGCGGCAGCCTCTACGCGGCGTTCGGCTCCAAGGAGCAGCTGTACGCCCGCGCTCTCGAACGCTACTGCTCGGCCTACGCCGGGGCGCTGATCGCGGAGCTGGAGTCGGCCCCGGACGTGCGCTCCGCACTGCGGGCGGCGCTCATCGCCATGGTCGAGGCGGACGTCCACGATCCGAGCCGGGGCTGCTTCCTGGTCAATGCCGTCACCGAGCGGCCCGCCGATCCGGCCACGACGGACAGGGCCACGGCGACGCTGCGTCTGGTCGAGGGCACCATCGCCGGCGCATTGGAGCGGGCGCAGGCGTGTGGCGACCTGCCCGCGGACAAGGACACCGCGGGGCTGGCCCGGTTCCTGACGACTTTCGTCCAAGGCCTGCGGGTGATGGGCAAGGCGCGCGCCGACCGGGCCTTTCTCGAGAGCGCGGTCTCCCATGCGCTGAGCGTCCTGGACTGATGCGCCGAGCGTCCTGGACTGGGCAGGCGGACGTATGTCCGGTCTCCGCGCGGGCGCGGGCGCGGGCGCGGGCGCGGGCGCGGGGGCGGGTCGAGGGTCGGCCGCCGGCGTGACCCGGCTCACTCCGTGAATGGCCTCGGTGCCGTCACAAAGCAGGAGCTTGGTCGGTCAATCACGCAAAACGGGCAAATGGCATCCCGTACCCCACCTCGCCCAGCCATGCAAGGAATCGCTGCGATGACCATGACCATGACGAACCTCGACTCGGTGACACTCGGTAAGCAGATGAGTGCGTCCGAGATATCCGACACCGCGGTCGCGCTGCTCGACGACCACGGCACGGTCGTCGGATGGACGCAGGCCGCCGAACAGCTCGTCGGCTACGCCGCGAGGGACGTCGTGGGACAGTCGGCCGCCCTCGTACTGCCGTCCTTCGGGGCAGCGCCGACGACATCGGCGTTCGTCGAGCGGTGTCGTGCCGAGAACGGCTGGTCGGGCGCGACGGCGGTGCGCCACCGGGACGGGCGCGTGCTCGACGTCAGCCTGCGGATGTCGAAGCTGGAGAAGCGCGACGGAAGACCATGGTGGCTCGCGTCCTTGGCCGACTTCGGCGAACGGTCCGGGGACCCGATGAACGGATCGGTCAGGGGACTGCTGCTCGCCCGCGCGCCGGTCGGCATCGTCATACGGGACCCGCAATTGCTTTGCACCGCGGTGAACGACGTGATGCAGAGCCACGACGGCCTTTCCCATGACCGGCGGCTCGGACGCCGGATCACCGATGCGCTGCCCGGCCCCAAGGCCGAAGCGCTGGAAGCGGTGATGCGGCAGGTACTGGAGAGCGGTACCACCCTGGTCCACGAGTACCGGACGTGGCTGCCCACGGGACCACATCGGGAGCACCCGTTCGCGGTCTCGTTCCAGTGCATCCAGGGCGCCGACGGACAGGCTCTGGGGGGATGCGTCATCAGTGCCGACGTCGTCGAGAGCCGGCGGGCGCGCGAGTGCCTCGCCACCCTCGGCGAGGCGTGCACGCGCCTCGGCAGCACGCTGGACGTGATGCAGACCAGTCAGGCGCTGGCCGAGCTCGCCGTGCCTCTGCTGGCGGACTACGCCGCCGTCGACCTGGAGCAGACAGTTGCGTTCGGCGAAGGGCCCCCGGCGCCTCACGGTCCGAAGGGCAAGCACCTTCCCGTCTTCCGGCGGGGCGGTCTCGCCTCGATCCACCAGGGCGTGCCGGAATCCTCCGCGGCGCGCGGTGAGCCGGTCCTGATGCCGCCCGCCTCACCGTTCACCGAGGTCCTGCGGACCGGGAGGTCCCGCCTGGAGTCGGTCCTGGACACCGCCTCGGGCACGTGGCTCGACCAGGCGCCGCTACTGGCGCAACGGATCCATGACAACGGCGTCCATTCGATCATGGCCGTACCCATCCGTGTCCGGCGCGCACTGCTCGGCGTGATGCTGTTCGTCCGCACCGAGAACCCGGCGCCTTTCCAGGAGGTCGATCTGCTCCTGGCCGAGGAGCTCGTCAGCCGCGCCGCGCAGTCGCTGGAGAACGCCCGTCAGTACGCTCGTGAGCACTGTGCGGCCCTCGCACTGCAGCGCCATCTGCTGCCGCACAAGCTGAGGGGCGGCACGGCGGTCGACGTGGCCTCCCGCTACCTGCCCGCCGACATGGACCACGGCGTGGGAGGCGACTGGTTCGACGTGATCCCGCTGTCCGGCGCCCGGGTGGGCCTGGTCGTCGGTGACGTGGTCGGGCACGGTCTCCACGCCGCCGCGACGATGGGCCGGCTCCGTACCGCGGTGCACACCCTCGCCGACATGGATCTGCCCCCGGACGAGCTGCTCGCCCACCTCGATGACACGGTCCAGCGCCTGGCCGGTGAGGACGACGCCCCGGACGGGGCCCCGGCGGTCGTGGGCGCGACCTGCCTGTACGCGGTCTACGACCCGGCCAGCCACCGCTGCACCATGGCGCGGGCCGGGCATCCCCTGCCCGCGATCGTCGACCCGCAGGGCCATGTCACCTTCCCCGACCTGCCTGCCGGGGCCCCGCTGGGCATCGGGCTGGGGGACCCCTTCGAGGCCGTGGAGGTGGAACTGCCCGAAGGAAGTCTCCTCGCCCTGTACACCGATGGCCTGATCGAGACCCGAGACCGGGACATCGAAGAGGGCATGCACCGTCTGGGCGCCGTCCTGTCACAGCCGGACCGCACGCTGGAGGAGCTCTGCGCCGAAGCGACGCAGTGCTTCCCGGGGCAGGCGCCCTGCGACGACGTCACTCTGCTCCTGGTCCGGACGCGCTCACTCGATCCGGCCCAGGTCGCCTCCTGGGAGCTGCCCAGTGAACAGACCGCCGCCCGCAACGCCCGGACCCTGGCAGCGGACCAGCTGAAGGTGTGGGGCCTGGAAGGTCTGGAGGAGTCCACGAAGCTGATCGTCAGCGAACTGGTCACCAACGCCGTCCGTCACAGGACCGGCCCCATCGGTCTGCGCCTGATCCGACACCAGGTGCTGACCTGCGAAGTGTTCGACACCGACGTCTGCTCCCCGCGTCCGCGTCGCGCACACACCATGGACGAGAACGGCCGCGGCCTCTTCCTGGTCGCCCAGCTGGCCCGCAGGTGGGGCTCCCGCCCGGTGTCGGGCGGCAAGGTCGTCTGGGCCGAACAGGAGCTTCCCGCCGGGGCCGGTCTCCGGTCGTCCGTGCCGACGGTCGATACCGCGTGCTGACCGGGCGGACGCCTTTACCCGTCGCTGCCCTACGGCGTGTTCGGCTGTCGGGGCCTGCCGCGACGGACACCCTCGACTGCATCCGGGCGGTCACGTCTTCGCGGACAGGGGAGGGAGCCGGTCATGACGATACGGTGCCCGGCAGATCCGGGCACCGTATGCGCGTCGCTCTTGTCATCGACTCAAGCTGAAGCACCTTGAGGCAAGGACTGGGCACTGCTCGGCTCTTGTCGGCGGATCAGGAACCCAGGCTCCTGCGCGTTCGGCCGTCAGCGCAGCGGGCGGAGGCCCGTGCGGACCTCATCGACGAACGACTCCGGCTGCTCCCAGGCGGCGAAATGTCCACCCTTGGGAACCTTGTTGTAGTGGATGAGGTTCGAGTAGGCCTTCTCGGCCCAGCTGCGTGGGGGCGTGTACATCTCCGTGGGGAAGACGCTGACCGCGGTGGGGAGCTTGACTCCCTTGGCGCCGAAGAACGAGATTCCGGCCTGAGCGTTCTCCCAGTACAGACGCGCTGCGGAGACCGCCGACCTGGTCAGCCAGAAGAGCGTGATGTTGTCCAGGACGTCGTCGCGCGTCAGCCCCTCAGGGTGATGCGCGAAGGACCGGGAGATCATCTCCAGGCTCTGCCAGTCGTGGTCGAGCATGAAGGCGGCGAGACCCACCGGCGAGTCGACGAGCCCGACCAGTGTCTGCGGGGCAGTGCCCATCTGGAAGGCGTAAGGGACGTCCGCGTACGCAGATCGCAACTGCTCGACGGCCTTGTGCTCCTCGGGAGTGAGCGACACGCCGGAGGGCAGCGGGGCGCCGCCCTCGATGGCGGCCATGACGTCGGCCGGTACCGCGTTGGCCATGTTGGTGTGGATGCCGATCAAGCCTTCTGGCTCCTGGGCAGCCATGACGTCTGTGACGATCGCTCCCCAGTCGCCGCCCTGCGCCGCGTACCTCGAATACCCCAGGCGCTTCATGAGTTCTGCCCATGCCCTTGCCATCCGCGTGGGGTTCCAGCCGGACTCTGCCGGCTTGCCGGAGAAGCCGTAGCCGGGCATGGACGGAACCACCAGGTGGAACGCGTCGGACGCGTCTCCGCCGTGAGCGGTGGGGTCGGTGAGGGGCTCGATGATCTTCAGCTGCTCGATGACCGAACCGGGCCAGCCGTGCGTGACGATGAGCGGCAGCGCATCCTCGTGCCGGGAGCGGACGTGGATGAAGTGGATGTCGAGACCGTCGATCTCGGTGATGAAGTGGGGCAGTGCCTTCAGCTTCGCCTCGACCTTGCGCCAGTCGTACTCCTCCGCCCAGTACCGGGCGACTTCCCGGAGTGTTTCGAGCGGCGTGCCCTGCGACTGGTCGGAGATGGTCTCCTTCTCAGGCCATCGCGTGTCCCTGATACGCCGACGCAGCTCCTCGAGCTCCTCGTCGGAGAACTCGAAGGTGAACGGCCGGATCGCCGTCTTGCCGGAAGTGACAGTCATGTGTTTCTCCATGGCGCCCGAAGGGTCGGGCGGGTGACAGATGCTTTCCGCGCCGGCCTCGCACGTCTCATCGCCCGGAATGACCTCTGGTCTTTCCGGGCGGGTGGCACAGAGTCGTGAGGACAACCCTGTTTCCCGGCGCCATCTCATGATGTATCTGGCCTGTCGCACCGGTAATCGGTCACATGACCTCCATTCCCGGGGGAGAAGTCGGTCTCCCTAGGTCACGTGACGGGGTCGGCCGAGTCCTTGGGCTATCGGTCTCTCATGAGGGACCGGGATTCCAGGGCGTCTCTCAGCATGGCGCGGGACGTGATGCCGAGCTTGGGGTAGACCTGATAGAGGTGGGCGCCGACGGTCCTGTGTGAGATGAACAATCGTTCCGCCACCTGTTTGTTGGTCAGTCCGGAGGCTGCCAGCCGGGCGATCTCCAGCTCCTGCGCGGTAAGGGAATGCTCCTTCGGAAATCCGGTCGGCCGCTTGCCCTGCCCAGCAGCCCGAAGTTCGGCCTCGGCACGGGCAGTCCAGGGCCGTGCCCCGAGATGCTCGAAAATGGAGAGTGCGGTGCTGAGTGGAGCCCGGGACTGGGCTGTTGCTCTGACGCGGCGCAGCCGTTCGCCATAGGCGAGTTGGACGCGCGCGTAGTCGAACGGCCAGCGCTCGGCGCCGGAAACGGCGAGTGCGCGGGCGAACATCCGCAGAGCGTCGTCGTCGTCCGCGGTGCACAGAGCGGCAGCGGCCTCCATGAGCAGGGCGTGCCGTGAAGAAATCGCTGCCACGCCGGCCTGTCGCATGGCACGGACGTGGGCGGCCGCCTCTGCATGACGGTCGGTCCTGACGGCCGCCTCCACGAGGTCCATCGTCACCCACAACGCGTGAGGCACGTGCGAGGGAAGGCTCCCCGCCGGGCTGACGGAGTTGGTGTGCTGGTAGGCGAGGGGGAAGTCACCACGTCCCAGGGCCGCGAGAGCGGCAGCGTGATACCCGTAGTGCGCGGCGCTCAACGCTCCGCGGGGCACGGCCCAGCGGATGATCCGTTCTGCTGCCGCTTCGGCCTGGTCGGCGGTTCCGCGTGCGGCTGCGAGCATGGCCTGCACGTAGAGGAAATACCAGGAGAAGCCGCTGTAGGCGTGGGCTTCGCACAGCCGGACACCCTCGTCCGCCAGTCGGGCCGCTTCGTCCCACAGCCCGGTGAGATAGCTGTCCAGGCACAGGTGGATCAGCGCGGACAGGTAGCGCCGGGCCGGGCCGCCGTCACGCCCCATGCGCACTACTCGCCATGCGGCCTCGCGGACGTCGCTGAGCCGGTCCAGGTAAACCGCGACCGCACCGGTGCGCGTGATCCGAACGGGGTCGGTCGTGCCGGTCAAGTCCCCGACGAGCGCGTCGAGTTCCTCATGCGCCGCGAGGGCGGTGCGGGCCGGGTCCGCGACTGCCTTGCCCAACGCCGAGAGAATGAGAGGTGCCTGGGGTCTCAGCTGTTCCAGTGCCTTGTGATACGGCTGCCACAGTTCCGGGCGTGCGCCGAAGAAGCAGACCAGGGCCAGTGTGTGAAGGGCGTCTCCGAGTGCCTTGTCGCACGCCTCATGACCATGGACTCCGGCCTCGATGGCGCAGACCAGCAAGCGGTGGGCGGTGTCGATGTCGCCGTCGCGGTTGAGGATGAGGAGCGCGGTGGCCGCAGCCGTGTGGAGGGCGCTCGCAGGGTCCGACGGTGTGTGCCTGGCGTCGTCGAGGAGCTGTTGTGCGCTGGAGAGGGCACCAGTGGATTCCGCCCCGATGTAGGCGGCTTCGGCGAGCCGGCGGCCGCGGTCGGACCCGTGCGGAGTGAGGTCTGCCGACCGGATCAGAGTCCGCATCCCGCCCACCGCGTCGCCACGGCGCAGGGTGATGCGCGCCGCATCCTCCAGCAGGGTTGCCACCTCCTCGTTCGGTTCCACCGTGGCCTCGCCCAGATGCCAGGCCCGCCGCTCGGGCCGGCCGGCCAGGACGTGGGCGAGCGCTGCGTGCACGGCACGTCGTTCACTGCTCGCGGAGCGTTCCACGACAGCGGAACGGATGAGCGGATGACGGAAGCGCAGTCGCCTGGCCTCTTCGTCGATGTGCACCAGCTGGTCGTGCTCGGCCGAGGCCAGGTCGTCCAAGCCGTATCCGTCGTCTGTGTGGCGTGAGGCCGCCTGCAGCACACCGAGATCGCCGGTGCCCTCCAGTGCGGCCATCAGCAGGAGACGCTGTGACGCGCGGGGGAGCGCAGCGATCCGGGAGCCGAAGACCATTTCCAGACGCCGACTGAGCGGCAGTACAGCGGGAACTGCCTCGGCGGCGGGGGTGTGCATCGCGGGGAGTGCTGTCGGCAGTTCGAGAAGGGCCAGCGGGTTGCCGCTCGCCACGGCCAGCAGGCGTCGGCGCGCACTGGCCACGAGGTTCGGGAACCGCGCGCCGACCAGTTGGGCCGCCGATGCTTCGTCCAGGGGCTGCAGCCTGTATTCGGGCAGGGCGCCACCGGTGAGCAGGCTCCGGGACTCGGTGCGTGACGCTGCGAGCAGGCTCACGCCGGTGCCCGTCACGCGCCGCGCGACGAAGCCCAGTACGGCAGCGCTCTCCCGGTCGAGCCACGGGGCATCGTCCACGACCACAAGGAGCGGCGCGCGGGCGGCGACGGCTCGCAGCAACAGCAGTACGGCGTTGGAAACGACGAGGCGCTCCAGCGGGGGTCCGCTGTCGAAACCGAGCGCGACGTGCAGGGCGTCACGGAACGGTGTGTCCAGGTCGGCCATCGCGTCCTGGAGGGGAAAGAGGATCTGGTGCAGGCTCGAGTAGCTGCAGTTGGCCTCGAACTCCGCGCCGGCGGCCGGCAGAACCTGAGCCCCCTGCGCGCGGGCGGACTCGGCCAGGGCATTCAGCATTTCTGTCTTGCCCACGCCAGCGTCTCCCGAAAGCAGCAGCGCTCCGCCTCCGGTCCCGAGCCTCACCAGATCGCGGATCTGGTGCAGGTCGTTGTCGCGGCCGACCAAGGCATCGGCTCTGCTCTGCTCCGAGTGGGGACTACTGATCACCGTGTGCTCCAGTCATGGGCGCCAGCCGGCGCTCGCCGAACAGTGCGTCGCAGGTGGCCTTCTCGGTATGGGGTGCGGACGCCGTGCAACGCTCGGAGCGCAAGAAGGGACGGCGCGTGCTCGTGCGTGTGGACACGCCGAAGCTGTGTGGGGCGTGCATGCGGTCGCATGCCACGAGGCCGTTGCCGTGCGGTGGCGTGGGCGTCAGAGCGACGAGTCGTCCGTCGACGTGCCGGCCGGACGCGATGGACGAGTCGGCCGGTTCACGTCGTGTGCCGACGAGGAGTGTCGACGGGTACGGCATCGGCCAGCGGTTCGGCCGCGCGGGACCGTACGAGGAGCATGTCGTCGGGAGACAGGACGCTGCCGTCCTCCGCGGTGAGCTCCAGGCGGCGGGGTGCCTGGCCCGTGCGGGCGTCGACCACGCGGGTCATCACCTCGTCGTCCTCGAACAAGTGCCGTTCGCCCCACTGACGCAGTGCTGAGAGCACGATGTGCAGGTCGCGCCCCTTGTCGGTCAGCACGTACTCGTGGGAGTTGCCGAGTGCCGATTCGTGGATCTCGAAGATCCCGACCGTCACGAGCTTCTGCAGGCGCGCGGTGAGGATGTTGGAGGCGAGCCCGATGCGCTTGTTGAAGTCCGTGAACCGCGTGACGCCATGCATGGCGTCACGCAGGATCTGAAGTGTCCAGGTGTCACCGACCTCGGACAGCGAGCGGTCGATGGGGCAGGGCGAGTGGACCAGCTCTCGGCGCTTCATGGAAGCCTCCCGGACACATGTTGCTTGCAATCGAAAAGTATGAGGGACGTGCTCGGCGGGGCTGGAATCACCTGCGATCCGTGTCCCGTGAGGTCGGGTGGTTCCATCGGGCTCAGATCGGCTTGCTCTCGGTCTCTCGCTCCAGTCACTTGCGATGTGCAAGTGACATGCCTACCTTGACAGTGTTACTTGTGATTTGCAAGCGCGTAGACATGGGGTGCACTGAACGCATCGCGAAGACCCCCGTGAACGGCCACGGACGCTTGCGCCGTGAGCTGTCCACGAATCTGCCGGCAGGGAGGCGTCGGACGGCGGCCCGGGTGGGGTTTTCCGGGCAGGCTTCCTTTTCCGGCAAGCCGACTCTCCCTGTCGCGTCGTCATCACGTCGCCGAGTCCGGCGGTTGTGATTCAGCACACGCCATGACGGCAACACGGCGGGAACACCGCAGGTCGCGTCACGGTTCAAGGACATACGTGCGTGAAAAGGCGCCGTCCCCGGCTCAGCCACGAGCCTGCATCGGGTCATTCGACGGAATCCCTGCAGAGCCATTTGCCGCGAGGTGAATCCCTTTTCCCCTCCGTTTCTCGCTACCGAATGGATGAGGTCGAGTTTCATGTCGTATGACGTCGAAAAGTCGGACGAGCAGTGGCGTGCCGAGCTGGCTCCCGACGAGTACAAGGTGTTGCGCCGGGCCGCCACGGAGATGCCCTTCACCGGCGAGTACACCGACACCAAGACGCGAGGCGTCTACTCCTGTCGGGCCTGTGGCGCCGAACTCTTCACCTCCGCGGAGAAGTTCGACTCCGGCTGTGGCTGGCCCTCCTTCTACGACCCGAAGGACAGCGATGCGGTCGAGCTGGCCGAAGACCGGTCGTACGGCGTGGTGCAGACCGAAGTGCGGTGCGCTCGCTGCGGATCGCACCTCGGGCACGTCTTCGAGGGAGAGGGTTTTCCCACGCCGACCGATCAGCGCTACTGCATCAACAGCATCTCGCTGCGTCTGACAGCCGACGAGAGCTGACGGTCGACGAGAGCTGACAGCCCTGAGGGTGCGGGCCGACCGGCACCGGTTCGGTGCCGGTTCCCGCACCTTCAGAGCCCCTGGCGCAAAGGTGACTTGGCGCGGGTCCGACAGGCCCAGCTGCTGACCGGCCGCCTGCTACCCGCCACGCTTTGCCCCCATGAGATCAATAAGCAGACCGTGGCGGCGTGTTGCCCGTGCGCCGCAGTACCGCTCGGTGGCCGTGGCAACCGTCGCGGCGGTCCTCATGGGCGCGGCCGCACCCGGCGTCGGCCGGAGTGTCCCTGGATCGGAACGGGCTCCGGGTGCCCTGCGTCCGTCCGTGCACGCGGTCACACTGATCACGGGAGACCGCGTCACGGTGACCCGGTACGCGGACGGCCGGCAGGTGGCCACGGTGCAGCCCGCGACAGAAGGCGACAGCGGCGGGTTCAGCACCCGTGAGGTCGACGGTCGGGTGTACGTCACACCTCACAGCGCCATTCCCTACCTGTCCTCCGGGCGGTTGGACCCCGCACTCTTCAATGTGACGGACCTGATCGCGCAGGGATACGACGACTCCCACGCCAAGAAGCTGCCGCTGCTCCTGCGATACGGCTCGGCGACCCGCCTCTCGGCGCAGAAGGCGCCCGCGGGCGCGGAGCGCCGACGGGTGCTCGACAGCATCGACGGTGTGGCGGTCACCGCTGCCAAGGGCGACCTGAACACGTTCTGGGACACCGTCACAGGGACGGCGGACAAGACCTCACGCGGGCAGGCCACGCGCGACCGCCGCGAGACGCAGAAGAGCCCCTCCGCCTCCCGTCTGGCCGGAGGTCTGGAGAAGATCTGGCTCGACCGCAAGGTACGGGTGTCGCTGGACCACAGCGTGCCGCAGATCGGCGCCCCGGAAGTCTGGAAGACCGGGGTCACCGGCAAGGGCGTCAAGGTCGCCGTGCTGGACACGGGCGTCGATGCCACCCACCCCGATCTCGCGGGACGCGTCGGCGAGACACACAACTTCAGCACGAGCGACAGCACCCGCGACGCCGTCGGACACGGCACCCATGTGGCGGCGACCATCGCGGGATCGGGCGCGGGTGCGAACGGCACCCGCAAGGGCGTCGCACCCGACGCCGAACTGCTGATCGGCAAGGTGCTGGACGACTCCGGCTCCGGCGCGTACTCCAACGTCCTGGCCGGCATGGAGTGGGCCGCCCACTCGGGCGCCCGAGTCGTCAACATGAGCCTCGGCGGCCCCGCGGCCGAAGACGACGACCCGCTCGTGACGGCGGTGGATCACCTGACCGACGAGACCGGCACCCTGTTCGTCGTGGCGGCCGGAAACGAAGGCCCAGGCCTGGGAACGGTCGGCTCGCCCGGCGTCGCCCCGAGCGCCCTCACCGTCGGCGCCGTCGACCGCAACGACGACCTGGCCGGCTTCTCCAGCCGCGGCCCCGTGGGTGAGGCCGACAGCGTCAAGCCCGAACTGACGGCGCCAGGTGTCGACATCGTCGCCGCGCGCGCCGCGGGCACCCGGATGGGCACCCCGGAGAACGACCTCTACACCTCGGCGTCGGGAACGTCGATGGCGACTCCGCATGTCGCCGGCGCGGCAGCTCTTCTCGCGCAGAGCCACCCCAAGTGGAAGCCCCAGGACATCAAGAACGCGCTGGTCGGTTCGTCGAAGGTGATCGCGAACCAGAGCGTGGACGAGCAGGGCGGCGGCCGTGTGGACGTCGCCGGGGCCTTCGCGCGGACCGTGGTCGCCACCGGGGCAATGGACCTCGGTGTGCTCGGGCCCGACAACGGCACGACGACTCGTACAGCGGCGTACACGAACGTCTCCGCGAAGCCGGTCCGGCTCACACTGTCGCTCCGGATGACGCAGGCCGACGGATCACCGGCGCCGGCCGACGCGATCACCACAGGTGCGCCGACGGTCACCGTCGAGCCGGGCGAGACCGCGCAGGTCCCGATCGAGGCACACGCCGCGGATCTGGAGCGGGGCCGCTGGTCGGGTTACGTCACGGCGACTCCGGACGACGGAACACCAGCCGTGCACACCGCTCTCGCCGTGACGGTGCGGGGCGCGATGCGCACGCTGACGATGCGCTTCGTCGACCGTGACGGCAATCCCGCAGTGGTCCCGTCGCTGGAGCTCTACGGCTCCGACTACCGGTTCGACACGCTGGGCTACGCCGTTCCCGGAGCGGACGGCACAGTCGCCCGGGTCACGCTTCCCGAAGACACGTACTTCTTCAAGGCGCTGGTGTCGCGGACCGAGGTCAAGGGCTACCAGTACACCGAGGTACTGAGGCCCGAGCTGAAGCTCGATTCCGACAAGGAGATCACGCTCGACGCCAGAACGGCGAGCCCCATCCAGGTCCGCACGCCCAAGGCGTCGGAACAGCAGGGAATGATCCACTTCGGCTCCTACCGGGCCGTCGGAACCCGGAAGATCTCCACCACGACGATCGACTTCGACTCCGTCCGCACCGTCTCCGCCACACCCACCACACCCGTCAAGAACGGAACCTTCGAGTTCTACTCGCGCTGGCGGATGGTGGCTCCCCGACTGCAGGTTCACGTCCCGGGCAAGCACACTCCGGAACTCACGCCCGTGCTGTTCCACCACTCGCCCGCCGTCGACGGCACACGCCGGCTGCCCCTGGTCTACGTCGAGCCGGACTCACTGGCGGGCCGAGACCTGCGGGGCAAGGCGGTGCTGATGCACACGTCCGGCGGGTTCCCGGACCAGATGGCCGCTGTGGCCAAGACCGGGGCCGCGGCATTGGTGATCATCAACGAGTTCCCCATCCCGGTGTGGTCCCGGTGGGACCCGACCGGCGAACGCGACCCGATGACCACCATGCACCTCCCGCAGCAGCAGGGTGAAGACCTCCTGGCCTGGCTGAAGCGGCAGAAGCACCAGTCGGCCACGCTGGACCTGTCCGGCACGTCGGCCAGCCCGTACCTCTACGATCTGACGCTGACCGAGAAGGGCGCCGTACCGGACCGCCTGACCTACACGGTGAACGCGTCCGACACCGCGACGGTCGAATCCCGTTACCACCGGCCCGGAACCGAGGCATGGACGATCGAACAGCGGTTCGCGTGGCGCCCCTGGCAGGACACGTCGTTCGCGCTCGACAACCGGTCCCTGGTGAAGCTGCCCTTGACCCGGGTCGAGACGATCAGCGCCGGGGACACCGTGTGGCTGGAGAGAATGGCCCACAAGCTCCCGTGGGACACCGAAGGCTCGGTCAGCGGAGGAATGACGGGCGGCCTGCACCGATACTCGGCCGGCCAGCACCTGCGCGAGAACTGGTACGGATCGGTGGTCCGCCCGACCGCCCCGGCCGGCAACCCCGGATTCCGCTCGGTACGCCAGGGCGACACCATCGCCCTGCGGCTCGCGGAGATGAGCGACGGTGAGAGCCACCACTACGGCTTCGCCGGCGACGACGAGACCGATCAGGTGCGTACGCGCCTGTACCGCGACGGCACGCAGGTGGCCGACCAGGCCCGACCGTGGGGCGACTTCCCGGCCGGGAAGGGGGAGGCCGACTACCGGCTCCAGCTGGAGACGTTCCGCGACTCGCCCGCCTGGACCTTCTCGACGAGGACCGACACCTCCTGGTCGTTCCGCTCCGCACCGCCGGCGTCGGGCCAGGAGCAACTGCTGCCACTGCTGCTTCTTGACTACGACGCCCCGGTCGACACCCGCAACCAGGTGAAGCGTTCGTCGTCGACGACCTTGCGGGTGACGGCTCGTCACCAGGACGGCTGGACCGGCGAGCAGGTCAAGGGCATGCGGGTCTGGGCATCGACCGACGACGGTCGGCACTGGACCTCCGTCCCGGCCTCGCTCCACCGCGACGGCACCTACGAGGTGCGTCTCGGCCGCGGCCTGACCTCCCGCTCCGGCTTCGTGTCCCTGCGCGCCGAGGCCTGGGACGGCGCGGGCAACAAGGTGGAGCAGACGGTGGTTCGCGCGTTCGGCGTGAGGTAGCCGAGGGCTCCAGGCGGTGTGGGTGACGTGATCGCCTTGTGGGGAGGCAGCACGGCACCGCCTGGACGGTGCGGTCGGCGTGGGGCGCCGACCGCACCTTCTCGGGCTCGCCCCGCCGGCCGGGGGTCAGAGCCAGTCACGGCGTGCGGCATGCCAGCCGAGCTGTATCCGGGTCGCGACCCCGGCGAGGTTCAGCAGGCTCTGGATGCGCCGCTGAACGGTCCGCTTGCTGACACCCAGACGTGTGGCGATCGATTCGTCGGTGAAGCCGGCGATCATCAGGGACAGCACATGCCGGTCCTCCGGCGCGGGCGAGGCCGAGTCGGGCGCCGCCTCCCCGGCTTCGCCGATCCGGCCCTCCGACGTCACCCGCAACGGGGTCCCTGCCTCCCAGTAACGCTCGAAGAGGGCGATGAGCGCATCCAGCAGACTGCTCCCGCGGATCACCAGGGCCGTGACATCGTCCGGGTCCGCGACGGAGCCGGCCGGCGCCAGGGGGCAGATGGCCACGGTCCGGTCCGCGATCGCCATCCGGAGCGGCAGCGCGGGCACGGCACGTGCCTCCTCGCCGACGCGGACGGCTCTGACTACGTTGTCAACGGCGTCGGGGTCGTTGAAGAATGCCTGCTCGTACAGGACTTGGTACCTGATGCCGCGGGCCAGGGCCTCGAACTCGGCCTGGTTCGTCCCCGACGGCATCGCGACGTGCTGCGCCTTGCAGAACCACAGCAGCTCGTCGCGGGCACCCTCCTGGAGCTGACGCAGCCGCTGGCGCAGCGCCTCGGCACCGGTGATCGTCTCGATCATCTCGACCGGGCCCCGCGCCCAGGCGTGGCGACGATAGGCCTCCGTCAGGTCCGTGACGGCGAGGCGCGCCTTTTCGAGGTCGCTGGTGCGCCGCTCGAGCCGCGGCAGCAGGGCGGGCTCGGGAGGGTTGGCGGCGAACCGGCCCGGCCGGCCCTCCACCGCCCGGGCGAGCCCCTTCTCGGCCAGTGCCGCGAGAAGCCGTTGCACCACGGCAAATTCGGCGCCCGTCGTCGCTGATATCTCCTCCGCCGATGCCGTGACGGTGGTGACAAGAGTGCGGTACACGTCGGCTTCGTGGGCCGAAATTCCCACCGCCTTCAACATCGCGTCTTTCTCCCATCCTTGGCCGGACGTGCGGCATGGAAGACCGGCGTCCCATGTTGGACTCTATGACCGCCGACAGACCTGATCGCTTGCGGGGGCACTCCCACTCGGTGGCGGGCGCTCCTCCCCGTGGGTCGTCCCCTTGCGGCAGCCCGCCGGGCGACCGCGCTGTGCGCGCAGTCACGGATCTCTCTCACTCGACACTTGTGATGTGCAAGTGGCGGCGTCCACCTTGACAGTGTTACTTGCGATTTGCAAGTAAAAATCGACGAGGCATCACACCACGACACCCTCACGGCCGGCGACCGGCTAGCCGTCCGCGCCGGTGGCCGACGGCGGTACCTCGACGACGAAGAACAGGAACGTCGTCCTGGTCGAGAGGTCGTGGAAGCCGTCGGGGAACAGCTCACGGGCGGCCGGGTCGGGCTGCGGCTCACTGATGACCGAAAGACGGAATCCGGCGGCGGTGAAGGCGTCCGTCATCGCGTGCAGGGGCTTGCGCCAGAGCCTCATCGGGAAGGGCTTCCCGTCGAGCGTCCAGTCGAACGTGTAGCTCGTGGTCGCGAAGTAGTCGGGCCGAGGATCCTGGAACGTGTAGGCCACGAAGGGGTGGTCCACCGACGCGATCAGTCGGCCGCCGGGCCTGAGCACCCGCCTCAGCTCGGCCAGCGTCGGCCCCCAGTCCTCCAGGTAGTGCAGCACCAGCGACGCGACCACGTCGTCGAAGGCGCCGTCGGCGAACGGCAGCGGGTCGCTCAGATCGACCACATGCAGGTCCGCGTCGTCACCGAGCCGCCGTCTGGCCAGCGCCAGCATCCCGGCGCTGGCGTCGATGCCGGTGACGACCGCACCGCGCTCGCGCAGTGCGGCGGACAGAGGGCCCGAGCCGCAGCCGGCGTCCAGGATCCGACGTCCCGTCACGTCTCCCGCGAGGGCCACCATCGCGGGCCGCTCGTAGTAGGCGTTCACGAGGTTGTCCTCGTTCTCCGCCGAGTACGCCTCGGCGAAGCCGTCGTAGTCGTTCGCCCGGTCCTGCTCCGCAGACTGAACGAGGTTCTCGGGTACGTCGGTTGTGCGTTCCATCGTCGCACCCTATGGGGCACATGATCCGCAGGACAGGCCCTGGCCCTGAGCGGTCACCCGTGCCGGCACGTCCTACGGCTGGAAGTACTCCGACATCAGGTCACTGACCCATTCCGGCTGCTTGACGTCCACGGGGCGGAACTCCTCCATCGTCGGCTTCAGGTCGATGACCGGAGTGCCCGAGACCGCGTCGAGGCCCACCACCGTCAGTTCCCGGCCGTGGACGGACTCGATGACGCAGGACGTCACGCCGATGCGGTTCGGTCTGCGGGGGCCGCGGCCGGCGAAGACGCCGACGGGCGGGAGGTCCGAGCGGCCTCGGTAGGGGCGGGGCTCGCGATAGTCGTCGAGTTCCTCGAACTGGTCGAAGACGAAGAGGACTTCCACGTGGGAGAAGCCCTCCAGGCCCTGGAGGCAGGCCTCGCCGAAACGCTCGTCGATGGTGATCGTGCTGCGGACGGCACCCCAGTTGTCCGTGTGCTGGACGTCCGTCCTGTCGTTCCGGACCGTACCTATCGGTGTGATCTCGAAGCTCGGCATGGCCAGAGGCTATCCCCTCCGCATCCCTCCCGGCATCGAGGAGATCGACGCCGCCGTGGGGAAAACCACGTGCCTCGGCACCCTGTGTGCCCTACGTTCGCCCGCATGACGTCGATCAGCCCGGAGAACCCCTTGACGCCTGAAGGTGCGCAGGCGTTGCTCGGCAGGCTCCGCACCAGGTTCGAGATCAAGCGAGGCATGAGCGAGCGGGAACTCGACGGTGTCGAGGAGCGCTGGGGGTTCCGTTTCGCCCCGGAACACCGGACGTTCCTGGGTGCCGGGCTGCCGACCGGGGGCCGTGGCTGGCCCGACTGGCGGGACGGCGACGCGGAGGACCTGGCGGAGCGGCTGGCCTGGCCGGTGGAAGGTGTGCTGTTCGACGTCGAGTGCAACGACTTCTGGCACGAGGACTGGGATCCGCGCCCCGCGGACGTTCAGGACGCCCTGGAGGTCGCCCGCACGCACCTGGCCGAGGTCCCGGTGATGGCGCCGGTCTACTCGCACCGGTATCTGCTGGCGGACCCGGACCGCACAGGTACACCCGTGCTGTCGATGTACCAGACGGACATCATCTACTACGGCGTCGATCTGATCGACTACTTCCGCAACGAGTTCGGTGGCCCCGTGCTCACCACGCCCGACGACGATCAGTACGCTCCGATCCCGTTCTGGTCCTCCTTCCTGCACTGACCCCCTGGGCAGAGCGGCGGGCGGCGGGCGGCGGGCGGCGGGCGGAGATCCCGGACGGCTCGCCCGGTGCCGGTCTGCTCGCCTACAGGTCCAGCAAGGCCTGTTCGACCACTTCGGTCAGGGCGGGGTGGATGTAGAGCACGTCCCGGGCGACCTGGTCCACCGTCGATCCCAGCATCATCGCCTGGAGCAGCGGCTGGATGAGCGTGGCGGCCTGGGGGCCGATGATGTGCGCACCGAGGATCGTGCGATCGACGGGATTCGCGAGGACTTTGGCGAAGCTGGTCGTGTCCTCCAGCGCCCAGCCGTACGCGGTCGCCGAATAGTCGCGGACGCTCACCAGATACTCCTGCTTGCGGCGACGCGCTTCCTGCTCGGTCAGACCGACGCTCGCGATCTGCGGGTTGGTGAACACCGCGTGCGGAGCGAGCTTGTTGGAGAGCGTACGGAGGTCCTCGGGATGGAGGATGTTGTGTTGCACGACGCGCGACTCGGCGTTCGCCATGTGCTTGAGCTGAAAGTGGTTCACCGCATCGCCGAGTCCCCAGACACCGTCCACTGACGTGCGGTAGGTGGTGTCCGTGACGATGTGACCGTGCTCGTCGAGTTCGAGCCCGCCGGCGGCGGCGTCCAGTCGATCGGTGTTGGGCCTGCGGCCCACACAGACCAGCAGCATGGCGGCCTCGACGGCATGGGTGCCGTCAGGGCATGTCACCGTGACCTGCACCCCGCTCTCGGACGGTGCGACGGACGTGGCCTTCGCGTCCAGCAGCACACGGTGACGCCGGGACGCCAGCTCGGTGAAGCGGGCCGACACCTGTTCGTCCTCCGCCATCAGCAGGCGTGGGCCGCGCTGCAGGATCGTGACGTCCGTCCCGAAAGCGCTGAACACGTGGCTGAACTCCGCTGCGATGAAACCGCCGCCGAGCACGACCATGGACGGCGGCACCTCGTCGATCCGCATGATGGTGTCGGAGGTGTGGTAGTCCACGGTGTCGAAACCGGGGATGTCGGGTATGACGGGACGCGACCCGACTGCGACGACGAAGGTGTCCGCGGTGATCTGCTCGTCTCCCACCTGCAGCACCTTCGGCGCGACGAAGCGTCCTGGCTCGGTGTAGACGTCGATTCCCTTCTTCCTGCGGTAGGTGACGGCACTTTCGTGCAGTGGATCGATGTGGTCGAACACCCGGTCGCGGATGGCTTTCCAATTGACCGGCTCGACACTCGCGTGGACTCCCAGACGCGTCGCGGCGTGTGCCTCCTCGACCGCGTCGGCGGTGATGACGAACATCTTGCTGGGTATGCAGCCGCGGTTGAGACAGGTGCCGCCGAAGCGGTTCGGCTCCACGATCGCGGTGCGAAGGTGATCGAATTTTTCGTTGAGCAGCATGTTGCCGCTGCCCGTCCCGAGGATGACGAGATCGTAGTGCCGCATGCCCGTCCACCTTCCGTCGACGAGACAGTGACCTTGCGGCGCAGGGTCATGAGCTCATTGCCTCTTTGATCTCAATTCTGGCTGTACGGCCCTGTTCTCACCACCAGATGGGCTCGCCGGCGCGACCTGCCTCGCCCTGCCGAAGGGATGTTCCGCGACACGGCGTCACGGATTGCGACGGCTCGCATCGCCTGGGTGTCCGTCCTCGACCGCTCCGCCGGCTGATTCCCCTGGCGGGGCCGGAGGGCTCCGGCTGAACTTTCCTGTCGGCTGAGCCAGAATTGTCGTACGGGCGGTGCGGGCGGCTCGGACAGGATTCGGGTGTGCTGCCTCAGCACGGCCGTCCGCGGGCCACGCCCTGGGCGGACACGCGGCCGAGGAGGCGGGGATGAGCACCTCACAAGCCGGGCAGGAAGCCGCGGCGAGCGGTGTCGGCACGCCCGCGACGACGATGAGGTTCGAGGTCGCGGCCCTCCCTGTCGCCGACGTCGACCGAGCCCTGCGCTTCTATCAAGGGCTGGGATGGCGACTCGACGCGGACTACGAAGCCGGGCCGGAGTTCAGGATCGTGCAACTGACGCCGCCCGGATCGGAATGCTCGATCCACTTCGGCCGCGGCGTCACCCCCGCGGCGCCAGGCTCCGCGCATGGTCTCTACCTGGTGGTCCAGGACATCGAGCAAGCCCGCGCCGACCTCCTCGGAAGAGGTGTGGACGTGAGCGAGGCCTACCACAACACCTACGACACGGGTGCGCAGGTACGTGTGCACGGTCCCGCACCGGACGGGCGGAGCTACGCCACGTACGCCTCGTTCAGCGACCCGGACGGCAACGGGTGGCTCCTGCAGGAGGTCAAGGAGCGGCTCCCCGGCCGCTGACGGAACTCGGTGCTCAGCCTCGACGGTGCTCAGCCTCGATGGGCTTCGAGCAGCCTCAGCCACACCTCGCTGATCGTCGGGAACGCGGGGACGGCGTGCCACAGCCGCTCGACGGGGACCTCGCCGGCCACCACGACGGTTGCCGAATACAGCATTTCGGCGATGCCGGGACCGACGAAAGTGACCCCGACGACCGTACCCCGGTCCAGGTCGATCACCATGCGGGCCTTGCCCCGATACCCCACGGCGTACTGGTGCGCCCCGGCGACGCCGCGGAAGTCGTGGTCCACGACCTTGACGCGCATTCCGGCGTTCTCCGCCTCGCGTGCGGTCAGGCCGACGGAGGCGACCTCCGGGTCGGTGAAGACCACTTGGGGTACCGCGGCGCTGTCCGCGGTCGCGATGTGCGGACCCCACCTCTGGGTGTCGATCGGTTCGCCATGGGCACGCGCGCCGATCACCGGACCGGCGATGCGCGCCTGGTACTTGCCTTGATGCGTCATCAGAGCCCGATGGTTGACATCGCCGACCGCGTAGAGCCAGCCGTCCTCGACGGCGGTGACGCGGAAGGTGTCGTCGATGGTCAGCCATCCGCCGGGAGTCAGGCCGATGGTCTCCAGACCGATGTCGTCGGTCTGCGGTGTCCGGCCGGTGGCGAACAGGATCTCGTCCGCGTCCAGTTGCCCGCCGTCCGACAGCCCGATGCGCACCGCGCCGTCAGGTCCTTCCTCCCGTGCGACGGACGTGACGGAGACCCCGAAGCGCAGGTCGACGCCGTGCTCGCGCAGGGTCTCCGCGACCATCTCGCCGGCGAAGGGTTCCATCCGCGTCAGCAGGCAGTCGCCACGGACCAGCATCGTCACCTCGGAACCGAGCGCACGCCAGGCGGTGGCCATTTCGACGGCCACGACCCCTCCGCCGACTACCGCCAGACGACGCGGGACGGCATCGGCGCCGGTCGCCTCGCGGTTGGTCCAGTGCCGGATGTCGTCCAGACGGGGAAGGTCCGGCAGCGCGGTACGCGTACCCGTACACACGGCGACCGCGTGACGGGCGTCGAGCCGCACCGTTCCGCCCTCAGGAGTGGTCACCACCACCTGGCGTGGTCCGTCGAGGCGGCCGTGGCCCCGCACGAGGTCGACGGAGACGGAGTTCAGCCATTCGACCTGGTCTTCGTCGTGCCAGTGGTTGACCATGTCGTCGCGGTGCGCGAAGACGGCGGGCACGTCCAGTGGTCCCTCGACCGCGCGTTTCAGTCCCGGCACACGGCGGGCATCCGCGCGTGCCAGTACCGGCCGGAGCAGCGCCTTGCTCGGTTCGCATGCCCAGAACGAACACTCACCGCCGAGCAACTCCTTCTCGACGATGACCGTACTGAGCCCCGCGGCCCGGGTCCTGTCGGCGACGTTCTCGCCGACGGGGCCTGCCCCGATCACGACGACGTCATACGTGCGAGAGGTGTCGTTCATGGCTGCTCCTGTGTCTTCGCCGACCCCCGCGAAGGCCCGGCAGCGCAACCCTAGACACAACCCCGACGTCGGCCGTCGAGGCGCGCGAGGTGTCACACCTCTTGAGCGACAAGCCACGACTCGGGTTCCGCGAGGCAGCCCGGCCTCGTCGGCGGGCACGTCAGGCCCCCGGCACATGGACGCGGCGGACGGGTGCAAAGAGAGGGGCGGCTGGATGGCTCACGGCGTCGCCGTCCCGCCGCCCTGTCGGTGGCAGGGCCTGCGCCGGCCCCTGGGCGAGGGGACTACCGCAGGCTGCGGAACCCGTCGCGCATCTCCTTCACGAGGAGTTCCGGCTGCTCCCAGGCGGCGAAGTGGCCGCCCTTGGGAAGCTTGTTGTAGTGGACGAGGTTCGGGTACGCCTGCTCGGCCCAGCTTTTGGGAGCCGCGTAGAGCTCGTCGGGGAAGACGCTGACGGCGACGGGGAGCTTGACGCCCTTGGCGCCGAAGAACGGGGTGGTGTTCTCGGCGTAGAGGCGGGCGGCGGAGATCGCCGTGTTGGTCAGCCAGAACAGGGTGATGTTGTCCAGGACGTCGTCGCGGGACAGGCCCTCGGGCACGCCCTCGAACGCCCGCGTGATCAGGGCCAGGCTGGCCGCGTCGTGGTCCAGGAGGAAGGCCGCCAGGCCGACGGGGGAGTCCGCCAGGCCGGTCAGCGACTGCGGACGCGAGGCCATCATGTAGGCGTAGTAGACGTGCCGGTAGACGAAGTCCAGCTGCTCGACCGCCTTCTTCTCGTCCTCGTCGGCGAGGACGGTACCGGCGGGCAGCGGGTTGCCGACGGCGATGGCCTGCTCGACGGCCGGGGGGAAGATGCCGGGCATGTTGGTGTGGATGCCGAGCAGTCCCTCGGGCTCGTGCACGCCGAGCAGGTCGGTCACGACGGCACCCCAGTCGCCGCCCTGCGCGACGTACTCGGTGTAGCCCAGACGCCGCATCAGCTCGGCCCAGGCGCGGGCGATGCGCTCAGGGCTCCAGCCCTTGGACGTCGGCTTGCCGGAGAAGCCGTAGCCCGGCATGGACGGGATGACGACGTGGAAGGCGTCCTCGGCCCTGCCGCCGTGAGCGGTGGGGTCGGTGAGCGGCTCGATCAGCTTGAGCTGCTCGACGACCGAGCCCGGCCAGCCGTGCGTGATGATCACGGGCAGGGCGTTCTCGTGCTTCGAGCGGACGTGGATGAAGTGGATGTCCAGACCGTCGATCTCGGTGATGAAGTGGGGTACCGCCTTCAGCTTCGCCTCGACCTTGCGCCAGTCGTACTCCTCGGCCCAGTACCGGGCCAGCTCCTGGATGGTCGCCAGCTGCGTTCCCTGCGACTGGTCCGACACCGTCTCCTTCTCTGGGAAGCGCGCCGCCTTGACGCGCGAACGGAGGTCCTCCAGCTCCGCGTCGGTGACCTCGAAGGTGAAGGGTCGGATCGTCGTGTTCTCAGGGGTGACAGACATCTTGATCTTCCTTGGTCTCTTGCTTGTCGGGATGGGTGTGTGCGGTGGCAGGGGTGATGGCACGGGGGTGTTTCGGTGGGGGCGAGCGGCCCGGTTCGGTCCTGCCGGGCGGGCCGTGTCGGCCGCCGCCGTGTGGGCGGCGGATCACGGCCCATGCAGTGATGACGTCCGTTGGACCGGTCGCTCAGGGGCGAGTGCCGCGATGTCGACGCACCTGCTGTCATCCACGGTGGGTCTCCAGCAGCCTCAGCCAGACCTCGCTGATCGTGGGGAAGGCCGGGACGGCGTGCCACAGCCTGTCGATCGGCACTTCGCCCGCGACGGCGACGGTGGCCGAGTGCAGGAGCTCGCCGACACCGGGGCCGGCGAAGGTGACTCCCGCGACGGTGTCGCGGTCGAGGTCGATGAGCATGCGCGCCTGACCGCGGTAGCCGTCGGCGTACTGATGGGCGCCCGCGACGTGGGAGAGGTCGTAGTCCACCACCTTGATCCGGCGGCCGCTCCGTTCGGCCTCACGTGTGGTCAGACCGACGGATGCGACTTCGGGGTGGGTGAAGACGACCTGGGGTACGGCCGTCCGGTCGGCCGTCGCGACATGAGCGCCCCAGGGGGCGTCGTCGACCTGTTCTCCCTTGGCCCGGGCGCCGATGACGGTGCCGGCGACGCGGGCCTGGTACTTGCCCTGGTGGGTCAGCAGGGCTCGTTGGTTGACGTCGCCGACGGCGTAGAACCAGCCGTCGGCGACGTCGGTCACTCGGAAGGTGTCGTCCACCTTCAGCCAGTCGCCGGGGGTGAGGCCGATGGTCTCCAGACCCAGGTCCCAGGTCCGCGGCGCTCGTCCGGTCGCGAAGAGGATCTCGTCGGCGACCAGTTCGCCGCCGTCCGCGAGGGAGACGCGCACCTCGCCGTTCTCACGCCCCACCGAAGCGGCGGACGTCCCGAACCGGATGTCGACGCCGGCTTCGCGCAGCCCGTCGGTGACCAGTTCACCGGCGAACGGCTCCATCCGCTGCAGCAGCCCGTCCTCGAGAACCAGCATGGTCACCTGCGAGCCGAGCGCCTGCCAGACGGTGGCCATCTCGACGGCCACGACGCCGCCGCCCACCACGACCAGACGGGCGGGTACACGGTCGGAACTGGTCGCTTCCCGGCTCGTCCAGGGCCGCACGTTCTCCAGCCCGGGAATGCCGGGAAGGGCCGCGCTGGTGCCCGTGGAGACGGCCACCGCGTACCGCGCCGTGAGCCTGACCGTGTCGCCTTCGGGTGTGCGCACGCTGACCTTGCGCGGCCCGTCGAGCCGCCCGTGGCCGCGTACGAGATCGACCGACACCGATTCCAGCCAGTCGACCTGGTCGTCGTCCTTCCAGTACGAAGACATCTTGTCGCGGTGGGCGAGGACGGCCTCCACGTCCAGCGGCCCGGCCACGGCATGGCTCAGCCCGGGTACGCGGCGGGCGTCGGCACGCGCCACGACGGGACGCAGCAGCGCCTTGCTGGGGTCGCATGCCCAGAACGAGCATTCGCCGCCGAGCAGTTCACGCTCCACGATCACGGTGCTGAGCCCCGCCGCGCGGGTGCGTTCGGCCACGTTCTCGCCGACCGGCCCTGCGCCGATGACGATCACATCGTAGGTACGGGCGTTCTCGTTCATCATGGTTCCGTTCATCAGTGCTTGTCGCCTGGGTGTGCCGTTGTGCTGCCGGTCGGGTGGTCAGCGTCCGGGGAGGCGGGTCTTGACCTCCTGCAGGACCCAGCCGTTGCCGTCGGGGTCGCTGAAGGTCAGGTAGCAGCCGTAGGAGGCGCGTTCGGGGTGCAGGCCGGACAGGCGCTCCTGGCCCTCGCCGTCGTGGGTGACGTCACCGGCGTGGTGGCCGTGGTGGAGGAGTCCGCCGGCGTCGTGGAAGACGTCGCTGACCTCGATGCCCCGGGCGGTGAGATCGGCGTGGGCCTCGGCGATGTCGGACACGATCAGGTACAGGCCCTGGGCGGAGCCGGGGGCGGCGGTGGTCATGCCCTCGCCGAAGATGATCGAGCACTCCGAGCCGCTCGGCGTGAGGTGGACGGCGCGGAAGTCGTCGGTGGCGGTGTAGTCGACGTCCAGGCGGAAGCCCAGCTGCTCGTAGAAGGCCTTGGCCCGGTCCACGTCGGAGACGGGCAGCACGATCATTTCGAGTTTCAGGTCCATGAGGGGTCCTTGATCCTTTGGTGGGGGGCGACCGATTCGGTCTTGTTGTCCGCGGCAGTGGCCGGCTGAGCGGTGTCCGCGGTCCCGGAGGCCGCTGTGGCGGGGGTCCCGGGTGGGGGTTGGTCGGCCCTGGGGTCGATCCATGACAGGAAACCTACGGCGCGTTTAGCTCGTGCACAAGATAATCGTGGCAAAGGAAAATGTGACATAGGTATCTTGATCGTCCGGTATGACCGAGTTGCGCAGCTGTCCTGAGGTCGGCTCCGCGCGGGGCCTCTCGACCCCTCACGAGGGCGGCTCAGCAACTAAAGTGCTGAGGAAAGCCCTGGTAGAAGCGGACTCGGTCGATCTCGCGTGTGGCGGGCGGGCGGACCCGCGAGCGGCACGGAGGTGCTTTCACATGACCTACGACAACGTGCTTCTCCTCGTCGACGAGGACGGGCGGGTGGCCGCGTGGGAGCCGTCGGCCGAAGAACTGTTCGGGTGGTCCGCGGCGGAGGCGGTCGGCCAGTCCGCGAAAGCGCTCATGCGCAGGCTCCGCACCGACGACGGGCAGCTCCGCGAAGGATGTCCGGACCCGGGGGCCCTGCTGGTCAGCCCCACCCTCCAGGGCGACTCCGTGGTGTGGCGGGTGCTCGCGGCGGGGAGCGGGGCGACGGCGCGGGACGCCGCGGTCGTGCGGGCGCTCTTCGCGCATTCCCCCGATGGGCTCCGTGTCTTCGACGATCAGCTGCGCATGGTGCGTGTGAGCGGCCCGGCGGTCCCGCGACGTGACACACCGAGGCGTGACGCACCGACCGGGCCTCCGCTCGGGGAGCCCTTCGTCGAGGTGTGCGGTTTCGCCGCCCCCGAGGAGGAGGCCGCGGTGGCGCGCGGAGTTCTCGAAACCGGTGTGCCGGTGGTGAACCGGCTCGTCCGCAGTGCCGTGAGGTCAGCCCGGCTCGGCCGCCGCGTCCTCTCCGTTTCCTTCCTGCGTCTCGAAGACCCGAGCGGCGCAGTCCTCGGACTGGTGACATCGACTGCCGACGTCACCGAACGGGAATGCGCACTCCGGTCCCGGGCGCTCATGGATGCCGTCCGCACCACCATGGGGCACCGGCTGAACCTCGGCGATGTCTGCCAGGAACTCGCCGAGGCCGTGGTGCCTGCCTTCGCGGACACCGCGGTCGTCGAGATGGTGGACAGCGCGGTCCGTGGCGAGGCGCCTCCCGCGGTGCCGGTCGGACCGGGTGTGCTGCTGCGTCAGGCGGCCGTCCATGGGCCTCGCCCCGCATCCCAGGCCGGAACCGTGCACCCGCTGCCCACGGGTACCCCGTTCTCACACGTCCTCTCGGACCTCCGGCCCCGGCTCGTACAGGTCGACACCGATCGCCCCTGGCCGGCCGGCGACCCTGTGCGGGCCTTTCTCGTCGAGGAGGCCGAGGCGCGTTCACTGATCGTGGCGCCGCTGGTGATGGACGACCGGATTCTCGGCATGGTCACCTTCTGTCGCAGCGATCCTGAAGACCCCTTCGCGCAGGACGACCTCGCCGTGGCGTCTGCCGTGTGCGCCCACGCGGCACCCTGCATCGAAAGGGCACGCCTGTTCATGCGCGAATGGATCATCACGTCCAGTGTGCAGCGCAAGATCCTTCCCTGGGATTTGCCCGACCGGCCCACCGTGGAACTCGCCTCCCTGCACGTTCCCGGCGAGGAAGGCGGTGGCGCGTGGTCCGACGTCATCGCGCTGCCCGGCGCGCGGACCGCCCTCGTCGTCGGCGAAGTGGCCGGAGAAGGCGTCCCCGCGGCCATCACGATGGGGCTGCTCAGGACAGCCGTCCACACGCTCGCCGCTCTGGACCTGCAGCCCGACGAACTCCTGGCCCGGCTCAGCGACACCACGGCCCGCCTCGTCGCCGCACGCGCCGCGCTGCCGCCCATGGACCCCCTGATCCATGAGCCGCTCACCGCCGACTGCGCCATCGCGATCTACGACCCGGTCGAGCTCACCTGCACCATCGCCCGTGCCGGACTGCCGGAACCCGTCCTGATCCTCCCGGACGGCACTTCGTCCACCCTCCCCGTCCCTCCCGGGCCACCGCTGGCCGCCGTGGACACCGCTCCCTTCCCCGCGACCACCGTCTCCCTGCCCGAGGGAAGCACGCTCGCGATGGGTACGACCGCCCTGGCGGAGGAGGTCATGGCGCCCACAGGTGTGCTGCGCCCCCTCCTGGACGACGTCGGCGACAGCCCCCTGTCCGGCGCGCGCGACGGCATCGCACATGCCTACACGCGCCGCGGCCGCACGGGAGAGACCCTGCTGCTGCTCGCCCGCACCAGGATGCTGCCCGGTGAGCGGGTGATGACCCGCGGCCTGCCGGCGGGCCCCGAAGCCGCACCGATCGCCCGCAGAGCCGCCCGCCGACAGCTCGAAGTCTGGGGCCTGGACGACGAAACGGCGTTCACCAACGAACTCGTCGTCAGCGAACTCGTCGGCAACGCGACCCGCTACGGCGCTCCTCCCCTGCAACTCCGCCTGATCCTGGACCAGATGCTGACCTGCGAAGTCAGCGATGCCGCGCCCGCCGGTCCGCACGTCAAGCACGCCCGCACCGTCGACGAGTCGGGCCGAGGGCTCTTCATCATCGCGAGCCTCACCGAGCAATGGGGCACCCGGTACGCCGATCAGGGCAAGACCGTCTGGGCGGAGCAGCCCACCGGAACCGTGAGGCCGGCTTGAGCGCCTTCGTGTGCGCCGGCTCGGAACGAGGGTCTTGAACGTGACCCCATTTAAAGAGTGCACAATTTAATTGTGTCAATTGACCTCGTGAGGTAGGATCCTTTACCACGCAACCCGGCACGAGAGAGGGGTCGTGATGAACGACACCGACACTGCTCAGCGGCTCGCTGGCCAGGCGGACGAAGCCAGTCTCCTTCTCGAGGACCAGTTGTGCTTCGCGCTCTACGCGGCGCAGCGGGCGCTCACGAATCGCTACCGCCCCTTGCTGGAGCAGTTCGGCCTCACGTACCCCCAGTACCTGGTCATGCTGGTGCTCTGGCAGCACGGCGCTCTCCCGATCAAGCGGCTGGGAGCACTCCTGGAGCTCGACTACGGCACTCTGACTCCGCTGCTGAAGCGTCTCCAGGCGCACGGACTGATCCGGCGTGAGCGCCAGGTGGACGACGAGCGTTCCGTGCAGATCACCCTCACCGAGGAGGGCAGCGCACTGCGCGAACGCGCCCGCGTCGTTCCGGCCGCCATCGGTGAGGCCGTCGCTTTCACCGAGACGGAGACCAAGGACGCGAAGGCCCTCCTGGAGAGGCTGCGCACCAACATCTCCGAAGCCGACTGACGGCGTCCCGTGGTGGCGGGCGCGTCCACGGCCCGCCACCTTCCTCCCCGCAGCCGACTCAGACGGCGACCGTGTCGACGGCTTCCGTGTGCTTGCCGGGTGCCTGCGCGTTCCTCCGCGGTCCGCGGGCGAGGACGTAGAGGAACAGGGCACCCATGACGGCGACGCCCGCCCACATGGCGTGCTGCCAGCCCTCGACGAACGACTGCTGTGCGGCGTGGACCAGTTGCCGAGCCTGCGGGCCTTCACTCTGCGCGGCCTGCATGGCGTTGGCGACTCCATCGCGGGCCGTGTCGGCGCTGCCCTGGGGGAGGCCGTCGAGCCTGTCGTCGATGGCGCCGCGGTACCCGGCCGACAGGAGCGCCCCGAGCAGGGCGACACCCAGCGCGGTGCCGAACTCACGCGTGACGTCGTTGAGCGCGGACGCGACGCCTTGGCGGTCACGGGGCAGGGACATGGTGATGGCCTCCGTCGACGGTGTCATCGACAAGCCCATGCCGGCACCCATGGCGAGCATGCCCGGGAGCACGGACAGATAGCCGCCGTCGACGGAGACGACGGCGGCCATGAGCGCCAGCCCGGCGCCCGCGAGCAGGATGCCCGTGGCCATGGCTGTACGAGGACCGACGCGCTCCGCCAGCTTCGGGGCGAGGCCGGAGGCCGCCATCATGAGGACGGCCATCGGCATCAGCGCGAGCGTGGACAGCAGCGCCGACCAGCCGAGGACGGCCTGGAGGAACGGGAAGAGGACCACGAAGATCCCGGCCTGCACCCCGAAGACCGCCAGCAGCGTGATCGAGCCGCCGGCCAGGCCGCGCTCGCGGAAGAGACGCACGTCCAGCAAGGAGGCGTCCCGGCGGCGCAGCTCCCGGACCACGAAGCAGACGGCGGCGAGAAGACCGACGACGAGGCCGGTCACGGTGGCGGGCGCGCTCCAGCCGCGTTCGGGGCCCGCCTGCAGGGCGAAGATGAGGCCGACCACGGCGACGACGGAGGTCAGCGCACCGACCGTGTCGAAGGAGTGGCCCGATGTCTCACGGGAGTTGGGGACCGAGCGCAACGCCATGACGAGCGCCACGACGATCAGCACGACGGGCAGGACGAAGAGCCACCGCCAGCTCGCCACGTCCACGAGCGCCGCGGAGAGGAACATGCCGAGAATGCCGCCGCCTCCGGCGACGCCGGTCCATACGCCGATCGCCCGTCCGCGCTCCTCCGCGGGAAAGGTGGAGGTGATCACGGCGAGAGTGATGGGCATGATCATCGCCGCGCCCACGCCGCTGAGCAGGCGTGCGGCGACCATGACCTCGGCCGATGGGGCCAGGCCCCCGACGACACTGGCCAGGCCGAAGACGGTCAGGCCCGCGATCAGCATGGGTTTGCGGCCCAGCCGGTCGCCGAGGGAACCGAGCGGGAGCAGCAGTGCGGCCAGGGTGAGTGTGTAGATGTTGATGATCCACAGGACGGTGCTCTGCGAGGCGTCGAACGCGACGGCCAGGTCGGCCTGGGCGACGTTCAGCCCGGACACCGAGGCGATGACGGCCATCAATGCGACGCACACGGCGATCAGGACGGAGCGCAGCTGACGCGCACTCGGCGCGCCGTCACCGTGGAGGCCACCGCGCGCGGCGGTCGCCGCCTGCGCGGACGGGTTCGTGGTCATGAATTCCTTTCGAGGGCATGCCGGACACGGCGCCGGAGCGCATCCGGTCGCCGGGAGCGGCAGGAGTCGGGTTGCGGGCGGGCGGCGCACGGCGCGTGGCACCTCGTCCGCGGACGTCGGACGGTGGTGCCGTGCGGCCGCGGCGTATGCGGCGTGACCCGAGTCGACCCGGGTCCGTCCGAGTCCGACGCTAACCGCGCCTTGCGGCCAAGGCATACGATGTTGCCCATGACGCAAGACGACGGCGAGCTGGACAGCCTGGTACGCAAACGCATCCGCGCCCTGCGCGTGGCTCAGGGCTGGTCCCTGGAAGAGCTGGCCAACCGCGCCAAGCTCAGCCCGTCCACGCTCAGCCGTATCGAGAACGGCCGGCGCCGACTCGCCCTGGACAGCCTCGTCACCCTCGCCCGCGCCCTCGACACCACCTTGGACCAGCTCGTCGAGACGGCCTCCGACGACGTCGTCGTCAGCCCGATGATCGACGGCGCTCACGGGCTGATGCGCTGGCCCGTCAAAGGCGACCCCGGCATCACCGTCGTACGTCAGCGGATGACCGAGCCGCCCCCCGACAACCCCGCACGTATGCGCGCCCACCCGGGCCGGGAATGGCTCGTCGTCCTGTCGGGCACCGCGATCCTCCTGCTGGGGCACCGCCGCATCCGCGTCGAGACCAACCAGGCCGCGGAGTTCCCGACGATGCTGCCGCACGCGATCGGCGCCGAGGGCGGGCCCTGCGAGATCCTGGGGATCTTCGACCGCGACGCCCGCCGCGGCCACCAGCGCGCCGAACGCGACACGGACGCGGACCGCTCCCGCATGTGACGTCGCCCGACCCGAAGACTTGCGCGTTCGGCACCCCGGGCGGCCACCTCCTTGCGGAAGCGGGAAGCAGCCGTGCCGAAAGCGCAGGCGGGTCCTAGCGTGACGACATGCCCCACGCACACGCACCCCACCATGGCACCCAGCACGCCCCTCGACACCAGCACGACGCCGACGGTCAGGCGGACATCCTCGACCTGGACGCGGAAGTCCTCTCCGAGCACATCGCCGCCGTCATCGACTGGCTGCCGCTTCGGACAACCCCCGGCCGGATCGTGGATCTGGGCTGCGGGACAGGAGCCGGCACCTTCGCCCTCCTCGACCGTTTCCCCACCGCACACGTCACCGCCGTCGACTCCTCGGCGGAACACCTCCAACGGCTGCGCGACAAGGCACGCACGCTCGGTGTGGAGGAACACGTGCGCACGGTCCGGGCCGACCTCGACGGCGCCGACTGGCCCGACCTCGGCACGCCGGACCTGGTGTGGGCCTCGGCCTCGATGCATCACATGGCGCACCCCGACCGCGCACTGCGCAAGGTCCACGACATCCTCGCGCCCGGCGGCCTGTTCACCGTCGTCGAACTGGCCGGCTTCCCGCGCTTCCTGCCCGAGGGCGCCCCGGAGGACCGGCCCGGCCTGGAAGAACGCTGCCACGCCGCGAGCGGCCGGCGGCACGCCGGGCATGTGACCCACCGCGGTGCCGACTGGGGAGGGATGCTCGTCGCCGCCGGATTCGCCCTGGACGCCGAGCGGACCCTCACCGTGAGCATCGACGGCTCCCGCAACGAGGCGGTCGGCGCGTACGCCCTCGCCGGACTGCGACGGATCCGGGGCAGTGTCGCCGAGGACCTCGAAGCCGAGGACCTTGCCGCACTCGACCGGCTGCTCGACATCGACGGCGACCGGAGCATCCTGCGCCGCGACGACCTCGCGGTGCGCACCGAGCGCGCCGTCTGGGCCGCGCGCCGCGACTGAACCCCGGTCACCCCGGGGGTGCCGACACGTCGGACGGCGCAGCGGCGCGAAGGCGTGTCGTGGCTGACGGCGTCGTGACTGTCGATCGCGGCGGAGGGAGCTTCAGCCCTTGTAGGGGTCGTAACAGTCCAGGGCGGGCCGGTAGAGCACATGCCAGGTGCGGCCCTCGATGACACCGCTCGGCGGCAGGCCGTGGCAGCCCTGGATCCATTCGATCTTCTTCACCATGGCGGAGTCGAAGACCCCGTCGAGGGCCAGCTTCGGCGGCTCGCCACCCCACACATTGCTCAGGCACTGTGCCTGCTCCACGGCCGGACCGGTGTCCCCGTACGTGAGCGTGGGCCGATACGTCGACGGTGTGTAGGAGCAGTCGGCGGGGGCGGCCACGGCACCATGGGGCAGGGCCAGCCCGAGTGCTGCGGCCGCGCACAGCGTCGTGCCCAGGGTGACCCACCTGCTGCCTCTCATACCGCTCCTTCCGGTCCGGCCCGTCGTTGGGACACGCGGCACCCGAAAGCTGAGGGTATTTCCATTTTCGCGCAGCCTCGACGAGGCTCGCGAGCGGTGCCGTCGCGACAGCACCGGAACCCGGGCGGGTGGGAGACCGGAAACCGGTCTCCCACCCCTCTGCCCAGGGGGTCAGCGCAGGCGCAGGGCCTCGCGGAGCGTCGTGAACAGGTCGGTCTGGTTGGTGACGCCGAGGACGCGGTATGCCTGCGGCCCCTGCGCGGCGATGCGGACCTGGGTGCCGGTGTGCTCCTGGGACTGGCCCGGGGTGTTGGTCGAGTAGTTGACCTTCAGCTGCTGACCCTCGTCGGTGACGAGCGTCGAGGACAGGCCGGGGGGAGTGGCCTCCAGCGGGACGATCTGGCTGGTGTGTCCGTGGTCGGCGGTGGTGACGACGAGGGTGTCGGGGTGCTTGGCCGCGTACGCGCGGGCCACCTTCACCGCGCGGTCGAAGGCCACGGTCTCGCCGATCTGGCCGCAGGGGTCGGCCGCGTGGTCCTGCTTGTCGATCGAGGCGCCCTCGATCTGCAGGAAGAAGCCCCGCTTGGAGTGCTTCTGCTGCTGCTTGGCCTCAAGGAGCTGGATGGCCTTGGTGGCGGAGTCCGCGAGGCTGGGAGTGGTGGAGGGGCGGTTCGGGTTGGACGTGACGCAGCGCTGCGGGTCGGTGCCGCCGGCGGCCGCGGTCCTGCCGGTCCACTCGGTGGGCACGTTGCCGGACGCGAGCAGGCCCAGTACGGGCTTGTCGGCCTTCGCGCCCTTCAGACCCGCGCTGTCGGTGACGACCTGGTAGCCGAGCTTCTGCGCCTGCTGGGTGACGGTCAGGCCCTTGTACTTCCCCGCGGTGACCGTCTGGTCGAAACGCTGCTTGCCGCCGCCGATGAGGACGTCGACCTTGTGGTCGACGGACTGCTCGGCGATCGAACCGGGCCCGCCGGACGTGATGGTGTCGGCGGGGCACTTGGCCATGTCGGCCGGACCCTGGCAGGAGCGGTCCGTGACGTGGGAGGCGAGCACGGCCGGGGTGGCGTCGGTGAGCTCGGAGGTGGTGACGCTGCCCGTGACGTAGCCGCTCTTCTGGGCCGACTCGAGAATCGTCCGGACCGCCTTGTCCGTGCCGGGCGTCTTGGAGATACGGCCGTTGACCGTCTTCACACCCGTCGCCCATCCGGTGCCGCTCGCGGCGGAGTCGGTGACATAGTCCGGGGTGCCGTCGGCGTGCACCGCGTACGTGGTGTAGGCGCCGGTGAGCGGGAACCTGTCCATGTTCAGGCGGCCGTTGGCGCCGACGGTGTAGTCGCGGGCGAGGGTGATCTCCGAGTCGCCCATGCCGTCACCGATGAGCAGGATGACGTTCTTCGCCTTCCCGCCCTTGATCGTGTCCTTCGCCTGCTGGGCACTGTCGAAGGCGCCGGCGGCGGTCGTGACGGCCACGGCGGCCGTGGTGGCGGCGACCAGCGCCGTGGCGACGGTCAGATGACGGCGGGTGGGTCTGAGCATGGATACGACTCCTTGAAGCGTCCGGAGTCCGGACGCGTTGACGTGACCAACGTGTCCCAGACCACCAGGTGTTGGCCAAGGAGAGGCAAACGGTCGGTCGTGCCGATGTATCAGGAACATGACGCGTATGGGATGCCCGGGCCGCACGAGTGCGGGCCGCCCGCCGCCCTCCGCACGCGACGGGGCTGAGACGTTCACCCGGCCGGGCGCCCCGCACGGGCGAGCGCAGCAACGGAATCCTGCACACGTCTGCCCGGTGGCGGCCGAACAGGGTTGGCACCGTCGGGGGAGACCACCCGGATGGTCGGTCTGCGGCGCCGCCGGGACGGTCATGTGCCGGAGACTGGAACATGCCAGACCGTGCTCGTGCCGACCGCACGGGGCAGGGGAGACCCGTCCTGCGCCGGCCAGGGCCGGCAAGCATCGACGGACGGGGGTTGGACATGATCCGACGCGATGCGCTGGCGGAGTACGCGCGCGGGTCCTTGTGGGTGCTTCCCACACTGTCCGTGCTGGGCGCGCTGGTCGCCGGCGCACTGTTGTCCCTCGTCAAGACCGGTTCGGCGTCGCCACTGGCCTTCCAGGGCACCGCCGACGACGCACGGACGTTGCTGATCGGGATCACCGGGACGATGGTGACGGTCATCGCGCTGCTGCTGGGCCTGACCGTGGTCGCACTGCAGTTGTCGTCCACCCAGTTCTCGCCCCGGCTGCTGCGCAACTTTCTGCGCGACCGGCCCAATCAGATCGTGCTCAGCGTCTTCGTGGCCACCTTCGCCTACAGCGCGGCCGGTCTGTACACCGTCGGTGTCTCGGGCGGGAGCCGCTCCGCGGACTTCCCCCGGTTCGCGGTGAGCGGCGCGCTCGTCCTGCTGTTCGTCAGCCTCGGCCTGCTGGTGTTCTTCGCCGACCATCTCGTCCATTCCATCCAGGTCGACGCGATCATGAGCGGGGTGCAGCAGAACACCGTCCGGGTGATCCGCGACAGGGTGTTCATGGGCGGCGCGGAAGTCCCCGCCGTACCGGAGTGGGCCGTGCCGGTCGTCTCCCAGCGCTCCGGGTACGTCCAGACCGTGTGTCCCGACCTGCTGCTGTCGGCCGCAGCCGAGCAAGAGGTGTCCCTGCGGCTGAGGCATCGGGTCGGCGAACACGTCGTCGCCGGAACGCCGCTGGGGTGGATCTGGCGCGGCTCACCGGGTGATGCCGCCCCGGCCCCGGAGACGTTCACGCGGGCGCTGGACATGGGTGTCCGCATCGGCTTCGAGCGCACCCTGGAACAGGACGCCGCGTTCGGAATCCGACAGCTCGTCGACGTCGCGTGCAAGGCGCTGTCCCCGGCGGTCAACGATCCGTACACGGCCGTCCAGGCGATCGACCACCTGTCAGTGATCTTCAGCGCGCTGGCGCGCCGGCCGCTGGGACACCATGTCGTCCGGGACGACGGCGGGGCCGTCGTGATCATTCCAGGACGGCGTTTCCCGGAGTACCTCGCCGTGATGTGCGGGCTGATCCGACGGTACGGGGCCGGTGAACCGACCGTCGTCCACGCCCTGCTCCGGCTGTTGCGCACCTGCGCGGTGGTCGTCGCCGACGACGCCGAGCGGTGCACGGCGATCGAGGAGCAGACCCGGATCGCCGTCACCGACGCCGAAGGAAAGGTGGCCCAGCCGGTCGATCTGGCCCTGGTGCACGCGGAGGCCGAAGCCGTGCACCGGCAGGTGGCCGAGAACCGGTCGGCCACCCGCGCCCCCGGCAAGCGTCCTCAGGAGCCACCACGCCCGTGAGGGGCAGGCCACAGGCAGGGCCTGGACACTCGGCGACACACAGCGTGTCGCCGGGCTCGGGCACGATCCGACGCGATGCGACGGCGGAGTGCACACCGTGGATCGTCGAGCTGCACGGGCCTGGGGGACCGGAGGTCAGCTGCGGTCGGCTTGGCTACAGCTTGCCGGCCGCAGCTGCCTCTCGCGCCGGATTCCCCTCCCACCGTGCCCGAGGCGGGACTTCCTCACCCTTCATCAGGAAGGTGTCGGCGTCCAGCCATGCCCGGTCGCCGATCGTGGTGCCGTAGTGGACCAAGGTGTTCACACCCAGGGTCACGCCCGCACCGATCGAGACGCGATCGCACTTGAAGGCACCGTCCTCCTGCGAGTGGCACTGAATGACGGCGTTGAGGTTGAGTGTGCAGTCGTCCCCGATCCGGACGAGGGTGCGTTCGGTGAGGATGCAGCCGTCGTCGAAGACCCGGTGGCCCATCCGGACACCGAGCAGGCGCCAGACCAAGGGTTTGAACGGTGTGCCGTTGAACGCGTGCATGTACTGGTGCGACGAGAGCTTCCAGAAGCGTTCGTGCCGCCAGAAGTCGGGGTCGTAGATCGAGCAGTACAGCGGCTTCACCGGTTGGACGTGTATCACGATCCGCTCGACCAGCGTGAAGTAGACGATGGTGAATACCCAGGTGAGCAGGGAGGCGAGCACGAAGGACGCCACGCCGATGCTGTGGTAGAGCTCGACCGCGGTCATGGTGATCAGGGTGAGCACGAAGAAGTGGAACCAGCGCACCAGCAGGTGCATGCTCGCGGTGACCGTGTTGTGCCTGTTCTTGCGGGCGAGGCGACGGCGCAGCTCGTCACCGTGGGCCAGATGGTCGAAGCGGGCATCTCGCATCACCGAGCGGGGGATCTCGAAGCTGGGTGAGCCGAGCAGTCCCAGGCCTTCGCGCCGCGGCCCGTCGATGGGAACCATCACCTTCGTCGCCAGCAGGCAGTTCTCGCCGGTCCGGCCGCGTGGGGGGTAGACGATGCGGTTGCCGAGGAAGTTTCTCGGCCCGATGAAGGTGGGGGTGAGACGGAACGACGAGCTGGAGAAGTCGACGTTGATGATGGACAGTCCGTCGGCGATCATCGTGCCTCTGCCGACCGTGCTCAGCTGAGGGATGTCGTGCTTGACGAGCGAGCCGAAGTTCGACCCGGTCTGCTGGACCTGGCACAGGTCGTATCCGACGCCTCGCAGGTAGTGCACGATCGCGGAACTGTCACCGAACAGCGTGGTGAAGAACTTGACGTTGGTCAGCCGTGTGATCGCGCGCTGGAGGCTGTGGTGGATGCCGTAGAGCGGGTACGTCCTGCCGGGTTCGATCGCGAGGCTGAGCAACCGGGGGACCGTGCTCACCACCAGCAGGCCCACCACGATGCCGCCGAAGAAGGCCACCAGGGACGCGACGAATGCCTCGACGTAGAACGCGGGGTGGGTGAAGGCCAGCGGCCCCGGGTTGAACACGGCGTTCAGCTGGGGCACCGCCAGGAGCACGACGCTCACACCGGCCAGCGTCAAGGGCAGATACACCAGCACGATGGCGAGCAACTGGGACAGGCTGTAGAGCACCCTGCGGCGGGTGCTGCACGCGGCGGGCTCGACGGCCCGGAAGTCGGTCGTCGTCGGCTGCGCCGGCGTGCCGTGCCACGACTGACCGGCCGGGATCGACTGCCCGGAGTGCAGGGAGGAGGCGTGACCCAGTTGGGAGTCGTCACCCATCGATGTCCTGATGTCGATGACCGCCTGCTCGGCGATCGTCACATTCCTGCCGAGCGTGACGTGATCCGTCTCGATCCAGCCCTCGTCCGCCCGGTAGCAGGACATCAGCGCGTCCTTGCGGATGACCGTGCCGTCACCGATGGACAGCAGGTCGGTGCAGACGGGCGCGGTACGAGTCAGGATGGTGACGCCTTTCCCGATGCGGGCACCGAGCGCCCTGAGATACAGCGAATAGAGCGGTGACCCGGTGAACAGACGCACCGGACTGGTGCGGATGAGGGACTTGACGCACCAGAAGCGGAAGTATGCGGCGCTCCATATGGGGATCTTCCGCGGGGAGAAGCGGCCGACGAGCATCCACTTGGCGGCGATGGGCAGCGCGCAGACACCGAGGAAGAGCACCGCACTGCAGAGGACCGCCCGCAGGTAGACGTCGGCCGTGCCCGCGCCTGCCACGGTCCATTCGTAGCCGATGACGGTTATCGTGGCGCCGACGGAGGTGAACACCAGGAAGGCCAGGAGCTGTACGGTCCCGCAGAACGCGTGCTGCCACGGGCGCGCCGGTGGTCGGGGTGCCTCTTCGGATGCGACGCCGGGCTCCGCCAGGGCGGGCGAGGAAACCCGCGCCGTCGCCCGCGCGGCTGCCGGTGCCAGGACGGGCCCCGCAGAGTCGGTGAACGCGGCCGCCAGGGCTCGGATCGTCGAATGCCGGTAGATGTCCTTCATCGAGACGGTGGGCAGGTCGTCGCGTTTGCGTACGCGGGCGCAGAATTGGGCCATCACCATGGAGTCGGCGCCCAGTTCGCGGAAGAAGTCGCCGTCCACGGGTACGTGTTCGGTGCCGAGGACGCCGGCGAGGATGTCGGCCAGTCGGCTTTCGGTGTCGGCGGTGGGCGCGTCCGCCGGGGACCCGGCCGTCCTGTCGGGGGCAGTGGGCGCCTGTGCCGGGGCGTTGTCCGTGAAGGCGGCGGCCAGGCCTCGTATCGAGGGGTGCTGGTAGATGTCCTTCATCGAGACGGTGGGAAGGTCGTCGCGTTTGCGTACGCGGGCGCAGAATTGGGCCATCACCATGGAGTCGGCGCCCAGTTCGCGGAAGAAGTCGCCGTCCACCGGTACCCGCTCGGTACCCAGGACCCCGGCCAGGACGTCGGCCAATTGCCCTTCGGTACCGGCCGCTGGATCACGCGTCCTTGCGGCTGGGGTTTCTGAGCGCATCTGCCCATCGCCTCCTGTCAGGTCGGTGTCCTGTGGGAGCTGCATACGAACGTTCTCGGGCTCTGGACGGTGAGGGATCGGGCGGTGACGGATCGTGTCCAGGAGCCGGCGCGCACGCTCGGCCGGGACGGCGCCGTCGGACCGCCGGCCGGCCGGTCGGCACGGGTGGCAGCCGCGGGTCCCCGCTGCGGAGGTCCAGGGTGGCGTGTGCGAGAACCGGGCCGGCCGTCCACGTACGGGAAAGAGGGTCGTCCGAGGCCGGCGACGCGGACGACGTGGCCCCGAGCTGAGCCCTGTCCCATGATTCAAGGTTGCGGAAAAGATCGTCGCTTCAACCACCCGCCACATGGCCACAGCGCCCCCGCCGACCGGCGGGGGCGCTGTGGCCATGTGGCTGACCGATCGGATCCGTTGGCCGGCACCGGACGTGGCCCTGGCCAGGTGCCGGCGCACAGGGCAGGGGCATGCGGCTTCCCGATCACGGTGAGGAATCGTATGGCCACACTTCGAAAGCGGATCTTGATGCGGACCTGGCAGCTCGAGACGGGCGCGGGTACGCCGGCCGTCCTCATCCACCGAATTCCCTGTGGTCCCGACCGGGGAACCTTCGCGATGCCGCGCGGATACTGGGACGTCACGTCAGTGCTGACACGGGGAGGGGCTGTGGCGGACGTCAGTTTCGGGATCTTCGTCATCGTCTTCATGGTTGCGGTGAGCGTGTTCTCCGTACGGGTGGCGTGGCTTCACTGGACCGACTCGGACCGGGCGCCCGATGTGGCCATGTACCGGTACTCGACGAACCCGTCGGTCATCGAGGGGCACGAACGCGGCGTCGTCGCCCTCGCGGGCTGGGTGGTGTTCATGACGCTCGGCCTCGTCGCCGCCGGAGCGGCCGCCGCGGGCGCGGGCCCCGCGGTCGACGTGATCGGCACATGCTTCGTTCTGGGCTCGCTCCCGTTGCTGGCGCTGCACGCCACGATCGCCTGGTTCAACTGGCCGAAGGTCCTGGTACCGCCACACCGGCGCCACGAGACGGGCTCGGTGACCGACTGGTGGCGTCACCGCCGAGAAGTCCGGGCCACGTCCGAAGAGTCCGCACGACGTGATGCCAGGGGCGGCATCTGACCCCGGGACGAAGCATGGAAACCGCTGGGATGCCCATCTGCCCTGTGTGCAACGGACAGTTGAAGGCCGGGCCCTTCCTCCTGTGCCGACGTGAGGACGACGGCCGACGCACATGTCGCCTGATCTGGGGCTGCTCGAACCAGCACGTCTGGTGGAAGTGGGCCGACCGCCCGTACGAACCACTGGAGCCGTGCCCGTATCCGGATCTGCTCGACGACTGACGACCACAACATCTGTGGCCGCAGGTGGCAGCACACCTAGCCTGTCGCCATGCAGCAGAGCAGAAGGCGTGACCGGCGTCCGGCTCGTCGCTCGGGGCCGGTGGGGGCCAGGCACCAGGACCCGGCTCCGTCCTTGGCGGTCGACGGGGCCGATGTCGTGATCGTCGGCTATTTCTCCGGCAAGCAGAAGGACTTCGCGGCGTTGATGGATGCGGCGGCGGAGGAGATGACGAGGCGTGGCGCTCGGGTCGTCGGACGGGTCGTGCAACGGCGTGGCGTCTCGGCCGGCGGGGCCCGGAAGATGGCTCTGCCGTACTCCTCTCGCACCCTTTTGAGCTACGGGAAGGTTCGCGAGGCGGTCGTGCTCTGTGAGCGGACCAACGCTGACGCGGTGATCTCCCTGGCGCCGCTGACCAGGCGTCAGGGGCGAGTGCTGACCGCGATGTTCGGCCGTCCCGTGGCGAGTCTGGCCGACGTCCTTGCCGGGGACTGAACATGTCGTCGGTTCGGCCTCTTCGCCGGGCTGCCGACGGTCCTGGGCCGACGAGAGTGACGGATCAGGACGGAACCGCCGCGCACAGGGTGGTACGGCGCTCCGTTGTGCGACCGGCTACGGTCCCTTGGCGGCGGCCGGGCGCCGCTCTTCGTGCACCGGACGTCCGCTGTCCTGATCTTGGACGACGGTCGGCCCGGCGAAAACCGGTGGAGCAGGGCCACAGTGCCCCACTACCGTGCTGCCGGACCGCGTCGTCTGGTGAAGGGCCTGCCGTTGTACACCCTGTGAGACCTCTCAAGCGCTGATTCGTCGCGCGTCGCCCTTGTGCGCCGCGCTGCTTCTTGCTGCGGACTTCTCACTGAAACCGGTGTACTTCTGTGCTCAATAGCTGGGTGGTCATGCCCACCTGCCTGCCGCTCGTTCTCCGTCGTTGTCACGTCTGCGCGTCCGAGCGCTTCCGGGCCGACGGGAAATTTCGCGTCAACGCCCACCACAAGCTCATCGACGCCTGGCTCCTCGTGCTCTGCACGGCGTGCGGGGAAACGGCGAAGCTCACGGTCCTGGAGCGGATGAACGTGCGCTCCGTACGGCCTGAACTGCTGGACCGACTGCATGGGAACGACCCTGCCCTGGCAGCGGAGTTGCTCCAGGACCCGGACGTTCGGCGCCGCAACCGCGTCGCCCTCGACTGGGACAACGCCTGGCGCCTCGACACGGGCGGATCGGATCACCTGGACCGTGAGGTGATCGACATATCGGTCCGCTTCGCGGCGCCGATCCCCGTCCGGCCGGCGCGACTGATCGCTGAAGGCTGCGGTCTTTCGCGGGCCGAGGTCGAGAGGCTGATCAAGGACGGCAAGCTCGTCTCGGCGGTGCGGCTGAGCGGCAGACTGTCCGGCGACTTCACCTTCACGCTCAAACGCTGAGCCTCGTCGGGACCAGGGGCCTGTCCGGCAGGATCCGTCGGACAGGCCCGTGGTCCCGTGCAGGGGCGCTCCGGCCGCGACGTCCAGTGAGCCAAGAGCCGGTCGGCCTTCATGACCGCTCGCTGCGGGAACGCTCCCCGGACAGAACCGAGTTGGACGACGCCGCGCTGGAGAGTCGAGCCGGAAAACAGCGAGCTTCCGTCGGCCGTGCCGCATAGCCTCAGCGCACGAGTCGTCCGACGGGGAGGGGTACGGCATGCGAGAGCAGGACTGGATCGAACGCGCGCAAGAGGACTTCGAAGCCGCGATGTTCGGCGGGGACACGTCCGCGCTGGACCGGTCCGACGACGCGCTCGACGCGATCGAGGCACCGCTTGCCATGGCGCGGGGAAAGATACTGCACGTCCGCTTCCTGGACGACCGCGAAGAGAACAGCCAGGAACTGGCGTTGTTCGAGCGCGCGGCGGAGTTGTACCGGCGTCTCGCGAACGCGTCGGGGGAGGCGGACGCGTTGTTCTGGATCGGTTGCTGGCATCAGGTCGTGAGGGGCGACGGCGCCGTCGGCAGGCCGTACTTCGAGCGGTCGTACGCGCTGGCGAAGTCCGTCGACGACCGGATGACGATGTCGTACGCGGTACGCCATCTCGGCTTCGCCGACAAGGACGCGGGCCGGTTCGACCAGGCGCGTGACCGGTTGACCGAATCGGTCGCACTGCGCCGGGAGATCGGTTTCGGTCCCGGAGAAGCCGCCGGTCTGGTGGCGTTGGCCTACCTCGCGGCCGAGACCGGCGACCGATCGGCGGCGCTTCACCACCTCGACGACGCCCAGTCGGTCGCCGAAGCATGCGGCGCCAAGGCCGTGTCGGGGTGGATCGCGCAGGCCCACACGAACATCCGCGCAGAGGGGCCGACTCACTGAGCGGCCTTCCGGCTGACCATGCCGACATCACGCTCGACCACCCCCTCGTCCGCGACGTGTTCCCGGATCTCATCGCCGAGTTGATCACCCTTCTGGAGATTGATGGGGAAGGCGATCTGGCGATCTGCGCGTGGGATCTTCGTCTGGTCGCCATGTGCGACTGCGGCGACGACTTCTGCCAGAGCTTCCGCACGGCGGTCCATCCGAAGGGGCAGCCGTACGGCGACGGTCATCGGTGTGTGCCGCTGCTGCCCTCGGAAGGCATGCTGGTCCTGGACGTCGTGCACGGCAGGATCAAGTACGTCGAGGTGCTGGATCGGGCGCCCATGCGCGATCGCCGAAGTTCCCCCTGATCGAGGAGCGGTTGCCGTGGCGGCTCGTCCGGCTGCCGGCCCCCTAGTGGCAGATGGCGCCGCGTGCGGGGGAGCCGACGAGTCGGGCGTACTTGCCGAGGACGCCGGTGGTGTAGCGCGGCGTCGGCGGCTGCCAGAGGCCGCGGCGTCGCTCCAGTTCCTCGTCGTCGACAAGGAGGTCGAGGCGACGGGCGGGCATGTCGAGGCGGATGCGGTCGCCGTCGCGGACGAGCGCGATCGGTCCCGTGGCGGCGGCCTCCGGTGCGACGTGTCCCACGCACAGGCCCGTGGTGCCGCCGGAGAAGCGGCCGTCGGTGAGCAGGAGGACGTCCTTGCCGAGGCCGGCTCCCTTGATCGCGCCGGTGACGGCGAGCATCTCCCGCATACCGGGGCCGCCCTTGGGCCCCTCGTAGCGGATGACGACGACGTCACCGGGGCGCAGTTCTCCGGCCGTCAGGGCGTCCATCGCGCCTTGTTCGCCGTCGAAGACCCGGGCGGTGCCCTCGAAGGCATGCGCGTCGAAACCGGCGCTCTTGACGACCGCTCCCTCGGGAGCCAGCGAGCCGTGCAGGATGGTCAGTCCGCCGGTAGCGTGCAGCGGATCGTCCAGTGGGCGAATGACCTTTCCGTCGGGGGCCGGTGGGTCGAGGGCCGCCAGGTTCTGGGCGAGGGGGCTGCCGGTGACGGTCAGGCAGTCGCCGTGCAGCAGGCCGGCGTCGAGCAGGGCCTTCATGACGACCGGAATGCCGCCGATGCGGTCGAGGTCGGCCATCACGTACCGGCCGAAGGGCTTCATGTCCGCCACGAGCGGAGTGCGGTCGGCGATCCGGTTGAAGTCGTCGAGGGCCAGATCGACACCTGCCTCATGGGCGATGGCCAGGAGGTGGAGTACGGCGTTGGTCGACCCGCCGAGCGCCATGAGCACGGTGACGGCGTTCTCGAAGGCCTCGCGCGTCAGGATCCGTCGTGTGGTGATGCCTGCGTCGATCAGTTTCACGACGGCCTGGCCCGAGGCGTGCGCCAGTTCGTCGCGGCGGGGATCAGGGGCGGGCGGCGACGCGCTGCCCGGAATCGACATCCCCAGGGCCTCGGCCGCGCTGGCCATGGTGTTGGCGGTGAACATCCCGCCGCAGGCCCCCTCTCCGGGGCACGCGTGCCGTTCGATCGCGTCCAGGTCCGCACGGCTGATCTTTCCGCGCGCACAGGCACCGACTCCCTCGAAGGCGTCGATGATCGTCAGGTCCCGGCCTTGCCAGTGTCCGGGCAGGGTGGAGCCCGCGTAGACGAAGACGGCCGCCACGTCCAGGCGGGCGGCGGCCATGAGCATCCCCGGCAGTGACTTGTCGCACCCGGCCAGCAGCACCGCGCCGTCCAGGCGCTCGGCGAACATCACCGTCTCCACCGAGTCCGCGATGACCTCCCGGCTGACCAGCGAGGCGCGCATGCCTTCGTGCCCCATCGAGATGCCGTCCGAGACCGAGATGGTGCCGAACTCGAGCGGGAAGCCCGCGGCATCGCGCACACCCGTCTTCGCGGCTCGGGCCAGACGTGCCAGGGACAGATTGCAGGGTGTGATCTCGTTCCACGACGAGGCGATACCGATCTGCGGTTTGCCGAAGTCCTCGTCCGTCATGCCCACGGCACGCAGCATCGCCCGTGCGGCCGTCCGCTCGATGCCGTCGGTCACGTCTCTGCTGTGTGGCTTGCGGTCGATCGCCTGCTCGGGCACGACGGTCACCATCCTCCTCGGCGTCAGCTCCTCCGACAGCCTGCCGCAGGCCGGCCACGGCACGAAGCGCCGAGGCCAGCCAGTCGGACGAAATGCATCCGCATGGCTCTGACCGGCCGTCGGCCCGGCAGTCGCGCCGTTGCCTCCCCCTCGACTCCAGCGCCGGTGTCCGTGGGGTGCGTGGGGCGCACGGACATCTGTCGAGGGTCTTGTGGCGCACCATCGCACTCGATAGGTTCGCCTATCGGATAGAGATCTCTATCGGATAGGAACCTCTATCCGACAAGGGTGTTCGGCACGACGAGAACAGGGTGGACGCATGGCGAAGCGCGTGACCAAGAGACGGCTGGAGACGAACGAACGGCTGCTCGACGCGGCGGAACAGGCCTTCGCGGAGCACGGCTTCCACGGGGTGTCGATCTCGGAGCTGTGCGCGCGGGCCGGATACACCTCAGGCGCGTTCTACTCGAACTACGCCTCCAAGGACGAGCTCTTCCTCGCACTGTTCACCCGGCGCTCCGAGGTCGTCCTCAAGCAGCTCGGCGAGGCGATGGACCAGGCCGTCGTGTCCGAGCACCCGGTCACCACCTTCATCGAGCTGGCGAGCGTCGTGGACGAGGAGACACGGACCTGGTTCCTCATCTCCACCGAGTTCACCCTCTACGCCATCCGGAACCCTGAGGCCGCCGAAGCACTCGCCCGCCACGACGCGGCGATGCGGGCGGAGATCAAGGAACTGGTCGCGCCACTCCTCACGAGCGATCCGAACGGCGTGGACGAGACGGATATGGACATGGTGCTGCGTTTCGTCGTCGCCGTCCGGGAAGGCGGACTGGCGCAGAGCCTGGTGGAACCGACCGCCCTCCCGCACGGAGAGCTGGAACGCCGCTTCCTCCCCGCACTGTTCGGGGGGCTCCGATGACGACCGGCATCGAGAAGTGGTGGGCCGACGGCGATCTGGTGCCGCTCACCGTCGCGGGAGTGCGGCGCGAGGTGTTCGTCCGCCGGATCGGCCGTGGCCCCGTGGTGACCCTGCTCCACGGCTTCCCCAGTTCGTCGTACGACTGGGCGCGGGTCGTCCCGGCACTCGCCGCGCACCACACCCTCCTCATACCGGACTTCCTGGGCTTCGGCGCGAGCGAGAAGCCGGCCGGTCACGACTACTCGATCCACGAACAGGCCGACCTGGTGGCCGCGTTGTGGCAACACGAGGCAGTGACGTCCACACGACTCGTGGCACACGACTTCGGCACCACCGTCGCCCAGGAACTGCTCGCGCGCGTTGCCGACCGCTCGTCGACGACCGGGATCACGAGCCTCACCATGCTCAACGGCGGCATCTACCCGGAGCTCCACCGCCCGGAGCCGGCCCAGTCGGCCCTGCTCGACCCCGAACTCGGCCCCCAGATCAGCGCGTCGCTCAACGCCGAGCTCATGGCAGCCGCCCTCGCACCGACCTTCGCCGAGGGCTACGACGCCGCCACCGACATGGCGGACATATGGAAGAGCGTCAGCCGCGGCGACGGCCACCTGAACTCCCACCTGCTGATTCGCTACATCACCGACCGCATCACCCACCGTGACCGCTGGGTGGACGCCATGGAGACCAGCGATCTGCCCAAGACGTTCATCTGGGGCCTGCGCGACCCCATTTCGGGTGCCCACATGGCGGAGCGGATCGCCCAACGGATGCCGGACGCGGCGCTCCACGCCCTGACGGACGTCGGACACTGGCCCCCGCTGGAAGCACCACAACGCGTCGCGTCCCTGATCCTCGCCACCGGAAAGAGCGAATAGGCCACGCAGGCGTCGACGCGGGCGCGCTCACGACCCCACCACGGCTCCGTACACCGAGAGGAACGAATCCCATGGCAACCGCCCAGCCCTACGCACCCGAGATCCTGGACCTGATCCGCGCCAACGTCGGCCCGATCCCCGACGACTTCGATCTCCCGCTCCCGCCCATGAACCTCTCGGTCGAGGAGGAACGGGAGGTGCGCAAGCAGGAACTCGCCGCCGCCTTCCGGGTGTTCGGAAAGCTGGGATTCTCCGAGGGCGTCGCCGGTCACATCACCGCCCGCGACCCCGAATTCCCCGACACGTTCTGGGTGAACCCCTTCGGCATGAGCTTCAACCAGATCAAGGTCTCCGACCTGATCCGCGTCGACCACGAGGGCAACCTGCTGCACGGCAGGCGCCCGGTGAACCGTGCCGCGTTCTGCATTCACGCCGAGGTCCACAAGGCCCGCCCCGACGCCGTCGCGGCCGCACACGCGCACTCCCTCCACGGAAAGGCCTTCTCGGCGCTCGGCACACCGCTGGCACCCCTCACGCAGGACGCCTGCGCCTTCTACGAGGACCAGGGCATCTACAGCGACTACCGCGGGGTCGTGAACGACTCCGAGGAAGGGCGTCGCATCGGCGAGGCGCTGGGCTCGGCGAAGGCCGTGATCCTGCAGAACCACGGCCTGCTGACCGTCGGCCAGTCGGTCGCCGCCGCGGCGTGGTGGTTCATCACCATGGAACGCTCGTGCCAGGCCCAGCTGCTGGCGATGGCGGCCGGCTCACCGATCGAGATCGACCACGACACCGCCGCGCTGGTCCGCAAGCAGATCGGCGGACCGCTCGCGGGCTGGTTCCAGTTCCGTCCGCTGTGGGACCAGATCACCGCCTCCTCACCCGACTTGTTCGACTGAGACCGCACCGCGGGCAGGCCCGCCACGGGCCTGCTCGGCGGCAAGGGCGGAGGCGGACACGAGTGTCGCGGCGGCGAGGCTGCCCCAGAGGGCGGCCGAGCCGTGCGGCGCGAGAGCGGTGATGACCGCCGGGGAGACGGCGAGGCCGAAGCCCGTGGAGACCTGGAAGCGGGCGAGGGCGCGTCCCAGGACGTGGGGCGGGGCGAGGGCGGTGACGAGCGCGGTGGCGCTGCCGGCATAGATGATCTCGCCGACGGTGCAGAGCACGGACACCGCGGCGACGGCCGGGGCAGCCCAGCCGTGTCCCAGTGAGGTGGCCGCGAGGAAGCCGAGGTAGGACACGGCCAGCACCACGCCGGCGAGGGCCAGCACGGTCTGCCGCGCGAAGCGGGACAGCAGGACGGTGACCGGAACCTGCAGGGTGACCACCAGGACCGTGTTGGCCACGAAGATGGCCGCCGACCACATCGGGGACGCGTGCAACTGTGTCACCAGGACCAGAGGGAGCGCGATCTCGGGGACGTTGAGGCAGAAGACGTAGACCACGTTGGCGGCCAGCAGCGCGCGCATCCGAGGTGCGGGCCCGTCGGCCCTGCCAGGGTCCGGGGCGCCGGCCGGATGCGCGCGCAGATGGACCGACCACACCAAGGCCGCCGCGGCGACATAGGCGAGCCCGGTGACGGCTGCCAGCGTCCGCAGCGCGCTGGTGCCGCCCGTCAGGCATGCGATGGCGAGAAGCGCGCCCGCGCCCAGGCCGGCGTTGCGCAGGGCGCGGCCTGCCGCGAGAGCGGCGTCGCGTTCGCGGCCGTGGGAGACCGTGGCCACGAGAGCCGCATGGGCGGCCGGCCAAGCCTGGTCGCCGATACCGAGGACGAGCGCAGCGGCCGTGAACAGCCAGACATGCCCCGCAGGGGCGGCCAGCAGCAGCACCACACCCAGCACCCGCACCAGCATCGACGCCGCCACGACCGTGCTGCGTGCGCCCCGGTCCAGCCATCGCCCCACCACGGGCATGCACCCCAGACCCACGACGACACCTGCTGTCATGGCGATGCCGGTGGCAGGCGCCGACAGCCTGAGCACCGTCACCCCGTAGAGCAGCAGAAAGGGCCGCAGCAGGCCAGTGCCGAGCGCGTCCACGGCCAGGGCGACGGCATAGCGCGGGCCTCCGGAGGCCCGGACGAGGGCGCGCTGCCGGATCTTGATGGTGGTTGTCATGGCGCCCACGGTGGGTTCGGACGTCGGTCCGGTCACGTCGGTTGACGGACAGCGTCAATCGACGCGGTCGTCGGCCGTCCGAGCAGCGAGGATGAGGGGATGACGTTGAGGATCGACATCAGCGGCCTGCCGTCCGAGCGACTGCGGTTCGCCGCGTCCCCGCTCGCCGAGCTGACCGCCATGCTGCACGTGCTGGCCGAACCCGGGCACCATCCGCAGCTCGCCGGCTGGGCCGGGGACGTCTGGTCCGGGCTGCGGCCGGAGTTGGCCGAACGGCTCAGGGAGGCGGAGTTCCTCTGGCGTTCTTCACAGGCCGACTTCCTGATCCCCGCCCGGCCACGGCCGACCCTCGCCGAGGAGTTGGACGACGTGGACCGGATCGACGACGAGACGTACGTGACCGCCGCGCTCGTCAGCACATGCGGCAGCAACCGGGTCCCCTTCAGCGCGGCGTCGCCACTCACCGACGCGACCGCTCGCGAACGGGCCCTGGACCTCGCCCAGGCCCGCGGCCCGCGCCAAGAAGCCTTCGCGGAACGGTTGCTCGCGGACCCCGCGGCCGTGCGGGCGCGGGTGCGTCACACCCTCGAACAGTGCGCCGAGGCCTTCTTCGACGCCGCCTGGAAGGATGTCGCCGTACAACTGGCCACCGACCTGCGGGTGAAGAACGACCTGGTGAAGCGCCAGGGCATCGGCGCGGCGCTCGCATCGGTGTCGGACGCGGTCACCCTGGCGTCGGACGGCGACTGCATCGTCGTGGACAAGCTGCAGGACAAGGCGACCTCCGCCTCCGGCACCGGCGTGAGCTTCATCCCCAGCGTCTTCGGCAGCCCGCACCTGGTGGTGGTGCACGCGCCGGGGTGGCAGCCGGTGGTGCAGTACCCCGTGGCCGGGCCGCGTCCGTCGCAACCGGTGTCGCTGGAAACGGTCACGCTGCGGCTGGAGGCCCTCGCGCATCCCGTACGGCTGAGACTGCTGCGCACCCTGGCCCGCGGCCCCCACACCACCGGCGAACTGGCCCACGCCTGGGAACTCTCACCCCCTGAGGTCTCCCGCCACCTCGCCGTCCTGCGCCGCGCGGGCCTGCTCACGTCCCGGCGGCACGGGCGTTATGTTCGCTACGCCCTCGATCTGCCGGATGTGGCGGCGCTGGGGTCCGACCTGCTGGCGGCCGTACTGCGCTGAGCGGCTTCCGGCTGCAGGGAGCCGAGCCGAGTTCCCCGAGGAGGGCGTCAGCCCAGGTAGAAGTCCTTGCGTGCTGCCACGAACTCCTCGATCGTCTGCGCCGGGGCACCGGTGAGGCGCTCGACGTCGTCGGAGGCCCGGTCGTACCGGTTCTGGTGATGGAGGCGGCACATGGTGACGATGTGCTCCTCGACGTGCGACGGCAGGTCGATCGTGGAGAGCACCTCCTCGCGCCACCGGTCGAGAGGGACGTCCACGTAGGAGACCGGCCGGCCCAGCGCCTTCGAGAAGGCGTCGGCCATCTCCGTCATGTCGACCGTCCGTGGTCCGGTCAGTTCGTAGACGTGCCCCACGTGAGGGCCGGGGTCACTCAGCACGGTCGCGATCACCCTGGCGACGTCGTCCACGGCGATCGGCGAAGTGCGTCCGGTTCCGAACGGCAGCTCGATGGTGCCGTTCCTGCGGATCGTCCGGGCTGTGAGCGTGGTGAACAGCGGGTTGTCCAGGAAGGCCGTGGGCCGCACGTGGACCACGGGCAGACCCGACCAGTTGAACACCTGCTCGGCCAGCCAGTGCAGCCGCTGCTGGCGGGACTCCGTGGTGCTGGTGGAGGTCATCTGCGACACGGTCATCTGTGACATGTCGATGAGGGCGTCCAGCTTGTCGTATTCGCGCGCGACACTCGCCACGACGGTCGCCGCGAGAAGGTGGTCGGGCGACACGGGCATGGCGAAGTACATGCTCCGGGTGCCTTCCAGGGCGGCCGCGACGGTGTCCGGTCGTGTGAGGTCGCCGAGCACGACCTCCGCACCGAGCGCACGCAACTGCGCGGCACGTTCGTCGTCCCGGCGGACCATGACCCGCACCGGTACGTCCTGCGAGCGCAGCCTCTCGACGACATTTCGCCCCACGTCGCCCGCGCCGGTGATGAGGGCGAGGTGTCTGGCAGCCATGGGTCTGCCTCCTTCTCCGGGACCGGACCGCACCGCATTCGTATGCGTCTTCGCGTGCCTGCCTCCGCGCCGCGCCCGCGCCCGGCCTTGCGTCCGCGCACGGAACGGGCGGTCGTCACCGGTCGGCGGGTACGTCCGCACGTGCCACGAGAGGGCCGGGAAGCGCACCCGCGGGGACGAAAGCGACCGCGTGAGACGTGACGCATGCGCCTGCGGCTGCCGGGTTGCCGCACCTGACGACTCCGGCGCCCTTCGAGCGTACGCCCGATCGGTCGGCCGGGGCGGCCGACCGGAGCGGCGACCACCCGACCGAGCCGGACGAGGTGACCGCGGTGACGCCGGCGGCTGCCGGGATGCGGTCGTGGCCGCCGAGGGCGACGCTGAAAGGGCGCAACCCCGCGGCAGCTCACCTCCGCTGACTCCGACAGCGGGGGGAGCGAGGCGGGACGGCAGAACGAGCGGTACAGAAGGGACCACCATGCCCGCCCTGCGCGTCGCCGTCGCCGGAGCGACGGGGAACATCGGCGCCCGCACCGCCGCGGCTCTGGAACGGGCCGGACACGACGTCGTGCGCATCAGCCGCTCGCTCGGTGTGGACCTGACGACGGGTGACGGTCTCGATGCCGCCCTGACCGGCGTCGACGCGGTCGTGGACGCCACGAGCCACGAGGCGACCGACCGGGACGAGACCGTGGCGTTCTTCGCCACCACCACCCGGAACCTGCTCACCGCCGAGGCGCGGGCCGGTGTCCGTCACCACGTGCTGGTCACGATCGTCGGCGTCCGTCGCATCGAGGGCAACGCGCACTACGCGGGCAAGCGGGAGCAGGAGCGCCTCGTGGCCGACGGCCCGGTGCCCTGGACCGTCGTTCCTTTCACACAGTTCCACGACTTCGCCGCGACGGTGGTGAGTTGGACCGAACAGGACGGTGTCGCCCCGATCGCACCGTTGCTCGTGCAGCCGATCGCCCCCTCGGACGTGGCCGACATCCTCGCCGAGATCGCCACCGGCACACCACAGGGCCACTACCGCGATGTCGCCGGCCCGGAACCGCAGGACCTGGTGGACATGGCCCGGCGCACCAACGACGCGCGCGGACACAGGGTCGAGCTCGTGCCGACGTGGTCATCGATCTTCGGTACGGAGATGGCCGGAGACGTCCTCCTGCCGGGCGACGGCGCCCGCATCGCGCCCACCACCTTCGACGAGTGGCTGGCTGGGCCGCAGTAGCCTCACCGCGGCGCCGTGAAGCCGGAGTGCCGTGACGCGCCTGCGCAGTGACGTGGCTGCGCTGTGACGTGGCTGCGCTGTGACGTCGTGGCGCCGCGATGCCTCGGCTCCGTGCCGCCTGCGCCGTGCCCTGGCGCCGTGTTCCTTGCGCCGTGACGACGCGGCGTTGTCATCACCCGATGTGCCGGTGCCACCGGACCTCACCGTCGTGCCGGTCGGCCGTGGGTGTGAGCCCCGCGGCAGCGGCGACGGCGGCCGAGGCCCGGTGGGCGGGGTGGATGTGGGCGATGACGCCGCGGACCGGACGGCCGGCGAGCCAGTCGACGAGTCCTGGTACTGCTTCGATGGCGATGCCGCTGCCCTGCCACGGAGTCCCCACCACCCAGGCGCTCTCGGCGACGAGCCCGTCGCCGTCGGGGCCGACACGACGGGGGATGAAGGAGCGACGTGGAGGGGGCCCGAGGAAGCGGGGGGACGGGGGAGCGGGGCTCATGAAGCCCCGGTGAAAACCCTGTGGAAGCGGTGTCGGTGGGACCGCTTATGCTGCACCCGAAGATCACGCGGGACCTGGGGAGGGCGCTGCATGTTGGGCAAGCTGTTCGGCAAGGGTGGGGAGAGACCGGAGGCGGATCCGCACGCCCTGCCCGTCCCGCGCAGGCAGAAAGGCGGCATGTACGCGCTGCGCGCGCTCGGCGACAGGCGGGTGCTGACGCTGGTGGAGGCGGCGGACGCCGGTGACTGGGAAGCGGTCAAGGCGGCGCTGGTCCCCTTCGACCTCGGACGCGATCACCAAGTCCTCGGTGAACTGGCCGACTTGGACGGTGTGCAGGACTGGATCGGCCGGGCCGTCGAGGAGGACAAGGAACACCGCGCGACGGCCCTGCTGATATCCGGGACGCGCCACATCAACTGGGGCTGGGAGGCGCGCACCTCCGCGCGCGCCGTGAACGTCTCGCAGGAGCAGTGGCGGGTCTTCCACGAGCGGCTCCGGATCGCCGAGGAACAGCTCCTCGAGGCCGCCGAGCTGCGGCCGGACTGGGTCACACCCTGGCGCCGCCTGCTGACCTCCGGGCGCGGTATGTCGCTGGGGCCGGTCGTCAACGAGACCCGGCTCGACGCCGCCCTGCGTCGCGACCCGCTGGACCTGGAGACCCATGTCGAGTGGGTGTCGCAGTTGCAGCCCCGTTGGAGCGGCGAGCCCGGCCAGGCCCTGGCGTTCGCCCGCGACGCGTTCGCCCGTGCCCCGCTCGGGCATCGCCTCGGCTGCGTCATCGCCATGGCGCACATCGAGGACTGGGTCGAGTCGGACCGCGGAGACTGCCTGGAAACCCCTGAGATCCAGGCGGAGTTGCGCGACGCGGCCGACCGCAGCATCCTCCACCCCGCCTATGTACGTCGGCCGGGCTGGCAGCACGACTTCAACATGTTCGCCATGGCCCTGGCATTGTCCGGCGAGCGTCACACCGTCCGGCGTGTCTTCCTGACCCTCGACGGCGCCTACACCAAGTGGCCCTGGACCTACTTCGCGGAGCCCGAGAAGCAGTTCGCCCGTCACCACCGGCGCGCCTGAACGCTCGCCGCCCCGGATCCGCCCGCCACCGGCGGCACGCCTGAGCCTCGCCCCCGGTTTCGCCCGCCACCGCCACCGCCACCGCCGCCGCCGCCGCGCCTCAGCGCTCGCCGCGCCGGCCCCGCCCGTCCCCTCGTCGCCCTCCCAGGACTCTCCGATGACTCTGCCCGACACCGCCGCGAACCGGGTCGGCGCCGACCGCACCTTCCAAGTGGATCTGCGCGGCCTCGTCGATCTCCTCTCCCACCACCTCTACTCCAGCCCCCGCGTCTACCTGCGTGAACTCCTGCAGAACGCGGTGGACGCGCTGACCGCCCGGCACGGCCTCGAACCGGCCGCACCCACCGACGCCTACGGCATCCGCCTGTACGCCGACGGTTCGGTGGTACGTGTCGAGGACGACGGCGTCGGTCTCACCGAGGCCGACGTGCACACCTTCCTCGCCACGATCGGCCGCAGCAGCAAGCGCGCCACGGGGGTCCCCGCGGACGAGCCCATCCGGGGCTGGGGGAAGATCGCCGAACAACGCGGCGACTTCATCGGCCAGTTCGGGATCGGCCTGCTCTCCTGCTTCCTGGTCGCGGACGAGATCCACGTCCTGAGCCGCTCCGCCCGCACCCCCGACGCACCCGCCGTGGAGTGGCGCGGACGCGGCGACGGCAGCTACACCGTCCGCACCCTGCCCGCCTCCGCCCGCCCCCGGCCCGGCACCACCGTCACACTCACCCCGAGGGCCGACGCGGGGGAGTGGACCCGGCCGACCCAGGTGCACGCGCTGGCCCGGCACTTCGGCTCCCTGCTGCGCCACCCGGTGACCTTCGACGACGGCACGGGCGGCCCGGGCGCGTCCGTCAACCCCGAGCCGGCGCCTTGGACCCGTACGTACGCCACGCCGGGAGCCCGCTCCCGGGCCCTGGCCGCGTACGGCGAGGACGTCTTCGGCTTCACACCGCTCGGCACCATCGAGCTGGACCTGCCGGCCGTCGGCTTGAAGGGCATCGCGTGCGTGCTGCCCGAGGCGGTGCCGGCCGGGCGCCGCCACGGCCATCGCGTGCACGTCAAGGGCATGCTGCTGTCCGAGCAGGCCGAGGAGATCCTGCCCGAGTGGGCGTTCTTCGTCCGCTGCGTCGTCGACGCCGAGAGCCTGCGCCCGACGGCGTCCCGCGAAGCCCTGTACGAGGACGACACCCTCGCCGCGGTCCGCGACGCCCTCGCCGAGCGGCTGCGCGCGTGGATCGCCCGGGCCGCCGCCAGCGACCCGGACCTGCTCGCCCGCTTCCTCCAGGTCCACCACCTGGCCGTGAAGTCGCTCGCGGTGCACGACGACGAGATCCTGCGGATGCTGCTGCCCTGGCTGCCGTTCGAGACCACCGACGGGCACGCCACCCTCGACGAGTTCGCGCGTACCCACCGCACCGTGCTCGTGACGTCGAGCGTCGAGGAGTTCCGGCAGGTCGCCGCGATCGCCTCGGCCGCCGGTCTCGGCGTCGTCAACGGCGGCTACACCTACGACCGCGAACTGGTCCACCGGCTGCCCGAGATCAGGCCCGAGAACAACGTCGCCGACCTCGACCCGGCGACCCTCACCGCCCACCTCGACCCGGTCGACCGGGAGACGGAACTGGCCGCCACGGCCTACCTCTCGCTGGCCCGCGACGCCCTCGCCGTCTTCGACTGCGACGTCGCGCTGCGCTCCTTCCAGCCCGCGTCCGCGCCCGCACTCCTCGTCGACAGCCGCGAGGCCCGGCACGAGCGCACCCGCTCGCAGCTCGCCCGCGAGCAGGAGGGCGGCCTGTGGGGCGACATCCTCGGCGCCCTGCGCCAGGAAGCCCCGCGCGCCCAGCTGATCCTCAACCAGCTCAACCCGCTGGTCCGCACCGCCGTCACCATCGACGAGCCCGAACTGGCCCGCACCAGTGCCGAAGCCCTCTACGGGCAGGCCGCGATGCTGTCCCGGCGTCCGCTGCGGCCCGCCGAATCGAGCCTCATCAACCGCTCCTTCCTCGACCTCCTCGCCCACGCCCTCCGCAAGGACATCTGACGATGCCGACCGCACCCCAGACCACCGACGAGCTCTTCCAGGCCCTGAGCGAGAACGACCGTCGCCCCTACGGACGCACCCGCACCGTCACGGCCGAGGAACTCGTCGACGCCGCCGAGCAGTTCGGGGAGCCGGAGCCGCTCGCGTACGCGCTCCTGGAACTCCAGGAGGCCTACACCTACGGCGCCGAACCCCGGAAGTCGCCCGTCGTCTTCGCACGGCTGCTGAACCTCTTCGACGAGCAGCCCGACGTCTTCGACGAGCGCCTGCGGCACATGCTGTTCTGGCGTTTCAAGTGGGTGGCCAACGCCCTGCGCGCCCTGCCGGAGGTGCCGCTGTCCAGCCTGCGCCAGTGGCAGACGGAGATGCGCGACCGGTACATGAAGGCCGGCCTCGACCTCCAGCCGTACTACGGCCAGGCGTACCAACTGGCCGCCCACGTCGATGAGGACACCGCCCTCGCCTACGAACTGTGGGCCGGCCGCAGCCGCAGCCGGCTCAGCGACTGCGAGGCCTGCGAGATCTGCGAACGCGCCCTGCACCACCTCACGGCGGGCGACGACGAACGGGCGCTGCGCACCTGGGAGCCCGTCCTCGCCGGGAAGGACTCCTGCCAGGAGGAGCCCGCGCGCTCCATCTCGTACGCGCTGCTTCCGCTGCTGCGCACGGGCGGCGCCGACGCGGCCCGGGAGCTGCATCTCGCCGGGTACCGCGCCTGCCGCCGCAACCCCTCGATGGCCGGAGAGGTCGGCCGGCACCTGGAGTTCTGCGCGCTGACCGGCAACGAGGCGCGCGGTCTGGAACTGCTCTCCGAGAACCGCAACCTGTTCGACGAAGTGGACTCGCCGCTGGGCCAGTTCGACTTCCTCACCGGCGTGGAGGTCCTCCTCCAGCGTGTGGAACTGCTCGGCCACGGCGAACTGCCCGCCGCCGGTTACGCGGGCCGCACGTGGACGGTGGCGAGCCTGCGCGCCGAGGTACGCGGCCGTGCCGACGACCTCGCCGCCCGCTTCGACGCCCGCAACGGAACCGCGGCCCACACCGAACGCCGCAGGGTCCGCCTCGACCGTGCCCCTCTCCTGGACGCCCTGGAACTGACCCTGCGCACCCGCAGCCTCGACGAGGTGGGTCCGGCCGCCGCCCCGGTCGCCGTGCCGGCCGCTCGCCGGACCGCCGCGGTCCCCGAGTCGCTGCCCGAACTCATCCTCCGGGCAAGGGCGTTGGACGAGCAGGGGCATCCGGACGCCCAGGCCTGCTGGGCGCGGCTGCACACCCTCGTCGCGGCCCGCGACTACACCCACCCCGACGACCCGGCCGTGGGCCCGCTCGTACAACTGCGGGCGGATCTGCTGGCCGACGAGGCGGGCCGGGCGGGCGAGAAGGACGAGTTCGCCGACGCCGCCGCCCTCTACGAGGAGGCCGCGGGCCTGTACGACGACGCCGGAGCGCCGGGGCGCGCCGCGCTCGCCCGGGCCGGCGCCCTGCTCGCCGCCGCCGGCATGCCTGCGGAGGACGGCGATGCGGCCGAGGCGAAGACCGCCGCGCTGGGCGCCGCCCACGCGTCCATGGTCCGCCTGCACGAGGAGACGCCCGGTCTCACCCCGTACCAGGAGGCCCGCCTGCTGCGGCTGCGGGCGACCGTCCTCGGCCTGCGCCTCCAGGCGTCGCGGAGCGAGGAGCACATCGCCCCGGTCTTCGCCGAGGTGGACCTGCTGCACGACTTCGCCACCCGGCACGACGTCGTCCCCCAGATCTCCGGCGCCCGGCTGCTGCGGGCCAGCACGCACGCCCTCTCGGGCGAACTGCCCACCGCGGTCACCGAGATCGACAGCCTCCTCGACGATCTGAAGGCGCACGGACCCGCCTGGCACCTGCCCCGCACGCTGGGACTGCGTGGCCGGTTCCAGCTCGGTCTCCAGGACGCGCAGGCCGCTCACGCGGACCTCGCCGAGGCCGTTCGACTGGCCGCCGACTGGCCGGCCGACGCGGTCGACACCGCCCGCCTCCACGGTGATCTCGCCGAGGCCTGCATGCACCTGGGCCGCCCCGACGAGGCGCTGCGGTACCTGACCCGCTCGGCGGAACTGGACCTTCGCCGCGGCAGCCGGACCGACGCGTTCTGCACCTACAGCAACGCGGCCCAGCTCAGCCTGGACCTGGGCCGTGTCGAGGACTGCATCGCTCTGCTCGACTCCGTCCTGGTCGAACCGGACGTCGCCGCAGGCGAAATGGACGACCGGCTCGTCGCCCAGCTGCGCCTGACACGCGCCCGCGCACTGAACGCGGGGGACGACCTCAAGGCCGCCACGGCGGAACTCGTCGCCCTCGCCGCCGAGTCGGCCGGCTGGGACGACGATCCCGGGAGCCACGCCATGATCGCCGGGGAGACGGCCGTACTCCTGGGCAAGTCCGGCGAGTTCGACCGGGCCCGCGAGGCCGCGGGCCAGGCACTCGCCGCCCACGCGCGGGCCCCGCGCTACGAGCAGCTCAGCAACTGCCTGCGTGAACTCGCCCGTCTCCAGGCCCAGCAGCAGGGCCCCGAGGGCCTCGCCGAGGCCCTCGCCCACCTCGCCGACGCCGGCCGGATCGCCGACGAGGCCCGCGCCGCCGAGTACGAGGCCCACGGCCGCTCCCTGGACACGGCCCTGGCGTACGAACACGGGCGGGTCCACGCCTACGCCGGCGCGTACGAGGACTCCCTGGCCGCGCTGGAGAAGACCTTCGCCCTGCTCGGCGAACCGGGACCGGACCAGGACCACGCCGAGGAGTGGGCCGAGTGCGTCCGCCTCGCGGGTGCCGTGGAGGGCCTCTACCTGAAGCGGCCCGCCCCGGCTCTCACCCGTCTCGACGCGGCCGTCTCCCGGCTGACCGGCCTGGGACACACCGAGGCGACCGAGGCCCTGACCTCGTTGGCGGCCCGGCTGCGCGACGAGAAGTGATGTGGCACCACCGGTGCCGGCGCGCCGAATCGCGCCGGCACCGGGGTGCCCCGTGCTCACCGGGTGCGGCGGCTGCCGCTGGACGGGGTCGGCATCCGTAGACGGATGAAGGCGTTCGGGGGCGTCTACACATCGCCACCGGGCAGGTGGGGCAAGACCTTCGTCCTGGAACTCCGCCCCGTCGGTGGCGACCGCGAGTTCATCGACATCACCCTCTGCCACTACGCCTGCGAGCGGGCCCTGTGGCGCTGGGCGCCGGAGGCGTTGCTGTTCGGGGAAGAGACACGGACGTAGGAGCGCACCCTGCGGCGCCGCCCGCTTCACTCGCGCAGATCATCAGGTCGTGCTCGACCAAAGGGAGCGCCGCCCAGCGGCGCACGCACCACGCATCGACGCCGAGACGGTCGTACCCACCTCACCCGCGCCGCTGCCCCAGGCGGCCCACCGTGGCGACGGCATCGGGATGTCACATTTCGTCGGGCTGCCCTGTCAAGGTGTGCGAATCGAACCGGCGAGGCCCGGACGAGTGCCGGGACCGGGGTGAGGTCCGGGCCGGCCTTCAGCCCGTCCGCGGAGTCGCTCGCCGCCGTGTCACCGGTTCGCCGCACCCGACGATCGTAAGGAACACCATGCACAACCTGAGCTCCTCCACCCTGCCCTTCGCGGACCGCGTCGCCGTCGTCACCGGTGCGGGATCCGGTATCGGGAGGGCGACGGCGGTGGCCCTGGCCGAAGCGGGGGCGCACGTCCTGGGCGTGGGCCGCCGCAAGGACGCCCTCGAAGAGACCGCCGGGAAGCATCCCGGTATCGAGATCCTTGCCCTCGACATCCGCGGGGACGGCGCCGCCGACACAGTGGTCAGCACCGCCGCGCAGCGGTGGGGCCGGCTGGACCTGCTGGTGAACAACGCCGGTGCCGCCGCCATCATGCCCCTGGCAGAGACCGACCGAGCAGTGATCAGCAACCTGTTCGAGCTCAACGTGACGGCGCCCAGCCTGCTCGCCCACGCGGCCCTGCCGTACCTGCGTGAGACCTCCGGCTCCATCGTGAACGTGTCCAGCACCTACGGGCACCGCCCTCTTGCGGGCGCGGCGCACTACGCCGCCACCAAGAGCGCCTTGGAACAGCTGACCCGAAGCTGGGCGCTCGAACTCGCCGGTGAAGGGGTCCGGGTGAACGCCATCGCCCCTGGGCCCACCGAGACCGACGTCCTGGCGGCGGCGGGACTGTCCGAGGGAGCCATCACGGAGCTGCGTGCCGCTGAGCGCGGGCAGATCCCCACGGGCCGCCTCGGCGACCCCGCGGACGTCGCCACCTGGATTCTGCGCCTCGCTGATCCTCGGGCCACGCAGATCACGGGGCAGGTACTGACGATCGACGGTGGCCTGGAACTGACCTGATCGATGCCCCACCGGCACGGGTCGGCGAAGGCTCAGTGTTCAGAATGCGTCCCTCAGCCGCGCTGCTCGTAGCGCCGCCACTCGCGTCCGCCGTCGTGAGAGGTCCACAGCCCTTCGCCGCTCACCAGGTCGTACGTCGCCGTCGTGGCGTCCGCGATGCCGTAGAGCATCGTGCCGTCGACGGTGAGCGAGGTGAATCCCGCCGGCGTCTTCAGCTCGTGGAAGGCGCGGTCGGTGCGGTCGTCGGCGAGCCAGTAGCGGCCGCCTTCCTCGCCGACGAGCAGCCGCCCGTCCGCGAGCACCTCCAGGATCAGCGACTCCGGGCCACCCTTCAGATCCGTCCACGGAATGCGGCCGTCGAGGACCGTCCGCCAGTGCCCGCCGCCGTCCGTCGTCACCAACAGGCCGCGCACGCCGTCGTCCCGGGTGAGGGACAACGCGGCGGCGCCACCGCGTGCGGCGAGGACACCGCCCGCGTACGGCCTCGGGACGGCTGTGGAGCCGAGGGTGCGGCCGTCGCGCTGCCGTACGACACGGTCGGTGCCTTCGGCCAGGGGCTGGTCCAGGCTCCAGGCGGTGCCCCGCTCGTCGACGGCGAGGCGGACGGCGTCGTCCGGCAGTCGGGCCGGGGGCGCCACGGTGTGCGTGGCGGGGCGATAGACGAGGGCCGGCTCACGCTCGGCGAGCAGGATGTCGCCGGGGCGGGTGCGCAGCGGAGTCCCACTGACGGTGACCTTGTGCCGCTTGCCGTGCACGTCGAGGGCGTACGCACCCTCGGCCCCCTCCTGCGGCACCCGCACGAAGCCCCCGGGCACCCCTTTGAACGCGGCCGGCACCGCCTCCGCGTCCCCGTGTTCCGCGTGCTCGGCGACCGTACGGCCGTCGGGGCCGACGATGCGCCAGGCGGTGGCGGCCGGCCCCTCGTCGTCCTCGACATTGCCGGCGTCGTAGGTCAGGAGCAGCGAGCCGTCGTCCGCGCGGACCACGGCGGTGGGTGCGCCGGCCGCCTCGATGACGTCGGCGGGGCGTGGGTGAGGATCCTCGATGACGCGCTTGTACCTCGCCTCGCGGCCCCCGGAGGCGCCGTCGTCGGAGCCGTCCTGGCCGCACGCGCTCAGCGCCAGCGCCGCACTCGCCACGGCGACGAGCCCGACCGGCCACTGTCCGCGTCTCCTCAGCCACGCCATGGCCACATCCTCACACGGGGCCGGGGGAGCGCTGCGGCGCGGATCAGGCCCACGCGCACACCACCCGGGTCCCTGTCGTCCACACGGTGACGGGGGTGCGGCCGGGCGCCGTCGGGAGCTTGGTCGAGCAGCGGATCCGGGCGGCCGGCCGCAGGCCTCGGGAGCACAGCACGGTTTCGGCCGCATCTCCGGGACGCCGGACGACTCGGCCGCACCCCGTCCGGTTGCTGAGCTGATCGGGCCATTCGAAAATGGTGCTCGTCGCAGCGCCTTCGCGACGTCATGTCACCTTTGACCACACGCCGCTTCCGCACGCCCTTCACAAGTGCGTTTCCGCGCCACCGTGCAGCTGCGCGGGGCGAAGGAGGAACCGTTGTCCAGCGCGTTCATCCAGGTGTTCAAAACCCCCGACCTGCGGAAAAAGCTCGCCTTCACGCTGGGTGTCATCGTTCTGTACCGCATCGGCTCGCATGTTCCCGTGCCGGGGATCTCCTACAAGAACGTGCAGAGCTGCGTGAACGCGGCGGCATCGGGCAGTGGCGGCCTGCTGGGCCTGGTGAACATGTTCAGCGGCGGGGCGCTGCTGCAGATCACGGTCTTCGCCCTGGGGATCCTGCCCTACATCACCGCGAGCATTATTTTGCAGTTGCTGACCGCGGTCATTCCGAGGCTGGAGTCGCTGAAGAAGGAGGGCGCGGCCGGGCAGGGGAAGATCACCCAGTACACCCGCTATCTGACGGTCGCCCTCGCCGTCCTCCAGGGCACCGGCCTCGTCGCCACCGCCCGCAGCGGCGCGTTGTTCCCCGGCTGTCCGACGGCGGGGAGCATCGTGCCGGACACCTCGATTCTCACGACCGTGGTGATGGTCCTCACGATCACCGCGGGCACCGCCTGCGTGATGTGGCTCGGAGAGCTGGTCTCCGAGCGGGGGGTCGGCAACGGGATGTCGCTGCTCATCTTCATCTCGATCGCCTCCACTCTCCCGGCCGCGCTGTGGGCCGTGAAGCAGCAAGGCGAGATCGCCGACGGGTGGCTCGGGTTCGGCGCTGTCGTCCTCGTGGGTCTCGCCATGGTCGGCCTGGTCGTCTTCGTGGAACAGGCCCAGCGACGTGTCCCGGTCCAGTACGCCAAGCGGATGGTGGGCCGCAAGTCCTACGGTGGAACGGCCACCTACATCCCGCTGAAGGTGAACCAGGCCGGCGTGGTCCCGGTCATCTTCGCCTCGTCCATCCTGTACGTCCCCGCCCTGATCGCCCAGTTCTCGCACTCGACCTCGGGCTGGGCGACGTGGATCACACGCAACTTCGTCAAGGGGGACCATCCGTACTACGTGGCCGCCTACTTCCTGCTGATCGTGTTCTTCGCCTTCTTCTACGTGGCGATCACTTTCAATCCCGAGGAAGTGGCGGGGAACATCAAAGAGGCCGGCGGGTTCATTCCGGGCATCAGGGCAGGACGGCCCACGGCCGAGTACCTGAACTACGTACTCAACCGGCTGACCTGGCCCGGGTCGCTGTATCTGGGACTGATCGCGCTGGTGCCCACCGTGGCGTTCGCAAGTTTCGGCGGCGCCAATCAGCTGACCGGCACAAGCCTTCTGATCATCGTGAGTGTCGGTCTGGAGACGGTCAAACAGATCAACAGCCAGATCGAGCAGCACAGCTACGAGGGCTTCCTGCGCTGACGGCCGGCCGCCCGTGGGGCCGGCATTCCCGGCGTGGCCCGACCGAGCGTTCCCGTGTGCGTGCCTCAGGCGTGGCCGGCCGAGGCCGGTGACCCCTGCTGCTTCAGTCGCTCCGCGACGGTCTCCAGCAGCTCGTCGGAGAAGTCCTTGTCGGCCACGGCCCGGGACATGAGCACGGCGCCGACCAGGGCGCTGAGGGTGAGCATCGCCTCGGCCCGGGCGTCCTCGGCGTCGTCGTCCAAGCCGGCGATGAGGTCCAGGTATGTGCCCACCTGCTGCTCGTAGGCCTCCTTGAAGTGCTGGTCGCCGCGGCCCGCGGAGGCACCGAGGGAGACGAGCGCACAGCCCGTGCCGGGCGCGTCGCGGTGCTGCTTCGCGAGGTAGGCGTCGATGAGACCCGCTCGCGCGTCCTGATCGTTCTTGTGTGCGGCGCGCTCCATCTTCGCCGTGCCCTCGGCCAGGGCGACGGCGGCCGCCTGCGCGATCAGATCGTCGCGTGAGTCGAAGTGCTTGTAGAAGCCGCCGTGCGTCAGCCCGGCCTCGTTCATGAGGTCCGCGACGCCGGGACGGGTGACGCCCTCGGCGCGGATCTTGCGTGACGCGAGGCGCAGCACCCGTGCACGCGTCGCCGCCTTCTCCGCCTGCGAGTGGCCCATGTCCGTCCTGCCTTCCGTAGGGCGGCGGGGTCGGATCGCCGCGCAACTGGATGATGAAAATCATACACCTTTGACTTTCTGGATGACGGACGTAATCTTCTTTCTGGATGACGAGAAACATCCAGATTGGAGCGGAAACCGTGCCTCAGACCTACGACCCCGACCACACGGCCGTCCTCCTGGTCGACCCCTTCAACGACTTCCTGTCCGAGGGCGGCACGATCTGGCCGCGCCTGGAACCCGTCGCCGAGGAGGTGGGACTGCTCGCGCACCTGCGCTCAGTGGTCGCCTCCGCACGCGGGACCGGCATACGCGTGCTGTTCGTCCCGCACCGCCGCTGGGAGCCGGGTGACTACGAGACGTGGGATCACCCCAACCCCACCCAGCTCGGGATCATGGAGCGCCACAGCTTCGCCCGCGGGACCTGGGGCGGGGAGTTCCACGCCGACTTCCAGCCGCAGCCGGGCGACGTCGTCGTCCAGGAGCACTGGGCGCAGAGCGGCTTCGCCAACACCGACCTCGACTTCCAGCTCAAGCAGCACGGGATCACCCATGTCGTGATCGTCGGCCTGCTGGCGAACACCTGCATCGAGTCCACCGGCCGCTTCGCCATGGAACTCGGCTACCACGTGACCCTGGTGCGCGACGCCACCGCGGCGTTCCTCCCCGCGATGATGCACGCCGCGCACGAGCTCAACGGCCCCACCTACGCCCACGCCATCACCACCACGGACGAACTCACCACCGCATTCGAGGGAGCGCGCGCATGACGCTGACCGGAGACCTGCTGATCGGAGCGGCACAGGTGCCCGCCACCACGGGGACCATGAAGGCGCTCGACCCCGCCACCGGCGAACTCGTCGAACCCGAGTTCGCGTTCGGGGGGCCGGCCGAGGTCGACCGCGCGGTCCGCCTGGCCGACGAGGCCTTCGACAGTTACAGCCGCACCGGGCCGGCCCGGCGGGCCGCGTTCCTCGACCTGATCGCGGACAAGCTGGAGGCGGCCAAGGACGATCTCGCCGCACGCCTCGCCCTGGAGACGGGCCTGCCCGCAGCGCAGTTCGAGGGCGAGGCCATACGGACGGCCGGCGTCTTCCGCAAGTTCGCCACCGTCGTCCGGCAGGGCCGCTTCCTCCAGGCGACCATCGACCCCGCACAGCCGGACCGGCAGCCCACACCGCGCCAGGACCACCGGCTGCAGAAGGTGGCCCTCGGACCCGTGGTGGTCTTCGGCGCGAGCAACTTCCCGATCTCCTACTCGGTCGCCGGCGGCGACACCGCCTCCGCCCTCGCCGCCGGCTGCCCCGTCGTCGTCAAGGCGCACAACGCGCACCCCGGTGCCTCGGAGATCGAGGGCCGCGTCATCCAGCAGGCCGTCGCCGAGGCGGGACTCCACGAAGGCGTCTTCTCCCTCGTCCGCGGGGCGGGCAACGAGATCGGCGAGGCCCTCGTGGATCACCCCCTGGTCCGGGCCGTCACCTTCACCGGCTCCGAGGCCGGCGGCATGGCCCTCTACCGGCGCGCCCAGCAGCGCCCCGATCCCATCCCCGTGTTCACCGAGATGACCAGCGTCAACCCGACCTTCGTCCTGCCAGCCGCCCTGGCGGCCCGCGGCGCCGAGATCGGCGCCGGCCTGGCCCAGCGCGCCATGTACAACGTCGGACAGGCCTGTCTGAAGCCGGCCGTCCTCCTCGCCGTCGACGGCCCCGGCTTCGGGGAACTGCGGGACGCGGCGCGCGCCGAGGTGGAGAAGGCCGCCGCACGCACCATGCTGACACCCGGCATCCACGACGCCTACGTCCGCAACGTGCGACGTATGGACGACGACGGTGCCACCCGGATCGCCGCGGGCCAGGCTCCGGAGAACGCGGGCGACGGGCAGTCCCTGCTGTACGAGGTCACCGGGGAGCGGCTGCTGGCCGAACCCGCCCTGCGAGAGGAGGTCTTCGGCCCGGCCGTCCTGCTCGTGAGGCTGACCGGTCCGGATCAACTCCTCGAAGCGGCCCGCGCGTTCCGCGGACAGCTTTCGGCCACGCTGCACGCCGAGGCCGCCGACCGTGCCGCCGCCGAGCAGCTCCTGCCGATCCTGGAGCGCCGCACCGGCCGGATCGTGTTCAACGCCTTCTCGATCCCGCAGGAGGTCTCCTACGCCTCCACCCACGGCGGCCCGTTCCCGGCCACCTCCGACAGCCGTTTCACCTCAGTGGGCATGGGCGCGATCGAGAGGTTCGTCCGTCCGGTCACCTACCAGAACTTCCCCGACGACCTGCTCCCCGAGCCGCTGCGCGCAGCCAACCCGCAGCAGCTGTGGCGAGTTGTCGACGGCGAACTCAGCCGGAACTGACCCGCCGTCACGGGCCTCGCCATCCGAGCGAGGCCCGGCCACTCACGTGAAACGAAAGGAGCCCCGTCATGACCGTCGAGGACCAGGCCGACGAGGAGAAGGAACGCGAGGCACGGGAAGAGGTGCGCGGGAAACTGCTCGGCGCATGGCACCTCGTGTCCTACACCGCCACGAGCGCCGACGGCGATGTCGTACAGCCCCTGGGGCCCACCCCGTACGGGCTGATCCTCTACACACCCGAGGGATACATGTCCGCCCAACTGGGCCGCGGCGACCGCCCGCCCCTGGAGTCGGCACGTCTCGAGGACGCGGCGACCGACGAACTGGCCCGGGCAGCGATCGGATACGTCGCCTACGGCGGACCGTTCGACGTCACCGGCCCCACCACCGTGGAGCACCACGTCACCACCAGCCTCTTCCCGAACTGGATCGGACGGACCCAGGCGCGCACGGTGAGCTTCGACGGACCCCTCCTCCGACTGGGCCTCGCCACTCCCACCCGACTGTGGGGCGCGGAGCGCACGGCCGAACTCACCTGGATCAGACCGGCCTGACCTGGGTGGCCGCCCCGCATCCGGCCGGCCACCGCCGCCGCACCGTCTGTCGGCCGTGTCTCGCCGTTCAGAGCAGTTGCTGCAACGGCAGGCGCCCGCGGGCTCACCCGGCCGAGGCGAGAAGTCCTCCCGGTCCCGCCCGGGCCACATCCGCCCTGAAGGCACTGATGGGCACGGTCAGCTGTCGCAGCCGATCCCGTCGCCGTCACGGTCGAGGTGAGGGGCGTAGCCGGGTTCACCACGGTGGATGGGCGCGGCTCCGGCGGCACGGGCTTCGGTGCAGTTGGCGTAGTACACGCTGCTGTCGTCGCTGCTTCCGCCGCCGTCACCGCCGCCGGTCGTCGCCCCATCGGCCTGTGCCTGCGCGGTGACGGTGACCTTGACCTTCACCTTGCGGGTCTCCGTGACCGTGGGTGCCGGTTCGGGGTCGGCGGTCTCGGTGGCGGTCGCCGTGACGGTGACGGTGGGCCGGGGCTTGGCCGAGGCAGGCTTGGCGTCGTCCTTCTTGGGATCACCGGCTCCGGCGGCGATGCCGATGAAGAAGGCGAGGGCGAGCGCCGGCAGCACGTAGCGCTTCCGCGCCCAGCGAGGGGCGGCCCTGCCGGTCGGGGGTGCAGCGGGCGGTGGCGCGTCGGGCGGTTGGGGCGTGGTGTATGGATTGGTCATGGTCCCCCCAGGTGGTTCGAGTGGGATGACGGTAGTGCGCCGGGTCGTACGGTGTGGGGGGAATGCGCAGATCGGTCACTCGTCGGCGACCGGCCGCTCGGCCGGTCGTAGTCTGACCTGTTCGCTACTCGCGGAGTGTGTGCCGTCGACGTCCGCTTGGCAGGCAGGTGTTCACAGCAGCCGCGTCTCGGCCTCGGGGAGTTTCGACCACCAGTGGTGGTAGCGGCTGTACACCGCCGTTTCGCGTTCGCCGAGGAATTTCGTCAAGGACTCGGCCTCCGCGGTGAGCCCGTCCCAGACGGTGGGGGACAGGGGGTGGAAGGCGGTGGCCTCGATGCCGCCGTCCAACGGGCGCCACACGCCCGCGACGTGGCCGTCCACCAGCAGGGTGGGCAGTACGTCGCCGTTCCGGCGGATCACCAAGGGGCGGTACGCAGGGGGTATCACCCGGCTGCGGTCGGCGTAGGCCAGCAGAACGCTGTCCCACATCGCCATGAGCCGGGGCGGGGCGGGGGTCGCGGCGGGTGGCCTGGAGGCACCCGGGAGGTCGAACAGCGCGCTGCCGTCCGGACCTTGGAGTTGCTCGACGGATCCGTCCAGGGTGCGCAGCGCCTCGCGGACGGCCGCCCGCTGGACCATGGCGAACTGTGCGACGTCCGCCACCGACGCGGGCCCGAACCCCGCCAGGTAGCGCACGATCAGGGCCTCCAGCGCGTGCGGCGGCATCGCCCGTCCGGTGAGGGCGGGCCCCGTACCCGCCGCGACGAAGGACGGCCGGTGACCGAACGACCACAGCGCATCCGTCGGGGCATGATGCATCGGCGCGTACGCCTTCAGCCCCCACCACGCCCCCTCCTTCTTCTCGTTCTTCTCGGCACCGAGCCGCTTCTCGATCCACGCCTGCATCTCGGCCGAGGTGCGCGGCCTGTCGGCAAAGGCGAGCAGCTCCGGCACCAGCTCGTCGGCGTCCGCCGGGGTCAGCCCCGCGGCGGCGAAGCGGAAGCCGAGCCGGGAGGCGTACAGCGTGGGCTGCATCGCGGCACGAAGGGCCGGGTAGTCCTCGGCGTGCACGGCGTGCAGGGTGATCCGCATCAGGGTCGCTTTGACCACCGAACGCCCGGTGAAAGCGGCATCGAGGTCGGCGGCGGCAAATCCGGTGAGCCGGTTCCACAGTGCGAGGTAGGGCGAGGCCGGGTGCTGTGCCTGGAGCGCGACCACGCGCCGTAGACCGTCCGCGACGGTCAACGGCTGGCGTTCGAGGAGCAGTTGGCGGCTGAGGGTCGCTCGGTTGAGTTCGCGCGCGCTGATCGTCACAGGGAAGGATTCTGCCTCACACCGCGCCCCGGCTCCTGTGCTCCAGGAGACCGCCGCGCGCAGCGGTCGTGCCTCGCCGCGCGGCACATGTCGGCGGGGGCGCCGCCGCGTTGCTCGACGCAGGACTCGAACTGGCACTGACCTACGGGGGGTTACAACTGTTGCCGGCTCTCGCAGGTCCAACCCGTCGCAGGCAACACATGAGCGACCTCAGGGACAACACACCATGACGCAGAGGCACTCCGCGGTCGTCGCCGCCGCTTCCTTCCTGATACTGACCGGGGCGGCCGTCACCGCGGCTCCCGGTGCCGTCGCGGGAACACCAGGCGGCACGCACGCCGTCGACCGCAACAGCGACTTCGACGGCGACGGCTACGACGACGTCCTGATCGGGGCGCCCACCGGCACCGACGGCACCCACAAGAACGCCGGCTACGTCACCGTCCAGTACGGCTCCGCGCACGGCGCAGGGACCGCCACCGGCACACGCAAGGCGCGTACCGCCGTCTTCGGCCAGAACACCCCCGGTGTCCCCGGCACCGCGGAGGCCGGCGACGGCTTCGGCACCGCCGTGGCGACCGGCGACCTCGACGCCGACGGCTACGACGACGCGATCGCGGCCGCGCCGGGCGAGGACGTCGGCACGGTGAAGGGCGCGGGCCGCGTGACCGTCCTGTTCGGTTCCCGGAACGGACTGGGTGCGACCCGCAGTGTCACCTTCGGGGCAGCCGTACCCGAGACCGGCGCCGCGTTCGGGCTGGCCGTCGCGGCGGCACGGCTCACCGGAGCCACGCCCGGCGACGTGCTCGCCGTCGCCGACCGGCAGGGCGCGACCCTGTTCACCCATGGCGCCGGAGCCCTGAAGACGACGGGCCGCCTCGACACCACCGGCGCCCCGGGAGGCGACAAGATCCAGCCGGCGTCGCTGACCACGGGCGACTACGACGACGACGGCTACGCCGAACTGGTCGTGTCCGGCCGCAGCCTGGAGGAGGACGGGACGGGACGCGCGGCCGTGTACGCCGGCGGGGCCACGGGTTTGACCTACACACGTGACCTGCCCGGCGGTCCGGCCACCGCCTCGGGGGACATCGACAACGACGGGTACGACGATCTCGTGTTCGGCAGGCCCGACCGCCTCGAGGACGTCTACGAGCCGCTCACCGGCGGAACCGTCCTCGTGTACCTGGGAAGCGCCGGCGGGTTCGAGGACGTCGACGAACTCGGCACCCCGGCACAGGTGTGGGCCCAGTACACCGCCGGTGTGCCGGGCACCGGCGAACTCGGCGACGGATTCGGCGCCGATGTGTCCCTGGCCGACGTCGACGGCGACGGCTACGCCGACCTGGCCGTCGGTACACCCGGCGAGGACATCGGAACCGTGCGGGACGCGGGCGCCGTGGTGGTGCTCAGGGGCTCGGCCCGCGGGCTGACCGCGACCGGTGCGGCGTCCTTCCACCAGAATTCCGCGGGCGTACCGGGCACGGTGGAGAAAGGCGACCGCTTCGGCGGGCAGGTCAGGTCCGTGGACACGAACGGCGACGGCCGCTGCGAACTGCTGGCAGCGGCACCCGGCGAGAACACCGCCGACGGCGTGGTCTGGCTCCTCCCCGCAGCGGCCACCGGCATCGTGACCCGCGGATCGTGGTCCTACGGCGGCGCTTCCCTGGCCGCGCCGGGCACCGACGCGCGCTTCGGCACGGCGATGGACGAATGAGCGGATGGTCCGCGGCCAGTGCGTAGCTGATGATCATTCCGGTGTCGTGGCCGACCACTGCGAAACGCCGGTGGCCGAGCGTGTCCATCGGCGCGACCAGGTCGTTGGCGAGGGTTCGGGTGTCGTAACCGGACTTGGGCTTCTCGGTCAGGCCGATACCGCGCCGGTCGACAGCGATGACCGTGTAGTGCCGGGCCAGCGCCGGCATCAGCATGCGCCACGCGTACCAGTTCTGCGGCCAGCCGTGCACCAGCAGCAGAGGCGGGCCGTCACCTCCGATGACGACGTGCTGACGCAGGCCACCGGCCCGGACGAACCGGCTGGTGAACGTCTTTCGGAACCCCGGCGGTAGCCCGGGAGCGGTGGAGACCGAGCCGAAGCCCTCCGGCATCCGCCTGGACGTGGAGGCGGTCGCCGGCGTCACTGCGCCGGACGGTGATCGCAGGCCCGCCGTGCTCCGACGTGAACAGGACGGGGGATGACACGCGCGGTCACACAGTGCGGACGTGGGTTCAGTCGTGCCCCATGCCGCGCTTCACGTACGACGCCAAGGCCGGTGTGTGTGCCACAGCCGTCGCCTGCACATCGGCGAGACACTGCTCGGCCAGCGCCCTGCGCCAGGCCGTCTCGGCCTGAGCCATGGCGTTGTTCACCGCGCACGGCCGACTGAAGCCGCTCTCCGGTACCTGCTCCCCGATGCTGCCGCACCGGCGGATCTCGGCACAGCGGAACAGGGGCTCGTCTCCCTCGATGGCCAGCACCACGTCCAGCATGGACACCGCCTCGAGCGGCAGGGCCAGCCGAAATCCGCCCCGCGCGCCCGGCACCGACTCGAGCAGCCCGGCCTTGACCAGCTGTTGCAACTGCTTGTTCAGATAGGACGCCGACAAGTCATGACCAGCGGCCAGTTGGGCGGTCGAAACCGGCTCCCCGTCGCCCAGCCACGCCAGGTTGAGCAGCGTGTGCACGGCCCACTCGACACCCTTACCAGTCCGCATATCTGGATAGTAGACATCCATTTAGCGCGCGGCAAAGCCCGACGGCCTTTGGCGGGGTGCGCCGCCGCACCCTCGGCAGTTGGATTCCGAGGCGGGCGACGCTGCGACGTCGGTCCTGGCCCGGGGCTCCCGGCGAGTTCACCCGCCGGGAGCCGTATCGAGCGTGTCACCTCTACGGAACGTCGGGCGGCTCGGAGCCGGAACCAACGGCACCTGCGGTGAGTTGCTGCAGGCGTTCGGCGGTGCCGTCGCGACGGGCGCGCCACAGCCCGTGCTTGGCCAGCAGGCCGTTCGAAACGGTCAGAAGGGCCTTGTACGGTGGCGCGGCCAGGCCCTTGGATGTGTGGGGAGCGTAACGGGCCCCTTCATCGGTGACGGTCAGCCAGCCGGTGAGGGTTCGCATGCCGAGTCCGACGCACTGCGGTTGGAAGGCGTGGGCGAGGAAACCGGCCCTTCGCCCGCCCGGCGGCAGCAGTCCCGGCGGTACGTCGAGGTGCAGCCCAGTGTCGTCGTACCCACCGACCGCCACCGGGACGATGACAGGAAGGCCGTCCGCGCCCTGGTAGGCCAGAACCCGGTGTGGCAGTTTGCGGATCTGGCGGGCGACCGCGGAGACGTCGACGCGCGGATCCGTACCGTTCTTCGGCGGCTTCTGCCCGGTCGGCATCTCCGGCCAGTCAGCACCCGTGACCGCAACTGTGTCGCGGGCCGTCAGGTCGGGCCAGACAGCGACACGCTGGATGTCGACGTCGACAAAGACGCGTTCTTGGTGATACTCGCGCAACAGCCAGTCCCAGATCGGCCCGCGCTTGGTCTCCCCGAAGAACGGCTCTGAGGCCAGCCGCAGTTCCGCGAGGCGCCGCGGTGACGGTCGCAAGTCGACCGACGCGGTGCCCTGCGCGAGTACGTAGTGGCTGGTCGCGGCAAAGCCGTGCTCCCGCGTGTGGTAGGCGAGCGACACGTGCGGGTTCCGCAGGATGTGCTCCAGCTTCTTCGGGAAGCCGAGCGAGGTGGTGAAGCCGACGCGGCCCGCCTCCCGGTCTCCGAGGCCTACCGGAGAGACGCTGGTGACCACGGCGCCCCCGGCCGGGGTGATGTATGCGGCCGCGACGGTGAGGTCGCCCCTGATGGCGCGATCCGCCGCGTCCGGCCACCTGACGGGGGCCGGGGTCACGAGCCGGTCCCGCGCAGGATCCGCAGGTCTTCGGCCGCCTGGTGGCGCATCGCGGGGATGAGCGGGCGGACCGGCTCCGCCAGGGCCGCGAGCATGAGCTCGACCTCCGCGGGCGTACCCACCTCGTGGAGGAATCCGATCATGAGATGCCCGGCCACGGGCGGCGTGGTGGCGATCACCTGCTGCGAGAATTCCGCCCATTCCGCCGGACTGATGTGGTCGCGCAGCGCGGGGAAGAGGATCGGCTCCTCATGGGTCAGGTGGCCGTGCACCGTGTCGCGTACCGCGACGGCTGCTTGGTGGAGCGCGTCCCGGACTGCGTCACCCGTGCTGCCTCCAACCCGACCGGCTCCCGAACCGGCCGATTCGCCGGGCCTGTCGTCGGCCCCGCCGTCGCTCACCGCGACGGCGGCGAGCCGGTCGAGCGCCTCGTCCAGTCGCTCATGGTCCCCGCTCAGCTCGTCAAGCGCGAGCGCGGTGTCCGGCGCCGCCGTGACGATCCGCGGCCACAGGTTCTCATCCTCGCTCTCGTGGTGATGGCGCAGGTTCACCACGAGGAAGTCGCGCAGCTGTGCCAGCGCGCTCAGTGGCACCGATGGGCGAACCGCCGCCTCCGCCAGCAGGGCGGTGGCGACGCGGTGGACGTCGTGGGCAAGTCGGGTCTCGAGGACCGCGATGGGCTCATCAGGAAGGTCTGTCATGCTGAATATCCGTCCTTCATCTACGTGTTGTGGGCGGTAGAAAGGTGCACGGCCATGCCGGTGCCCTCGACCGGGTCGCTGTGGCCCGCCGAAAGTCCACAGGCCGGATACGAAGTCCGTGTCGGCCGCCGGGTCGGGTTGCGGGTCACCAAAGGACCGGTTCCCTTCGACCTGGCCGCGGGCGACACCGACGTCGGCTCACCGCACGCGGATTCCGGCGCGGAAGACTGCCTGTACGTCAAGAATTGCGGCAGGGTCGTCCGCGGGGTTGCCGGAGACGACCAGGATGTCGGCGTCGGCACCGGCGGTGATCCGGCCCTTGCGGCCCTCCACACGACACAGGCGGGCCGCCGAGCTGGTCATGGAAATGAGCGCGTCCAGCGGCGCGACGCCGAGCCGGGCCAGGTCGGCCACGCCGTGGGGGAGTACGTTGTGAGGCTTCACGGGCCCGATACCGGCGTCCGAGCCGATGACGACGTTGGCGCCGTACTTGTGCAGGCTGCTGTAGATGTCCCAGAGGGCATGGACGAACTCCGCCTTGGCCTCGGACATCTGCAGGTCCACGGCTGGGTCCAGACCCAGCGTCAGGCTGACGAAGGTTCCCTTCCTCACGATGGTGTCGATGAGGTCGGGGTCGGGAGCGATGCCGTCGGCGGAGAGGAAGGAGACGTGCTCCAAGCTGTCGACGCCCGCTTCGACGGCGTCCCTGATGGCCTGAATGCCGTGAGCATGGGCAGCCACCGGCAGCCCGAGGCGGTGTGCTTCGTCCACGACGACACGCAGGTCCGCCAAGCCGTACTGCGACGCGTGCGGTGCCACCGAATCGGGTGTCATATGGCCGCCGCTGGCCATGATCTTGATGACGGCGCAGCCGCGGGTGTGGCGCTCGCGGACGGCCGCACGAAGCGCTTCGGCGCCCTCGACCTCACCGCCGAAGAAGTGGCAGTGGCCGCCCTGCGTGGTCAGCGGAGGTCCGGCAGCCAGGATTTCCGGGCCCAGCTCCGGGTGCCCGGACATCTCCTCCACGAGGGTCAGCGAGAGATAGCCGGGGTCACCGAGGTCGCGCACGGTGGTGACCCCGGCCAGCAGTGCGGACCGGGCCGCAGCCCGCATGTGTACCAGCAACTCGCTGACGGAGGCCGAGGCCAAGGACGTCACGGGGTCCGGGCCGGCGTCGAAGGCAAGGTGGACGTGGGTGTCGATGAGGCCGGGCATCAGACAGGCCGAGCGGCCGAGGTCGATGACCTGGCTGCCGTCGGTGGGCAGCGCCCCGGTGCGGTCCACGCGCACAATGCGGTCCCCCGACACGTACACAGTGGAGGGGCCCGACAGACTGAATCCGTCGAACATCGAACCGGCATGGAGGGCAAAGGAATTCATCGGCATATCTCCCATCGGAAAGCGTGTGTCACGCGGTGCTCCGGCCGGTACCGGGCGGTGGAGATCCGCGGCTGCACCGGCCTGGCCGACCCGCCGACATGCGCCTTTGCTCCGTAAGGACCCGGGGCATGCACACCCCACGTCGAAGGTCCGGTCGCGGGCCCGTCAGCGGGGTTCGACTCGCGTCAGGTAGACGAGGTGGCCTGCCCAGGTGTGACAGCCCCGACCTGCGGCGTTTCGGCCGGTGACGGTCCAGTCGTAGATCGTGGTCTCGCCGGTCGGGCCAGAGCGGAGGCTGCCGCGGCCACCGTTGATCACCGGGAGAAGGGGGCCTGGTTCCGGCCCGCTGTGCCCGTGCCGTCCTTCAGTTACGAGCATGTACTCCTAACCTGGTAAGGTGCAGAACATCAAGCGTGGAGACTTCTCCGCGCCCGACAGGCAGCCCTCCCGCCCTCGGGTGCCGGGATCGCGACCCACGATTCATCGCGCCGCGCTGAGTACCGGGTGTGGCGCGAAGAGTTCGCACGGGTCGCCGAAGGGTGTGAGGTGCGGACATTTTGTTCCCAAGATTCTGGATAAAAAATATCTAGATTTGCACTCGCGGTGCATGAGGGCTCACCCGAGCATCGGCGAGAGCGGAGGAGGCTGCGTCGATGGACGGGATGCATGTGCCCAGGCAGCGTGGGGTGCTGGAGGAGGAGTGGGAAACGCATCGGCCCGCCGTCTTCGGGGCGGCGTACCGCTTGCTCGGCAGCGTGGCCGATGCCGAGGACGTGGCCCAGGACGTATGGCTGCGGGCAGCCACAGCGGACCTGCGCGACGTCCGTGACCTCCGGGCGTGGCTGCTCACGGTGGCCGCGCGACGGTCGTACGACATCCTCAAGTCGGCCCGCGTCCGCAGGGAAACCTATGTCGGGCCGTGGTTGCCGGAGCCGTTGCTGACGGGGCCGGACGCTTCGGAGCCGGTGCTGGTGGACGAATCCGTCGGGTCGGCGATGCTGCTGGTGATGGAGGAACTGAAGCCGTCGGAGCGTGTGGCGTTCATCCTCCACGATGTTTTCGGTCTGGAGTTCAGCCAGATCGCCGATGTGCTGGGCGCCTCTGCGGCGGCCGCCCGCCAACTCGCCTCACGAGCACGGCGGAAGGTGGCCGCGGCAAGGCAGTGCACGCCACGTGCTTCCCGGTCGGAGCGCGAGCGCCTGGTCACCACGTTCCGCAATGCCTACGAAGCGGGGGACATGGCCGGGCTGGTTCGCCTCCTGCACCCCGATGCCGTCTTTGTCAGCGACGGTGGCGGCAAGCTCGCCGCGGCGCGCAAGTCCATCCACGGCGGCGCGCGCATCGCCATGGTGATGGTACGAGTGGGGCGCCGGTGGCGCCCGGACAGCATCGAGGTCGTCGAGGTCGGAGGCGAATCAGCGCTCCTGCTGCGTCGGGACGGGAGGGTCGTCTCCGTGGACACGCTGGAGATCAAGGACGGCCTGATCGCCGCCTACCGCAGGGTCCTCAACCCGGAGAAGCTCGCGCACGTGTGACACCTCGCGCCGCACATCTGCTCGTCCGCGCTGGTATGGGACTTGCGCCTGTTCAGCCGTATCTGCCGGGCATGGGAGGTCATCGACGGCAGTCGGCCCGGCATGGTGCGGGCTGACGTCTCGGGGCAAGCCACACGATGTTCGTCATCACCTGTTCAAATGGTGGTGACCTTGACTCATCAATAAGGTGAAAAATCTCGCCTTCGAGGGCTGGCTGCGCCCGCGAAAGACACCCCCATTCCGGCTTACCGGCCCGCCGGTTCACCCAATGGCAACGGGAGATGGCAGGCCGGTCCCAGACGGTTACCGCAGCCGGATCGGCTCCCGGAGATCCGGCCTTTGCTGCTGGTTCTTCCGCAATCAACCGTTCAAATGTACGGTGAAGTGCCTCTCCGTGACTCCGGCGGGAATGGTGCGAATGAAGCCCGAGGCATTGCTGTACTTGCCCGATCCGCCGGTGATGCCGACGTCGACGTAGGACGGGGCGGGCAGGTGCAGCAGCGCCTGTCCGGCGAACTGTCCCTCAGGCAGGGAGAAGGTGCCCAGGCACTGGAGCGCCGTCGGATTGACGCGGGTGATGGTGCAGATCGCGCTGTGATCGCCGACCTTCTTGCCGTCGCGATAGAGGTCTTCGTGGACGACGTTCTGGTCGCCGATACTGGCGCCCTTCTGGCCCAGATCTATTTCCGCGCTCGCGGTCTGCTTGCCGACCAGCTCGAAGGTCTCGGCCCTGTGCTTCGCCGCGGGAGCGCTGATGGAAGTCGGTGTGTCCGCCGAGGCCCAGGGCGCCAGAGTGAGGCCGCCGGCGAGTGCCGTGGCCACACCGGCGGCCGCACTCAGGTAACGCCCCTTCTTGGTCTTGAGAATGTTCTGCATCATGCGTCTCCGTTCAGTGGTGAATAGATGCGATAGCGACAGAATGCACTATCGGGTCCCGATGGATAGGGGCGCTTCGGCCGACTCGCGAAACAGCCCTTGTTCGGGTAGATGCTTCGACAGTTTCATAAGCATTCGTCACCTGTCAAACAGGTGACGCATTGATTCAGGCCTCCGAACCGTCCTACGGGAAACGAGGCTCGATGTGATGTGTGAAGCCTCGCGCCCGGACGGTGTGAGTAAGTGCTCAAGAGGATTTCGGGGTGACCGGGCGTGGTCGTGCGCACCGAGGCGTGGCGTCGGACCGACCGCCGGAGGTGGAGCCCAGGGAGACCCGGACCGGAATATCCACCCTTGTCGATGAGTATATAGGAGTATGTGCTCCTAAGTGTAGTGCAGGCGGCGCCACGGTTCCACAGGTGTGGCGAGCCGTTGCCGAAGAGCAGCGGCTCAGCCCGACGCTCCCGACTGGTTGCGCGCGTCTCGTCCGTGCCACTGGAGGACTTCGAGAGCGGCCGCCACTTCGAGGGTGTGCCCGGCGAGCGGGCGCGGCAGCAACCGGTCGGCGCGGGCGAGACGCCGGAGCAGGGTGTTGCGGTGGGTGAAGAGGCGGGTCGCGGCCCGGGAGGCGTTGCACTGTTCGGCGATGAAGACCCGTACCGTGTCGGTGATGTCGGCCGGTGCCGTTGCCAGGTCGCCGAGGATGCGGTTGACGAAGCGGTCGGCGTGTTCGGGGTCCTGGGTGAGGAGCGCGACGAGTTCGACCTCGTCGTACGAGGCCAGGCGCTGAACGGACGACAGGCGGGCCAGCATCTGCTGCGTGGTGAGCGCGTCGAGATGACTGCGGCGGAAGCCGTCGACGCCCGGAGCGGGCGAGCCGAGCGCGATGCGTACGGCGGGCAGGCCGGCCAGGGCGTCCCGCACATGGTCCGCGTCGGGACGGCCGTGGACCCACACCCAGCGGGTCGCGGCACTGGCGAGGACGCTCAGCGGCGGCGTCTGACCGGCCGCGGCGGCGAGGGCGTCCGCGGCGCGGTCGAGTTGATGGAGATCGGCCGCGGGATCGTCGGCCCAGACGACGGCTGCGGTGTGCGTCGGCTCCAGGGCATAGCCCAGTCGTGCCTGGGCGCGCTGCTGGGTGATCGGCGCGCCGTCCAGCAGCAGGGTCACGATCTCGCGGCGCTCGGCATGGGTGCCCCGGGTGAGCTCGCCGCGCTCGACGTGCATGCGTGCGGCGATGGCGGCGACGGTGTCGTCGACGAAGGCGGAGATGGACCGGAGTGACACGTCGAGCAGCTCGCGCAGTTCCTCGGTGTCGGTGGTGAGCGAGCAGGCGATCTGTGTCCACATCCGCACGGCGACACTCTGACCCACCCGGTAGGAGTCGAGCGCGGATTCGTCGAGGCCGCGTCGCACCAGGTCGCGGGCGATGGCCAAGGGGGCGTCGCCGTCGTTCGCAGGCACCGGTTCGCCAGGGGCGCGAACGTTGCAGGCTGCCCAGAACAGCAGGTTGGACCGATTGGTCCGCCGTGTCCCGGCGGCGAGCACCGGATCCGCGGCGACCTGCTGCGCCTGACCGGAGAGCGTGGCCGCGTCGAGTTCGGCGAGCCACTCGGGCCTGGGATTCAGCGCGATCTCGGCGCCCTGGCGCATCAGTTCCCGTACCTGGGGTGACGGCGGGTTCCACAGCGGCATGCGACGACACTAGCGGTGCACAGTGCACCGCAGGAGGGTCCATCTGGTGCAGTTCGCGACTGGCCGCTCGGTCGCCCGGGCTTCACCATGGTCGGGCCGCACCTCGTCGTCTGGAGTCGTCGCCCATGTCTGCTGCCTCAGCTTCGCCCGCCGTCGAGCATCTCGACGTCCTGATCATCGGCGCCGGGATCTCCGGTATCGGGGCCGGTCGCTATCTGAAGACCGAACTGCCCTCGAAGACCTTCGCGATCCTGGAGGCGCGGGCCGCCTCCGGCGGTACCTGGGACCTGTTCCGCTATCCGGGCATCCGGTCCGACTCGGACCTGCACACCTTCGGCTATGAGTTCAAGCCGTGGCGCGACGAGGAATCCATCGCCTCCGCGCCACGGATCCTGACGTATCTGCGCGAGACCGCCACCGAGAACGGCCTGGACAGCCACATCCGTTACCACCACAAGGTGCTCTCGGTGTCCTGGTCGACCGGCCAGGCACGGTGGACGGTGCACATCGAGCGCGCCGACACCGGCGAGCGGACGACCCTGACGTGTGCCTGGCTGTTCTGCGCCGGCGGGTACTACCGCTACGACGAGGGGTTCACCCCGCACTTCGAGGGTCGGGAGCGCTTCCGCGGCCCCATCGTGCACCCGCAGCAGTGGCCCGAGGACCTGGACTACGCCGGCAAGCGGGTCGTGGTGATCGGCAGCGGCGCCACCGCGGTCACACTGCTGCCGGCGATGGCCGACACCGCCGCGCACGTGACGATGCTGCAGCGGACCCCGTCGTACATCCTGCCGGTACCGAAGAAGGACGTGATCGCCAACGCCTTGAAGAAGTACCTCGGGCCCGAACGGGGCTACGCGTTGACCCGGCGCAAGAACATCGCCCAGCAGCGTTTCGTCTGGTCCTTCTGCCGGCGCCACCCGAAGGCCGCACGCCGGCTCATCCGGTGGGCCAACGCGAAGCAGCTGCCCGACGGTTATCCGCTCGACGAACACTTCAACCCGCCGTACGACCCCTGGGACCAGCGCCTGTGCGCCGTACCCGACGGGGATCTGTTCAAGGCCATCGCCGCCGGAAAGGCCTCCGTCGTCACCGACCGGATCACCACGTTCACCGAGGACGGAGTACGGCTTGAATCCGGCCGGGAACTCGAGGCCGATGTCGTCGTCACCGCGACCGGACTGAACGTGCAGGCGTTCGGCGGCATCGCGGTCACCGTCGACGGCGAGGAGATCCGCCTGCCCGACACCGTCGCCTACAAGGGCATGATGCTCTCCGGGATTCCCAACCTGGCCTTCTCGATCGGCTACACCAACAGTTCCTGGACGCTGAAGGTCGGTCTGCTGTGTGAGCACTTCTGCCGACTGCTGGCCCACATGGACGCGGCCGGCCACGACATCTGCCGCCCCGAAGTGGCCGATCCGGCGATGGAGACCCGGCCTTTCCTCGACTTCGCCGCCGGCTACATCCGGCGCGCGGTCCACCAACTGCCCCGGCAGGGCGACCGGATGCCGTGGCTGACGTCGATGGACTACCACTCGGACGTCAAACTGCTGCGCGCCGACAGTGTCGTCGATCCCGAACTGCACTTCTCACGGATCGAGGCATCCCGCGCCACGGCGCCGGCCGCGGGCCGCTGACGCTCACAGCCGGCTGTACTTCTCGATGTCCTCGGTGAACTCCTGGATCGCCTGTGCCGTGAGCGTCGGCCGTGTGTCGGCGATGGCGGTCATGTAGTCCTCGGTGGTCGCCGGTCGGCCCTGGCGATGTGTGACCTCCCGCTCGAACGCCGCCTGAGCTCCCTTGCGGGAGGCGAACTCGATGTCGGCCGGTGTGAACATCTCGCTGGCCTCGACCAGTTGGCCGAGGTCGACCTCATCGGACGAGGCCATCAGATAGCGGCTCCAGATGGCCTCACGCGCGACCTGGTCCGGTGGGCCGATCGGGATGACGTAGTCGAACCGGCCGGGCCGCAGGAACGCCGCGTCCAGTGAGCGAACGGAGTTGGTGGCGCAGGCCAGCAGCCGCGCGTCCTGTTCTCGGAAGACAGGGATGAGTTTGAGCAGTTCGTTGGTGACGCCGTGACCGGGATCGACCGCCTTGCCCGACCGCACGCCGGCGATCTCCTCCACCTCGTCGATGAAGAGCACCACCGAGTCCAGTTCCGCCAGGTCGGCGAACGCCTCACGCAGTGCCGCGGCGAGTCCTTCGCTGGTGTCGGCGGCGAGCCGGGAAGGGAACAGTTCGACGAACGGCCAGCCCAGCCGTGACGCCACCGCCTTGGCGAAGCTGGTCTTTCCGGTGCCGGGTGGCCCGAAGAGAATGATCGCCTTGGGTGGGACGACGCCGTAACGGTCCGCCAGTGCCGGTTCGGTCAGCGGGAGCACCACACGTCGTTCGACGACTTGTTTCTCCCGCTCCATGCCGGCCATGGTGCCCCAGAGTCCGTCGGGCAGCATACGGCCGCCGAGCGCATCGAGGACGCCGGCATTGACGGTGCCGGGCGGTTCGAGTTTCTCGTAGTAGGTGAGACCGTCACGGGACTGGTATCCGCAGTTCTCCAGAGCTCTCGTCCCCGCGGCGTGGGCGGGCAGCAGCGCACTGATGTGGCGTACGCCCATCGCCCGCAGTCGTCGTTCCAGCTCGGCGAGCAGGGCACTGCCGATGCCCCGTTCACGCCAGCGCGAGGCCAGTGCCACCAGGAGAATCCACCCACGCTTGCCGGAGGCCTGCGCGACGGCCATGCCCACCAGTTCGTCGCCGACCACCGCGACCACCGCCGTCTGGCCCGCCTTGGCGGCCGCCATGACCTCGGAGACCGGAAACACCCGGTCCTCGTCGGTCCGGCGGCTCTGGTCCCAGATCTGGATGGCCTGATCGAGGTCGTCGTCGTGATAGTCGCGCAGATGCCATACGGGCATCGTCACCACCTCACTCGGGTGGGGGCTCGCATCCCATTCTCCCCGTGGCGGCGCCGAGTGACGAACGGACAAGTGTCGCCTCGACGCCGCCACGCTTCGGGAAGCGAGTCCGGTCCGCCGCCGGTGCGCGGTGTCAGGCGTCGTGCAGGAGATCGGCCGCTCGCTCGGCGATCGCGTACACCGTGGCGTTCGTGTTGTTGGACGGGATGGAGGGGATGACGGAGGCGTCGGCGACGCGCAGGCCGTCGAGTCCGCGGACGCGCAGCGCCGAGTCGACGACGGACATCTCGTCCTCTCCCATCATGCAGGTGCCCACCGGGTGGCAGTAGGACCCGAAGTTCCTGCGGGCGTAGTCGCTGATCGACTCCGCGTCCACGGCGTCGAGCCCCGGGCTGACCTCCTCGATTCCCCATTCGGCGAGGGCGGAGGACCAGGCGATCCTGCGCGCTGTCGTGATGCCGGACAGCACGGTCCGGACATCCTGTTCCGCAGAGAAGTAGTTGGGGTCGATCACGGGTGGTGCGTAGGGGTCGGCCGAGGTGATGCGCAGTGTGCCGCGGCTGGCCGGGCGCATGGGGGAGACACCGATGGTGAAGCCGTTCGCCACGGGGGCTATGGGGTTGGGAACCGGTATGTCGATGAAGATGATCTGCAGGTCCGGTCCGTCCGCCTCCGGTGTGCTGCGCAGCAGGCCCAGGATCTCGCCGTGGTTGTTGCGCGCCATGGGCACCGGGCGTTGTGCGTGGAAGACGAGGTTGGCCCGCGGGTGGTCGTGCAGGTTCTGCCCGACGCCGGGAAGTGTGTGGAGGACGTCGACCTGTGCCTGTCGGAGGTCCTTCTCGGGGCCGATGCCGGAGCGCAGCAACAGCTGCGCCGATCCGATCGTCCCGGCGGTGAGCACCACTTCACCGGTCGTCGTCGCGGTGCGGACGCGGCCCCGTGCGCCGTACTCCACGCCGGTGCAGCGAGTGCCGTCGAAGAGCAGACGGTGTACGACGGCGTCGGTGACGACGTCCAGGTTGGGGCGGTTGCGTACCGGGGTGAGATACGCGTCGGCGGCACTCTGGCGGCGTCCGCCGACGATGTTGAGGTCCACCGGGGCGAAGCCCTCTTCTCGGCCGCCGCTGATGTCGAAGGCCCGGCGGTGCCCGGATTCGACCGCCGCGTCGAGGCAGGCGAGCAGGACCTCGTTCGGCTCGGCGGCCGGGCCGACGAACAGCGGTCCGTTCGTCCCGCGGCCGACGCCGCCGCAGACGGCGGTCTCGCTGCGCTGGAAGTAGGGCAGCAGGTCGTCGTACGTCCAGCCTTTGGCGCCGTGCTCGCTCCAGCTGTCGTAGCTGGTGTGGTGGCCGCGAGCGAACACCATGGCGTTGATCGCGGTGGAGCCGCCCAGGCCCTTGCCCCGCGGAAGCGCCACCGGGGCGCCGGAGGCGCGCTGCGCCACGGTCATGTCACCCCAGCCGGCCTCCGAGGCGGCCAGCGAGGGCCACGCCGGCGGCTGGGCGACCGCGTCGGGGAGCGTGGACGAACCGGCCTCCAGGAGGAGGACGCGGGCGTTCTCGTCCTGCGTCAGCCGGGCGGCGAGCACGCACCCCGCGGTTCCGGCGCCCACGAGTATGTAGTCGTACACAGGCTGTGATGACATGGCGGTTCCATCCCTGTCTGAATCGGTGGAAGCGATTTGAGCGTAACACTGGTTCGAATCGGTGATTCACCGGTTTTGATACCGTTGATTCATGACTGCTGATGTGGTGGACGGCCGGACGGCGGCGACGCTTCGACGCAAGATCGTCCTCGCCGCCGCCGATGTGCTGGAACAGGAAGGGCTGGACGCCATGTCCACCCGCGCCGTGGCGACGCGTGCCGGTGTGTTCCCGCCGACGATCTTCCGGCTCTTCGGGGACAAGGACGGCCTGCTGGAGGCCGTGGGCGAACACGGCTTCGAAACGTATCTCCAGGCCAAGAGCCGCATTCCGCAGAGCGACGACCCGGTCGCGGACCTTCGCCTCGCCTGGGACCTGCACATCGAGTTCGGGCTGACGCAACCGGCTTACTACGTCCTGGTCTTCGGGCAGGCGCGCTCCGGTCACCTGTCGCGCGCCGGCCGCGAGGCCGTCGCGGAACTGCAGCGCATGATGACCCGCGTCGCCGCGGCCGGCCGGCTGCGCATGAGCGTCGAGCGGGCCACGGCCGTCATGCACGCCGCGGGCGTGGGCGTGGTCTCCACGATGAACAGCACACCCCCCGAGGCCCGTGATCTGGACACGGCCGTCGTGACACGCGACCTCGTCTTCGACGCCATCACCGCGCCGCCGGCGGATTCCCCGCCCACGACGAAGGACGCCGGTCCGGCCACCGCGGCCATGGGACTGCGTGCCGTGCTGGCCGAAGCAGGGGAACTGCCCCTCAGCCCAGGGGAGAAGCTGCTCCTGCAGGAGCTGCTCAACCGCCTCGCCGACGTCCCGCAGGCCACTGGCTGACGAACACCACAGATGGCCTTCTCCGGTCGCCGGCCCGCGCCGTTGGGACGGAGGGGGCCGTCCGCCTCAGGCCGAGCGCCGATCAAGAGGTGACTCCTGCGGCCAGTGTCCTGGCGAGCGCCTCGGCCGCGGAGCGCGCCGCCTTTTCCACCAGGCTGATGCCGATCTCCTGGGTGCTGCTGCCGTTCAGCAGGACGGCCAGATAGAAGACCCTGCCGTCCTTCACTATCCGGCCGATGCTGTTGATGTCCCACTTGCTGCTCTGACTCCTCTGCAACCAGCCGTTCTTGAGGGCGGTGGGCCGTCCCGGATCCGCTGCCACGGACACGCCCCAGTCCTGATTCGGCGCGACGTGGTACATCAAGTGCTGGATGTAGGCCCGTGCCGCGGAACGGAGCGGCGATCTGTCACCGAACACGGCGGCCAGCAAGCGGACCTGATCGAGTGCGGTGGTCTGGGTGAGGCCCCAGACGGTGCCTTCGCCCCCCGTGGTCTCGCGTAGGCCGAGACGCGTGTTGGCCTTGTCGAGTGCCGATGCTCTGCCGATGGCCGACCAGAGCGCGCTGGTCGCGTCGTTGTCACTGTTCTCGATCATGGCGGTCGTGAGGCTGCGCTCCCGGGCGGTCAAGTCCCGCCCCGCGTCCTGGGCCTGGAGCAGCAGTGTGGAGAGTATGTCCACCTTGACGATGCTGGCGGTGTCGAAGATGCCCCTGCCGTACTCGGCCCATCTGTTGCTCTGCGGGTCCAGGAGTGCGACCGACATGGTGCCGGTGCCGAGATGGGACGTGACAGGAGCCAGCGCCGACGCGAGGTCCACAGACCCGGGCGGGGCGGGAGCGGACGCCGTTGCTTGTCCGGTGGGGGCTGTCGGTGTGCCCCCGTCCGAGGGGCTCGGCCAGCGTGCCGTGCACAAGGCGGCGGCGCCTGCCAGGACGGCGCCGGCGGCCGCCGCCCCTGTCAGACGTCGCCTCTTGACCCGTCTGAGCCGCCGTACTTCGGTCCGGGTCGGGCGGTGACCGGCCGGGATCGCACGTCCGGTCTCGATGTCGTTCGGGTGCGAATCCGACATGCGTGGTCATCTCCTTGCACCGTCGATGGCGCCTGAGTGGGTGGACGAAAGGGTCCGCGGCGGTCGGGTGCCACGGACGGCCGTGGAAGGGGCTGGAAGGGCGTCGAGTGCAGGCCTCTTCGGCATGCTGCCGAGCGGGATTCGGGTCGACCGTGTCGGGGTGCGCCGCGGCGCCGCGGCCCCCGATGCGGGGAGAGGACATCCTGCGGTGCCCGTCCGGCCCCGCACCGGTCCGGAGACGGGTGCGGGGACGAACCCGGCGGCGCCGTACCCGCGACCGTGGCCGCCGAGCGGAGGCTCAGCCGCGATGCGGGCCACGCACGCGGCAGTGCCGGACCGGCGTCACATCTTCATGCCGGAGTGACTGCCCTTCTTGTGCCGCATGCCCATGGATCCGTTCATGTCCATCGACATGGCGTGGATCTCGTGGACGGCCGCGGGCATGATCACGAAGGGTCGCATCATCCCCTCGTCCTCGTGGGACAGGATGTGGCAGTGGTACATCACCTTGCCGGTCTGCTTCGCGAGACGTCCGGCCACCGTGACGAGGGTGTTGGCGTTCACGGTGATGGTGTCCTTCCAGCCGGACTCCTCGGGAGCGACGGGCACCGTCCCGCCGAGGGTGATCGGCTTCGTCGTCCGTCCCGCGGCGGGGTCCATCCCCGACCCGTCCGCGGAACGGCGGTCGATCACCTGGAAGTTCATCAGGTGGATGTGCATCGGATGGTAGATCGGCACCTCCGGCGGTCCGACGCTGACGAAGTGCCACTTCTCCCATGTGCCGGACGCGGCGAAGAAGGTGGTCGTGTCCTCGAACATGGCACCGGTACGGCGCAGGGTCCGGGTCTTGCCCGACATCTCGATCTGAACGACGCCGTCCTCGGACGTCGTGTCCCCCGGCACCTCCTGCATCTCCCAGAGTTGAGGCATCGCTCCGGTCTTGTCGAAGGTCAGCAGGACGAAGCGCTCGGTGGCGTCCGAGGGGACGTCCTCGGCCTTGAGGTTGCGGAAGGAGCTTGACAACGTTGTCGGAACGGACTGGCGAGGGTGCCGCTTCTTGCCGACACGGAACTGCATGACTTCGGGGAAGGGGATCATGAAGTCGGGAAGGGCCGCTCCGGGCTGCTGGCCCGGGATGGAGTTGACGAGCTTCAGCCGCTTGCCGGGGAATGCGGCGAAGTCGATCACGATGTCGGCGCGCTCCGCGGGGGAGAGCGTCACGGCCTCTTCTATCGTGTGCGGCTTGCCCAGCAGGCCCAGATCCGTTCCGATCAGCTTCATCGCGCCCGGCACGGCCTTGCCGGTCTCCTCGTCGACCACGACAAGCCGGTAGACACGAGCGTCCGAGACGTTCACCACGCGGAAGCGGTAGGCCCGCGCCTCCACGTCGAGGAACGGCCAGACCACACCGTTGACCATGGTGAACGGGCTGAGGGTGGCCAGCGCCGGCGGCAGGGTGCCGGGCTCGGGAGCGTCGTGTCCGCCGATGATCCTCTTGTAGAGGATCTGCCCGTTCAGGCGCCCCTGGGCGTCGGTGTCGAAGTTGGCGTCCTGAATGGTCAGGGGAACCTCGTAGTCGCCGTGCGGCAGGTCGAGCCGGGACTCTTCCTTGTCGCGGACGAGGTAGTTGCCGATCAGGCCGGCCGTCACGTTGAGTGCGGTGACCGCCATGGCGTGGTCGTGGTAGAAGAGGTGCGCTGCTGCCTGGTCGTTCGCGTACTCGGCCAACTGCGCGCTGCCGGGCCCGACTCCGTACTCGGCCGCACCGTCGTTGAGGGCGTTCTGGTGTCCGCCGTGCAGGTGCACCGTCGTCCAGGCGGTGAGCTTGTCGACCTCGGGTCGCGGGAACGAGCCCTCGGATCCCGGACGGTTGTAGGGCAGCAGGCCTGGTCCAGGGCCTTCGGGATGGACCCAGACCGCCTTGACGGGGGTGGTGCCCGTCAGCTTGTTGCTCCACGCGACCCGGAACTTGTGTCCCCGGCGTGCCTCGATGGTCGGGCCGGGGAAGTGTCCCTCGTACGTCCACAGGCGGGTGGCGGGCATCTGGGAGTGCAGGCGCAGCGTTGCCTCGACGAGATCGATCTCGGTGACGCCCTTGCCCGCGGGGCGCAGGGTCGGAGGTATGCGCAGCGGATCCGTGAAGGGAGCCAGCGTCGAGAACGCCGGCTTGCTCACGCCGTCGATGACGCCGGCGGTGAGCACCTTGCCGTCCTCGGCTCCGTTCGCCTTGAGGATTCCGGTACCGGCCACGGCGACGGCGGCTGTGGTGAAGCCTGCCATGCCCAAAAGGGACCGCCTGGTCGTGCCTGTCATGTGATTCTTCGTCCTAACTCGGAGGTTGAGGCGCACGAACGCACCTCTCCGAGACCGTCGAGGCCTCAAGGGTGTGGTTCGGCGACGCACGGGACGCGGAAGAGGCGCCTTGTGCGGAGAGAAGAGTTCCGCGAGGTGGTCGACCCGCCCACAGGGTTTCCGTCCTCGCCTGTTGTCCCGACCCGCCGTTCTGGCTCGTGGCGACGGCGGAAGAGACGCGTGGGCCCTCCCACGGCCCTTGCCGGGTGGCGGCATGACCGGATCTCACAGGATCGACTGGAGCCACCGGTTCAAGCCTGCACCCCGTCATGCGATGCGGGCCGGTTGACTGGGAGGTGGTGAAGGGGGTGACCGGATCCGGCTGCGCAGGTCCATCGGACCGGCGTCGGCAGTCGTGACCTCGGGGTGGTGTGACATTCCCGTGCTTCACTCTGGCCAGAGAAGTAGATCATAAGAAACTTGACTGTGCAAACATCGTGCGGAAGTCGTGTGGGTCGTACGCGTGTTCCGGCGACGCGGCCGGTGGTAGTCCACTCGGTGGAGGTCGCTCGTTCATACGTTGGCCACCTGAGCGGTCACATCGCCCCACTCGCGCATGGCCCCACTCGCACATCGCCTCATTTGCACATCGCACCGGCCGACGGGGCGCATGAGGGCGACACCTCCCTTCCCCTCGGCCCGCACATGTGTCGGTCAGCGGTCGCCTGTGTCGGCGCCCGCCCGTGCGTCGTCGGGCACGAGCCGTAGGCCGGGAGCGGTCCGGGCAGAGCTCGTCGTGTCGGCCGGCTCTGTCTCGCGCAGGGTCGAGGTCTCACGCTTGATGATCCGCAACGACTGTCCGAGGGAACGGGCGACATCGGGAAGTCGTCCTGCGCCGAAGAGGAGGACGATCACGACGAGGAGCAGCACGATCTCGGGCGCTCCGAGTTTTCCGAACATGGGCGATTCCTGTCTGAGTGCATGTACACGCACGGAGTCAGAGCACCTCATGAGGGCGGGCGGTCTGCCCTGCCCTGCAACGGAGCCCTGGGCACCGATCACATGGTGTGACGTCGAGAAGGCCCCTCCGGCGGAGCGGCCACGGAACTTCCGCAGCCGCTCCGCCGACCGAACAGACCCGACACAGACAACACGAGTGGACAGGGCCAAGATGTTCACGGTCTGCCCGAACACGGGCGCGTCCTCCGTGCACTGCCGACGGTCAGCCCATGTACGCGGGTGTCACCCGGCCCACCGGCGGACTGCCACCGATGCGACGCGTGACGGGACAGGCTCCGCTCGACCGCACCGGCCATCGCGCTCTCGCCCGGGACGTTGGGATGAACGGGCGCGGTGGCTCGGCGCGCTGGTCAGGGGGCGCGCCCGGAGCCCGGCATCCGCCGACCGCGGGTGTTGGTCGACCTCGGCCCCCGGAAGCGGGAGCGGCGATCGAACTCGACACGGTGCTCCAGTCGTCGGGCACGCTTGACCAAAGGCTCCGTCGCCGGTGGACATGTCCAGCGCACGAGCGCTGCGGCGCCGACGCTTTCCTCGCAAGAAACACGAACCGGTGGCCGCTGTGGGTCACATGTTCACCGCGCCGCCCGGTGTTCGTCGCCCGCTGTGCGCAGGGTCTTCTGCCGAGCGGCCCGAGGGGTATGCTCCTCGCCCTCCTACCGGTCTTGATCCTGAGCATGACTGCGTGCGGCGACACACCAGGGACTCGGCGCACCTCGCCGACGTCACAAAAGCGGCAGTTTTCGGACACCCGCCCGTGCCTACAGTGCGCGTGCAGAGGCTGCATCCGGCCTCCGCCGTTGTGACAGCGAACCAGGACGGCTCAGAAGACGATGGCTACGCCCCCCACGGAAACGACTTGTCCGGAACTGCTCGGGCTCATCATGAGAGAGCATCGGAACGGGCTTGTCGCGTATGCGGAGAGGATGCTGGGCGACCGTGCGCTCGCCGAGGACGTCGTGCAGGAGACGATCATCCGGGCATGGCGGAACATGGACCGACTCCTCGGGATGGAAGGCTCGGTGAAAGGGTGGCTGTTCACCGTCACCCGTCACCTGATCGTGGACTGGGTGAGAAAACCGCATACGCGCAGGGAGGTTGTGGGAGGCACATACAGCGAACCCTCGGCGGGCACCGATCACATCGAGGCGGTGCACCACGCCATGGTTGCCCGTCCCACGCTGGGGCGGCTGTCGCCGGAACACCGGGCGGTTCTGGTCCACCTCTATCTGTGCGACCGCACCATCAAGGAGACGGCCGCCATCCTCGGGATACCTGCGGGAACCGTGAAATCCCGTCAGCACAACGCCCTGCGCAAACTCCGTAGGGCGCTCCACGTCGACGCGGTCGCCTGAATCGACGCGACACGTCGCGCGGCTGGGAGTTCCGTGCCACCTCGAACCACAGAACAGGCCGAGCCCTTCGGTCGTCCGCCATGCGGTGCTGGGCCTCAACGGCCTCCCGGGCGCGGCGACATGTCGAGCGGGCAGGTGAGTTGTTGCCGGAGCGTCTCGCGCCGGCGGGAAGAGCTCGTCCCCTGGACGAGGGCGGGCAGGAGCTTCCGTTCGGCGGTGATCCACTCGGCGGCGTCGGCGCGTCCGTAGAACGTCTCCGGCCGGACTCCGGGCCGCGGCGGCGGCAGGATCACCGTACTGCGTTCCGGCGCGAGCAGGGCGTTCGCGGCATCAGCGCTGTACAGGTAGTGCTCGAACATCCGCGCACGCGCCTGGGACCGCACGCCGGCCGCGTCGAGCGTCACGCTCAGCTCCGCCGCCCAGGCGCGGAGCAGATGGTGGCAGGTGTACCGCTCCGGGGCCGGCTCGACGAGCAGATGGTGATCGACCAACTCGGCCATGCCCTCCATCGTCGTACGCAGGTCTGTTCCGGCCAGACTGGCGGCGGCATTCAGCGTGATGTCACGCGAGGGGTGAAGAGCGAGCAGGCGCAGGAGCGTCGCCGCCCCGGCGGTGAGCCCTTCGTAGGAACGCCGGAACGTGCTGCGGACATCCGTGGAGGCGTCCTGGCTCGACAGGGCGACCAGGCTGCCCCGCAGTTGGGACGCGAGCGCGGCGAGAGAGAACCCCGGCCGTGACAAGGCTCGTGTGCCGGCCACGGCCAGTGCCAGCGGGAGCCCGCCGCACAGTTCGACGATCTCCTCGGCCGAGCCGTGTTCGGTCCTGATCCTCTCCGGGCCCAGGCGTCGTTCGAGGAGTTGGAGTCCCTCCGGCACCGTCATCGGTTCGAGCGTGAGGATGTGCGCGTCGTGGGTGACGGCCAGACCCTCCAGTCGCCGACGGCTGGCGACGATCGCGAGACATCCCGGCGCAGTGGGCAGCAGCGGGCGGACCTGTTCGCAGTCACGGGCGTCGTCCAGGACGATCAGCAGTCGGCGTCCGGCCAGTGCCCGTCGGTAGACGGAGTCGAGTGCCGTGTCGTCGCTGGTCCCGCTCCGGCCGACGTCCAGTGCGTCGAGCACCGTCCTCATGGCCCGGGCCGGGTCGAGCGGTGGGTGCGAGGAGTGGTACCCCTGGAGGTCGACGTAGACCTGTCCGTCGGGGAAGCGGTCGGCGACGGTGTGGGCCCAGTGCACGGACAGGGTCGTCTTCCCGACGCCCGCCATCCCGCACAGGACGACGGTGGAAGCGGCGGACTCGTTGCCGCTTTCTCGCGGCAGAAGCTCCAGGCACCGTTTCAATGCCTCCTGGCGGCCGGCGAACGACACGGATTCGGGCGGCAGATGAGCCGGTGTCCCGACCGCGTCTGCCCGGTCCGTGGGCCTGCCCGTGGCTCTGGAGAGCGCGCTGTGTTCGAGGCGCTGCCGGGCGGCTCTCAGGCCGGGTCCGGGCTCGACGCCGAGCTCGTCGGCCAGAGTATGGCGCACGGCCTCGAACTGCCGCAGGGCTTCGGCCCGTCGACCGGTGGCGGCCAGGACGGAGATGATCCGCGCGTGGAGGGCCTCGTCGAACGGGTGACGTTCCACGGCACGCCGCAGGGCTGCGAGTACGTCCTCCGTCAGTGTCGGAGCCGAGGCCAGTACGACATCGGCGGCCTCTTTGACCGTCGCCACATATTCGTGCCCGACGGAAGTGAACACCGGGTGCCGGGCGACGGAGGTGCCTTCGGCGACCACGGGACTGCGCCAGAGGGCAAGGGCCTCGGCGAGGACCTGGGCGGCCCGCGCGGCGTCGCCGTCTTTGAGGGCGAGTTGTGCCTGCGCGCGGAGGTCACGAAAGCGCAGGAGGTCGGAGGTCGACGGGTCGACCTGGAGACGGTAGCCGTCGGCGGCGCGGGACAGGTGCGCGGCGTCGGTCCTGCTGTGCAGACCCGGCTCGAGGATCCTGCGGAGGGCACCGATGTGCCGGTGCACCACATTGACGGCACTGGCGGGTGGTTCGTCGTCCCACAGGACGTCCACGGCGTCGCTCAGTGAGACGGGACCGGGCGCGCGCAGCAACAGCAGGGAGAGCAGGGAGAGCCTCTTCGGAGGGCCGAAGTCGACTTCGGTGTCACCGCGAAGCGCGCGCACGGTGCCGAGGATGGAGTACCGCACTGTCGCATCCATGTTCCGCCGTCATTCCTCACGTCTCACTGTGCTGTCTTGTGCGTGGACCGCCATGGTCACGACCGGGAAGAGCGGCTCCGTGGCACGAACGACCAGGCACGCGCGAGGCCTTGACCGGTGCAGTCACGTCCGCCGGAGATCGCGGCAGCCACGGCCCGTCGCAGGGCCCCGATGCCGCGAGCGGGTGTCACGACGGGCCGGCTTCAGAGTGCCGCACGACCGGCGCACGCCGATGTGCGTCGATGCGGTGAAGAAGTCGATACGGTGGAGAAAGGGGCAGCAGTGGGTGCCGGCGTGTGGTCGCTCTCCGGGACATCTCGGTACGGGCATCATACTAATTGGCGAGTCAAGTAGATTCTGCGTTGGTTTCCTCGTCAATGAGGAGAGTGGCGGAATGTGCCCCGCGGTCTTCTCCGGTTCCGCGTCAGGGGCGCAGAGCCACCCAGGAACCGTGCGGGGCGCTGCGCAGGAGCGACGACAGTCCGGCTTCGTGAAAGGCGAGCTCCAGGTCGGCGCGCCCTTCGGAGAAGTGGGTCCAGCCGTCGTAGTGGGCGGGGACCACGACGTCCGCGTCCAGCACGGCTGCCGCCGCGGCGGCACGACGGCTGTCCATGGACAGCGGCCGTCCGTCGAACTTCGCCGGCACGCGGGCCGCTCCGGCGTGGAGCAGCGCGGCACCGATGTCAGGGACCCGGCGGGAGACCTCCGCCACCGTGCGGATGGAGGCGTTGTCGCCGCTGATGTAGAGCGTGGGAAGGCCCTGGCCGGACAGGACGAACCCGGTGACCTCGCAGTTGACGTTGCCGTCGGCGTCACGCTCTCCGTCTTCGGGTCCGTGCACCGCCGGGACCGCGAGGACGGTGAGGTCGCCGCGGCCGTCCGGGCGTGGGACAGGGTGGCTCGTCCAGGGGGCCAGACCGACGGCCCGTTCGCCGAGCCGCGCAGCGGAGAGCGGGCCCGCCAGGACCAGAGGGGCCGCTACGGCGAACGCCCGCCCCCGCTCGTCGAGGTTGTCCGGGTGCTGGTCATGGCTGACCAGCACCACGTCGACGGAGCCCAGGGCGTTCTCGTCGACAGCCGGTCCCGCTGTCTTGGTCAGGTACCCGTGCGGACCGGGTTCGTCGAACGTCGGATCGCTGACGAGGCGCAGGCCGCCGATGTCGATCACGGCAGTGGGGCCGCCGAGCACGGTGACCGCACAGTCCTGCCGGGACAGCTCTCTGTTCGTCATTGCCACCTTCGCTGAGCGTTCCATCGCTGTGGACGCATTCACGTTAATGATCCGTTCGGAGCCGGGGAAATGCCTTCGGTGAGGCATCCATGCCGTGCGGACATCGACGCTGGTCACTCGCGCGTGGCCGTCGTCCCGGTGTGTGCCGCCGCGACACCCGCTTCCAGGAAACGGCGAATGAGCGTGCGGGGGCCGTTCGACAGATGGGCGAGGCCGACCGTCACCGGAGGCGCGTTGGTCAGGGGCACGAAACGGAGGGCCGGGTGCCTGGTGCGACGTCGCGCCACTTCGGGAACGATGCCTATGCCTCGGTTGGCGGCCACCGTCTCCACCCACTCGTCGTAATTGGCGGTCTTCACGATCCTCTTCGGGCGCTGTTCCGCCGGCCAGGATCCGGGGCCGGTCGTCCCGCTGACCGTGTTGACGACCAGGGGCCACTGCTGGACCTCGGTCCAGTCCAACCGGCCGCGTTCGGCGAGCGCGCATTGCCTGGCACATACGGCGATGCGTGGTTCGTCGTACAGGTGAACGACCTTTATGGGTCGGGGCAGGGGCATGTCGCCACGGACCAGCGCGACATCGACGGCACTCTGGCGCAGGGCCTGCACGGGATCGTCGGTGCGGGTCAGGGTGACGGACGCGCCGGTGGCCGCCTCGAAGCTGTCCACGGTCTGCTGCGCCCAGGGATCCGGCAGCAGCCAGCTGAAGCCGAGCCGGAGTGTGACCATGCGGCGTGCGGCTTCCAGGGCCTGCTCGAAGGTGGCGAGGACACGCTCCACATGCACCAGGAACTCGGCCCCGGCGTCGGTCAGTTCGACCTGCCGTGAGGTGCGGTCCAGCAGGCGGACGCTCAGTGCGCCCTCCAGCTGGGCGATCGTGCGACTGAGGGCCGGCTGCGTGATCAACAGCTCCTGGGCGGCGCCGGAGAAGGAGTGGGCGCGTGCCACAGCGGCGAATGCCCGTAGGTGACGCAGTTCGACATCCACGACCTCGGTCACCCCTCGGTGGATCGATGCCTGTCGCGCATGGACCCAGCCTAATCGGCATTTCACAAGGCCTCTCGCGCTGTCTAACGTCACGTGTGTGCGTCACACGTACGACCCGGGGCCCTCGCGGACGGCTGTGGCGCCTTCGGCGACACGTGAGCCGGGGACGGCCTGTCCCGTCCCGATGGAGCAGAGGAGAAGCCGGCGATGAGCTCATTGCTTTCGGACATCGGCGTCGAGCTGCCGGTGCTGGCCGCGCCGATGGCCGGCGGACCGAGCACTCCCGACATGGTCACTGCGGCCGCGGGTGCGGGCAGTCTGGGTTTCCTGGCCGGCGGCTACAGGACGGCACCGGCACTCGCCGGCCAGATACGCGCCGTCCAGGCGGACGGCGTCCCCTTCGGGGTCAACCTGTTCACTCCCAGTCCGGTGCCCGTGTCGCCCGGGAGTCATCGCACGTACGCGCAGACGTTGCAGCCGGAAGCCGACCGATACGGGCTGAACCTGAACGACGGAACTCCCGTGGAGGACGACGACGCCTGGGAGGAGAAGGTGGACCTGGTGATCGGGAGCGACGTCCCGTGGGTCTCCTTCACCTTCGGCATTCCGGACCCCGACGTCATCAAGGCGGTGCGCCGGTCCGGCACGGCCGTGCTGCAGAGCGTCACATCGGTGGACGAGGCCCGCCAGGCGGCGGAGGCGGGAGCCGACGGGCTGATCGTGCAGGGTGCCGCGGCCGGCGGGCATTCGGCCACGCTCACCCCCGGCCGCCCCCTCGACGACGTCCCGCTGCCCGAGCTGGTCGCGAACGTCCGGCGAAGCACCGCACTCCCGCTCCTCGCGGCCGGAGGCATCGCCACCCCCGCAGACGTGACGGCAGCCCTGCGCGCGGGCGCGGACGCCACGATGGTCGGCACCCTCCTCCTGCGCACGGAAGAGAGCGGTGCGTCCTTGCCCCACAAGGAGGCCCTGGCGGACCCAGCCTTCGACACCACCGTCCTGACCCGCGCCTTCACCGGCCGACCGGCCCGTGCTCTGCGCAACCACTTCACGGACCGCTACGACTCGGTGGCGCCGGCCGGCTACCCGGCCCTGCACCACCTCACCGCGCCACTGCGCAAGGCCGCCACCGCGGCGGGCGACACCCGGCTCATCCATCTGTGGGCCGGCACGGGATACCGCCAGGCGAGAGAGGAAGGCACGGCACAGACACTGCAGCGGCTCGCCGGTCAGCTGTGAGGGTGACGCGCCCGCACGGCGGTGCAGGAGCGACGGATCCCCACCTGCACCGCCGATGCCTCAGGCCGCCATGTCGAGCACGACCCGGAATCGGGCCTGGCCCGACAGCATGCGCTCGTACGCCTCCCGTGCCTGGGTGAACGGCATGACCTCGACGCTGGGACGGATGTCGTGGGCGAGGCTGAACGCCAGGTTGTCCTCGTTCTCGATGGACGAACCGGTCAGGCTGCCGACGATGGAATGCGTGCCGAAGATCAGCTCGGGGGTGGAGACGGTCAGCGGGTCGGGCGCGGCACCGACCACGACGAGCCTGCCGTTCGGTGCGAGGCCGCGGACCAGCGGGTTCATGGAGGCGCCGCTGGACGCCGTGGCGACGATGACGGAGGCGCCGCCGAGGGCGCTCAATGCCGCTCCGGGGTCGGTGCTGGTGCTGTCGATGTACTCATCGGCGCCCAACTGCCGGGCGTACGCCTCCTTCTCCGCGCCCCGGGCCACGGCGGCGACACGGTAGCCGAGGCTGCGCGCGTACTGGAGGGCCAGGTGTCCCAGACCGCCGATGCCTTGCACGGCCACCAAGGCACCGGCCCTGGTGGGGCCCTGCTGGAGGGCGATGAAGGTGGTCAGGCCGGCGCACAGCAGCGGAGCGGCGTCGATCGCCGAGATGCCCTCGGGGACGCGCACCAGCCCACTGGCCCGGGCGTAGGCCACTTCCGCGTATCCGCCGTCGATCGTGGTCCCTGTCTGCTGCTGATTCAGGCAGTTCACGAAGTCACCGCGGCGGCACGGCTCGCACTCCCAGCACTGCCCGTTGAGGAAGCCGACGCCGACTCGGTCGCCGGGCCGCCACGCGGTGACGCCGGTGCCGACGGCATCGATGACACCGACGATCTCATGTCCCGGAACGATGGGGCTCGAGGGGTCGCTGCGCAGGCCCTCCACGGCCAGGACGTCGGTGTGGCAGATGCCGCAGGTCTCCACCCGCAGGCGTACCTGTCCCGGTGCGGGGGCGGTCAGTTCGCGCTCGACCAACTGCAGATTGTGGACTCCGGTGGCCTCGAAGGCCCGGTATGTGGTCATGACTGCTCCTGAGTGTTGCGCTGTTCTTGGGGCGGGGGCGGTCCCGGGGGTCGGCGCTCGCGCGGCGCACCGCGTGGGCACTGAACCGTCTAAATGACCGGTCGTCTTAAACCAGGGTAGCAACTGCCGGCGACTTCGTGGCCGCGGGGCGCGCGGTGGCGCGTCGGTGCAGGTCCGTAGCGATGCGTGACGCCACCTGGCATGGGTGGCCCGCTCGGCGCCCGAACAGCCCGTCATGGGGTGTGTGTCAGGCTCCATAGCCAGACGGTTTGACGCTACTAGACCGGTCGTCTACCTTTGGCGACCGGTCGGCTAGTCAGCCGCCTGTCCTGTTACTTCCCAGAACGGAGCGCTCTCGTGGCCTCTCCCGTAAAGCTCGCCATCGTCTACTACTCCTCCACCGGCACCATCGGGGAGATCGCCAAGGAACTCCACGACGCGGGCGTCAAGGCCGGCGCCGAGGTTCGTCTCCTGAAGGTCGCGGAGCTCGCGCCTCAGGCGGCCATCGACTCCAACCCCGCCTGGGCAGCCCATCACGCGGCCACCGCGGATGTACTCGTGGCCACTCCCGAGGACATCGAGTGGGCCGACGCCGTACTGTTCGGAACGCCGACCCGCTTCGGCAACGTCTCCGCCCAGCTGAAGCAGTTCATCGACACGTTGGGCGGCCTGTGGGCCGAGGGCAAGCTGGCCGACAAGGTCTACAGCGGCTTCGTCTCCAGCGCCACGGCGCACGCCGGCCAGGAGGGGACCCTGCTCTCCCTCTACACCTCGATCCACCACTTCGGCGGGCTCACCGTCACGCCCGGTTTCACCGACCCGCAGAAGTTCGTCGACGGCAACCCGTACGGCACCTCTCACGTCGACGGCCAGGGCACCAAGCCGGTGGACGACGTCGCGCGTGCAGCCGCCCGTATCCAGGCCGAGCGAGTGGTCAAGGTCGCCGGCGCCCTCAAGGCCGCGGCCGCCTGACGTCCGCGGCACCGGCCGGCGTCCGGGCGGAGGGGGCCTCGAAGGTGCCCCCTCCGCCAGATGTCCGCACTGCGCCGTCCGGCGACGCCTGGCGGCGGAAGCTTCGTTCGCGCACTGGGTCCGCGACGCTCGCGCGGTGGATCCGGGAGAGGAAGAGAGCATGGAGGAAGAGAGCATGAAAGAGTTCCTGGTCGAGCTGACCACGACCGTGCCCGAGGGCACCGACCCGGCGGAGGTCGACAGGCGCCGCGCCGCCGAAGCCGTACGGGCCAAGGAACTTGCCGCCCAGGGGCACCTGTTCCGGCTGTGGCGTCCGGTCGGCGAGCTCCGCAGCGTCGGGGTGTGGAGCGCCGACGACGAGGCGGTGCTGCGCGAGAAGGTGCTCGGCAGCCTGCCGCTGTGGCCCTGGATGACCGCGGTGGTCACTCCTCTGCAGTCGCACCCCAACGACCCGGGCCGGGTCGGTTGATTCGCCCGTCCCGTTCAGGGGTGGCGATGCCTGCTTCCGAGCGGCGATGCGGTGTGACCTCTGCGAGTTGAGGAACCTTTGACGCGGAAGCCGGAGCGCGGCGCCCGCCCGGCGTCCCGTGCGGCAACTGCCGGTGTCGTGCTCCGGCGCTTCGGTGACGTGTGGTGTCCTGTGCACTGCCAAGCGGGGAGGCTCGGGTGCCTTTCGGCCGTGCAGGCGGCGCGACATGCCCGCGGCGCGTCCGATCGCGCACTCGGCATCGATACTCCTGTGCATACGGTTCGCGGTGGAGTTCCTGCCGCCCCACAGCAACGTCCGCCACACGGAAGGCTCAACACGGTGACCACCGTCGCGTATCAGGGTGAACCTGGCTCCAACTCGTCGACCGCCGCACGGGCGTTGTATCCCGAAGGTGCCGAACTGGCCTGCACCGGTTTCGAGCAGGCCCTCGACGCGGTCACCCTCGGCTCCGCCGACGTCGCGGTGATTCCGGTCGACAACTCCGCGGCCGGACGCGTCGCCGACGTGCACCATCTGCTGCCGGAGTCAGGGCTGTTCATCGTGGCGGAGTACTTCCTTCCCATCCGTTTCGACCTGATGGGTGTGCCCGGCACGTCGCTCGATCAGGTGGAGTGCGTACGCAGCCATGTGCACGCGCTGGGGCAGTGCCGGAAGGTGCTGCGTGAGGGCGGCTGGCGCACCCGGGTGAGTGACGACACGGCGGGGGCGGCACGTGAGGTGGCGGAACTGGGCGACCACCGGCACGCGGCGCTCGCTCCGCCCGCCGCGGCCCGGCTGTTCGGCCTCGACGTGCTGCGGTCCGGAGTCGAGGACGACCCCGACAACACCACACGGTTCGTCGTCCTCTCCCGGGAAGCCGAACCGGTCCCCGTCTCGGACCGGCCGACGATGACGAGTCTGTTCTTCTCCGTGCGGAACATCCCCAGCGCGTTGTACAAGGCGCTGGGCGGCTTCGCCAGCAGTGGCGTCAACCTCACCAAGATCGAGAGCTACCAGATGGGCGCCGGGCTGAACGCCAGCCGGTTCTATGCCGAGATCGAGGGGCACCCCGACGAGTCCCGGGTCGACCTCGCCGTGCAGGAGCTGCGCTTCTTCTCGTCCGAGGTGCGCATCCTCGGCGTGTATCACGCGCACCCGCACCGGCTGAGTGACCGACCGTGAACCACATGAGCCGGCAGACCCGTGTGCACGGTGACGAGCTCCCGCCGCACCACCCCGCGCGGCGGGACGGGGGTGGCCGCCCGCGTGTGGTGCGTGGTCGCTGTCGTCTTGGCGGCGGTGGTGACACACGTGGCGAACGCCTGTGCCAACCGTGATCGCGTCGCCGCCGTGAGGGCCGTGGCGGTCGACCGGAACGAGCATTCGCCGCCCAGCAGTTCACGTTCCACGATCACCGTGCTGAGCCCGGCGGCACGGGCCCGGTCGGCCACGTTCTCGCCGACCGGTCCCGCGCCGATGACCACCACGTCGTACGTGCGGAAGGCGTCGTTCATCACTACTCCTGTCACTCCAGGGACACTTCGGCCGCCCCGTCGAGGCGGGGCGGCCGGGGTCGGTGCTTCGTCAGACTCGTCCGACGGGCGGACTCGTCGTCACCTGCCGGGAAGCCTGGTCGTGACCTCCTGCAGCACCCACCCGTTGCCGTCCGGGTCGCTGAAGGCTGCGAACGAGCTGTAGCTGGCGCGCTCCGGCTGCGGGCCGCTGACTCGTCCCTCTTCGGTGCCGCGGTGGAACACCCCGCCCGCGTCGTGGAAGATCTCGCCCATCTCGACGCCGCGGCCGACGAGTTCGGCATGGGCGGCCTCGATGTCCGAGACGACGAGGTGCAGGCCCTGCACCGAACCCGGTGCGGCCGTGGTGACTCCAGTGCCGAAGAGGATTGAGCACTGCGAGCCGGGAGGTGTCAGATGCACCACGCGGTAGGTGTCGTCGGCGACGTAGTCGACGTCCAGGCGGAATCCCGCCTTCTCGTAGAAGTTCTTGGCCCGGTCGACATCGGAGACGGGCAGCACAACGACTTCGAGCTTGAGATCCATGGTCGCCTTCACCTTCACGGTCGGGGTCTTGCGCGTGGCGGTGTCGCACGACGCGGCGTCACCGGTTGAACTGGTGAGATCGTGACAGCCGTTGGCGTCACCTGTCAAACCGGTGACGCGAATATCGCATGCCTGGTCGGTGCCGGTGTGTCAGCGATGACATCGGTGCGTCAGCGATGAGGGGTGCGCAGTAGGTACTGGGGCCGGATGCGGACGATGGCCGGCGTCGCCCCGCTGCTCGCGACTCGGCCGCGAGGTCGTCGCGCCGCTCACGCCGCTCGCGCAAGGGGGTTCTGGGGCGCCTTACGGGACGTCGCCGAGCCGGGGTGAGCCGAGCCGGGTCGGGGCGGGACGCGCGGCACTGGCCCGCGTGCGCCTTGTTGAAGTCGTACCTAGGCTGGAATGCGTTCTATTCGTACCAGAAACGTCAATCGGGTCGTCCCAGGAATGTCAATTGGGGATGAGGAGGCGGTGGTCTGATGGCGAAGATACTTTTCGTCATGACCGGGGCGCGGTACTGGGTGCTGAAGGACGGCACGAGGTACGCGACCGGTTACTGGGCCGAGGAGTTCGCTGCTCCGTACAAGGCGGTCACGGAAGCGGGCCATGAAGTGGTGGTCGCGACGCCGGACGGCGTGATCCCGAACGTCGACATGATGAGCCTGCGTCCCTCGATGGCCGGCGGGGAGGAGGGGGCCCTCGAACTGGAGGCCATCATCCGGTCCGCCGAGGTGATGCGGCGGCCCATCAAGCTGTCGGATGTCCGACTCGAGGACTACGACGCGGTGTATTTGCCCGGCGGGCACGGACCGATGTCGGATCTGGCGTTCGACGCCGACGCGGGGAGGATCCTGACCGAGCAGCTCGCCTCCGGAAAGCCGCTGGCGATCGTGTGCCATGCTCCGGCGGCGATGCTCGCCACCAGGATCCATGGCGAGTCGCCCTTCAAGGGCTACCGGGTCACAGGCTTCACCAACGAAGAAGAAGAGGCCGTCGGACTGGCGTCCAGGTCGACATGGCTGCTGGAGACCGATCTGAAGGAGAAGGTCGGCGTGGACTACAGCCGCGGTCCGATCTGGGAGCCGTACATGGTGGAGGACCGCAACCTCATCACCGGCCAGAACCCCCACTCGGCCGCGATCCTGGCAGACCGGCTGCTGACGATCCTCAAGTGAGGGTACGGCGTCCTCGCGACGTTCGGCCCAGGGGCTGGGCGCACGGCTTGGCGCGAGCGAGACTCACACCGGTGTGCGGGATTCCTTCCTGAGCCCGGCACGGGCGTTCGCGCTGCCCCTACCGCCGACGGCTGACCGCCGTCGGCGGAACTCGCCCGCCAACGCCCTTGTATATAGCGGCAATTGGAGTGTTCCGTGTCCGCAACGTTCTCACCCGTGTCCCCGACCCTCGTCGACTTCTGGTTCGACCCGGTGTGCCCGTGGACATGGCTGACCTCCCGCTGGATGGAAGAGGTCGTCAGGATCCGACCCGTCGAGGTGTCCTGGCACGTCATGAGCCTGTCGGTTCTGAACGAGAACCGTCTGGACGAACTGCCCGAGCGTATCCGGGTATTGATGGGCGAGGCCTGGGCGCCTGTGCGTGTTCTGACAGCTGCCGCCCTCAAGCACGGTCCCGAGGTGCTCGGACCCCTCTACAGCGCACTCGGCACGAGATACCACCTGCGGCAGGAGCCCGTGAACCGGGCCACGCTGGAAGCCGCCCTGCGGGAGGTCGGCCTGCCCGTGGACCTGGCCGACGCCGGCGACACGGACCACTGCGACGACGAACTGCGGGCCTCCCACCGAAGGGGTATCACCCTGGTCGGCCAGGACGTCGGCAGCCCGATCATCGGCGTTCCCGCTCCGGGCGCCGGCGGTGACCCCTTCGCCTTCTTCGGCCCGGTCGTGAATCCCGCCCCGAAGGGAGAGGACGCCGCCCGCCTGTGGGACGGCGTGCTCGCCGTCGCGTCCACGCCGAGCTTCTACGAGATCAAGCGCACACGCGGCAGCGCGCCCGACTTCAGCTGAGGTTGTGCGCGGCCGCGGCTTCCCGCGGCCGCCGGTGGCCGCAAGGCTCGTCATGCCGGATCGACGGGCCGCGTGATGCCGTGCATTTAGTTGACAGGTCCAGTAAGTGCCTATCTACTTGGCCGCGCCCCAACGCGCCCCAACGCGCCACAACGCGCCGCCCTGAGCGAGGGTCTCGCCCCTGGTGCAGCGCGACTGCTCGGTCGCGGGCCGCCTGGATGCCGTCGGCGCTATCGGGGTGCCATGCCGAGACCGTCGTACTCCCTCCTACCTGTCGGCCGGCCCCGGCTCCGACAGCCGCGGAGCATCGAACAAGTTCGTTCACCCAGCCTGTAATAACCCGGCCGTCACGCGCATTACCTGATGAAAGAGCCGACACAAGGAGACGGCGCGTGACCCAAGCTCAACGCTTCCGGGACGTGTACGAGGAGTGCTATCCACGCGTCCTCGCCTACGCCACGAGCCAGGTGGGACGTCATGTCGGTGAGGACATCACCAGCGAGACGTTCACCGTGGCCTGGAGACGAAGGGGAGAACTCCCGCACCCTGCGCTGCCCTGGCTGCTGGGCGTGGCCCGCAATCTGGTGCGCGAGCTGCGCCGTCGGGACAGCCACCAGTACGCCCTCGCCTCCCAGGAGGCACAGCGCATCGCCATGGCCGGCCGGGACGAGGAGACGGACGTCGCCACGGACCTGGCCGACCGCGAGGCAGCACTCCAGGCGCTGGCGAGTCTGTCCGACGCGGACCGCGAGCTGCTGACGCTGATCGCCTGGCACGGACTGAGCGCGAAGGACGCCGCACGAGTCCTCGGCTGCACCACCGCGACCTTCACCGTCCGGCTGCACCGGGCCCGCCGCCGACTGGAACGGGCGATGGATGCCGTGTCCGCACCGCCCGCCCGACCCGTGCGCCACACCGACACCGAGGGAGTACTCACGTGAAGGCAAGGAAGACCGACGCGCGAGTCGCACGTCGACAGGACGTCATGAAGACGCTCGCGGCAGCCCGGCCCGCCGAGCTGGACCCGAACCTGCTGGCCAACTCGGCACGGCAGCAAGAGGACTTGGCGCACATCACAGCCGAATCGCGGCAGAGCCCTGTCGACACGTCGGCGGCGTCCCCGGCCCGACTGCGCCCCCGGCTCCTGCCGCTCGGGGCAGTGGCGACCGTCGCGGTGTCCGCGGTCGTGCTCAGCGTTCTCGTCCGCCAGGACGCGGGCGACACCACCAGTGCTCCGGCCGGTACGCGTCCGCCGTCGAGTGCACCCGCGACGCTGAACGACCGTCTGGAACTGCTCGGTGTGGCGCAGGCGGCGGAGACCTCGGCGGCCGACGGCACGTACTGGCAAGTGACCACACGTACGGAGAACATGGATGCCGTCGGCGAGCCCGGACGGCGCTACACCCTGCGCAGCACCTCCACCGAGAAGTGGTCGGTGGGTGTGCGCTCGGGAACCCGAAGCCTGATGCTCTCGGGCCTGGACGCGAGGACCGCACCGCGCGGCACGGCGGACATGGAACGGTGGCGGGACGCCGGTTCACCCCATCAGGTGGAGGGCCAGGTGAAGGCCGACAGCCGGTCCACGGTGCGTTTCACCGTCGGAAGCAGCCGACCGACGGTCCTGCACACCAACGTGGGCAACAAGATCTACGCCCTCGGCCCGAAGAACGTGTCGTACCACGACCTGCGCGCACTGCCCACCGACACCGGCAAGCTGCGCCAGGAACTGGTGCGGTTGTACGGGCAGGACGGTGGCGCGGACGGACGTACCGCCTGGATGCTGCGTCAGATCGCCAACCTCATCACCATGCCGGTCAAACCGGGTACCCGGGCCGCCGCCTACCGCGTGCTGGCAGACCTGCCGGACATCCGTGTCGAGGGCCCCGCCACCGACCCCCTGGGGCGCTCGGGCGTGGCCATCAGCCTCCCCGTGAGGGCAGCGACGGTACTGGGCGACGTGGAGCAGCGACTGGTGGTGGACCCCACCACCGGTGCCCTGCTGTCCGATGAGAGTGTGCTCGTCGAACCATCGGCCGTCGCACGGGACGCGGGGCTGAAGTCCGGCACGACGGTGCACTACCAGGCGACCACCCAGATGGAGTGGGCCGACCGGCAGATCACCGTGCCGGCGCATGCCAAGGAAGGCTGACTCGCGAACCAGACACGTGTACCAGGTCATTGACCTGGCTTTTCCCAACGCCAGTCGACGGAGCGGAAGTCGCGCTCGCGCCGGCCGCCCCCGATGCTGCGAGCCCGCACCCCGCGACGCACTGGGCGACGGCGTTTTCGTTCCGCTTGGTGGGCAGGGCACGTCGCTGCCCAGGCGCGCTCGGGCAACAGGCGCACTGGTCAGGGCTGATGGACGCGACCGGGCGCAGCCGGACCACCCACTCACATGCTTCATCCAGGTTGAGGATCATGACGTCATCCACGCACCATACGTCCCGGCGGGCTGCCCTCCTCGCGCCGCTCGACGAGCACCCGGCCACCAGCCGAGACGGCCGGCGCCCGTACCGCCTGCTGATACCCGGCACCGTCCTGGCGCTGTCGGTCAACCTCGCCGGATGCTCGGGCGCCGGAACAGTCGATGCCGTCCGGCCCGCGGCGCTCGAAGCACATGGCGCTCCGGCCGATCCCGGCACGAGACACCCCTTGCCTCCGCGCACGGCCGGGAGAGGCGCAACCCCCGTCGCTTCCGTCCCCGCGCAGCTGCCAGGTCTTGGCCCGCACATGCTGGCGAAGATCCCGGCCGACACACGTCAGGTCGTCCTCGTCACCGGAGAGGCCAAGAACTCCTCCACCGCGCAGGCGGTGCTGTACGAGCGCACGGGCGCGGGCTGGGAGCAGGGGCCCACCTGGCCGGCCCACAACGCCCTGAGGGGCTGGACGGAGGACCACCACGTCGACGATCTCCACTCGCCCATCGGCGTGTTCTCCCTCACCGACGCCGGCGGGCGGCTCGCCGATCCCGGCACCAAGCTGCCGTACCACCACTCGGCGGCCTTCACCGCCGGCGGCACGGGGTTCCGGGGCGAGTCACTCGCGGGCACTTTCGACTATGTCGTCGCCATCAACTACAACCGCAGGACCGGAACATCACCCCTCGACGGGACCCACCCGCAAGGCGCGGGAAAGGGCGGCTACATATGGCTGCACGTCGACCACGGCGGCCCCACGCACGGATGCGTGAGCCTGCGAAGGAACACCATGCGAGCGCTGTTGCGTGCGCTCGAGCCCGCACGGCATCCGGTGATCGTCATGGGGGACGCCTTGTCCCTCGGCCGGTGAGCTCGTCTCACGTGCTGGTGAGTTGCTTCAGGCCATGCCCTGCACTTCATCATGTCGTCGCGACAGCTGTCGTACTCAGCTCGTCGTGATGATGCTGCACAGACGTTCTCCGACCTCGACGGTTTCGTCTTCACCGACGATGATCCTTGCGAGGATGCCGCTGGCGGGTGCCGGTATTTCCGTGTCGACCTTGTCCGTCGACACCTCGAGAAGGGGCTCGTCGAATTCGACCACTTCGCCTTCGGCTTTGAGCCACCGGGTGACAGTACCTTCCGTCACGGCTTCACCCAGCGATGGGAGGGTCACGAAGATGGCGTCGGTGAAGCGGGCAGTGGTGTCCTTCGCCGGTCTCGTCTTGCGGCCGTCGGTGGGCTTCGACGCAGGCTGGTCAAAACGGCCGTCGGGGGAGTCCTGAGGGCTGTCGGTGTCCCCGGCTCGGGGGCCGGTGCGGATGCTGCAGAGGCGTCCTCCGACCTCGACGGTTTCGTCTTCGCCGACGATGATGTCGGCGAGGATGCCGCTTTCGGGTGCGGGGATCTCGGTGTCGACCTTGTCGGTCGAGACTTCGAGTAGGGGCTCGTCCGCTTCGACTCGGTCGCCTTCGGCTTTGAGCCAGCGGGTGACGGTGCCTTCGGTCACGCTCTCGCCCAGTGCCGGAAGATGAGCGAAGACCGTGTCCGGAGGATTCGGGCGACCGTCGTCCTTCCCGGTGCGCGGGGGTGCCGTCGGAGTAGCTCGTTCGGAGCGGCGCTCTGGCCGTTCCTCAGGAAGGTCTATGTCCTCGATGAAGACGTCCGAGGTGGCGTGAACGGTGGTGCGGATGCTGCAGAGGCGTCCTCCGACCTCGACGGTTTCGTCTTCGCCGACGATGATGTCGGCGAGGATGCCGCTTTCGGGTGCGGGGATCTCGGTGTCGACCTTGTCGGTCGATACTTCGAGCAGGGGCTCGTCCGCTTCGACTCGGTCGCCTTCGGCTTTGAGCCAGCGGGTGACGGTGCCTTCGGTCACGCTCTCACCCAGCGCCGGAAGGGTCACGAGCGTTACGGTCGGATCAACTACCGGCCAGCCGCGCAGCCCTGCATGGCGCAGCAAAGATCTGTCGGCGTCGCTGAGATCAGGCAGACGGGCGAGGAAGATCTCCCGGACGCTTTCCGTGTCGTCTTCGGGGAGCCATTGGAGAATGTGATGAGGGCGCAGATCTCCTGCACCTTTCACGGTGGCGAGGAGGATCTCCTCAGCCAGAGTCTCTTGCCCGGCGCTACGAAAGTGACTGAATGCCCATGCGGCTTCTTGAGCCGTCTCCGCCGGTGGGTACCCATCGGCGAGATCGTCACGCTGCATGGCCAGCCATTGAGCCTGTCGACTTCTTCCGAACCTTTCAAGAACGGCGGAACAGGCGTGCGCCCAGGAACCGGGCTCACGCCGGCCCTCGCTCAGTACCGCCAGAGCCGCGTGTACCAACTGGCGTCGGGAAAGAGCCTCTACAAGCCGACCACCACGCCCGCCCGGCCCCTGCACGACCTGGAGAATCAGTTCACTGATCAGCGGGTCGGAGGCCAGCGAGAAGGCGAGAGCCAGCTCGTCGGCTGACGCTGTTTCCGCGAAGCGGCCCACGAGCCAGAAGGCGTCCTGAAACAGGTCGTGATCCCAAAGACTCACGGCCAGCGGCACTACCGTGCCGGCCTCCGTCGATGTGGCGCACAGCAGCATCTGTACGTACGGGTGGAGTCCGTGGCGGTAGAACTCCACCACCAGATCCGTCACGAGGTCGTCGTGCCGAGTGGCCGCGCCTTCCAGCAGTGCCAGCGCCATCCAGCCCGGGAGGGGCGGATGAAAGACCAGAGCGACTTCGGAGGCAGAGAAGGAGGAACGAGTTCCCGCCCGGCGCAGGAGGCTTGTGGCACGGCCGCGATGGCCAGTCTCGTACAGACCCCTCGCGAGGGTGAGGAGGTCCCGCAGACACAGCGAGCCGGTGGCCACCAGTGCGAGTACCGCGGGGGCCTCGGAGTCGTCGCCGAGGAGTCCGGCGATGACTCCTACGGCGGATTCGGTGGGGATTCGTGCGACCTGCCTGACCAGGGCGTCGGCCAGGTCCCGACGATGCTCCGACAGGAGATGCACCAGGCTGAGAACCTGATCGGTCGGACGCAGCGCTGCGTGGCCCAGCACGATGTCGACTGCTTCCTCATCCTGCCCCGCCATCGCCAGCGGCAGAAAATCCGCGGTCCGCAGAACCAACTCGACGAGCAGGTCCGGGGAAGTGCTGGAACCGATCTCCTTCAACAGAGCCGCTGTCACGGCAGGGGAGCGCGTGGCGACATGGCTTACCATCTGCCACAGCTGCTCAGGGCGCTGCTGCACGAAGGGAACCAGCAGCCAGCCGACTTCTTCACCGTGCGGATGGTCCGAGGCGATCAGCGCGGCAGTCTCGGCCACAGCCTCCAACGGGCCACCGGCTGTATGTCCGAGAAGCCCGGCTGCAAGCGAACCCTTGCCGGCGCTGACCAAGGCATGCGAGAGCGTCACCACTGCCTTGGGGGTCCGCTGAGCCGCAGTCTCGATCGCCACACGGATGTAACGCTCGGCAATGTCCATCGCAGCGGCGTGGTCGATCAATCGCAGAATGTCGCGGGGGGTGCGATACGTAGCCGCGTCCTTGATCAGACCGTCTGCCTCCTGGTGTCGGCCTTCCTGATCCAGCATGAGCAGCAGGCCCGCGACGTCGGCCGCGGAGCGCCGGCGGACAGCGGCGTCCAGCAGACGCGCGGCATAGACCCGCTGCTCGACCTCGAACAGATGGTGCAGCAGGCTGGCCACGTCAGCCAGCGCAGCCGCATCGAAGAGCAGCCCCATCTCGGTGGGAGCATCTGCTCGCTCCAGCACACGCAGCAGTTCCGCCACTGCCTCGGCCGGCTGCTGCGCAGCGTGTTGGAACAACTGGTTCCTGTGCGGCCAGTAGCCGGCCTCACCAAGAATCTGGATCAGTGCTGCGACCTCGCTGCCGGGCCGAGCGGCCGCCGTCGACAGGACGAACGCCGCGGCATCGTCATCCCCGTCCTCGGCCAGCTCGGCGAGCAGGTCAGCCAACTCGGCCTCCGGCGCGAACAGCGCCGCCTGCAACAGTCGATCGCTCTGTACTTCCTCGTCCTCCTGAACTGGCTCCGGCCCACCCACCGAGCCTTCTGCCCCGATCAGTACCTGCTCCTGAGACAGATCCCGTTCAGCCTTGCGCACCGCAGCATCGGCATCGGCAAGAACGGACGCCTCTCTGCCACGCAGTTCCTCGGCCTCTTTGAGAACATCTCGTTCCTTGCGCACCTGTTGGAGCGTCGCTGACACCACAGCCAGTTCCTCTGCTACGGCCTCCCGGTCCGCGACCTCCTGGAGAAGCCTCTCCCGTGCGTGGGCGAGCTTTCGTTGAGCGGTTGCCGCATTCTTCTCGGCCTGTTGTCGCCGCGTTCGTGCCCGGGCGCACGCGTTGCGAAGCCTTAGAATTTCGTGGCCCAACACCGCCTTCTGCGTGGCCAGATCGTCCTGCACCCTCTGGAGGATCTTTTGGGTCTCAGCCAGACGTGAGGCCTGGCGATCCCGGTTCTGCTGCGACCGGGCGAGCACCGACACAGCCCTGGCCTCAGCTCGGTTGGCCCTGCCTATCAGACGGTGTGCCTGCAGGAGCTCGTCCTTCGCATGCCCCTCGGCGGACTGGGCACGCGCGCACTCCACCTGGTAGGCCTGGCAGGCGTTCTCGGCCATGAACAGCTCCGGCAGGTGCGATCCGTCGGCCTCCAACGCCTTCAGGTGGGCGATCTGCAACTCCTGCTGCCGAGCAGGGCTGAGCTTGCGGCCGGTCTTCTCCTCGGCCAGAGCGATCAGGCGAGTCAGTTCGACGAAGGAGGGCAGCCTCGACGCACGCGAGACTGCAGAGACGGTCGCTGGGCTGTAGCCGTTGCCCAGAGCACCGCTGATCTCCCGATACCCGAACCCGTGCTCCCGTAAGGGACCGAACATCAGGACCCTGAGCAGTTCCGCAAGCCTCCGGGACTCTTGAGGCACTGGGGTGTCCAGTTCGGTCGGCGCCCGTCCCACGTTCCTGAGCTCGATCTCCCCACGCTGTTCCTCATCGGGTGACGTCCCCACCGCGTCCCACCGTTCCCTTACACGGCCCCCAGTGACGGAAGCAGACTCGACGCCGGCTGCCGATCCGGAGGACACCTCTCGATTCGCCTGCCGACCGTGCTCCGCACAAGGGGCGAATGCTGCCGATCAGGGGAATACAGCATGCTCGATAACGCACCTGACGTACAGACAGCGCCTCATCCCCGTTCGGAGACCCCGCGCACGCCGGTGCCCAGCCCATGCCCGCCGGGGAGACGGGCAGCCCAGACGTGTTGATCGCGCTGGGAGCGGCGTCGCAGTCCGGACGAGCGGCAGAGCCGATCAGTGCTCCGGCCGGTACGCGTCCGCCGTCGAGCGCGCCCGCGACGCTGAACGACCGTATGGAACTGCTCGGTGTGGCGCAGGCGGCGGAGACCTCGGCGGCCGACGGCACGTACTGGCAAGTGACCACACGTACGGAGAACATGGATGCCGTCGGAGAGCCGGGACGGCGCTACACCCTGCGCAGCACCTCCACCGAGAAGTGGTCGGTGGGTGTGCGCTCGGGAACCCGAAGCCTGATGCTCTCGGGCCTGGACGCGAGGACCGCACCGCGCGGCACGACGGACGTGGAACGGTGGCGGGACGCCGGTTCACCCCATCAGGTGGAGGGCCAGGTGAAGGCCGACGCCTTGTCTCTCAGCCGGTGACGACGGAGCCGCTGCTGCAGGTGGGGTAGTGGTCGACGGCCGTGGACGCCACGGCGAAGCTGACGGACGGGCCGTCGAACGTCGTGCGGCTGACCCCAGGCACTGCAGTCACAACCTTCCAAGGGCCGGGGGCGGGGCCGCGCAGTAGGAAGAAGTTTTCATCGCCGCTGAACTCGTAGCCCCATGGAGGAGGCCGTCGATCTCAGGGAGAAACGGGTACGGGAAGTCGTCCGGGCGACGGCCGCGAGCCTGCCTCGGCATGGCATGCACCTTACGCATGCACGGTCGTCAACACCGCCCAGCGGAGGCGCGACGTTGCTCGCCCGAGACCATGCGGCAGAAGCGCTCGGGGCTTCGTACACGCGCTGAGCGTCGCCATGCCACTCGCGCCGAGTCGCCGACCGACAGGACGGGAGAGTCGCGGACGGAGACCGAGGGGAGGAACATCGGAATCACGTAGGCAAGGTGGTGGTTATGGGGACGCCGTCCATGCTTTTCAGCGAGAGCCCGGAGGATCCGTTCGCCCTCGGGCATGGCGCCTCGGCGGTGCTCGACGATCAGGGCACCGTGGTCGGCTGGAGCGTACGTGCCCAGGAGCTGCTGGGTTATACGGCCAAGGAAGTGATCGGACACGCGTGGAAGGACCTCCTGGTCGACGCCCGTGACCTGCATGTTGCGCGGTCGGCCGTCGTGAACGCCATGAGGACGGGGGGCTGGTTCGGAGTCCTGCCCCTCCGGCACCGCGACGGACACCGTGTGGAGATGGGCTTTCGGGCCCGTGCGATCACCCGCGACGGGGACTCTCGGGAGTGGATCATGGTCGGTGCCCCTGCCGCGGAGGTCATCGCCTGGCAACGGGACCGTGCGCTGCTGGACGGCCTCTACCGTCGGTCCCCGATCGGTCTGGTCACCTACGGCCCGGACAACAGAGTGATTCGGGTCAACCGTGCGATCGCCAAGGCGAGCGGCGTGCCGGTCGAGGCGCCGGTGGGCCGTCGCCCCCGCGAATTCATGGTCGACGAGGACGCAGGTCCGGCCGAGGAGCGGGTACGACAGGTCCTGGAGACCGGCGAGCCGTGGATCTTCACGGAGCAGTCGGCCCGGACGCGGCATGATCCGGGTCGAGAACGGATGGTGTCCGTCTCGGCGTTCCGGATGGAAGACTCCTCGGGCCGGGTTCTCGGTGTGGCCGAGACGATCGAGGACGTGACTCAGCGCTACCAGGCCCGACGCAGACTCACGCTCCTGAACGAGGCGAGTGCCCGGATCGGAACCTCGCTGGACGTGACAAAGACGGCCCGGGAGCTGGCCGAGGTGGCCGTCGACGGATTGGCCGACTACTGCTCGGTGGACCTTCTGAAACCGGTGACAGTCGGTGACGAACCGCCCCGGAGTGTGGGAGGTCCGCTGTTCCGGGTGGCCCTCGCGCCGCCGGAGCACCGGATCCCGTTCCAGGAGGGCGAGGCGGTCCCGCTCCTTCCGGATTCTCCGCAGGCGCGGTGCCTGGCCGAGCGCCGCACGATTCTGGAACGACTGCTGTCCCTCCGCCCCGAGTGGTACTCCATGGACCGGCGACGGATCGAGGTCGCCCTGGGTCTCGGCGTTCATTCACTGATCGTGGTGCCCCTGGTGGCGCGCGGCCTCGCGCTGGGCGTGGTGAGCCTGTGGCGAGCTCGCCATTCGGAGCCTTTCGAGGATGACGATGCCGCGGTGGCCCAGGAGTTCTCCTCGCGCGCCGCCGTCTGCATCGACAACGCGCGCCGATTCACCCAGCAGCAGAGCACCGCTCTGACTCTGCAGCGCAGTCTGCTGCCGAGCGCGGCATCCGACCTGCCGGCCGTCGAGGTGGCCTGCCGATACCTGCCGGCGAGCGGTGAACCGGGCATCGGCGGTGACTGGTTCGACGTGATCCCGTTGTCAGGGGCCCGTGTCGCCCTCGTCGTGGGAGACGTGGTCGGCCACGGGATCCACGCCGCGGCCCTGATGGGACGCCTGCGCGCCGCCGTGCGCACCCTGGCCAGCCTCGACCTGGAACCGGACGAGGTCATTGCCCGGCTGGACGATCTGGTCGGTGTGCTGGCCGCCGAACTGGAGGCGAACGCCGACGGCATCCCGTCGGCGGTGGAGCAGGTGGTCGGGGCCACCTGTCTCTACGCGGTCTACGACCCGGTCTCCAGGCACTGCTCTCTGGCACGGGCCGGCCACCCACCGCCACTGCTGTCCACCCCGGACGGCCAGGTGACCATGCTCGACGTGCCCGCGGGCCCGCCGCTCGGCCTGGGAGGACTGCCGTTCGAAACGTGTGACCACGACCTCCCCGAGGGAAGCCTGCTCACGCTCTACACCAACGGCCTCCTGGAGGCGCGCAGCGGTGACATCGACGCCGCGCTGGAGAATCTGCGCGCATGTCTCGCCCGCCCGACCGACCCCATGGACCGTATCTGCCAGGCCGTGGTCGAAGGGTTGCTGCCCGTCGGACACGTCCCCAGCGACGACATCGCGCTGCTCATCGCCCGTACCCGGGTGCTCCCGCCAGAGGATGTCGCCTCGTGGCAGCTCCCCCTGGAAGCGACCGCCGCTGCCCGCGCCAGGGAACTGACCACCGGGAAACTGACCGAATGGGGGCTGACGGAACTGGCCTTCACCACCGAACTGGTCGCCAGCGAGCTCGTCACCAACGCCTATCGGTACGCGGCCGGCCCCGTCACCCTGCGCCTCATCCGTGCGCAGTGCCTGATCTGCGAGGTGTCCGACTCCAGCCACACTTCCCCCCACCTCCGAAGGGCCCACATCACGGACGAGGGCGGACGCGGGCTCTTCCTGGTCGCACAGCTCACGGAGCGGTGGGGCACCCGCTACAGCCACGACGGCAAGACCGTCTGGACGGAGCAGCCTTTGCCGCCCTCATGACCCGCGACTGCCACGACCTGCGCGAAAAGAACCATCGGTGTGGGCTTGGGGGTGTGTCGGCGACGGGCCTGGCGACTGCCACTTCTGCGCCGGTGGCCATCACCCGGTGTCAAGCATTTCGGCCTGGGTCAAAAGGAACAGCAACCGCGTCGTCCCCGTCCTACGATCCCGCACATGCTGTTTCACCGGATATTACGGATGATCACCGTGCTCGCTGTCGCCTTCACCGGAGCGCTCGGGGCTGGTGTGGGGACCGCACAGGCGGAGGGGAGCCGGTCCTCGTACGATCGGCAGCTGTTGTTCTACAACCACTCCTACGGAGTCCTCGACCGGGAGACCGCCGACGCCATCGAGCACTCCGACTACCTGCGGGACTTCGCGAACTTTCAGGTCCGCACCACGACCGGTACCGGCGGACAGACGTGGACCGGCCGCTATCTGATGGGCCGTGAGACCTATCTGGAACTGTTCGGAGTCGGTGACCTCGCCGGCCAGGACGGCACCCTCGGCTCCGCCGGGCTGGGCCTCTCGACCGAACGAGCGGACGATCTGGCGACGGTCACCGAGCGGTTGAAGGACGAAGGTGTCGCCGACCCCGTCGAATTCCTCCAGACACGGGACTTCGGAGACGGTGTGCCCGTGCCGTGGTTCGACGCCATCCTCACCGCCACCCGGTACGACGCTTTCGGAGCCTGGGCGATGGAGTACCGGCCGGAGTACTTCGCCGACCCTCGCAGCAACACCGAGCCGGCGACCTCTCCCGGTGACGTCGGCCGGGAGCGCTACCTCTCCGACGACTACCGCACCCACCTGATGCGAGACGTGACCTCCGTCAGCCTCGCGGTCACCGAGGGCGACCTCGCCGACACGGTGCCCCTGCTGCGGGCCGGCGGATTCGCCGTCCGGACCGTACCGGGCGGCGGCGTCGTCGCCGAACGTGGCGGCACCACGATTCGGTTCGACTCCGTCCCGCGCGACCAAGCAGGATTGCAGCGGGTCGACATGTCACTCAACCGGCCGGTGAAGGGCCGGCATGTCGAGCGGATCGGCCGGTCGACCCTCACGGTCGGCCCCGGCAGCCGCGCCGTGTGGACGTTCGCCGACAACGGCACCCGGTAGACAGTGGGGTGCGCCGCGCCAACGGGGGCGCACCCCATCCTTTCGACCATGTATGCGGGAGGCCGGGCGGTATGGAACGGGCTTCGGGTGCGCGAGGACCGCAGCCGACGACGGCGCGTGATCTCGTCCTCGGCTACCTCGCCGCTCTCCATGCGATCGACGAGGCCATGCGGGAGGCGATCCCCCCGCTTGAGCAACTGGCAGACGTGACCGGGCTGATCCGCACGCACCGGCTCGCCCGGAGTGGTCGAGTCGGCCCCTACTTTTACAAGGTCCACGGAGCAGGTTGCCGCTTCATCACCGGAGATGGCACGGAGGTCGACGTCGACTTCGCGGCCGACGGGAGGGCGATCTTCGATCTGTGGCGGCTGCGACGTCACGCACAGAGCCTGCCGGAACCGATTCGGACCACGGATCAGGACCTGCGGTCCGCAGTGGACTCGCTGCAACCGCCGCTGGTCGAGGTGCGGCCAGGGTGGTTCGGTGTGGCTGAAGCCGAGGCCCCCGCCTGACACCAGCGTCGGATTGCTGCCGACTGTCTCCGAAAGGTGCTGATGGACTGCCCGAGGACTGCGCCCTGGACGAGGGGGCGCCGTCACCCGCCCGCGCCGTGACCGTCACGGCGCGGGCAGGTCACTGCCCGGGAAGCACGGCCGGCACCCGCTCCAGCACCCCGCCGGCGAACACGTCGTACAGCGGCAGCGTCTCCAGGTGGACGTAGCCGATGTGGCAGTCGCAGACCGCGAGCGGGCACGGGCGGGGGAGCAGGGCGGCGCGGTACGAACCGTCGTACAGGTTGCCCAGTTCGGCGCGGACGAAATGGCAGCGGCGGACGGTACCGTCACCGTCGACCGAGATCACCGACTCGCCCGTGCGGCAGGGCAGTCCGGCGCTGGTGTGCGGGTGGCGGCTGTACGGGAAGAGGGGATCGAGCGCGGTCCATTCGTCGGCCTCGGCATCTTGATAGGTGTGTCCCTCGGCCGCGTTGATCCACAGATAGACGTGGCCGGGCAGGTCGGCGCGCAGCCGACGGGCCGCCTCCAGGTGCTCGGGCAGGCCCACGACACCGACGCTGAAGCGCACACCGCGCTCCGCGAGGTCGCGGCACTTGGCGAGGAAGCGGTCGTAGGGTGTCTGGCCCGGGTGGTACGTGCACCACAGGGCGAGGGTGTCCCGGTCGGCTTCCGCGAGCCAGTCGGTGCGGCAGCTGAGGTTGGTCTGGATGGCGACCCGGCGGATGTGCGGCAGGCGGGACAGTTCCGTGAGGGTGCGCCGGTACCAGGAGCGCACCAGGCCCTCGCCCCACGGCGTGAAGAGCAGCGACAACTGGTCCTCGCTCTGCGCGGCCCACTGCGCGAAGCGCTCCAAGGCGGCCCGGTCGGCACGGAGTTGGGCGGTCGAGTCGCGGCGCTTGGCGAACGGGCAGTAGGGGCAGTCGTAGTCGCAGGAGGCGAGCGGGCCACGGTACAGGACGGTCAGATCCATGGCGGGCCGGTCACTTCCTCTCGTACGCGGCCATGGCGGACCGGACGGCGGGGGAGAACAGCTCGGGGCCGATGGCGTCGGAGTGGGCGAGTCCCTCCGGAGTGAGCCGCAGCCACGTGGCGTGCGTGTCGGCCAGCCAGCCGCGGTCGACGAGGCGCTGGAGTTCCGCACCGAAGTCGTCGAAGGGGCCGTTCCCGAAACGCGCGCGGTAGTCGTCGACGGGCAGGCCCTCGGCCTGGAGGAGGGACTGGAGGAGATGACGCCGGCGCGCCTCGTGCGCGTCCATGCGGTAACCGACCTCGGCACGGCCGAAGTCGGACGTGGTCACGTAGTCGTCGATGATCCCGCGGATCTCGTGCATCCCGACCGCGTAGTCGAAGGAGTAGTGCAGACCGGCCGTGTACGAGCGGGCGCCGTAGCCCAGGCCGATCATGCCGTCGGTCTGGCACGCGTAGTCGTCAGCACCCTGCTGCGGGGCGTCGGCCCGCCGGAACATCCGCATCGACTGCTGGGTGTAGCCCCGCGCGAGGAGGTGGTCGCGGCCCGTCCGGTACAGGTGCAGTCGCTGTGCGTCCCAGGCCGGGTCGGGCCCGGGTCCGGCGCGGTGACGGTCGAGGCCGGTCAGGGGGCGGACGTAGAGGGGGTAGAGGTACAGCTCCTCGGGCTGCCAGGCGAGGGCGGCGTCGAGGGAACGGAGCCAGGTCTGCTCGGTCTGGCCGTCGATGCCGTAGATGAGGTCGATGTTGAGGACCGGGATGCGGGTGTCCCGGATCCGGGCGAGCGCGGCCTCGACGTCGGCGCGGCGCTGCGGGCGTACGGCGGCCCTGGCCTCGGAGTCGACGAAGCTCTGGATGCCGAGACTGAGCCGGGTGGTGCCGCGCCCCGCCAGCACGGCGAGGCGGTCGGCCGTGGCCGTGGCGGGTGAGGCCTCGACGGACAGCGGGATGGCGCGCAGGTCCGCGCCCATGCGGTGCTCCGCGATGTCGCAGAGGCGTTCCAGCTCGGCCGCGGTGAGGAAGGTCGGGGTGCCCCCGCCGAAGGCGGCGGTGGCGAAACGCACCGGGTCGGTGTCGCCGAGCGCCTCGCGCACGGCACCCGCCTGCCGCTCAAGAGCGTCCAGGTAGGCGCCGGTCAGGCCCTCGGGGGCGCCGATGCGGGTGAAGAGGTTGCAGAACCCGCAGCGGACCTCGCAGAACGGGATGTGCAGATACAGGGAGAGGGCGCTCTTGTCCTCCGTCGCCCACAGGGAGCGCAGCGCGGGCCGGTCGGGCAGTCTGCGGTAGGCGGTCTTGTGCGGATAGGCGTACACGTAGTGCTGGTACGGGCTGGTGAGCTGGGCGGTGGTCATCGGACGGCCTCGGCGGGGTCGAGAAAGAAGTGGGCGTACGGCACGGTCCACACGCACTCGTGGCCGAGGCGGTGACCGGTGTAGCCGTCGTCGCCGTAGGCGGTGCCGTGGTCGGAGCAGACGATCGCGAAGCAGCGGCGCCGGGAGCTCGCGGCGGCGAAGAGCCGGCCGATGTGCCGGTCGACGTACTCCAGCGCGGCGGCGTGCGTCTCGCGGCTGTCACCGGCCTCGCGGGTCGCGCCGGGCAGATGGAACCAGTTGGGCTGGTGCAGGGCGGAGACATTGACGAAGAGGAACAGCCGCTGCTCGGCGGGGAGCGCGGCGACGACCTGTTCGGCGCGGGCGACCTGGTTCTCGAAGGAGTGCGGCGAGGTGACACCGAACTCCGTCTTCCAGTGGGCCTCTTGGAAGAGGCCGGGCAGTACGGTCCCGAGCGGGCCGTGCTTGTTGAAGAAGCCCACGCCTCCGATGCAGACGGTGTGGTAGCCCGCCTCGGCCAGCCCGGAGACGAAATCGGGGGTGTCGTGGACGAACGTGCCGGCGGCGGTGGTCTCACTGCCGGCGAAGCTCGCCGCGAACAGCCTCGGGTGCGGCCCCGGTTCGGCCGGGGTGGGCAGGAAACCCGCGAAGATCGCCTGGTGCGAGGCGTAGGTGAAGCTGCCCGGCGCGTGACGCCTTTCCCAGCGGCCGCCGGGCAGATGGCGGGCGAGATGGGGGATGCGGCCCTCGGCCGCCAGCTCGACGGCCACGTCGTGGCGCAGCGTGTCGAGGGTGACCAGGAGGATGTCGTGGTGGCCGACGACCTCGTTCATGTCGGGCTCAGGCATGGGGTGTTCCTGTTCTGTACGGGTGGAGCGAGCCGGGCCGGGCGGGACCTCGCAGGGCGGCCGCCACCTGCGCCGCATAGGTGTCCAGGCCTTCGGCGCCACTGCCCGGCAGGCCCGTCAGCCGCGGCAGCAGGTCGCCGAAGGCATTGACCTCGCCGACGAAGGTCCTGCGCCAGCCCACGGCCGGCAGCAGGTCCACGCCGACACACAGGGTGCGGGGGAAGCAGGACGCGGCGCGCTCGCACACGTCCAGCACGTCGGCCCAGCGGGCGCCCGCCGCCGCCACGGCCTGACGGGCGGTGTCGAGGTCGCCTCGGCTGCCCCCGAGATGCAGATTGGTCAGCGGCGTACGGCTGGTGCGGACCACGGCGTGCGTGGCCCGTCCGGCCACGACGACCACGCGCAGGTCGGCGGCGCGGCCCAGCTGGGAGGCCTTGGGCACCCACCGTTCGAGATGCAGCCCGTCGGGCGCGAGCGCGTCGACGATGACGGCGATGTCCCGCTCGCTGTCGTAGCGGCGCACCCTGAGGGTGTTGTGGAGAGCGCCGCCCGGGGCCAGTTCGACGGACGTGGTGGCCCTGATCCGGCCGCCGCCACCCGTCTCGACGGCGAGAACTCCGGACGCCGACGACCCGTGAGCGGGCTTGACGAACAGCCGGGACATGCGGTGCTCGCGCATCAGCGCCCGCACATCGTCCCAGCCGCGCACCGGCAGGCCGTCCGCGCCCGAGGTCGGCGAGGCGGGGACGGGGACCCCCGCCGCGTCGAGCACGGTGTGACAGGCCCGCTTGTCGAACAGCACCGCGAGATCGTCGGCGTCGTCGAGCCGGACACCGCCGCGCAGCGTCCGCAGCGCGGCCATGAACCCGTGGTACCAGCGCGCCGACCCCTCGACCCGGGTGGGATCCGAAGCGCCCCGCAACAGCCGGTCGACCTCGGGATTCTCGCCGGGGGAGTCGATCCGCACGATCTCGTCGGCGGCGAAGCCGGCTCCCCCCTCGTGCAGGACGTCCGTCCAGGCGACGACGCGCGGGCCGGGCAGGCCGGCCGCGCGCACCGCGTCCGCGAACAGGGACACCCGGCGGTTCTCGGGATTGCCGACCACGGCGAACCGCGGACCGTCGCCGAACACCGGTCGAACCATGGAAGAGGCGTTCACTCGCCCACGGCGACGTAGCGCCAGACCGTGCCGTCGTCCTCCGTGTCCTCCTCCGCGTCGTCGCGGTCGAGGTCGACCTCGACGCCCGCAGGCTCCAGAGTCAGTCGCACACGGTCCTCGACGGGCTTGCTGAGGTAGTGATGGTGGAGGTCGAGCTTCTTCAGGTGGGTGAGCGGCTGGCCGCCCAGGAGCGCGGCGGCGCCCTCGTCGGTCAGCACACCCATGGACAAGTCCAGCACATCGAGGCGGTCCACGACCGGCGCGGCGGCCACGGCCGCGGCGACCGCTTCCTGCATCTCGCTGTTGCGCAGGGCCAGATGACGCAGGCGCGGCAGCCGGGCACCGGACAGGATCGGCTCCAGATCGGCGGCCTCGCTGTCGCCGCCGTAGTCCGGCGTGCCGAGCCACAGGTCGAGGTGCTCCAGGGCGGGCAGATCACTCGCGCCGATGCCGCGCACCACCTGGACGGGCAACCCGCCGGTCTCCACGACCAGTTTGCGCAGTGCGTCGTGGCTCATCGCGGTGAAGACCAGCCCCGACCCGCCGCGCACACCGAACTCCTCCAGGGCGGGGAACCCGGCGAGGAGCGGGGTGACGTCGGTCTGGTGGATCCAGGAGATCTCGCACTCCTCCATCACCATGTCGCCGAGGAACAGGGCACGCAGCGCGGGGAAGCGGTCCCGGACGGCGAGCAGGGCCTCGATGACGGGGGAGGGGTCGGAGTCGTAGGCCTCCTGCCAGGCCCCGACGATCAGCGCGCGCACTCGAGTGGTGTCGACGACGGCGCAGAAACGAGTGAACGCCTCCGGCCAGTCCTCGTCGGCGTCGTACACGTCACTGGTGATGCGCCAGGCGACGGAGTCCGGCTCGGGGAGGTCGTCCGTGCGCCCGTCCGGACCCGGAAAGGTGTGCGCGGGCAGCCGATACAGGGAGTCGAGGTGGTCACCGATGGTCATGCGGCTGCTCCCGAGGAGAAAGGGTGTGCGGTCTGTGATGTCCGCAGTTCTACCAACAGGCACTGACAACACCGGTCGGCGGGGCGGGGTTCGGGGCGTTGTCAGTGGTGGCCCCTACGGTCGTGGTCATGAGGCCGGTGCGCGGTGCACCCGGCGGTGAGGGGACAGCCATGTACCGACAGGGAGACGTGCTGATCGTGCCGGTGACGGAGGGGGCGGTGCCGGCGCACGTGGCGCACGCCCCCAGGGAGCAGCGCGACGGCCGGGGCCGGCTCGTCCTGGCGCTGGGCGAGGTCACGGGGCATGCCCACGCGGTGGTCGGGCCGGGCGAGTTGGTGCGTGAGCCGGGACCGTTCGGGCCGCTGCTGCTGCACCTTCCCCAGGGCGGCCGGGTCGTGCACGAGGAGCACGCGGTGATCGCCCTGCCCAAGGGCTGGTACCGGGTGATCCGGCAACGGGAGTACGTGCCCGGATCCGTCCGGATCGTGGCGGACTGAACTGCGGACGGTGGAGGGGCACATGACCAGGACGGACATCGAAGAGACCGTGGCGGAGAGCATCTCCCCGGACGGGCTGGGCCGGTGGCGCGCGTGGGCCTGCGCGACCGGGCCCGCCGATCGCGCGGCAGCCGAGGACGGCGTCCGGCGGGCCTACCGGCTGGCGGGACTCGCGGAGCCGGAGCGTGTGGTGTGGGTGGGCTCGCCGCGGGAGGCGGTCACCCTCGTCAGGGAGCTGGCGGACCGGGGGCCGAGCGTGCGGGACGCGGTGCGCAGCGTTCCGTGGGCGCTGGAGAGACGCAGGCTGCACGCCGAGTTGGGGGCCGCGGGCTGGTCCGCGCACTGGGCGGCGACCGGCGGCCGGCTGTGGGACTCCACTCAGTCCCTCGTGGACCGGATCCGCGCCGGCGTCATCGAGGAGCTGGTCGGGCGGGACACGGGCAAGGAGGCCGCGGAGGTCCGGCTGCTCCTCCTGGACGCCGTGCTCGGACAGCACGACGCGCCCTGGCTCGCCGCGTTCCCCGCCGCGGACGGCCCGCTCGACGCGTTGGCCGCGATCTGCCGCAGCGCCGGCTGGTGGTGGCCGTTCGCCCGCGTCGCGGTCCTGTCGGAGCGGCCGGTGGCCCTGCACCGCGACGAGGCGGGGCGCCTCGACCACGGGGACGGTCCGGCGCTCGCCTACCCCGACGGCTTCGCCCTGTACGCCTGGCGCGGCATGCCCGTACCGGCGGACTTCCTCGCCGAACTGTCCACGCTCACACCGGAGCGGATCCGCTCCGAGGAGAACGCCGAACTGCGGCGCGTGATGCTGGAGTACTACGGCTACGACCGCTATCTCGCCGACTCGGGCGCCCGGCCCGTGCACCAGGACGAGACGGGCACGCTGTGGCGCATCGACCTGGTCGACGACGAACCCGTCGTGATGGTCGAGGTACTCAACTCCACCCCGGAGCCGGACGGCACCCGGCGCACGTACTGGCTGCGGGTACCGCCGTCGACCCGCACGGCGAAGGCCGGAGTCGCCTGGACGTTCGGACTGGACGCCGAGGTGTACGCGCCGGTGCGGGAGACCTGAGACAGGGGCGTCGGCGGCAGACGGCGCTGCGGCCGTGCCGCGGTCCGCCGACGGCAGTCTTCTGCGTCAGCCGGGGCGCGTTGAACTTCCGTCAGCACAGGCCTGTTTGCTACCTCCGAAGATCACTAGCCTGGTCGCTGACGGTCAGTCACCTATCCGAGGAGTCCCGTGTCCGCCCAGCAGCTCCCCGACATCCTCTCGCCCGAGTTCGCCGCCGATCCCTACCCGGCCTACGCGGTGATGCGGGAGAAAGAGCCCCTGATCTGGCACGAGGCCACCCAGAGCTACATCATCTCCCGCTACGAGGACGTCGAACGCGTCTTCAAGGACAAGCAGGCCGAGTTCACCACCGACAACTACAACTGGCAACTCGAACCGGTCCACGGCAAGACGATCCTGCAGCTCAGCGGGCGTGAACACGCGGTACGGCGAGCCCTCGTCGCCCCCGCGTTCCGCGGCAGCGACCTGCAGGAGAAGTTCCTGCCCGTCATCGAGCGCAACTCGCGTGAACTCATCGACACCTTCCGGCACTCCGGATCCGCCGACATCGTCGGCGACTACGCGACCCGCCTGCCCGTCAACGTCATCGCGGACATGCTGGGTCTGGACAAGGCCGACCACGCACGGTTCCACGGCTGGTACACGGCCGTCATCGCCTTCCTCGGCAACCTCTCCGGCGACCCCGAAGTGGCCGCCGCGGGCGAGCGCACCCGCGTGGAATTCGCCGAGTACATGATCCCGATCATCCGCGAACGACGCGACAACCTGGGTGAGGACCTGCTGTCCACGCTCTGCGCCGCCGAGGTGGACGGTGTGCGCATGAGCGACGAGAACATCAAGGCTTTCTGCAGCCTGCTGCTGGCCGCAGGCGGAGAGACCACCGACAAGGCGATCGCCGGCATCATGGCGAACCTGCTGCTCCATCCCGAGCAGCTGGCGGCGGTCCGCGACGACAGGAGCCTGATCCCGGCCGCCTTCGCGGAGACCCTCCGTTACACCCCGCCCGTTCACATGATCATGCGGCAGTCGGCGACCGAGGTCCAGGTCACCGGCGGCACCGTCCCGGCCGGCGCCACCGTCACGTGTCTCATCGGCGCCGCCAACCGCGACGAGCAGCGCTACCGTGATCCGGACCGGTTCGACATCCATCGCGACGACCTCACCACGACCTCGGCGTTCTCGGCCGCCGCCGACCACCTCGCCTTCGCGCTCGGCCGGCACTTCTGCGTCGGTGCGCTGCTGGCCAAGGCGGAGGTCGAGGTGGGGGTGAACCAGCTGCTGGACACCATGCCCGACCTCCGCCTCGCCGACGGCTTCGACCCGGTCGAGCACGGAGTGTTCACCCGCGGCCCCAAGGCACTGCCGGTGCGTTTCACACCGGTCACTGCTTGAGTTCGCCGAGCCGGCAGGCAACGCAGCGGTCGGCCGTGTGCTCGCCGGACGCGGGTGTTCTCCGGCGGTCGGTGAGCATCGGCTGCGGGCTGCGGGCTGCGGGCTGCGGGCTGCGGGGTCGCCGGTCGTCGCGCCGCTTCTGCGCGGTGTCACCGATCAGCCTGCGCGAGGGCAACCGCCCTGCTCACGCGGTCGGTTCGGCCGCCCTGCTCACGCCGTTGGTTCGGTCGCCCTGCTCACGCCGTTGGTTCGGCGGGCCCGCCGGTGAGGAGCCCTTCGGACGCGGCGGTCTCGGCGAGAGGTGCCGCGTCGAGGAGGACCGACGCAGCGGCGCGAGCGGTGGCGGCGGCCGAGAGATCACGGTCCATGCGCGCGGAGTGGGCGGCACCGTCGTAGAGACAGTGCAGTTGGCGGGCGAGGGACTCGGGATCGGCATAGCCGGACTCGGCGGCCAGTTCGGTGAACAGGCCGCGCAGCCACACCCGGTGGGCCTCGGCGACGCGGGTGACGGAGCCGTCGTCCGGGGCCTCGGCCGTGGCCCGCATGAAGGCACAGCCGCGGTATCCGGGTTCGGCGAACGCCTCACCCTGGGCGTCGAAGATTCCCAGCAGCCGCTCGCGCGGGGTCCGGCAGCGGGCCAGCGTCCGCGTGATCCGCTCCTGAATGCGCGTGCTGCGCAGATCGAGATAGGCGCAGACCAGTCCCTCTTTGCTCCGAAAGGTGTTGTAGAGAGATGCCTTGGCGACCCCGGCGTGCTCGATGACACGGTCGATGCCGACGGTCTGTATGCCTTCGCTGTAGAAGAGTTCGTTGGCTGCGTCGAGCAGGCGCTGTCGCGCGGACGCCTTCTGCACGGTCCTGGTAGCCACTCGTCTCACCCGTTTCGGACGGCCCGGTTCACTCTGCCCGTGCGGCGACGTCCGCCACACACGGGCTCTGCGCGGCGGACACGACTGCGCGGGGTTCGGGGTGGGACCGGACCACTGAGACCCGCTCCGCGCGACGGCCGCTGACCACGAGTCCGGTCAGGGCCATGAGCGCCAGCGCGATGACCGCGGCTCCGTACTCCCGGGCGGTCTGTACGAGCCCGCCGCCGTGCACGACCAGTATGCCGCCGATGACTGCGGGAACACCCAGACCCAGGTAGCACACGACATACAGGAGGGACAGCACGCCGGCCCGCTCGTGGGGAGCGACCTGAGGCATCACCATGCGGATGCCTCCCTGGAAGCCACTGCCGAAGCCGAAGCCGGAGATCGCGCCGCCCAGGAAGAACCCGGCCACGTGGACCACGCCACCCGCACCTGAGGCGATGGACGCCAAGGTGATCGTCACTCCGGCGACCAGCGTGCCGATGCCGATCAGCATGACCGTCTGCGTCGCGGTCCGGCGCAGGAACACCACGGCCAGCGCCGCGGAGCCGGCGAGCACGAACAGGGGCAGCCCGCCCCACACCACGGAGTCGGAGTGCTCCAGAGTCCTCGCGATGGCCGGTCCCAGTGCGGCGTACAGACCGGTCAGTGCCCACACCGCGAACAGCACAGGGGCGGCGATGGCCACCGGGGTGCGCGCGGCCGCGGGCAGCTTGATCTCGGGCGCCATGCTCGCCAGCGCGCCCGGCTTCCGGCTCACCGACTCGCGCAGCGCGAGTACGGCCAGGGCCTGCAGGACGAAGACCGCGAGCAACACGACGTAGACGAGGTGCGTGGGCGCGGGCAGGTACTGGACGATCACACCGGACACCAGGGCGCCACTGGCGGTCCCGATCGCCGGGGCGAAGGAATTCAGGAAGCCGCCGCGGCGTGGGTCGATGTCGAGCATCCCGGCGCCGATCGCGCCGACCGCTGCTCCGGTGCTCAGGCCCTGGACGATGCGGGCGGCCAGCAGTCCTCCCACCCCGGTGGCGGTGAGGAACACGACCATCGCGAGGGCCTGTCCCAGCAGCGCCGCCAGGAGGACCGGCCGTCGGCCCACGTGGTCGGAGATCTTGCCGAAGACCAGGAGGGAGGCCAGCACGGCTACGGCGTAGACGCCGAAGACGACGGTCACGGTGATGGGGGAGAAGCCCCAGTGCTGCTGGTAGATCGCGTAGAGCGGTGTCGGCGCGCTCGACGCGGCCAGGAGTGACACGAGGATCGAGGCCAGCAGGCCGACGGAGGCCAGCGGCCCGAGCAGCGGCTTCCTCGCGCCGGCGTGCGCGGGAGTGGTCACGGCCGGGCGGCTCGCGGGGGTACCGGCTTTGGCTGTGGATACAGAGCTCATGGATCACTTTCGGGACTCGTGCATGGGCTCTCACCCAGACACTAGACAGACCTGTCTAATCACTCCGGCAACAGTGGGTGGGGAGTCGCTATTCCCGGCCGTTCCTCGCGTGTCGCGGGGGAGTGGTGTTGCGCCCGCGACACGGGGCCACTCATGTAGACGGTCGGTCGTCTATATTGGAACCGGCCAACCGGGCCGTCTCGGTGGGAAAGCGCCTGATCGCAGAGCGTCGCCGCTCACAAGCAAGGAGATGTTGAAGATGCGTGTCGAAATATGGACCGATATCGCCTGCCCCTGGTGCTACGTCGGCAGGGCTCGCTTCGATCGGGGGCTCGCGGCCTTCGCCCACCGGGACCAGGTGGAGGTCGTCCACCGTTCCTTCGAACTGAACCCCGAGGCCTCGGGCGGTGACGTACCGATCATCGACGCGGTAGCCGCACAGTACGGGCGCACCCGTGAGCAGCAGGTGGCCCGGGAGGAGCAGGCCGCGGCCATGGCGCGCGAGGTCGGACTGGGGTACCGCATCGGCGGCCGTGTCTTCGGGAACACCTTCGACCTGCACCGGCTCGCCCACTTCGCCAAGACGCGTGGCCGGCAGGCCGAGTTGACGGACCTCGCCTTCCGGGCGAACTTCGCTGAGGAGCGCTCGGTCTACGACAGGCGGACTCAGCACAGTCTGGCCGTCGAGGCGGGGCTCGACGCCGCGGAGGCGCGGGAAGTACTGGAGAATCCGGACGCGTTCGCCGCGGAGGTCCGGGCCGACGAGCGACTGGCGGCCGAACTGGGCGCCACCGGCGTGCCCTTCTTCGTGCTGAACCGGCGCTACGGGGTGAGCGGTGTCCAGGCGCCGGAGGGGTTCACCCGAGCGCTGGAACAGGCCTGGGCGGATCGACCGGCGGCCTGAAGGCGACGCCGATAGAGGCGGAAGCCCCGACACCTCCAGGGCTCGGCGGCAGCCCGACCGGCTGGACTGCCGCCGACCTGGGGTCTCGACGCTTGTCGCCGCGCGCGATCGTGCGGAGCTCCCCGCTCGCCAACGCCACGCCCTCCGTGATCCTGCCCTTGCCCCGGCCCCTCCTCGCCGTCTCCCCGAACAGCGGCACAACCCTTGAGGCCTTCCAGGTGTCCAAGACGTGACCGGACGGCGAACCTCCGGTCGCCTTGCTTCCTGTTTCGACGAGGAGACCCATCCGTGCGCCAGCACATTCGCACCTCGCACCTCCGCGTGTCCGCGGCCTGCGTGGCCGCTGCCGCGATCGCCGCGGTCGCTCCCGCGGTCGCCGCTTCCCCGGCGCACGCCGAGGAGGGCGAGCCCTCACTGGTGATCTCGAGCCTGCCGCGTACCTCGCCCAAGCCCGGTGAGGTGTACGACAAGTCCGTCGTCATCACCAACAAGGGCACGGCGGCCGCGGACGGCGTCACGTTCCGGGTCCGGCTGACGCGAGGGCTGGACTTCCCCGAGGAGGTCGAGGGCTGCACCTACTCGACCGTCCAGGACCAGGTCAGGCAGGCCCTGTGCGAGCTCGACACCGTCATCGAGCCGGGCGCTTCCATCGAGACTCCGGTGCGGTTCAAGGCGTTGCCCAACGCGTTGATGGAGGCCGTCCAGTACGGCACCTCGGCCACCGGCGAGGAGCCGGGCGAAGGGTTCGGCGACAGTCACCGACGGCTGACCCTGACCGCCGACAGCTCGGCCGACCTCGTCGCCATCGGTGAGGACACCGAAGCCCTCGCGGGCAACAGCCAGTCCATCACCGTCAGGCTCCGCAACGACGGCCCCGGCTGGATCCAGAACCAGGAGAGCGACGACCAGACGGCGCTCATGGTCCGGATCCCCAAGGACACCGTCGCCACCGAAGTCCCCAAGGAATGCGCTCCGTTCGGGATCGACGGCCCGACCGACCCCGGGGGCACGCCGGGCAAGTCCACCTACGTCTGCTGGCCCGCCGACTACACCATGGACGTCGGCGAGGAGCTCTTGTTCACGTTCATGCTCAGCATCGACGACGACGCGCGGACGACCACCGGCTGGGTGAAGGCGACCTCCGCCTACGACATCCACCCGTTCTTCGACAAGAACCCCGCCAACGACAAGGACACGATCCGCGTCGCCATCCCCACCGACAACGAGGAGGACCCCGCCACCGTCGGCGGTTCCTCCACCGGCGGCGGTTCGACCGACGGAGGCTCCACCACAGGCGGCGGCAACCACCACGAGGGCCAGTCCACCGGCGGCTCGGGCGGGGGCGGTACGGGCAGCACCGGCTCCACCTCGACCGGCGCCTCGACCGTTGGGGGCTCCACCACTGGTTCCGTCGACGGCAACCTGGCGAGCACCGGCTCCGACGGCACTCCGCTCATCGCCGCCGCCGCGGCTGCCACCGCCGCCCTCGGCGGCGGCCTGGTCCTGGCCGTACGCCGCCGCCGCGCGACCGCCAAGTCCTCCTGACGACGCCCTGCCCCGTGAGGCCGCGGGCCTGACGACGCCCCGCCCTTGAGACCGGGCCCTGCCGGAGCCCCCGGCAGGGTCCGGTCTCAGCGGGTACGGGGTGCGGCATCGGCTTCTACGGCAGGCACTCGGGCCACGGAAGCCGTGCGGGCCCCACGGCAACCGCGCGGGCCGCGGCAGGCGCGGCTCACGTCGGCTCAGGCCGGGCGGTACGCGCTGATGACGTAGCGGGCTTCGTCGTCGATGGCGTTCTCGTCCGGGTCGAGGGAGATCCGCGCGGGGTGACCGTCCGCCGCGTACGCCACCTCGGCCGTGTCGGCGTGGTCGCGTCGGGCCCGGTCCACCTGCTCGAGCAGGGCGCCGATGGTCGGCACCTCGTCGGGCATGCCCTTCACCACGCGGCGTCCGCTGTCGTCGAGACCCACGGCCTCGGACACCTTCCCGTCCCGCACCGTGATCCGGAACGTTCCGATCAGGGAGCGCTCGCCCGCGCTCGACTCCAGCGTGTAGCTGTAGGACGACGGTTCCTTCCAGGTGTTCAATGTGCTCTCCTGCCGGGCCGAGCCCGTGAGAGCGTCGTCGCCACAGGCCGAGGCCGACCACACCAGTGCGCCGGTGAGTACGACGACGGGCAGCGAGGTGCGTGGTCGGGGTCGGTGGACGGTCATATAGTCCTCCTTCGCGGTGGTCCGCCTCTATGACGCGGCCACAGCGCCGAACGTTCGCGCCGGCCGCGCCGCGCACGGCGGACTCGGCCGACACCGTCGACAGCCACCCGTCCGGGCCGGAGTTGTTGCCGCAAGCCGTGCGCCCCGCTCATCGACATCGATTCGACCGACACCGATGTCCGGTCGCCTCTGCGGCCGTACGCCCCTTCAACGGCCGTCAGTTGAGCTGTTCGGCCAGTCCGACGACGATGCCCTCGGGGCCGCGGACGTAGCAGAGGCGATAGATGTCCTCGAACTGCGCGACCTCGCCCACGAGTTCGGCGCCGTGGGTGCGCAGGCGGGCGATGACGTCGTCGATGTCGTCGACGGCGAACATGACGCGACGGATGCCCAGCGTGTTCGCCGGCGCGTCCTTCGGCTCGGCGCTGATCGCCTCCGGCGTGTGGAACATCGCGAGTTCGATCCGGCCGTGGCCGTCCGGGGTCCGCAGCATGGCGATCTCCTGCCGGACGTCGTCGACCCCGATGACGCGCTCCACCCAACGCTCCTCGAGCCGCATCCTGCCGTCCAGCTCCATGCCGAGTTCGACGAAGAAGGCGATGACGGCGTCTAGGTCGGCGACAACGATGAGGACGTTGTCCATCCGCTGGATCGTCATGGTGGGTCTCCTCGGTGGGCAAGGCCATGGTGGCCGCATCTGCCCCTGGGACGGAGCCGCCAGGCCGTTCTCGACATCGCTGCCACACCTTCTTCGAGAAGTTTCCTGAGCGGCAGTACTCGTCATGTCGGCACCGGACCTGGCGTCCCACGCGTCCATGGCCCACATCACACGTAGGAGCCGCAACCGCGCGTCGACGAGGCGACTGATATCAGTGGCGAGGAACCAGGCCGGCGGCCTGGGACTTCTCTTCGAAAGGAGTGGGGCGTGGGGGACACCGGGGCGGCAGACGCGACGCCGGAGGGGCTCGATGCGTACCGGGGTGAACTGACCGGCTACTGCTATCGGATGCTGGGGGCGTATGCCGAGGCCGAGGACGCCGTGCAGGAGACGCTGGTACGGGCGTGGCGGGGCATCGAGCGGTTCGAGGGGCGGTCGTCGCTGCGGTCGTGGGTGTACCGGATCGCCACGAACGTGTGTCTGGACGCCCTGGCGTCCGGCAACCGGCGGGCCCTGCCGATGGATTTGGCCGGTCCGGCGGACGGGGCAACTCCGCCGGGGACCCTGGAGGACGCCGCCCTGTGGATCGAGCCCTGTCCGGGCGGAGATCCGGAGACGGCCGTGGCGGCGGGCGAGTCGGTGCGGCTGGCGTTCGTCGCGGCGCTCCAGTACCTGCCGCCCAGGCAGCGGGCGACCCTGATCCTGCGGGACGTGCTGGGCTTCTCGGCCCGCGAGGTCGCCGATCTGCACGGCTCCAGCGTCGCCTCGGCCAACAGTGCCCTGCAGCGGGCCCGTTCGACCCTGTCCGCGCGCCGGCACTCCGCGGCCGACCCGGCGCCCGAGCCGTCCGACGCCGTTCGCCGGGTGCTGGCCCAGCGGTACGCCGAGGCCTTTACCCGGTATGACATGGAAGAGTTGAGCATGCTCCTCCATGTGGACGCCACCATGTGCCTGCCGCCGTACGGGAAATGGATGCGCGGAGTCTCCGACATCCAGGCGTGGCTGACCGGTCCGGCCGTCGACTGCCGCGGCTCCCGCCTCGTCCCCACCGTGGCGAACGACGGTCCGGCCTTCGGCCAGTACCGCCCCGCCCCGGACGGAACGGGCTACGTGCCGTGGGCTCTTCAGGTCCTCGAGTTCTCCGGCGACCGCATCACGGGCATCGCGGCCTTCCGCGACACCGGACGCCTCTTCCCGGTCTTCGGCCTCCCGGACCGTCTGCCCGAGGACAGCCATCTCGCCGCCCCGGCCTGATCGCCAGTACGGCTGGAGTCCTTCCACCCACGCCCCCGGCGGTGTCGGTGCGGGGGCCAAGGACGCACGGTCAGATCTCGACCGCGGGGTAGCTCTCGGTGTAGCTGTCGCCGTCGGCGCCGTAGTAGGTGCACGTGCGCGCGCCCAGGTCGACGTCGTACCAGGCGACTCCGGCCTGCCAGCAGCCCTGGAGGAACTCGGGGAAGGCGGTCTCGCCCGCCTGGTCGGCGCGCAGCGCGGCGACCAGGGCCTGCCGGTCGAACGGTGCGACGTCCGCCATCCCGGTGATCAGCGGTTCGCCCTGGACGGCGATGGGACCGGCGTCGGTCAGATAGAGCATCGCGTGGGACGGCACGGCCATCGTGCAGCGGAGGACGCCTGCCTGACGGAGCGACTCGGCGAGGTAGGGGAACCCGCCGACCTCGGGACGGATGGCGGCCGCCCGCTCCAGAGCGGCTTGCAGGTTGGGGATCGCTGTGGTCATGGTTCTTCGGCCTTTCGGGGATGGGGAACGGCGGTCGGCACGACACGCCTGCCGGACTCAGTGCCGGGAGGCATGTGTCTGCCCACTCGCCCGGCGCGCCGATCGGATACAATGACAACATGTTGTCTGACTGGCAATGTGTTGTCAAAGGGAGGAGTGTGCGATGCCCGATGAGGCGGCACTGCTGATCGCCGACGTGTACGAGGCCGCCGGAGCCCTGCGCCGACTGGGCGAGCAGACCGCCGGTGCGGAGGGGCTCACCCAAGCCCGCTGGCAGGTCCTGAGCGCCGTGTCCGAAGAACCGCTCACCGTCCCCCAGGCCGCCCGGCGCCTCGGTGTCAGCCGTCAGAACATCCAGCGCGTCGCCAACGACCTCGTGGAACTCCGGCTGGCCGCCTACGTCCCGAATCCGGAGCATCGCGGCTCCCCCCTGCTGACCCTGACGCCGGCAGGCACGGACACGCTCGCCCGGGTCACCGCCCGAAGCGAGCAGTTGCATCGCACGCTCTTCGCGGCCATCCCCGAGCAGGAGATCCACGCCACCAGGGCGTCGCTGCGTCGACTGCTCACCGAGCTCGACCGTCATGAGGGGACGGCGGGCAAGCGGTAGCCGACGCCGAGACCACGATCCGTCGCCACGACGAGGGGCCGCGGCGGGGGGCGACCCCGGCGTACATGGTCCGTCAGCTCTCCGGCAGCACGAGCCACATCTCGGAGAAGGCGAGGCCGTGCCGATGGTTCACCGTGCCGCAGGGGCAGCCCAGCGTGACTCGACGCCAGTCGCAAGTCACCGTCCACGGACCGTCCTTGCCTCCGCACTCCGGGCAGGCGACGGTGTCGGCTGCCCAGACCCCGGTCGCAGGTCTGGTGCAGTGACGGAACCTCCCCGTGTACCGGGCCTGCCAGGGCTCCACCGGTGGTGTGAGCGGGACAGTGCCGGGCGCCCTCGTCGCGACGAGGGCGGTGAACAGTGAGGTCAGCTCGGGGAACAGGGCCTCGCCTGCCTCGGTCGGCGGCACAGCGCCTTCCGGCGTCCCCGGCACGGGTCCGTACCTCGGGGCCGCGGCGGCAACCGGTGGATTCGGGGCAGCGTGCCAAGGCGACAAGGCGCGGGCGACGGCGGCCAGGAGGGCCGCGGCGGGCGGGCTGACGGCACCGGCGTCGAGGTGATGGACGGCCGTCCGGAGTATGCGTTGAAGTCTTCTGTCCCGGTCCGTCGCCCGGATCCGCTCCGCCGTGCCGCGCCGGGCGGGGAGCGGGGCGGTGAGGCGGGCGAGGACAGCCGCCACCGCTTCGGCGTCCGGTGAGGAGAGGCGCCACTCGTCCGAGGCGAGGTGCTGCCGGGCTCGCCCGGACTCCAGGGCGAGAGCGCGCGTGGGCAGGGGGAGGGGGCTCGATGCTGTGCCCGGTTCTCCGTGCACGCCGGTCATGGGCTCTCTCCTGACTCGCACCGGGCACGACGGGGTACGCGATGGCGGGGCGATCGTCGTGCCCGCCCGCGATTCTTGCAGGTCGTGGCGCGCCATCGCCGTCCCGATGGCCGCCGACGGCGGCCGTACGTCCCGGTCCAGATCTTCCGTCCCCGGCGGTCAGGCGTCCTGGCGGCCGCCGCGGGCGGCGCCTGCCGACGCGGCCACCACGCACAGCACCGCGATCCACTGCGACCAGTGCAGCGACTCCTGGAGGACGACGAGGCCGATGAGAGCTGCCATCGCCGGTTCGAGGCTCATCAGGATGCCGAACACGCGCGGTGGGATCTTGCGCAGTGCTTCCAGGTCCAGCGAGTACGGGATCACCGACGACAACAGGGCCACGCCGAGCCCCGCGATCAGGACCCACGGCTGAGCCAGCGCCGTTCCGCTGTCGGCCACGCCGAACGGCACAGCCACCAGCGCCGCCACGGCCATCCCCAGAGCCAGGCCATTGCCTTCCGTGGTGTGGCGGCCCAGCGCCGCGCCGACCAGGATGTACAGACCCCAGCAGGTTCCCGCGGCGAGGGCGAACAGCAGACCGGCGAGGTCGAGGTCGCCGCGTCCTTCCATCAGCAGCACCACACCGCCCGCCGCGAGCACGGCCCAGAAGGCGTCCAGCCATCGCCTCGACCCGGCCAGAGCCACCGCCAGCGGCCCGAGGAACTCGACGGTCACCGCGATCCCCAGCGGGATCCGTGCCAGCGCCAGGTAGAAGCAGAGGTTCATCAAGCCGAGCGTCACGCCGTAGCCGAGCACCACGGTCCACGTGCGACGGCTCATACGCAGCGACGGCCGCCACAACAGCAGCAGTACCGCCGCCGCGAAGAACAACCGCAACGCGACTGTCCCGAAGCTGCCCACTTCACTGAACAGGTGCTTGGCCAAGGCCGAGCCCACCTGGACACTGACGATGCCCAGCAGCACCAGCGCCGTCGGCGGGATCGTGCCGAAGGAGCTTCCGGCCCGTGCGGTCAGTGAGGAACGGCGCGACGGGCCGCGTTCAGTCCTGGCGACATTCATGGTGGCCACGCGTGGATTGTCGACGAACGGCCGCCGCACGGCACGTCATTTTCACGGGAGCACCCGGGGGCCGGGATTTTCACGGGAGCACCCGGGGGCTGGGCGCCGACTGAAATGCCCTTACCCCCCACCTCCGTTGACGCACAGGCCACCTGGAAACCGCCGCAACCCGTCGACGTGGTCGCTGTCCGGGCTTTCTGAGCTGCGGCGACGCTGCTCAGCGCGGAATGACCCAGCTCGGCGTCCAGGTGCCGGCGGCGTCGTGGTCGGCCGTGGTGGCGGCGAGGTGGGCGCGGAGCGTGGCCAATGCCGGGTGGGGGTTGTCGCGGTGCCAGAGGAGGGAGTGCGGATAGACGGGTGTCGGGTCGGTGACCGGAATACGGCGCAGGCCGTGGCCGGCGGGCCAGACGAGGCGGGTCTGCCCGCCCATGAAGGTCGCCAGGGCCGGGGTGTCGGCGATGGTGTCGAGGAGCGCGTCGGAACCGAAGTTCGGGCCGGTCGCCTCGATGGTGAGGCCGAACGCGGCGACGAGATCGTCGTAGTAGGCGGCCCATTCGCTGCCGGGGACGATGCCGGGCATCCAGATCCGGTGTCCGGCGAGCTGGGCGAGGGTCACCGACCGGGCGGACGCCAGTGCGTGGGCGGGACCGGTGAGGAGCTGGAGCGGCTCGTCGAGCACCCGGACGCACTCGATGTCCTCGGGGAGAGGCCGGTCGGGCGCGGCGACGGCGCGGAAGGAGGCGTCGATCGCACCGGACCTGATGGCGGTGACGGCCGTCTCGATGTCGAGGAGCATCACCACGTCGAGCTCGACCTCGGGGTACGCGCGGTGGAAGCCGCGCATCAGGCCCGACGCCGCACCGCGCGAGGCGATCACGTCGACGCGCAGCGGACGGCGGCCGGTGCGCACGGACGCGACGGCGCGCTCGGCGACGCGCAGCAGCTCGCGCGCGTGGGGCAGGAACGCCTGCCCGTCGATGGTGAGCTCGGCCCCGCGCGGTGTGCGGGTGAACAGCCGCACACCGAGGTCGCGCTCCAGCGCGGCGATGCGCTTGGAGACGGCCTGTTGGCTGACCGCCAGCTCGGCGGCGGCCTCCTGGAACCGTCCCGCGTCCGCGGCGGTGACGAAGGTCCGGACGGTGTCGAGGTCCATGCCGACACTCTACGGTCACAACCATTGGTTGTGGCGATCGGCTCCTTGGTTGTTTGACCCCTGGTCATGGCGCTCGCTTTGATGCTTCCGATCGCGGATCGGTTGTGTGGATCACGGATCGCGGGTCGACCGTGCGGATGAGTGGCGAGGGGTGTCGGGCATGAGGAGCGGACACCGGCTGGGGCGGCCGTTCGGCTGGCTCTGGGGAGCGTACGGGACCAGCGCGCTCGGCACTTGGCTCGCCTTCGGCGCGTTCCCGCTGATCGCCATCCGGGTGCTGGACTCCGGACCGGCCGAGGTCGCCGCGCTCTCCTCCGTGGGAGCGGCGGTCGGGGCGGTCGTGGCTTTGCCGCTCGGCCCCTGGATCGAGTTCCGCCGCAAGCGGGAGGTGCTGATCGCGACGGACCTGATCCGCTGCGCGGCGCTCCTGACGATCCCCGCCGCGTTCGCGCTCGGCGTTCTCACCTTCCTTCAACTCCTGGTCGTCTCGGTCGTCGTCGCCGCGGCCGACATCGCGTTCCGCGCGGCCTCCGGCGCGTACCTGAAGACGCTGCTGCCGGCCGAGGACCTGCTCGTCGCCAACGCCCGCTTCGAGTCGACGGCCTGGACGACCACGATCATCGGACCGCCGCTGGGCGGCGCGGCGATCGGGCTCCTCGGCCCGGTGGCGACGGTGGTGGCCGACGCGGCCAGCTATCTGCTCTCGGCCCTGGGCATCCGTGCGACGGGCGGGCACGAGCCGCGGCCCGAGCGCGGGGAGGCCGCGCGTATGCGGGCCGGGGACCTGCTGGACGGCTGGCGCTACATCCTCGCCGACGCGACACTGCGTCCGCTGTTCTTCAACACCGCCTTGTTCAACGGCCTGGTGATGGCCACCCAGCCGCTGCTGGCCGTCCTGATGCTCGGCCGGCTCGGGTTCGCACCGTGGCAGTACGGCCTCGCCTTCGCCGCGCCCGCGATCGGCGGGCTGCTCGGCTCGCGGCTGGCCCGGCCGCTCGTCACCCGCTTCGGCCGGCGCCAGGTCCTGGTCCTCGCCGGGGCACTGCGCGCGATCTGGCCCATCGGCCTGGCCTTCCTGGGGCCGGGCACCGGAGGGCTGCTCCTGGTGATGGGCGTCGAACTCGGGCTCATCTTCTGCTGCGGGGTCTTCAACCCCGTGTACACCACCTTCCGTCTCGAACGCACCGCGACCGACCGCGTCGCCCGCACACTGACCGCCTGGGCGGTGACGACCAAAGCCTCGACCGCGCTCCTGACGGCGCTCTGGGGTGTGCTGGGCGGTCTGCTCGGCCCGCGCACGGCGATCGGCCTGGCGGGGGTGCTCCTGCTGGCAACCCCGCTGCTGCTCCCGCGACGCGCGTCGGCGCAACACCCGGAGCCGGAGCCGAAGTCGGCGCCGAGTCGCACCTGACGAGGTCTCGTGCTCGTGTGTCACGCCCGGCACGGCGGGGCCGCAAGCTCGGCCAGGTGCTGCAGCGAGCCGGGGAGATGGTCAGGGCCGAACGGCGGGAACCGGAGGTACTCCCGGATGGACTGCGGCACCGCCGACCAGTCGTAGGTGAGCGTGACCTCGGTCGCGGACGGACCGAGCGGCGCAAGGTCGTAACGCCACATCCAGCCGCCGAACTCCAGGCGACCGTCGTCCTTCTCCACCCCGGTCAGCCAGCCGATGGCGCGCGGCGGGTCGAATACCTGGACCTTGTTGGCCACCTGGTAGTCACCGTCCGGATGGTCGGCGTGGTACATGTCCATCCGGAAGATCTGTCCCACCTCGGTGAGCGACGTCCGTTCGGCGGATTCCTGGACCCAGCCGGTGCCGTCGATCGCGGAATGGGTCGTCGGGTCCGCCAGCACCGCGAACACGCTCGCGGCCGGCACGGCGACAGTCAGGGTGGCGCTGACGTGTTCCTCGCTCATGGTGTCCACGCTCCTGGTCATCTCGTCTCGGGCTTCCGCAGGCGCGGAAGGAGGACGTTCCCGACATGCAGACGACTCAGCGAGGCGGAACTCATCGGTCGTGCGCGACAGGCAGCGCTCCTGCCGTCGACCGCCCGTGACATACCCTCGTTGGCGGAGACGCCATGTGATGCCCTGGGCATCAACTCTGGGGAGGCGACGATGCTCGGAAGGGGCACGCGGTTGCTCGCGGGCGCCGTGGCCGCTCTCTGCCTGCTGCTCCTCGGCCCCAGCGCACCGAGCGGTGCCCCCGTCGCCAAGCCGCTGCCCGCCGGCGCCGCCACGGACGTCGTACCGAACCGGGTCATGACGTGGAACATCTGCAATCCCTGCAATCGAAGCGGGCAGAACCTCGGCCGCGCCATGGAGATCGCCACGTATGCGCCGCAGGTCGTCGGCCTGCAGGAAGCCTGCGTGCGTGACGTCGAGAAGATCCGGGAGTACCTGGAGAACTTCTACGGGCTCGTGTACCACGTCGAGTACGGGTCGGTTCTCCGCAATTGGGGCCGCTGCGGAGGATGGCCGTGGCGCCCCGGGGGCTTCGGTCAGGCGATCCTCTCGGCGGCGCCGATGACGGACCGCGTGACCGTCGAATACCCCGACGGCGGATCCGAGGACCGTGGGTACATGGCGGTCACCACCACGGTGAGCGGCCGTTCCGTCCGCGTCTTCAACACCCACCTCGCCCAGCGGCGTCAAGAGGCAGTCCGAGCGGACCAGATCGGCGTACTCGCCGCGGCAGTCGCCCGGCATGACCGCGCGATCGTTCTCGGTGACTTCAATTCCGTGCCGGACGCCCCCGAACTCAGCCGGATGTGGCCGCTGGCCGCGGACGCGGACCCCCAGTGCCGTCCCTCGGCCGCCGGCGCCTGCGAGCCGACCACCGACTGGTACAGCAAGTTCGACTACGTCTTCCTTCGAGGCATCGCCCCGCTCGCCCGCCGTGTGCATCCCAGCCCGTACTCGGACCACCATCTGCTGTACGCCGACCTGGGCGCGACCTAGCCGTCGTCGGCGGCGTCTCCAGTACTCCGGAGCCGGAGCCAGGGCCGGGGCCAAGTCGGCCGGGACCGAGGAACTGACGCACCCGACCGGGGGTGTTGGCGACCGGTGAGGGTTCACGATTCGTGCGGCAGCCGCGTTGATCGATAGGGTGCGGGGTCACGACCGCACCCCGTTCGATCCACGGGCCGGTCAGGGCTAGGCCGCAGTCGGTGGCATCTCCACGGCTGCCGTGCCGATCTCTGCCTGCCCCGGCCCTGGGACACGGGGGCGATCCTCACGGCGGGGGCAGTCGGGCCCCGGCCGACGGGCCAGGAGGAACGAGTGGCACAGATCATCGCCGAGGTCTCACGGACGTTCAACGAGTTTCTGCTCCTGCCGAACCGGACCCGGACCGACTGCTCGGTCGCGACGGTCGATCTGCGCGCGCCCCTGGTACGGCACATCGCGGGCGAGGCGTCGGCGATCGAGCTGCGGTCCCCGTTCACGTCCGCGATCATGCAGGCTGTCAGTACACCCGAGTTGGCGATCGCGCTCGCGCGCAACGGCGGTCTCAGCTTCCTGCACCACAACCAGCCGATCCCGGACCAGGCCGCGGCGGTCCGCCAGGTGAAGAACTTCAAGGCCGGATTCGTCCCCAGCGACACGAACGTCCGTCCCGGCGACAGCCTGGGCGTCCTGGTCGACGTCATGCGCCGCACCGGCCACAGCACCGCCGCGGTCACCCACGACGGGACGGCCACCGGCCGCCTGCTCGGCCTGGTGACCTCCCGGGACTTCCACCCCCAGCGCCACGACCTGGACGGCCCGGTCAGCGGACGCATGACCGCTGTCGCCGACCTGGCGCCCGCCGGGCCCGACATCACGCTGTCCGAGGCCAACGCGCGGTTGTGGGACGAGCGGCTGGACTGCCTCCCGGTGCTGGACGCCGAGGGCCACCTGCAGCATCTGGTGTTCCGTTCCGACTACGCGGACAACAAGCGTTTCCCGAACCAGGTCGTGGACGGTGCCAAGCGTCTGCGCGTGGGCGCGGGTATCAACACCCACGACTACCAGGAGCGCGTCCCCGCCCTGCTGGAGGCGGGTGTGGACGTGCTGTGCTTCGACTCGTCCGACGGCTACAGCGACTGGCAGGCGAAGGCTCTGACCTGGGTGAAGAAGCACTATCCGGAGGTCCCGGTCGGCGGCGGCAACGTGGTCGACGGCGAGGCCTTCTCCTTCCTCGCCGAGGCGGGGGCGGACTTCGTCAAGGTCGGAGTGGGCGGCGGCTCCATCTGCATCACCCGGGACCAGAAGGGCATCGGCCGCGGCCAGGCCAGCGCCGTGCTGGACGTCGCGGAGGCCCGGGACGCCTTCCGCGAGCGCACCGGCGAGTACGTGCCGATCTGTTCCGACGGCGGGCTGGTGCACGACTACCACGTCTCCCTGGCACTCGCGATGGGAGCCGACTTCGTCATGATGGGGAGGTACTTCGCGCGCTTCGACCAGGCGGCCGGCGCGAAGCTGCCCACGCGCGACGGCTTCGTGAAGGAGTACTGGGGCGAGGGTTCGAACCGGGCCCGCAACTGGCAGCGCTACGGCCAGGGAGGCCAGGGGCTGGTCTTCGAGGAAGGCGTGGACGGCCATGTCCCCTATGCGGGCGACCTCAACGAAGGGCTCGCCCTGACCATCGCCAAGCTCAAGGCCACGATGGTGTCCTGCGGCTCCACCACTCTGCCGGAGTTCCAGTCCACGGCCCGGCTGACCCTCGTCTCGGACCAGAGCTTCCAGGAGAGCCACGCCAACGTCACCGTGCGGGAAGCCCCGGCGACGGTCTCCTGACAGGTTGCCGGGGGGCTCGCGGTCTGACGGGGCCCCACCAGCGCGTGAGTGCGGCGAACGCGGGTTGGTAGAACGTGGCCGCCATGGCCGCTCCGGCCATCAGCCAGCCGGCCGCGAAGACGTAGAAATTCGGGGCCACGGCGATGAGCAGGACCGACGCGACCGCGAGCAGCGAGCCGTTGGTCATGACGGCGCGAAGTCCTCGACGGTCGAGGATGCGACCGACCGGTATGCCCGCGAGAGCCGAAGTGAGCAGAGCAGCGGAGAACACTGCGGTCGTGGCAGCCCGCGACCAGCCGGTGTCCGCCGTCAAGTGGGGGAGAAGCACAGGGAAGGAGTAGTAGACGAGACGATGCCCCAGCTGGTGATCTGGGTGGCGTACAAGGCGGGCAGGGCTGCGCGGGGTCGCGACCGGTCCCCGGCTCCGGTCGCGGACCCGCTGGTCTGAAGGTTGGCCCTCAACGTCAGCAGCAGCTTGCTGATGATGCCGTCGTCTCGTCCGGCGCGTCCTCGGTCGGGCCGGTGCAGCAGGTGCTGCCCTGTTGCTTGGTGAGGGTGTCGGCGTCGGCCTTCACGACGTAGACCTCCCAGGGTTCCTGCCCTGGGCCGTGGACCCAGACCTTGTCCTGGACGGCGTAGCAGCAGGTGGTGTCGTTCTCCACATCGGTGGCCAGGCCGGCTTCGAGCAGGCGGGCGGTGGCGCCCTGCACCGCTTCGGTCGTCTCCACCTCGACGCCGAGGTGGTCCATGCGGGTGTCCTCGCCTGCGGCACCTTCGATCAGGACGAGCTTGAGCGGGGGTTCGGCGATGGCGAAGTTGGCGTAGCCGTCGCGGAGTTTGGCGGGCTCGGTACCGAAGAGCTTGCTGTAGAAGGCGATGGACGCGGCGAGGTCGGGGACGCGGAGGGCGAGCTGTACGCGGGACATGGCGTGCCTCCTGCTGGTGGTGGACGGGGTGGTGTCAGCAGCCGCCGGACGGGGCCGGAGCGCCGATGCCGATCTGGAGCGTGGCCGGGGCCGCGCAGCAGCCTCCGCCGTTGCTGTCCTGCGCGGCGGCGGGGTCGTCGAAGAGGCCGGCGCCGCCGCAGACTCCGGTCTCGGGCAGGGTCAGCTCGACCCGCTCGGCGGCCTCCTGGTCGCCCGCGAGGGCGGCGGCGATCGAGCGGACCTGCTCGTAGCCGGTCATCGCCAGGAATGTGGGGGCGCGGCCGTAGGACTTCATGCCGACGAGGTAGACGTCCTTCTCCGGGTGGGACAGCTCGTTGACGCCGTGCGGGTAGACCGTTCCGCACGAGTGCTGGTTGGGGTCGATGAGCGGGGCCAGCTCGGTGGGCGCCTGCAGGCGTTCGTCGAGGCCGAGGCGGATCTCGGAGAGGAAGGACAGGTCGGGGCGGAATCCGGTGAGGACGACGACTTCGTCGACCGGGTCGATGCGGCGTCCGTCTTCGCCGACGAGCACCAGGCGGCCGTCGGTGTCGCGCTCGATGACGTCGGTGCGGAAGCCGGTGACCGCGTCGGCGTGACCGTCGTCGACGGCGGCCTTCGCTGCGAGCCCGAGGGCGCCGCGAGCGGGGAGTTGGTCGGCGGCGCCCCCGCCGAAGGTGGAGCCGGAGATGCCCCGGCGCAGGATCCACACGCCCTTGGTGTCGACGCCGTCGTCGGACTTGGCCAGGTCGGCGAGGTGAGCGAGCGCGGTGAAGGCGGAGGCGCCGGAGCCGATGACCGCGGTGCGCTTGCCCGCGTACCGGGCACGTACGGCCGGGTTCTTGAGGTCCGGCACGCGGTACGTGACCCGGTCGGCCGCGGCCTTCTCACCGAGGGCCGGAAGGCCGCTCGCGCCCGCCGGGCTCGGGGTGGTCCAGGTGCCTGAGGCGTCGATCACCGCTCGGGCGGACAGCCGCTCCTCACGGCCGTCGGCGCGGGTGACGTGGACGACGAACGGCTGGGCTTCGCGGTCGGCGTCCACGATCCGGTCGCGGCCCGCCCGGGAGACTCCGGTGACGGTGGAGCCGTAGCGCACCTGCTCGCCGAGGACGTCGGCCAGCGGCTGGAGGTACTTCTCCGCCCAGTCGCCGCCCGAGGGGTAGGTGGTGACATCCGGCTTCACCCACCCCGTGGGGGCCAGCAGCTTCTCCGCGGCCGGATCGGTGACCTCGCCCCAGGTGGAGAACAGCCGGCAGTGCGCCCATGCGCGCACTGCCGCTCCGGCGGCGGGACCGGCTTCCAGGACCAGCGGGGTGAGACCGCGGTCGACCAGGTGGGCGGCAGCGGCGAGTCCGGCCGGGCCGGCTCCGATCACGACGACGGGCAGATCGGTGGTGACAGGCGCGTTCACGGTCGACTCCTCGTTATTTCGACATCCGTCGATGACTTGCGCGGCCAGCATGGCATCTGATTCGACGAACGTCAACATAGACATCTATCTAATTCACCCGCGTCTGGGTGACTGTTCCGGCCCTCGCCAGGCTGGTTTGATGTATGTCAACATAGATGTATGTCGAATACGGAGCTGTTGCCGCTGACGGAGCCCGCCGACCAGGCCGTGGAACCGTGCTGCCCACCGCTCACCGAGCGCGCCCTGACGGCCGAGGAAGCCGAGCGGACCGCTGCGATGTTCAAGGCGCTCGGTGACCCCGTGCGGCTGCGGCTGTTCTCACTCGTCGCCTCGCACGAGGGCGGCGAGGCGTGCGTGTGCGACATCTCCGACGTCGGGGTCTCCCAGCCGACCGTCTCCCACCACCTGAAGAAGCTCAAGGAAGCCGGGTTGCTCAGCTCCGAACGGCGCGGCACGTGGGTCTACTACCGGGTGGAGCCGTCGGTGGTCGCCGCGATGGGGCAGATGCTCGGCACCATGGGCTGAACACGCTCGAGCGAGGAGGGTTCGGTGAGCGAGTCCGCTGTGGACCGCGAGGCGGTCCACGAGGAGATGGAGCGCGCCCGTGCGGCGTTCCATCAACTCCTCGACCACGCCGCCGAGGCCGACCTGCGCCGGCCGACCGACGGCACCCGCTGGACCAACGAACAACTGCTGTTCCACATGCTCTTCGGGTACATCCTGATCCGGCCCCTCCTGGTCCTGCTGCGGATCTTCGGACGGTTGCCGCACGGAGCCGGTCGAACCTTTGCCGACGGCAGCTTCGCGGTGCTGGGCGTCAACCTCCGCTTCACCATGGTCATGGCCGGAGGCTCGATCGCAGGCGCCCTCCTGGGCGGACTGCTCCTCGGAGTCTTCTCAGACCTGGTACTCATCCCCGCACTGGCCGTGATCCTGCTTGTCTCCGCGGTCAAGCTTGCCCGTCACGAGTGATTCTCTCTGACCCTTGCGACGTCGCCACCACTCCGTAGAGGCCGAGGGCGATGATGCCTGCGCCGATCCAGGCCCAGCCCTTGTGCTCGTGGATGCCCTGTCACACCAGTCAGGCACCGCCGATCTCGAAGAGGCCGGCGACGACGATCAGGGCGATGGAACGAGCAGCGGTCATGCCGGCGGACCCTACCGGCGGCCCGCGCCGGTGATCTTCAGCGGATCATCGGACGCCTTGCAGCCGCATGCACTCTCCCCTGCATTCTTGGGCGAGCAGGAGCAAGTACGGCGACGCTGTCCGAGCCACCACGTTCCGGCGGCGAGCACGGCCAGGACGACGGCGACGGCAGGCAACCAGCCGACGATCGCTCCGGCGCCCGCACCGACGACGCCCGCCGTGATCAGGACGGGCAGCGCACAGCAGGCCACACAGGCCAGGGCAGCCAGGCCCCCGAGCGCCGTGGATGCCTTGTGCGGGCGGGAGTCAGCAGCAGGCTCCGGCATGACGGTTCTCCTCGGCCAGGTCGGTGAAGGGGATGGGGCAGCAGGAACTGGAGGCGCAGACGGTCAGGTCGTCGCAGCCCGCATCAACGGCGGCGACCAGGGTCGTGCGGATGGTGGTCAGGTCGGCGATCTTCGCTTCGACCTCGGCGAGCTTGGCTGCGGCGCGCTCCTGCAGCCCTGCCACCGGCCGACCGTGACGGTGCCCGCCGGCCTCCAGCAGCTCGGCGACCTCCTCCAACGTGAACCCGAGCCGTTGAGCTGCCTTGATCACCCGCAGCGCAGTGACCGCATCCTCGCCGTAGAGACGGTGACCGCCGCTGCTCCGTTGTGGCTCGGCGAGCAGACCGCGCCGCTCGTAGTAACGCAGCGTCTGGATGTTCACCCCAGCCGCCTCGGCAACCTGACCGCTGCGCAGGCCCGCGCTCATCCCTGCTCCCCAGCGACAGCAGCCCGGGAGGCGAGAGCGTCCAGCACCGCGGCGTGCGACTGGTCGACCGAGATCACCAGTTGGACCAGATCGTCGCCGGGGGTGGTCGTGAAAGCGAAGAACGAGCAGCAGCCGCTCTCGCGCTCCACCAAGTCCCGGACCCGCTCCTCGACGCCGGGCCCGCCCGCCAGATCAAGACACAGGTGAAGCGGCTCGGGACGCGACAGAGACCTCAGCCGCTCGGAGAACAGCGCATCCCACTCCGCGACCCGCAAAGGCCGCTGCTCGGTGGGCAGCGCGCAGGACCGCGGCACCCACGCAAGATCACTCATCGCACTCACTCCCGTCATCGTGTCCCCATGGCGAGGACACTCCCGACGGTAAACCTGTACCTAGGTACCGGTTGCAAGTCCGTCGACGGATCAGCGCCGGCTGCCACCGGAGCCGGGCGGCGCGATGAGTATCGAGGCAGCTGTCCGAGCAGTTCAGCGATCTCCTGGGCGATGTCCCGGACAGTCGATCTGCCGCTGGTGGGCGGCCCGTCGTTCCTGACCTACGCCGCGGGGGATGTCGGGCAGCGGAGCCTTCCCGGCATTCACTACGCGCCGCTGCCCGCGAACGTCGCCTCCCGGGTGCGCGAGGTCCTCCGCACGCTGTCTGACGGCCCCGACGCGTCGCTTACGGGCCTCAGCCGCGGAGGACTTCAGCGATCGCGCGTGCCGCCTCACGCGAGGGGCGACCGACGCCGATGAGAGTGGCGGAGGCCGGACCGGTCCAGTCGCCGTAGCCGAGCAGGTGCAGGCGCGGTTCATCCGTCGCGCGGGTACCGGACGTGGCGATACGGCCGCGTTGGCCGCGGAGTCGGAGTGGCGCCAGGTGAGAGAGCGCGGGGCGGAAGCCGGTGCACCAGATGATGGCGTCGGCCTCGGCGCGGGTGCCGTCGGCCCACTCGACGCCGCCGGGGATCACCCGGCGGAACATCGGGGTTGCCTTGAGCAGACCGCGGTCGCGGGCCTCGCGTACGGGCGGGACGGCGACGATGTCGCCGAGCGAGGCAACGCCGCCCGCATCCGTACGGCCCTCGTCGAGGGCGCGGCGGCGGGCGGTGGCCGCGTCGAACAGCGCTCGACCGTCGATGTCGTCGGCCAGGAAACGCGGAGGGCGCTGGGTGACCCAGGTCAGCTCGGTGTCGTACGCGAGGTCGACGGCGATCTGCGCGCCGGAGTTGCCGCCGCCGACCACGATCACGCGACGTCCCGCGATCTCCTCGGGTGATCGGTAGTCGACGGTGTGCATCTGATCGCCGCCGAAGTCCCGGCGTCCGGGCACGGCGGGCAGGAAGGGCCGCCACCATGTGCCCGTCGCGCTGACGACCGCTTGCGCATGCCAGGTTCCACAGTCGCTCTCCACCCGCAGGAGCCGGCCCTCCCGGTGTACGCCGACGACCCGCACCGGCCGCTGGACGGGCAGGTCATAGCGTTTCTCGTAGTCGCGCAGATACGACACGACATGCCCCGCGTCCGGATACTCCTCGCCACTCTGCGCGGGCATGAGCCACCCCGGCAGCGAGGAGAACGCGGCCGGGGAGAACAGGTGCAGCGAGTCCCAGGTGTGCTGCCAGGCGCCGCCCGGTGCGGTCTGGGCATCGAGGATGACGAACTCGATGCCCAGTCGGCGCAGGTGGTACCCGGCGGCGAGCCCGGCCTGGCCGCCGCCGATCACTACGACCTGCGTGGTCAGCGTCATCCGGCGGGCTGCTCGGCCTTGCTCCGGCCGGAGGTGAAGATGAGCGCCACCAGCGCCAGCCCCAGCACGGCGCCGATGATCTGCATGCCGATGAACCCGGGAACCGAGCCGGGTGCGATGCCGGCGAAGGTGTCGGTGAAGGCGCGGCCGATCGTGACCGCCGGGTTGGCGAAGGAAGTGGAGGAGGTGAACCAGTAGGCGGCGCCGATGTAGGAGGCCACGGCCACGGGGGCGAAGCGCAGTCGGTCGGTGCGGGCCAGGCCGAAGATCAGCAGGATCAGCCCGGCGGTGGCCACGACCTCGCCGAGCAGCAGGTGGCCTGCCGAGCGGTCGTGCGTGGACCACTTCACCAGCGGTTCGCCGAACATCGCGTCCGCGAGTACCGCGCCCGCGATCGCACCGACGATCTGAGCGGGTACGTAGACGAGCACTTCCCGGGAGGTGACTCCGGCGCCGCCGCGGCGGGCCGTCCACCACTCCGTCAGGGTGACGGCCGGGTTGAAGTGCGCGCCGGACACCGGGCCCAGCAGAAGGATCAGGACGCCGAGGCCGAAGACGGTCGCGGTGGAGTTGGCCAGCAGTTGCAGACCGACGTCCTTGGTCAGCTCGGTGGCCTGGATGCCGGAGCCGACGACGATCGCGACCAGCGCCGCGGTCCCGACGAGTTCGGCAGCCGCCCGGGCGGTCAGCGGGGGAGTCGGGGGCGGAGTGGCGCCCGGTGCGGGCTGCGGCACGGGCCCGGGAGAGGCTGTGGCGCTGCCTTCGGCGTCGTCGCGCTCGGTGGCCTCGGTGGCGGTCAACAGGACTCCTCGGTGCAGGTGGCCGCGGGGGCGGGGATCAGGGACAGGACCGCTTGATGTTGTTCTCGGCAGTGGCGCGCGCGGTCTCCGCCAGGTCGGCGAACTGGCCCGCGAGGGAGGCGATGACGTCGGGCCTGAGCCGGAAGTAGGTGAACCGGCCGCACGGCTCGGTCTCCACGACCCCGGCCTCACGCAGCACCTTCAGGTGATTGGAGAGGTTGGTCTGCTTGGCTCCCGTCTCCTCGATCAGGTGCGTGCTGCAGAGCGTCTCCCTGGCGAGCAGGGTGACGATCTGGAGCCTGAGCGGGTCGGCGAGAACCCGCATCAGATCAGTGTCGACTGATGTCATCATGGACTGATAATTTCACATCAGTGGTAGCTGACACCATCGGGTACTGATGTATTCAGGACCCGCCTTTACGCGAGACAGTCGCGAGAACAAGAGAGATCTCTCATGTCCGACAAGCCCTCCGTGCTCTTCGTCTGTGTCCACAACGCCGGCCGTTCCCAGATGGCCGCCGCGTGGCTGACGCACCTGGCCGGGGACCGCGTCGAGGTCCGTTCCGCCGGCTCCAACCCGGGTGCCGGCGTCAACCCGGCTGCCGTCGAGGCCATGCGCGAGGTCGGCATCGACATATCCGCCGAGGTACCGAAGATGCTCACCGTGGACGCGGTCAAGGAGTCGGACGTCTGCATCACCATGGGCTGCGGCGACACCTGCCCCGTCTTCCCGGGCAAGCGCTACCTGGACTGGGAGCTGGAGGACCCGGCGGGCCAGGGCGTCGAGGCCGTGCGTCCGATCCGCGACGAGATCAAGGTGCTGATCGAGGGCCTGATCAAGGAGATCGCGCCGGAGCCCCAGGCATGAGTGCGGAGTCGGACGTCCGCAACGTCATCATCGGCTCCGGCCCCGCCGGATATACCGCCGCCCTCTACACCGCCCGTGCCTCGCTGAAGCCGCTGGTCTTCGAGGGCTCGGTCACCGCCGGCTGAAGAACGTCACCGAGGACTCCTTCGAACAGGACGTCCGCGGCAGCGACGAGCCGGTCCTCGTCGCATTCTGGGCCGACGCCGGAGCCAAGCTCGGGGGAGAAGGGCGCGATCGAGGTCGACGAGTAGAGGGGGCCGTCTGCCCACGACAGGGGGCAGCACCAGGTTCTCCCCCTGCCCGAAGATCGATGCCGGCAGGTGTTCGCCTCGGGTTCGCCGCCCAGCTCGCAGCCCTGGCCCCGACTCCGCGCGCGAGCACTTAGCAGTCATTTCGAGCCGGGGACACCGAGTGATCTTGGTGGCAAGTGGAAATCGTAAGTGCCCTCCATCGTGGTGGTTCGCTTCTCCGAGCCGCCGTACGGAGAGTCACCGGGCACTCGCTCGCAAGGTGTCGTGCTCCCCTCGCAAGGTGTCGTGCTCCGTCACAGTCGTGATCACTGACCTTCCCACTCGCGTGTTCGAATTCATGTTCGATATCGTGTGGGGGGAGGTGAGCGCGAGATGACGACGCGGTCGACGGAGGACCGGCAGGGTGTAGTGATGCATGTGCGTTGCCCCGACCGGCTGCCGGAGGACACCTACCGTCAGGTGCTGGAGTTGCTGGCGGAGCTCTCACCGGTGGTTCAGGCGCTGCCGCCCACCGCGGCTCTGGTGGACCTGCGCGGGGCGCTGCGCTATCACGGCGCCACCGCACGCCGCCTGGCAGAGGTGCTCCGCGTGAGGGCGATCGCCCGCCTCGGCGTCGACGTCCGGGTCGGCATCGGCCCCACCGTCACGGTCGCCGCGACCGCCTCCGCCCAGGTGCCGGGCCCCGGCGGCGTCCTCGCCGTCGATGCCGAACAGGTCACCGGCTGGCTCGCGCGCCTGCCGGTCGAAGCCCTGCACGGCATCGGCCCCCGGCAGGCGGCCGTCCTGATCGACTACGGCATCCACTCGGTGGGCCTGCTCGCCGCGATCCCGCCGGCCACCGTGCAGCGCCTGCTCGGCGGAAAGGCCGGCCGCCTCGCCACCGACCGGGCCCGCGGAATCGACCCCCGCTCTGTCGTCCCGCGCGCCCTGCCCCCGACGGCTGCCGTGCGCTGCTCGTTCGACCGGCACACCCTGGACGGCGCCACGGTGCGTGCCGCCCTGCTCGATCTGGTGGTGCAACTGGGCTCCCGGCTCCGCGGTCGCGATCAGGCCGCCCGCGCCCTGACCCTGACCCTCAAGTTCGCCGGTCGAAGCACCTGGGAGAAGACCCGGCGTCTGCGCGAGCCGTCCGCACACGACGACGACCTGCGCCATCTCGCCTACCAGCTGATGGACGCCGCCGGCCTGCAACGCGGCCGCCTGACCGGACTCGCCCTGAAGGCCGAGGATCTGATCGCCGCCGACCAGGTCGCCGAGCAGATCAGTCTCGACGCGGGGCGCGAGGCCCGCCTGGTCGCCGAAACCGCCATCGACCGGGTCCGCGACAAGTTCGGCGCCGGTGTCATCGGGCCCGCGGCCGTCTACCGCCGCGCCTCATGACTCCTGAATGAGCGTCGGCAGCACCGGGTTCGTAAACAGGGGCCGACCGGCTCACGGCGGAGACAAAAGATTGATCCCAGCGTGGGACGCGCGGTCAGGCAGGGATGAAACCGGGCCACCAGGAGGGCACGTTCCCCGGGCACGACGCGTCAGGATACGAGTCCGCCGTGCCGAGCCACGTCACCAGGAACCATGTGAACCACACGGTGAAGACGATCCCCGCGGCCAGTGCCGCACGCGGGTGACGCCTTCCCAGCGTGCCGTGCAACACGACCCACGGAACGGCTGCCGCGAGCCATATGAGAGGGGCGAGGAAGACCAACGTCATGCTGTCGGCAGCGGAGTTGACACCGACGTCGCACGCAGCCCACACGCGCCCGACGGTGACGACGGAGACCACCGAGGTCAGACCCCCGAAAAGGACGCCGAACAGAACTCCTCCGGACCAGCGTCCTGGAGCACTCGGCGGCCCCGCTTCCATGTTCCGTCTCCCGTCGTCGTGGAGGCGGAGACTACCAACGACCCGGACACGAACTCCTGCGCTCGCATCCCGGAGCCGCCGCCGGCAGATGAGCCCACGGCCGACGCGCTCTCGGACGTCATGCAGATCGCTCGCGCAGGTACGCCTCCAACTCGGCGGCCCCGGCCAGCATCGCCCGCCCGCGGGCGGACAGCCGGTCACGCCAGTCGCACAGTGCGGCTCCGAGCGGCTCCAGCCCGCCGGCCGCCCGCACCTGTGCGATGAGCGGGGCAATCTGTTCCAACAGGTAGCCACCCCGGCGGAGTTGGTGGGCCAGCCGTGCGTCCCTGACGTCCGCCTCGTCGTACACGCGATAGCCGGTCTGCGGGTCGCGCCGCGGGTTCACCAGTCCTGCGAGCTCCCATTTGCGCAGCGTCGCCGGGCGGATACCGAGCTTCCCGGCCAGCGGCCCGATGAACGTGCCGCCGGACCCGGACCCGGACCCGGACAGCACGGCCGGCTCGGAGCCCACGCCGGCTTCGGACGTGGTGATGGGCGCCAGGTCACGCAGGGCGCCCTCCACGGCCTGGAGGGTTCGACGGTCGTCGAGGAGCAGGGCGTGGCTCTCGTCGATGAGGCGGAACGCCTCCTCAGTCGATCCCTCGTTCACCGCCCGCATGATCGCCGTGGCCGTCCGGTGTCCGTGGCCGGGCACCAGGGCGAGGAACGCGCGCAGGGCCCCGGCGTGCAGCGAGGTGTAGGTGCGATAGCCGTGGGGTGTGCGATCGGCGACCGGAAGGATGCCGGCCAGCTCGTAGTTCCTGACGGCCTGCGTGGACAGGCCGTGCGCGCGGGCCAGGTCGATCGGCCTGAGGTGTCTGTCGTTTTGAGGGTTTCGCCCCATGCTCCTGCCGATGTCATGAAAAAGTTTCAACCGAAGGTTCAACGATAGCGTTGAAGGCATGGACATCGACATCACGGACACCGCCCATGCCGTCGACGCCGCCGCCGTCATGAAGCTGTTCCCGGCCCGACCGCGGCTGCTCGCCCTCGGGGAGCCCACCCATGGCGAGGACACGCTCCTCGAACTGCGCAACGAACTGTTCCGGCAACTCGTCGAGCAGGAGGGCTACCGGACGATCGCCATCGAGAGCGACTGCATCAAGGGCCTGATCGTGGACGACTACGTCACCTCGGGAATCGGCAGCCTCGACGACGTCATGGAGCGCGGCTTCAGCCACACCTGGTTCAACACCTCCGAGCCCAATCGCGAGCTGGTGCGCTGGATGCGCGCGTACAACGACGTCCGGCCCGCATCCGAACACGTCCACTTCGCCGGGATCGACGGCCCGCTGGAGATGACCGAGGCCGCCGGCCCCCGCCAGGCTCTCACCGCACTCCACGACTACCTCGCCGCCCGGGTGGACGCGGACCTGCTCCCGTGCACCGCGGACACGCTCGACCGCCTGCTCGGCCCCGACGACCGGTGGACCGATCCCGCCGCGATGACGGAACCGGACCGGTCCGTGGGGCAGTCGGCCGAGGCCAAGGAACTGCGGCTGTACGCGGACGACTTGGTGGCGCTGCTCGATGAGCACACACCGCACCTGATGGCCGTCTCGTCGCCGCAGGACCGTGAGCGGGCACGCCTCTACGCGCGTACCGCCATGGGCCTGCTGCGCTACCACTACTGGATGGCCGACAGCTCACCCGGCCGCATGACGCGGCTGGTGGGTCTGCGTGACTCGATGATGGCCGACAGCCTCCTCGCCATTGCCCGGCGGGCCCCGGCACTGGTGTACGCCCACAACGGCCACCTCCAGCGGGACAAGAGCACCATGCGGATGAACGGTCGCCCGCTGCAGTGGTGGAGCGCCGGCGCTCTCGCCGGCGCCCGCCTGGGCGAGAGGTACGCCTTCCTCGCCACGGCTCTCGGCACGATCCGGCACCAGGGAGTGGACACCCCGCCGCCGGACACCGTCGAAGGTCTCCTGTACGCGCTCCCAGAAGACCGCTACCTCGTCGACGCCCCCCGGCTCGCCACCGGCCTCGGCGACAGCCGACCCGCCCCTCGTGTGTCCCCCTACTTCGGCTATGCCCCACTCGACCCGGCCCATCTGGCGGGGAACGACGGGATCGTGTTCGTCAAGGACGTCCCGTAGAACTGGCGCTGCCGGCTGCAGGCAGGCCTGCCGGGGTGCCTCGTATCCGCGGGAGGCGATCCCGGCCGGCGGTCTCGCCGCTGAGGTACGTTCGGCCCATGGCGCACTTCACTGACCCCACTCGGGTGGCCCGGTGAGCGGGTGGTGGCCCTACCTGGAGGAACGCACCCGCAGGGAGGTCGACGCGAACGTGCTGTGCGACCGCCGAATCAGTGCGGTCAAGGCCGTGTTGGAAGCGCTGCGCCCGCTGGGGGTGGGCCTCTTCGAGGCGGAACAGGTGGTCCACGCGCGCTACCAGGCTTTGGGGGACCGGGTGCGACGCCGGCCGCCTGACGCGCTCGACGTCTCCTCACTCGCAGCCCGAGCGGAAGCCCTCCCGGGCCGGGTGGCCGCCATCGAGGCCGTCTGGGACGGCGACACCGTCCACGACTGGTTCGTGGTCCTGGTCGCCGTCCTGAACGGCCCCTCCGGGGAAGGCCACTTGGCAACCGTGTATCACCGTGCCGGCGCTGCTGCGCCGGGCACCGTCGCCGCCGGCGCGGGGCGGGCCCTGGCTCAACACCTCGGGGTGCCTTTCCACTTCGCGTCCCCGGATGTCCCCGATGACGAGGCCCCACGCTGGCGGACACTCCCATCGGGCTCCTGACGCTCAGGGGCGGACGGACAGTTCCTGGTCCAGTCCGTTGAGGAAGTCGGTGACGATCCGGGTGTACTCGTCGGGGCGGTCGAGGTTGGGGAAGTGCGCGGCGTCGTCGATCGCGGACGTCCGGCCTCGTGGTGCCGTGAGGGCTATCGAATCGGCCATGGCACGGAGTTCGGGTGCGTCTTGTGCGCCGTTGAGGGCGAGCACGGGGACGGTGATGTGGCCGGCCCGGGTGCGCAGGTCCTTGACCGGGATGTGGTGATCGGGTTCGCCGAGCGTGTGCTTGCCGATGGTTCGCTGACGCATCTCGCGAAGGCGCGTGTAGACCTCGGGCCTGACCGCGTCCCGCGGGCGCTCGGGGCCGTGCGCCCAGGCGTCGCTCGCATCGTGCCAGGCCGCGATGTCACCGGTGGCCAGGGCGTTGAACTGGGCGTTCTGGAATTCCTTGGACCAGGACTCGGTGAACTCGTACTCGTTCGTGCCGCCGCCGGAGATGACCAGGGCCCGGACCAGCTCGGGGTGTTCCAGTGCGGTCGCCACGGCGAGCACCGCCCCCATGGAGACACCGACGAGGACGGCGGGACCGGTGTCCAGGTGGTGCAGCAGCTCGGCGAGATCGTCGGCCTGCCGGAACGGGCGGCTCGCGTTGGCGGACCGTCCGTGGCCGCGGGCGTCCGGTGCGATCACGCGGAACTCCCGCGAGAGCGCCGGGACTTGCTCGTCGAACATGGTGTGGTCGACGAAACCCGCGTGCAGCAGTACGACGGGCAGGCCGGTGCCGCCGGTGTCGCGGTAGGCGAGCTCACCGTCGGAGGACGCGAAGAAGCGGAGGTCGGAAGCTGAAGTCATGACAACCAAGTTGTCATAAACCCGGCTGGATGACAACTGGATTGTCATTTATCATCGGCGTGTGAGTGATGAAGAACGCCCACTGTCGCCCGACGAGGCGGGGCCGCGGCTGATGGAGATCTTCGCTCTGATCGGACCGCTCTACCGGCGTGTTCAACGGAAGATCGAACAGGACGCCGCGGGGCAGGACCTGTCGGTGGGAGTGCGCGCGGTGCTCGATCTCCTGCGCGAGCACGGGCCGATGACGGTTCCCCAAATGGGCCGAGCGCAGTCGATCAGCCGCCAGTTCGTCCAGCGGATGGTCAACGACGCGGCGGCGAGCGGTCTGGTGGAGGCCGTGCCGAACCCGGCGCATGCGCGATCCTCGCTGATCCGGCTGACCGACAGCGGTGGCACGACGATCCAGGCAGTCGTCGCCCGGGAACACGCGCTGCTGCGAGAGGCGGCGGACGATCTCACCACTGCAGATGTGGACACCTGCGTCCGAGTGCTCAGCCGGATGCTCACACTTTTCGACGACGTCGACATCAACAGTTAGGCCCCTGTCCGGTCCGGTGGCTCTTCGCCCAGAGACACACCTGCGGGGAGGGGCGAGGCAGCGGGGGAGTGCCGGCTCGGCGAGCGTTTTCCGACCGATGTCGCGAGAATGACGAATGGTGTCAATCAAGCCCATGGCTGACCGAAGGCCGGGTGACCATCAGGCGGGACGCGCCCAGCGCGGCGGATCCCCTGTGTGCAGCCCGGCTCGCCGTGCAGTCCGCAGAATCGCCAATCGTCCGGCTGGACGGTCGGCCCCACCCCACGCGCGAAGGCTCCCGGTATGACCACCGTCACCGCATACGCTGCACCCGTAGGCAAGGCTCCCCTGGAGCGCACCACCATCGAGCGCCGCCCGCTCGGCGAATCCGACGTCCTGATCGACATCGAATTCTGCGGTATCTGCCACTCGGACATCCACCAGGTCCGAGAGGGCTGGGGCGACGGCATCTTCCCCATGGTCCCCGGCCACGAGATCACCGGCGTGGTGTCGGAAGTCGGCACCAAGGTGACCCGGTTCACCGTGGGCGACCGGGTCGGCGTGGGATGCATGGTCGACTCCTGCCGCAGATGCGAGAACTGCAAGGCGGGACTGGAGCAGTACTGCCTCGAGCAACCGACCTGGACGTACAACGCGATCGGCAAGGACGGACAGCCGACGTACGGCGGCTACTCCCAGAAGATCGTGGTCGACGAGAACTACGTCCTGCGCATCCCCGACGGCCTGCCTCTGGACGTGGCCGCCCCGTTGCTGTGTGCCGGCATCACCACCTACTCCCCGCTGAAGTACTGGAACGCGGGCCCCGGCAAGAGGGTCGCTGTCGTGGGCTTCGGGGGGCTCGGGCACATGGGCGTCAAGATCGCGCATGCCCTCGGCGCGGAGGTGACCGTGCTGTCGCAGTCCCTTCGCAAGAAGGACGACGGCCTGCGCCTGGGTGCCGACCACTACTACGCGACCGCCGACGCGAAGACGTTCACCGACCTCGTCGGCTCGTTCGACATCATCATCAACACGGTCTCGGTGCCGCTCGACTACGCGGCCTTCCTCTCCCTCCTGCGGACGGGCGGAGCCCTGGTGAACGTCGGCATCCCCGAAGAAGAGGTGCAGGTCTCTCTCGCCTCGATCTTCGGCAACCGCCGCAGCCTGACCAGCTCCAACATCGGCGGCATCCAAGAGACCCAGGAGATGCTCGACTTCTGCGCCGATCACCAACTGGGCGCCGAGATCGAGCTGATCGAGGCCGGCCAGATCAACGAGGCGTACGAGCGGGTCGCCAACAGCGACGTCCGGTACCGGTTCGTGATCGACACCGCGACCTTGTGACCGTCACGTGAGTGTGCAGCGCGGCGCCCCGGCCCGAGCTGCGCACTGCTCCTATGCTCGCTGCCGCTGCCGCTGCCGCTGCCGCTGCCGCTGCCGCCGCTGTAGCTGTCGCAACGCATGACGAGACTCCGACACAAGCGATCCGGCCGACCTGGCCGCGGGCCTTCGGGAAGGGCGCATGGTCTGGTCATTGAAGCGGCGCCGGCGGTCGAGGCCCAAGCTCCCTCGGCCCGGTGTGTGCAGGCGCCGACGGCACACCCTGCACACGGAACACCTGATGTTCTACACACCGCAGACCATGCTGGATCGCGCCGCTTCCTGGGCCGTGTGCTCGGACCCCGAGGCGCAGCGATGGCTCGGCTGGGGTCCCGACCAGGTCATAGCCGACGACCACATCCGTGAGGCCCTGACCGAGCTGCGTCCCGGGGACGCCGACATGTGCTTCCCGTCCCTGCTCCCGCGCCGCCTGTTGACCGAACCCTTCGAGCCTCCCGCGGACCAGACGCAGCGGCTCATAGGTGTGCGCCTCGACGACGGAAGATACGCGGCGACCCTGCAGCTCTCCACCGATACCGGGGAGATCGGCGGAGCACTGGCTCCGCACGCCCGCGGTCTGGGCCTGGGAGCCGAGCTGTTCCGGTCGGCTGCACTGTTCGCTCACACCCACATGGGGCTGCCGAGCGTCCAGGCAGCTCACGAAGCGGCGAACGCGGCATCCGCGCGGGCGCTGACGAGCGCCGGATTCGTGGCGGACGACGGCCCGCCTCGCTTCACCCTGCCGGACGGCCGTGAGATAGACGCTCGCTGGCTGCGGCATACGGCAGTGGAAGGGGCCTCCCACTGCCACGAGGGAACGTCGCGGTTCTGACAGGGGGTATCTGAAGCCAGGTGGCCGAGTGCCTCAGCGGGGCTGCGCGTGCTCCGTGAGCATGGAGACCAGGCTGTGGGGCGCATGGTCGCCGAAGAGGAGCTCGTGGAGGTCGGTGCCTTCGGCGGCGGCCGCGGCGCTGCGGGGGAACAGGGCCTGCTCGTACGCGGTGAGCGCCGCCTCGGCGTCGTCGGGGTGTGCGGCGATGGCCTTGCCGAGTTCGGCACCGTCGTACATGGCCAGGTTGGCGCCCTCGCCGTTCGGAGCCGAGAGGTGCGCGGCATCGCCGAGCAGCGTCACCCCCGCCACCCGCTCCCACCGGTGCTCGACCGGCAGGGCGTGGAGAGCGCGCAGGACCGGAGCGGTGTCGCTTTCGGTGATCAGCGCGGTGACCTCCGGTGCCCAACCCTCGAATTCCCGCGCGATCCGCGCGGTCGCCGCGGCGGAATCGGTGAAGTCGATACGGGCGAACCACTCCTGCGGCTCGGAGAGCGCCACGTAGGTGTGGAGCGTCCCGCCGCTCTCCCGGTGGGCCTGGATCCCCTTGCCCGGCGCGAGCGCGAACAATGAACCGCCACCGACCGCTTTCGCGGCGGCCGGGTGCCGGGTGTCGCCGTCGAACAGGTAGGTCTCGACGAACGACCTGCCGATGTACTCGGGTGTCGCGTCGGAGAGCAGCGGCCGGACCCGGGACCACGCGCCGTCCGCGCCGACCAGCAGACTCGTTTCGACGGTGGCGCCGTCGGAGAAGGTCACCTCGTGACGCCCCCCGCCAAGGGCGCGGACACCACCGACCTTGTGCCCCCACCGGACGGTGCCGGCCGGGAGCGAGTCGAGCAGGATCCGCCGCAGCTCGCCGCGCTGCACCTCGGGACGGCCACCCGTGCCGTCGTCCGGTTCGTCGAGCAGGACGGTCCCGTCGCGGTCGAGCACCCGCATGGCCTGGCGGACCTCCAGGACGATGCCGCGGAACGCGTCGATCAGGCCCGCCGCCTGGAGAGCCGGCTGACCGGTGTGGTCGTGGATGTCGAGCATCCCGCCCTGCGTGCGCGCCGTCGGGGAGGGTTCCGCCTCGTAGACCGTGGACGGGATTCCGTGGACATGCAGGACGCGGGCGAGCGTGAGGCCGCCGAGCCCGGCGCCGATGATCGTGACAGTCGTCATGGTGGTTCCTTCCTGAGCGCGGACCGCTGGGCGGACACCCGGCAGGTCACCGCTGGAACGCCGTTCCAGCGAACCCAGGGTGGAATGACGTTCCAGGCATTGTCAAGCTGGAACGATGTTCCAGGATGGCTAGAATGACCGTATGGCAACCAGGACGCGTCGCCCCGAACGACGGCAGGAACCGCTCTCGCGCGAGCGCATCGTCAGCGCCGCCGTCGAACTGCTCGACACGGTGGGCGAGAGCGGCCTCACGTTCCGTGCGCTGGCCGAGCGCCTCGCGACCGGACCAGGGGCGATCTACTGGCATGTCGCCGGCAAGGCCGAACTGCTGGCCGCCGCCACCGATGCCGTCGTGGACACCACGATCACCGGCCATGACGCCGACGCGGGCCCGCAGGAAGCGATCCGCGCCCTCGCGCTCGGCGTGTTCGAAGCGATCGACGCCCACCCGTGGGTCGGCACGCAGTTCGCCCGCACACCGTGGCAGTCGCCGATGCTGCGGGTCTTCGAGCACATCGGACGCCAGGTCCAGGCACTCCGAGTGCCCGAAGCCGCCCAGTTCACCGCGGCGTCCGCGCTGCTGAACTACATCCTCGGAGTGGCGGGCCAGAACGCGGCGAACGTCCGAGCGGTCCGACCCGACACGGACCGGTCCGACTTCCTCGACGCCGTCGCGACGGAATGGGCAGAACTCGACGCCGATCAGTACGCGTTCACCCGAAACGTCGCCGGCCAACTCCGCAAGCACGACGACGAGGAAGAGTTCCTGGCCGGCATCGACCTCATTCTCACCGGAATCACCGGAATCACCGGAGCTACCGGAACTGGCGGAGCCACCGCTCGCCCGCTGTCGGCCGACTGACCCCGCACCGCCAGCGCGCTTCCGGGGGTGATGCCGTCCGGCGTGGCCTCCCCGGCCCACTCTGGGCCTGCCGCGACAGCGCAGTCGCCGCTCGCCCTTTCACCTACTGCTGAGTGCGGGCGGGCACCCTCTACGGCCGGCGCGCTAGGCCCCGGCGTGGCGGGCGGTTGCGGTCGAGTGCTGACGCACCGGGCGGCTGCGAGCCGGGACCGGCCGGGAGGGCACGGGCTTGCGCAGGCAGATGGACGTCGTGACCAAGAGGCCGGCGAAGACTGCAAGAAGGAGAAGGGACACCCACATCTGCCGGGTCCCGGGGTGCGTCCATCCCGCGTACGCGGCAGTGACCGCCCACAAGACGGTCCCTCCCGCATAGAGGACGCGAATGCGGCGCAGACCCCGCACCGCCGACGAGCGCTCAGGAAGTTCGGCCGTTGCTGTCATGCAGGGCCGCGTACCCCACTTTGCTCAGCCATCACAGTGGTGCCGGGGACCCGTGCCGCCCCGCTCGTCGGACAAGGTCGCGTAGCGGCAGCCGACTGCACCCATCGACGCGCCGCTGAACAGGTACGACGGCTGGTCGTCTGCCATTCGCCCCACCCCCGTCACGCCTGGAGCCACCGAAGGGTCGGAGTTGCCCTTGCCCGCGGCGATGACGTGGCGGGCGGCGACGGCGGGTCGTGGCGGGTCATGCCGGATCCGGGAGGTCCATCAGCGCGAGCGCGCCCGGGTCGATCACGACCGCGATGTCGGTGATCCGGCCGCCGACGACGGTGAACACGAGGACCGAGAGCGGAGTGCCGTCCTCGCGCCAGGAAAGCACTCCAGGACGACCGTTGACGAGTACCGCCCGCCCGCCTGCGGCCCCGCCGCCCGCCAGTTGCGCTCCGGCGGCGACCGTGGTGGCGCCGAGCCTGACGACCACTCCGTCCGCGGTGTCGACGGTCAGCCTCACCTCGGGATCGAGCACCTGCAGCAACGCCTCGAAGTCGCCGCGGCGGGCGGCCGCCAGGAACGCCTGGACCACCTTGCGCTGCTCCGGCCCCGCAACCGGCGCCCGCTCCGTCACCCGCGCCTTTCTGCGGGCGCGGGACGCGAGCATCTTGGTCGCGCCGGTGGGCAGTTGACGGGAAGGTCGGGTCCGGGAGCACGCTCCCGGACCCGACCTCGACGCGAACGTCAGACGGCCATGAGTGCGAAGACTCCCCAACCGAGGTACTCGCGCTCGTACCTGGCGTAGCGGGCCGGCTCCCGGGAGAGCTCGTTTCTCATCTCGGCGGCCAGTTCGTCGCCGGGATTCTGGTCGAGCCAGCGTCGGATGTTCAGCCACTGCGCAGCCCGGTACCGATCCCAGCTGTCCTGGTCCGCGAGCACCATTTCGACGACGTCGTAGCCCAGTTCACCGAACTGTTCGATCAGTTCGGGAAGCAGTCGGAAGTCGTCCTTGGTGCCGGCGTGGCATGCGTCGACGGTGGTCTGGTCCGGCGGCTCCTGACGCCAGTACGGCTCGCCGATCAGCAACATGCCACCGGAGCGGAGGCTGCGACGCAGCAGCTCGATGGTGCCGACCAGTCCGTCGCCGATCCAGGTGGCGCCGATGCACGCGGCCAGGTCGACAGGTGCGTCCGCTACGTGGCCGGACGCGTCGCCGTGGACGAAGTCCACCCGACCTGCGACGCCGAGTTCTGCTGCCCGGGCGCGAGCCCTGGCCGTGAACTCGGTGCTGATGTCCACTCCGGTCCCGACGACACGGTGGTCGCGGGCCCAGGTGCACAGCATCTCGCCCGAACCACTGGCGAGGTCGAGCACACGCGTCTCGGGGGCCAAGCTCAGGGCCTGCCCCAGAGCAGCCAGCTTCTCGCCGGTGAACGGGTTGTGGATGCGATGGCTGCGCTCGCGGATGGTGAAGCTACGTGGAAGATCCACTGGATGAGGTCCTTACGTCCGATGAGGTCATGACGTGCGCGAGGGACGGCCTGTCGAAGCCGGCCGCCGTTGCCTGGACCGTCATCAAACGCACCTCATCCGGATGTGGGGACCTTCGAACCACGGTGAGGCTAGGACGCACGAGTACCTGTGTCCATCGCTTTTCGCCCGTCCGTGACTCTCCGTGTTCGACCCTGCCCCGCAGACCCGCCCGATGCGCGCCGTCCTTCCTCCCCGGTGGTCGCTTGCCCGGCCGGGCCCCGGGGACCGGCCGCAGGAATCACCCGGATCGTGTGAGGCCGAACGCTCTCTTCGGGTGCAGCGTGGGCTCAGAACGCCATCCGGGTGAAGCCCGGGCGGGAGAAGAAGGGACCACGCAGATGTACCTGGCGAACGACTATCCGCTGCTGAGCGCCTTCTGGACCATGCTCTGGTTCTTCCTGTGGGTCATGTGGTTCTTCCTGCTCTTCAAGGTCGTCTTCGACATCTTTCGTGACGACACCCTGGGCGGATGGGGCAAGGCCGGCTGGCTCGTGTTCGTGATCGTGCTGCCGTTCCTCGGCGTCTTCGTCTACCTCATCGCCCGCGGCAAGGACATGGGGCGCAGGGACGTCGAACACGCCCGGGCGCAGAAGCAGATGTTCGACTCCTACGTCCGTGAGACAGCGAGCGGCGGGACCAGCAGTGCAGACGAACTCGCGAAGCTCGCCGAGATGCGCACCCGTGGCGACATCACACCGGAAGAGTTCCAACAGGCCAAGGCGCTGGTCCTGAGCGGCAGCAGCCCCACGGGGGATGCCGCCCGGGTCGGCACACCCAGCCCTCGCTGATCAGCAGACGATACTGATCGAGGCCGTGGCCGGCCGGGTTCCCCGCCGGCCGCGGCCACCGGTCCCGTCCGTCGGTTCAGGCCGGTTGCGTGGCGGAGTGGGTGACCGCGAGGGAGCCGTCGGGTTCCTCGGTGATGCGTACGCCGTCACTGATCCGGTCGAGCGTGGCGCACAACCAGGCGCGATCGGCGCCGGACGGGAGCTCGAGACGCATGCGGCGGGACTGCAGGGGCAACAGGCGCAGGCGGGTCAGCCGTCCATTGTCGGCGGCCACCGTGACGAGGTAGGCGATCCGCAGGTCGTCGCGGTACTCCTCGTAGCCGTCGATGCCCTCGTAGTCGTCCACGAAGTCACCGCAGCCGTACAGGATCAGCCGGTCCCGGTACACCTCGATGGGGCGGGGGTGGTGCGAGGAATGGCCGTGGACGACGTCGACGCCGCCGTCCACCAGGGCACGGGCGAAGCGCACCTGGTCCCGCGGCACGCCGTATCCCCAGTTCGAGCCCCAGTGCACGGACACGACCACGATGTCGCCCGCCCGCTTCGCGGACCGCACCTGCCGAACCACATCGGCGGCCGCGGACGCCGACAGCTCCGGCAGATGAGCCACCCCGGAACGATCCGGTGCCGCGGCCCAGTCGGACGGGACACCGCTGGAGCAGGCCCCGAGGGCGAACACCAGCACCCGCCCCCCACCCGTGACCGGTACCGCCACGGGCGCGTACGCCTCCTCGTCGGTCCGCCCCGCCCCCGCCGCGGGCAGTCCCGCGAGGGCCAACGCGGCCAGCGTCTCCTCCAGCCCCTCGCGGCCGAAGTCCAGCACATGGTTGTTGGAGAGGACGCAGACGTCGGGCCGGGCCACCGCGAGGGCGGGCAGGTTCGCCGGGTGCATCCGGTAGTGGATCGCCTTGTCGGGGAGGAAGGTGTCGCTGCGCGTGACGGACGTCTCGAGATTCACGATCCGGACCGCCGGAGCGCTCTCGTCCAGGAGGCGCAGTGCCTCGCCCCAGGGCCAGGAACACGGAACGGGCGCAGGGATCGGACCGTGCACCGACTCCGCCATCCGCACATAGGAGCGCGCGTCCCCGACGTATCCCTCCCGCAGCTGCGGATCGCTCGGATGCGCGAGGATCTGATCGACGCCGCGCCCGAGCATGACATCGCCGCACAGAAACAGCGTCAAGGTCCCGCCGCCCATGTGTCCACGCTAGACCTCGACGGACGGCATCCAAAAGGTCCCCGCGGTCCCACGGGTAGGGCGCGAAGGTGTGCGGACGGCTCCCGGCAGCTCGCACCGCTCATGGAGCGCTGGGGGCAGGTCAGCCCAACACCACAGCTACTGCGGTCCGCTCCCGGGGCGGGATCCAGTAGCCTCCGCCGCCCGTACGGGCGGCGGACCGCCCCCGGACGGCAGTGTTACCGACGGTGCAGAATTGCGATCATGAAGTCACCGTGAACCACTCGCTGCATGATCAGACACGCGATGCGCACGCTGTGCGCCGCCGCCCTCGTGGCCGCCCCCCTCGTCCTGACCGCGACTCCTGCACAAGCCCTGACCTCATGTACGGTCAACGGCCGTCCCGTGTCGGGTACGACCGTCAGTGGTACTGCCGGCTCCGACTACATCCGCTGCGGCGCCCTCGCCGTGGGCGACAGGGTCGAGGGCTTGGGCGGGAGCGACTCCATCGTCATCAACGGCCTCGTCGCCGGCACCGTCGACGGCGGCACCGGCAGTGACTTCATCACGGCCAACGCCGGTACCACGGGGAACGGCAGGATCCTCGGCGGCGCCGACGGCGACTCCGTCTTCGTCGGCCCGAACGCCGGCACCGTGGACGGCGGACTCGGGGTCGACTTCTGCCGAGTCGCCTCCGGCAACCCCCCTGTCAACTGCTGAGCAGCAACGGGTTCGTCGGGCCGGCCGACCACGATGCTCCGGGTGGCCGGCCGGCGTGCCCCACCATGCGGCGGCCGCCCGGCCCGCTGTGTCCTGAAGTACGACGCGCGGTCGCGGACGGGTCAGTCGCTGCCTCCGTCCCGATCGCCGAGCAGGGCCAACAGCGCTTCCCTACGGCAGGGTCAGGCATTCCACCACTCGTCGGTGCCGCAGCCGACCTCGTAGTGCCACCACCCCTGCTCTTGCCCCTGTGTCAGGAGCGCCTTGATCCCGGCGAAGTCGGCGCCGACCGGTGCGGTCAAAGCCACCATGGGAAACTCCTTGCTGAAGACCTCGCCGCCGAGACGGAACGCTGAAAAGCGCTGGTGTACCGCCTGAGGGCTGCGCCCGAGCGGGCCGGTGGGGACGGGTACGACGCGGATCGTGCAGTTGCCGCCGGAACTGACCCGTCCGGTGGCCCAGTGCAGTCCGTCGGAGTCGGTCCGGAACCGTACGACGTCGCCTTCAGCCACTCCGTCCTGGAGGAACGGGGCGTTCTGTACCGAGGCCGTGTCGGTGCTGAGTCTCGTCGCCCACAGACCCTCCGTGTCCTGCGGGAGCCAGCCCACGCGCGGGACGAACCGGAACCAGACCTTGATCTTCTCGGCAGCCTTCTGCATGGCGACCATCATCCGCGAATCGACCACGGACATCCGCAGCGGGGCCGAGCCGGTCGCCCCTCTCGCTGCCACCAACTCGGGGCCGTTCCTTGGATCGCACACGCTCAGAGGTCGGCGTCACGGAGTACCCGGTGCGACCCGGCGCGCTGTCCGGCCCTCCAGAGCTCAGCAGTTGGTGGCTTCATGTATTCGCCGTCGGGGGTCCGCGGGCGGAGCCGTGAGCGCAGCCTTGGCCTCCTACGGAAGAGGCGTTCTCTCAGGCCCCGGCGCCGAGTGTCGAAGTGGCCCGCCAGGACGGGCGCGAGGCATGCGGCTCGCCCGGTAGCGGCACCGCGGGGCGCGGCGTGTCATCCGCGCCCCGCGGGCATCGCCGGTCGTCGCCAGGTGACGCCGGGGTGAGAGAGTCAGTACCGGGCGCCGACGGGAGTCGGGAGGGCGTCGAGGTCGTCGAGATCGGCCGGGGACAGCTGGACGTCCGCGGCGCCCGCGTTGTCGGCGAGGTACTTCGGCGTCTTCGTGCCGGGGATGGGCACGACGTGCGGACCCTGGGCGGTGAGCCACGCGAGGGCGACCTGCGCGGGGGTGGCGCCGATCCGGTCGGCGACCTCACGGACCTTCGTCGTGATGTCGAGGTTGGCGCGCAGGTTGTCCTGCTGGAAGCGCGGCAGGCGCCGCCGCTGGTCATTCTTCGGCAGTTCGTCGAAGGAGGCGAAGCGTCCGACGAGGAAGCCGCGGCCCAGCGGCGAGTAGGGCAGGAGGCCGATGCCGTGCTCGATGCAGTAAGGCAGGACCTCGGCCTGGACGTCGCGCGTCCAGAGGGAGAACTCGGACTGCACGGTGGCGACCGGGTGCACGGCCTGGGCCCGCTTGATCTGCTCGACGCTGACCTCGGACAGGCCGAGGTGGCGGGCCTTGCCGGCCGTGACGGCCTCGGCCAGGGCGCCCCAGGTCTCCTCGATGGGGACCTCAGGGTCGACGCGATGCAGCTGATAGAGCTCGACGTGGTCGGTCTGCAGGCGGCGCAGGCTGGCGTCGATCGCCGCGCGCACGTGCTCGGGTCGTCCATTGGGCTTGACCAGCGGGGCACCGCCAGGGCCGCCGGTCGGGTCGATGCACTCCATGCCGACCTTGGTGGCGATCACCGCACGGTCGCGGCGGTCGGCCAGAGCCCGGCCGAGGAGCTCCTCGTTGGTGTACGGGCCGTAGACATCGGCAGTGTCGATCAAGGTCATCCCCAGGTCGAGTGCCTGGTGGATCACGGAGACTGAGGTGGCTTCGTCGCGTGGGGCGGCCATGTCGTAGGCGAAGCTCATCCCCATGGCGCCCAGGCCGATGACGCCGACCTGCGGTCCGTGGGTACCCAGGGTGGTCTTGCGCATGCTGTGATCTGCCTTCGTACGGGATCAGAGGGGAACAGCGACCGGCACCGTGACTCAACCGACCGGTCGACTACCTAGACCGTAGGCTGCGGGGCAGCAAGGATCAAAGGCTGTAAGGGGCTGCGCCGGGACCGGCTTTCTCGCACCTGATAGGCCCGAACTCCCACCCCACGTCCGTGCGACCCGAGGAGGCCTGACCCGGCCCGTGCACTTCGACGAAGTGCCGTGCCCTGCGGCTCAGTCCGACGGGCGCCGGCGAAACCCGTGTGTCCGCGCTCAAGACTGGTCGTCGCTCGCGGGGTGGAGGACAGCTGCGGCGATCTCACGAACGCAGTCCAAGGTGATGCCCGTCCGCTGCTCGACGGCGAGGGGATGGTCGGTGGGCTCGAGCTCGACGGAGAAGCGCTCGCCGACCGGGCGGGTATGGACGTTGGTCTTCAAGTAGAGAGAAGTCGGCGCGTACATGGGCAGGTAGGTGGTGAGCCAGCCGAAGTACGGCTTCTCGTCCTCCCGACCGGGCGTGTCCCACAGGTCCGCGGCGCGGGAGAAGCTCTCACGGCTCAGGGAGACCCAGACGCCCCAGGAGAACACCTCGTCGCCGCCGATGACCGGTATCTCGATCAGGCCCTTGACGAAGTAGTGCTGCCCGTGGATCACACACTGGTCCGACGAGAGCAGGCAGTCGTCGGCGTCGGCGAAAGCCGGGTCCCACACGGCCGGTGCCTCGGCCGTGTAGTTCATCGGCAGCTCCGGGTGGCGCGCTCCGCAGCACGAGCAGGTGAATCCGAGATCAAGGGTCATGACGTGGAGCCTAATGACCGGCTCTGCCGCCGCTTCGGGGGGACGGCTGCCCCGGTGCGCGCGCACCGGTGTGCGTGACGGTTGCCGTCGGCCGCGCCGATCGCGTCCACCCCAACTGCCGGTCTCCGGCGCGCCGGTGCGTTGGTGTCTCGTCGTTCGAGCGCTGCCGCTGCCGCTGCCGCTGTCGGCTCAGTTGAACAGGACGCTGTCGATGTCGATGGTGACGAGTTTCTGCTCTCGGAACACCGTTCCGTCCGCTCCGAGCCGGTAGACGCGGCGCCGGGTCGGGACCATGATCCCGTCGAACTCCTCGTACGCGGAGGGATAGTGCGCGGCGGGACCCGCGTTGACGACTTCGGGTGTGTAGTCGTGTCTGCGCAGCAGGCCGTCCGAGTCGAAGAAGAACACCTGCCGGCGGCAATGTGTCGCGATGTGTTCCGGGAACGTGACCTCCAGGCGCCTCCAGATCTCTCCTTCCTCGACGACGGGAGGCAGTTCCACGCTCCTGAACCCTGGGGAGCCGAAGGTGAACGGGGACGTCAGATACGTCCACATGGCATACCCGGTGAAGTAGGCGAGCTGCAGATCGTCCCAGGCGGCGTGTGCGTCGCTCGGGAACGAGGCGCGTGGGTCGAAGCGCTCGGCCGTCACCTCGCAGCCGACCGTTTCCACGGCCACCCGCCGGGCGGTGACGGAGGTCCACAAACCGGCGGCGGTGAAGGGGTGGTGGCTGGCGTACTGCCGGAGCAGGCTGAGCCGAACGGTCCCCTGACTCAAGGTCCCTTCCTGCCCCTTCAACCGCCACAGCGAACCGCCGAGGCGGAAGTGCACCGTGGCCGAGCTGAACCGGTTGTAGCGGGCCAGACCGCCGTGCGCCTCGATGACCGTCGTGACCAGATCATCCATGGCATGACTCTCCTTGATCCTCGGTCGGGTGGGGTCACCGAAGCGATCCGCCCGCGCGTGCCGGTGGGACCGCGCTACTGGGCCTCGGGCTCGCCGGCCTCCGTGGCCGCGCGGGCGAGGCGTCCCGGAACCTGGGTGCCGCGCTCGTGGACGTGAGGCGCCGAGGTGCGGTCGATGTGGAGGCTGAGCAGTTCCGGACGGCTGTAGTGGCCGCGCGAGTCCATCAGGCGCTTGCGCAGGTCGATCTGTGCGAGGTCCAGGTCGGCGACGACCTCGCCCTCGCCGGACGTGAGCGGCTCGCCGACGATGCGGCCCTGCGGGTCGACGATGGCGGTGAAGAAGCCACCGGAGATCGCGGCGACGGGCCCACCGGTGTCCGCGGCGATCTGCTCCTGCTGGTCGGCGTCGAGCCAGGCGGTGGCATTGACCACGAAGCACGCCGACTCCAGTGCGTGCTGGCGGATGTTGACCTCGATCTGGTCGGCGAACAGCTGGCCGCCGAAGGATCCGGGATACATCGCGGCGTGGATCTGCTCGCCGTCGGCGATCAGGGCGTATCGCGCCAGCGGCAGGTAGTGCTCCCAGCACGCGAGCTGCCCGATGCGGCCGACGGCGCTGTCCACCGCCTGCAGGCCCGAGCCGTCGCCCCGGCCCCAGACCATCTGTTCGTGATAGGTCGGCGTGATCTTGCGGCGACGCTGGATCAGCGTGCCGTCCGCGTCGAACAGCAGCTGCGTGTTGTACAGGGTGCTGCCATCGCGCTCGTTGACGCCGATCGAGACGACCATCCGTGCTGCCCGGGCGGCTTCGGCGATCGCATCGGTGTCGGCGGACGGTACGGTCACCGCCTCCTCCATCAGACGCAGATGCTCTGTGGCCGCCATGTAGGGCGGCTGCACGAAGGAGAAGTAGGGGTAATAGGGGACGACGGTCTCGGGGAAGACCGCGAACTGGACACCCTGCTCGCCCAGATCGTGGATCTTCCGCACGACTTTCGCGATGGTGCCGGCGCGGCTGTAGAGCACGGGGCTGATCTGTACTGCAGCGGCTCGAACGACGGTCATGAGTGGATGCCTTCCGGTCGGGGGTGTGGTGTGTGGTGCATGGGGCGCGCGGCGGCGCTGTTGTCGGCTTCTGCGGACGGGGCGTACGTGGGAGGGCCGCAGCGAGGCGGTACGAGGCGTGGGCCGGCCGCGGAGTACGGGCGAAGCCTCCGCGGCGTGGAGTCGCAGTCGGAGCGCGCCGGTCGCCGGACCGATGGGCCCTGCAGACGGACGAGCCGGGACCCCTGGGGGCCCGCGGTCGAGTCGCGGGCCCCCAGGGATGGGCGTCGTCAGCGGCCGGGGAACCGCTGGGTGATCTCCTGGAGGACCCAGCCGTTGCCGTCGGGGTCGCTGAAGGTGGCGTAGGAGCCGTAGCTGGCCCGCTCGGGGTGCGGCCCTGCGAGCCGCTCCTGGCCCGGGCTGTCGTGGACGACTTCTCCGCCGTCGTGTCCGTGGAAGAAGATGCCCTTGTCGTCGTGGAACACCTCGCTCACCGCTATGCCCCGGCCGACGAGCTCGGCGCGGGCCTCCTCGATGTCCGTGACGATGAGGTAGAGGCCCTGGGCCGAACCCGGCGCGGCGGTGGTGAGGCCCTTGCCGAAGAGGATCGAGGCCTCGGACCCGGGCGGCGTCAGGTGGACGGCCCGGAAGTCCTCGGTGACGTCCTTGGCGAGGTCGAGCCTGAAACCCGCCTTCTCGTAGAAGGCCCTGGCGCGGTCGACGTCCGAGACGGGCAGGACGAAGAGCTCGAGTTTCATGTTCATTTCGTTGATTGCCTTCATTGCTCGCGTCCCGCGTGTCGTGCGGGACCTGTGGGGGGAGAGGTCTGCGGATACGGGCCGACGGTCCGTGCGCATCGAATCACGGACGGTGAGACTCCTCGGGGTGTCGGCGGGGTGCACCCGCGGGTGTCGCCGAAAGAGCTTGAGTCGATCCGCGAACCCTCACTGGCTAGATAGGAGCATATGCTCCTAATGGCCAGGGTGCAAGGCCCTCCGTTTCCTGTCGCCGCAGGTGAGCGGCGTGCGTCATGGAATTATGACACGTTACGAGTAGGTGCTCCTATTGTGTGATCGAGCTCTCGGATCAGCCGCTGCGGGGCGGTCTCGGCTCGGTCGACGCGACGTGGATGCTCGGTGGCAGGCAGTTCGGTGCGCCTATTGCTGCGACGGCGGCATGCCCGGCCGACGTGCTGTGGCGCCGGTGCGTCGCGGTCCTGGCGATGAGGCCGCGGCCGGAAGGCGGTCGTGCTCCGCGTGGAGGTGCGTCGGCGTCGACGCCGCGAACTCGGTACCGTCGACCGTCTTCAGATCTGCCGACCCATGGCAGTTCGCAACCGGCGTGGTTCGGCTCCGTGACGCAGGGGTGTCCGCGACGTGGTCGGCCGGGTCGATGCATGACCAACGGCCGAGCGCTGCATACGATTCGCAGGTGGGGGTGGGGAGTTGGGGCACGCACTGCATTGTCCATGGCCCGGGGAACGCCTGACACGTCCCCGATACCGAACCTCGGCCCGCTGGTGGATCGCGGAACGCTCCCTCCGCGCCCTCGAAACGCCTCCCTGACAGGTCCGATGCCGATGCCGAAGGCGCGGCCGTGCGGTGGCCGCCGACACCGGCGAGCACGGGCGCCGCCCGCGAGTCGGCCGGCTGCGCCGTGCTGGAACGCGTGGACGGCCTCGTCAGGGAACAGGACCCCACTGCGGCTCACTCGGCCGTGCCCTCAGGTGTGTCAGGCCGCCCCTGACACTTCGATCTCAGCGCGGCTTGGCTTCCTGGTTCACGCCGCATCCCGATGCGTCAGACCGGCAGACACTTCACCACTGCCTCTCCGTGCTCGGCGGTCTGTGCGTAGAACGCCGTCAGCTCCTGGTGGGCCACCTCGAAGGCGTTCCGTGTCTCGGGCTCGGCGCTCACCCCGCCGTAGCGCGGCAGCAGTTCGTCGCGGGCGCTGCCCCACAGTGCGTCGAAGTCGGACACCGTCAGATATCTGGCCACCCGGTCTGCCTGGGCGGCCGTCAGCACCAGGAACGGCTGCTTGCGCCGACCGGGGTGGAACACGGGACGGCCGCCGAGCACCACTTGGGCCCCGGGCCCGTCCTTCGCGGGATGCGGGGGAGCAGCCGTGTACAGGAGCTCCTGGTCCAGGTAGCGCTGGTCCAGGACCTCCTCACGGCGCCGGCCGACGCGGTGCAGGACTGCCTCCCAGTCGTCATTGAACAGTCGCTCCAGCCAGCTCACGCTGTTGCGCAGTGCCGGAGGCGGCACCGCTCGCAGATGGAAGTAGGTACTCATCGCACAAGGAGCGCATGGGAGCCCGGAAGCGTCACTCCGTCCCTGCCCGGCCCCTTCCGGGACAGCCGACCGCGGTGGGCACGAGGCGGCATCATGCGCCGGTCATCGGCGTCTCGTACCGTCGCCGACGGATCGGCCGTGGTCGATGCGTTGCGCATGGGTGAGGCGGCCGGACCTCGACCCGAGGGAGGGTGAGGTCCGGCCGCCTCCGGCTCCCTCCTCGCCCGGCTCTCGGGGGGAGTCAAGAGCGGTGAGGAGAGAGGCCTGGGCAGTGGTATGTCGCCGGGGCGGTGTCCGCCCCGGCAGCCTGGTGCGGCCCCGGCACCCTCACAGCGCACGGTCGGCGCGAAACGTCACCCGGCCGAGGCGGAGCCGCTCGAAGACTCGATACGCGAACCGTTGGAGCACCCGGTACGTGGTGACACTTCCGTGGCGACGTGCGCTGGTCACCGTGAGGCCGCCGTCGCGCTCGTAGCGCGTCGGACGGCCAGGATCCGCCAGGAACCCGGTACGAACGAGGACAGTCTTGGGCCAGGCACGACAACCCCGCCGCGCAGAGGCGCAGGACGGGGAATTGGGCGCGGCGGTGGCGCGGGCTCAGGACGGGGACGAGACGGCGTTCGCGGTCGCCTACCGGATCGTGCAACCAGGGCTGCTCGGCTATCTGCGCGGATTCGTCGGCGACGACGCGGAGGACGTGGCGTCCGACGCCTGGCTGGAGATCGCGCGCGACCTGGGACGGTTCACGGGCGACGGGGCAGGCTTCCGCGGCTGGACTGCGACCATCGCCCGGCACCGAGCCCTGGACCATCTGCGCCGGCTCAAGGTGCGGCCCCGGTCCGGGATGATCGAGGCGAATGTGCTGGACCTGCCCAGCCCGCACTCCACTCATGACCAGGCCTTGGAGTCGCTGTCCACCGCGCGCGCCCTGGAGTTGGTCCGCGAACTGCCGCAGGACCAGGCCGAGGCCGTACTGCTGCGTGTCGTCGTCGGCCTGGACGGTCCCGCGGCCGCGCGCGTACTGGGCAAACGTCCCGGCGCGGTGCGCACGGCCGCGTACCGGGGCCTGAAACGCCTCGCTCAACGGCTCGGACTCGAAGGCGCCGCAGATGAAGGTGTGACGGATGTGGCTTCCCAGACGCTGGGGGAGTCGAAATGAACGAATGCGACTACGGCAGTCGTACACACAGTCGAACAGGCTCGGAGAGTCGGACGGACCGACCGGGCAGAACAGATCGGACAGGACGGAAGCGGACATGGGTGAACGACTGGCGGGCGAAGGCCGTCGATGGGTGCACCCTGGCGGCTCCCTGACCGGACCCGGGGGCGAAGGGTTCGGTCCCGGGCTGGAGACGGCGCTGGCCACGGCCTTGCGTGGTGGCGTGGACCAGGAAGCGGAGCAGCGGGCTGTGACCGCGTTCCGAGCCGCCCGGGACGCGGGTGCCCTTACGGCGCGTACGCGGCGCCGGGACGACTGGGGCGTCGGCAAGGAGCCGCGTGCCGGACGCCCCGTCAGGACGACGCTCGCCGTGCTGTTCGCCGGCCTCAGCCTGGGAGGGGTGGCGGTCACGGCCGTCGGCTCGGTCGGCTCACCGTCGCACGGGACCGGTGACAACCAGGCGAGCAAGCCCCCCACGGGGGCATCCTCCGTGCCGGACAAGAACTCCGGTACCTCCGGACAGGCGGACAGGCCGGACACCGCGCAGGACACCGAGGCCCACTGTCGCGCCTACCAGCAGGTCGTCGGCCGTGGCCATGCGTTGAACTCGACGGCCTGGCAGCGACTCGTCACGGCCGCGGGCGGCGCGGACAAGGTCGCCGCATACTGCGCCGAGCAGTTGGCTCGTGCGCAGGCGTCGAAGGCACCGGGCACAGCGGGCAAGACCAGCGAGGGCGCGACAAGCCCTGGAAAGGGCACCGCGGGCAACACCGGGAACTCCGCCGACGACCCCGCCGGTGCCGGGAAGAACAGCGGAAGCGGCAAGGCGAACGACGGCACGGGCAGCAGTACGCACAAATAGCTCCTGTGCTCCTCGGCCGCCACTGGTCGGTGACCTGGTGTGGGCCGAGCCCGCGCGACACTGCTTCTCAGGTGTTTCGGACGCTACCGAACGAAAAGTGTGGGGTTGCGGTACGGCGCTGCCGCGGCACCCCAACCGGGGCCAGGCTCACCGACGGGCCGATTCAGTCGTGAGCGAGCCACTCGCTGAGTCTGATCCTCACCTGGTGGTTGTGATCGGCGTGCCAGACGACCACGCCACTGATCCGGGCTCCCAGCGCTGGAAGGCTCGCACCGGGCGGCATGGAACCGATGTCTGCCAATCCGAGCGCATGGGGCACGTCGTCGATGCGAAGGAAGACTCCGAAGGGCCGACGGTCGACGACCTGACCAGTGATGCGGGTGCCTACGGGCAGTGCGGACACGGTCGCCGGCCACGATCGGCGGATCTGCTCAGGGGTCGGCTCATCGGGCCGGGCTCGGTCGGCCATGAGGCGATTCTGTCAGGGGATCGACGCATGGCGGAAGAGCTCAGGCTCGGAAGATCGCTCATGCGGGTGGGGCCGGCCCGGCGGCACGGTGAGCGTTCCGGGAACACTCACCGCCGTTCCCCGGCGGTCGGGCACGCACACGTACGGTGTCCCCGTCCACGAACGAGGGCAGTTGACCGGGCCGGCTCGCGGTCGATCCTGAACCGCTCAGCCGCGGTGCGCGGATCGAGAACGGCCCGCTGTCGCGTTTGTTCAATAGCCGTCACCGTCGTCCGGTCTACTGTGCCGGACGACGACCGGGGAAAGGGACGACGTGGAGACGAGATCTGTGATGGCCCGAGCCTCCGAAGCGGCGGTGGACATCGTCCGCGGGATCGGGCCCGACGCGTTCGACGGGCACACTCCGTGTCCGGAGCTGAAGGTCGGTGCCCTCCTGAATCACCTGATCTACTTCACCGGAGTGCGGGGCCACGCCGCGGCGCTGAAGCAGTCGCCGCAGGCACCGAACGACGTGGCGGAGGGGCATGACTTCACCGTGGAGCCGAACTGGGCCGAGGCGTATGCCGCCAGGTCGGCGGAGACCGCCGCCGTCTGGAGCGCACCGGAGGCGTGGGCCGGCGAGACGGCGCTGACCGGGAGCGGGCGGATGCCGGCCCGCTTCGTCGGTGGGATCGTGCTGGGAGAGTGGCTGCTGCACGGCTGGGACCTGGCGGTGGCCACCGGGCAGAAGCTGAACGTGGACGACGAACTCGCGGCGGCGCTGTACGAGGACATCGCGGGCAAGGCCGAGATGGCAAGAGAGTACGGGGTGTTCGGCCCTGAGGTCAGCGTGCCGCCGACCGCACCGCTCTTCGACCGCGCTCTGGGACTGGCGGGCCGTGACCCGTCATGGAAGCGCCGCTGAAAGGGCGCAAGCAGCCCCGTGTGGACCTGCGGGTCGCAACCGCCGAGGTCAGAACGCCTGAACCATCCCGGGCGGTTCCCCCAGCCCGTCGGCAGCATCGGTTCGTCGATGTGATCATTGGGTCACTTGACGCCTGACACCTGATGCCTGATGCCTGACGTCATGAGGTCATGAGGTCATGAGGTCATGAGGTCGAGTGCACCGTGAGAGGGGGAGCGGCCATGGGGACGTATCGGCAGACCGTCGTCGACCTGGACGCCTCGGCGCCGGAGGCGGTTGCGTGGGGTGGCCGAGGCAGGGACTGGTTGGAGTCGGAGGGCTTCATCCGCCCGGTGCCGTGGCGGGACGGCGTGGTGCATCTGGCGGGGCCGCGCTGGCGGCAGGCCGTCGACCTGGTCTCCTGGGACTGGCGTGCCCGGATCAAGGAGTTGGAGGAGGAGCCCGGCGACGAAGTGCGGGTCGTCACGGGGCGCACGGTCTTCTTCGCCGGCCAGGGGGATCCCTCCTCCGCGATCTGCCCGCACTGCCGCAGCGTCGCCGCTGACTGGCCCGGCGCGGCCATCGACACCTGGTACACCACGGGAGCCGCCGACCTCGACTGCCCGGCCTGCGCCCGGCGCACGCCGCTTCCCGACTGGGAGTGGACCGGCGACTGCTTCGCCTTCGCCCACCTGGGCTTCGAGTTCGACGACTGGCCGCCCCTGCACCCGCAGTTCACAGCCGCGTTCGCACAGGCGCTGGGCCATCGCGTCCGAGTGGTCACCGGGAAGATCTGAGATGCCATGGGGCGGCTGTCGGCGCCCGGCCGGCCCCTCGTCTGTCACTCGCCCGTAGAAGTCTCGACATCGGCACGGCGAACAAGTCCCCTACACGGTAAGAAGAGCGGTGTCCTGAATTCTCTGCAGGAACCACGACATCGGCCATTCCGATGCCATCGTCCAGGAATGACAGGGACAACGCTGGCTCCGCTCATCGGGGTTGTGCTGGGCGGGCTCGTGTCGTGGTTGGCTCAATACTCGTTGGGACGGGCATCCGAGCGGGCCGAGGCACGGCGAAGCGTTCGTGAGTGCGCCGAAGCCCGCCGGAGCGAACGCCTGACCCACCTCGTCGAGTTCCTGTCGACGGTGCAGGAAGCGGAACGGGTCGCCGTCGACCACTATCAGCACCACCTGGGCGACGAGCAGTGGCAGACACGGGCACGGCAGACCGTGGACCGGATGTGGGTGGCCCAGAAGACGATCCACATGCTCTGCGCGCCCGAGGTCAATGAGGCGGCACGTCGACTCGCCTTCGCCGTTCAGAACGTGATCCGAGAGGGCCCCGATGATCCGGGGCAGCCGCAGGACGAAAAGGTCTGGGCATGTATCAGTCCGAGTCGGCGGACGTTCCTCGATGTCGTGCGCGACCACCTGCGTTGAGAGCGGTCCGTCTGCGCACAGGACCACGATGAGGCTGTGTGTGGCGGTGGGCGTGCGCGGTATTCCCCTGTTCGGCTGATCGCGTTTCCTGGCCCGGCCGCGACCGTACTCGCAGAGCTGCTGCCTTACCGGCAGGGCCGGACGTACCGTCGTGTGGCCGTTGCGAACGCTCGCGGCGCTCCTGTGCAAGTACAGGATGAGGCCGCCACCCGGCGGGCTCGGACAGGAGATTCCATGGATCCGGACGAGGATCTGCTGGTTCGCGCCGTCCGCGAGCCGGCAGCATTCGAACCCCTGGTCGATCGGCATTCCGCTGCCCTGCACGGCTACCTCGTGCGCCGCGCGCCGACGGCCGCGGACGACCTGCTCTCCGAGGTGTGGCTCCAGGCCTACGCCACCCGCCACACCTACGACATCGCGCGCGGCCCCGCCAGAGGCTGGCTGTTCGGCGTCGCCAGGAACGTACTGGCCCGTCACTGGCAGGCCGTGTCCCGCGCGGCAGGCGGCCCCCTGCCGCCGTACGAGACCTCGGTGGGGGACCCGTGGCAGGCGGTCGACCAGCGCCTGGACGCCGCCGCGGTGGGGACGGAACTGCGCGGCGCGCTCGCCGGACTTCCCGACCAGGAGCGCGAGTTGCTCCTGCTCGTGGCCTGGGAGCAGCTGACGCCGACCGAGGCCGCCGCCGTCGTCGGCATACCCGCGGGCACCGCCCGTTCGCGTCTGCACCGGGCCCGCGCCCGACTGCGTGACGGACTCTCCGACACCACCCTCACGAACCTGACGGGGGATTTCGCATGACGCACAAGGACCAGCACACCGACCTACTCGACTTCCCGGGCGCCACGGCTCTCAAGGACGCCGGCCGGGTCGACGCCCCAGACCCCACGGTGCTGGCGACGGCCCACGCACTCGTCCGCAAGGCGATCGCGGAGGAATCCGAGACCGCCGTACCCGCCACCGCCACGTCCACCACCCTGGTGATGCACCGCTTCGGCAGGCGTCGCCTCCTCGCCGGTGCCGCCGCGGTTGCCGCCGTCGCGGTGGGCGCGGCCGTCCTCCCGGTGGTCGGCATCGGCGGCGAGCCGCCGGCAGCCGGTGCATCGGCTGCCGAACTGTTCAACACTCTGGCCGACCGGGCCGCTTCGGGGAGCGCGAGCAACGCGCCCTACTGGAAGACCACAGTGAAGAGCGCTGTGCAGGGCGACAAGGCCCACACCGACGACACCTATCTGAGCCGCACCGAACTCGTCATCAAGACCCAGAACGGTCGCACCGTCACCAAGAAGGCTCCCCCGGGGGGCACCACCTGGCGTGTCGGCAACCGTCAGGTCGGCTGGGACAGTCTGGACAAGCTTCCCACCCGGCCGGACGCACTGCGCCGCGTGCTGTCCGCCGGCGCCGAGGGGTCGGCCGCCGCGGAGCAGACCGTCCGGCAGTCGGGCGAACTTCTGACCGGCTCTCCCGCCTCACCACGACTGCGTGCCGCGCTCTTCCGCGTACTGGCGGGCACCCCCGGCGCGGTGGTGACCGAACATGTGAAGGACGGAGCCGGCCGGACCGGCACCGAGATCTCCTGGAAGTGGTCCAAGAACTTTCCGCACAGCGCCCACAGTCCGAACTGGATCGTGAGGCCGTCCGACGCGCAGCTCCTCGAGCTGAACTACGTGGAGGAAGGCGACGCGGGCCACATCGTGCAGCGGGACACCTACCTGTATGCCGGGCCGGCCGACACCGTTCGCTGAGCCGCCCACCACGGGAGCCGCCGGGCAGGCCGCCGGCGGCTCCCGCTCCGCCCGTCGCACGGCCACGGCGTTCACACACTGCCGGTGCCGTGAGGCGGTGCGGATGGCGGCACGCGCGAACGAGAGCGGATTCGGGAACACGCCGGTGGATGACCCTGCGTGACGAGTGGGTGACCGCTTCGTAGCATGAGCCGATGATCATGTCCGGCGGTCAAGGGTCTCAGCGGCGGTGCGAGCGGGAGAAGGCGGTGCGCCGTCACCGCCTGTTCGCCCTCTGTCTGGTCGGGACCGGAGTGGCGGTCGTCGCGGCCTGCGTGTTCCGCGGCGGCTCCGAGGGTGCTGCGTCCGTAGGTTCCGAGGGCGCTGCCTCCGTCGGCTCCAAGGCCTCAGCCTCCGTCAGCTCCGCCCCGACCGCTCTGCGGGCGACCGGGACCACGCGCTCCGGTGCACCGGCGGCACCGCGCCCGACAGGCAACGTGCGGGTCACCGCCGTGGGGGACATCGTGATGGGCACGCTGCCGGACGACCTGCCGCCGGACGACGGCGCCTCGTTCTTCGACTCCGTCGACGACCTGCTCGCCGGCGATGTCGTGCTCGGAAACCTGGAGAGCACACTCACCACGGGCGGCACCAGCAAATGCGACGACATCGGTGGCTCGAACTGTTTCGCCTTCCACGCCCCGCCGTCCTACGCCCGGTGGATCAAGAAGGCCGGGTTCACGGTCATGAACACGGCGAACAACCACATCGACGACTTCGGGGCGGAGGGGCGGCGCCAGACGTTCGCCGCCCTGCGCTCCGTGAACCTGCCGTACACCGGGCGCCTGGGCCAGATCACCATCCAGCGGGTACACGGAATCCGGGTCGCGCTGGTCGGGTTCGCTCCCGACCGCGGGGCGAGCGACCTCACGGACATCCCCGCCGCGAAGCGGCTCACCGCCCGGGCCGCGACGATGGCGGACATCGTGGTCGTCATGATGCACGCCGGCGCGGAGGGCTCGGACCGCACCCATGTGGAGCCCGGCACCGAGTACTTCCTCGGCGAGGACCGCGGCGACAGCTACCGCTTCAGCCGTGCGGTGATCGACGCCGGCGCCGACCTCGTCGTGGGCAGCGGCCCGCACGTGATGCGGGGAATGGAGTTCTACAAGAACCGGCTGATCGCCTACAGCCTCGGCAATTTCTCCGGCTACAAGGTGCTCGGCCTCGGCGGCAACCTCTCCACCAGCGGCGTGCTCCAAGTCAGCCTCCGCGCCGACGGCACCTACGAGTCCGGGCGCCTGCGCCCGACCCGGATCGTCGAGCCCGGCACACCTGAGCCGGGAGGCGAGGCCATCGACCTCGTCTCCAGCGTGTCGGAGGAGGACTTCGGCCCGAACGCCGCCCACATCTCGGAGGACGGGACCATCCGGCACCCGTAGTCGGGCGTCGTGGACGGTGGCTTGTCGCAGCGAGCGGCCTAACCTTCCGGATCCCAGGCGTAGAGCAGGTCGAACTGGGCTCGGTCGCCGTGGAGTTGCAGGGAGTCGATCGGGATGCGGTCGTACAGGACGAGGACGAGCTCACTGGCCGTGCCCCGCAGGGAGGCGACGGCCGCGTCCGGACCCTCGTCGGCAGTGGTGCCGGGCGTGGGCAGAGAGGTGGTCCGTGCACCGTCGACGGAGAGCGAGAGACGCCAGGAGCGGCCCTCGGTGGCGTGGAAATCTATCGCAGCGGGCTTGTGCGGCCAGGGGGCCGACCATGCGCAGGAGGTGGCCAGGAACTCATGGACACCGTCGAGCGCCGCCTCGCCCGGCAGCGGCTGCGGGGCACCGCGAGTGATCTGGGCGTCGTAGGCGTGAACTGCGGCCTCCTGGACCTGATGCCGGGCCACGGCACCGGAGGTCTGCGGCGACTCCGACGGACCCCACCACGTCCAGCACCCACGATCCGGGCCGGCCTCGCGCAGCGCGTCCAGCAACTGCCGTGTCGAGGCGGCCGACCAGGCCAGCAGAGCCTCGCGTTCCGAAGGCGCGGCCGCGGCGACCTCCGACTCGGACCCGGCCGGGGGAGCGGCAGCCGGACCGGCGATGACTATCGTGGCCCACCGGCGCTGCACCCCACCGAGGTGTCGCACCAGATCCAGCAGCGACCACTCGGGGCAGGTCGGCACCCGCACATCGAGGCTGGGTGCGGCGGCGACCGCGGCGCGGAACGCGATCGACCGTTCGTCGATCAGCCGCAGCAGAACAGGGAGTTCAAGATGCTTTTCCACGTCGGAGGTCTATCACCGACGTCCGCCGACCGGCATGGGATTTTTGCGGCCGGGGCCGGGGCCGGGGCCGCGGCTGAGCTCGGGGCCGGAGCCGCGGCGGCGGGTGGCCGCGCGGCCTCGGCGGCAGGAGTCCTCTACGGGGCGCCGTGCGTGCCGGTGCTGAGGACCTTCGACTGAGCGGACACGAGACCTGTGGGGACCTTCGGGAGTGTGTGATCCCGGTCCTCAATGGCCTTGAAGACCGCCACTGTGGTGCCCGAGCGGATGACGACGAATGCCGCGGGCACTTCGAGGGGGGTCTCCTCCTCAGGGGTTTCCATGAGATGGGTGAGCCGGAAGGCCACTGCGTCGTCACCCTGGGGTGGATCATCGGTGGCCCGCACGTCGTTGGAGGCGACCCTCATCGGTCCGACAGTGAAGGCATTGCAGGTCTTCAGCGCCGCGCGGAGGTCGTCGACCACGCGCACGGCATCCTGTGCGCGATAGGACGCCATGGAGAGCGTGGCCATGCCGTCCTTGTTCCCCGCGATGCGCACCACGCTGCCGACCGGCGTGTAACGGCTGCCGCCGTCGACGGCATCGCTGACCGGCGCGCAGGTCGCCGGGTGTGTGTCGCTGTCGCGGAGGGCCTTGATGACGCCGTCGCCGACACCGTCCGTCCCCACGCCTATCTTGCTGCTGGAGAGCCCCGGGAGATCGCGCTCATCCACGACGGCCCGTTCCAGTTGGTCCTGCGTCAGGACTCTTGGCGCCGCCTTCTTCTGGGCAGTGCCGCTCGCCTCACTGGTTGCCCTGCCCGGTACTTGGGACGCGGCGGAGCTCTTGTGCTCCGCGCTGCCGCACCCGGTCGGCCCGAGGGCCAGGGCCAGAGCCGCTGCACCAGTTGCACATCTTCGATATACGGCGTTCTTCACCGCCCACCCCTGGATCATCACATTGCGCGGAGGGCAGCGTACGGCCTGACCTGGTGATCCCGTCCCTGGGCGCCGTCAGGACTCGCCGCAGACGTCACGTAGACGCTGAAGGTGTGCCCCGTGCTCATCGATCCACTCAGGTGCCGGCTCAAGTCCCAGTCCCACCGTCAACCTGTCGGGATCATGGACCGAGATGGAGAGCCAGCCGCTTTCGTGTGGGTGAAAGTACAGCTCCAGGCCCCGGGTTCCTTGCGGCCAGCCGGCGTCTTCACCCGCGCCGAGGCGTCTCAGCGCTTCCTCCCACGCTTCGAGGTGATCAAGCCAGATGTTGGTCTCCAAGCGGGCGTTCATGAAATCCGTGGTGATCAGGCATTCGGCTCGAACGCGGGCGCTTCGGGGCTCGTGGGGCTCGACCGCGCGCAGGACGAGGGAGACGCCTTGTCCGTCGGACAGATGTATCAGGTCGACCGGGACCCACTCGTCCATCCCACTCCCCTTCGTCGGTCCTGCGTCCGGAGTTTCCGTGCACGATACGGGCAGGGTCCGACAGCGACGACGTGGGCCCGGGGGTGTTCCGCCAGGCCGGCGGGGGTTGCACGCCTCGACGTACTCGCCGACGTGCACGGAGGGGAGATCTCGGAGCGATTCGCCGCCCATCTCGTCGACGTACTGACCTCCTTGTCCGACGTCTATGCCGCGGCGGCCGCATGGGGAGACGCGGTGGTCAACGCGATCTACTCCTGAAGGACCTTTGGGACCCAACCACGGAGGGCAGGTGACCAGTTGAGCCTCAGACAACTGGAGGAGGCGCTGCCGGCGCTGCTCCAGTTGTCTTCTTCTGGCATGCGAACGGAACGAACCCGCAGTCCTGGACGGTTCTCGTCAGCGGTCACAACGACGACTGGTGCGCATTCGACGGAACCTTGACGGAGTACCTGGCCGGTCTGGTCACGGGGGCCGTACCACCGGATGGCCTGCCGCCGGATTTTCCGGGTCCGACACCCGCCGTCGAAGCCGACTGACGGAGTGGCCGAGGCGTCAGCGCAATCGGCCCCGTGCCGTGACCCAAGTCCGCCGGGGTGGCAGGGAACCCCGCCGTGCACCACGACGGGCACGGCGGCCGGACCCCCGGGACATCGGTGGGGCGTGTTCATACCTCTATGCGGAGCCATGTATTGCCTGCGCGGAGCCAGAGGGAACCGTCGCGGCCCTGGCCGCAGTGCTTGACGACTCGACCCGGCACTCGCAGCCGACGGCGGCTGGTCACTGCCCAGGTGGTGCCGTCGAGTTCGGCACGCACGAGCTCGACCGACCGCTTGTTGTGATCTCGGCGGGTGAGTACGGCCCTGTTGCCGCGGACCGCGAATCCGTCCGGGCCGGGGACGGGGCTCGGGCAGCTCACAACGTCGCCCGTGGACGGAGTGATCCGGGTCAGGAAGGTGCCGCCTTCGCTGCTGCCGGAGTACCAGACGAGCCACACCTGTTCGCCCTCGGACGCGGCGGTGCAGCCTTCCAGCGGGTGGTCGGGCAGCCGACCCTCGGGAGCCCAGGAGGCCCGGCCCTGGGTGTTCCACCCCGCGAGGCCGGCTCCTGACTCGGGGTGGCCGCCGTAGATCCCCTCGTCGCCGTAGGCCGTCCAGATGCCACCGGTGACGTCGGTGACCAGGGCGGGAATGTCGTCACCGACGCAGAACTCGGCCTCAGGCGTACCTGACGGGGAGAACACCACAGCGTTGGGCGCCCAGTGGTCCTCCGTCCTGTTCCGGAACGTACGGCTGCCCACGAGGAGGAATCGGGCATCCGGGAGCAGGGCCAGGTGGCCGGGCCGGATCCGGATGTCCTTCACCAGGATGCGCCGCTCCTCCTGTCCTGTGACAGTGACCAACTCACCCGGGAACGGGACCTGCGGCTTCCACCTGATCCACCCCTTGACGCGACGCGTGTGATCGAGATGTCGCCGGTGGACCAGCAGGACCGTGAGCTCCCCGGCGGGCCCGACACTCCACCACAGGGCTCGTAGCCCCCGGAGGGCGTCAGCAGTGCGAAGCCGCCACACCTCGTGGATCGCGGCATCGGAACCAGCAGTCTTGGGACGGAGATTCATCGGCAGTCGCCTCTGGGACTCCGGGAGCCGAGCAGCCCGAAGAGCGCGACTCTACCGGACCTCGCCCAGCCCGATTCCAGGCCCTTTCCGCGGTCCGTGCCGACTGGTCGGACGGACTCCTCCGAGGAGGCGGGGAAACCTCCCACGCGGGACGATCTTGGTTGATATACGCTTCGCCTGACGTGTTCGAACAGTCCGGCGATTCCGTGTCACCGGATGCGTTCTGCCCGGGGGGGCATTCCTATGACTTCGCAGTCCCGCGCTGTGCTCGGCATCGCGCTCACTCCCGTTCTCGCCCTGGGGGCCGCGGCCCCGGCCGCCGCGCACACCACCGCCGCGGCCACCGGCACCAGCGCCGAGGCCGTCGGTACGGCCGCGACCGCCGTCGGTACGGCCGCGACCGCGGTGGACACGCGTGCACCGGGCCCATGGGGCACCCGCACCCTGCACACCCAGAACCCGAACCCCGGCTCCGCCTCGGGCGGACTGAACGCCCTGGTCTCGGCGGGGAACGGTGCCCTCGTCTCCCTCACCGGCGACGCGCTGTCCCGTTCCACCAGGATCCGGCCCGCCGGCAGCACCGGCTGGCTCGCCCCGCAGACCTGGCCGGACGCCGGCGGGTACAACACCGAGCTGGTCTCGCTCGGCGACGGCTCGGTGCGCCTGGCCTGGCGGGCCAAGCGCGCCGACGACCACAACAACTACTGGCTGAAGGTCGCCACCCTCGCACCCGGCGCGACCGCCTTCTCCGAGCCCGAGTACGTCGCCGCGGTCCCCGAGAAGGGCTACCACCACCTCGCCGCGACCCCCGACGGTCGGCTGGTCGCCGTGTGGTCGGTCTCCGGCGTCGTGAAGGCTGCCGAGAAGACCGGCCCCCAAGCCGCATGGACCGCTCCGGCCGACCTCAACGAGCAGCCGCCGTCCGGCAGCCGGGACATCTCGAGCATGGACCTCGCCGTCGCCAAGGACGGCACCGCCCTGCTGGTGTGGCAATGGCAGTCGAGCAAGGCCGTCGTCGCCCTGGAGAAGGCCCCCGGCGCGACCGCCTGGACCGCGGTCCAGAACTTCCCCGTCCCGGGTGTGGACTTGGCGCGCCCGAAGGTGTTCGCCGCTCCGCAGGGCGGCTTCGACGTGTTCTACGACGACCTCGCGCACCTCATGCACACGCGCCGTTCCGCGGGCGCCACGCAGTGGAGCACTCCGCGGTCCGTCGCCACCTACGGCAGCACGTACGGAATGTCGGCGCCCGTCCACCTGCCCAACGGCGACCTCTTCGTCGCCGGCGGGCCCGGCTACTCGACCGGCCCCTGGTACGCGGTGCGTTCGGCCGCCACCGGCGTCTGGCAGTCGTACACGCAGACCTTCTCCACGCACAAGAAGGTGCGTGCGGTCGGTGCGGTGGCCACCTCGGGCGGCACGGTCACGGTGACGTGGCGGGAGGGCTACTCGGGCCAGGAATACGCGATGGCCGCCGTCTTCAAGGGCGGCACCTGGTCCGCCGCGCGTCGGCTGAGCGCGACGAGCGCCCAGTCCACCGGCGCGCCCCAGGTGGCCGCCGACGCGCTCGGCCGCCCCGTCGTGGTGTGGGACGAGTACAAGCTGACCGAGACGAACGGCATCGCCCTGGGCGGCGTCTACCAGGCCACCACCTCGAGCCGCACGCTGCCCAAGTGGCGTGACTACACGGACGACGGCAAAGCTGATCTGTTCGGCCGGGACAGCAGCGGCCTGAAGGTGTACGCCGGCGACATGACGAAGCTGTCCGCGGGACAGCGCGCGAGCAGCTGGCCGACGGGCACGCTGGTGCTGCCGTTCGGCGACCTCGACGGCGACGGCTGCAACGACGTGTTCGTCCGGTCCCCGCAGGGCGAGGCCCGCGTCTACCCGACGATCTGCGGCGGGGTGCCCGACCAGCAGTCGTCCCACGTCAAGGTCTCCTCCGACTGGAGCGGCTACGACGCGGTCGTCTCGCCCGGCGACCTGACGGGCGACGGCCGGGCCGACCTGATGACCCGGTCCGCCTCCACCGGCAAGCTCTACGTGTACGCGAACAACGGCGCGGGCGGCTTCAAGGCCCGCACCCTCGCCGGATCCGGCTTCGGCGGTTATAAGAGGCTGATCGCCGCCGGGGACCTCAATGGCGACGGCAAGAACGACCTGCTGGCCATCGACGCGTCGAACGAGCTGTGGCGCTTCAACGGGACCGGCGCCGGCACCTTCAAGCCCCGTGCGCTGGTCTTCAAGGACTGGGGCACGTCCTACAAGGACGTGGTCGGCGGACTCGACCTGTCCGGCGACGGCCGGGCCGACCTGATCTCGCTCGACAAGGACGGCCACGCGTGGCTGAACCGGGGCAACGGCCAGGGCGGCTTCAGCAACCGGTCGCAGGTCGGCAAGTCCACGAACTGGTCGGGCATCCGCATCTCCTGACGACGTTGTTCCGGCGTTCGGCGGCCACTTGGGACCACCGGGTCCCGAGTGGCCGCCTTCGACCGGTTCCGGCGGGTCCGCGGACCACCTCGACCCGGTTCGATGAGACGCGATCACCTGCACGGCAGACTCAGCGGCGAACTGGCCACCGACCACTCACCGGCGGCCCCGCGCCCCGCCGGTCCGCGCGGGCGGCGCACATGCGGCCTCGGGGCGGCCGAGGCCAACACCGGTGCCTTCTGCGGGAGTTCCTCGATTCCTTCGAGGCCGGCCCGGCCGCCCGCGCGTCAACTTGCGGTATCGGGTGCGGACGTGGGCGCGGGAGAGGGAACATCGCGCATGTGGCGCAGCGGCGAGCAGAACACGAACCAGCCGGCCGCCCAGGAACCGATGAACGCCAGCCAGAGTGCGGGCCGCACCCCGATCAGTGTGCCGAGTGCTCCGCCGAGGACGCCGCCGACCGGCAGCGTGCCCCACACGACCCAGCGGACCGCCGCGTTCATCCGGCCCATCATCTCGGGCGGTGTCACCGATTGCCGGTAGCTGAGCTGGGCGACGTTGTAGACCATTCCGGCGAAGTACGCGATGCCCCAGCCCAGCGGGAACAGCAGCACTCCCCAACCCTGCCAAGCCGCCGCGGCGATGACCTGCGGTGCGCTGAAGACCAGCATCGACACCCAGATGATCTGCGCCGAGCCGATCTTCTTGGCGAGCCGGCCGGCGAACACTCCTCCGGCGATCCCGCCGATGGCCGCGCCCGCCATGACCAGCCCGGTCAGCGCGGGACGCACGTGCAGCACCCGGATGAGGAAGACCATCGCCAGCGCCGAACTCATGCCGCTGAAGAGATTCGCGGTGCCCGTGCACGCCACGACCTTGCGCAGAATGCCGTGCCCGAACACGAACTTGAGCCCCTCGGCGATCCGGCGCCGCAGCGTCTCGTCCGCCGACCGGGCCGGCGGCGGCACCTCCCGACTCCTGATCCCGGTGATCGACAGGGCCGACACAGCGTAGGAGACCGCGTCGGCCACCATCGCCCCCGCGGCGCCGAACAATCCGATCAGCCCGCCGCCCAGACTCGGTCCCCCGAGCTGCGCGAACGCCTGGGTGGTCCCCAGTTTGCCGTTGGCGCTCATCAGGTGTTCGGCGGGTATGAGTGACGGCACATAGCTCTGGTACGAGACGTCGAAGAACACCGAGCACACACCCGCCGCCACCGCGACCACGTACAACTGCGCCATCGTCAGGACGTCGAACGCGGCCGCCACCGGAACCGAACCGATGAGTACCAGACGCAGCAGATTGCAGGCGATCATGACGGAACGCTTGGCGGCGCCGTCCACCAGCGCACCCGCAGGCAACGCGATCAACGCGAACGCCAGCGTGGTGGCCGCGGTCAGCAGTCCGACCTGGAACGTGCTCGCCTTGAGCACGACGACGGCGAGCAGCGGCAGAGCGACCTGGGTGACCGCCGAGCCCATCTCACTGACCGTCTGACCGCTCCACAGCAGCAGGAAGTCCCGCTGACGCCATAGGCTCGGAGCATCGGTCTCCGACCCGGCATCCTGCAGATCCTTCGCCACTTCCGTCACAGCGCCAACTCCGTTCTCAGATCGCGGCCAGGACTGTACCGCTGATCATCAACACGCGGACCTGGTGCTCCCGGTTCTCCCCGACATGTCCTGGCCTCTCGCCCCGGCGAGGACGCTGTGCGGGAAGCCGGCGACAGGTGCCCTGCTGCACACGGCGACCGCCGCTGCCTGAAGTGGGGCGCGGGGAGGCCTACTGGTCGGGCTTGGTCCCGGGTACGTCGGGTGCCGCGCGACGGTGTGCGAACGCGAGTACCGAGCCCATCCCGGTCAGGGCGGCCAGCACGCCGAAGCCGTAGGTGAGCGTGGCGAGCGAGGCGACGGCGGCGACGAGCAAGGGTCCGCCCGCGTCGCCGAGTTCACGGCCGAGTTCGGCGGAGCCCATGGTCTGGCCCAGACGCTCCTGCGGGGTCGACGAGGCGAGCGCGGCGAAACCGAGCGGGGTGATCAGGCCCGTACCGACACCGATGAGGGTGGCGCCGAGGAGGAGGCCGGTCAGGCCCGGCAGCATCGCGCAGGCCAGCCCTGCCGCGGTGACCAGCAGACCGGCCGCCAGACCGCCGCGCGTGCTGAGCCGCCCGTCGTCGAGGGCGCGCCCGGCACGTGGCTGAGAGACGGCCGAACAGGCGGCGAGCAGTGACACCGCGGCACCCGTGGCGACCGTGCCCAGTCCGGCGGTGCGACCGGAGACCGGCAGGAAGCCGACCCCGACCGACAGGGCCGCAGTCGCCGCGGCGAGCGCGGCGGTCGGGGCGAGGAAGGCCGGCTCGGCCAACCGCCGGGCCAGGTCCAGCACCGTCTGCCGGGCCTTGGGCAGCGGCGGCACGACGGGAACGGCGACCGCGGCCCAGACGGCGACCGCCGCGCCGAGGACGGTGAGGACGGCGAACAGCAGACGCAGCCCGCCGGCCCACACCAGGACACCGCCGAGCAGCGGTCCGAGGGTGTAGCCGATGGACTTGTAGAAGCCGTAACTCCCGAAGGCACGGCCGTGTTTGGCGGCCGGGTTGAGCCGGGCGACGAGCGCGGACGCGGACGGTGAGAAGGCGGAGGCCGCGGCGCCCTGCCCGAGGCGGGCGGCCCACAGCCAGCCGGGGCTGTCCGCGACGACGTACAGCGCGGAGGCGGCGGCGAAGGCGACCAGCCCGCCGAGCAGGATCGGGCGGGCACCGATCTTGTCGGCCAAGGTGCCGAAGACGGGCTTGAGGAGCACCTCGGCACCGTCGTAGAGGGCGAGCAGGCCGCCGAGGACGAGCAGGGAGGTGACCGCGTCATCGGCGCCGCCGAGGCTGGCGGCGATGCCGTGCGCGCCGAAAGCGGTGGTGAACCCGGCCGCGTACAACGGCCACATCTGCCGGGCCGGGGCCGTCTGCGCGGTCACCGCTACTCCTGCGGGGTGCGGTGCAGGGCGGCGAAGACCCGCTCCGCGTAGTCCTCGCACGCCCCGGCGCACTGCTTGAGCCGCTCGCCGGCCTCGGCTGCCTCCGGGGCGCCGAACACGTCGCGCGCGGTCAGGTCGCGGTGCCAGCGCCGCAGCCGCTCCAGCGACTGTTCCTCTTCCTCCAGCTCGGCCAGGGTGAACTTGGCCGTGCGGATCTCCTTGGCCAGTTCCTGTTCGAACTTGCCGCAGTCGGCCAGGAACTCCTGCCAGTCCTCGGAGCGGGCTGCGGTGAACAGCGCCTGGAAGCGGGCCGCGTCCTCCTCGCTGCGTCCGGAGGCGTTCAACGTCACGGTCTGTCCGCCCGCCTGCTCGGTGAGCGTGATCACCCGCTCGATGCCGTCGGTGAACACGGGCACGTCCGGGACGGCCCAGATTCCCTGGCCGAGGGAGAGCGCACCGGCCTTGCGCAGCTCCCGCCAGACCGCGACCCGGTGCCGGGAGGGCTCGGCCGGCAGTTTGATCACGAGGACGATCCAGCGGCTCGCCGCTTCTTCGTTCGACACAGCCAGAAATGTAGCAGCTGTTACATGTGCCGTTGTGGCGAACGAGTGAGGGAGCTCTGCCGACGGGCGCGCGGTGCAGGTGAGCAGGTCCGGACCGCTCGTGTGAAGGTGGGGTCGCGCGAAGGTACTGCCTACCGGGTCAGAGGGACGCCAGCCAGGCTCTGGTGTGGCGGGGATGGCTGAAGCGCAGCGTGTCGAGCGGGGCGAAGCGGGGGTCGCGGACGCGGTGCTCGATCTCGCGCTGCCGGGGCGCGTGTTGGGACCAGGCCCACCGGACGGGGTGCTCCCGGCTCAGCCAGTCCGTCCAGGTTTCCCTGTTGCCGCCGAAGAGGACCTCCCGTGTGGCCGTTCGCCGGAAGGAGCGGCGCAGGACACGAGGCATCACGACGTGTCTGGGGTAGTCCAGCCAGATCACCGTGTCGGCCCTGCCCCAGAGCAGATCGCGAACCTCCGGATAACCGAGTGAGTCGATGATCCAGCGGTGCTCGGCGGCGATCCTTGATACGTCGTCGATCAGCTTGTCGTTGACGGTCCAGTCGGGGCCGTTGAAGTATAGGGCGTCCATCTCGTGGTACGGCACGCCCAGTTGACCGCTCAGGGCTTGAGCGAGCGTGGATTTGCCCGCACCGGTGACGCCGACCACCAAGATCCGTTCCACGGGCACACCCTATCCCCGGTGTTCTGACAGCGGGCTCCTGTCCTGCCACCACAACTCGCCCGGCGACGCCACCTCTTGGGCAGCCCCTACGACCGCCTGCCGAGGTGCTTGATCACTGGTGGACCGATGCGGTGAGGCGTTGCAGTGCGGCGAGCGCGGGTGGGCCCCAGGTGGGCTTGCCTCCTGGGCGGCCGTGCACGCCGGCGTCCCCGATGTGCAGGAGGGCGAGGGCGCGCATCACCGCATGGCCGCGGGCGCGGCGCAGGGTGGCGGCATCCGGGGTCGGCCGGTAGGTCTCGTGGAAGAGGCCGACGGCCCCGTCCGGCAGCAGGATCCAGGCGGCGGCCAGGTCGAAGGCCGGGTCGCCGGCGAAGAGGTCGCCGAAATCGATCACACCCGAGAAGGTGCCGTTCGTCGTCAGGATGTTGGCCGGATGCAGGTCGCCGTGGAGCCAGAGACGTGGGCCTGTCCACTCGGGTGCGGCGGCGGCGTCCTCCCAGACCGCGCGGACGGCGTCCGGGTCGCGGATCAGCCCCAGTTCGGTGGCCGAGGCGAGCCCTCGGGCGAAGTGTTCGGCGGTGTCGGCCGGCGGGCCACCGCGGTCCCGGCCGGTCGGCGCCGTGTCGGGGGCGGGGCGGTGAAGAGCGGTCAGGAAGGCGGCCAGGCCGACGGCTGCCTCCGCGGCGCGCGTGGCGGGAGCACGGTCGGCGGGCTCGCCCGGGACCCAGGTGGTGACGAGCCACGGCCGTGGGAACCGTTCGGAGGGCTCACCGAGGCGCTGCGGGACGGGGATCTGCAGAGGCAGGTGCGGGGCGAGGAGGGGCAGCCAGGCATGTTCCTTGCGCAGCAGCGCGTCCGCGGTCTGCGTCGCCCAGGGCAGTCGGACGGCGAGGTCGTCGCCGAGCCGCCACACCTGATTGTCCCAGCCGAGCGCTCCCAGCTTCAGCGGTCGGTCCGCCAGGTCGGGATGCTGTTCGCGCAGCAGGTCCCGGATCAGGTCCTCAGTGATGTCGATCTCCGTGGCCGTCATGCGGCGCAACGCTAGTCGAGCGGCGGTCTGTCGGAGTTCCGGGGGCCTGTGTCGAGTTCCGGCGTCGAACGCGTGCCCGGCGATGGTGACCAAGGCCCCTGGTTGCCCTGATCCCGGTCGTCCCGCACACGCGCAACGGCAGCTGGACCTCGCCCCCTCCAGGACCCGGACGTCTCAAAGGTCCTTTCCGTGTTTCGTTGACGGTCAGTAGCGAGTGGGGCTGGCCTGGAGGAGAGGGGAGACGACGGTGTCCCGGCCGTCGACGGTGGCGCCGGCGAAGGCGAGCATCGCAGCGAGGGTCCTGTTGTTCTCGGCGGGGAAGTCGAGGGTGGGAGCGGAGACCTCGTCGAGGGTCGCGCGCTGTGCATCGGTGAGGGTGACGGCGAGGGCGTCGAGGTTGGTCTCCAGTTGCGCGAGCCGTCGGGCCCCCACCAGGGTCGACGTGATGCCGGGGCGGTTGTTCACCCAGCTCAGCGCGACCGCGGCCGGGCTGGCGCCGACCTCGGCGGCGACGTCGTTGAGCGCGTCGATGACGACGTAGTCGCCGGCGCTCGGAGTACCGACCAGAGCCGAGCGGGCGGTGTCGACCGGTCCCGTACCGGCGCTGGAGTACTTGCCGGACAGGAAGCCGCTCTTGAGCGGGCTCCACGGCAGCACCCCCATGCCCTTGGCCTGGGCCAGCGGAATCAGCTCACCCTCCGAGGAGCGCTCCAGGAGGGAGTACTCCAGTTGAAGCCCGACGATGGGGGACCAGCCCCGAAACTGTGCCAGGCTGGCCGCCTCGGCAGTCCTCCAGGCCGGCACGTCGGAGAAGCCGATGTAGCGGACCTTGCCACTGGCCACCAGGTCGTCCAGCGTCCGCATCGTCTCCTCGACGGGCGTCACGGGATCGAAGTTGTGCAGCCAGTAGATGTCGACGTACTCCGTCCGCAGTCGCCGCAGTGAGTTCTCCAGCTGTTGCACGATCCCCTTGCGACCGGCCCCGCCGCCGTTGGGGTCCTTCTCGTACAGGTTCCCGAAGAACTTCGTGCCGATCACGACACGGTCGCGCAGCGAACTCTTCCCCGCGAAATAGTCGCCGATGATCTTCTCGGAGTGTCCGTTGGTGTAGATGTTGGCCGTGTCGACGGAGTTGCCGCCGCGCTCCAGATAGGCCGCGAGAATGTCCTTCGACTCCGCGGGGCTGGTTCCCCAGCCGTGATCCTCGCCGAAGGTCATGGTGCCGAGGGTGAACGGACTGATCCTCAGCCCCGAGTGGCCGAGCGTGACGTACGAATCAAGCGACATGATGCGACTCCGATATGTCGTCCCAGAGGAATCGGCGGGGCGGATCTGCCTCGCCGCCGGATGCCTCCATCCGACCACCGACCTCGTCGCGGCCCTAGATCAATGCGCTCACGTCGATGCACGATCCGCTCAGGTTCGCCGGAATCGTGTTCCGTCCGGGTGCGGCCGCGTGGTTGGATGGCGCGGTGGACAAGCTCGACGAACTGGTCGCGCAGATCAGCCGACTCGCGCGGCGCAACGCCCCGCCGGAATGGATCGACGGGGTGCAGGTGCTCGCCACCGACCGTGTGACAGAGCCGCTCGGCATGATCACGGAGCCCTGCATGGCCTTGATCGCCCAGGGGGCGAAGCGGTCCGTCCTCGGGGAGAGGATCTTCGACTACCGTGCCGGCCAGTACCTGGTGGTCACGCTCGACCTCCCTCTGACCTCACAGATCACATACGCCGACACGGCCGAGCCCTTCCTCGCCTTCGGGCTTCCCCTCAAGCCTGCGGTGATCGCACAACTCCTGCTCGACGCCGGCACCGTCGCCGACACAGGGAGAACGAGGACCGCGGACACGGGCGTGGCCATGGCCACGAGCGACGCCGGCGACGAACTGATCGATGCGGTCGTCCGACGCCTGCGCCTCGTCGGCAATCCCGTCGACCAACGCGTCCTCGCCCCCGCGATCGAGCGCGAGATCCACTGGCGACTGCTGACCGGCCCCCAGTCGGCGATCGTCCGGCAGATCGGTCTCGCCGACAGCCGGCTCTCTCTCGTGGCCCGCGCCATCCGCCGGCTCCAGGCGCGCTACGCCGAGATCATTCGGATCGATGACCTCGCGGCGGAGGTGGGGCTGAGCGTCTCCTCGCTCAATCGGCACTTCCGGGCGGTCACGGCCATGAGCCCGCTGCAGTACCAGAAGCAGCTCCGCCTCCAGGAGGCCCGCATCCAGCTCATCGCCAACCCACACGACATCGCCGCGATCGGGCACGCCGTCGGCTACGACAGTCCGTCCCAGTTCAGCCGCGAGTACAAGCGCATGTTCGGCGCGCCACCGGGCCAGGATGCGGCCAGACTGCAGAGCGCGGTGCTACCGGCGGGGTAGGAGCGGAGCACCCGGGAGTGTTGTCTTCCGGACCACGCTTGGTCGCCCCCGACGGTCAGCACCTGCGCGACATGCCGGCACGGAGCGCCCGGGGACGCAGTCTCTTGCGCCGCAACAGGGGCGGCATGATCCCCAGGGTTATGTGCCCTTCGGAGCCGCTCTGGGTGATGATCAGGCCGGCTTCGGCACTCAGCTTCGCGTGGAGGACACCGAACGACTCGGGATGCGCCATCGCGTCGTTCACGCGCTCCAGGCTCGCCTCGAGTTCCTCGATGCTCTGCTCGCGCAGCGACGGCCGAGGCCCAGGCTGTCCAGCTGGGGGCCGAACATGGCTTCGGCCAGCCTCTCCAACTGCTCTTGGAAGCTGATGGTTGCATCCACCACTGCCTGGGTCGCTCGTCCCCTGTCCCCTCCGCGGCTGCGCGCTCGTTCCGCCCGCCTGGCACTGTGTCATCTCCTCGCGCGCGTCGTGACGGTTTCGGACTCGGCAGGCGCACCCGGATTGCCGTCTACACGTCGGCCGTTGCGGGCAGGGGCAGCCGAGGCATGCCGTTGTATGAGGCGGCATGTGTGGCTCATCCGGCTGGTCGGCCTGGACGAGGTTCACCGGAGTATGCGAGGAACAGCGGGATCGACCCGGTGGCGCTGGTTCAGCTGGTCAGAACCACGCTGATGTTGGCCCGATAGATGCGCAGTGCCCGCAGTGACGCGATGTAGCGGTCGTGGTGGAGTGTGATGTCCGCGGCTTGCTTCTGCGCGCGTACGGAGTGCCAGAGTTCAGCGGTGTGGTGGCGGCGCTTGCAGGTGACGTCCGCGACGGCTGTGGCCCTTTCCCGCTGCGTGTGCCGGGTGTTGCCGTCGCTCGCCCGTTGCCAGGCGCCGTCCGTGTATGCCGCGACGGGGTCCGAGTAGCGGGCGAATCCTCTGTCTGCCATGCAGCGGGACCACACGTCCCAAGCCTTGCGCAGGCGCGGATCGCGTTTCACGGCCTTGTCGACCTCGATGGCGCGCGTGTCGGCGTAGAGCCAGTCCTGCTTGAGGTCGATGCCGCGCATCAGGTGTTTGTTCGCCTCGGCGTTGCAGGCGGGCCAGTCGGCATACTCCGCGGCTGTCATGCGACGGCCCTTCGGCCGGGAGTCCGGGTGCTCGGCCGGGTCCCAGCCGTAACCCCAGTGGCGAGCGGTGTCGGCATCGAGGACCCCGTAGTCGGTGCTGACCGCTGTGGCGAGGATGGGGTCATGGGGGTAGCGGGGGTCGAGCGGGAATCCGGGATGGCCATGGTCTGCCATGCACTGCCGGATCAGCAGTGCCGAGGCCCGCTGGGACCGCTGATAGTCCTGCGAGGTGTAGTTGTAGCGGTCGGCCGGCAGCGGGCCGAGGTCCGCCGTTGTGCGGACGACCTCCTGGGGTTCTGGGCCCGACGCGCAGGTCGCCGCCAGCACTGCCACCGCCATCGCGACACTCGGCCGCCACCCCCGCTTCGCCATGGCTCCGGATGTTAGCTGGCGACATGTGCATGGCTGGCCATGGGCCCCCAGCGACTCGTGCACGGGCCATTGATTTGCCGATCGATGTGATCGCTCACGGGCCACGGCGGCTGAAGCTCTCGCCCAGCGTGCGGCCGACAGTGGCGTGAAGAAGGGGACTCTGATGGTGCGGTCAACGGGGGAGACGGCGTTCTCTGTGTTCGGCCAGCTCGGTCAGGCCGAAGTCCGAGCGCGGGTCGCGCCAGACCGAGTGGGCATGGTTGCCGTTCCGCTGGGTGTTGTTGTATTCGACGAGGATGCTGGGGCCTTGGACTCGGTAGTAGTGCGGTTCACCCTCGGCGGTACTGCCCGCCCAGGCGAAGTGCAGCTCGTCGAGCGCAGAGTCGAGGGCGTAGTAGGCGTCGTGTGCTGCGGCGAGGTCGTACGGGGCTCGCCCGGTGTACCGGCTGAGCAGTTGCCGCAGCAGCTGACGTTGCGCATCGTTCATGTCGCGGACGCTGACGCCCTTGGCGGGGAACGTGATTGCCACGCGCGCATGGTCGGCTTCCGTGTACCCGCTGCTCGCTTCCGCCCGGCGGTCGATGTCGTCGACCAGGTCGTCCATCGAGGCGTCTGCGAACGGGCGTCGCCACAGATCCTGCATGTGCATCATCCTGTCTCCGTCGTGGACTTGCGACCGATTGCCGGAGACGATGTCGGACACTGCCGAGCGGTGGAGCAGTGCTTGCCGTAACTGGCATGCGTCGAGCGTCCGGACGAGTCTGCCCGCTGTGTCTTCGACACCCTGGAGAGGGCGCAGAGTGCTCCCCAGGAGCTCGGTCGTGGCCGGGTCGGCGCCCATGAAACAGGGTGTCGTCGCAACGAGTCGGTCGGCGACGATCAGATTGTTCAGGGAGATGTGGTGGCCCCCCAACCGCCAGGCCCAGACCGGGTCGCCAGGGCGTCCGAAGAGCCTGAGCCAGTAGAGGCCGGGGTCGCGTCCACGCTTGCGGCCCAGGCAGGACCCCCATTCCTCGAGCTGGTCCAAGACGTTCTCCAGGCCCATCACCATGGCGACGGTGGCGTAGCCCGCGGGCGACAGCCCGGTGGCCACCAACTGCAGGGCCAGCCTTTGCTGATGGGGGTCCTGGTCACGGATGGCGAGTCCGCCGTGTTCCGTGGGGGTGTAGAACCACCGCAGCCGCTCCGCTTCCGCTGCCGGGTCGAGCGGGGAGGCGTACGCGCCGAGGGACAACTGATCGTCGTCCAGGGCGCTCAGCCAAGCGGTGGCGGCGCCTGCCATGGAACTCGCCGCTCTCTCACGAGCACGGGTCATGGCATCGGGTTCTGCACGTCCGCCGTCACTGACCACACGTACTCCAAGTCCTCGAAACGTCCTATATCACCATAGAGCGAAAGGAGTCGCTCACGCGGTGCTGTCGCCGGATCCCGGCCTTCTCCGACTTCAGCGGATGTCGGCATTCGCCTCCGCCGTCCCGGGTGCAGGTGCCGATGGACACTGCTGTGGCCACCACGGGCCAGAGCCGCTCATCCGGGCCGGAAGCGCCGCAGCCGGCGGGGGGCCATGGCGAGTCCAGGGCCGGGGCGGGGAACCGGCATCCGGCACGCTCTGTCTATCGGTGTACGGGTTCCCGGGCGAGGGGATGAATCGGTGCTTCTCAATACTGTGGCGATCGGCCTGTCCGTGCTGGCGCTGTTGAGTTCGACCTACTTCGCCTTCCAGCAGGTGTCATCCATGAAGCGCGCCAACTACCTTCCGGCATACCTGGCGTTGCTCGACAACTTCCGGTCACCGACGTTCCACCAACACCATAGGTACGTCATTCAGCGGCTCGGGGTCGAACACGATCCTGATCATGGCATCTCCGGCCTGCCCGCAGAGGCCCAGGAGGCCCTCTACGACGTGGCCTTCTTCCTGCACAACTTCGTGATTCTCAAGCGGCTGGGCATCATCGACGACCGCTACTTGACGACGCTCAACAACAGAGTCGTCCGCACGTGGGAGGCCATCGGTCCGTTCGTGCGGCGCGAACGTGAGCTGGTTCCTCTCCCTCACCTGCTGCAGATTCTCGAAGACTACGCGGCAGTTGTCGCAAGCGTCCCACCCAACTCACGTCGGAGTCTGCTCCGGCCCTGATCGATTCGGCGGCCGGCTTGCCGTTGCCCGTCCGCTCCTGGGGGACGCACGACAGGATGGCAAGCGAGGCGAGCACGATCTGACGGAAGAAGCCGGCAACGCCAGGCATAGATCGTCCGGGGTCCGCGCGTCCTTGTGAGCGTTGGACAACGGGAGGGCTGATGGACCCGCAGGACCATGAGAGATTCGAGGACTTCGTCGATGCCCGGTGGAGCGCCCTGCTACGGCTGGCGAATCTGCTGACCGGCGGCGACCGGCACGAGGCCGAGGATCTGGTGCAGACCGCGCTGATGAAGGCGCTGGGCCGATGGCGGCATGTCGACGACCCGGAGGGTTATGTACGCAAGGTGATGTACCGGCAGCAGATCAGCCGCTGGCGGCTGCGTCGCCCGCACCGCGAGGCCACGTTCGCCGCGCTGCCGGAGGACCAGGGCGTTGCCGACGGCACGGCCGCCGCCGACCTGCGGATCACCGTGGGCCGGGCGCTCGCGCGGTTGACCCCACGGCAGCGCACGATGCTGGTGCTGCGCTATTTCGAGGACCTGTCCGAGACGGAAGTGGCGGGCGTCCTCGGTTGCTCGGTGGGGACCGTGCGCAGCACCACCCATCGGTCGCTGGCCCGGCTGCGCAGTCTCGCACCGGAGTTGGCCGCCCCCGCTCAGGCCGCAGTCGCGGCCCCGAGCCCCAACCTGCCGAAGGGAGCCCACACATGAACGCCGACCAGCTGGACCACGCGATCCGGGACGTCCTGCACAGCTGGACCCCCGACAACCCCAACGCTCCCGCGGGCATCGCCGACCGCCTCGTGCGCCGCCGCCGACGGCGCGTCCTCGTGCGCACCGCCGGCGCGGCGCTCGCCCTCACCGGCATCGCCTTCGGCGCGGCCTTCGCCACCGGCGCGGGCGACGACGGGGCGCAGCGGCCGGCTTCGCGGGTGAGCAAGCAGAGCACCCTGGTGTGGCAGACCGCCTTGCCCGCCGAATCCTGGGACGCCTGCACCACCGGCCCTGGTGCCGTCTACTGCCGCGGGGCCTCGTACGACGGCATCGGCGTCAACGCCCGTACCGGAAAGGTCGAGTGGCAGCAGAAGGCCAAGGACGCCAACGGCGGCAGCGCACCGGCCGGATCGCTGCCCGGGGTCCGTGACGGCATCCTGTACACCTACGCCGACCACGCTCCTGGCGCGTCCAGAGCCGGCACCGACCTCGTCGCCCTCGACATCGGCAGCCGGCGGGTCCTGTGGAAGCACGAGCTGGCCGACGACAGTCGTGACCGGTCCGATGCCGTGCTGTTCGACGGCAAGGTCCTCGCCAACTCCCCGACGTTCAAGAGCGTGGCCGCCCTGGACGGCAGGACGGGTCGGACGCTGTGGACGCACTCCTGGAAGAAGGCCGATTGCGACCGGACCGCGGTCGGTGGCGTCCCGTACCTGGTGTGCTCGCCGGACAGTGAGAAGGCTCCGCAGCAGAGCACCGTCGTACGGTTGGACCCGGCGACCGGCAAGCCGCAGACGGTGGCGACCGTCGAGGGCCCGGCGGCCTTCATCGGCACGGACAAGGATGCCGTGCTGCTAGGCGCCACGGCCGGCGGGCAGCAGTCCTTCGGTGTGTCCGGGCCCGCCACTTTGATCCGCGTCGACCTCGGGTCGGGCAAGGTGGCGCAGTACTGGGTCGCCGGCATGCCGATGGGCGTGGTCACGGACGGCATCATCCTGGCGTCCGGCAGGCACGACAGCGTCGTCGCCTACTCGGCCGAGAACGGCAAGCGGCTGTGGTCACGCGAGCTCGGGCTGACACTGCGCAAGGAGGCAGGCAACCCCGAAATGCGGGAACTGGCCTCCGCCGCCGCGGTGGATCTCAGCAGCAGGGTGGCCTACTACCTCGATCCGACCGGGCACCTGGTGGGCCTCGACCTGGACAGTGGCGCGGTGCGCTGGCGCGGCCAGGTGGAGCTGCCGAAGAGCCCGGTGACAGCAGGCATCGCTCCGGAGCTGATGGTCCACGCACACGGTCTCATCGGCCAGGTCGGCGGCCAGCTCTTCCACATCAAGCCCGTTCTGCCCAAGGCGGGTTCATAGGCAGAGGCAGCCGGAAGCAAGGCCGCGCGGGGACCGGCAGCACGACCGGCCTCCCGCGCGGCCGCGGCGCGCCGTCTGCACCTTTGCTCAGTGGTGCTCGTTCTCGTTGAGCCACTCGGCGAGGACGGCGGCTTCGCTGTGGTCGGCGTCCTTGGTGGCGGTCAGGAGCGTGACCGTGTCGTGGGCTGCCAGATCCCGGAGTTCCTGTACGGCCCGCTCGTGCTCGGGGTCGCCGAGTTCGGCGATGTAGCGACGGCGGAACTCGGCGAAGCGTTCAGGGTCGTGGTGGTACCAGTGACGCAGGTCGGTGGACGGTGCGGCTTCCTTGAGCCACTCGTCCAGGTGTGCGGCCGTCTTGCTCACACCGCGTGGCCACAGACGGTCGACGAGCACACGCTTGCCGTCCTCGGGTGAGGGCGACTCGTACACTCTGCGATAGATGATCTGTCCGGCCATGACACAGCCCTCCGGATCGGTCGGCAACGGTGGTCGAGACCCTTCCTCCATGAAAACCCATGCCGCGGGCAGGTGGCGCGCGAGCCCGCGGTCACCGTCTTCAGCCACGGGGGAGGGGCCTGGCGGGCGGTTCACGAGCTTCTCGCCCGTCTACCGGTCCGCCGAGTGTGCCTGGCCCGACACCGGAGCGGTGCGGGCGTTCAGGGCCGTCGTCACCGGCTGCTCGCCCGCCGCCCGTCACGGATCCAACCCCACAGGGCGAAGCAGGCCAGGAATGGCGCCACCACCATGCAGAGCATCCACAGACCGACGCTCGCGGGCGAGTAGATGTAGTACTGCCACCCGGCCGGCAGGAGTCCGGGCAGGAGCACGAGAACGACGAGCACCAACCACGTCAGGACCACGACGCCCAGGGCGCGCACCGCTGCCGTCAGGCATCCCATGCTTCTCCCCCATGCGGTATGCGGCGCCCGATCGCGCCGGCGTCATCGTATTTGAACGTGTTCAATATAGCCGGGACTCTCCTGCCCCTGAAGGGCGGGCCGGCCGGGCGTGTGCGGGTCGGTCGGCGGTGGCTGCGATGGTGAACGGGAGGGCGATCGGCCGCACTTCCGGAATGGGGGGCATACCGGCCCCATTGCGGGCGAGATGGGCTCCCCGGCGCCCCTCTTCATCACGGAACGGCATACCGACCATTCAGTCTGCCGAAAGTCTTCCGTGCTTCGCATACCTATGAGTAGCGTACGTCGCCACCCCCCTCCCTGCGGTCCGCATGGGCCCTGAGCCACGCAAGGAGCACGGGATGACGTTCTCGTCCCCCGAGTACCAACCAGGCCATCGGCCGCCGCCGCACGACTCGTCATACGCTTCATCACCCTCGTACACCGCTTATCCCAGGCAGGAGTCGCAAGCCCATCCGGAGTTCGAGAGACACCAGGTCCGGCTCGACCGGCCACAGGGCCGGCACAGTGACCTCGGCCTCCTGCGCGGCGCGTACCGCTGGCAGCGGCGCGTGGCGACCTTCACGGCGCTCGGGTACTTCACGCTCTTCCTGCTCCTGTCTGCGTTCACGCCGTCGCTGACGACGGCCACCGTTTCGGGCGGACTCACCACGGGGCTGCTGCTCGGGTTGATCCAAGTCCCCGTGACCTGCCTGGCGATCGGCCTGTACGAGTACACCGCGCGGCGGAGTGTCGACCCGATCGCCGACCGGATCCGCCGTCAGTCGGCACAGGGAACCGGCAGGGAGGCCGTGCGATGACGGGGTTCAGCAGTTCGGCGCAGGCCATGTCGCTGGTCGCGTTCACCACGATCGCTACGATCACGCTGCTGCTGTGTGTGATGACCGGCCCCGACCGCGACGATCTCGACGAGTTCTACACGGGGTACGGGTCGCTGTCGCCGATGCGCAACGGCCTCGCCATCGCCGGGGACTACATCTCCGCGGCGACGGTCCTGTCCACGGGTGGCGTCATCGCGCTGTTCGGATACGACGGTGTCGTCCTGGCGTTGAGCACCGCGCTCTCCCTGATGCTGTTGATGTTCCTGCTGGCCGAACCACTGCGCAACGCCGGCCGGTTCACCATGGGCGACGCGCTCGCGCGGCGGATGCCAGGACGCGCGGTGCGCATCGCCGCGTGCGCGGTGACGATCGCGGCGTTGGTGCCGATGATGCTGATCCAACTCGCAGGCACGGGCGATCTGCTGGCGTTCATCCTGGGGTTCTCCAGCGACTCGATGAAGACGGGCTGCATCATCGGCATCGGCGCGATGATGATCAGCTATGCGGCGATCGGCGGCATGAAGGGCACGGCTCTCATCCAGATCATGAAGATCGTGATGCTGCTCGGCTCCGGCGCCGTCGTCGCCGTACTGCTGCTGCGACGCTTCGACTGGGACCTGGGCGCGCTGTTCTCCGTGGCGGCACGGCGCAGCGGCGTGGGAGACGCCTTCCTGCACTCGGGGTTCGAGTTCGCCGACGGGAAATATCCTCGGCTCGACATGATCAGTTCGCAGCTCACCGTCGTCCTCGGCGGGGCCTGCCTTCCGCACGTCACCATGCGCATGTACACCGCGAACAGCGCTCGCCAGGTGCGCCGGTCGATGTCCTGGGCGGTGACCTGCGTGGCGATCTTCGTGCTCATCATCACGGTCATCGGCTTCGGAGCGACGGCGCTGGTCGGCCGTGCGGCGATCGCGGGCGCCGACCCGACGGGCAGGACGGCGTATCTCCTGGGCTCACGGGCCGCCTTCGGGACGGACGTGTCGAACGTCGAGACCTTCCTCTTCACCACGGTCACGGCCGCGCTCTTCCTGACGCTTCTCGCCTCGGTCGCCGGGATGATCCTGGCCTGCGCCAACTCCCTTGCACACGACGTACTCGCGGGCCGGAGGACGAGGACGACGACCCCGCAACGGGAGATGACGTACGCCCGGGTGTCCGCCGTGGCCGTGGGCATCCCCACCATCCTGCTGGCCACCCTCGTCCAGCACCACAACCTTCAACCGCTGGCTCTGCTCGCAGCCTCCATCAGTGCCTCCGCACTGGCACCGGCCCTGGTCTACAGCCTGTTCTGGCGCCGGTACACACGCCTGGGCCTCATGGCCACCCTCATCGGAGGCACGGTCACCACCATCGTCCTGATGGCCGGCACCAATCTGGTCTCCGGCTCCCACTTCGCTTCCTTCCCCGACGCCGATTTCAACTGGTTCCCCTTCACCACGACAGGGATCGCGTCCGTCCCGCTGGGCTTCGCCTACGGATGGCTGGGGACTGTCCTCTCCGGCCGGCGCAAGGCAGAGGAGCAAAGGCGACAGTACGAAGCCGTCGAAGGCTGGATCCTGGCGGGTGCGGTGCGCAAGGGGCCATGAGGCACAACGGGTGCGGTGTGCGGCACCAGGCGATGTGCGTACCGGTTCGGCGCAGGGCACGGCGCCGGTCGGGACGCCGGTCGCCTGGTGCCGACCGGAGTTTCGTCCCGCCCACCGCCTGAACATCGTGATGAGCAGCAGAACCGTGGCCACGGACATGGTGAGCGGATTCCCGCGGTCGAGCGTCACCGGGCTTGACTCTCACGTCGCTGGAGACTCGACGATCGCGTTGCCGAGCGACCGACTGACTACCTCCCGGAGGCACACCGCATGCGAGGCAAGGGAATCCACTACGACACGGGCACCTTTCCGAACGGCGACACCTCGCGACCTGACTTCGACGCCGACATCGTCGAGCGCGACATGCGGGTCATCGCCCAGGACCTGCACTGCACCGCGATCCGCATCACCGGTGGGGACCCGGACAGGATCGAGACCGCCGCGCGCCATGCGTCGGCCGCCGGGCTCGAGGTCTGGTTCTCCCCCTTCCCCTGCGAGATGACCGACCAGCAGATGCTGCCCTTCTTCGCCGACTGCGCCGAGCGAGCCGAACGCCTGCGCCGCGACGGCGCTGACGTCGTCCTCGTCACCGGCTGCGAACTGAGCCTGTTCGCCCGCGGATACCTGCCCGGCGACACCTTCGACGACCGCATTCCGGTCCTGGCCGGCCCTGACCGCGAAGCCGCCCTGAAGCCCGTCCCCGGCAAGGTCAACGCCTTCCTCAATGACGTCGTGCGCACCGTCCGCCCCCGCTTCGCCGGCCGGCTCAGCTACGCCTCATGCCCCTTGGACGGCGTGGACTGGGGCCCGTTCGACATCGTCGGCCTGGACGCCTTCCGAAGCCTGCGCAACGCCGCCACCTACCGCGACGACCTGCGCAAAGAGTTCACCCATGGCAAACCCGTCGCTATCACCGAAGTCGGCTGTTGCACCTTCCGCGGAGCGGGTGACTACGGCGGCGCGGGCTGGTACGTGGCCATGGAACCGGACGGCGTCACCCCCAAGCCGGACCTCCTGCGCGACGAGGGTGAACAGGTCCGCCATCTCGACGACCTCATGCCCGTCTTCGAGGACGCAGGAGTCGACTCCGTCTTCTGGTTCACCTTCGCCGGCTACGGCACGCCCCACCGAGTGAACGGCCCGGACCCCGACCTCGCCTCCTACGGCATCGTCAAGATCCTCGACGAGAAGAGCGGCTACCCCCTGGACACGCGCACCTACCCCGACATGCCCTGGGAACCGAAGGAAGCGTTCCACTCGCTCGCCGACCGCTACGAGGCGCTCAAGTAGCACGAGCCATTCTCTCGTCGCTCTTGGCAGGCGGAAGAAGGGCGGTCCGGCGGTCCGGCGCCAGAAGTCGCGCCCCCGTGCACCGGAGGGAGCGGGCGTGGGGGTGGGACCCTCCCCGCCGGGACGGGCCTGCGGTGGACGGCGGGAAGAGTCCGGCCACGCCGGAGGTGGTCACCGTGATGATGCCGCCTCTGCGTGCTCACACCTCGCGGTCGGGTCGGAAGCCTCAGCCGAGGCACACCACGAGCACGCAGATCTCGCTCGGCGATGTCGATATCAGGGCGGGGTTGCTCTGCGAGGCGGACGAGTCCGTGTCGTGGGCGGTCGCGGGCTCGGACGACTGCTCCGTCGTCGTGCTGGGGTCCGCAGGTGCGCTGGTGTCGGCCGCCGGAGCGGTGCTCTGCGGCTGTGGCGTCGATGCCGTGGCCGTGCGGGCCGACGCGGTCTTGTCCGACCGGACGACCGGCAGCGTCGCTCGGGGCGTGGCCGACAGGGACTGCTGCCGTGGGGCGTTGGTCGCCGTCGGTTGCGCCGGGGAAGGGGTGGCAGAGGAGCGGCGGGTGTCCTGTTCGGGTGCCGGCGTGGATGCCGGACGGCTCTGCCCGGACGGCTGCTCCTGCGCGACGTCCATGGTCGGGTCTTCCGGCGCTGCGGCCGCCTGCGTCCGGTCGGTGGAGTGCCGGTCCATGGCGGCGATGGTCAGACCGCCTCCGACGAGCGCGACGGCGCTTGCGACCGCCGCCCGGCGCTTGTTCTTCTTCCAGCGAGCCAACTGGCGACGCCGCGCCGCCCGCCCCTGCTGCATGGGCGGCATGCTCTCGGCCTCGGAGGCCCCGGCGTACGGGACCTCGTCGTCCGAGGGGCTGTCGTACCACGTGCCGGCGCTCGTGCCGGGGCCCGTGTCGGCCCGGTGGGCCGTCGGAGCCGGTGCGACGCCCGTCCCCGCCGGGGCCAGTCGGATGCGGCCGTCGGCGGTGCGCGGTGCGATGTCCGGGGCGTAGGCGCCGCACCCGGGACACACCAGGGCACCGTTGAGGTGCCGACGGCACGAGGAGCAGTAATCCATATGTGGTTTTCCGGTCTTCCTGGGTCGACTGCGCTTGCGGCCCGCGCGGGCCACGGCCTGGTCACATGTGCACAGGGGATCGAGCGATCAGTCACGCTAACGGGCCTTTCGAGACGCTGTGTGCAGCCTGTGTGATGCTCCTGCGTGGGTTCCTTGCGCCAGGAGGGGACAGCGGGACGGATCTACGCAGATTCGCCCACGACAACGCCCCCAGCCGCTGCGGCCGACCACTCGCAGTGGCACCGCTGCTGTCGTGCGGGCGGTTCGATGGACCGCCGATTTCGATGCCCGCCTCATGCAGAAAAGAAATCCTCACTCGAGGGCCGAACGCCGGATGCGCGGCTGAATTCCGGGCCGGTGCGGGGTGGACCGTCGCCGCGCACGCAGGATTCCGCTCCGTGACCGGGACGGCACCTGGGGTTGAGTCGAGCGCCGTTGCTGGGGCTGAAGGCTGATCGAGGCGCCGTTTTTGCAGGGTGGATCGGTCCTGTCCGGGCGCCCTCTCCAGCGCTCATAGGCGTTGTTCTCGGCTGGGTCAAGCCCCGAGTTCCCGGAGCGTGACCTTTCTGGACGATTCCCGCCTACTTGAAGTGCGGGCCTCGCCGGAAACACCGGAAAGAGAACGAGGCACCACATTCCGAAAAATCTCCTTTCGATCAGCAGAGGGAAAAGCAATGAAGCGCGTGATCCGAAAGCACGGCACTATCCGTCCCAAGCGTCGGCTGAGTCTCGCCACGGTGGTGGCCTCGTCCGTGGTGATCGCCGGCGGCGTGATCCTCCCGGCCACGTCCGCGATGGCCGCCCCCGCGTCCGAGGCATCGGTGGCGGCTCTCGTCGGCGGACACAAGGACAAGAATTACAAGTGCTACAAGCACCACAAGAACTACAAGTGCAAGGGCCACTGGAAGGGTGGCCACCACAAGGACTACTGGAAGGACCACCACTGGGGTCACCACAAGGACCACTGGAAGGACCACAAGGACCACAAGGACCATTGGAAGGACAAGGACCACTGGAAGGACCACAAGGACCACTGGAAGGACAAGGACTCCCAGGGGAAGGACGAGAACAAGGACCCCCGGGGGAAGGACGAGAACAAGGAAACAGACCCGAACGGCACGACCACCGACCCGAACGGTACGAACACCGACCCGAACACGGACCCCAACGGGACCGACACGGACCCGAACGGTACGAACACCGACCCGAACACGGACCCCAACGGGACCGACACGGACCCGAACGGTACGGACACGGGGACCGACACGGGGACGGACACCGGCACGGACACCGGCACGGATGAGAGCGCTGACACGGGTACCGATGCGGGCACGGACGTAGGTGCGGACGAGGCTGCCGACTCGGGTGGCAGTGATGACGGCGGCGGCGACATGGGTGGCAGTGACGACGGCGGCGGCGACTCCGGTGGCAGCGATGACGGCGGCGGCGACTCCGGTGGCGACTCGGGCGGCGATGGCGGTGGTGGCGAGTGACCGACCATCCGCTGACGGTCCGGACTGGTTGGTGACGACCGGATCGTGAGACTCCTGGCGAGGGGTGAAGGCCTGTGAAGGCCTTCACCCCCTTTCTCGTGGTCGTGCAACTTGGAAGTCGACGTCGGTGCAGCCTCTTCGCTGCGCGGTATTGGGCTGTTCGGTCATTGCGGCGGGATGTCGTGCCCGGCATCGGGAGCACCGCAGCTGTTCGGCCTGATCATGGAGTGTTCGTTCAGAAACGACCGGCGGAGCGCTTCGGGGCGCGGGGGCCGACATGTCGCCGCAGCCGCTGTGGGCTGCTCGTGGAATGCGTGCTGTGGGTGATGTGGTGAACTGGTTGACGTCGCTGCCGGCGGTGGTGCTCGTGGTGGGCGGGCTCGTCCTCGCCCTGATGGTCGCGGCCGGGGCGCGAGTCGGCGTGCGGGCACTGGTACCGGAGGCGGAGCGGGATCGGGTACCGCCGATCGTCATGCCTTTGATGCCCACTCTCGGTGCCGCTTTCGCGATCTTCGCGGCACTGTCGCTCGCCAGCGAGGCCACCTACTTGCGCACAGCAGAGGGGCTGGTGAGCGACGAGGCGGCCGCGTCGTCCCGGCTGGCCTGGGCGGCGACAAGTCCGCGGGTCCAGTCGGAGCCGATCCATGCGGCCCTGGCGGACTACTTGAAGATCTCGCGTGAAAGGGAATGGAAAGGAGCAGCCGCGGCGTCCGGTGACGACGTGGCCACCGCTCGCGCGATCGCACAACTGGAGCGGACCGTACGCACCGAGGCGGCGCGACCCGAAGTGGGAACCACGGCAGGAACGGAGCTGGTGGTCTCCCTGGACGGTGTCACGAGCAGTCGGCGCGCCCGCGTGGCCGCTGCTTCGCGTGACGTTCCCGCGCTCTACGTGGTCACCCTCGTGGTCAGCGGGCTGGCCTTGATCGTGAACTCAGGCGCGCTGGTTTTCCGCAGCAGTCTGCGGACGTCGCTGCTCATCGTGGGTGTGGCGAGCGTGGTCGGGCTGAGCCTGGCGTTGCTCTTCGCTCTCAGCGCGCCGTGGAGCGGCGCGTTCATCGCCAGCGGGCATCCGCTGGATGCCGTGATCACGGACCTGAGGTCCGGCTTCTTCGGCGGCGCGCGGTAGGCGGCCGGCGCGACGCCACGGCCGCAGCCTCACCGGCGGTCGGTGAGGCCGGCGGGCCCCGATGGCGCCGGCGGTCGTCGCGAGGTCCGTCCTGCCCGTTCAGCCGGTGTGGAGGATGCGGAAGCGGTCGGGTTGTGCCGGATCCCGGTCGACGACCTGGACGGGCGGCCAAGCCCATTGCCAGACGCTGATGCCCGGCGTGCGGGTGAACTGGATCCGGCCGCGGGTGCCTTCGACGCTGATGTGCGGCCAGGATCCGGCAATCCGTGCCCGGTCCGTGCCGTGGGAGCGCAGGACATCGGCGAGGACGGTGACGGTGTCGTATCCCTCGAAGGCGACGAAGGAAGGTGCTCCTGCCAGTCGCGCGCGCAAGGTCGCCTCCACTTGTGTGCCGAGTGGGCTGAGCCGCTCCGGCAGGTAGCGCAGGAACGGGACGGCGGTGCTGTCGTCGCCCAGCAGCGCCACCCACTCGGCGAACTCGGGTTGCCCGGCGGGAGCACCGATCATGATGTCGGCGAGGCGCTTGTCGCGGCGGACGGACTTGACGATCGGCACGGCCGGTTCCGGGTGGCCGACCAGGAGAAGGAGGGCGGTCGCGCGATGGTCGACGAGCGCGTCGCACAGGGCGGTGGGGGTGAGAACGCGCATGTCGAACTCGGTGACGGTGCCACCGTGCGGAGCGAGGTGGCCCCGCAGAATGCGAGCCCCGGATGCCCAGTAGACGCTCGGATCGGCTGCTACGGCGATGTGGCTGTGGCCCGCGCCGAGGAGGAAGTCCGCGTAGACCTGCCAGCTGCGGGACTGCGCCGGGGCGAGGCGCGCGACCCATGGCGTGGGCCGGTCGGTGAGCGTGTCGAGAACGGCGGACGCGCACAGGAACGGCAGCCCGAGGGCGTCGGCCCTGGCGGCAGCGGATCGTGCGACGACACTGTGGTACTCGCCCACCACGGCGGCCACGCCCAGGCGGGCCAGTTCGTCGACGGCAGCCGCGGCCTTCTGAGGATCGGCCGCGGTGTCCCGGACCACGAGATCGAGCGGTCTCCCGGCGATCCCGCCGGTGTCATTGACGTGGCTGACGGCCAGTTCGAGTCCGGCGAGCAGGTGGTGGCCGGCTTCGACCCAGCCGGGCCGGGTCAGCGGAACAAGAGCGCCGATCCGGATGGATGATCCGGCGGGCTGCTCCGCTCCGGGCGGCGAGGGCGGCGTATTCATGCGGGGGCGTCTTCCGTGTGGCGGTGCGGTTGCGGTGTGCCCGGGGCACAGGGTGGCAGAGCCCGGTTGTACGCGTTCATCCCGTCTCGCCGTGGCGGGCACACCTGGGTGATCACACCGGACATTGCATCCGCCGCCATCGCCCTCAGGCAACCGATTATGAGTTCGCTGAACTGCCGGGCTCGTGCTCCCCCTTGTCGCCGCCGAGGTCCGGGCCACGGCAGGGGAGCACGCCGTGATCGCCCGGGCCGGCCTTCCGCGGTCCGCGGGGAGACGTCCCCTCTCCTCGGCCGGCCCCTCACCTGGTGCGAACCGCGATGCAGCCGGCGGGCGTGACACGCCGGCGGTTCGCGGGTGCGTTCAGGTGGTGCTGTCGGGGTCGGTCTCGGGGTTGGTTGTCGGGGCTTTGGTGTGAAGGACGTCGCGGGCTTGTTCGGCGGCCCGGGTGATGCTTTCGGAGACGAAGTCGAGGAAGCGGGCGATGTTCTCGAGGCGAATGGCTGCGGGGGTGCCGGTGCCGAGGACGGGGACGCCTTGGCGTGAGGTTTCCGCGAGTTGGGCCGTGGAGTGGGCGCTGGCGATCATGGACTGGTACCAGATGTCGTCGTCGACGACGTAGCGTTCGCGGCGTCCCTCGCCCGTCTCGCGGCGTACCAGGCCCTGGCCTTCGAGGAATGTGATGGCTTTGGAGATGGAGGCGGGGCTCACCTGCAGGTGCGCGGCGAGTTCGGCGGCGGTGAGGCTGCCGGAGTCGGTGAGGGTGAGGCAGGCCATCACCCGGGCCATCATGGTGGGAGCGCCGGAGGCCATTATCACGGTGGTGAACACCTCCTGGTACTCACGCACCGCCTCGGCGTCGCGCCCGTAGGGCTGTTGAGGCGTCCTCGGGCTGCGAGGGGTGGCCGGCTTGCGGCGGTGGGCGCGGTGTTCGGTGGCGCGGTGGGCGATGTCCGCGCGGTAGGCGTTGGGGCCGCCGTTGCGCATGACTTCACGGGTGATGGTCGAGGTCGGGCGCTCGAGGCGGCGGGCGATCTCGGCGTAGGCCAGGCCGTCGGCCAGCCCCAGCGCGATCTGCTGGCGTTCGGGCTGGGTGAGTCTGCCTCCCGGCATGCGCACTCTCCTTCGTTCACTGCGTGTGCTTACACCATAGCGTTCACTTTCCATTCATTGCAACGGGTTCACTGAGGGGGTGTTGCGTTAGTCGCGAGACCATTGCAACAAAATTTACGCATCGACCTGCGGCTATGGTGAGTTGACGCAACAACATGGTTGTCGGAGTAGTGAATGCAACGTAGCTTTTCCGTTGTCGGAAACGACGGGCCGCGAGGGTCCGCGCCGGCAGACAAAGGAGCTACGTCATGCAGAAGTTCGCCACCCCCGCCCCCGTCCAGGCCGTGCTCGCCATCCCCGCCGGACGTATCCAGCTGATCGCGGCCGACCGCGCCGACACCACGGTGGAGGTCCTGCCCGCGGATGCCTCCAAGGGCCGTGACGTGAAGGCCGCCGAACAGATCCGGATCACCTACGACGACGGTGTCCTGCGCGTCGAGGCCCCGGCGGCCAACAATCGGATCCTCGGCACGTCCGGTTCCGTCGAGGTGACCGTTCAGCTGCCGACCGGTTCCCGGATCGAGGCGAAGACGGCCGCCGCCGAACTGCGGGGCGTGGGACGCCTCGGCGACGTGTCCTTCGACGGTGCGAGCGGCACGGTCAAGCTCGATGAGGCCGACAGTGCCGAACTGGTCGGCCTGGACGCCGACATCACGGTCGGCCGCCTCAACGGCTCGGCGGAGATCAGCACCCAGAAGGGCGACGTGACCGTCACCGAGGCCGTGCGCGGCACGCTCACCCTGACCACGCAGAAAGGCGACATCGCCGTCGGCGCCGCCCGCGGTGTCTCCGCCTCCCTGGACGCCGGGACCGGTTACGGCCGTGTCGACAACACGCTGAAGAACGACGGCACCCCGGCCCTGGCCATCAAGGCGACCACCACCCACGGTGACATCACCGCCCGCAGCCTCTGAAGGCCCGGGGCGTTCCCCGCGGTCCGTGTCCCGCAGCGGCATCACGGACCGCGGCTTCTGCCCCACGGCGGTATCGCCGCTCGTATCAACCTCTTTGAAGGAGCACTGTTCATGACCAGCTTGGCCATCGCGGCGAACGGGCTGCGCAAGTCCTATGGCGACAGGACCGTACTCGACGGCATCGACCTGGCCGTCCCGGCCGGGTCCGTGTTCGCTCTGCTCGGCCCGAACGGCGCCGGCAAGACCACTGCCGTCAAGATCCTCTCCACCCTCATCACCCCCGACTCCGGTTCCGGCGAACTGCGAGTCGGTGGGCATGACTTGGCCACCGACGCGCAGGCCGTCCGCGGGGCGATCGGTGTCACCGGGCAGTTCTCCGCCGTCGACGGGCTGATCACGGGGGAGGAGAACATGCTCCTCATGGCGGACCTGCACCACCTGTCCAAGGAGGAGGGACGGCGGGTCACTGCCGAACTGCTGGAGCGCTTCGACCTGGTGGAGGCAGCGCAGAAGCCCGCCTCGACCTATTCCGGCGGTATGAAGCGGCGCCTGGACATCGCCATGACCCTGGTGGGCAGTCCGCGGATCATCTTCCTCGACGAGCCGACCACCGGCCTCGACCCCCGCTCACGGCACAACATGTGGCAGATCATCCGCGAGCTGGTCACCGGCGGCGTGACCGTCTTCCTCACCACCCAGTACCTGGAGGAGGCCGATGAACTCGCGGACCGGATCGCGGTGTTGAGCAACGGGAAGATCGCTGCCGAGGGCAGTGCCGAGGAGCTCAAGCGGATCGTGCCCGGCGGGCACGTGAAACTCCGCTTCACCGACCCGGCCGCCTACCGGAACGCCGCTACCGCACTGGGTGACGCCGCTGCCCACGACGACGACGCTCTTGCACTGCAGATCCCCAGCGACGGCAGCCAGCGCGCACTGCGCTCCCTCCTCGACCGCCTGGACGCGGCCGGCATCGAGGCGGACGAGCTGACCGTGCACACCCCCGACCTCGACGACGTGTTCTTCGCCCTCACCGGCGACACGAACATCCCTGCCCAGTCCGCCCAGTCCGCCCAGTCCGCCCAGTCCAAGGAGGCTGTCCGATGAGCTCTGTGTCCCTCGCCGTGCGTGACTCGGCCACGATGCTGCGCCGCAACCTGCTGCACGCGCGCCGCTACCCGTCGCTCACTTTGAACCTGCTGCTCACCCCGGTCATGCTGTTGCTGCTGTTCGTCTACATCTTCGGCAACACCATGAGCGGCGGGCAGGGCCGGACCGCCTACATCGCCTACCTCGTTCCCGGCATCCTGTTGATGACCATCGGCTCCACCACCATCGGCACCGCCGTCTCGGTCTCGACCGACATGAACGAGGGGATCATCGCCCGCTTCCGCACCATGGCCATCCACCGCAGCTCCGTGCTGTTCGGCCACGTCGCCGGCAGCGTGCTGCAGGCGATCATCAGTGTGGTCCTGGTCGGCGCGGTCGGCGTCGCGATGGGCTTCCGCTCCACCGACGCGACTGTCCTGGAGTGGCTGGCGGCGTTCGGACTGCTCGCCCTGGTCGCCCTCGCGTTCACGTGGATCGCGGTCGGCATGGGCCTGTCCAGCCCCAACGCCGAAGCGGCCAGCAACAACGCCATGCCGCTGATCCTGCTGCCGCTGATCTCCAGCGCCTTCGTGCCTCTCGACTCGATGCCGGGCTGGTTCCAGCCGATCGCCGAGTACCAGCCCTTCACCCCCGCCATCGAGACCCTGCGCGGACTCCTCCTCGGAACCGAGATCGGCAACAACGGCTGGATCGCCATCGGCTGGTGCCTCGCCCTGACCGCCCTCGGATATCGCTGGTCCAAGGCACAGTTCGACCGCGACCCGAAGTAGCCGCCATGACGACGCGGGCGACCCCCGCACTCCGTCTCGTCCCACCTCGCACTCCGCACCCTGCACCGAAGGCGGCGTACACCGGCACCCGCGCCGGAGTACGCCGCCGCTCTGCGTACGAGGGGCGGGCCCGGGCCACCTGCCGTCTTGTGAGACGGTGCGTCGTCAGGCACGGCTCGGCAGCCCAATGGGCGGCCGCTGATCCAGCCACCTCCCGTCGCGCATGATGACCCTCCCGCGCAGTTCCGGCACGCCGCGCCAAGCACGCACGGTCCTCGGGACGACTCGTACATACAGAAAGGAACCCTCTTCCACGCGTGGATCCCACCCGAACTTGCCGGCGAACGCTTCCGCCGCGCCTTCGGGCACCTTCTCGTCGGGGAAGCACTCCGCCTCGCCCTGGAGGAGCACCACGTCGAAGGTGTCCGGCAGCGCGAGGCGCACGCGCGGCTCTTTGCGTACGTTCCGCGCAGTCACGGAAGTGGCGCTGGTGCACATCCACACCGCTCGCCCGTCCCACAGGAACCACAGAGGCAGCTGGTGCGGCCCGTGATCAGGGTGAGCCGTCGACATCCACACATCCCGCTCGGTGACGAGCCGCCCCAGAGTGTCGCGCACACGCTCCGGCGTCTGGCGGCAAACGATTCCCTCGGTCTCCATGAGGACCGACCCTAGCCAGGCAGGCGCGAAGCGCGCCTGAGGCGCAGGACCTACTCCCAGCGACCGATGAGCCGCGCGACTTTTGACCCGGGGCGAGCAACTTCGGTGCTCGGAGTGGCCGGCGGAAGTTCAGTCACACTTGTCTCCGGTGATGGCCGGCTCGTGATCGTGCCTGGTGGCTGCGTCGCCAGGCGGACCGGCTGAGACGGTGGGCTTCGATTCCTCGAAGCCCGATCCTCATGTGTCCGCCTGTGTGGCCGCTCAGGCGAATCTCGCGTGCGCTATGGCCGGTGGACGGAGCAGACTGCCAGGCATGGTCGACATGGGCAGGTTCCGGAGCGAGGTCGCAAGGTGGGCGGGCGGTGGCTCCGACCGGTTGGCGAGAGAGCTGGCCGAGCTCTTGGGAGCGCATACGGCGGTGTTGCTGGAGGGGCTGAGCGACCTCGCGGCCGTGGAAGCGCTGGCCGCGGGGCGGAGCCGTGACCTGGCGGCCGAGGGGGTGTGCGTGGTGGCGATGGGCGGTGCGATGAGCGTCGGCCGCTACGCGCAGATCCTGGGGCCGTCCGGTCTTGGCCTGCGCCTGACAGGGCTGTGCGACGAGCGGGAGAGGCCCTTCTTCGACCGAGCCTTCAACTCGGCGCCGCACTCCGGTGTCTTCGTCTGCACGGCGGATCTGGAGGACGAGCTCATCCGCGCGCTGGGCTCGGCGCGTATCGAGCAGATCATCCAGGCCGAGGACGAACTGCGCGCCTGGCAGACGTTCCTCCAGCAGCCCGCCCAGCACGGCCGTCCCCGGCACCAGCAGTTGCGGCGCTTCATGGGCACGAAGAAGGGGCGCAAGATCCGTTACGGCCGTCTGTTGGTCGAAGCCCTCGGCCCCGACCAGGTGCCGGCTCCGCTGGACGGCCTTTTCGCCGGCCTGTGACGGGCTGTGTCCGCAAGCCGGCCCGACAAACGCGCCGTCGGGTACGAGGCGACCGTGCTGGTCGCGGCCATCAACGAATGGCTGTGATCAGCACGTGGCCACGTCTCAGGCCCAAACCGCTTTGACCACGGCGTGGCCTGCCGAAGCCGCCTGCCCGTAGAACTCTTTGAGGTTCCTGTGGTGTTCGAGGTGTTCCTGCTTGGTCCGGCCGAGGGCACTGAACCGTGCGTCGACGACGTTCCACAGCTCGTCGAAAGAGACAGTCGTAAGGAATCGCGCGGCCTGTGACACCCCGGGCGGCTCCAGAAGCATCAGCGGAGGATCGGAGGGGTCGGCGTCAGCGCTGTGGGGTACCGGGCGGCCGCCGTAGATCGGCAAATTCCAGGGCTCGTCGGCGTCTGTACAGAGGGGATCAGCGGCGGCGTAGAGGTTGTTGACAGCGTCCCAGTCCTTGTTGATCGAGTGGGCGATGCCCGCTGCGTACTCGTCGATGTCGTTTTCCCACGCCTCAGACATGAACGCGGCGAGCCAGGTGTGGTCATCCCGGATCTCGGACTCAGCCACGGCACGAAAGTGCAGGTAGATGCTCATGACGACGAATCCCTCAACTCAACGACCCACCTGTCGGGCCGAACGGACAGAACCTGCTCGAGCGCACTGACAGCACGTGCCGTCGACAGCGACTCGCGGCATCCGGCAGGACTCTTTCGAAACACGCCCTCGCCGAGCTGGGCGTGGGCCTGGCTGTGGCCACGCCCAGGCGGAGACGGGGAGGGCAGCGGCACGGAGCGCGGGCCGTCCCCGGGAATCGCGGGGTGTGGGGCGGTCGTCCCGGTGCGTGTGGACAGGGCTATCGCGCTGAGTACCACGGCAGTGGCGAGTGCGACGCGGCCCACGGCACGCCCCGCGGGTCCCATCAGTTGCTCTTCTCACCGACCGTGGAGGCGTCCGACGACTCCGGCGACGGCAGTTCTCCCTGGCAGGTGGCGCGTCCGAACCTGCCGAAGGCGGTGGCGGTCTGGACGTGCCGGCCACGAACGGCGAGTTGGCAGCTGGCCCGCCCGCCCTGTTCCCCGAGGGTGATGGTCACGAGGGGTGCCTTGCCGAGCGGGACGTTCACGGTCTTCTTCCACGGCAGCGTGATGTCGTGGGCCACCACGGCATCCCCGGACTCGCTTCGCGCCTGGTACGTGATGTCGGCCGTGCCCTTGCCCTCGATCTCGTACGTCACCGCGGCGGTCGGTGTCCGAGGGATCGGCTTCTCGGTGGTGTCGAGCACGCCGTAGGCGACGAGTCCGGCACAGGCGGCGAGAAGCACAGCGCCGACGGCAATTCCGCGGCGGTCCGTGCCGCTAGAGCCCTTATCCACTCGCGGTTCCGGCGCGCTTTCGTCGGAACTCTCCGGCGCAGCACTGCCTTTCGTGGCTTCTGCGTCGTCCGGCCTCTGTATCGATGGCATGGAGCTCCCGCTTTCGGATCGGCGCGCATTCCCGGTACGAATGCGGGCGGCTGACGGACCGGCTGGTTATACCTCACGGAGTACGACTCGATCCAACGGCCGGAAAAATCAGACCAATCGACCGCCCGGTTCGCCGAACTTGGTCGACATCGGGACAGCTGTCCGCATTGTCGCCTCCGTTGACATGAACTCGTCCTTCTGGTTAGAACTCCGCCTGCCACAAAGGTGGCTGACGAGGCAACAGAAAGTCAGTACGCACATGACCGGCCGGGAACCACCCCGGTTGGCGGTTCGGCGTGCCCTCATTCGCCTTGCGCGCCGTGCGCGCACGAAAAGCCGGAAAGGGAGCGCGCCGCAATAGAGAGGGCATTGGACGTGAAAGTCCGATACGGGAGAGTGATCTCCTGTCTTGTGGTGTCCGCGGTCGTGAGTACCGCGCTACCACAATTCGCCTATGCCGCACCCGCATCAGGCAAGGACGACGACAAGGGAATCGTCGACACCCTCAAGGGGTGGTTCGGGGACGACGATGGCGGAAAGCTCGACAAACCTCCGTCCCACGACGAACTCGACGTGGCCGACCGGCAGAAGCTGCCGAAGGGCAGGACTGCCCCGAAGGCCGTGAGGGTCCGGGAGCTCACGGGCCGCCGCACGTCCAGCGCACGCTTCTGGCAGATGTCGGACGGCCGCGTCCAGGCGGAACTGTCGGCCGTACCGACCTCCTATCGATCCGCACAGGGTCGGAAGAAGTCGTGGAAGCCGATCGACACCGCCGTTCACACGTCGAAGTCCAAGGGTTTCGAGTTCGCCAACACCTCGAACGAGGGCCAGAGCTGGTTCGGTTCGGACACGGACCGGCTCGTCCGGTTCCGTTCGCCGGACGGCCGCTCGGTCACCCTCGGACTCCAGGGTGCAGGCGATTCGCTCAAGCCGACCGCCAAGGGCTCCACGGTCACCTACAAGGACGCCCTGAAGGGTGCGGACCTTGAGTACGGTGTCGGACCGGGCCGGGTGAAGGAGAACGTCACCCTCACGGAACGCCCGTCCGGCCCGGTGAAGTTCACCTTCACCCTGGAAACCGACGGTCTTGTGCCGAAGGCCCGCAAGGACGGCTCGATCGCGCTGTACGGCGAGCTGCCGCACACGCCGGTCATGGTGATCCCCGCGCCCTACATGACGGACGCGAAGAAGGCGGACAAGTCCGTCTTCGGTGAGACCTACAGCACCAAGGTCACGCAGAAGCTCACCCGGGACGGCAAGTCCTGGAAGCTGACGGTCACGCCGGACACCAAGTGGCTGGCGGCCAAGGAGCGGCAGTACCCCGTCGTCATCGACCCGACGATCACCATCGCGCCCTCGCCGACGGACTCCCAGGACACGATGGTCCTCTCGGACCAGGCGTCGACGAACTTCAACACCACCTGGAAGCTCTCGGCGGGCAAGACCGACACAGGCATCTCCCGCTCGCTGGTCAAGTTCCCGCTGAACGAGATCCCCTCGGGCACGAAGATCGACTCGGCCCGCCTGGAGATGTACTTCGACCAGGCGCACACCACCAACGCCAACGATGTCACCATCGGCGCGTACCGGGCGACCGGCGCGTGGAACGAGACGACGGCGAACTGGACCAACACCAGCTCGCTGGTGGGCGAACTGTCCGGCACCAGCGTCCAGGTGGACGACGGCGACGCGGGCACCACGGCCGCGGTCGGCAACTGGCCCGCCTCCACCTCGTCGCTGGCGCAGTACGGCATCGGCGCCGACTACCGGGCCAACAAGGACACGGTCGCCGGTGACACCTACACCTGGCAGCCGGACATCAAGGAAGCGGGCACCTACAAGGTCGAGGCGCACTATGTGGCGGCCACCGACCGGGCGACCAACGCTCCCTACACGGTGACCTCCAAGGACGGCACCGCGACGTACACGGTGAACCAGCAGTCGGGCACCAACGGAGTCTGGGCCGCGCTGAACGGCGGCTCGCAGATCGACTTCGCCAAGGGAACCGCCGGCAAGGTCGTGCTCGGCGACGGCCCGGCGTCCTCGACCACGGCGGTGATCGCGGACGCGGTCCGGTTCACCAACCCGGCGTCCATCGTGAAGAACGTCGGCGAGTACAACCAGTGGCACAAGTTCCCGGTGACCGACACCGTCCAGCAGTGGCTGGACGGCGCCTCGGTCAACAACGGCTTCGTGCTCAAGGCGACCGACGAGTCGGCCACCGCCCCCACCGGCGGCCCGCGTTATGAGTCCGGTGACGGCGACTACGGCGGCGAGACGGCCACCATTCCCCGCCTGACGGTGACCTACGGCAAGGTCGGCACCACCCTGAACTCGCCGACCGTCGTGCACTCCACCGGCCCGGAGCTGAGCTGGAAGGCGTACGCGAACACCTCGGGCGATACCGGCCTGGACATCGTCGAGTACCAGCTGCACCGCTCCACGCAGCAGACGTTCACGCCGTCCGCCGCGACCCTGGTGGCGCCGGTCGGCAAGACGACGACGGCGTACACGGACACCACCGCGACCCCGACCCCGGACTCCTCCTCGGAGGAGATCGGCCGGTCGTACTACTACCAGATCGCGGTGAAGACCCAGAACGGCCAGCTGATCGGCTCGCCCACCCGCATCGTCGGTGTGCCGAAGGCGGGCCGCACCATGCGGCTGATCCAGGGCACGTCCGGGGTGACGGACACGACCCTGGCGTCCGGGCAGCCCACCACGAACGAGGACACCATCGCCTCCTTCGGCGTCGGCCAGAAGTGGCTGGAGGTCGGCAACAACTCCACCACGTACGGCAAGGCCCGTGCGGCGATGAAGTTCACCACGTCGAGCATCCCGACGACGGCCACCGTGCTCGAGTCGCGTCTGTTCATGTGGGGCGCGGAGACAACCACCGACACCAACGGCGCGATCTACGAACTCCACGGTCTGAACCGGGACTTCACGGAGACGCAGGCCACCTGGAACAACGCGACCACCAGCACGCCATGGACCGCGGCGGGTGGCGATTTCTCCGGCACCGTCTCCGACACGATCGCGCAGGTCTCGGAGGTGGGCCGCCACTGGTGGGACGCCACGTCGCTCACCCAGGGCTGGATCAAGACGCCCACGTCCAACAAGGGCGCCCTGGTCAAGCTGAAGGACGAGTCCGCCACCGGTCCGCAGGAGCGCTCGCTGTTCCTGTCGTCGGAGGCCCCCGACCCGCAGCTCGGCCCGCTGCTGCGCGTGATCTACGTGGACTCCACCACGGAGGACACGTACTACGCGCCGCAGACCCCGGCCCGAATGACCCCCAACTCCACCTACACGGTGGACATGACGGTCACCAACACCACGAACGCCGCCTGGGCGGCGGGCGAGCGCGTGATGTCGTACACCTGGAAGCTCCCCGACGGCACGGACGTGACGACCGGTGGCAACCAGGCGTCCACGGCGATACCGGCGCTGTCGCCCGGCCAGTCGGCCACGATCCACGCGCAGGTCAAGACGCCCATCAACTCCGATGAGGGCAACAAGCGCACGGACTACGTGCTGGGCTGGGACGTCAAGAAGGTCTCCGACGGCAGCTGGCTGTCCGCGGGCACCGGCGGCATCCCGTCCCTGAAGCAGAACGTGGCGGTCGAGGACCCGACGTCCAACGCGCTCGGCCTGGAGAAGTTCTACTCGTACACGGGCAAGAACACGGGCGCCGGTTCGACGGTGATGAACAACGTGTCCTCCGGCAACGGCGTGTGGTCGTACAACGCGTTCAGTAACCCAGGTCGCGGACTGACGACGTTCGCTCGGTTCGCGTACAACTCGCTCGACACCTCCGACACCGTGCTCGGTGCGGGCTGGTCCGGCCAGGCGGCCGGCCCGATCCGTCTCGGCGCGCCGCTGGACTTCCACCCCAACCCCAACCCCACGGAGATACGACTCCCCGACGGTGACGGCACCACCCACGTCTTCACCAAGCAGGCGGACGGTAGTTGGAAGGCCCCCGCAGGCGTCCACTACCGGATCACCGCCAAGCCCGGCCTGGACTGCACCCCGGACAAGGACCCGGTGCCGGACGCGTGGACTCTGCTGCGCCCCGACGGCACGCGGTTCCTGTTCGGCTGCGACGGCTACCTGACGTCCACGGTCGACAAGAACGGCAACACGCAGACGTACACGTACGAGGAACGCAAGTCCAACAACAAGCCGACCAAGTTCCTCACGTACATCACCGACCCGGCCTCCCGTCAGTCCCTGACGGTCGACTACTACGAGAAGGGCGACGCGTCGTACGACTACATCGACGACACGGGCGCCAAGGTCAGCGACACCAACCTGACCAACTCGAAGATCTACGACCACGTGAAGTCCATGACGGACATCTCCGGCCGCAAGATCTCCTTCTTCTACACGACGAAGGGCCTGCTCGGTCAGTTCACCGACGGCGACGGCTCGTCCCAGCCGAAGACCTTCAAGTTCACCTACGACGCCACCCAGGGCAACAAGAACGTCAAACTCGTCAAGGCCACCGATCCGCGTGGCCACGCGACGTCGTTCGTGTACTACGAGCCGAAGGCCGGTGACGACCCGAAGTACCACTGGTGGACGAAGACGATCACCGATCGTCTGGGCTCCGACACGGGCTTCGCTTACGCGGCGGACACCACGAACACCAAGTTCACCGACACGACCGTCACCGACGCGGAGTCGCATGCGACGAAGTACGTGACGGACGACTTCGGCCGCCCGGTCCAGACGACCAACGCCAAGTCCCAGACCACGAAGATGAGCTGGGACGCGGACAACAACGTCACATACCTGGAGGAGGACAACGGGGCGAAGACCGCCTACTGCTACGACCAGAAGACGGGCTACCCGCTCTGGTCGCGCGACGCGGAGAACAACAAGTCGGGCGTCCCGCCCTCCTCGGACTGTGCCCCCGGCACCTACCCGGCCAACGCGTCCACGTTCGAGTACCAGACCCGCGCCGACGGGTTCTCGGCCGACCTGTTCCGCAAGACCTCGCCGGCAGGCCGCGCCTGGCAGTTCGGCTACGACTCGTTCGGGAACCTGAAGACGGTCACGGACCCGAAGGGTGTCGCGACAGCGACGGCCGGGGACTACACGACGTCGTACGAGTACAACTCCTACGGCCAGTTGACCAAGTCGACCGACGCCAACGGCAATCCGACGACGAACAGCGACTTCGGCCCGACCGGCTACCCGGCCACCATCACCGATGCGCTCAACCACTCGACGACGTACGTCTACGACGAACGCGGCCAGGTCACGCAGGTCACCGACGCGCTCGACAAGAAGACCACGCAGACGTACGACACGTTCGGGCGCCCGCTGGTCAACACCGTGCCGAAGGATCAGGCAGCCGGCGTGCTGATCACGACGCCGGCACCGGTGTATGACGAGAACGACAACATCACGAAGTCGAGCGCCCCCAACGGTGCGGTCTCCACGGCCGTGTACGACGACGGGGACCAGCTCATCTCGGCAACAGCACCGGCCAACAACCAGACGGACCCGCGCAGGACCGAGTACGGCTACGACAAGGTCGGCAACCTCAAGACGACGACGGAGCCCAAGGGCACCCTGACGACGTCGGACGCGACCGACTACGTCACCACCAACAACTACGACGAGATCTACCAGCTCACATCCGTGACGAACGCCTCGGGTGACAAGATCTCCTACGCGTACGACAACGTGGGCAACGCCCTCAAAGTCGTCGACCCGAAGAAGAACGCCACCACGGATCCCGACGACTACACGACCAAGACCGACTACGACCTGAATCACCGTGTCACTGCTGTGACGGACGCTGCCGGCAATACGTCGTCGCGGACCTACGACAAGGACTCCCTCGTCGTCCAGGCCAAGGATGCCGAGAACAACGTCTCGTACACCGACTACGACGAGCGAGGCATGCGCAAGGAGGCCCGGGTTCCGTACTCGGGCACGACGTCGATCACCTACCGCAAGACGCAGTTCGAGTACGACCAGGGCGGCAACCTCACGAAGGTGATCACGCCCCGTGGTACGGCGACGGCCACCGCCGACGACTTCACCCAGCGCACCGAGTACGACGCGCTGAATCGACCCGTCAAGCAGTTCCAGCCCTACGATCCGGCGGACGCACGCTACAACGATCCGAACGTCTACACGCGCACCGACTACGACGAGGTCGGTCGGGTCGCCAAATCGTCGCTGCCGCCTTCGGAGGGCGAGACCGTACGCAACGACACGACGTTTGCGTACTTCGACAATGGCTGGACGAAGAAGTCCACGGATTCGTGGGACATCGTCACTACGTACGACTACGACAACCTGGGCAAGCAGACCAACCGGACGTTGTCCTCCGCCGGCGGTTCCTCCGACCGGACCATGTCCTGGTCGTACTACCCCGACGGGGCGCTGAAGTCGAAGTCCGACGACGGTGTGCCCGCCGGCAAGTCGGTCGTCCTCTCCGACAACTCCGACGTGCAGAACACATCGTTCACCGGTACCTGGTCGAAGGGAGACATCACCGGCCAGCAGGGCTACGACCATCGCACCCACACGGCCGGTACGGGCACTGACGCTTTCTCCTGGACGCTCAACATCCCGCGGGACGGCACCTACACGGCGTACGTGAAGTACCCGAAGGTCACCGGTGCTGCCGGGGCGGCGAAGTACACGCTGACGCACGGCACGACGACTGAGCCTGCGGTGACCAAGGATCAGACGGCGAACACCGGCGCCTGGGTCTCGCTCGGCTCCTTCAGCCTGAAGCAGGGCGAGGACACCAAGCTGAAGCTGGACCAGAACAGCAGCGGTATCGTCGTCGCCGACGGTGTGAAACTGGTGCGGGACATCTCTGGTGACCCGGCGGACACGGAGAAGAAGTCCTTCGTCTACGACTACGACGTCAACGGCAACATGACGTCCATCGACGACACCTCGTCCACCGCGAAGATCGACGCCTACATGGTCGCTTACACCGGACTCAATCAGGTGGAGAGGGTGACCGAGTCGCTCTCGGGTCAGGAGAAGAAGTCCACCTCCTTCACCTACGACGCCAACGGCCAGCAGAGCACGGTCACACACCCTGACCAGTTCTCCAAGTACACGTACGACCTGCGCGAGTTGGTCAAGACGGTGTCGGTCGGTAAATCGTCCACGGATGCCTCGCCCAAGGTCACGTCCTACACCTACACCGACCGCGGCCAGGCCCTGCGCGAGACCAAGGCGAACACCAACACCGTCGACTACGGCTACTACCTCGACGGTTCCCTGAAGTCGACCACGGAGCAGAAGGCGGACGGGGCGCTCGTCGCCTCCCACACCTACGCCTACGACCCGAACGGGAACAAGGCACAGGACGTCGCGAAGAAGATGAACGCCGACAACCACTCGGCCTACCTCTCTTCGACGGTGGACTACACCTATGACCCGGTCGACCGGCTCGCCAAGTCGGTCAAGACCGGCAACGGAGCAGGCACCGAGACCTACATCCACGACGACAACGCCAACGTCATCAGCCAAACGATCGAAGGAACCACCAGCACCTACGAATACGACCGCAACCGACTGCAGTCCGCCACCACGGGCAGCACGACGGCGAACTACACTTACGACCCCTATGGCCGCCAGGAGACGGTCACGGCCGGCGGCAAGGTAGTGGAGCGAAGCGTCTACGACGGTTTCGACCACGTCGTGGACTCCCAGAAAGCCGACGACACCGGCGCGCTCAAGTCGACCAAGTACACCTTCGACCCCTTGGACCGCACCGCATCCACGACCACCGACGGCAAGACCACCGACTTCGAGTACCTGGGCCTGTCCGACGAGGTTCTGGATGAGAAGACCGAAGGCACGCTGTCCAAGTCGTACCAGTACAGCCCATGGGGCGAGCGCCTCTCACAGGTCAAGCACAACACCGACGGGACGACGGAGGACGGCTACTACGGCTACAACGGCCACACCGACGTCGAAACGGTCACCGACAAGAACGGCGACACGAAGGCGACCTACGGCTACACGGCCTACGGCTCGGACGACAAGGACGAGTTCACGGGCATAGACAAGCCCGACACCGCCGACCCCACCAAGGAGGCGTACAACGCCTACCGCTTCAATGCCAAGCGGTGGGACGCGCGTTCCGGAACCTACGACATGGGCTTCCGCGACTACGACCCGGGTCTGAACCGCTTCACCACCCGGGACATGTACACCGGCGCACTCGCCGACATGAACCTCGGCTGCGACCCCTACACCGGGAACCGATACGCGTTCGCGGGCGGCAACCCGACGTCCGCGGTGGAGATGGACGGCCATCTGTCCTTCGGCGGTCTTATCGACACCATCGAAAGCACGGCGACCTCCACCTTCAAGGAAGCCACCGGCAGCGGCGTCAAGGGATTCTTCAAGTTCGGATTCAAGGCCGCCGGCAAGCGAAATCTGCTCAGCACGGGCGTCAGCGTGGTGGCCAACCTCGCCGGATTCGAAAGCCCCACGGACATGGCCGTCGACTGGATCGCGGACCAGGTCTTCGGGGACGACGAAAAGAAGACCCAGTGGGTGGAGATCGACCGCAGCGCACAGCGGCCGCCCCTGCTCCCCGACACCCAGAACGGTGCGTGCAACCAGCCTCGAAGCGAGCGCTACAATTATCAGCCGCTCGTGGACGGTGCGCCAACCGGCGCCACAGCACTGATCTGCCCGCAGGATCTGAAACCCCCGAACTCTCGGGGAAATCGGCAGGGAACCTGGAACCCGCCCGGCTACGTCGGCAAGCGCGACAGGGATCGTGCCTGGATCTTCAATCGATCTCACATCATCGGTGACCGGTTCAACGGCGCCTGGGTGCGCGAGAACATCTTCACCGGTTTCCGGGAGATGAACGACCCCGGAATGAAGCGGTGCGAAAACAGGATGGCCACCGCCCTCGAAGCCGGCCAACCAGTGCTGTACTCAGGGCAGTTGCAGTACGGTGACGGTCGAGAGAACATCCCCACCGGCATCAGCATGACGGCGACGACACCGAATGGGGTACTTTTCTCGGTGCAAGTTCAGAACAGACCCGGAAGCCAGGTGACCTGTTGAGTCTTCGACAACTAGAGGAAGCGCTGCCGGCGCTGCTCGAGATCCGGACGGACGAACCCAGGGGAATTGACTGGAACTTCCTCACGGAAGAGACAGGCATCGTTTTCCCCGAGGACTTCGTCGAGCTCGTCGAGGCATACCCGCCTTTCACGGTCGACGAATTCCTCGGACTCCACATCCCGAGCCCCGGCGAGGAAGCTCATTTCGTCTCGGGAATGAGAGGGCTGCTCAGGGACCTGTCCAGCCTCCGGGATTCCGATATGTCGCACGGCTACGTGCCCTATCCGGAGCCGGGTGGTCTCGTCCCGTGGGGCGACTCCTGCGACGGGGACGTCTTCTTCTGGCGCACGAACGAGACGAACCCGCAGTCCTGGACGATTCTCGTCAGCGGTCACAACGACGACTGGTGCGAATTCAAGGGAACCTTGACGGAATACCTGGCCGGTTTGGTCACCGGCGCTGTACCACCGGACGGTCTGCCGCCGGACTTCCCAGGTACAACGCCCGTGATCGAAGCTGATTGACGTAGGCGCCGAGCTGTAGATGGAAACCGGCCCACGGGAATCGATCCCGTGGGCCGGTTGGCGTATTACGTCAGTCGCGAGACGGATCGACGTCGAGCAGTCGCGCCGGCCGCGAGTCCGAGGGTGTGCCCGAGGTACAGCTCGCCGGGTTTGGGTAAGTAGCCACTTCTCCCGATCTGGTGGTTGTGGGCGAGGGCTGCGGTGGTGGGCGTCGGCCACGATGTCGGAGCACATCGACGTGGACCGCGTGATCGAGACGGACGACGTCGATGACGAGGAGGACGGCACCATGGGCATGGTCCTTCCTCAGGAAGTGCTCGAGTACTTCGGCGAGGAGAAGCCGACACGCGATGTCGTCGAACGTGCGTACAAGACATCGGCGTCGGATCTTCCTCCGATGTTCCGCGGCTCCGGCTGTTGCGCCCCGGTGTACGACTCGCAGGGGAATCAGGTGGAGTGGGTCTTCTGGGGAATGACGGGAGACTGATCTGTGCGTCCTCTGCTCATGTCGGGAGCAGGGTGCCGTGACGCGTTGTCACCGCCTGGGAGTCGTTCCACGACGGCAGGGCGCGTTGGATGTGGATCCAGCGTGAAGCGTCTCATTCGATGTCGAGGACCTCGTTCACCGGCCGCCGCGGCGTCCTCGGCCCCGAGGGGCCGTAGCCGAGGCGGAAGACGATCTGTACGAAGCCCATGGCCGACTCCGGGGAGCGTGCGGTCCAGCGGAGTTCGGGCCACTCAAGGGCCTGGGAGGTGAGCGAGGTGGCCAGCCCGTCGAGGGTGGCCTGGAGCAGGACGCGCTCCATCGCCTGGCCCGCCACCATCCAGTCCCGCGGGCCGTCGTCCGTGGTGCCGAGCACGGCGACCTGGGGAACGCTCTCGAATGTGGCGGTCTCGCGGCCGGGTACGGACACTCCGGCGGCGAAGTCCCGTACGGGCGCCTTGCCGCGCCACTTGCGAGGGCCAAAGGCGTAGTCCGGTACGCCGTCACCCGCGGTTTCTGCTGATTCGGCACCGACGCGGACCCAGCGTTTCAGTTCCTCGGAGGCGGCGGGGTCCGCGGCATCGCGCCCTTCGGCATCGTCGACCAGATCCAGGAGCGTCTGCACATGCCATGCGTCGGGGAACATCAGCCGTGCTCCCTCCAACAGGGCGGCGGCGCTCAGAGCGTCCTTGATCGGCTGGGGTATCTCCTCGTCCGAGAACGGGTGACGACTGGTGTGGCGGCGACGGATCGCCGGATGGAGCAGGGCGAGGTCGTTCTCCACGCCGTGCCCCGGGGACGGGGGGCTGGTCAGCCGCATCACCGCGAGCAGTTGCGGGTCGGCTGCGTCGGGCAGCAATTCGGTGGCCGCCCCCCAACCCGCGTGGGCGGCGGCGACGCGCAGGTTGAACAGGGCTGCCGCACAGCCCAGGTGGAGAGCGCGGTTGGACGGGTCGGCACGAGGCAGCGCCCGCTCCAGATCCGAGCGCACCTGGAAGGTGCGGTCGTCGCGGTGGAAGCGGAATCTCCACGGCTGCGCATTGTGCATGGATGGCGCGGCTGTGGCGTCTTCGACCAGAGCCGTCACACTCTGCAGGTCAAGTGCTTGAACCGACACCGGATCTTCCTCCCTTCTGGGGCCGATAGGCCGTTCACGGAAGGGCGACTCGCGTCTCTTCCAGTGTTCCACGGGCCCGTCGTCGATTCGGAGCCTCAGTTTCACGATCGGCTGTCTTCTCCCGGTCCGTCATGGGTCGAGGGGAGCAATGGGGTGGGCCATTGGTCCCGTTCTCCCCATCGGCTGCGGCACGAGCGCCGTCCACGGCCGGTGCTCTGGTCGACGCGTCCGGACACGCGGATCTGCTCGTGGTCGGTGCCCGTCGGCCGGCTCACGCGATCGGTGCGCCACTGGGACACGTGGCTCATGCGGTGCTGCATCATGCGCGGTGCTCCGTGGCGATGGTTGCGTGTCGTGGCCCTCACAGCGAGGGTGGCTGATCTCCCCAGGAGACGCCTGCCGCCGCGATGGCGGTCAGGATCCGTGCTCCAGCCTGGATGGACTCCGCCAAGGACCCGCCCCCGGAATCCTCGCGGTGACCTGCGGTGAGGGGCGGCAGCGCCGCTCTCTTCACCGGGCGGAGGGGCTGATCCGGCGCCCCGTGAGGCGTGTGGGCCTGATCGACACCCACATGTCGCGGTCGCCTCCCGCCCATGGAGTGCTGTGGGCGTGGTCGACAAGCCGTCGTATCTCGTCGGGCTCGGTGACCACCCGGGCGGGTCCGACGGCGAGCACGCTCCAGCCCAGGCTCATCGCCTCATCCACATGATCGACCTCGAAGGCGACGTCCGTTCCCACGGCCGCGGCGGGGGCCGAGTCGGGCGCGGTCCGGAAGGCGATGGTGTCGTCGACCACCTCGTAGTTCACCGGAAAGACCCCTGGCCCGTCCGGCGTCGACACCGCGACGCGTCCCAGGCCATGCGTGGAGAGCCGGGCACGGCACTCGTCCGGGCCGAGGTCCTGCAGCTGAGGGGTGAGGAGCGCCTGGCCCTGGCCGGGGGGCAGATCGACACCGCCGCCGCGCAGAGCGTCGACGGAAGTACCCAGCGCTGCGGCGAGGCGGATGAGAGCTGCCAGGCTCGGGGCGGCCGATCGCTCTTCGAGGTAGGCCAGGTACTGCGGTGCCATGCTGGCGCGTCTTGCTGCCTCTGCCTGGGTCAGTCCCTGGCGGCGGCGTTCGGCGGCGATGCGACGTCCGATGTCACCCGCGTGGGATGCCGCTTCGGGCCCGGGCATGCCGGGTCCGCTGTCCGCCTGCTGACGTGCCTCGTCCGCACTCGGCCGGGCAGGTTCGTCCGTGCTTCCTTCTGACCCGTGGTCGAGGTGCCGGATGTGGGCGTCGGGACCGGGAAAGACGAGCGTCACCTCGTCCGTGTCCGACCAGTGCACGTCGTAGGGAGGGGTTCCGTCCTCATGGTGGAGCCCGACAATCTCGCCGTCGCGCCTGCTCGCGCCGGTGCCCGGGCTTTCGACCACGAGTTGATCGCCGAGGTGTGCTCGCATGATCGCCGTCCCTTCCTCAGAACGGTGCTCCATCCAACGTGCCACGCATGGCGTGCCTCCGCATGGCCTGGGAAGGATGCTGCGGTGATCCGGCGCCTGTCAGTGCTCGCTGGTGGCGATGTAGGTGCCGTGCCAGGTGTGGTCCCACACGGCGCCTGTGGAGGCATTGATCGACAGCATGCTGTCGATCTTCCCCGATCGCAGCGTGTGCAGGGTGTAGTAGCCGGGGAAGGCCTCGGCCTCGCCGGTGGTCAGATGGCTGCCCTGGTTGCGCAGCCACCGCTGTGCGAGGTCGCGGGCCCGGTCGGGGGAGATCCGGTTCTGGGTCTGACCGCGGGGATGCATGCCGTAGTCGGTGTTCCACATCATCGCCGGCCCGTACTCGATCCCGGTGTCGCCGTCGGCCGGGTCGACGAGGATCTCGGTGGCCGGCTTTCCGGTCGGCGTCTCCAGTTCGGCGTAGAAGTTCCTCGAGAACTGCATGACCTCGCCGACGCGCAGACCGAGCCGGTCCGCGAAGGCGTCGGCGTGACGGCGCGCCTGGTCCAGACTCTTCACCGGCATGCCGTCACCACGAACCCAGTACGGCCCGCCCATCATGCCCGGCCCCCACCAGCAGTCGCTGCCCATCATGCCCGGACCCCACGTGTCCCTGTCGTCGTCCGAAGCGCCCGGTCCCGGGCAATCGCTGTCGGAAGGCCGGGGCTGGGCGGCAACCGGGCTCAGGGGTGTGCTGCTGGTGTTGCTCTGGCCTGCCGCACTTCCGGCGGCCAGTGTGCCGGTCAGCGCCAGGGCCGCCAGTGCGGCAGCGGTCCGCCTGCGCGTAGTGAGCATGATCCTCACCTTTCCTGCCCGTTCCGGCTGCGTCCGCCGGACCCGGCGGACGCGGGCTTGTCACCTCCAGCGTGTCGCCGGCCGGGATGATCCGACCAGGGGCCGTCCGGTCCCTGCCGTGCGCCGATCGGCCTTGCTGAGCGGTCCATCGACGACACGAAGTGAAGGGACCGCACCGACGCCCCGCGACCGACGGGAACGGATCCGAAGGCGGACCTGGTGGGAGGGATCCGGGAGTTTCAGCGGCCGCGAGTGCACGGCGAGCGCGTTTGCGTGACCCTCCGAGGGGGGCCACATGGCGCGGCAAGGAATCATCGCGACACAGCGCATGGACGGGGCGGCCGCAGTGCGGGCCGCGGACGCGTTCAAGCCGGTCTACGCCGAAGCGTTCGCCGAACCTCCATACGGCGAGACCGAGGACGACGTCGCCGCCGCCTTCCGTCGCTTCCCCGTACAGGCTCGCAACGACACTTTCGCGCGGTCTTGGCCCGTGCTGAGGACGGCGAGCGAATCGGCCTGGCGTAAGGCCACCGGCTCGGGGGCGACACGGCTGCTCGATCTGGGCCAGGAGCCTTCCTCGAATGCGCGGCCTGGAGTGGGCCGTTCAGCGGACCGGACCCGCGGCAGCTCGGCGAGTTGATCACCGCTCGGCGTCGCCCACTTGCACGTTCCCCCGTTCTGAAGGGGTTCATGATGTGTCGCCGGGATGTCGTGGAAAGTGCGCGCAGCGCACCACCCCGACGCGCGACCGCACCTGATGAAGAATCAGGAAGCCGTTCTCACGCGTGTCGGGGTGATGCACTGCGAGCGGCGTGTGCTCGGCTCAGTTCTCCTGGACGAAGTACGGTTCCACGGTCATCCAGCCGTTGCCTCGAGCGCCGTACCGGGTGCCGTTGTCGGTGCGGGCGAGGGTGTACCAGGAGTCGACGTAGTCGGGATCGTCCGTCCACCAGTCGTTCGGGATGGCGTCCAAGATCGCGTTGACGAGGGGAATGTAGGTCCCCTGGTCGGTGACGGTGAGCAGGACGGTGGCGATGGCCTTGGCGAGGTCGCGGTAGTTGGTGCTGCCGTCCTCTTCCATCATCACGGCGTCGGCCAGGTTGTACTTGTAGTTCGACCAGTTGACCAGGATCTGGCCGGGCCGGTAGACGGTGCCGTCATTGTCGAGGTACGGCATGTCCACGGGGTCGACGCGTACGGTGCCGTCCTGCCCGAAGCCGGTGACCAGCGTGTAGATCTCGGCGTCGCCCTTGACCCAGGGTTCCTCGTCGTCCGAGAGTTCCACCGCGGTGATGCGGGTGGTCCAGAAGCCCCCGGCGGCCGCCTGAGTCTGTGCCTTTTTGGCCGTGCCCGACTCGGGAACCGATGCGGATGCGCTGGAGGCCACGCCGTAGCGGTGCAGCTGCTGGTTGAGAACATCGAGGCCGGCGGCCAGCGCCTTGGAACTGTCTATGTCGACGACATAGACAGGGCGGTCGGGCGCGTGACGGGCATCGAGTGTGTGCGCATGGCCTCGGCTGTCGTAGGCGACGACCGTGGTGGCGTCGTCGTCACTGGCGGCGGGGGCCACCCAGGGCGCTTTGCCGGCGGACAGCGCGCCGCGCATGGTGTGGTTCCCGAGGCGCAGCCGCAGCAGCGAACCGACGCCGGAATCAAGGCCCTTGGCCGCGGCGATCCGGCGGTCCGTGCGGGCCAGCACGGACTGCAGGTTGCTGTCGCTCCGGCCGGCCAGTGCCGTGATGGGCACTTCGTCGGTCGCGAGTGCGGCGTGCTGGACGCGGGTGCGCCAGGCGGTGTCCGAGAGCGAGCGGGCTATGGAACGAGCGGCCTGGTCCTGGGCGGTGGCCACGGTGGTGGTGGAGGCCGGAGCGGCGGGGGCCGAGGCTGCGGGTGACGCGGCGACGGTCTGGCCGGCGGACAGGGCGAGCAGGGACGCCACGATGGCGGCGGCGCTGTGGCGCCGCGGCTGACGAGGTCTCACTTGAGGATCCTCCCAAGGAGCGGGTGCTGACGGTGACGGAGTCAGACGAGCGAGGGAGCAAGGGAATCTATGCGAGTAGATTCCCGGAGCCAGGATGGCGGGTGCATGACACTTCAAGCAAGAGGGCCGGCGGACGTTCCTACTGAGTGGTCGTCAGATGCGAGGAGACGGGTGCGCGGGCGCCGGACGGCCCACGCGGACTTTTCGAGGGCCGCTTGCCGCGACCGCATTGTTGGTTAGGGTGGCAAGCGGACACTGATTCCGATGCCCTTGACCAGGGTGACGGACAGGACGGCGAGTTCGGGGCTGCACAGGCTGATGGCTCCCGGGCAGGCCGAGTCGGACACGACGGGGGGCCCGTAGGTGGGGAGTTGGCACCGGCAGAAGGCGACGGCGGCCGGCGCCGGTGGCGTTGGACCACTTGGCCGGAGCGGGCCTGGGGGTCGGCCCGGCTCAGTTCGCGCTTGATGTGCCGGCACATCTGCTCGGCTCGGCCGCGCGCCGCCCGTACAGCTGACGATCCCGGCCGTGTCGGCGGGCGGCAGCAGGCAGTTCGCGGGGGCGCGGCATCGCGGCAGCGGTGGGTGACATGGCATCGGCCCCGACGGGCGGGGGAGGCGCGTCGCATCCGGCGGCCGGTCCGCGACGGTGTGCGGACCTTTCCCCGTCTCGGTCGTGAGCGGGGTACGCGGCTCGATCGCCGCCTGGAACAGGGGAAACAGGAGGCCGCGGATTCATGGTTGCCCACCGGTCGGACGAAGGGACGCCCCCTCACCTTGCGTCCAGTGGTCAGGATCCGGAACACCGTCTGCCGATCACGGCGGAGCACCGCAGGCCGACCGGGCACGGTGAGCGTGTGACCGGCCGGCCGGCGCCCGCGGTGCTGCCCCCATCGCTGCGCGGACGGCTCGGGCTCATGGCGGCCCTCGCCGCGCTGGTGGTCGCCGTGATCGGGGTCCTGTACGCCGGGCACAGCCAACCCGGCAGGGTGGACAGATGGGTCGTCCGGCCGACGGCGGACAGCGTACGGCCGCCGTGGCGGTACGTCGCGCTGGCCCTGGACTTCTTGGGGGAGCCGGTGGGCGCGGCGATGCTGGTCGTGGCCGCCGTGACGGGCTGCCTGCTGCTTCGGCGTCCGCGCGCGGCGGTGCTCGTCGTCTGCGGCGCCGCCCTGACCGTGGGGACGGCGACGCTGCTCAAGTCCCTGGTGGGACGCACCATCCACGGCGACGGCAACCTGTCCTATCCGAGCGGGCACACCGCCTTCGCCACCGCACTCGCCTTCGTGGTGGCACTGCTCGCGACCGACCGGCTCGGCCTCGGCGGGACGGCCGGCACGTCACTCGTGCTCGGCGCGGCGCTGGTCGCCGGCGCCGCCATGGGCTGGGCCCAGGTCGCCCTGGGCGCGCACTACCCGACCGACGTCCTCGGTGGCTGGTGCACCGCGCTGGCGGTGATGCCGGCGACCGCGTGGCTGGTCGACAGGACGGCCGACCGGCGGGCCGACCGGCGGGCCGACGCCGGTCGGCGGGAACGTCACTGACGGCACGTCACGTCACGCCGAGCGGCGGAACACGGGCTTCACCGGTCGTCCCGCCAGCCAGGGGGTGGGGTCGGCGGCGTCCAGTGCCTTCCGGTACACCGCACAGGCCTGGGCCACCACGTCGACGGTGTGGTCGATGTCCGCGTCGTCGAGCGCGCTGCTCACCACGAACGACGGCGCCAGCACCCCGCCCGCGAGGAGCCGGCGCAGGAACAAGGTGCGGTACTCCTGCGACGGCTGCCCGTTCTCGTCGAGAGTGGCGAAGACCAGGTTGCTGGCCCGGCCCCGGACGACGACGTGCTCGCCGACGCCCATGGTGGCCGCCGCTTCGCGGACACCGGCGGCGAGTCGCTCGCCGAGGGCATGCAGCCGCGCGGTGACGCCCTCTTCGACGTAGGTGGTGAGCACGGCCATAGCGGCCGCCAGGGAGTGCGTCTCCGCACCGTGCGTGGTGGACAGCAGGAAGACCCGATCGCCGGAGTGACGCAGCCCGCCCCGCTCCATCAGCTCGCGACGCCCGGCCAGCGCGGAGACGGCGAATCCGTTGCCCAGCGCCTTGCCGAACGTGGAGAGGTCGGGCACGACGCCGTACAGGCCCTGGGCGCCCGCCTCGGACCAGCGGAGACCGGTGATCATCTCGTCGAAGATCAGGACGCAGCCGTGCCGGTCGGCCAGCTCGCGCAGGCCGGTGAGGTACCCGGGTGGCGGCTCGGTGTGGGTGGCGGGTTCGAGGATCAGACAGGCGACCTCGTCCTGGTGCCGGGTGAGCAGCTCCTCCGTGGCGGCCAGGTCCCCGTAGGGAAATGTCACGGTGAGGTCGTTGGTCTCCGCCGGAATGCCGGCGGACATCGGCGTCGTGCCGATGAACCAGTCGTCGACGGAGAAGAACGGGTGGTCGGCGCAGAGGGCCACCCGCGGGCGCCCGGTGGCGGCGCGGGCCAGGCGCACCGCGGCGGTGGTGGCGTCGGAGCCGTTCTTCGCGAACTTCACCATCTCGGCGGTCGGCACCGTGGCCAGGAAGCGTTCCGCGGCCTCGACCTCCACGATGGACGGCCGGACGAAGTTGCTCCCGCGGTCGAGCTCGCGCCGTACCGCCTCGATCACGCGCGGGTGCGCGTGGCCGAGGCTGACCGACCGCAGCCCGGAGCCGTACTCGATGTACCGGTTGCCGTCGACGTCCCACACGTGGGCACCGCTGCCGTGGCTGATGACCGGGGCCAGGTTCTCGGGATACTGGTCGTCGCCCTTGGCGTAGGTGTGCGCGCCCCCGGGGATCATGGCGTGCAGCCGCTCGTTGGCTGTCCGCGACAAGGGCAGGTGAAGCTCTTCGGTGTCCACGGGGACCTCAACTTTCTCTGTGCTTCAGGACCTCGGCGAGGCTCGGCGCCTCCCGGTCCCGTGGGGACATCGACGTGGCCGGCAGCGGCCAGGGAATGGCGAGTTCGGGGTCGTCGAACGCGATCGTCACGTCCTCGGCCGGATCGTGCGGGCGGTCGATCCGGTACGAGGTGTCAGCGGTCTCGGTCAGCGCCTGGAAGCCGTGCGCGCACCTCGCCGGGATGTACAGGGACACCTGCGTCTCGCCGGACAGTTCGAAGGAGGCCACATTGCGGTACGTCGGAGAGTCCGCCCGCAGGTCCACGACGACGTCGAAGATCGTCCCGTACGAGCACCGCACCAGCTTGGCCTCGCCGGCGCCGGAGCGCAGGTGCAGGCCGCGCAGCACGCCCCGGACCGAGCGGGACACGCTGTCCTGGATGAAGGCGTCCGGGTCGAGGCCCACCGAGCGGACCACGTCGGCGTCGAAGGTGCGGCAGAAGAAGCCACGTTCGTCGGCGTACGGCGTCGGCTCGAACAGGTACGCGCCGGCGATCGCCGGTACTTCGGTCGCTTTCATCGGGTCTCCCGCTGGGCGTGGGCGTGGTCGGTCGCCGGGAACAGGGTCGCGGTCAACTCGTCGAACTGGTCGTCCAGTTGCCGCGCGGCGGCCTGGTTGCTCTCGGAGAGGACCTGCCGCAGTGCCGCCGATCGCTTCTCCAACGCCCGGAACTGTTCGAGCAGTCGGTCGTCGTCGACCTCGCGCGCCGGGTGGCAGTACGCACCGAGACCCATCCGCTCCATGAGCGCGTCGCTCTTCGCCGCATAGCTGAGCGCGAGCGCCGGTGTGCCGGTCTTCAGCGCGCAGATCAGGTTGTGGTAGCGGACCGCCACCACGGTGTCGGCGGCGGCCATCTCGTTCATCAGGTCGGCGAGCGAGGCCGGCTCTGCCGCGGTGACCAGCGGCGAGTCCACCGCGTCGAGGATCGCGGCGACCACCGACGTGTCACAGGTGTCGCCGGTGAGCAGCCGGACCGGTCTGCCCTCCTCGGCCAGCGTGCGTACGAACCGGATCGTCCCGTCGAGATAGCGCCGGTAGATCTCCTCGGCACGGGCGCGGTCGTCGTTGCCCCCGTGGAAGTCCATGACACCGACGCACACCGGGCCCGGCGCACCGGAGGGCTCGATGGGGGTACCTCCCTGCTCTGGGGGCACCTCCCGGCCGAAGGCCGGGGGAGAAGCCGAGAGCTCGGGGGACCGCGGGGCGGGCAGGGAGAACGCGAGGTCCGGGTAGACCTTGTCGCGCGCGGTGTCCACGCCCATCGCCCGCATCGCGTCACGGGACTGGTCGTCCCGGTAGGACCGGTACGCGGCAAGCCGTCCCGACCAGCGCACCAGGGCGCGGGTCGGCCGGTTGCGGATCTCGGCCGCCCCGACGCTGACCAGCGCGACCCGGGTGCGCAGCAGCCGGCCGCTCGCGCAGAGCAGGAACAGCGCGTACGGGAAGCCCCACGGCCGCAGCGGCAGCGTGGCCTCCAGGACGCCCATGCCCGGCACGATCACCACGTCGTGCTTCCGCACCCAGGCGGCGGTGCGGAACACGTCGACGAGTTTGCCCAGACCCTTCCCCGCGATCGCGCCCGCGCGCGACGCGGTCCGGTACTCCCCGCGGTACCAGTGCAGCCGCGTGGCGGGGATCCCGAACCGGGCCGTGACGGCCTCGGGCCCGCCGCACAGCGCGTCCACGGCCGCGTCCGGGTGCCGGTGTCTCAGATACCCGAGAACGGCCTCCAGCGACCCGTCGTTGCCGAGGTTGCCGGAGCCGAGCAGGCCGAACACACCGACGCGCACCGGAGGTCTGTCCGCGGACGTCATGCCTGCCTCCCCTCGCGACCGGCGACGAGGGCGTCGACGGAGACGGTGAGCCGGTCCGGGTCGACCGGGGCGCGGTCCTCGACCCGCTCGCCGGCGCCCGGCCGGACCCGGCTGGTCATCCACGAGGCCAGGTGGCGGAAGCACGCGCGGCGGTCGGCCGCGGACAGCGGCGCCCGCCGGATCGCCGAGGCGAAGCCCCACACGTACTCGGCGAGCAGCCGGGGCGTCGGGTGCAGCAAGCCGGCCCGGCGCGGGTCCAGGTTGACGCACCGGGAGCGCTTGGACGGGTTCGCCCGCTCCGCGCGGGTGGGGTGGTCGCGGCGGAAGTAGAGCAGCTCGGGTACCTGGTGGAAGGGCCCGTGCAGGGTGATCTCGGCGACGTACGTGCGGTCCGCGTGGTGGTAGCTGTCCATCGGCTTGACCCGGCGCAGCATGTCGGTCCGCATGACTCCGTAGAAGTCGTCGCCGCCGGGCTCGAACAGCAGACTGCGGAAGCGCTCCGGCGCGTGCGGCGACTCGGTGGCGAGCGTGTACTCGTAGGGGACCTTCACCTTGCCGTCGCCGTCGATGACCGCCTGGCCGGTGTGCGCGAGGATCATCTCCGGCCGCTCGTCCAGCGCCTCCACGCACACCCGCAGCAGATCCCGGCCGTACAGGTCGTCGTGCGACGCCCACTTGAACAGTTCGCCGCGGGACTCGGCGAGCACATGGTTGTGGTTCGGTGTCGCGCCGATGTTCCGGGGCAGCCGGATGTAGCGGATGCGCGAGTCCTTCGCGGCGTACCGGCGGCAGATGTCCTCGGTCCCGTCGGCCGAGGCGTTGTCCGAGATGACCAGCTCGAAGTCCTCGTAGGTCTGGCCGAGCAGGGCGTCGAGCGACTCGGCCAGGTACTCCTCGCCGTTGTACACGGGCAGGCCGATGCTCAGCCTGGGTTGCGCGGTCATGACGTCCTCACTTCGGGGATCGGTTCTTGAGCGTGCTCGCGCAGGGCGGACCGCAGTTGCAGCCACCACACGGCCGAGCCGCTGACGGTCGCGGCGGCGACGCCCCAGGCCGAGCCGACCGCGCCGCCGGCGGCCGCGCCGCCGAGTCCGCCGCCGACGTAGCAGGCGGAGGCGAACAACTGGCAGCGCAGGCTGCGCCGTGCCGCGCCGAGCGCGCGCAGCCCGGCCGCCGCGCCGGTGCCGAGGCCCGCGCCGGCGACGCCGAGGCTGATCGGCACGATGAGCTGAGAGGCGGAGTGCCAGACGTCGCCGAGCACCATCTCGCCGAGCCGGCCGGGCATCAGCAGCAGCGCCGAGCCCCAGAGCAGCGCGCCGACGGCCTGCCCTGTGCCGAGGAGCAGGCAGAACCTGCCCAGTTGATGCGGGGCCTGGCGCAGTACGCGTGCCGCCTCCGGGACGGTGACCAGCGAAAGGCCCATGAGTACGGCCAGGAACGGGCCGAGCAGCAGCTCGGCGCCGCGCACCGCGCCCACCGCGCCGACCCCGACGATCACGCCGAGCCCGTACGCCCGCAACTGGCTCGCGCCACTGAGGCTGACGTTCTCGACCAGGTACCGGTAGCCGAGATCGCGCTGCTCGCGCAGCCACCCGCGCGCCTCGGTCATCCGGGGCCGGATGCCGGACTGGACGTAGCCGTAGCCCGCCGCCACCGTGGCGGACGCGCCCCAGGCGAGCACGAAGGCGGCGACGGTGCCGACGCGGGCGGCCACCACCATGGCCGGGACGAGCGCGACACCCCACACGACATCGTTGAGGAACGCCTTCCGCCCGGTGCCCGCGGCGAAGAACGAGTACCGCCAGGCGTCCTGGAGCAGCAGCCCCGGCAGCATGACACCGAGCGCGGCGAACGCGGGGCCGACGCGGCCGCCGAGGCCGAGCCCCGCCACCAGACACACCGCGCCGAGGACGGCGCCGACGACGAGGGCGGTACCCGTCGAGCGGCCCACCGCCCCGCGCCAGGCCGCGCCCGGCGGGCCGCTGAAGCGCACCGTGAGCGGATCGGTGGCCAGCCCGCGGGAGACGTTGAGCACCACGCCGTACGTCACCCAGGCGAGGCTGAACACGCCGAACGCGGTCACCCCCAGCGAGCGGGCCACATAGATGCCCACCGCGAAGTTGCTGATGCTGGAGGCCGCCTGGTCGGCCAGCCCCCAGGACAGCCGGCCGACGAGGGCCCGCTTGGCGGACCCGGCCGGTGGCGCCGTCGTCGGCGGATTCTCCCCCTCGGTGGTCATCGGCGTCACGCCTTGATCAGTTCGGCGCCGTGCAGCGCGTCGGCCGCCGCGGCGACAGTGTCGAACGGCAGCCCGGACCGCTCCGCGACGTCCAGCAGACTGTGCTCGCCGTCGGAGAGGTTGAGCACCCAGAGCATGGCCATCTCGGTCTGCTTCGCGTCGCTCCGGCCGCCGAGAGAGTCGTACAACCCGCGTCGGCCCAGCTGCGGTTCGCCGTAGGGACTGAGGTTGACGTACCGCCGGTTGCGGTCCAGGACGGCGAACGCCTCGCGGCAGACGGCGAGCGTGTCCGCCATCGCCTCCGGGGAGACGAAGTCCAGGTTGTCCGCCGAGGTGTGGTACTCGGGGTACCCGGCGTACGGGGTCCGGCTGAGCGAGCCCACACCGAGATCGAAGCCGGGCGAGCAGTACTGCCGCTCGTCGTAGCCGTACGGCGTGAACTCCTTGACCCTGTGCGGGCGTTCGGAGGTGCGCAGCACATGCTCCATCACCCGGTCGATCTCCGCGTCGCCGCGCCTGCTCTGCTTGTACGTCAGGCTGCCCGAGTCGCCCGCGCAGGCCAGCACCAGGCCGTGCTCGACCCTTCCCCCAGCTCTCGGCTCCTCCCCCGGCCTTCGGCCGGGAGGGGCCCCCGGAGCAGGGGATACCCCATTCACCCGCTCCGCGTTGCGGGCCAGCCAGGTGATCGCTCCGACGGTGCCGGGCGCGAAGATGAACCGGTAGGTGTAGTACGGGGTTTGCTCCGCCAGCGCGCGCGCCAGGTACGTCGCCACGGCGATGCCGGCCAGGTTGTCGTTGGCCAGCGACGGGTGGCAGACATGGCTGGAGACGATCACCTCGTCGGCCACCTGCCCGGGGACCACGTGCTCGGCGTAGGTGAGGTGGCCGTCCGCGAGTGTGGAGTCGATGCACACCTCGTACTCGCCGTCCGGCAGCGCGTCCAGGGTCTCCTGGGCCAGGCAGAAGCCCCATTGCGGCTTGTAGTAGCTGGTGCGGTACGGCACCCAGGTCGGCTGGTCCGGCAGGGTGTACAGGTGTCCGCGCAGTTCGTCCAGCGGCATGGTCGCCGACACCGGCACGCTGTAGCCGAGCACATGGAGACTGGACGCGGCGAAGTCGACGACCCGGTGGCCGGACGAGTCGGCGATGTACGCGTCCCGGATGTTCCACTCCTGCGGCACCGTCCAGTCGAGCACCTGGGTCCCGGTCGGCACCTCGTGCACCTGGAGCGGGATGTGCTCGCCGACGATGTCCAGCGTGGCGCGCACACCGTCGCCGGTGATGCTCCGGCACAGCGGGTACATCCGCTCCACCAGGGCGTACATCTCCTCGCCGGGCGTGGTCACGGGCGCCACCGCAGGGTGTCGTCGACGGTGCCGGCGTCGGACGCCGCGCGCAGCACGGCCAGCCGGGTGAAGCGTCGCTCGAAGTCCTCCCGGGTCAGCCCGTGATTGCGGTAGGCATCGGCGAGTTCGAGCGCGCCCTGCTTCACCGTCCACTCGCAGTCGAAGCCGGGGATGGCCGTGCGGAACCGGGAGAAGTCCACCCGGTACGACCGCGGATCGGCACCGTTCTCCCCGGTGATCACCACCTTCGCGCCGGACACCGCCTCGGCGACCTGCTCGGCGATCTCGGCGACCGTGACGTTGTTGATCTCGCTGCCGATGTTGAACGCCCGGTCGTGCACCGCTTCCCGCGGCGCGGCCAGCGCGGCCGTGAAGGCCCGCGCGATGTCGGCGGCGTGCACCAGCGGGCGCCAGGGCGTGCCGTCCGAGAGGACCAGCACCTCGCCGGACAGGAGCGCGTGGCCCACCAGGTTGTTCAGCACGATGTCGGCGCGCAGCCGGGGGGAGTAGCCGAAGGCGGTGGCGTTGCGCATGTACACCGGGCTGAAGTCGCCGTCGGCCAGCGCGTGCAGATCGTCCTCCACCCGCACCTTGGACTCCGCGTACGGCGTCACCGGGCGCAGCGGGGCATCCTCGGCCACCAGGTCGTCGCCGCCGGCGGCTCCGTAGACCGAGCAGGTCGACGCGTACAGGAAGCGCCGCACTCCGGCGTCACGGGCCAGTCGGGCAAGGCGTACGGACGCGTGGTGGTTGATGTCGTAGGTGAGTTCCGGCGCCAGCGATCCGAGCGGGTCGTTGGACAGCGCGGCCAGGTGGATCACGGCGTCCACCCCGGCCACGTGTTCGGCCGTGACGTCGCGCAGGTCCACCCGGTGCCCCGACGGGTCCGCGGGCGTCGGGCCGAGGACGCAGTCGGCGAACAGTCCGGCGTCCAGGCCGACGACCTCGTGCCCGGCGGCCGCGAGGACGGGGGCCATCACGGTGCCCAGGTAGCCCTGGTGTCCGGTGAGCAGTACGCGCAAGGTTCATTCCCCCAGGTTGAGAGTGAGTTTGGTGACGGCGAACGCCTCGGCGTAGCGCGCGTTGCTTTCGATGCCGCGGATCCGGGCCAGTCCGAGGAAGGCCTCGCGGTCGTACCAGGGCCGGTGTTGCTGCGAGGGGTAGTGCTCTTGGAGCAGCCGCACCTTCTGTTCGGCGATCTCCGGCGACAGCTGCTGGTACACCGTCGGACGGCCGAGATCGCCGTCCCACTTGACGATCTCGTAGCCGAGCACCAGGTGGTCGCGGAACGCGGTGGTCATCAGCTTCGCCAGACCGCGGTGGTCCTGGTGCGCGTCGTCGGTGCGCGGAGCCAGCACGAGATCCGGCTCCGTCCCCGCGCGCAGCTCCTCGACCGCGGCCTTGGCCTCGTCCCAGTGCGCGGGCAGCCGGCCGTCGGGAAGCTTGTGCACGGTCAGCCGCAGGTCGGCGCCGGGGCAGAAGGCGGCAAGCGCGGCCTGCTCCTCCTGCTCCCGCTCGCTGCCCCCGCCGGAGAGCACCAGCACGTCGACGCGGATGCCCGGGCGCGCGAGGCACAGCGTCAGCAGCGTGCCGCCGGCGCCGATGGCGATGTCGTCGCAGTGCGCGCCCACCGCGACGATCCGGTCCAGGCGCTCGGCCCCGAGCCGGATCACGCGGTCCCCACAGCGGCGCCGTCCCGCTCCCACACGGCCCACGGTCGGTCGCCGCGGGCGTAGGCGTCGTCGAGCGCGGCCCGCTCCTTCACGGTGTCGGTCGGCTTCCAGAAGCCGCGGTGCTGGTGCGCCACCAGCCGTCCGCGCTTGGCCAGTTGGGCACAGCCGTCGGCGACCAGGTCTCCGTTCTCCGGGATGTGGTCGAAGACCTCCTGGCGGAGCACGAAGTAGCCGCCGTTCTCCCACAGCGGCATGTCGCTCACCGCGGTGATGCCCCCCACCAGGCCGTCCTCACCCAGGTCCACGCAGTGGAACGAGGACTGCGGCGGCACCACCATCATCGACGCACCGGCGTCGCGCTGCGCGAACCGGTCGATCATCTCCGGCAGCGGGGCATCGGTGAGCACGTCGGCGTAGTTGGCGAGGAACATCTCGTCACCGTCCAGGTGGTGCCGCACCCGGCGCAGCCGCTCACCGATCGGCGATTCGATGCCGGTCTGCGCGAACGTGATCGTCCAGGACGCGATGTCGGTGGACAGCAACTCGGTCTGCCCGCCCCGCAGTACGAAATCGTTGGACGCCGTCTCCTCGTAGTTGAGGAAGAAGTCCTTGATGTGGTTGGCCCCGTACCCGAGGCACAGGATGAACTCCGTGTGCCCGAAGTGCGCGTAGTAGCGCATGACGTGCCAGATCAGCGGCCGCGGGCCGACCATCGCCATCGGCTTGGGCACGTCGTCGGAGGCTCCGTTGCGCATGCGCATGCCGTAGCCGCCGCAGAACAGTACGACCTTCATGCCTTGACCTCGACAATGCTCAGTTCCGGAATGGGGAAGACGAGCCGGCCGCCCCAGTCGTGCACGAAGGACAGCTGCTCGACCAGCTCGGCCCGCAGGTTCCAGGGCAGGACGAGGACGTAGTCCGGCTTGTCGGCGGCTATCCGGTCGGGCGACAGGATCGGGATGCGGGTGCCCGGGGTGAACCTGCCGTGCTTGTAGGGGTTGCGGTCGACCGTGTAGGAGAGCAGGTCGGGCCGGATGCCGCAATGGTTGAGCAGGGTGTTGCCCTTGCCCGGGGCGCCGTAGCCGACGACCGTCTCGCCGCGCTCGGCCGCGTCGATGAGGAACCGCAGGAGGTCCCGGCGCACCTTCGCCACACGGGCGGAGAACTCGGTGTACCCGGACAGCTCCTGCAGCCCGGCGGCCTTCTCCCGGTCAAGGACCTCGGCCACCCGATCGCCGGGTTCGCCGGCCACCTCGGCCGGCCGGGCCCACAGCCGGATGGAGCCGCCGTGCGTGGGCAGCAACTCGACGTCCACGAGGGAGAGTCCGCCGCTCGCCAGCGCCCGGATCGCGGACGCGACCGTGTAGTACTGGAAGTGCTCGTGGTAGATCGTGTCGTACTGGTTCTCCTCGATCAGGGTCAGCAGGTGCTGCACCTCGATGGAGACCCAGCCGTCGTCGGCGACCAGGGCGCGCAGCCCCTGGGTGAACCCGACCACGTCGGGGATGTGCGCGTACACGTTGTTGGCCACGACCAGGTCCGCCGGGCCGTGTTCGGCGCGGACGGCCGAGCCGGTGTCCGGGGAGAGGAACTCGGTGAGCGTGGGCACACCCGCGTCCCGCGCCGTGGCGCCGACGTTCACCGAGGGCTCGATGCCCAGGCAGCGGATCCCCCGGTCCACCACGTGCTTCAGCAGGTACCCGTCGTTGCTCGCGACCTCGACCACGAAGGCGTCGGTGCCGAGTCCCAACCGCTGTACGGCGTCGGTGACGAACGTGCGCGCGTGCTCCACCCAGGAGGTCGAGTAGGAGGAGAAGTACGCGTACTCGCTGAAGGTCTCCTCCGGCGTGATCAGCGGAGGTATCTGAGCCAGCCAGCAGTCGGTGCAGACCCGCAGGTGCAGCGGGTACGCCGGTTCCGGCTTGTCCAGTTGGTCCGCGGCGAGAAAGCTCTCACACGGCGGCGTCGCCCCGAGGTCGACGACGCTCGCCATCGCTTCCGAGCCGCAGAGTCGGCATCGTGTCATCTACTGTCCCCATCCCCCCTGCTCGCGCGGGTGTCCCCGCCGTGAGCCAGTGCTGACCGACCCGCGATCGCGGTGCGGTACTCATCCACCAGGCGTTCGAGGCCGACGGCCGGGCTGAAGCCCTGCTCGTAACGGCGCCGGGCCGCCTGGCCCATCTCCCGGTTGCGGGCCTGGTCGCCCGCGATCCGGCGTATGCAGGACACGAGCGAGCCGGGCTCGCCCGGGCGGTGCAGCAGCCCGGTCGCCCCGTCCTCGACCAGTTCGACGAAGGCACCGTGACCGGCGGCGACGACCGGGACCCCCGCCGCCATCGCCTCCACGACCACCAGGCCGAACGCCTCCAGCCACGTCGAGGGGGCCACCACGGCGACCGACCGCGCGATGGCCTTCCGGCACTCCGCCGTGTCGTACAGGCCGACGTAGCGCACGTCGTCCCGGCCCGCCGCCCAGTCGGCGACCTCACCCTCCAGCGGCCCGGTGCCGGCGATCACGAGCGGCACGCCCAGACCTCCGTCGGCGGCGATCTCGTCCCACGCGGCCATGAGCAGCCGCACGCCCTTGGCCTCCGCGAGCCGGCCGAGATAGAGCAGATGCTCGCCATCGCCCTCGCGGAGGGCGCCCGGTTCGGGCACGAAGTTGTGCTTCACCGCCAGCCGCTCGGCCGGCATGCCGGCCCGCACCAGGACGTCACGCTGCGCCGCGGAGATGCAGAAGAACCGCTCCACGCCGGACCACCAGCGCCGCCGGTTGACCGACATGCTGACCGCGAGCGGCACCGTCGCGAGGCGGGAGTTCCGGTAGCAGCCGTGCCGGACGGCGGGCAGCGGCGTGGACCCGACGCACTCGGTGCACGGCCGGCCGTCCCGTTGCAGCGTGCCGGGCGGGCAGATCTGGGTGTAGTTGTGCAGCGTGGCGACGGCGGGCACGCCGGCGTCGGCGCAGGCGGCCAGCACCGCGGGCGACAGGAGCGGGAAGACGTTGTGGATGTGCACCACGTCGGGCCGCTCGGTGCGCAGCCGGGCGGCGAGCTCCGTGCGCACCGCCGGGTTCCACGGCACCAGCAGCGGTAACGCCGCCTTGCCCAGCAGGGACCGGGCGCCGATGTCGTCACTGCGCCGCTCGAACACCCCGACCTGGTGGCCGGCCCCGCGCAGCAGCGCCACCTCCTGGTCGACGACCTTGTTCTCCCCGCTCGGCTGTGCCGAGGCGTAGCGGTTGTGCACCACGAGAACGTGCATGCTCAGGACACCTCCGATCGTCGGGTCCATCGCGTGACGCGTCGGCGAGGGACTTCGGGCGTGGACAGGGGAGCGGTCGCGGCAGGTGCCGCCAACAGCGAGGCGGCCACCGCCAGATGCAGCAGATACGGCGAGGCATCGCCCAGCCCGGCCTCGGTGTACGACGCGATCGCGCAGTAGCTGATCAGGAAGATCGCGCAGGCCCTCGACAGCGACGGCGGCCGCAGCAACGCGACGCCGCCCAGCACGACGATGATCGCCGCCACCAGGGCGACGCCGGTCATGCCCTGCTCGTTGTAGACGGCCAGCCAGCTGTTGTCGATCGGCAGCCCGCCGAACGACTTGTCGCCCAGGCCGGCGCCGAACAGGTACTCCGTGGTGGTCCGGGGTGCCGCCAGCAGGGCGTGCCAGACCTTGGCCCGGCCGGTGAGGCTGGAGAAGTTCTCCTGGCTCTGTCCGCGCAGGAACCACGTCTGCAGCGCGGAGGCGAACCCCACCGCGGCCACCGTGACGCACAGCACCGCCCAGGCGAAGAACCGGCGCGCGGCGGCGCTGGTCAGGACGAGCGAGCCGATCGCCAGCGCCAGCCCGATGAGCAGGCCGAGCGTGGCCGTCCGGGTATGGGTCAGCGCGAGCAGGACGAGTGACGGCACGATGACCACCGCCGCGCTGGTCCGGTCGGTCCGGCGGCCCAGCAGGAGCAGCACGGTCAGCCCGATGATCACCGCGGCGTACTGTCCGATCTGCGGCGGGGTGAGCGGCCACAACGCGCCGACCAGCCGCCCGCCGTAGAGGTCGGGCAGGGCCGCGCCCGGTGAGGCGACCAGGCCGGCCGCCACCGACGCGAGTACCGCCAAGTACATCCGGATGTGGTGCCGGACGAACGTCAGGCCGCCGTCCCACCAGCGGCTGAGCAGCCACAGTGTGCCGATGAAGAGAGCCAGCCGGGCGCAGCGGAACAGCGCGCCGAACCCGGACTCCAGGTTCGCGCTGGAGATCACGCTCGGTATCAGCAGCAGGGTGAGCAGGAACACGAACGCGCTGGGCCGGATGCTCAGCCGGAGATTGACCGCGAGCGCCAGCGTGAACGCGGCGACCAGCGCGCCCATCGTGACCATCTGGATGAGGGAGCGGGGGAGCGGGACGATGGTCTTCGCCCCGGCGGAGCCGAGCGTGTTGAGGATCAGCAGCCCCCAGACGATTCCGACGATCCTCGGTGTGCCGGCAGGGCGCGGTTCGGCGCCGGGCCGCGTGCCCGCCGCACTCGCTTGGTCCGGCAGCGCCTCGCGCCGCAGATCTCCGGCCATCTCAACCACCGGCCTGTGGGTCGAGGGTGCTGCCCGCGTCCTGCCGGTAGGGCGCGCCCTGCCACTGCCCGAAGTCGAGCACCCGGCTCGGGTCGTGGGCGACGAACTTCCAGGGTCCGAGGTAGACGTTGTCGTGCCAGCGGTTGTGCTGCTCGGTGGTGATCGCGTCAGCCACCCGCTTGCCCTGGTAGGGCGACCAGTCCGGATAGGTGCCGTAGTTGGCCAGCACCGCCATCCGGTCGCACTTCACCATGCACTGGACGACGGACTTGTCCAGCACGAAGCGGTTGTCGTGGATGTCCACCCGCTGGGTCTTCCACCGGCAGTCGGCGTAGAGCGGTGCGGTGGCGATGGCCGGCTTCGCGCAGCGGTCGGTGTCGCGCACCAGCAAGGTGCAGTCGCCGGACGAGGTGTTGGCCGGACTGTTGCAGAACCGGTCGGCGTTCTCCCACAGGGTGATCCCGGACCAGTTGTTCTCCAGCACGTTCCGGTAGATCTCGATCTTGCTGGTGCGGGCTCGGACCCGTGGTTCGCCGCCGGACTCGGACAGGTAGATGGTCGCGTACGGGAAGGTGTCGCCGCGATCGGCCTCCTTACGGCCCTCGACCCAGTTGTTCCGCCGGATCGTGTTGTTCCGGATGACCGCGTTGTAGCTGGTCTCGTAGATCAGCGCGGCGCCGTCGTTGGCTTCGAGCACGTTCTTCTCGATGCGGAAGTCGTTGTTGTTGGTGTCCGCCCACAACCCGGGTCCGCGGTTGTCGTGCACCCAGTTGCCACGTACGTCGGCGCCGTCGACGGCCCAGAACTTGATGCCTCCGGTGCAGCCGCAGCCCTTGCGCCGCCGCTCCCAGTCGTCGGTGTTGTTGCCCACGATCTCGTTGTCCTCGACCACCAGGTCGCTGATACGGCCGTTGGCCTTGTACGCGTTCATGCCGTACTGGCCGTTGTCGCGCAGGCAGCTGGCGCGGACCTGCTGGCGGTCACCGGCCATCAGTCCGGCGCCGGAGTTGCGCTGGATCGTCGTGTGCTCGATCACCCACCCGTCGGCCGAGTCGTGGTTGACCACACCCTCGTCGGGCGGCGCCACGAAACGCTGCACGGTCAGGTGGTCGATCGTGACGTCGCGGGCGGTGCCGCCGAACGCGTACTGGTTCTTCTTCCGGCCGTCGAGCACCGCGCCCGGCGCACCGAGGTAGCGGTTCCCCTTTTTCGGGATGACCTGGGCGTAGCGGTCCGGGTCGAGCCTGTGCTTGCCCGGGCGAAGCCAGAACGTGGTGTTCGGGGGGTTGCTCTTGGTCTTCGCCGCCAGGTCACCGACCACCTTGGGGTCGACGGTCACCGCGCCGGCCGGTGCCTTCGTCGGCCCGGCCGCGGGCTTGGCACACACCCTGGCCACGGGCGTGGGCGGCGCAGCAGCCGGCTTCGACCGGGCGCTGGAGCCGCTCTCACAGCCGGTCGCCGCCAGCAGGGCCAGCGCCAGCGGTGCCGCCGCCAACGCCCAGTGCCGCCTCTTGATCCCCACGCGCCCCCCTAGCCGCGGAACCCGAGCACGGTGGTGAAGCCCTCCGCGCCGTCGGCGGAGCCGGTGCCGACCAGGGTCGTGGTGGGTTCCTTGCGCCCGAAACCGGCGGAGTACCAGCCCAGCGGAGGGTCGGTCTCGCCGCGATGCGCCCGCCAGCTCAGCTGCTCGGGCAGGTCGAGCACCGCGGAGCGGTCCTCGCCGTCCCGATTCCAGCTGAGCACTGCCCGGTTGCCCGTCAGTTCCGCGGTGATCGCCGGGCCGAGATGGAACGCCAGCCGCACGGCCCGGTGCGGGCCGCGCACCTCGTCGACCACCCTCAGTTCCCGGGTCTCGGCCGTCAGTTCCACCCGGCGACGGTGCACGGAAGGCTGGTAGCCGTCGTGCTCGGCGCACCAGCGGGCCACACCTTCACCGGATGTCTCGGCGGTCAGGACGCGGGTGCGGGCATGCCGGGTCCACAGGAACGGGCCGCCGGAGACGGACTGGTCCGTGCCGTCCAGCTCCAGGGTGTTGTGGCCGAGCGTGGAGCGGAAGTACTGCCGCCACTCGGGCTGCCCGTGGTAGCAGAACGTCCCCGGGTCGGCGAGCACGTCGACCCCGTCGTGCCGGACCTCCACGGACAGCGCGTCCGCGTGGGCGTGCGCGGCGATGGACAGGAAACCGTGCGGGCCACCGTCGCAGCGGACCCAGATCTCCTCCGGACCACGCAGGACGGTCATACCGGCGTCGGCGAAACGGGTCGGCCGGCTTTCCGGGCGGGACACGGCCCGTGCGGTTCCGTTTCCCGGGTACGGTCGGACGAGCGCGGCCAGCAGCGGGGTGCGCACATCGGTGCCGGTCACCACCGGCCACCAGTCGAGCCGGCCGAACACGGCGTCTCCCGTGGCCAGCAGCGAGGCCCAGCGGTCCGTGCCCGCGCCGTCCAGGATCAGGCCGTGCCCGTCGTCCGCGTCCCCCTGACGCGGCGGCCGCAGCCGGTTGTCCACGACGGCCGCGAGCGCGTCCGTCATCCGCAGCAGCACCAGCCGGACCGTCGCGGGTACCTGCACACCCGCCACGTCCGCCTCGGCGACCGCGGCCAGGGCGAGCTCCAGCACCAGTCCGTGGTACTCGGTGGCCAGCTCCCGGTTGAGGCCGGAGCCGAAGGTGTTGGCCCGCAGATTCCGGTCCAGCGAGCGCAGCGCGTCGGCCCGCCAACGCGCCGAGGAGGGGAACCATCCGAACGCGCAGGCCGCGGCGAACTGCCCGGCGGCCTCGGCGATGACGTGGTTGTTCGCCGAGGACCCACGGCTGGGGAAGGCGGCCAGCCAGCGCTGGTGGTGCCAGATCTGGTCCAGCGCCACCGGGTTGGCCTCGAACAGGTCGGCCGCGCCCGGCCAGCCGTCCAGCAGCCGGCGGATCCACACCCAGGACAACAGCCGGATGCCCAGCTCGATGCCGCTGACCCAGTGCACGCCGCGCAGCGGTGGGTTGGCCGCCCACCACGACCGCAGGTGCTCGGCCACCCGCTCGGCGTACCGCTCGTCCCCGGTGACCGCGTACGCGGCGGCGAGCACGGTGAGGTACTGGTGGCGGGACGGCTCCCAGATCTGCTTGATGTCCCCGACCGTGTTCTCGTCGCGGTACGGCACGTCGAAGGCGTAGACCTGCGGAGCCCGGCGCCCGGTCTTCGGGTCGTACGACCAGTCCGGGGCGGCCAGGTCCTCGCGGTCCACCCCGAAGAACTCGCCGTGCCCGTCCATCAGCCGGTCCGCCTCGGCGACGAGGCGTTTCGCGGCGTCCGGCGGCACCGCGGCGATCGTCCCCGCGGGCAGGACCGCGGTGAAGCGGGCGCCGGTCACGCTCGGGCGGTCCGGCGGCGCCGACCGCCACCGGCGCCTGCGCGCCACGTCGCCCACCCGGCCGGCGACCTCCCGCGGTCCCATCCGGGACAGCCGCCGCAGGTACCAGCCCGCGCTCATGGTCATCGGGCGCTCGCCAGCGTCACGGGCGCGCCGCCGGCCAGGCCGGCCTGTACGGCGAGGGTGGCCGACGTGGTGGCGACCAGCGACTCCAGCGGCACCGGCATCGGACCGCCGGTCCGCACCGCCTTGACGAACGCGGCCAGTTCGGCGGACTGGCCCTTGTCCCGGGCCTTGGGCAGCCGTGAACTGACCCACCGCTTGCGGGCGTACACCGAGGCACGGACGAAGTCGTCGAGCCGCAGCACCTTGCCGTCCGCGACCAGGTCCAGCGTCTCCTTGGGGAAGCCCGGCGCGCCGGTGGTGACGTAGCTGATGGTGGCGGTGGACCCGTCCGGGTAGCGCAGGACGACCTGAAGGTCCTCGTTGCCGGACGGGGCGACCGCGTACACCGAGACCGGATCGGCGTCGAGCAGCCAGCTCGCCGTGTCGATGAAGTGCCCGCCCTCGCCGGCGAACCGCGACCCCTCGGTGCCCTGTTGCAGGTACCAGCTGCCGTGGGTCAGCTGCCCCGCGTTGACGAGGTAGCGCAGGCTCGCCGGACCGGTCCGGGCGCCGAAACGCTTCCTGGCCTCCTGGAGCAGCGGCGCGAACCGGCGGTTGAAGCCCACCTGCAGCCGGTCGTTGCCGGACTCCTCCACCGCGGCGAGCACGCCGGCCAGTTCGTCCTCGGTGAGCGCCAACGGCTTCTCCACGAACACCGTTTTGCCGGCCAGCAGCGCCTTCCGGGTCAGTTCGGCGTGCGAGCTGTGGCGGGTGACCACGAACACCGCGTCGATGGACTTGTCACCGAGCACGGCGTCGAGATCGGTGGTCGCCTCGGCGAAGCCGAACTTGCGCTGCGCGTTGGCCGCGGACAGCGCCGTCGTGGTGACGACGGTCGACAGCTCGACGCCCTCGCGCTGTGCCAGGTGCGGCAGCAGCATCGACGTCGCGTAGTTGCCCGCGCCGACGAACGCGAGGCGCACCGGCGTCCTGGCGGCCCGCGTCGGGGTGGACACTTCGGTGCTGCCTCGCTTCACCGCGGGCACGGCCACCGCCGGGGCCTTGGCCTCGGCAGCGTGTTCCGGGTACCGGAACAGCACGGCCACGGCCTTCAGGTCACCGTCCTTCAGACGCTGGTACGTCTCGACCGCGTCGTCGAAGTCGGCGATGTGGGTGACCAGGGGCTCCACGTCGACGCGGCCGCGGGCGACGAGGTCGAGGAAGCACGCCAGGTTGCGGCGCTCGGTCCACCTCACGTAGCCGATCGGGTAGTCCCGTCCCTCCAGCTCGTACTCCGGGTCGTAGCGCCCGGGCCCGTAGCTGCGGGAGAAGCGGACGTCGAGCTCCTTCTCGTAGTAGGCGTTCCACGGCAGGTCCAGGCGGCACTTGCCGATGTCGACGACGCGGCCGCGGTCCCTGCAGAGCCGGGCGGCCAGCTCGACGGGCTGGTTGCTGCCGCCGCCGGCGGCCAGGTACACCTGGTCCACGCCGTGACCGTCGGTGAGTTCGGCGACGGCGGCCTCGACGGCCGCGGACGAGGGATCGCCGCAGGCCGCCGCGCCCAGGCTTTCGGCGAGCTCGCAGCGCGCCGGGTCGGGGTCGACCCCGACGACGCGGACTCCCGACGCGGCAAGGAGCTGTACGACCAGCTGCCCGATCAGCCCGAGGCCGATGACGAGCGCCACTTCACCGAGCCGTGACTCGCCCTGGCGGACACCCTGCAACGCGATCGACCCGACGGTGCCGAAGGCAGCGTGCCGCGGCGCGAGGCCGTCCGGCACGGGGGCGTAGAGGTTCTTCGGCACCCAGTTCAGCTCGGCGTGCAGCGCGTGCTCGTTTCCGGCGCATGCCACGAGGTCGCCGACCTTCACGTCGTCGATCCCGGGGCCGACCTGCTCGACCACACCGCACAGCGAGTAGCCCAGCGGCGTGTACGAGTCCAGCTTGCCCATCACCTTGCGATAGGTGGCGGGCACCCCGTTGGTGGCCACGCTCTGCATGACCTTGGCCACCTGGTCCGGCCGGGAGCGGGCCTTGCCCAGCATCGACATGCCGGCCTCGGACACCTTCATGAGCTCGGTCCCGGTGGAGATCAGCGAGAAGGCGGTGCGGACCAGCACACCGCCCGGCTTGCACCCCGGCACCGGCACGTCGAGCACCGCCAGCTCGCCGCTCTTGTAGTTCTGAACAACCTGTTTCACCCGAGCTCCTCTTGTTTCCACGCTGTCAAGCCGCTTGGCTCTGGCCGGAGCCAGAGGTCGCGTCGCGATACCAGTACTCGAGCGTCAGCACGTGCCACAGATGCTTGGAGAAGTCCCGCTGCCCGGCGGCGTCCTCGGCGACCATCCGGGCGAGCGCGTCGCGGCGCAGGAGCCCCGAGTTGACGAGCACACCGTCGTTGACGACCTCGCGCACCAGCGGTGCCAGGTCCCGGCTCATCCAGGCCCGCAGCGGTGCGCTGAACAGGCCCTTGGGCCGGTACACGATCTCCTGGGGCAGGATCGAGGTGGCCGCCTTCTTGAGGACGGCCTTGCCCTGCCTTCCGACGATCTTGCGATCACCGGGCACGGCGAACGCCGCCCTGACCACCTCGACGTCGACGTACGGCACCCGCACCTCGGTCGACGCGGCCATGCTGGAACGGTCCGTGTACGTGAGGTTGAGGCCCGGCAGGAACATCCGGGCGTCGCCCAGGCACATGCGGTTGACGAAGTCGTCGAGGTCGTTGTCCTGGTAGACGTCCGCGTGCTCGGTGAGCACGTCGTCCACCGTCCCGGCCAGGTCCGGGTCGACCAGGGCGAGCAGCTCGTCCTGGTCGTACATGGTGTAGCTGCGCCGGAACGCGGTCTCCTCCGGCAGATCGGCGAAGGACAGGAACCGCTTCGCGAAGCGCACCGACCGGTACCCCCGGCGGGCCGAGGCGACCGGCAGCCGGTCCACCGTCGCGGACAGGCCGCGCCGCAGCGGCCGCGGGATGCGCTGGTAGCGCAGCGCGATCAGGTTGGCCAGGTGCTTGCGGTAACCGGCGAACAGCTCGTCGGCCCCCATTCCCGAGAGCATCACCTTGACCCCGGCCTCCCGGGCGGCCGAGCAGATCAGGAACGTGTTGATGGCGGCGGGGTCGCCGATCGGCTCGTCCAGGTGGTACGTCATCCGCGGCAGCAGGTCGAGCACGTTCGGGGCGATCTCGATCTCGTGCAGATCGACGCCGAACCGCTCGGCCACCTGCCGGGCGTAGCGCAGGTCGTCCGGCATCGCCTCGAACCTGGCGTCCTCGGCACGGAATCCGATCGTGTACGCGGAGATCCCGGGTCGGTGGCGGGCCGCGAGGGCGGTCAGCCAGCTGGAGTCGAGGCCGCCGGAGAGAAAGGTCGCCACGGGTACGTCGGAGAGCAGGTGGCGCCGGGTCGACTCCTCGACGATCGCGGCCAGGTCCGGCAGTTCACCGGCCCGGGCCCGGTCCCGGCCCTCGGCGGCGACGTCCTTCAGGTTCCAGTACCGGCCGCGCTCCACCCCGCCGTCGGGACGGAACCGGATCCAGCTCCCCGGTGGCAGCTTCTCCGCCTCGCGATACGCGCAGCGGGAGTCCGGCACCCAGTAGTAGAGCAGCGAGGCGACCAGTGCCGCGGGGTCCACCTCCAGCGCTCCGCCGGTCGCGGCGGCGAGCGCCTTGAGCTCGGAGGCGAACACCAGGCCCTCGCCGCGCCGGAGCAGGAACAGCGGCTTGATGCCGAGCTGGTCGCGGGCGAGCACCAGTTCACCGGTGCGCTCGTCGAAGATCCCGAACGCGAACATGCCGCGCAGCCGGGGCAGACACTCGGTGCCCCAGCGCCGCCAGGCCTCGAGGAGCACCTCGGTGTCGGAGGTACCGCGGAAGCGCACCCCGGACGCCGACAACTCGGCGCGCAGCTCGGGTGCGTTGTACAGCTCGCCGTTGTACGTCAGGACGAGGCCGCCGGAGACCATGGGCTGGGCGCCGGTCTCGGACAGGTCGATGATGGCCAGCCGGCGGTGCCCGAGGTGCACTTCGCCGTCACCGGCGGGGTGGCTGTATCGGCCCGCTCCGTCCGGACCGCGATGGGCGAGGGTGTCGGTGAGCCGGTCGGCCACGACCTTCCCGTCCGGCCATCGGTATGTGCCTGCGATGCCACACATGTGCTAGCGCGCCTCCTGGTCGCTGTCCGGGCCCCGTGTGGCCCACATCGGCAGCCGCTCGGCCCGCCGTCGGCCGGTCCCGTTCTGCCGGGCCAGCCGCTCGTTCTGGCCGCGCAGCGCGGTGTGCAGCCCGTCCCACAGCGTGCCGTCGGTCCGGTCACGCGGATCGGGGTCGATCAGCACCACACCGATCACCGCAATGGACTGGTCCGCGAGCTGCCGTGCCACGGTGTGCAGCCATGCGGCGCTGCCGTGTCCGGCACGCACGACGAGCACGGTCTGCGTGCCGAGATACTGGAGGTCGGTCCACGCCGTGCCGGGCGCCACCGAGCCGACACCGACCCGGAGTTCTTGAGGCGACAGGGCCGCGGCACGCTCGCCGCCGACCACGGTCGGGTCTCCCGGTCTCGGACGGCGCCTCGCGAGCTGCGGGCCGGGGAGACCGTCGATGACGACCACGGGCCCGTCCGCCGCCAGTGCTCTGGCGAGGTCCAGGGCGATCACGCTCGTGCTGCGCGCACAGCCCAGTTCCAGCAGCGACACCGGATCCGCGGAGCCGCGGACGGTGCGGGCCAGGGACGTGGTGAGCCGTTCGCGTGCCGCCCGGATCCGTCGGCGCCGCCACAACCTGCCCGAGCGGCGGGGCAGTTCCGAGATGACCGAGGCGCCGAGGTTCGCCGCGATGTCCCGGCGCAGCACGGGGCGGTCCGCCACCACCGTGCCGACCGCGGCCACCGCGAGCCCCAGGACGAGCCCGAGGACGAGCCCGATCGCGGCGTTGGTGGCAGCGGTCCTGGGCAGAGAGTGCCGTACCGCGCGCGGCGCGTCCACGACCTGTGTGCCCGCGACGAGTTGGGGCGTGCCGATGCGTGCCTCCTCGGCGCGCTGGCCGAAATCGGTGATCCGCGAGGTGAGTTCGGCCCGGCGGGCGAAGAGCGACTCCAGGTTCGCCGACGCCTTCGGCCCGCTGTCCGGCGATGCGTCACCGATCGACTTGTTGACCTTGGCGAGTTCGTTCCGCATCCGGTCACGCTGGTCGAGCAGGGCCTTGGACTCGGCGTCCGCGGCTGCCTGTATCCGCCGGACATGGTCCGCCACGAACGCGTCGGCCAGCGCCTTGGCGCGCGCCACCGCTTCCGCGTCGCTGTCGGCCGTGACAGTGATCTGCATCAGGTTGTTGGTCAAGCCGACGGCCCCGTAGTCCCGCATGAAGTCCTCGGGCTTTTCACGGGAGTCGAGGGATCGCAGGGCCTTGTCGGCGATCCGTGTGGTCTGCAGCAGCGCCACGTCGGTGCGGATCAGCGTTCCGGGGTCGTTCGGCTGGTCCTCCTGATGCGCGACCAGCACCTTGGTCACCGCGGTCGGCGACGGCGGCATCAGCACCGCCGACGCCCCGCCCACGAGCAGCCCCAGCAGCCCTACGGAGCACCAGAAGCGGCGCCGCCTGCGCACCGCCACCACCAGTGCCTGCAGATCGAGCAGTGGAGCTGCGGCCGACGACTCCGAAGTCGTACTCGTCGTCACCCTGAACTTCCCTTCGCGTCGTACCCAACCGCGAGCACCGGCGTGGCGGCATCCCGAGGACGTCCGGCGGACCGCGTCGGACGGGCCTGGACCAGGCCGGCGAGGACGACGCCGACGACCTCGTGCTCGGCGTCCGCACACGCGTCGGCGATGCCGGCGAGCTCCCCTGCGGTCCAGCTGCCCGCGCTGAGCACGACCAGGGCACCGGACTCGTCGCCGCGGTCCGGCACCATCGGCTGGGACACCGAAACCCCCACCACCCGCAGCATCATGGGGTATTCCCCGTTCGAGGAGCTGAGGGAAGGATCGCTCTCGGCCACGGAGACGAGCTGCCCGGCGGCCCGGCGGGCGATCTCGTCGCCGTCCGGGACGACCACCAGCAGCCGTCGGGGAGCCGGCAGTTCGTCCCGGAGGCGGGCGCACACCCGCCGGTAGCGGATCTGCCTGCTGGCCTCGTCGCCGGACGTCCGCGGGGCCGGTACGTCCCACCGGACGTCGACGCCCAGCAGCCGGCGCATCCGGGCCCACGGGCCACGGTCCTCCGGTCGGTGCGCGGTCCGTTCACCGGGTACGTCGACGGTACCCAGCAGCGCCGAGCCCAGCGCGGCGGCGATCTCCGGTTGGGTGCGCAGTCGGCGACTCATCCGTGCGGCGGTGAGATGGCCGATGACCGCGAGCAGGAAGAACAGCAGCGCCCCACCGACGATGAGCTGGGTCCTCGTCGGCGGTGCCTCGCCGGTCGGCCGGGCCGCCGTCCCCATGACGACCATGTTGGCCTTGTTGGAAGCCGGGTCGGCCTGGTCCAGCTTGGTGATGGCCTCCTGCAGCGAGGTGCGCAGCTTCTCGAGCTCGGTGCGGGTCTGCACGCTCTCCACGGTCTGCCCCGGATCGGCCGAATCGGCCAGATCGGTGATGCGGCGGCTGGTCTGCACCACCATCTGCTGGAGTTCCTCGAGCTGCGCCGCCTCTTCGGGGTCGGTGTTGTCGTCCACCAGCCGCGCGGCGAAGGTGACGAACTGCTGGGCCACCTGGTCGGAGAGCTGCTGCGCGCGCTCCGGGGTGTCGGCCGTGCCCGAGATCTTGATGATGTTCCCGTCGGCCGCTTTGGCGCTGACCCGATCCCGCAGATCGCCGCCGCTGACACCGCTCCAGTGGAGGGTGTCGGCCGCGTGGTCGAGCACCACCGAACTGGTTGCGATCTCCGTCTGCGTCAGCAGCTCGCGCTCCTCCCACGCCCCCGGCAGCAGTACCGATGCCGACGTCGTGTATCGCGGAGGAAACAGCAAGGAGGTGCCGTATCCGACGAGCGCACCCACCACGGCGAGGATGGTGAGAAGACGCCAGCGCCGACGGATAATCCGCCCGATCGTGACCAGGCGTATCGTGTCGTCGTTCAACGGTGCGGCCTCCGCCCTGCGCGGTCGGGGCCCGTCGACGGCACCAGAGCGTCGTCACGGCAGGCGGCGGTGTAGGCGGCGAGCAGCGAGCGCTGGGAGTTCCGCCAGGAGAGCGGCCCGCTGATCCGCTCCTGGCCGATCTTGCCCATCAGGGCCCGCTTCTCCGGATCGTCCAGCAGCAGCGCGATGAGCCGGGCGAACTCGGCCTCGTCGTTGGCGGGCGCGTAGACGGCGGCGTCACCGGCGGAGACGCGCGCCTCACGGAGCTCGAACGAGACGATGGGCCGGCCCATCACCATGTATTCCAGGACCTTGTTCATGGTCGACACGTCGTTGAGCGGATTGTGCGGGTCGGGGGAGAGGCACACGTCCGCGGTCGACAGGTAGCGCACCAGGTCGGCGTCCGGGATGCGCCCGGTGAACTGCACCTGCTCCGCGAGCCCGAGCTTCCGGGACAGCTCCACCATCGCGTCGAAGGCGTCGCCGGCGCCGACGAACACCGCGTGCCAGTCGGTCCGCCCGACCTCGTCGCGCAGCTTCGCGAGGGCCCGCAAGGCGTAGTCGACACCGTCCTGCGGGCCCATGACCCCCAGGTAGCACAGCAGATGGGGCTTGCCGCGCTTCAACTCCGGCTCGGGCGGCACCGGGTGGAACCGCTCGATGTCGGGCGCGCTGCGCACCACGAAGACGTCCGCCGGCCGCTTGCCGCCGCGGCGCAGCGCGACGTCCCGGTAACTCTCGTTCGTGGCGAGCACGACGTCCGCGGCCCGGTAGGTCCGCCGTTCCAGTGCGCACACGGCGCGGTAGAGCAGATCCTTGCCGCGGTCGAACCGGGAAAGATACAACTCGGGTACGAGGTCGTGCTGGTCGAAGACGAACCGCGCGCCACGCCGCTTCAGCCACAGCGCCGGCAGGAACAGCAGGTCGGGCGGATTGCAGGCGTGGACCACGTCGACCGGGCCGACCTTGCGGGCCAGCCGGAGCGTGTGCCACAACGCCGTGCCGTACTCCTGGAGATAGCCGGCCGGCCCTCCGGTGGCCGCGCGCAACGGGTAGCGGTGGATGCGCACCCCGTCGATCTCGGCCTCCGGCTCCGTGTCCCGCTTGCTTCCCTGAGGACAGATGACGTGCACCGTCCAGCCGGCGTCGCGCAGTGTCGTGCATTCCTGCCACACCCGCCGGTCGAAGGGCACCGACAGGTTCTCCACCAGGATCAGTGCGCGCCGGTCCTGCCGGTCGCCACTGGTCGTGTTACCAAGCAAGGCCCATGTACCCCGGTTCGGCCTGACGCGCCTCGGCGTCGGGAAGGTGGATGAGATCGACGATCACCGGGCTGTCGCCGTGCGGCAGTACCGAGAGCACGGCCGGATCCCGGGTCCCGACCAGGCACACCTCGGCGTGCTCGAGCACCTCGTCGACGGAGTCCGCGAGCAGCTGCGCGAGGTGCGGCAGCCGGCTCTCGATGTACTCGCGGTTCGCGCCGAGGAGCCGGGAGAGGCTCACATTGGCGTCGTAGATCTTGAGGTCGTACCCCTTGCCGAAGAGCCTTTCCGCCAGCTCGACGAGCGGGCTCTCGCGGAGGTCGTCGGTGCCGGGCTTGAAGGACAGTCCGAACAGGCCCACCCGGCGCTTGCCGGCGCGCTCGACCAGCTCCACCGCGCGCTGCAGATGGTCGGAGTTGGAGGGCAGCACGTGGGAGAGGATGGGCACGGAGACGTCGGCCCGCTGTGCCGCGTGGACCAGGCTGCGCAGGTCCTTGGGCAGGCAGGAGCCACCGAAGGCGAAGCCGGGCCGCAGGTAGGCGGGGCTGATGTTCAGCTTGCGGTCGGCCAGGAAGACGTCCATCACCTGGTGCGAGTCCACGCCGAGTGCCTGGCACACCGCACCCAGTTCGTTCGCGAAGCCGATCTTGAGGCCGTGGAACGCGTTGTCCGCGTACTTGATCGCCTCGGCCGTCGGGATCGGCACCCGGAACACCTCGCCGGGCAGGCCGTCGTACAGGGCCAGCACCGCATCGCCGCTTGCCGCGTCGAGCTCGCCGACGACGGTCTTGGGCGGGTCGAAGAAGTCCCGCACGCTCGTGCCCTCGCGCAGGAACTCCGGATTGACCGCGACCCCGATGTCCACGCCGGCGGTGCCGCCGACGTACTTCTCCAGGATCGGTACCAGCAGGTTCAGGCAGGTGCCCGGCAGCATGGTGCTGCGGAACACGACGGTGTGCCGACCACCCCGCTCGGCCAGCGCGGCGCCGATCTGCTCGGTGACCCGCTCCAAGTACGTGGTGCACAGGCTGCCGTTGGGCTCCGACGGCGTGCCCACGCAGACCAGCGACACCTCGCTGTTCATGACGGCCTCGCGGACGTCGGCGGTGGCGCGTAATGCTCCGGTCCGTACGACGTCGGCGATGAGCTCGCCGATCCGTTCCTCGACCACCGGGGCCTTGCCGTCGTTGACCAGGTCGACCTTCACCTGGTTGACGTCCACCCCGATGACCTCGTGGCCCATGCTGGCCAGGCACGCGGCCGACACACAGCCCACGTAGCCGAGCCCGAAAACGCTGACTCTCACGACTCGTTCCTCCCCCCAGGCAGGCCCTCCCGGCCTGCGATCCCTGCGTCGGCAGTGCGAAGCCCCTGCTGACCCCCACGCATCAGTACGCCCCCTGCCCGTAGAGCACCGCACGCAGCGTCTTCCACAAGATCACCGTGTCCAGGGCGAGCGACCAGTCCTCCACGTACCGCAGGTCCAGCCGGACCGCCTCCTCCCACGACAGGTCGCTGCGTCCGCTGATCTGCCACAGGCCGGTGAGGCCGGGCTTGACCAGCAGGCGACGCCGGATGTCCGGGCCGTATGCGGCGGACTCCTCCGGTAACGGAGGCCGCGGACCGACGAGCGACATCGATCCGGTGAGTACGTTGAAGAGCTGCGGGAGCTCGTCGATCGAGTACCGGCGCAGCACCGCCCCCACCCGGGTCACCCGCGGATCCCTGCGGAGCTTGAACAGCAGGCCCGCGCCCTCGTTGCGGTCGGCGAGCTCGGCACGGGCGCGGTCGGCACCGGCGACCATGGTGCGGAACTTGAGAATCGTGAACTCGCGGCCGTCCTTGCCGACGCGTCTCTGGCGGTAGAACACTCCGCCCCGGCTGTCCGCCAGCACGAGCAGCCCGACGAACACCATCAGCGGTGCGAACAGCAGCAGCAGGATCGCTGCGCCCATTCGGTCGACGAGGGCCTTGACCGCCCGGCGGCCCCCGGTGAAGGTCGGCATGCTGACCCGCAGCAGCGGGATTCCGAGCACCGCGTCGATGTGCAGCCGCGGGCCGGCCACTTCCATCAGCACGGGGGCCACGACCATCTCGGCGTCGCTGCCTTCGAGGTTCCAGGCCAGCCGTTGCAGCCGGTCGGGTGACCAGTGCGGGTCCGGTGTGACCGCGACGACGCGGTAGCCGTCGCGGTGGACGTGGCCCGCGACGTCCGCCAGGTGCCCGACGACGGGTACTCCGTCGATCTGGTCACCGTCGGGAGCGAGTCCGTCCGTCGTGCACACCGCCTCCACCCGCCAGCCGAGGTGCGGGAACTTGCGGGTCCGGGTGATCAGGTCGTGCAGGGTGGCGGGGCTCCCGGCCGCGAGCACCGGCCGCAGGCACCGCCCTTCCTTGCGCTGTTTGTGCAGCCAGAGGCGCAGCAGATACCGCGCGGTCATGGTGACGAGCGCGATGGCGGGGATCGCGACGAAGATCCAGAGCTTGATGTTGCGCGAAGTGAGGGCGATCCCGCCGAGCGCCAGGACGACGGTCGCCGTGAACAGTGAGCGTCCGAGACGGCGGAACTCCTCGGCGCCCTGGCCGAGTACGGCCGGAGCCCATGACCGGCTCACCGCGAGCGATCCCAGCACCAGCAGCTCGGTGCAGAACGCGAGGATTCCCCACTTCTCGTGCCAGTTGGCCGCGTCCCGGGCCCCGAAGAACTTGCCGATCGCCGCCACGACGAAGGCGGTGGCCGCGGTATCGCTGGTCATCACGGCACGCCGGTACCGCTGCTCCCATTCGATCGCGGGCTGTCTGCTGGCGCCGTTCGTCAGACGCTCGCGCGCCGACGGAAACGGGCTGACTAGTCCCCCTTGCCGCACAGAACCCCCCAGGTCCCCAGTGGTTCGACGTGTTCGCCTAACACTGTTCCTCTCCCTCGGGAGGCCCCCGCCTCCCGTTGTTCCACCCCCGGGAGGCCCCCGCCTCCCGCGCCGCGCTGTTCCTCCCCCCGGGGAGGCCTCGCCCCTCGCGCACGACATCCCGGCTGTTTCAGCGCTGCTGGGTCAACCCGCTCTGGCGGCAGCAGACTTGAACACCCTGTCGGACTCCTGAGGCGCCGGAACCCATCGCCTCCTCGGGTGCTCCCCGCACCCAAGGCCCCTCCCGGGCTCCGAGAACTGATCACCCCCACGTCGGCGCCAGGGACGCGGACTGCCCGCTTCCCATGGCGCTGGACCTATAGATCCTTACTGGTCGCCTCGTGTCCGAACAGCTGAAGCACGGTCAATCTAGACCATCGGGGCCAGTATGAAGAGAGGGATGTGTGGAAATTGTGCTCAAGATTTGGTGCCGCATCCACTGATCGGCCACGGCCCATGGGCGCCTTCACGCCACCGGGTGCTCCAGCGGCGCGTCCGGCCTGGATACGGCGCTGATCACCGCGCTGCGGTGGGCCTTTCGGGCGCCCGATTCGGCAACCGCTTACCGGTGTTCGTGCGTGCCGACGTGTCGCTGCGGGTGCCCGGAATGGACGAACTCTCGCCGCTGTGCGCTCTGTTGGTGGGAACGGCGCACAAGGGCTCGTGTCGGCGCAGCTACCGGCGCACACACCGGCGCACGTACGTACCGTCCACCAGTCGCTGTCTGCACCGGAGTTGGGCCTTGATCAGTGTGCGAGCGCATCGGCCTGACCGCCCGGAGCCGTCCAAGGGTCTAGCTCGTGCCGGCGGGCGGGTCGGCGTAGACGCCGCGCAGCATGCCGGTGGCCTGCCCGACTTCGATGAGATAGCCGTCCGGGTCGCGCAAGTAGCACCGCAGCTCGGCCTTGCGATCGATGGGGGGCGTGAGGAATTCGGCCCCCTTGGCGCTCCACTCCCGGTGGCATGCCTCGATGTCGGCGACGCGGAGGTTGAGGAAGCAGCTGACCGTGTTCGGGTCGGTGGGCGGGCGCAGGGTGACGTCCGGCTTGTCCGGTGTGGGGCCGCCGCCGGGGTTCATGATGATCCATCCGTTGGCGAGCTTGATGGTGCAGGGGTTCTCCTCGAGTACCACCTCGCCGCCGAGAACGTCGGTGTAGAAGGCGCGGGATCGCGCCACGTCGGTCACCGTCAGGAAGTGAGTCACGAGCAGCCCGGTGTCCGGGGCGGGGAAACCGTCATGTCGCATGCGGAACCTCCAGGTGAAAAGGATGTTTCCACTCATAGTGGCTGATAGGGGTCTGTGGGCACGGAGGAACACGGCCGCGAGGGGAGCCGGCCGTGTCGGGGCGCCGACGTTCGAGTCCCGGTGGCCGCGCGGGTCACCGGTGAACCAGCCCTCCCACGGCCCGGCATGCCCGGTGGGGCCCGGTGGCCTTCCTGCGTGCCACCGGGCCGGGGCCGGGCCGACGGGCGGATCCGCCGGTCGGGTCAGGGCCGGCGGAGTGCGCGAGCCCGGTCGCCCCGCCGGTGGAGTTCCACGGCCACGGGAGTGGCGGTGAAGACGGAGGAGTACGTGCCGATCGCGAGACCGATGAGGAGCGCCAGCGCGAAGTCGGTGAGTGAGGACCCGCCGAGCAGGGTCAGGGCGGTGAGGATGAAGGCGGCGCCCATGCCGGTGTTCACGGTGCGGGGCAGGGTCTGCAGGATCGCCTGGTCCGCGATGCCGGGCAGCGGCGCCTTGGGGGACCTGCGGACCAGTTCCCTTACGCGGTCGAAGAGGACCACGGAGTCGTTGACCGAGTAACCGATGACGGTGAGCAGGGCAGCCATGAACACCCCGTCGACAGGCTTGCCGAGCCAGGCGAAGACGCCGACGAGGATCACCACGTCGTGCGCGAGGGCCGCGACCGCGGCGGTGCCGAACAGCCAGCGGAAGCGCGCCGCGAGATACACGAGCTGCCCTCCGAGGGCCACGGCGAGTGCGATCAGCGCGCCGCGCCGCAGCTCCTGGCCGAGGCTGGGCCCGATGAGCTCGTCACGAACCTTGTCCGCCCCGTCGGCGAGTTCGCGCACGGTGCCCGTGACTTCGGCCTCCTCCGCGTCGGTCAGCGGATCGGTGCGCACGGTCAGGCCGGTGTCGCCGGAGGACTGGACGACGGCGCGGGGAAATCCGGCCTCCGCGAGCGCGGTTCGGGCCCTGTCCGGATCGACGGGGCTAGTCGTGGCGTACTCGATGAGGCGGCCACCGGTGAACTCCACACCGAGGCCGACGCCGCGCACCGCGATGCCCGAGGCGGCCAGGACGAGTACGGCGGCGGACGCGGCCAGCCAGCGGCGGGGGTGACGCATCAGGCGGGGGCTGCGGCGGGTGAGGCGGTCGCGGACGGCGCCCGTGGTGGCGATGCCGGTGACACGGGGGCGTCGGCGGACCCCGGGGCGGCCGGTGGCGTACTCGGCGAGTACGCGGGTGATCACCAGGCCGCTGAACATGGAGGCGAGCACGCCGATGCCCAGGGTGACGCCGAAGCCCCGCACGGGCCCGGAGGCGAGGAAGAACAGCAGTGCGGCGGCGATCAGCGTGGTGATGTTGGAGTCGGCGATCGCGCTGAAGGCGTTGCGGAACCCGGCCGCCAGCGCCGAGCGGGTACTGGGGCGACGGCGGGTCGCGTATTCCTCGCGGGCCCGTTCGAAGACCAGCACGTTGGCATCCACGGCCATGCCGATCGCCAGGACGAAACCGGCCAGGCCCGGCAGGGTCAGGGTGGCGCCGAGCGCGGCGAGAGCGGCGTAGGAGATGAGGCCGTAGCAGGCCAGGGCGACGGCGGCCAGCACCCCCATCAGCCGGTAGACGACGATCATGAACAGCGCGGTCAGGACGGTGCCGATGGCCGCCGCCCAGGCGCTGGCCGCGATGGCCTGCGCGCCCAGGGTCGGGCCGACGGTGCGCTGTTCGACGGTCTCGACCGGCACGGGCAGAGCCCCGCCGTTGATCAGCAGGGACAGCTCGCGGGCCTCCTCGGGGCCGAAGGACCCAGTGATCTGTGTGGCGCCGTCACGGATGCCGGTCCGGCAGGCGACGGACGGGTCGACCTGGGGTGAGGAGATGACCTTGCCGTCGAGGACGATGGCCACCCGCCGTGTCGGGTCGCCCGCCGGGTGGCAGGCGGCCTCGCCGGTCAGGCGGGCCCAGCCGTCGCGGCCGGCGCGCTCGAAATCGACGGTGACGTGCCATCCGGCGCCGCCCTGTTGGTCGAAGCGGGCGGCGGCCTCCTTGACGTGTGCGCCGGTCAGGGCCGCGGCGCTGAGGCGCAGCGGCGTGCCGGACTCGTCGGGCAGGACGCTTTCCCGGGGCCGCTTCGGCAGGGGCCGGGAGGTGTCGTCCGCGCCGTCGCCGGTGCCGAGCACCGGGTGGAAGGTGAGCTGCGCGGTACGGCCCAGGACGTCGGCGGCCTTCTTCGGGTCCTGCACACCGGGCAGTTCGGCGATGATCCGGTTCTCGCCCGAGCGGACGAGGCTGGGTTCGGCGACGCCGAGTGCGTCGATGCGGCCGCGCAGCACCTCCAGGGTGCGGTCGGTGGCCGCGCGGTCGGCTTCGGTGGTGGGGGAGGAGCGGGTCTGCAGCACGATCTGTGTGCCGCCGCGCAGGTCCAGTCCGAGGCGGACCGGCACGGTGACGGCGACGTACAGGGACAGGGCGATCACGGCGAGGGCGAGCAGCGCCCTCACGCGCAGGGAGCGGTTCAACGCGGGGCCTCCGGCAGGCGCACCGGGGCCGCGCGGGCGCGGCCGGGTGCTGTCGAGATGAGGGAGAAGGGGTGTCAGATGCCGGAGGCCGCGGGAGGTGCCCGCCCACGGTCATGGAGCCTGTGAGGCTGAGGGGAGGGAATGCGCCGATTCGGCGTCGGGAACCGCGCGGAGCCGGGTGGGGCGAGGTCCGTGCCCTGGGGGCGGACGGCGAGGTGGCAGCGCGGAGCAGGGTGCTCGCGGTGCGGCTCTTGACGGGTTGCCGCCCGGACGGCGCAGAGGGTGTCGCATCCTTCGTCGGCGCGCGACCCGGTGTCGAGGTGGTGGCCCGCTGCCACCACACCGGCCTCCGGGCCGCCCGTCGTGGCGGGCCCGGCGAGGCCGAGCGCGACGAGCAGCGTCAGGATGAGGGCCGCCAGTACGGCGACGGCGGGGTGCGGAGCGCTCCTCGTGCCGTGGGCGACGCGCGCAGCGTGGTGCATGCCCCGTCCCCTTTCCTCGTGGCGTGCGGGTGTCGGCCGGGCTGGGGTGTTCCGTTCGGGAGCAGGCGGCCGCGGGCCGGAACCGGTGGAGCGATCGGCGCTCGATCAGGCCCGGACCGGAAGGGCGATCAGGGCTCGATCAGGCCGAGCCCGGCAAGGAGATCAGGGCTCGATCAGTCCGGCGCGGATGGCGTAGCGGGTGAGTTCCAGACGGTCGCGCAGACGGAGTTTCTGCAGCAGGTTGGCACGGTGCCGTTGGACGGTCTTGACGCTGATGAACAGCAGCTCGGCGATCTCCTTCGAGGAGTGCCCCTCGGCCACCAGCTTGAGGACCTCCTCCTCGCGGGGGGTGAGGATCTGCTCGGGGGTCTCCTCGCCGTGGCGGGCCCTGTCGAGGTAGTTGCGGATCAGGGCGGTGACCGCGCCGGGATACAGGAAGGGCTCGTCCCGCATCGCGGCACGGCAGGCGGCGACCAGGTCCCGGTCGGCGACGGACTTCAGCACGTAGCCGCTGGCTCCGGCCTTCAGGGCCTGGAAGAAGTACTGCTCGTTGTCGTGCATGGTGAGCATCAGGATCCGCAGATCCGGCTTGAGGGCGGCCAGTTCGCGGGCGGCCTGCAGGCCGGTCATACGGGGCATGGCGATGTCGAGCACGGCCAGGTCGACGTCGTGGGTGCGGGCCAGTCCGACGGCCTCGGCGCCGTCACCGGCCTCGGCGACCACTTCGAGGTCCGGTTCCTGGTCGAGGATGAGCCGCACACCGCGGCGGACCAGGGCGTGGTCGTCGGCGAGGAGGATGCGGATCGTGCCCGTTCCCGTCCTGGGGGTCATGGTCGTGTCGGGCATGGTCAGGGCTGCTTCCTGGGTACGGGCGCGGTGAGCCGGATCCGGGTGCCGGTGCCCGCGCTGGTGCTCGTGCCCGTGCCGGTGCTCGTGCTCGTGCTCGTGCCGGGCGCCGGGGCGATCTCGAGGCTGCCCCCGATGAGCAGGGTGCGCTCGCGCATGCCGCGGATGCCGGCGCCCTCGCGGGGGGCCTGGATACCGGAGCCGTCGTCGGTGACCGTCAGCACCACAGTGTCGTCCGTGTGGCACAGGGCCACGGTGACCCGCTGGCCGTCGGCGTGGCGGGCCACATTGGTCAAGGACTCCTGGGCGACGCGGTACAGCACCAGTTCCGTCTCCGGCGCGAGGGCCGGAAGGTCGGCGGAGAAACGGCGGGTGACCTGCAGCCCGGTGTGGGTGGCGAAGTCCTCGGTGAGCGAGGTCAGAGCGCTGACCAGACCCAGATCGTCCAGCACGCCGGGCCGCAGCCGGCGCACCAGGCGACGGACCTCGTCCAGGCTCTCCCGGGTGATCTCCTGCATCTCCTGCAGCTCCTCGCGCAGCGGCGCGGGAGCGTCGTCCGCCGCGCGCTTGAGGCCCAGCAGAATCGCGGTCATGCTCTGGCCGACCTCGTCGTGCAGTTCCTGGGCGATGCGGCGGCGTTCGGCCTCCTGGGCCAGCAGCGCCCGGGCACTGCTGGTGGCCCTCTCGTGTTCCAGCCGCTCCAGCATCGCGTTGAACGCGCGGATCACCTGGGCCACCTCGCCGCCGCCGGAGGCGGGCAGGCGCTGGCCCGGACGCAGCAGGTCCACGGTGGTCATCAGATGGGTGAGCCGGTCCAAAGGGGCCAGACCCAGCCGCAGCAACGCGGCGTTGGCGACCAGCATGACGGCCAGACCGCCGACCAGAATGACCGCCTCGGTGAGCAGAACCGGCACGGAGACCGTCACCGGAGCCCACAGCAGCAGCGCCGTGGCTGTACCCAGCACCACGGCGTTGAGTGCGAACATCCGCCAGAACAACGACACCGGTCCTACGCCTCCCCTTCTCGCTTCACCTCCACTATGCAGCCCGCCGCATGCACGCTGTCGGGCGCCCGAAGTGATCTTCAGGACAGCCTGCCCCGTCCCGAGCGCCCCGTCGATGGGGCCCGGACCCCATTTCCCCCGCCGCGCACCACCCACGACGGTGCCGCATGCATCCCGCGGGCCGCCGCAAATGGGGTCCGCGCCCGATAGGTATCCGTCGTCGGCGCGGCCAGGGTGGAAGCCACCAGAAGCCAGTCGGCAGGCGGCCCGGGCACAGCCACCGGGCAGTTCGCCGTCCGGCACCCACCCGCGCCGCAGCGCGCCAGTGGCAAGTCCTCGAGAACAGGATCGACGATGTCCCTCGATGTCACCCGGGCCGAACCCCACCTGCACGAGGCACGACAGCGCCTGGAACACGCCCGCAACTCCCGGCTGGCGCAATTGCAGGCCCTCGACGTGACCGGACAGACCTCGGACGACTACCTGCTGTCCGAGCAGAAGGCCGCGATGCAGCGGGCCCTGAAAGAGATCGAGGGGGCCTTCGCCCGCATCGCGAACGGCACCTACGGAACCTGTCTGGGCTGCGCCAAGCCCATCCCCGCGGAACGACTGGAGATCCTCCCGTACACCCGCTTCTGCGTCGCCTGCCAACGCCGCACCACCTGACCGTCGCTCCTTTCGCTCTCCCGCGCCATGCCCTCAAAGGGGTGAAGTGGTGAACCACCAGACCATCAGCCAGAGCACGGCACGGTTGTCGGCCGACGACCTTGCCACCCTGCGCGAGAACCTGCGCGAGCAGCGCCTGTTCCGCCAGGAGCAGGTGCAGCAGCTCTCCGGACCGGTCACCTCCCGCACCGAGGACCGGCTCCAGCAGCGGGCCGCCTCCCAGATCGAGGTTCACATCAAGCTCGCCGCCTCCGCCCACATGGTCCTCGCCGACGTCGAAGCGGCTCTTGCCCGCATGGACGACGGCACGTACGGCACCTGCCACCTGTGTCGACGCCCCATCGACCGGGAACGGCTGCTGATCGTGCCGCAGGCCCGCTACTGCGCCCGTTGCCAGCAGGTCAAGGAGGCCATCCCATGACCGGCACGTCCCACCCGCACGCCGCCGCCCCGCACCGGCCGTGGCCGATCGCCCGGCGGTGCTGCGGCATAGCCCTGGACATGGGCAGCGCCCGCACCCGCGCCTGGATCGCGGGCAGAGGTGTCGTCGTCGACGTGCCCACCGTGACCTTCCCCGGCACCGGCGCGGTGCCCATTCAACGCGGCACCATCATCGACACCCCGGGGTGCGCCCGAATGCTGCAGCGGCTGCTCGCACACCGCCTGCCCCGCTTCACCCGCCCCATGGTCATCGTCACCACTCCCGTCCTGGACGGCGTCGCCTACCGCACCCAGGCCCGCACCGCGGTCGACGTACTGATGCCGCGCAGCGTCCTGACCGTGCCCAGCGCCCGGGCCGTCGCCGTGGCGGCCGGTGCGGACCTGTCCTGTCCGCGGATGGTGGTGGACATCGGCGCCCACCTCACCGAAGCGGTGCTTCTGGACGACGGCGCCATCACCGACGCGCGCCGCACCGCCCTGGGCACCAGCGACCTGGACGCGTCGACCACGCCCGAGCAGCTCGCCGAGGCGGTGGCGTCGATGCTGGCCGAGATGCTCCGCCAGGACCGCACCTCCCTCACCTTCGACGCCCTCCACCGCGGCATCCTCCTCGCCGGCGGAGGGGCCCTGCGCCCCGACATCACCGATCACCTCACCGCGCGGCTGCACGTGCCGTCGCGCGTGGTCCCGGCCCCGCACACCGCGGCCGTCCGCGGCGCCGCCAAGCTTCTGCAAGCCGCCTGCGGCCACCCCTCCGTTTCCGTCTCCTTCCCTCCCACTGTCCGCCCCTTCTAGAGGGTTTCGTTTGGATTAGCCCGGGTCAGCGACGCCCGGCGCGGCGCCTCGCCGCGTTGTCGGACCACCCGAGTACGTCCAGTACGCGGGTGGTCCTCCGCCGTGCGACGCACCGCACCGGACGCCGCGGCCTGATCCGACCTGATCCAAACGAAACCCCCCAGGCCGCGCCCCCGTCCCCGATGTCCGCGGCACCCCGCATCCGGTGCGTCCACCGCCGGAAGGAGGACACATGCCCCGCCGCACACCCTCACCGCCCCCTCCGCAGGAGCTTCCGCGGGTCGTGCCGTGGCGCCGGCGGCGCAATCCCTTGCGCCGCCGCAGCGACCAGGTCCGGGCATGGATCGGTCTGAGCCTTCTCCTGGCCGCGCCGGCAGCCGCCCCGGCCGCCATGTTCCTGGGCGGCGACGCCGCCTACCGTCACTACGCCCGCACCGCCCAGCACCAGGCCCAGACCCGCCACCAGACCACCGCCGTCCTCCTCGAAGACGTCCCCCGCCACCCCGAACCCGGCTCCGCCGAAGCCAAGGAGGCCCGGTACCCGGCCAAGGTCCGCTTCACCGATCCCGAGGGACGCACCCGCACCGCCACGACCGACGTCCAGCCGGCACTGTCCAAGGGCAGCACCGTCCGCATCTGGGCCGACACCGACGGAAAGGTCACCGACCCGCCCCTGAGCCCCGGTCAGATCCGCGGCCGCGCCATGAGTTCGGGCATCGTCGCCGCACTCGGCGTGCACGCCACCGCGGCCGCCGCCTACGGCATCGCCACCCGCATCCTCCACCGTCGCAACCTCGCCGCATGGGACACGGCCTGGGCGGAGACAGCACCGCGCTGGGCGACATCGCGATAGCCCCGACCCACCGGGCGTCCACCCCTGCCCGAGTTGCCCCGTCCTGCGTTCCTTGCGTGGCTGGACCGGTGATCGAGCGGAGCCGGACGGCCCACATGACCCTCGGCAGCCGCCTGTTCAGGCACACACCCGATTGACGCGGAGAGTGTCTGGGCCTGTCGTGGATCGCCGTCTACCCTCGGTGCCCGACCTCGGCCTCTTCCCCCAAGGAGGGCGTATGAAGACGAGACGTGCAACGGACGGCAACGGCTTACGGCGTTCGGCGGCCGCTCTGGTCGCTCTGCTCCTTGTCGCGACGGCACTGGCGATCGGTGGCGGACCGGCGCAGGCGGCGGCCGCGCCGCCGGGCCGGGCCTCGGCGGCGACGGTGGACCTGTCGCGGTGGATGGGCGAGATGCACAGTCATCTCGACGACCGGCCGCTGAACGGGATCGCGATGCCCGGCAGTCACGACTCCGGCAGTTGGAGCATCCCGGCCGACCCGGGCCTGTGCACCAGCGGCTGGTCCTACAACGCCGCCTCGCTCGACCCACGGCTGGCGGCCAGCATCTCCCGAGCCCAGAGCAGCAGCCTCACCGGCCAGCTCGACGAGGGCGCCCGCTATCTCGATCTGCGGCTGTGCAAGGAGGGCGGGCAGTGGAGGACCTTCCACGGCGCCCCGTTGGGAGGACTGTTCTTCGACGGTCCCTCGGGTGAGGCGGCCTCGGTCAAGCGCTGGATCGACGAGCACCCCTCGGAGGTGGTCGTCATCAGTGTGTCGTCCGCCGTTCCTGCGGGCGTCGACGCGGGGGAGCCGATCACGAGGCTGCGCGACCTGTTCGGTTCCCGGGTCGCGACCCGGACAGAACTGTCCGCGACCTCTCCCTACGGCGACTTCGTGAAGGCCGGGAAGAACGTCGTGCTCATCGACTCCTCAGCGGCGGTCGACCAGCCCTGGGCCTGGCACGCGGACAGCATCTCCGACCGCGGCAGCTACCCGACGGGAAACCCGTCCTGGTGGGAGATCCTCAAGTCCTTCTTCAGCGGAAGCCCGCCCCAGCAGATCTACGACCAGACGCTGACGCTCAACGAGAAGGCCCTCGCACGCGACCCCGGCGCGGACCAAGGGCGCCTCTTCGTCCTGTCGAGCATCGTCCAGCCGGATCTGCAGATACCTCAACTGTTCATGATCCGGCTGCTGTCACCCTTCTTCCCGGCCTCCGTACGGGACAACTACCTCATGCACCTCGCGAACGGCCTCAACACCCAGCTGGTCACCAAGCTGCAGACGCAGTGGCGATCGCCCGAACTGGCCCGCCATATGAACATCGTGGCGGTCGACGACCTGGGCCACCGGCCGCAGGACGACCTGCAGCGCGCCGTCATCGACATCAACACGCTTGCCGATCAAGCCACCTGACGGCCCGTGACACTTGTCCGGTCCAGCTTCTGACTGCGGGCAGTCTTTCACGTGACGAAGCCCCGGACCTCATGCGGTCCGGGGCTTCGAAACGTTCGGGGAGTTTGCCGTACCAGCCCTCTGATGCCGGGGAGTTGCCGACGGTGCGCGCCGGCGCAGGGGATTGTCCGGGGGCTGGTGTCAGCGGGCCGTGGCGGCGGCCTGCTGGATCAGGTCGGCGACGGCTTCGGGGCGGGAGACGGAGACGGCGTGGGAGGCGTTGATCTCGACGGTGCGGGAGTGCGCGCGCTCGGCCATGAAGCGCTGTGCGGCCGGCGGGATGTTCTTGTCCTGGGTGGCGACGAGGTACCAGGAGGGGATGGTCTTCCAGGTGGCTTCGGTCGCCTCCTCCTCGAGAGCTGAGGCGGCCACCGGCCGCTGGGTGGCGGCCATCAGGTCGGTCTGCGCGGTGGGCACGTCGGCGGCGAACTGGTCGTGGAACTTCTCGGTCTTGATGTACAGGTCGGTGCCGGTGGTGCCGTCGGCGAGGGGGAAGGGCACCGGGTTGAGGTTCTCGCCCAGGGTGCTGCCCGGGTACTTGCCGGACAGTTCCAGCGCGCTCTCGCCCTTGTCCGGGGCGAAGGCCGCGATGTAGACGAGCGCCTTGACCGCGGGCGTGTCGGCGGCGGCCTCGCTGATGACGGCGCCGCCGTAGGAGTGGCCGACGAGCACGATCGGGCCGTCGACGCTCTTGAGGACGCTGTGCAGGTAGGCGGCGTCACCGGCCAGAGTGCGCAGCGGGTTGGCCGGGGCGATGACCGGATAGCCCGCGTGCTCGAGGCGCTTGATGACGCCGTTCCAGCTGGAGGAGTCCGCGAACGCGCCGTGGACCAGCACGACGGTGGGCTTCGGGCCGGCCGGGTGGTGCCCGCTCTCGGCGGCGCTCGCCGAGGTGGAGGCCGCCAGGGACAGGGCGGCCAGGGCGGCGAGGGAGCCCGCCAGGGCGGCCTGGGTGCGGATCGGCCGGAGCAGGGACTTGAGGTTCATGGCGGATCTCCTTCTGATCGGCGGGCGTTGACGGCAGCGCCTCGTTCTGCCGCTCTGGGCTGGTGCCCGGGGCGACATGGAGAAACCTAGCGAGCATTTAGATTGTGCGCAATTTAATCGAGTACTTGGAATCTTGAACCCGTCGTGCAGGCCACCGGCGATGGTGCGTGGTTGTTTTGTGCGGTGGGGCTTGCGGGTCGGGCGAGGCGCGTCAGGACCCGCATCGGCTGCTGCGGGAGAACTCGACACCGAAACCCGCGTCATGCACCGCGTGCTCGTGGGCGGGAATGCCTGCCCGGTCCCGGCTGTTGTGAGGAGTGTGGTCGTGAAGGGGACAGTGTCCCCGGGCCTCACCTATTGCCTGCAGGGAAGATCGTTCGGCTGAAGCCCTGCAGTGCCTTTCGCCGCGTAGGCGACCGCCCTTCACGACCGTGTCTTCGTCTGTGGCCCGGCCGGCCGTACCGGCCGGGCCACACGCGTGTCCGGGTGCGGGAATACGCCCGCACCTGCGGCTGCGGCCATCACCAGACGTCGGCGGGTGCGCAGGCGATCGCATCAGGCCCGACGTCCGGGCCGCCTGTGGACCGGCGAGAGCGGCCGGCGGGCGCGTATCGACGACGGCCACCCGCCGACTTGCGTCAACGGCCCGGCCCTACCGCACCTGCGGTGCGAGCCCCAGTTCGTCCAACGACCGCCCCGCGGCCCAGCGCTGCAGCCGGTGGCCGTCGAGGAGGTGGACGCCGTCCTGACGGGACGCCCACAGCACGTCCGCGCGGCTGAAGTCGCCGCGATGGACGACGATGCTGGTCGGGTGGCCGGTGCCGGGGCGGCCCGTCTCTCGCAGCGGAGCGGGCCCGCTGATGGTCTCGTCCCCACCCGGCGTCGATACGGGGCGGAACGCGACGTCGAGTTCGCGGCCCTGCGCATCGTGGGCGTACAGACGCGGCCGCCCCTTCCGCGCGGTCAGGTCGACCACCTGATAGCCGTCACGCCGCAACATGCGCGTAGCCGCCACCATCAGGCCCTGGTCGTCGAGGTCGGCCAGCTCCGCCGCGGTGTAGCGGCCACCGCGCCGGCGGACGACTCCCCGGCGCAGTCGCAGCCCTGCGCTCCCGCCGACCGCGGCCACGACGAGAGCGAGCGCGAACCAGGCGACGCCCTGCGTGCGGTAGAGCCAGACGAACCCCAGGACCGCCCCGAGCACGGACAGGCCGAGGCCGGCGAACACCGGCAGCACGTCACGCAGTTCGGGCCCGTACCGGCCCTGCGCCCGCAGTTCGGAGACCACGCGCCGACGCCGGGACCGCCGAGAGTCAGGCATGAAAGGCCCCCGCCTGATGAGGCACCGCAGGCCGCCACCGTCGCACCACCATGGTCAACTCCCCCCGTCCGTACAGCCGTCCGGTACACATACCCGATCACCCCGGCCGCCCGCCAACCGGGAGCGCATCGGCCACGGAACCGGTCGCCCCTGGCTTCGTGCTGGACCAGGCACAGTCCGTGGAATCGCAGGACGATCTCGGGGTGGAGCCGCTCGTCCTGCGTCGGCCGGCCGAGTACGACGCGATCGGTGTCGAGAGGCGTGGCCTCCGTGTCAGGAGGACAGCCTGCCCGCCACGACCTCTGCGGCCTTCTTGGCGATGTCGCACGTCTGCGTGGGGTTGTCGCCTGCCGTGACGGTGACGCGGACGTATTCCTGCGCGGTGACGTCGAGGGAGACCGCGCAGTCCCTCGCCGAACCGGTCGTGGTCTGCGTCATCACGGCCTTGTGACCGCTGATGTCGGGCAGTGCTTTGGCCCGCGAGCTGTTGAACTCCATGTCGTGGACGTCCGAGCCGCCGTCGTTGATCTCGACCGCGAAGTCGTAACCGCTGCACGTCGGTTTGCCCGGGATGGACAGCTTCGTGGGCTGTGCGTAGTTGTCCTGACTGAGCTGCGGTACATCGGCGGGCTTCAGCAGGGTGCACGGATCGACGTCCGCGAGCGGTGTACCCGTCTTGCCCTTGCCGGTACTTCCGCCCTGCGCGGCCGAGCTCCCGCCGGCGCCGTTGCCCGGTCCGCCCGTGCCCTTGTCACCGTCGCTGTCGCCGCAGGCCGCGAGCCCGAGCACGCAGGCCAGGATCGTGGCCGTCATCGCCACACGTCGCATGGTCATCCCCCGTGATTCCACTGTGGTCCGGATCGTACCGAAGGGAGGTTCCGTCGGTCTCACGCCCCACCGGACGCACGGTGTGCGGCGCAGTACCGACGCTCCCTCGCCGGAGCCAGGCTCTCACTGCTCTCACCAGAAACCGTTCACGGCGCCGTAGACCGCCGCAGATCTCTACAACCTGCGCGACAAATCCGGCCAGAACCCCGCCTTGATCCGGCGGTATGGCCGGGGCGCGTCGTGGTCATGGACGGTCGGCGGAAGGGGGCGGAGCAGCGGCCAGGTCATACCTCGGCCAGGCCGAGTTGACGCAGCATGCCGAGTTCGTCGCTGCTGCCCCAGCGCTCGACGAGCTTCCCGTCGCTGTCGAAGCGGCTGATCTGCATGCCCCGGTAGTTCACCTTCTTGCCGGTCGCCGGCTGCCCCCTGAGCGGGCCCAGATGTGTCCCGGTGATCGTGTAGGCGAACGCCAACTCGTCGTCGGTGGCCAGCAGATGCTCGACCTCCACGTGCAAGTCGGGGAAGGCTGTCCGTAGTTCGCCGAACATGGCCTTGTACCCGTCGGGCCCTTGGGCCTGCCCCGGGGCGGGATCGTGGTCGACCGAATCGGGGGCGACGACCTCGTCGAGGGTGTCCAGATTGCCGGTGACGACGGCTTGTGCGAAAGCGGTCTGTGCGGCGATGTTCGCTTGCTGAGCCATGGGTACTCCCGGGCGCGTCTGGGGCACCGGCCTGATCGTCGGCCGCGAGGTCCGCGCCTACGCCGTACATCGACCGTACATCGGTCGATCGCCCCCGGCATGTCTAGGAGGCAGACCCTCCGAAAGCCGACGGAATGCGCATTCCTCTAAAATGCATGTACTGCGAGAGCGGCCGGAGGCTACGTCATGGCCAAGCAGATCATCTGCCGCAGAATCGACGAGCGCACCCTGTCCGGGGACGGCGAGGCCGGCGAGTGGGTGCTGGTCGACCGGGTCTTGCCGGAGGACACTTCCCGGCGAGGCGCTCCCTTCGACGAGTGGTTGCCGGATGTCGCCCCGTCCGCCGGGCTGCAGCGCTGGTACAGCCACAACCCACGGCAGTTCGGTGAGTTCCGTCGCCGCTATCTCACCGAACTGGGCGATCAAGCGCACCGGCAGGCGGCTGCCCGGCTGCGAGACCTGGCCGAACATCGCAGCCTCATCCTGCTCACCGCCACCCAGGACATGGATCACAGCCATGCCACGGTCCTGGCCGAGTGGCTCACCGGTCCCGACCACGGTGATCCGCGGCGCCCCACTGCCGGCCCGGCCGAGCCCGAACGCACCGATGACGGCCTCCGACAACCCGGATACCGGACAGCCGTCTCCACTGCCATAGCTGACCTCAACGCGGGCGCACTCGCGTTCGTCATGGGCACCGGCATCGTCTCCACGGCCCTGTACGTCAACGGCGCCGGTACCGCCTCGGCCGCACTGCTCTGGGTGGCCCTGATCGGCTTCGTGGTGCTGGTGCCCGCCTACGGCCGGCGGCTGCTGCGCCATCGCCGACGATTCGTCGCGGATCTCCTCGGGCCGCGTGCCTTCGCCTTCCTCACCCTGGCCATCTCCTCCAACGTGCTGGCCGCGCGCCTGGTGCCGGACGGCCACACCGCAGTGGCCTGGGCGTTCCTGGCGTTCGGGACGCTGGGGTGGCTGCTGCTGGACTACGGCATTCCACTCGCGCTCATCACCACCTCGCAACGGGGCCCGTCGATCGACCAGGTGAACGGCACGTGGTTCCTGTGGGCAGTGGGATCGGAGTCGGTGGCGGTCGCGGCCGCCTCGCTGGCCCGGGTGACCGGGGGCGACGTCCTGATCGTGCTGGCAGTGGTGTGCTGGGCCATCGGGCTGGTGCAGTACCTGCTGACCGCTGCACTTGTGCTGGCCAGACTGCTCGTGCGGCCGGTACAGCCGGAAGGCCTCATGACGTCGGTGTGGATCTTCATGGGGGCGGCGGCGATCGCCGTGCTCGCCGGAGTACGGCTGCTTGCGCTTCCGCCGGGCAGCACGTTGCTGTCGCGTCCGCTCGTCGTCGGGTCGTCCGTCGTTCTGTGGTCGTTCTCCAGCTGGCTGATCCCGCTCCTGCTTGCCCTGGGCGCATGGCGGCACGTGCTGCGCCGGGTTCCGCTGCGCTACGAACTCGGCTGGTGGAACCTCGTCTTCCCGATCGGTATGTACGCGGTCACCACGCACGAACTGGGACGCGCGACCGGAACCTCGTGGATGACCAGCGTGGGCCGCTGGGAAGTCTGGGTCGCCGCAGCGGTCTGGGTGGTGGTGTTCGCCGCCATGACGGCTGCCAAGCTCCGGCCCCGCCGCACGACCGGGCATGTATCCGCTACGGATACCGGGCGAACCTCCCGTTCGGAGAGCGCGGCTTCGTCTCGGACGCTGCCCTAGGCACAGCGCCGAAGACACCGGCCTGATCCGTCTGAAGAGCCATCCGGCCGCCAGCCACCTCCGCTCCCTGAAGGCGGCTGAGGTTCGGGCGGCCCGGGGGCTCAGTGCTCGGGTAAGCGCCCGGACCGCCACTCGACCAAGATGCCCCACTGCCGTGCCTGCCCCCACGCCAGCGCGGCCAGGTGAGTGAAGGTCCAAGCCTGCCGGGCCGGGCTCTCACCCTGTCGCGCGGCCACGGGGCGGTTTCGCACGCCCTCCATGTGCTGTCGCTCGAACCCAGCGGGGATGCGCCACCGCTGAGCGAACGGGGCAGGGGCCTCGACGACCCTGACCCGCGCCTCAGGGCCGCCGTTCGAGCCACCCGCGCTCTGCCGCGAGCAGCCCGATCTGGAAGCGCGTCTGCGCCCCGAGGGCACTGCCCGCGTCGCTGACGTGTTTCTGTACGGTGCGGCGGCTGATCCCCAGAGCCCGTGCGATGGAGTGGTCCTTCATGCCGGTCGCCATCAGCTGGAGGATCTCATGGGTTCGCTCGTCGATCTGTGCTCCCGGAGAGGGGCTGTCCGGTACCGGCCGGTCGATCCGGGTGTCGAGCGAAGCGGGCGTCGCATGCTCCCACACCGTCTCGAACAGCGTGGCCAGTGCCGTCACCAGGGCGGGGGAGTGGACCACCAGCGAACCCGCCGCCGGCCGGTCGAAGCGCGTCGGCAGCAGCGCCGTGGTCCGGTCGAAGACCACCAGCTTTGTCGGCAGGTGCGACGCCAGGCGCAGTTCCCCTCCACCGGCCGTTCCCCGGATTGCCGTCTCCAGCGACAGCGCATCGGTGAATCCGTCCGTCTCGTACACCGAGCGAAGACGCACGCCGGATCCCACGGCGATCTCCTGGCCGGACCCTTCGGGGGCCGTGACGTACGGCGGTTTCGCCAGGTGCAGGACCTCGTCCCGGCTGTCCCGGAGGAGTCGGGCGTAGCGCGCCGACACCTCCTGCCCGTCCTCCAGCACCTCCACCAGATGCGCGGACCGTGGACCCGAGGCCGCTTCGTACGCCGCGTACAGGCGTTCCGCCAAGTCTTCGGCACGGGCCAGTTCGGACCGCCGGCGTGCGAGCAGCGCTCCGACCGACGAGCGGGGCGGGCTCGCCGCCCAGCGTGCCGGCCCATCGCCGGTGCGTATCGCCAACGAGACCTTCTCCAGGCGCTGCAGCGCCTGTTCGGCCTCGGGCGGAGATATCCCGGCGGCCTCGGCCACCGCGGTCGCGTCGGTCGGCGGCAGGCCCACCAGCTGCTCCAGCACCCGCCCTTCGAGCATGCTCAGCCCGATTCCCGCCCAGTCGCCGTCCGACGTGAGGTCCATCCGGTGTGACACTCCCACGCGCAGGGACTCGGGCCGCACCCGAGTCGGATCTTGCTCGACCGGGCTCGATCGTAGATCGTCGCGCGCCGGGTCCGGAGCGGTGCGGCACTGATGGGCGCCGCACCGCTCGTCTTCTGGTGCGCTGCTAGCCGCGGTGCACCAGTCTGAAGTCCTTCCAGGTGACCTGGTCGGCGCGCACTGCCGTCGTGCGCGTGAGTGTCGCGTGATCGGGCGCGGAGGCACGCAGAGTGTGCCGGCCGGGGCGGGCCAGGAACAGGATGTAGAGACCGTCACCGATGGCCGGGTCCTCCGGTGTGGCGGCGGTGATCGCCTGGCGGTCCGGGGCGGAGGTGTCGACGACGCCGGCGCCGACCAGCCCGGATCCGGTGCCCGCGGTCCGCACCGTACCGACAGCCAGGCCGCCCGGAACTGCTTGCAGGGAGCGGGCCTGGACGGTCACGTCGTCGATCGCCCAGTAGTACCCCCAGTCCGCGACGAAGTGGAAGCGCAGTCGCACGGACGGCTTTCCGGCGAACTGCCGCAGCGGTACACGGACCGTCAGGTGGCCGACGGTGTCGCTCACCTTCGGGCCGGCCCACACGTTCTCCCAGCTGGTGCCGCCGTCCGTGCTGGCGTCCACCGTCATGTGCTGCTGGGTGAGGTTGGCCGTGTAGGCGGTCCTGAAGCTGAGTTCTGCGGACTGAGCGGTCGACAGGTCGTAGGCGGGGCTGATCAGTTCGCTGTTCTGGTGCGGTCCGAACGGTCCCTGGTCGCTCTCCACCACGGCGAAGGAACCGCTGCCGCCGGTGGTGTTCCCGCGCTGGATCGGATCGTCGAACTGCCAGCCGTTGCTGGTGCCCTCGGCGTTGGACACGGACCATCCGGCAGGTGCGTGGGCCGCCGAGTCGAACGCCTCGGCGTGGTCGGTGCGGCGCGGCGTGTAGCCGGCGGCGGTGGCCGCGTCCGGGTCGGCGGTCAAGGCCAAGTCGGCGGTCACGGCTGTGCTCTTCACCGTGACCGAGCGGGTGAGGGGTTCGTAGCCGGGGAGGGCGGCGGTGACGTCCAGCTTGTAGTCCGCTCCCTTGGGCAGTGCGATGTCGTACTCACCCGTCACCGGGTCGGTCCACGCCGGGGCCTCGGGTGAGCCTTGGACGGAGAGCCGGGCGTAGAGCGGCCAGCCGTGACCCGAGCCGTCCTTCACCGTCCCGCGGACGTGGACGCGCGGTGTCGGCCGGAGCGTGAAGTCGTGCGTCACGGTCTGACCGTCGGCGATGTCCACACTCAGCGGTGCGGTGGTCCGGTACCCGAAGCGTGTCACGGTCAGACCGTCGACCCGGCCGGCGGGCAGGTTCAGGGTGTAGGTGCCGTCCTGAAGAGTCGTGGCGACGTCGGAGCCCGCCCCGACGGTGGCCCCGGCGACCGGCTTGCCGGTCGACGCGTCCTTCACGACGCCGGAGAGGGTGCCGCTCGGGCCGCTGCGGAAGGCGGCCAGGCCGCCGGGCGTGCCGAGGCCGGTGGGACCGTCGTAGCCGGAGCCCGCCGTGCACAGGTACGCGGTGTCGCAGGTGCCGTTCGACCCGCTGGTGATGTCGTTCAGACCCGCGCCGCCGGCCGCGTAGGGGTAGGAGTTGGGGTAGGTGCCGGGTCGCGGGGAGCCCGCCAGGGCGTAGACGGCTGCGATCACGGGGGTGGCGACACTCGTACCGCCGTAGCGCTGCCAGCCCGTGCCTGCCGAGCCGTAGGTGGAGTAGACGGCAACGTTGTCAGCGACGGCCGAGACGTCGGCGACGCTGCGTCCGGCGCAGCCGGTGTCCGTCTGGAAGGCGGGCTTGGCCTGGTGGGTCGCGCAGCCCGAGCCCGGTCCGTAGGCGTCACGCTTCCAGACGGTCTCGGACCAGCCGCGGGGGCTGCCGGGGTCGGCGACCAGGTTCGTGCCGCCGACCGCGGTCACCGTGGACAGGTTCGCGGGGAAGGAGACCCCGTAGCCGTAGTCGCCGCTCGCGGCGACCACCGCGACGCCGGGGTGGTCGTACGAGGCGCCGTAGGTCGGCTGGTCGCTGTCGAGGTCGCCCTGCCTGCCGTAGGAGTTGGAGACGGACTTGGCGCCCATGGCGACGGCTCTGTCGACGCCGGCGGCGAGACGGTCGAGCCCGTCGTTGTCGGTCTCCACGAGGAGGATGTGCGCCTGTGGCGCCGCGGCCGACACCATCTGGAGGTCGAGGGCGATCTCACCGGCCCAGAGCTCGTTCGGCCTGGGATAGTCGGTGCCGCCGCGCTGGTCGACCTTGGTGAAGCAGCCGTTGGCGGTGGTGCAGGGCGGCAGCCCATACTGGGCGCGGTAGACGGCGAGGTCCGCCTCGGCGTTCGGGTTGTCGTAGGCGTCGACGATGGCGATCGTCTGACCGGCCCCGCCGTCGGCGGGCAGGTTGTAGGCGCTCTGGATGTCTTGCGGTCCGAGCCCCGCGGGTGGCAGCGCCGCGCTCGGGCGTGCCGCCGGAGCAGGGTCGGCCGAACGCATGGCGTAGCAGGCCGCGTGCCCCTTGGCCGGGGTGCCGCAGACGGGTACGAGGTCGGTGTCGGGCGCGTCGGCGGTGTCGGTCGTGCGCAGCCTCGTCGAGGTTGTGGCCGGGCTCGGGTCGACGCCTGCCGCCTGGGCGGTGGGCTGGACACCGAGCAGGACCACGGCGGCGATGCCCAGGGACGCAGTGGCGCGGCGCAGGACGTGAGAAGCGGGCGGCCCGCTTCTCACGCTCTTGGATATTTTCACGTATCACCCGTCATGACGTGGCCTTGAAGAAAAGGCCGGTGGCATGGAGCGCGCATACATCGATGCGCAGCGCTCTATTAGCTGTCGCCGACAGGTGGCTGTCAATGAATTCGCTGTTACGGGTGCGGGTCCAGGAACTCACTGGCCGGAAAAAGGGGGCACGACGGGAGTTTTCCCGTTCCGGGCCGCCGGGGCGAGCGGGCCGGGGCAGTCGGGCTCGGCCCGCGTGCGAGCACGGCTCAGTGCGTCAACATCGCGAGTTTATAAGCAAGTTAGTGGCTTATAGGTGGATCTCTGGAGCTCTGGGGGCATGGTCACGGGCTCGGTCTTCCCACTTGTGCAGTCGCGCGAATGTCACGTGCCCGCGCCATTGTCGCGGCGTCCGGACGGCTGCAGTATTACTCCGGTCCGCATGCTGCTCGCTGATGCTCCTAATGATTCGACTGATGCGCTTCCGGGTGAAACCGGATTTCTTTCGTCTCGACCCGTGTCGCGGTCCGAGCGAAATTCAGGGCTTGTATTCGGAGGGGGATCGCGCATTGTCGACACGATGCATTCCGAGCCCGTGCGGCGATATCGAGGCGACTGCTGGAGGCGATGTGGTACCGCTGGTACCATGAGGGCCATGTCTGGAGAGCCGAAGGCGATGAACCTGCGCTTCCCCGACCCCGAGCAGCGAGCCGCGATCGCGGCCGCCGCGCGGCAGGAGGGTGTCAGCATGCAGGAGTACATCCTGTCCGCCGCCTACGCACGGGCGACCGCGGTGGAGCAGCGCTTCCTGGAAGGGTTCAGGGAGTCGATGGCCCGCAGCGGCGCCGCTTTCGCCGCGGAACCCGGCGGCCTGGACCCCGATCCGAAGCAGCGAGCCGCCGAACGCGAGGCACGGCAGGAACTCGAAGGACATGAGCAGGGGCGAGGGCACGCCGCGTGACCGTGCCCGAACCGCACCCGCTCGACGTCTCCTTCCTCCTCCACGCCGCCGAGCTGCTCGAAGGCGATCCCCAGGTCGACGATCTGGGGCCGCTCTATGCCGCCGTCGCCCGCGTCAACGCCCGCGCGATGGAACGCGACATCTACGGCTCCCTCCATCTGAAGGCGGCCGCCCTCCTGCAGACCCTGGCGAGACTGCCCTGCCTGGAGCACTCCAACGAGGCCTTCACCTGGCATGCCACCGAGGCGTACCTCCTGCTCAACGAACAACACCTCGACTATCCGCCCAAGGCGGCCGTCGCCCTCGTACGGGACGCGGCCTCGGGTGCACTCGGTGTCGCCCGCATCGCCCGTCAACTCCGGGGCTGGGCAGCGACCTGACGCCGAAGGCCGCTACCGCGTCACTGCGATGCTGCCCTGTGCCGCAGCAGAAAGTCGCACAAGACGCCCGGCGAACCGGAGGTGACACATAGCTGCACTCGGCCGTCGGCACGAACGACTGCCAAGCCGGCGTCCGGGCTCATGCCCGACGGAGGACGTTCCGGCGTGAGACTCACTGACCCGCCACGCTCATCGAGCGACCAACGTCCGGCACCGCTGAACCCGCTGTCCGGCGACCCGTCGACCGGCAGTCCGACCGCGGAGAAGCGCCCGTCGGCGGCAAACTCGACCTGCCCGGTGATGCCGTCCTTCACATCCCAGGTTCCGAGGAGTGAGGAGCGGGAGGAGAGGACGGCGAACCGGGGCTGCGCCTGATACCGGTCGATGAGACGCCATGCGACACCGGCGACGAGCACAGCGACCAAAGAAACGAGTGCCGCGGGACGACGCCATCGTGTCGGCCGCTGTTGGCCCTCTGCCACTGCCACGCCCCCACCCCACGCCTGTTCATGAACGGGGACAGTGTGCCAAAGGGCGTACCGGTGAGCGTGACCGCAGTCGGCCACAACTCGCAGCAGGGCAAGGCCGTCGGCCGGGCCTCCTGCTCACAGGCCGCCGGTCCGGCTTCAGGCGTAGCGGTCGAAAAGGGCCTGGAGGTATTCCTCCAGGCGCCTGGCCAGCAGGGCGGGGGCCAGATCGGCACGGCCCACCTCGCGCCAGGGGACGGCGACCTTCTCGGCGTCGGGAGCGAAGGCCAAGGCGTCCAACAGCCGCCAGTAGAGATGGGCGGCGCCCGCTTCGGCCAGCGTCCCTCCCACCGCGAGGTAGCGGTCGGCGAAGCGCATGCCCTCGGAAACCCCGTGCAGCAGAGCCAGGGCCGTCGAGCAGTGGGCCACGTCGAGGTCGGCCGGCCCCCAGGAGGTCTCCACCCAGTCGACGACGCCGCTGATCCGCAGACCGTCGCCGTCGCCCGTGAAGAGGACATTGCCGGGATGGAAGTCACGGTGCAGGAAGCAGGCCCGGTACTCCGGGGGCTCGCGGCGGATCATTTCCACGGCCCGTTGCCACAACTCGGGCTGATCGGTGTCCTTGGGCGGCCTCACGCGCTCGGGAGAGGTCCACGCCTGATACGTGCGAGGCCGTGCCTCGGCAGTCACCGGCAGCCGGTGAATGCGCAGCAATTGACGGGCCATCAATGCGGCGCGCCGATCGGCCCCCTCGTCGCCCAGGCGCACGGTCCCGGGCAACAGGGACATCAGCAAGGAGGGGTGATCGCAGTACTGCGCCAGTGCGTCCACGGCCACAAGCCCGGCCGCGGGCACATCCGTGCCGCCGAGCAGGCGCAGAACGGCTGCCTCGCGGGTCAGCAGGCCCTCCGCGTGCCGAACGAAGAAGGGGTCGACGAACGACCGCAGGACCAGCGAGCGTCGACCGCCCGGCCCGCGGATGTCCAGACGGCGCATCTCCGACGTCCATCCGCCACGCAACCGCGTGACTTCCTCGATGCGTTCCGCCTCGGACAGCGTTTTCTCCACCCAGGCACGCGTCGCGCCCCAGCCCTGGTCCTCAAGATCGGCACCGATGTGCTCGGCCCCCTCGCCCGTAGCCATGGAAGCAGGCTATCCACCGTCCGCGACGGACACACCGGGCCACCCCACCCACCCCTCGTGGCGACCATTCCCCACAACTGATCTCCGTATGAGCGGCAGAGTTCCCCTGCTATCGTGCGCCGATGTCAGCGATCAGGAAGTTCCAAGTCACCTTCGACTGCGCGGAACCCGAGCGCCTCGCTCGCTTCTGGTGCGAGGTGTTGGGGTACGTCGTACCGCCGCCGCCGGAGGGGTTTGCCACTTGGGACGATTTCAAGCGCTCGCAGCCACCCGAGCAGCGCGATTCATGGTTCGCCTGCGTAGATCCCTCAGGAGTGGGTCCGCGACTGTACTTCCAGCGCGTCCCTGAGGGGAAGGGCGCCAAGAACCGGGTGCATCTTGATGTGCGGGTCGGTACCGGTCTCGTGGGCAAGGAGCGTCTCGCCGCGCTTGAGGCCGAATGCGCGCGACTGGTCCCGCTCGGCGCGGTCCACGTGCAAACCCTGTATGACGGCACAGACTCGTGCATCCCGATGCAGGACATCGAGGGCAACGAGTTCTGTATCGACTGAGCCTTCTCCGAGCCGGAGATCTGGCGAGCCGCCTCCCTCGGACATCTCTGGTCTCGTACGGGGCTGCTCGTCTCGCACGGGGCCGGCCGCGTTCACGGCGGAGCGGAGCCTCAACTGCCCTGGATGCGGCGGGCCTCGGCCACGAGTTCGGCCGGCAGGTCGGGGCCCGCGCATGCGAAATCGATCAGCAGACTGCGGTACGAGTCGTTCGGCAGATTCGGTGTCAGCCCTATGAGTTCGCTGAGGTCGGCAGGCGAGCCGGTGAGCCGTGCGCGGTAGGCAGCCCCCGCCGCGCGCAGCGAGAGCTCCTCCGGCTCGTACGTCATCCCCTGCTCGATCAGCCGGACCGCGGAGGCGAAGTCGCCCTGTTCGGCATGCACGTCGGCCAAGTCGAGATGGAGCGACCAGTTGGCCGGGTCCAGGGCAAGAGCGCGCTCGAACGCCGCCACGGCCCGTTCAGGATCGCCCAGCTTGCGCCATGTTCCCGCTCGCACGACTTCCGTCAGCATGACCCGCTCGACGGAGTCCGCCCGGTCGCAGAGGGCGAGCGACTCGTCGGTGAGACCGCATGCCCGTAGCAGGATCGCCATCTTGGCCAGCGCATCCGGCGACGGCCGGCGGGCGGAGACGATGTCGATGGCTTCGAACCAGGGCCGGAACCGTTCCCGCATGCTGTCGGTGTCCAGATCATGGCCGTAGTCCATCGTCCGCATTGCGGCCTCGGCCACGGCGTCGGCACTCACCACATCGAGAAATCGTCCATCGCCGAACCAGGGAGCTTTGGTCCAGGGGATGTCGGGTCGCGCACCGGTGACCGATCCGATCGCCAGCGCCGCGGTGTCCATGTCGCCCTGGAGGAAACTGACGTACGACTGCGCCAGCACCGTCTTCAAGGAGTCGGCATCCCGAACGACCTCGGCCAGCTCCGACGGTCTGTCCCGCCACAACTCGGCGAGAACCGTATAGGGTTCGGGGTTCTCGGGCGCGGAGGCGATGGCACCCGCCAGATAGTGCACGGCCGCCTCGGGGCTGCCGCCGCAGTGCGCCAGCACCCGCGCGAGACCTACTCCACCTGCTACCGCCCGATTCGACATCGTCAGAGGGTATCCCGGCTCCGGCCCTCCGTCGGCGCGCCCCCGGCATCGCCGGACGCGACGCCGTGATCTTGTCCTCAGCCATGTGCTGCCTGGTCCAATGCGTTCTGCAGCGAGGAGATGTAGCCCTCGCTGGTGTAGGTCGCCCCGGACACCGTGTCGATGTGGACGCTCTGCGCGTCCAGGGTTTCCTGTATGAGGGTGGGTATCGCCGTGGAGTTGATCTGCTGACTGCGCGGATCGCCGTCGGGTGCCTGAAGAGCTCGTGCCGCGGTGATCTTCGAGCCGTCGAGCGTGAGTTGCACCTGGACGGGGCCGTAGCGAGTCTGGACCGTCGAGCCGCTGACCGTGCGCGGGCCCGAGGAGGAACCGGATCCGGAGCCGTCCGCCGAGGGGGCGGTGGAGGGCGTGACGGCGGACGGGGCGGCGACGTGGTCCACGTGGTGAGGCTTGAGGGACAGGGCGAGCACCGTCACGGTGACGGTGGCGACGCAGGTGAGAACCGTGCGTCGGACGGAGTGGACGCGCATGGCAGGGCTCACAGTTCGAAGGACTCGTAGTGGATGCGTGAGGCCGGTACGCCGGCCGCGCGCAGGGCGTCGTACGCGGCGAGGGACAGACCGCGCGGGCCGCACAGGTACACGTCGTGCCGGGCGAGGTCGGGCAGCAGGGCCCGTAGCCGGTCCGCGGTGATCGGGGCGCGGCGCCCGTCCGGAGCGTTGAGGGCGTAGACCAGGCGGGCCCCGCGCGCGGCGGCGATCTGCTCCAGCTCGTGGCGCAGTGCCAACTCCTCGGCCGTCCGGCCCCGGTAGAGCAGGGTGAGCCCGCCGGGGGCCGCGGGCAGCGTCTCGAAGAGCGTACGCAGCGGGGTGATGCCGGTGCCGCCGGCGATGAGCAGGACCTTGTCCTGCCTGCGGCGCTCGGCGGTCAGCGCGCCGTACGGGCCTTCCGCCCACACCCGGGTGCCGCGGCGCAGCGTGGCGACGGCCGCGCTGTGATCTCCGAGTGCCTTGACGGTGATCCTCAGCCATCCGTCACGGGGAAGGGCGGAGAGCGAGTACGGGTGCGAGGCGTGCCACATGCCGGGCGACAGGAACCGCCAGCGCAGGAACTGACCCGGCCTGACGTCGAGCCGGTCCAGGCGGCGGCCGCGCAACCACACCGAGTACACCTCGGGTGCCTCTCGTACGACGGTCTCCACGCGCACCCGGTGACGTGTGTTGAGCCGCACCGGCATCAGCACCCGGAACCAGAGGACCAGGCAGGCGACCGAGACGTACAGCGCGTACCAGGCGGTACGGGCCGCTGCGCTGCCCACGAAGTCGGCGCCGAGCGCGAGCTGGTGGGAGAAGGCGAGGAAGACGGCACCGTAGGTCGACAGGTGCAGGTAGTACCAGGTCTCGTAGCGCATCCGGCGGCGCACCGCACGCACCGAGGTGCAGCCGACGGCGAGCAGGACCGCGGCACCCGCCGTGCCTTTCAGCATCTCCGGCAGGTCGAACACCACCGTGGTGAACTCGGTGACCGGGTCGGTGTGCGCCTGCGCCGCGTAGCCGAGGGTGACCAGCACGATGTGGCCGATGAGGAGGCCGACCGTCCAGCGTCCTGCCGATGCGTGCCAGCGAGCGGTGCGGTCGCTGCCCACTCCGTTCTCCAGCCACGGCACCCGCGCCATCAGGGCGACGAGGAGAGCGCACATGTACCCGCACAGCAGCCCGGTGATCCGGCCCGCGCCGGTCAGCCAGCCGTCCGCGCCGACCACGGAGGCGGTGTCCCGCCACCACAGGGCGAGTACCGCGATGCCGCCGGCCCAGGCCGCGGCGAGCAGCGGCACGGCGGGCGACCGGCGGCCCGCCCGCTGCGGCGCGCGGTGCCGCACGGGCGGCGGGCTGTGGGTTGCGGCGGCCATCGGCGGCTCCTCACGGGTGTCCGGGCTGCCCACTGTGGTGCGGCAATCTCTGAGCGGGCTCTGAACCGGGACCGTGAGCGGCACGCTCAGAGGAAACTCACAGCGGACCGAGAGATGCTGGACGAGCCATGAACCCACGCCCAGCCGCCCTGACCCGCCCCGACGGCACACCCGTACGCGTCCTCGTCGTCGACGACGAACCCGACCTCGCCGAGGTCGTCACCGGCGCGCTGCGCTACGAGGGCTGGGACGTACGCTCCGCCGCCACTGCCCGGGCCGCCGTGCACGAGGCCCACGAGTTCCAGCCGGACGCGGTCGTCCTCGACATCATGCTGCCCGACCGCGACGGCCTCTCCGTGCTCCGCGAGCTGCGCGCGGAGCAGCCCCATGTGTGCGTGCTCTTCCTCACCGCCCGCGACACCGTCGAGGACCGCATCGCCGGCATCACGGCGGGCGGCGACGACTACGTCACCAAGCCGTTCAGCCTCGGCGAGCTGGTGGCCCGGCTGCGCGGTCTGCTGCGCCGCGCCGGCATGACCAGGGAACGGGCCGCGGCATCCCTCCTCGTCGTCGGCGACCTGGAGATGGACGAGGACGCGCACGAAGTGACCCGCGGCGGCGACCTCGTCGAGCTGTCACCCACCGAGTTCCAGCTCCTGCGCTGCCTCATGCGCCACCCGCGCCGCGTCCTGAGCAAGACGCAGCTGCTCGACCTCGTCTGGTCCTACGACTTCGGCGGCCAGGCCCATGTCGTGGAGCTGTACATCTCCTATCTGCGCAAGAAGATCGACGTGGGCCGCGAACCCATGATCCACACGGTGCGCGGCGCCGGTTACGTCCTCAAACCGGCGGGCGGCCGGTGAGGCGGCCCCGCCTGCACACGCTGCGGGCCCGGTTCACCGCGGGGCTCCTGGTCCTGCTCGCCGTCGGGTGCGCCGCCGTCGGCATCGCCGCGGTCCTGGAACTGAACGGCTTCCTCACCGCCCGCCTCGACCAGCAGCTCTCCGCCACCGGCAGCGTCTTCGCGGCGAGCCTGGAACACCCGGGCACGGGCCGCGACGACCACGACGGCGACGAGCACGGCGACACCCGACGCCAGACCACGGGCACCCTGGGAGTCCGCCTCGTCGACGGCCACGTCACCAACGCCGCCGTGGTGCGCCCGGGCAGCGACACGACCTACCTGGTCACCGTCGACCTCAGCAGCGGCGACACCCAGGCACTGGCGGACGTGCCCACCGACGGGCACGGCCACAGCGTCGAGCTGTCCACGCCGGGCGACTACCGGGTGATGGCCTGGCCGGGGCGCGACGGCGACGTCCTGATCACCGGCCTGCCGCTGGAGCCCGTCGAGGCCGCCGTACACCGTCTCGAACTCGTCGCCGGCAGCGTCTTCGGCCTGGCACTGGCCGGTGCGGGCATCGCGGGCGCCCTCTGGGTGCGCTGGTCGCTGCGCCCGCTCAGCCGCATCGCCGGCACCGCCACGCACGTCAGCGAACTCCCGCTGGCCAGCGGCGAAGTGACCCTGCCCGCACGGGCCCCCGACACCCGCCCGCGCAGCACGGAGGTCGACCAGGTCACGCTCGCGTTCAACCGCATGCTCGGCCACGTCGAGAACGCCCTGACCCAGCGTCAGCGCAGCGAGGAACGGCTGCGCAGCTTCTCCGCGGACGCCAGCCACGAACTGCGCACCCCCGTCGCCTCGGTACGCGGCCACGCCGAACTCGCCCTGCTGCACCCAGGACCCGTGCCACCCGAGGTGACCCGCGCCCTGGAACGCATCGCCGCCGAGTCGGGCCGGATGGGCGCCATGGTCGACGACCTGCTGCTGCTCGCCCGTCTCGACGCGGGCCGCCCCCTGGCACACGAGCCGGTCGATCTGACCAGGCTCCTCCTGGACGCCGTCACCGACGCCCGCGCCGCCGGACCCGGACACCACTGGGCACTGGAACTGCCCGAGGAACTCGTCACCGTGACCGGCGATGCCCACCGCCTCCAGCAGATCCTCGCCAACCTCCTCGCCAACGCCCGCCTGCACACACCGCCGGGCACCAAGGTCACCACGGGCCTGGCAGCGGCCGACGACTCTGCCGTGGTCACCGTCACCGACGACGGGTCCGGCATTCCACCTGCTCTGCGCGAGCACCTCTTCGAACGGTTCGTGCACGGCGACGGCCCACGCGGCGGCGATGGGGGCGGTACGGGACTCGGCCTGTCCATCGTCGCCGCGGTCGCCGCCGCCCATGGCGGCACCGTCACGGTGGCGAGCGAACCGGGCGCGACCACGTTCACCCTGCGTCTGCCACGTCACGGAGCCGGCTCCGACTAGCGCGGCGGAGAGCCCCCATCTGCATGCGTGCGGACATGAGTTCATCGGCCGTCGTTCCCCGTGCGTTCCGCTCTTCCCGCCACCAGCGCACCCTCAGAGCACCGGGATCAGCCCGGGCCCGGGCGGGCGGCGCTATGCTGCCCTGTCGTGCTGGAGACGCGCCTCGACACCGCTCGGATCCGCTCGGCCCGCCGGGTGATCGACCCGATCTTTCTCGACACCCCGCTGTACCGCTGCGAGGCACTGGAGCCGCACCTCGGGTGTGCCGTGAGCATCAAGCTCGAAACGGCCAACCCGGTCCGCAGCTTCAAGGCCCGCGGCACCGAGGTGGTGGCGAGCCTGCTCGCCGACCGCGGCTCACGAGCCGCGGTGTGCGCCAGCGCCGGCAACCTGGGCCAGGCCCTCGCGTGGTCCGGTCGCGGCCGCGGGCTCGATGTGACCGTCGTGGCATCCCGATTCGCGACGGTGGCCAAGCTCGATCGCATCCGTGCCTTGGGTGCCAGGCTGGAACTGGTGGACGGCGACCACGAGTTGGCTCGCGAACGGGCGGCGGCCGTCGCGCAGCGCGACGGCATCCGTCTCGTCGAGGACAGCCTGGACATCGAGACCTGCGAGGGCGCGGCGACCATCGGCCTGGAACTGGTGGAGGCCATGCCGTCGTTCGACACGGTCCTGATCGCTCTGGGTGGCGGGGCGCTGGCCACCGGCGTGGGGCATGTGATGAAGGCCTTGGCGCCCGGAGTCGAGGTGATCTGCGTCCAGCCGCAGGGCGCACCGGCGATGACACTCTCGTGGCGCCGAAGGCGCGTCGTCAGCACCGACTCGACGGACACCATCGCCGACGGTGTCGCCGGCCGACACCCCATCCCGGCCGTCCTGGACGACCTCCTCCTCACCGCCGACGACGCCGTCCTGGTCCAGGAGAAGTCGATCACCGCCGGCATGCGGATGCTCCTCGACCACGCCGGCCTCGTCGTCGAACCGTCGGCCGCACTCGGTATCGCGGCGGTCCTCGAAGACCGTGACCGCTTCGCCGGCCGGCACATCGTCACCATCGTGTGTGGCAGCAACGTGGACGTGGACGCCTACCGTCGCTGGGTCGGCGCGGCCGGCCACCACAGGTCGTGACCGTCGCTCCGCGTGGGGACAGCCCACGACATCGCGTCGACGCACCCGGACGGGCTGTGCACCGCCCCTGATGGTTGCTGGCCCACCGATTGCGACACCGCGCACGACCACGCGGTCCCTGTCGACCCCACCGTGTGGGTGCGCCACAGTCCGACGTCCGTCCACGGGCCCGTGCGACGAGTACTCAGCCGCCCTGGCCGGCGCTTCCGATCGGGCCGACCTTCACCGGGGAGTCGGGGCTGTCCGTGACGGGCAGTGTGCCGGCGCCCGGCCAGTCGAGGGTGACCGTCTTCGTCTCGTCCGGCGGGGTCACCAGCAGCCCTGTGACGCGTACGCCGGAGCCCCCCGACGTGTTGATCGGGTAGTTGATGCCGAAGGCCGTCGACGCCCCGTCCTTGAGGACGGTCGGGTCGGCCGGCTCACCGGTGCGCTTCGCGGACAGCGACCCCGCGCTGGTCTTCAGGTCGACGCCCGCGTACCCGGAGATCGCGCAGTCCCGGCCCCCGCGGTTCGTCATCTGCACCGCGACCGTGCCGTCGGGGTCGCCGTCGATGGTGTCGTCCTTCGCCGTGATCTCCAGCTCGTCGGTGCGGCACTTGGCGACCTTGCCGTTCCCGTTGGAGCCGGTCCCGGCGGTCGTGCCCTGCTCGCCGGAGCTCTTCCCGGCGGAGTCCTTCCCGGCGGAATCCTTCCCGCTGTCCTGATCCGAACTGCCCGAGCCCGAGCCGCCGGCCGAGGAAGACGAGCTGGACCCGGTGGACCGTTCGCGCCGTGCGGTGCCGTCCTTGTCGTTCTGGCAGGCCGTGAGCGAGAGACTCGCGGCAACGGCCAGGGCGGCGAAGGTGAGCTTGTGAACGCGCATCGGTTCTTCCTCAGTATCGATGGGGGGTTCCGGCCGCTCGGTGCGAGCGAGCGTTTCTGATCACCAAGAGCCGCCCGTCCCGGTGAACCGTTCCGCCCAACCACCCCGTAATACATCCCTGTTACACGCCGAGCCAGCCGCAACGCGCACCACCACCGGGAACACCCCTGCCGCCCCTGTCCCTGCATCCGGCCTCGCGGACGCTTCCCCTGCCGCGGTCCGGCGCGGGAAACGGGGCCCGAACACGGCGCGCCGGGGCACGCCGCCGACGGGCCGTGACACCGTCTCCCGCCACCGTTCCCACACCTGCCCGCGGCCGCCCCCCGCTGGGACAGACCCGTGACCCGGCGGACCTTGACCTCGAACAAGCGATCCGTGCTGAGCGGGGCGGCCCGTGTCGAGGCGGCCCCGGTCGTCGACAGAGCCCTCGGCGCTCACTGGGGCCGTGCGGTCGGGACGTGCCGACGGCGACCGCCTCCCCACGGCGCCTTGAGCGGCTGCCGACGAAGGCATACGACGGCCTCGCCCCGGCACGGACGTCAGCTGTCCACCTGGTCCAACTGCTCAGTCGCCGCAGGGGAGTGGGGGCACAGTCAGGCTCGACGGCACGGCGCTGCTCGCGCCGGTCACTTCTTTTCCAGTGCCGCCAGCCGCAGTTCGAGCTGGTCGACCCGGTGCCGAAGCAGGGTGACCTGGGCTTCCAGACTGACTTCTCGCTCCGCCCTGCGCTGAATACGCGGTGACGCGGCGGCGCGCTCGACCACCGCGTCCAGCCGGACCAGGCGCTGCGGCCCGTTCGGGCCGTCCACCAGCCGGGACTGGATCTCGCCGTTGCGGTACCAGGACCGCAGGGCCGAGCGGGAAACGCCGGTCTCCGCTTCCGCCTTGGCCAGCGTGACCCACGGAGTGTCGTCCAACTGCTCGAACAGCTCCAGCTCGTTCTGCCAGCGCGCGAGCCGGTCCTCCCAGTCCGACGGTGTCTCCATCACACCCTCCCTTCAGCACGGTGACCCTATCAATAGCAGCGTATTGACACGGTTGGGAGCATGGAAGCATGACTTTTGAACGGTTCACGGTGAAGGCCCGCCGGTCGGTCGTCGCGGCCCAGGAGCAGGCGAGGCTGCTCAAGCACCATCAGATCGGCACGGAGCACATCCTGTTGGGGCTGCTCGACGTGCCGGACAGCAAGGCCGCGAAAGTTCTGCACCGGCTCGGGTACGACAAGGAGACGGCACAGGCCGATGTCGCCGCGGCGGTCGGGCCCGGCACGGGAGCGCTGAGCGGCCACATCCCGTTCGCGGCGCCCGCGAAGAGGACGCTGGAACTCGCCCTGCGCGAGGCGCAGCAGCTGCACCACAACGACATCGGCACGGAACACATCCTGCTCGCCCTGGTCAGGGAAGGTGACGGCGTCGGAGCGAAGGTGCTGGCCGAACGGATCGATCCGATCAGCAAGATCCGTGCCGCGGTGCTGGCAGCGCTGGAGGGATCACAGGACGCCGCGGCCGGCCCATGGCCGGCCGGCACACCCGCCACCGAGGACATGATGACCACCGCCGGCGCCCTGGCCGGTGGCGCTCCGGTCGGCAGCCATCACCTGCTGGAGGCGATGCTGCGGGCGGAGAACAGCATGGCGGCCAGGGCGCTGCGCGAACTCGGGGTCGACCCGGACGCGGTCGCCGCCAAGATCGACGAACTGGATCCGGAGACCACCACGGACGCGAACCCGGAGGAGGCCGCCGCCCGCAAGATGGAGATCCGGGTGGTCGACGACGAGGTGCACCTGATCCTGCGGGACCCGGCAACGGTCACGATCGCCAAGCAGGTCACCGAGCTGTCCGGCGGCCCGATCCAGGGCGTCGGGCCGGTCGCCGGCATGTTCGTTCCGCTCTGGCGGTCGGCCAACCAGCTGCTGCTGCAGATCCAACGCGTGCTGGAGCCGGAGACCGAAGAAGACGACGGCTCTGCCACGAGCAAGATGGCCAAGGCCGTGCGTTCGGTGCTCGCGCCCCGGCTCCGCCGGTGAACCGGCTGATCAGCGGGCCGGGATCTGACGGTGAGACAGTCGCGGACGCGGGCACGACGAGCGCGACCGTCACCATCGTCGGAGCGGGCCTGGGCGGCCTGGCCCTGGCCCGTGTGCTGCACCTGCACGGCATCGACGCCGTCGTGTACGAACGTGAAGCGTCGCGCGACGCGCGCGGTCAGGGAGGCATGCTCGATCTGCACTCCGGGACCGGGCAGCGGGCGATGCGCGAGGCCGGCCTGATCGACCAGTTCCATGCGATCGCCCGTCGCGCAGGCCAGGACCTGCGGCTTCTCGAACCGGACGGCACCCTGCTGCTCCAGGAGGACACGCCCGACGACGCCCCGCTCGAGCGACCTGAGGTCGACCGTGCCGATCTGCGCAACGTGCTGCTGGACTCTCTCCCCGAACACGCGGTGCGCTGGGGGCACACGATCGCATCCGCGGACGACGGCCTGCTGCACTTCGCCGACGGCAGCAGTGCGACGTACGACCTGCTGGTCGGAGCCGACGGCGCGGACTCCCGGGTCCGCGCGCTGCTCACCGACGCCCGGCCGACCCACACCGGCCAGAACGTCGTCGAGCTCGGCATTCCCGACATCGACCGCACCCACCCCGACCTCGCGGCGATGGTCGGACGCGGCAACTACTGGGCGCTCGGCAACGGACAGTCCCTGTCGGCGCAGCGCAACGGCGACGGCCGCGTACGGATCTACCTCAGCTTCCACGACACCGCAGCGGACTGGTTCGCGACCAGCGGGATCCCGTTCGGTGACCCGGCCGCCGCCAGGGTGCGGCTGATCGACCTCTTCGCCGGCTGGGACCCACGGTTCACCGCGCTGATCGCGGCCTGCGACGACACGGTCGTGCCGCGGTCGATCACCACGCTCCCGGTGGGCCTGACCTGGCCGTCGCGAGCAGGCGTCACACTGCTCGGCGACGCCGCGCACCTGATGCCGCCGGTGGGGCAGGGCGCCAACATGGCGCTGCTCGACGGCGCCCTGCTCGGCCTCGCGCTGGCCGCGCACCCGCACGACTTTCCCGCCGCCGTCAGGCAATACGAACGCGAGATGTTCGAACGCACCGGCGTCGCCGGCCGGCAGTCCGCGCACGTCCAGGAGATCCTGGCGTCGCCCGACGCCGGCCGGAGAATGCTCGCGTTCTTCCAACCCGACTGAAGGCAAACGAATACGACACGGGTCTCGGTGCCCGGGCGGAAGCCGAGCCGACCTGCGGGGGCGCAGGGCGGAGGGCCGCTGCGCCGAGTTCAATGGGCTGCCCGCTCACCGGATGTCGCCAACAGGGCGAGCACCTCGCCGAGTTGCCGACGGATCGCGTGGTCGGTGATGAGCCCGTCCTCGCCGACCGTCCCCCGGTCCACCGGCATCTGCACACAGGCCGACTCCACGATGTCGGCGCCGGTGTAGCCCAGTACCGTCCTCAGCGTGGCCTCGGCCCCCCGACCACGCCCCGGGGCGGCCGCGTTGACCCAGGCGACCGGCTTGTCGCTGATCTCGGTGCCGCCGACGGTCCAGTCCAGCAGGTTCTTGAAGGAGCCCGGCAGTGTGCCTGCATACTCCGGGGTGCAGATCAGAATTCCGGCCGCCTGTTCGATCGCTGCCCGGAGCCCGGTCACGGGCGCCGGCAGCGGGTCGGCGTCGTCATCGGGATTGAAGTGCGGAAGCGTCGCCAACCCCGCGTACCGGATTGCACGCACTCCCGCGGACGGCGCCACGGCCTTCGCCGTGCGCAGCACGGTCTCGTTGGTGGAGAGGGCTCGCAGACTCCCCGAGAGGAGAAGAATCACCGGCAGCGTCGTCATCCGCTCAACCTACTTCCTCGCCACAGGTATGACGTTCGAGGCCAGGCGAGGCGAGGCGAGGTGAGGTGAGGCGCGACCGCGCGGCCCGGTCGTGAGTCAAGGGGACGAGACGAGCCGCAAGCGGTGTTGCACTCCTCGGATCACGCAGCGTCGTACCAGGTCTTGTCGGCGGCCCAGTGGCGGACCCAGCCGGCGAAGCCGGGTTCAGCGGTGGTGGACCCGAACTCTGCTCCGAAGGGAGCGGCGCCGATGTCGCAGATCATCCAGATGTGGCCCCGGTGCGGTCCCGAGACGACCAAGTGCCAGTACAGACCGCACCCGTCGGTGCCCAGCACGACCGAGCCGTGGTTGTAGACCGGGTCGAGGTCGGCATCCTCGGGCGGCTCCTCGTCGTCCTCCCACATCCAAGGCTGCGTCAAGGGGAACGCCTTGCTCAGGTCGCGGTCCTCGTCAGCGGCCAAGTCGGCAGGCGATCCCACCAGCGGCAGCAGTCCGTAGGACGGCGGCCCGGACGACGCCCCGTCCGATATCTCGGCGACGAAGGTCCGATACGGCTCGGGCAGCACAATCCCGTGCTCCGCCTCGAAGGCATGGACTGCCTCCCAGCCGCACGCCGACCGCCCATGGTCATCGACAGCGAAAGCCGCCCGGAGCGCAGCGAGGTCAGCATGGTCTGCGTGATCAACATTCATGCGGAATACATAGCACCCCGCACCGACAGACCTCCGGCGCCGGGGGCGCCACCTGCCGGCTCTGTACGCGGGCTTCGTGCCTGGGGCCGAGGTCGGAGCTCCTCCTCCTGTCGTAGTGAACCGCGTGACAGCCCCGCCCCACCCCCGGGACGGGGCCCAGGCAGCACCCCGCACGATCGTCACCACCCCAGGACGGGTGAACGTCGGCCCGCCCAGTCGTCGCCGGACACTTCGCGCCGTGCCTCCGTGGCCTTTCGCGGATTCACCGCCAAGAACATGGAGCCCGGTGCGGGGAGGCTTCAGTCATTGCGTCCGGCACCGTGGTCGGGCGCGGTCATGTCCCCTGTGGCGGGCGTCCCTTCGGCGAGTCCGTAGCGCAGGTACACGGTGCCTTGCGGACCGGCCACCGGCGGTTCGAGGAGGGTGACGTTCGTGGGCACCACGCCGCCGTCGAACACCTTCTTCCCGACCCCGAGCATGATCGGGTGCACCCAGAGGTCGAGACGATTGAAGAGCTTCTCGCGCAGGAGGGTCTGCACCAGGTCCAGGCTCCCAACCACCTTCACGTGCTCGTGCCGGTCACGGATCTCGCGCACCGCGGCGGCCAGATCCGGGCCGAGCTGCGTGGACCCGGCCCACGAGAGGTCGACCGTGCCGCGGGAGGCCACGTACTTCGGGACGCTGTTGAAGAGCGTGGCGATCTCGTTGCCCTTGCCGCCCTCCTGGTGAGGCCAGTAGGCGGCGAAGATGTCATACGTCCGCCGGCCGAGCAGGAGGGCGTCCGTACCCTCGTACGCGGCACTGATCTGCGCCCCGGTGACCTCGTTCAGCAGCGGCGCCTGCCAGCCGCCGAACGGGAACCCCACCGGGTCCTCGTCGGGGCCGCCGGGTGCCTGTCCGACGAGGTCCAGGGTGGCGAACAGTTCGATGTGGATGAGACCCATGGCGTACCCCTGATGAGTTGATCGTCTCGGTCGCAATGTAGACCTGCGGGCGCCGGAAGACTCATCGCTGGGACGGCCCGGCTGTTCCTGCGCAGGCCACCGGCGTTCACTCGTCGTAGTACTCCTCGTCGTCGCCCTGGACGCGCGCCCCCAGCGCCGAAGCGATCTCTCGCATCTTCTCGAGAAGCAGCTCATCGGGGTTCTTCACCACGATCCGGCCGTCTCGCCAGTCCAACCAGGCGCCGGCAGTGTCCAGTTCGGGGTGAGTGACCATCTGCGCCAGCCACGCGTGCCGGTACTCCAACACCGCGTCCTCGCCGCGTGGCGAAGCCCGGGCCACCTGAACCATCTCCAGGTCGGAGTCGGCAGCGACCGCCGCCGACCACTCCTGCGTCGTGATCCGCTCGCCCTCGTCCGCCCACCAGGGCGTACGCCTGGTGATGTGCACGTCATATCCCATGCCCGCCACGGTAGGGGGCGCCACTGACACGATCACGAAGTCGCTCCGGACGGCTGGCGGGTCACTGTTGTGTCAGGCGGTGACCACGTCGAAGGACGCCTTGCCTCGTGGTTCTCCATTGACCTGCAGTTCGACGGCGTGAGCTCCGGAATGGAACGTGCGGGTGCTGATCGGTTTGAAGGACCGGACGGCGGTGTGCTCACAGCGTTCGCCCGGCTGGAGGGTTCGGGTGGTCAGCTTGTAGACCTTCGGCGCTGTGGTGCCGTTGGCCTTTCGGTAGTGGATGACATAGTCGATGACCAGCTGGAGCGGCTCTTCGCCCTGGTTCTCCAAGGTGAAGCCGAACCGCAGTTCTCCGCCTACGGCAACGGCGGTCTCGGACACCACCGGTCCGTCGACCACCAGGTCAGTGGCCGATTCGAATCCCAGCAAGGCCAATGCCCGCCGATCACCCTGCTTGACCGCTGTGCGCAGTGCGCGGCGTACCAGGCGCGGAGTGTGGGCATCGGGGGCCGCCGACCATTGCCTGACCGTGTCGACGGCCAGGTCCACCTGGGCGTGGCTGATGTCGTTGACGTGGTTGGCGACAGACCGGCGTACATACTCGGAGGGATCCCTGTAGAGCGCGTTCAGGATCGCCAAGGTCGCTTCAGGGCGTGCCAGGATCTCCGGAACCCGTACCGCCCAGGGCAGTCGGGGACGCGTCCCTTCACTGGCCAAGCGGCGCACATGGTCGTCCGGGTGTTTCGTCCACGTCCCGATGACGGCCAGAGCCCGGTCCAGGTCGGCGTTGAGCAAGCGCCGGACGGCGAACTCGGCGGTCAGCCTCGGAGTGAGGTCCGCCAGCAGGCCCAGGGCATCCTCGAAGGCCGTGCCGTCGCGCTTTGCCGAGGCCACGGCGGCGACGGCCTCGGTCACCGGCCAGATCATCCAGCCGGTGAAACGTGGGTCGAGCAGAGCCTTCCGCACGACGGCTTCCAAGGCATCGGGGTCTTCGGGTCCGCAGGCGAGTATCGCGTCACGCAGCACGTCGCTGCGCTGTCGTAGAGCCAGGCCTTTCAAGGCCGGGGCGCAGTCACGGACCGCGGCGGCCATCCGGGAGGCTCCGGCGCCGACCAGACAGTCGGCCAGATCGGCCACAACGCCGGGGCCCAGCAATTCATCCGCGGTGGGCACAGGGATTCCCTTCGATTCGGGTTCACATGATGACAGGCCTTCATTCCGGCCCAGGTAGGTGCCGGTTGCCTTGCTGCTGTCGGGATCGGGCCCGACCCACGTGCGGCCCGCTGCGGCGTGGGCGAAGCCGGACGCATGAACGCTGCCCGCGACCCCGAGCGTGCGGCAACAGCGGTGCGCCGTCAGCGTCGGACCAGGCCCGTGCGTTTGACGGTCGCCAGCAGCGGGGTGGTGTCGATGGCGGTGACGCCGTCCAGGGAGCCGACCGCGTCGGTGAGGAAGGTGTACAAGGCGTCCAGGTTCGCCGCGGCGACGGCGACCACCAGGTTCGCCGGGCCGGCGGTTGCGGCGCAGAACCGGACGTGCGGGTGGGCGCTGAGCGTTTGTGCGGCTTCCTGGAGAGCGCCGGGCCGCACGGCGATCCAGAGCAGGGCCTCGGTGCCGGCGCCGAGGAGCGCGAGATCGACCTCGGTCGCCAGGCGCAGGACCCCGCCGCGTACCAGTGCGTCCAGCCGTCGGCGGGCGGTGAGCGCGGTGGTGCCGGCGCGCCGCGCCAGGTCGGTGTAGGTGGCGCGCCCGTCCTCACTCAGCGTCGTGAGCAGCGCGGTGTCGATGTCGAGCGGAGCGGGCGGTGCGGTGGGAGCTGTCGGGGCGGGGGCGAGCTGTTCCAGCTCGTCGGGGGTGAGGAGGCCGGCGGTCCAGCGGAACGCGGTGGGAAACACCCGCAGCAGGGTGTGGGCGGTCCAGGAGCCGACGGCGGATGTGGCCGGCAGGTCGCGCAGCAGGAGGGTGTTGCGGGCTTCGGGGCCGTCGAGGAAGAAGACGGCGGAGATCTCGTCGCCGCCGCCGAGGATGTCGACCCAGACCGTGTCGGTGCGGCGGGCCAGCGCCTGGGCGACCTGACGGATCTTGTCGGGCCGGCAGCGGATGCGCAGGGCGACGGGGACGAGGTGAGGGAAGCACGCCGGGTTGGGTACCGCCGTCGCGCGCAGGGTTCCGTCGGCGTACAGGGGCGTGACACGGCGTACGACCGTGCGCTCGGACAGGTTCAGGCTCCGCCCCAGGTCGCGCCAGGAGGCGCGCGGCGAGGCAAGCAGAGCGGCCGCGATCCTGCGATCCGTACTGTCCAGCGTCTGGCGCATGATCTGCATCATACGGCTCCCTTCTGACGTGTTTCCTGCGACAGGGGCTGCTGGATGTACGTAAGTCGGCTCGGGCGCAGTACAACGATCTCGCCGATGGACGTGGTGGAGAAAGCGATCCTGCTGTCCGCGGCACAGGCGTGCCCCTGCGGACGGCAGGGGAGTGATGCGACGGGAGAAGGCAATGACTGACGGCGACGCCGATGTGCTGATCAGGGCCGGTGCGGTGCACACACTGGTGCCCGGGCAGGGCCCGCAGCGGGCGCTGGCGGTGCGGGGCGACCGTATCGCGGCGGTGTCCTCGGACCCGAACGGACTGGACGACATGGAGAGTGCGCGCACCACGGTGTACGACCTGCCGGCCGCCACGGTGCTGCCCGCGTTCGACGACACCCATACGCACCTGATCCTTGCCGGTCACAGTGCCCACGACGTGCCGGTCCACCAGGCCCGCACGATTGCCGAGTTCTTGGACCTGATCCGGCAACGGGCCAGGACCACCCCGGCCGGCGAGTGGATCCGCACCACCACCAACTGGCAGGAACTCAACCTGGCCGAACGCCGGATGCCCACAGCGACGGAACTCGACCAGGCCACCGACCGACACCCGGTCCTCGTCAAGCGCGGCGGCCACAACGACGTCGCCAACACCTACGCGCTCCGCCTGGCGAACATCACCGAGGACACGCCCGTACCGCCGGGTGGTGTGATCGGCCGTGGCGATGACGGCCGCCTCAATGGCCGGCTGATCGACAACGCCCTGCCCCTGGTGGAGCGCCTGCTGCCCTCCCCGGACCTGGGCCGCCGCATCGACGGACTGCGCTCCGCCAGCGGCCAGTACGCCGCCACGGGCATCGGCACCGTGCGGGACTGCATGGTCACCCCGGAGGACTACCGGGTGCTGCAGGCCGCCCGCGAGGCCGGTGCGCTGAGCACCCGCGTGCGGGCCCTGATCTCGGCGCTCGGCCTGACCAGCACCGCCCAGGTGCGGGAGCGGCTCGACGCCATGGAGGAATGGCGCCACACCTCCGATCCGTGGCTAGGAGTGTGGGGCGTGAAGTTCGGCCTGGACGGCGGGCTCGAAGCGGGTGCCACCGAGGAGCCGTACGTGTGCGACCACACCTTCTCCGGAACCCTGATCTGGGAGCCGGACGCGCTGGTCGAGGCGGTCGAGGCCGTTGTCCGGCGGGGCTGGCGGGTCGGCACCCACGCCTACGGCGACCGCGCCGTGCGCGTTCTCCTGGACGTGTACGAACGCGTCCTTGAGCGCAACCCCGGCCTGCCGGCCGGCACGCTGGTGATGGAGCACGGCGGTCTGGCCGACGCCGTACAGCGGTCCCGCGCCGTCGCGTTGGGCATCCCGGTCACCATCCAGCAGCCCCTGCTGCACGACACCGCCGAGGTCGAGGAAGGCTTCTGGGGCCCGGAGCGCGTTTCCCGCATCTTCCCGGCGCGTGGCTGGATCGATCTCGGCGCCCAGGTCAGTGCCGGATCAGACTTCCCCGTCGGCCAGTTCGGCGCCATGCGTTCGGTGTGGGGCATGACCACCCGCCAGACCGTGATCGGCGTCAAGGGCCCCGAGTACGCCATCAGCTACGACGAAGCGCTCGCCCTGCACACCACGCAGGCCGCCCTCCTCAACGGCGAGGAACACCTGCGCGGCGCCCTCGCCCCCGGCCGGCTGGCCGACCTCACGGTCTGGGACCAGGACCCCGCCCACTGCCGCGGCGACGTGCTGCGCGACCTCGACCCCACGCACACCTTCGTCGGCGGAACCCTCGTGACGTTCACCGGCGCGGGTTGAGAGCAGGGCCTGCAACCGGTGCCGCAGAGGGCTGCACGTCGATCACCGTGCAGTCGACCGCTGTCACCGCCAGCCCCAGGGTCTGCTCGGCGGCGTCCATCAGCGAGCGGCGCACCCGTTCGGCCGTTTCGGGCAGAGGGCGGTCCAGGCCCGCGGAAAGAGTGATGCTCACCCGAACGCCCACGTCGGTGTCGGTTCGCCTGATGCGACAGCTCGCCGCGGTGACACCCGGTATCGCGTCCGCCGCGCGTCGTAGCACGGCGGCGGCGGTGTGCTCGGTGATCTGCGGGCCGTGTGTGGGGTCGTTCAGCGGGAGCACCGGCCCCGGCCGAACCTCCTGCCGGACGAGGTCCATGACGCGGGCGATGAGGTGCTGCGTGCTCGGAGGCGTGCGCTGTCGCAGGGCCGTCGTCGCCGTGTTCAACGCGGCCAGTCCTTGGACGGCGGCGTGGCAGTGGGGACACTCGGGCGGATGAGGGTCGGTGGGCGCGCCGCTGTCGCGGGCGTGCTCCCAGGCGCGGCTGAGGCGTCGCCCACAGGTGAGTATGTCGTCGGCGTGCCGGCTGATCTCGTCGCGGGGCGTGCCGTGCGGCGGCCCTGGCCCACGAGCGGGTTCCGGAGGCTGAGAGGGACGGTCGCCTAGCGCCATGAGCTCAGCGCCTCCTTCAGCGATCGACGCGCCCGGAACAGTCTCCCGCGGACCGTCTGCTCGGTGGCGCCGGTCACCTGGGCGATCTGTGCGTAGGACAGTCCGTGCAGTTCCCGCAGGATCCAGCAGAGCCGCTGCTGCGGTTCCAGGGCGCCGAGCGCGTGGGCCAGTGCGTCGGTGAGTGCGTCCTGTTCGGCTGACCGGACGGGAGAGCTGCGCATGCCGGGGGCGGCGAGTGTGGCCACCGAGTCAAGCGGAACCGGGGCCGGCCGGTGGCGCAGGGAGTTGAGGCAGCGGTTGACGGTGATGCGGTACATCCAGGTGCTGAAGGCCGAGGCGTGACGGAATTCGGGCAGGCGCCTCCAGGCGCTGATGAATGCGTCCTGTACGGCGTCCTCGGCGTCCTGGGCGTTGCCGAGGGTGTGGAAGGCCATGGCGAGCAAGGGGCGGCTGTGGCGGCGTACCAAAGTGGCGAAGGCCTCTTCGTCGCCTTCGCCGGCCCGGGTCGCCAGGATGTCGTCCGGCGTGCCGGGCAGCCGGTCGGCCGGGCTCGGGGGAGAGGGCTGTGGGCGTGGTCCGCGACCGGCGGGGACATGGGTTCGGCGCGGGGAGGCGCTGGCGTTGTGTGTCACGACGGCACCTCCTCCTGGCGGTGTTACGTGTTCCCGTGTTGAGGAATGTGATTCGAGTTCGTGACGATTTGTCCGGCAGGTGTGTCCAACCATGTGACGGGCGCTGTGCCGGTGCCCGCAGCGATGGATCGAGGCGACTGTCATGACGGACACCACCGACCGGCCCTCCACGGGTCAGGGCGGCTCCCGTGGGGCCGCGACCATGCTGAAGGGGCCCACCGGCGCCGGCACCTCACCCGAGACACGGGGGAGAACGACCATCGCCGACGGCGTCGTGGCCAAGATCGCGGGGATGGCGGCCCGCGAAGTGCCCGGGATCCACAACCTCGGTGCGGGCATGGCCCGCGCCATCGGCGCCATGCGCGAACGCGTCCCCGGCGGGGGGACCGGCGGCGTCAGCCGCGGCGTGAAGGTCGAGGTGGGCGAAAGCCAGGCCGCTGTGGACCTCGATGTCGTCGTGGAGTACGGCTACTCCATCGTCGAGGTGGCAGCCGAGGTCCGCGTCAACGTCATCTCCGCCGTGGAACGCATGACCGGCCTGGAGGTCGTCGAGGTCAACCTCGTCATCGACGACGTGAAGCTTCCCGACGAGGAAGAAGAGAGCGAGCCGGCTCAGGGGCGCGTCCAATGACCCGACGGTGGGACAGGTGAGTGAGCGATGAATACGGCAACAGTGGGTCTGGCGGCCGGAATGTCACTGGGTTTCGCCGGCTACTTCGGCGGCTTCTGGGCCTTCCTCCTGGTGGCCGCCCTGGGCGCGGTGGGCCTGGTCGTCGGTCTCGTCCTGCAGGGCGACATGGACGTGTTCACCCGGCGGCAACGAGACATGTCCACCCGGCGGCAAGGGTGAGCGCCACCCCGGCCGCCGGCTCTCCGGAGCACGGGCAGGGCGAGTGCGCGCCCGACGCCCGCCGGCCCCCGCCGCCTGCCGAGCGTGGCGCGACGGTGATACCGGATCGGGTCGTGGCCCGCATCGCCGCTCGTGTCGCGAGGACGGAACTGCACCGGCTCGGCGGCCCGCGAGAGCCGCTCACGGATCTGGCCGCGCCTGGTGTGCGCGTGAGGACGCACGAGGGGACGGCGCACCTCGCGCTGTCGGTGGACCTTCCGTACCCCACGGACATCGCGGACGCCTGTCGGCACCTGCAACGCGAAGTAGCAGACCGGGTGGCCCAGTTGACCGGCCTGGACGTCAGCGACGTCACGTTGATCATCAGACGGCTGGCCACCGCCGATCGGCCGGGCCGCGTCCGGTGACGCCGCCGTCCGATCGCCGCAGAACCGGCAAAGGAGGGTCGCCATGACACCCGACGCCCAAGGGGCTGGTGCCACCGAACGGCCGGGCCGGCACGCTCCCGAGACGCAGCCCTTGCCGCCCGACGACGGGGGTACGAGGTCGCCGCGCCTGTGGTCGCCGCGCCGTGTCCCGGCCGCGCTGGTCGCCGTGGTGACGCTCTGCGTCACGGCGGCGCTTCTGTACGACGTGATCGCGGTGCGCGCCGGACGGCCTGGCGGGGCGTGGCGCACCCGCCTCGCCGACGAGTTGGCCACCCGGCCGGTGGACGACCCTTGGCTGCTGATCGGTGGCGCCGTCGCCGCGGTGCTCGGTCTGTGGCTGCTCGTCCTCGCCTTCACACCCGGCATGCGACGGCTGCTGCCGCTACGGACGCCTGAAGGTTGCGCGGAGGTGGGGGCGTGGCTGAACCGGCGGGGCGCCGAACTGCTGCTGCGGGACGCGGCGTTGCGGGTCCCAGGTGTCAGCCGAGCCCGTGTCCGGGTCGGCCGCCATCGCGTCATCGCCCGTGCGGACGTCCGCTTCCGCGATCCGGAGACCGTCCGCGGAGAACTCGTCCAGGCGTTGCACGAAGAGTGCCGTCAGCTCGCTCTGGCGCGCACGCCGCGGCTGGCGGTCCGCACCCGTCGACCCACCCGTTGAGCCACCCAGGAAGCGTGCCATGAACGGCCGATCCACACTCAACCGTCTCCTCCTGACCGTCAGCGGCCTGGTGCTGCTCGGTGGCGGCCTGCTGGTCCTGGCCGCCGGCCTGGACCTCTACCGCCGGCTCCACCTGGCACCGCCCGCCGGCTGGCCGTTGGCCATGCCCCACGACGTCCTGCTCAGCAGGGCCGACCGCACCCGCTGGAGCGACCAGGGCTGGTGGTGGCCCGCTGTCATCGCCGGCCTCGCCCTGACCGTCGTCCTGGCCCTCCTCTGGCTGCTCGCCCAACTGCGCCGCTACCGCCCCGATTCGGTGGACCTGGGCGGCACGCCTCCACCCGACGACGTCGAACTGCGAGCCGGCGCCCTCAGCCACGCGATCACCACCGAAACACGTGCCCTGACCGACGTCGAGCACGCGAACGCCCACATCGGCGGACGACCGGCGCACCCGCGCCTCCACGTGGCCCTCACACTGACCGAGCACGGCACACCCGGCTCCGCCCTGCGGGCGCTGTGTCTGGGCCCGGTCGCGCACGCACGCGACTGCACCGGAGTGACCCACCTGCCTGCCCGGGCACGTCTCGACGTCGGCAGCCACAAGGCGCGCCGCGTCCGCTAGACGAGTGGTTCACGCCTGGCTGTCGTCCGGCCCGGGCCGGCCGGCCACGCCGACACAAGCCTCATTCCCCTCGGAGTCGGCCAGCACCCAGTTCGACGGCGCGTCGGCATCGTTCACCAGGCGGCCGCCGGCAGCGAGCGCCGCGGCGATCCGAGCCTCGGCCTGGTCGTACGGCACCCAGACGTCGACGTGGACCCGGTTGCGCTGCGGACGTGGTGCGTCCATGTGCTGGAAATAGAACGGTGCCCCGCGCCGGTGAGGGTCGATCAGGTCCTCGCCGCTGTTCGCGCGGTCCTGATACCCGAGCAGGGCACGCCAGAAGGGCACCACGCCGGGACCGGCGAGGGCGTCGACAGTGACTTGGACGGTCTGCACGGCGGACGGGTCAGCCGGGATGTCCAGTGCGCGCGCCACTGCCGAGATCTGCCGGGCCAGCTCGATGTGCCGCTCGGTGAGCCCGTAGTAGTCGTCCGTGACCGTGATCAGCCGTATGGTCACACCCTCGTGCCGCAGGTCGACGTCCGGGTGCCCGTCCCCCACGCCCGGCAACTCGCTGATCGCCTGCACGAACCGGGCGCCGACCGTGAACGACCCGGTGCGGTAGTACGCGCACGCCCCCTCGCCCAGGACACGCCAGTCCTCCAGACCGACGGTCTCGTGGAACTGCCGCGGCCTGACACGCTCGATCCTGCCCTCTGCATAGGTCATGCGCCCAACGTAGCGTTCAGGTCCGACAACTCCCTTCGACCAACCCGTACTTCGGAAGTACTCGTCCAGCGCCAGAGATGAGGCGCCACCGAAGGTATCGGTGACGCCCCTGTGCCGATCGGCAGCTGTGCCTTCGCGCACCCCTCGTTGTCCGGTTCAGCTCGTCAACGCGGCCTGCCCGCGGTCGGCCTTCATCGGGCCTGCGGCGGTCGGCCGGACGTCGAAGTCGAACATGGCGGTGGGTACGTAGAGCGAGCAGCAGGCGTTGGGGATGTCGACGATGCCGCTGATACGTCCCTCTATCGGCGAGGAGCCGAGCAGCAGGTACGCCTGCTCTCCGCTGTAGCCGAACTTCTTGAAGTACTCGACGGCGTTGAGGCAGGCCCGGCGGTAGGCCAGCGTCGCGTCGAGGTAGTAGTTCGTGTCCGTGTCATGGTCCACGGAGATTCCGATGAACGTGAGGAACTCCGTGTACCTCGGCTCGACGTTGCCCGGGATGAACACGGGGTTGGTGGAGATGCCGTACGTCTCCATGCCGCCCTTGATCAGGTCGACGTGGAAGTCGATGAAGCCGCCCATCTCGATGGCGCCGCAGAAGGTGATCTCTCCGTCGCCCTGGCTGAAGTGCAGGTCGCCTCCGGAGAGCTTGGCGTCCTTGACGTGCACGGGGTAGAAGACTCTCGATCCCCGGGTGAAGTTCTTGATGTCGTGGTTGCCTCCGTTCTCACGGGCCGGCACCGTGCGCGCGCCTTCCGCGCAGATGCGCTGCGCGAGATCTCCGGTGGCCGTGCCGGCAAGGGCGTTGGTGGCGTCCGGCGGTACGGCGAGGGGCGGGACACGGTTGGGGTCCGTGTCGATCAGTGCCTTCTCGCGGGCGTTCCAGCGGGCGAGCATCTCGGCGGACGGGGCGGTTCCGAACAACCCGGGGTGGGTGATTCCGGTGAAGCTGATCCCGGGAAGGTGGCGGGAGACGGCCCGCTGCCCGTGGAAGTCCCATACCGCCTTGTAGGCGTCCGGGAAGTAGTCGGTCAGGAAGCCTCCGCCGTTGGCCTTGGCGAAGATGCCGGTATAGCCCCAGCCCTGTCCTGCCGCGTCCCCGGTCTGCTGCGGCACGGGGCCGAGGTCGAGGATGTCGACGACGAGCAGGTCGCCGGGTTCGGCACCCTCCACGCCTATCGGGCCGCTGAGCATGTGGGGGATGGTCAGGTCGATGTCGCGTACGTCGTTCGCGGTGTCGTTGTTCCCGACCTGGCAGTCGGTCCAGTCGCGGCACTCCAGACGGAACTCTGCTCCTGGCTTCACCATGGCGACGGTCGGGACGTCCGGGTGCCACCTGTTGTGACCGGGCACGTCCTGGTCCCGCATCGACTTCGTGTGGTCCACGCTGAAGAGAATTTCAGGCATGGCAACTCCTCATTCTTTGATCCGGTCACGTCGGTGCGCCCACGCTTCCGGCCGGCGGGGCGGGAGAGGTGACGCGGGGCGTCTTCCGGGTGAGCGGCCACAGGGCCGCGAACACGACCACGCCGAAGGCGCCCAGTGCGATGGCGGTCTCGTCGGGGTGCTTCCAGTAGCCGGAGAGCAGCAGGCCCGCCGGGATCACGCCGGTGACCCAGCCTTCGATCGCCGTGACCCAACCGGTATAGACCTTGAGGCTGTCCATCTTGAGACCGAGCAGCAAGAAGAACAGGAACCACAGGAAGGCCCAGTAGAGCCAGATGACCCCGAAGGGATAGTCCTTGAAGAGATGGAAACTGACGTACGAGTACCCCAGGGCGACAATCGCCACGAACAGCGAGTAGTAGCCGACACCGCTGCTGTCGAGACCGATCAGCAGGCCAATACCTACGTAGAGGTAGGTGAAGCCGAACAGGAAGATGCCGGACGCAGCCAGGATCTTCATGCTGTCGTTGTTCGCGGTGAAGATGAGGTAGGTCGGTGTCAGTACCTGCAGTGCGCCTACGAAGAGGTTGAACACCGCTCCCGATCGGGCATCCACCTTCCCGAGGAGCAGCAACCCGTTCATGAAGAGCACCGCGCCGACAAAGAGCAGTCCCACGTTTCCCACGGGGACGCACCTCCTAGGTCCGCGTGGGCGGGGCGGAATCGCGTAGTTGTTGGATTGCGGGCTGCAGATGAGCTGCCGCGAATGTGCCTCAGCAGTGAGCCCGCATGGCGTGATTCCGCATTCTGCGCACCACTACGGGACGACGTCGTTTCGATGTCGTGCGAGACGTTCTGCCTTGTCCACCACCGCCCTCAGGGACGCGGCAACCGCGAGAGTGCGGGGTGAGGGCGCCGTGGCACCCTCTTGCGTGGCGGCACTTCGGAGACTACGGCCGGGGCCTCGCGCGCCTGCTCCTCCTGCACATGGAGGGCGGCGACCGTCTTCGAGGTCAGCGAGAGGCCGGGCGAGGAATACACGCGTCTCGCGATGGCGGCGCAAACAGGGCAACCGTAACCTTGGGGAGCCGTCCCGATCTCCAGCTTCACATCGAACGGCCCGCAACGGCTGCATAGATATTCGTAGGTGGCCATCAGCAGCCTCCGGATTTCGGTGGACGCCAGCCAACCCTGATGTGTTGCGGCGCGCCCGGACGGGCGTATGCCACAGCATGATTCCTAACTTCAAGGATTCGTCTCGTAATTCCGCGTGTCAAGTCAGGGAGGGCTATCCGCAAGCCTGATCGGCTTCCGGCCCTCGATCGGCTGTAATTGCTTCGCTGCGCACGGTGGCCTGACGAGCTCTCAAAGCGAGAGATGCTGCTGGGGCGGGGTCGTTGAGCCGGCAGGAGCGCCGTCCGTGCGCGTCACGGCAGCGCATGAGCGGAGTTCGCCCGTCGGATCCGGCGCAGCACGCTCGTCGTCACCCAGCAGCAACGGCCGCAGTTTCGGCTGCTGCGCGGGACCGGCAGCCCGGCAGCAGAGCTCGTAGGTGGGCTCGTGACGGACTACCGGCGCACGACAACGGTGGTCGTGGCACGGGCGGCAACCGGTGTCGAGCGTCCACGTCGCGAAGGTGGTGAGGTCGCGCAGACGGTGCGGAGCCAGCCCCGGTGCGTAAGGGGCCGCACCCCCGGAACGCGGGCTGCATCCTTATCCATTGGCCCGCCTTCCTATCGAGCTCCGGGGATTGCAGCACCGCCGTCGACTCAATTAAAATTGAAGATCATCGGTACCCGACCGGTTTCTCCGGAACAACGGAACCACCGATGGAGGACGACCATGGCAAAGATCCTTGCGGTGCTCTATCCCGACCCCGTGGACGGTTATCCTCCGGACTACGCCCGCGACCGGATCCCGACCATCACCGGCTATCCGGGCGGTCAGACGACGCCGACCCCACAAGGCCTGGATTTCACTCCGGGGCAGCTCCTCGGCAGCGTCTCGGGAGAACTGGGACTGCGCAGGTTCCTGGAAGACCGCGGCGACACCTATGTCGTCACCAGTGACAAGGAACCACCCGACTCCACTTTGGACCGCGAGCTGCCCGACAGCGATGTGGTCATCTCGCAGCCCTTCTGGCCCGCCTATCTGACCGCCGAGCGGATCGCCTCCGCTCCCCGGCTCAAACTCGCGATCACCGCGGGGATCGGGTCGGACCATGTCGACCTGCCCAGCGCGATCGCCCACGGCATGACGGTGGCGGAGGTGACCTTCAGCAACAGCGTCAGCGTGTCCGAGCACGCCGTCATGCAGATCCTCATCCTGGTGCACAACTTCATGCCCGCCCACGACTGGGTGACCGGCAAGAAGGGCTGGAACATCGCCGACAGCGTCTCGCGCAACTACGACCTCGAAGGCATGGACGTCGGGGTCCTCGGCTCCGGCCGCATCGGCCAGGCGGTACTGCGCCGCCTCAAGCCCTTCGAGGTGAACCTGCACTACTCCGACGTGCACCGGCTGCCCCGGGAGGTCGAGGAGGAACTCGGGCTGATCTGGCATCCTGACGCGCGTTCGCTGGCCGCCTCGGTCGATGTGCTGTCGATCCACGCACCGCTGCATCCGCAGACGCAGAACCTCTTCGACGAAGACATGATCGGTGTCATGAGGCGCGGTTCGTACATCGTCAACACCGCACGCGCGCTGATCGTCGACCGGGACGCCGTGGTGGCGGCCCTCGAGAGCGGTCAGCTGGCCGGCTACGCGGGCGACGTCTGGTACCCGCAGCCGCCACCGCCCGATCATCCTTGGCGCACCATGCCGTTCGAGGCGATGACCCCGCACGTATCCGGTTCGACTCTCTCGGCGCAGGCCCGGTACGCGGCCGGCACCCGCGAGATCCTGGAATGCTGGTTCGCCGGGCGCCCCATCCGCCCGGAGTACCTGATCGTCGACGGCGGAGGGCTTGCCGGAACGGGAGCACGCTCCTACACGGTCGCCGGATAGCGCGTATGAGCCGGAGCGGCACGGTCGCCGCGGACGACGGTGACATTTCGTCCCGCGCCTGACTGTCGGCAATCCAATAATTCCGGCCGGTAACAGCCGACGGACAGTGGACAAGAAAACAACAGAAGATCCATTGGAAGATTCAGCCGAAGATCCATGCGTGGGGCAATGGGTCTTCGGCTGTGTCATGCCTGATCAGCGTCCATGCCTGTCGTGACCCGATTCACTCCGAATCTGCTAGCGATGAGCGATCGGGACCTTTAGCGTGCTTAATAGACAGATTTTCCTATGCGGAGGCGCTGACGCCGCGCATACTGTTTCGCAAGTTGACCAAGGCAAATGCCGGGAAGGTGGATCAGTGAGCAGCATGGACGCCGTGTGGGTACGGGGCGTGAACGGCATTCAGATGCATCACGTGACCGATCTTCAGGATGCCGGCCGATTTCTGGGCAACGCAGCCATGGCGCTGCGGGCCGCACATGTTCGGACCGGCGCCGACCGGTACTCCAGCATCGCCGCCGAGCTGAAGAGCCTGGTGGAGCGCGTGCGGGAGCTGGAGGACGAGGCGCGGTCGAGCATGCACGACCTGCACTCCAACGACCCCGAGCGGTTCGTCCGCTGCAGGGACGGTCACGAGCCGTGGCCCGGTGAGATCCCGGCGGGATTCATCCCGCGCCATACCTGCAAGGACGAGTGCCTCTACCACGACCGTGATGTCCTCGAGGCCATCACGCAGTGCACCTGCGGCCGGCCGCCGTGCCAGGCATGCGAGATCGGCGGAAAGCTCTGACCGAGTAGGTCCGTCGCGAAGCACCACCCGCATGGCGAGAAGTCCTCTCGTTCATGCGGGTGAGTCATTTCAGGTACGTACGCTGAGCCACCGCGTTGTCCCCGACGGTGAACGGCTGCGTACCTTCGCCGAGCGCATCTCCGCGAGCCGTCGCCCCGCATCGGGCGATGACCCGCATGGCGTGGTGGACTCCTGAGCCGCTCACCAGCCGACCACCGGATCCCCCAGTACGCGCGCACCGACCCGATCCGCCAGCCACTGCGCTCGGGGGAGATCGCCGAACTTGGTCATGTGGACAAAGACCGTGTGGTCTCCAGCAGGGCGCTCCCACTCCGCGTCATCACTGTTGAACACGGCCTGCACCCCCTCGTACTGCAAGTTCGCCCGGAGGCCGAGTTCAGGAACGTCCGGCCAGACGCCGGGCCATTCGATGGTGGCCGGCCCGGTGCCGAGGGCGTGAACAAAGGGCCGCTCCATTCCATCCGCCGGCACTTCGACGTCCACGAAGATCGGAAGCAGCGCCTCAAGCTCTCCACTGGCTGTCGGCAACGTGTCCGCCCGGAATCGATGACTCAACCGCTCAGGATCGAACAGTACGCCCTCGGCCTCGTACAGTTCGTCCGGCAACACCCGCACCATGGGCCATACGTCCTCGACTCTCTGCAGCTCGGCCGCCAGACGCACAGTGGGCCTCGACCGTGACATCAACGCCCGCAGACGCTGAGCCACTGCGTACGCTTCCATCGCACTGGGGCCTCTGAAGAGGGGATATGCCTGAGAGTTGCCCACGGCTGCAGGATGTCACATCGCCGACGTGTCCTCAGCACCTGGGCAACGCACAGCTCCCGTCACTGACCATGGGCCTCTTGTGCGGTTCCTCGCCCACACGGTCCACCACGGCGCGCTGGAGTACCGCGGTGGTCTGGATCACGCTGCCGGCCTTGCCGATCACCGTGTCCTCCTTCGTGACATCGCGGAAGCCGAGGAAGGCGTACGTGGACTTGTCGAAGATCCACTCCTGCCGGTCCTCGGCCTGACCGTCCAGAGTGATCGCGACACCGTGCCGGCCCACGGCGTCCACCGCGTCGGGGATCACCGTGGTGCCGGGGATCTGGGCGGCGACACGGTAGAGGAACGCCGTGGTCTGCGGGTCCACGGACTCCTGGAGCATGCCACCGAGATACTCGAAGACCCACGGCATGCTCACCCCGGGGCGCGTGTTCCCCTTGGTGTTCTCCGCGTTGTCCATCTGCCTGCGCCAGTCGGCCTCGATGGCCCGAAGCGCCGCGGCCGGATCGCGCGGAAGGGCGGCCAGGTCCTCGAAGGGGCTCTGCGTGTGCCCGGGTCCTCCGACCGTCCCCTCCCCGGGGCCGGGGAACGCGAAGCGTTCGGGGGCCTCGTCGCCGTACGCCTGGGCGCCGCCCTGGCTCCGCGACCAGGGAATCCACTCCCGGAGGGTCTGCAACTCCGTAAGTTTTCCAGCGACTTTGGAGTACTTCTTGTGCACCTGGCCGTGCTTGTCCGTCCACTTCGCCTGGAGGGGATTGTCCCTTCCGGCGGACACGCTGCGGATGTACACGTACTGGTGGTGGCCGACCTTGACGGCCGGGTCGCGGGAGACCACGGCTGCGGCATTCTCCAGGAGCATCGACGCCTTGGACGGAGCCGGCCGCGCGGTGTCGGCGTGCCGGCTGTGGTCGACGCCGGCGGTGAGCACCACAGCCGCTACGGCGGCCGCGGCAAGCGGGGCGACGACCTGCACCCAGCGCCTCCTTCGACGTCTCCGTGCCGCGACGGCGTCCGCGGCGACGGCCTCCGGGCCGGCCACGGGTACGGTCTGACGGACCTCGCTCATCAGGTGCTCCTTGAGGACGCGCAGGCGGTCACCGGGCAGATCCCGGGCGGCCGGGACCGGCAGCAGCCGGGCCGCGTCCGCGCGCTCAGCGGACTCTGTGGCGTCGAAGCCCTCGTCGTGAGGCGTCTTGGCTTTCATCAGTTCTGCTCCTGGATCGACCGGGCCGCGATCTCGCGGCCACCCTGTTGCTGTCCGGGACGGGCCGCCGGTTCCGTCGTGTCGGAGGCGAGTTCCGCGTCCGTCAATTGCCGCAACCGGCGCCGGGCGCGGGACAGTCGGGAGCGGATCGTGCCGATCGGTACGTCCAGCGCCTCGGCCGCCGCCGCGTAGTCGAGGTCCGCCCACACGCACAGCGCGAACACCTCCCGCTCGCTTCGGCGCAGCCGCCGCAGGGCCCGTTGCGCTGCGGCCAGTCGACCGGCGTCCTCCATCCGCTCGACGATCTCGTCCGCGAAGTCCGGCGATGTGTCGTGCGGCGGGACACGGCTGAGGGCGGCCTGATAGCGGCGAGCGGCCCGCGTGGTGTTGCGCAGCACATTGGTGGCGATGCCCAGCAACCAGGGCAGCAGGCCGTCGCCTTCGGGCCGTACCGTCTCGCGCAGCCGCCATGCCTCCAGAAAGGTCAGCGACACCACGTCCTCGGCCGTCGCCCAGTTCCCGGTGACCCGGACCGCGTACCGGTGCACGGCCCGGGCATGTTCGTCGAATATCGACCCGAAGGCCTCCGGATCACCGGAGCGCAGCCGGGCGCGCAGGGAAAGTTCCACGTCTGATCCTGTCCGTGCGTGCCGTCGGGTTCCCCGAGATCGCCGTGACTCAGGTCACAGCGGTGGGTTGTGGGAAATGCGGTGCAACTCCGGTCGCGAAGAGTGCAGTTGTGCCCCATGAGAACTTGGCGAAGCCGAGGCCTGCAGCTGACCTGCGAGGTCACGCCGGCGCAGCTGGGGGCTCCTCGGGACGGCGTCGGACGTGACCCCAGCGGAAGTTGCCCAGGCGCGGGGCGCCCGCACGCGGCAGGAGTCGATCACCGTCCGTGACCGGTCCAGCCTCTTCCGCGGCCGCGCTTCTTCAGCGCTAGTACGCGCAACTGGTCGGCCGTGGACGCCGAGTCGAGCCTTCGATCCGGCAAGGCCGACGGCCAGGCGGGGTGGCGGGTTGTTCCTCGCGGGGAATGCCTCACTGTCCGCCGAGTCGGACCGCGACGATCACGTACAGGGTCGCGGACACCGTCACGAGCAGAAAGGCGAGGACCGTGTGAGCCATGAGCCCTCGCTGGGGAGCGAGGCCCAGGTATGTCCGGGCCGCACGGCTCACCCGGGGTCCCGGGACACCGTGCGCGGAGTTGGCATCCGCCTTCTCGATCGCTCGGCGAAGCTTCCTGCGGCTTCTCTCGGTCGTGACGCCCAGGCGGACACCATGGCTGTCGCGCACCACCAGGGTGCGGTACGTCCTGCCGTACGAAAAGGTCGTCAGCAGTCGTACGCCGGCGATCCGGTTCAGGTCGACGGACCGTTCGCCGGTCAGGGTGTGCGCGGTCAGACGTGACGACGTGTGTCGAAACGGGGCGCGTTCCTCGCACAGCGTGGGGAGCATGACGAAGCCGCCGATCCCGGTCAGCAGACCGAGAAAGATCGGTGTGCTTTCCGGGACTGCCCCGATCCGGGCCAGTCCGTAGCCGCCGAAGGGCAGCAGAAGGACCGCGACCGCCAGAGCCGCTCCCGTCCGCGCACGCGCCACGCTGCGGGTTGTGCTTGCTTCCACTGAACGCCCCCCCGTTTCTGTCGGCGCCTGCACCAGCATGCAGGTGCAGGAAGTCAGTGTGGGGCAAACGTCGAATCCGTGGGGCAGCGCGCAATCCTGGACCCGCGCCGCGCCTGGACGAACGTCCCGGCGCGGCCGGTGTGGGTCAGACGTTGGCGTAGCCGGGGATGCCGGCCTTGATGCGCTCCATTTCGCGTTCGTCGGAGATGCCCTGGAAATCGTGGCGGGGGGTGTAGGGGGCTTCCAGGCGGAGGGCTTCTTCGTCGGTGAGGTCGAGGTCGAGGGAGGCGACGGCGTCGTCGATCTGCTGGATCGTCCGCGCGCCGACCAGCGGGGCGGCAACGACGGGGTTGCGGCGCAGCCAGGCGAGGGCGACCTGGGCTCGGGTGACGCCGTGCGCGTCGGCGATCGCGCCGACCTCGTCGAGGATCTTCTGGTCGCTGTCCGCGTCGGCCTTGTAGAGCATGTCGGCGTAAGCGCCGTCGGTGGAGGCGCGCCGGGTGGTGTTCGCCTGGTCGGCGGGGCGGGCGAGGCGGCCGCGCGCGAGCGGGCTCCACACCATGGTGGCGACGCCCTCGTCGGCGCAGAGCGGGAGCATCTCTCGCTCTTCTTCGCGGGCGAGGAGGTTGTAGTGGTTCTGCATCGTGACGAAGCGGGCCCAGCCGTGGCGCTCCTGGAGGTGGAGCGCCTTGGCGAACTGCCAGGCGTGCATGGAGGAGGCGCCGAGGTAGCGGGCCTTGCCGGCCTTCACCACGTCGTTGAGGGCCTCCAGCGTCTCCTCCAGCGGCGTCTCGTTGTCGAGGCGGTGGATCATGTAGACGTCCACGTGGTCGGTGCCCAGGCGGCGCAGGCTGTTGTCGATCTCGGCCATGATCGCCTTGCGGGACAGGCCGCCGCCGTTCGGGCTGCCGGGGCGCATGGCGTGGCGGATCTTGGTGGTGATGACGACGTCGTCACGGTTCGCGAAATCCCTCAGGGCGCGTCCCAGGATCTCCTCGCTCGAGCCGTAGGAGTACATGTTCGCGGTGTCGAAGAAGTTGATGCCCGCCTCGAGGGCGTGCTTGATCAGTGGGCGGCTGGCCTCTTCGTCCAGGGACCAGACGGGGTGGCCGCGGTCGGGTTCGCCGTAGGTCATGGCGCCGATGGCGACGGGGGAGACGTCGAGGCCGGTGCGACCGAGCTTGATGTAGCGCACGGAAGGGCTCCTACAATGGGAGAACGGAACAACCGGAGAACTCTCCGAATGACGCTCGCGACGTTAACGGAGACCTCTCCGGATCGCAAGCGGGCGACTGTCCGCAGGTAGGAGGAGCCATGCCCGAGGCCGCGCCGCAGCGCGCTGACGCGCTGAAGAACCGGGAGGTGATCCTCACCGTCGCCCACGACGTGCTCGCCGAGTCCCCGGACGCCTCGCTGAACTCGATCGCCAAGCGCGCGGGCGTCGGCCCCGGCACGCTCTATCGGCACTTCCCCACCCGTGAGGCACTGATCCTCGAGGTCTACCGGCACGACATCGGCCGCCTCGTCGGCTCCGTGACGGAGGTGCTCGCCACGCACACTCCGTTGGACGCGCTGCGGGAGTGGTTCACCCTCCTCACCGGCTATGTGCGCATCAAGCACGGCCTGGGAGAAGCACTGCACTCCGCCGCGGCCGAGGAAGTCATCAGCGCCTCCTGGCCCCCGGTGACCGCCGCCGTCCGACAGCTCCTCGACGCCTGCGAGCAGGCCGGTGAGGTGCGCCCCGGCATCGACCCGGTCGACGTCGTCATGCTCTTGAGCTGCCTGTGGCGTACGCCGAACAGTCCGGAGGGCATCGCCCAGGCCGGCCGCCTGATGGAGCTGGCGATCGACGGCTTCCGGCCGTAGGGCGCCGCACACCGATTGCGGTCCTGTTCCATCGAGTGCATGCGGTGCATGCGCTGCATGCGGTGCATCGGTGGCGAGATCAGGGCCGAGGTCCTGAGCGACCGTCGGTGTGGCGTGTGCGGGTCATCCTCTTCTCGGGCGGCCGGGACAGGAACGCTGTCACGGGGAAAACCGCTCCGGGCGGAAGTCCGCAAGCATCTCGGCCCTCTTCCCGGTGAGGATCTCCGAAGCCAGCAGCCGGCCGATCACCGGCCCGAGCGTGATGCCGCTGTGGGAAACCGCCTCGTAGTAGCCGGGTACAGAAGGCAACGCTCCCACCGAGGGGAATCCGTCGGCCGGGATGGGCCGGTAGGCTACCCGTGTCTGTGCGATGCGGGAGTCGCCGAGTTCCGGAATGACACGCTGCGCCGATTCGTGGAGCAGTCGTGCGAGTTCCGCAGGCTCTTCACCTGCGTCGATGAGTGCGTCGATTTCGCGGCTGTGGAGGACCATCGACGTATCTCCGTCGGGACGGATCTCGATGTGGGGCGCGTGCATGGCCCGGTGAACCGGCACCTGAGCGCAGTGGATCCGGGTGATGGCGCCGGGTTCGCGGCGCATCGGCAGGTGCCGTGTGACGAGCCCGGCGACCTGGGAGGCGCCGGGTCCGGCTGCGTTCACGACGGCGTCGACGTCGATACGGCTCCCGTCCGACAGAGTCACTGTCCGGACGGTCCCATCGGTGGCGATGCCGATGTCGCGGACCGCCGTGCCGGACCGGCGTCCGGCACCGGACTCGACGGCTCGGCCGACCAGGCGGCCGACGAGATGCCGGCCGTGCACCCACGCTTCGTCGGGGTAGAACAGGACCGGAGTCTTGCCGGGTACGCCGAGAGCAGGTTCGAGGCGACGGCGCACCTCGTCCCCCGTGCGCACCTCGACCCTGTAGTCCCAACTGGCCAGCAGCTCGGCTGTCTTCAGGAACTTCGCCTCCGCCGCGGGATCGTCGGCCCAGCGCAGGTGGCCGCCGGGATGCCACCACGAGTCCGGTCCGATGGTCTCCGCAAGCTCACGGTGGGCCGCCATGCCCGCAACGTTCAGGTCGAAGTAGGACCTGCGCGCGGTCTTGTTACTGGCGTTGACCCACGAGAAGGACCAGTTGGTGACCCCTTCACCCGGCTCGCCCGCGTCGATGAAGACCACATCGGCCCCGTACCGCGACAAGTTCCAGCCCACACAGGCTCCGAGGACGCCCACTCCGATGACGGCAACACGCATAGGCCGCTGTGCGGACCCGACGCTCATGATCGCCCCCGGTCACTGATCATCGTCGATGTTCTCGGACCCCGGCACCCACTGCCAAGCAGAGTACGCCTACGGCGAAGGCGACGGCACGGGGTCTTCGTCGGGCGACGCCGACAACTCTTCTACGCCGACACGGAGATCGGGGCACTGTCTGGCCGAGGTGATTGCATCCCTCCCCCCGGCGGCGGTCTCGGGACGGCGGCCGCCGCTGTCGTCAACCGAAGAAGGGTGGCTGTCGGTGTCGTCATCGGGGTCAGCGCCCTGTTCACCGTTCTGGCCCTCGTCCACCCCTGGACCGGCGGCCCCGGCGGACCGCCCGTGCCGCGTGGGGCACCGCCGGGCGCACCGACGTGGCCGTGGCCGCTGCGGTCGTCGGACGCAGGTTCTGCGGGAGTGGGCTGCCGTGGTCACGCCTGTCAGGGGCAGGACCCCTACCGGGAGAGGTGCGACCGCTTCAGCACGGTCGTGCACGCGCTGCGGACCTACGGAACTGTCCTCACCCTCCCAAGGCGGAGGGATGCGGCGACCCCTGGACCTCCGCCCTCACCAAGGTCCAGGGCGTCTACGTCGAGCTGCGCTACAGCGATGCCTGCAAGGCCGCCTGGGCACGCATCAGTTGGGGCGGTGTGGGCGACATCGCACGGGTCGTCGCCGCGAAAGGCGCCACCCGGCAGGACACGGTGCACTATGACACCGATGTCTACAGCCCCATGGTCGCGGCCGACACGCCGTCCGACGCGAAGGCCTGTACCGTCCTCACGTCCGGTGCGCACGGTTGCACCGAACCAGGCGGCACGATACGGCTCACCCCGCCTCCCGAACCTTCCATCTCGCCGGCCTCGCCGGCCTCGCCGGGCCGTTGAGGCCCGGCTCCGCTCGGCTGACGGACGCCCGTCTCCCCGGGACGGCCACCCGGTCAGGGTGAATGCGAGACCGGTCATTCGGCGACGGTGATGGGCTCGTCGTCCCAGGCCAGCGAGGATATCTTCCATCCTGACGGAGTCCGGAGGAACTGAGTGGTCTTGCAGCCCCCGCCCTCGAACCGCTTGCCGTGCCGGTAGCCGGATTTGCGGTATTCGCTGAACCGGTGCGCGATCGATCCGAAGATCTCGGTCCGCTCGGAGGTCTCCCATTCCGAGAACTCGGTCAGCGTCCCGTCGGTGAGCATCTTCTGTCGGGGCTCGATGAACGCGTCGAGGTCGTAGATCACTGGTTCGTCCCCGACGTTCGCGATGATCCTTCCCTGTGGGATGAAGACGTCGCGGATGACGTCGAGGTCGGGGTGGCGGTCGCTGGTGTTGGTGAACGCGCCGATGAACACGCCCATCAGCCGGTCGAGTTCGGCCAGGACAGCGGACCGGGACTCCTCCTCGACGGACGGCCATTCGTCGGAAAGGACCGACCAGACCTCGCTGTCCTGCCGCACACCTTGATGCGGATAGCGCCGGCGCAGCACGCCGTCGCGGGTCATGCCCAACCGGCGTGCGACGTCGGTGCTGCGGGTGTTGCCTGCCGCCGCCCACCATTCGACGCGGCTCATTCCGCGTTCCCGGAAGGCCCAGTCGATCAGGATCCGGCAGGCGCGGGTCACCAGGCCTCGCCCCTCCCCGGCCTGCTCCAGCCAGCAGCCGATCTCGCAGACGCCGGCGGCGCTGTCGAATCGGGTGAACATGACGCCGCCGACCAGGTCGCCGTCCAGCCATATCCCGTAGATCCGGCCGGTGTCCGTGGCCAGGCGGTCGGCGTAGCGCTGCAGGGTGGCCGTGGCCGATTCGAGGTCGGTACTGAACGTCGCCCAGGGGATCCACGGGTCCACCGTGACCCGGGCGCGATCGACATGGGCGAGGAACTCCTGCGCCTGCCAGGGCTCCAGGGGACGGAGCTGGGCATGGGCGCCGAGCGGCAGGATGAACATGGGAGCCCCTTCTCCAGGTGCGTAACAAGCGTTCGGTACGTAAGCTAGCACCATGCCGCCCGCGCCCGGAGACCGTGAAGCCCGTCGCAAAGACGTATCCGAGGCGGTATGGCACGTCCTCGCCGACAAAGGGTTCGGCGGGCTGACCCTGCGTGCCGTCGCCACCGCGATGGGTGTCTCGACCGGGATGCTCATGCACTACTTCCCGACCAAACGGGCCCTGATCACGCACGCCTTGGACCTGCTGGAGCAGCGCACCGCCGACAGGCCCCGCCGCGCGCGTCCCGGCGCGGGCCTCGCCACGGTACGCGCCATGCTCCTGGACATCCTGCCGCTGACGCCGGGAGACATCGCCCGCAACCGCATCTGGGTCAGCTCCTGGGACCTCTCTCTCGCCGACGGCGAGCTGTCCACGCAACAGGCCGACCGCTACACCCGGCTGCGCTCCACGATCCGCCCGCACTTCGAAGCCGCACGTGATCTCGGTGAACTCCCCCCGACCGCCGACCCGGAGCAACTCGCGGCCGCCGCCGTCGCCTTCACGCACGGACTGGTCGTGCAGGCCCTCTTCGACCCCGACCGGTTTCCCGAGGACCTACAGATCACGATGCTCGACGACTTCCTCGCCTCGACCGCGTTGCCCCGATGACAGCCGAGACGGGCGGCGACCCAGGGGTGTCGGCTGTCGGGCAGGGTCGTCTCCTTCCACTGCCGGCCAAGTGAATCCCCCGAATTCGCGCTGATGTCGCCCGTCCAGGCCCGCGGCGGAGGTGGCCGGCGGGCGAGGCCGGTACCAGAACCCGGTTCCTGCGGGCCGTGTGGGGCGGAACGAGGTTCAGGGAGTGTGGGCGGCGAAGGAGTGGCGTACCGCGCAGTACCAGTTGGCGGGGCCGGTCGGGCATCCGGGCTCGTCGACGTCGGCGGAGAGGGCGTACTCCCAGCCTGCCGTACCGGCGAACGCGGGGTACTTGCTGGCCAGGGTGCGCAGGGTCGTCTGGAGGGTCGGCATCGGGACGTAGCCGGCGCAGTCGAGGTCGGAGTTGGTGATGGCGGCGGCGACGACCTTGGATGCGGGGAAGTTGTTCTGGATGATCGCGTCGTAGTCGCTGGTGTCGGCGAGGCTCCCGTTGCTGCAGTAGAACTGGGCGTTGTACCAGTTGATCTTGGTGCCGACGTTGTTCTCCAGGGTTCGGTAGTCGAGTTGCGGCAAGTTGCTGCCGTTGGCGTCGGAGAGGTCCGTGGGCACCGGGGCGAGGGTGATGAGGAAGCTCGGCCCGAAGTCGGCGCGCAGCTGGTTGATCAGCCGTTCCGCGGTGGCCTCGGTGAACGGTTCTTCGACGTCGAGGTCGATGCCGTCCAGCTTGTAGGTCCTCAGCGCGTCGCGGATGGGCGGGTAGTACAGGTCGAAGTTCTGGTCGAGGCGGGCGTAGGTGCCGGGCGCGGCGCCTCCGAGGAGCGCGGTCGCCTTGAGGCCCTTGGCCTGCAGCGCGGCGACGTCGCGCCACATGGGGGCGTACTTCGCGGCGGAGGGGGCGTCGCTGTTGAGGGTCAGGATGGGGTACTGCGCGGGATCGTTGAGGTGGAACGCGGCGACCTCGACCACGTCAGCCTGCCCGGCCAGAGGGGCGGGGGAGACATAGGGCTGGCCGGGGTCTCCCGTTGTGGTGCCGGTCTGGTAAAAGGCGACCACGTGGCGGGTTGCCGACGGGGGAGGGGTCGTCGGCAGGCTGCCCTGCGTGATGGTGTGGCCAGTGCCGACGGTGTTGTTGTTCCCGACGATGAGGTCCCGGCCGGCGATGTTGTTGTGGTCGCCCGTGTTGACGATCAGGGCGGAACCGCTGGGGTGCGGGTCGTCCGCGGCCACCGCGCCGGCGGAGCCGACACCCAGGAGTACGAACGCTGCCAGTCCAGCCGCAGCACGTCGCCCGATCCGCTTCATCACTACCTGACCCTTCTGCGAAGACGTTCTTGATCGGGGAGATTCTGTTCGCAGAGGGGTGCGCAGGATCGGCACGACGCGCGTTGCTCACTTTCATGCAGGAAAACCACCGCCATAAGGCCCTATGAACGGCTCATCACCACACCGTCTCGCAGGCTGCGCTCCTGCCTCCTCCTCATGGTCTCGAGGTACCGGCGGCGGGCTGGACTTCAGCCGGGGAGGGGCCATGAGCGAGCCGGGCAAGGGCAAGGGCAACCTGCTCACGCGGAGGGTGAGCGGTACGCCCGCCTCGCCCTCGGCGATGTTCTTGCGGACCGACTCCAGGTCCAGAGAGGAGGGGCCTTCGGTCTGCTCGGGCGCCAGGACGCAGGCAGCGGCCGGCTCGGCGGCAGCTCGGGGCGCGCTGCCTCGGTCCTCGGCGGCCGCCTGCGAAGCCGCGAATCCGAGTGCTGCGACGCCTGGAGTCGCGCCGCGCCCGCCGGTCACTCGGTGCGCAGCGCTGTGGCCGTGCGGACCTTGGCGGCCCATCCCGCCGGGACCGTCGCGCCCAGCAGGGCGACGAGCACGCCGGCCAGGCCGAGCAGCAGCAGTTGCGGGAGGTCGTACACATCGAGGACCGAGGGCGGCAGGCCGGTGCCCGCGGCTTCTCCCATGACCGGCAGCACGTAGCCGTGCAGCGCGAACCCGGCCGGGACGCCGATCAGCCCGCCGACGACACCGATCCCGGCCACCGAGGCGAGTACGAGCCCCACCGTCTGGCGCGGTGACATGCCGAGCGCCTTGCACACGCCCAGGTCGTGGACGCGCTCGCGGGTGTCGAGGACGACGGAGTTGAGCACTCCGAGGCCCGCCACGGAGACCAGCATCAAGGTGAGCAGCGCGGCCATCGCCTCCAGGAGCACGATCATGTTCTCCCCCTCCGGGGAGGACTCGGCGAAGGCGTCACCGCCCAGTGGCTCGACCGCCTGGCTGAGCTTTTGCGCGTAGTCGGCGGGGGAGATCCCCGGCTCGACCTCGATGTGGAAGACCTCCGGCTGCGCCTTGGCGAAGCTGTCGAGATCCGCGTGGACCCGCATGCCGTCGTCCGACGTGTCGAATGCCTCGCCGACGATCCGCAGGCTCACGGTCTCCTTCTCGAACGTCACCCGCACGGTCTCGCCGATCCTGGTGCCCGTCCGCTCCAGGAAGCGGGTGGGCACCACGACCTGGCCCCGCCCGGAGAGCCAGTGCCCGTGGATCATCTCGTAGCTGCCCGGGCGGGAATCACCCTGGTAGAGCATGGCGCGGACGGTGCCGGAGACCCCGGACACCCTCGCGTCCCCCATCGCCGTGCCGTAGTACGAGGCGGTGCCGGGCTGCGCGGCGATCGCGGCACGCACCTTGTCCGGGTCGGCCGACGACTGCCCCTGGTTCGCCCCCGCGGCGGCGGGCGCGCGCTCGGAGCCGGCCGCGGGCGGCTTCGGCTTCTGCTTCACCGGGCGCGGCCCGGGGCCCGAGTCGGGTCCGCCGCTGATGGCGGTGACATCGGCGCGGTTCTCGGGATCCTGCGCGCCGGCCACGGCGTTGAGGGACTGCGTCAGTCCCACCGCGAACGTCGCGGCCACCGTTCCGAAGGTCACCGCCAGCACCATCGCGAGGGCGCGCACGGGGTGGGCGAAGGGGCTGGCGAGGCCGTATGTCACCGGCCTGGGCAGCGGGAGCCGACCGGCCGCGCGATGCGCCCACTGACCGCGCGCGGTGCGCGGCGCCCTGCCGACGGCGATCGCCTCGACTGTACGCAGCCTCCCGGCCCGCAACGCGGGCACCAGCGCCGCGATCCCGACCACGAGCAGCGCACAGGCGGGCACCACGACATCCACCCACCAGGCCACCGAGAGCGAGACCGTTCCGTACACGGACTCGGTGTCGGCCAGCAGCGGCACGGCCAGCAGGTTGCCGAGGACGACCCCCAGCGCGATGCCGGCCGCGGCGGGGATCAACGCCTGGGCCACGTAGGCCCGTACGACCTCGCCCGGGGTGAATCCGATGGCCTTGAGGATGCCGATCCGGCGCAGGCTCGTGCCGACCGCGCCGCTGATCACGCTGCCGACGATGATCACCGACATGACGATGCCGAGCACGCCGAAGGCGAACAGGAAGGGGATCGTCGCCGCCGCACCCTGATCGGCGGCGCGCTTGGTGTCCAGCCACGACTGGGCACCGACCAGCGCCCCCTTGGGCAGGGCGGCGGTGAGCTTCTCGCGGTCGTCCGCGATCTGGGCCTTCGTCCCCGCGGAGTCGAAGCGGTAGAGCATCTGACTGGTGAGGCCCTTGTCCCCGGTCGCCAGGGACCTGACCTGGGCGGGGGTCGCCCAGACCTCGGCGCTGCCGCCGGCCGACAGCGCGAAACCGACGACGGTCAGCGACCGCGCGCCTGCTGCGTCGGAACTCCTCAGTGTCGAACCGAGTTTGAGGAACTGGCCGGAGAACTCGGCGGACAACACGATCTCGCCGGGCTTGCGGGCCCACCGGCCCGACTTCAGGTCCAGTTCGTCCACGTTCTTTCCCGGGCCGGGCCGTCCGACCAGCGTCAGCGCGGGAAGATGTCCACCGTCCGGGCCCACCGGTCTGATCGTCGTGGACGGGAACGGCCCCGCGCTCGCCGTGACCCCCTCCAGGCGGCGGGTGCTCGCCAGCTGTGCCGCGCTCACCCGGTCCGGGTCGAACTCCGCGGTGAGATGCGCCCCGTGCTGCCGCGCGAAGGCATGGTCGAAGGGAGCGTTCGTGGCGACCATCAGGGATCCGGCGACCACGGCCGAGGCCACCGCCATCATCGTGGCCACGGCGATCACCAGCGTCTGGACGCGTCGTCTGCCGACCCCTGAACGCACGACCCGCCCCAGGGCGCCGCTGCCGAACCGGCTCATCGGACGGCCTCCGCGTGCGTGTCGACCGCGACGCGGCCGTCGACGAGATGGATCGTGCGCCGCGCGCACGCGCGGGCCAGCTCCAGGTCGTGCGTGACGAGGACGACGGTCTGGCCGCCACGGTGCAGGTCGACGAGCAGCTCACGCACTTCCTGCCCCGAGGCGGTGTCCAGCGCGCCCGTCGGTTCGTCGGCGAGCAGCAGAGCGGGCCGGTTCACCAACGCCCGTGCCACCGCGACCCGTTGGCGTTCGCCGCCGGACAGCCGTCCCGGGTAGGCGCGGGCGTGCTTCTGGATGCCCAGCACCTCCATCAGCTCCCCGGCACGGGATGCCGCCGCCCGCCGGGCGGTCCCGGTCAGCTGGGCGGGAAGCCGGATGTTGTCGGCCACGGTGAGGTCGTCGAGCAGATTGAAGAACTGGAAGACCATGCCGATCCGTTCGCGGCGGAACCGGGCCAGCGCGTGCTCGCTCAGCCGGTCGATGCGCTGCCCGGCCACGGTCACCGCGCCCTCGGTCGGCCGGTCCAGTCCGGCGACGAGGTTGAGCAGCGTGGACTTGCCGCTGCCCGACGGACCCGTCACGGCGAGGGCCTCACCCTCGGCCACCGTGAGGTCGACCGGCCCGAGCGCCGCGGCGTCGGCGCCGCCGTACCGCTTGGCCACGCCCTCCAGTTCGATCACGTGAGTCATGGATGGGTCCGTCCTTCGTGGTCGGGAAGTCGATGCCCGATGCGGGCTCGGTGAACGTACGGGCGGACGCCGCAGCGGCGCGTCGGCCGTGGCACCGACATGCGGCCCTTCCCGCGGAGGACCCGGCCGGGGGGTCATCCTCGAGGAGTACTCCTGGCGGACAGGTGCGCCGGTCGCGCAGGTGGACGCGGAGGCATGCCGTGGGGCCACACAATGTGCGGATGGAGCAGGAGGATCCGTACGGGCGGCCGCGCGACGCGTCGTGGGCGGGCACTTGGCGAGAGCGGGCCGGCGACGTGCTGCGGCCGGGCACGTGGTGGGCACACGTCCGCGGCGCGATGCGGGCGGAGGGGGAGCCCGCCCCGCTGTCGCGGCGGGCGGTGCGCGTGGACGTGGTGCTGGCGGTCGTGCTGACCGTCGTCGCGCTGATCGTCGCCGCGCGCTATCCAGGTGACGGGCCGGTGCGCATCAGCTCCAAGGCCGTCACCGAGAACCGCGGCCTGATCCCGTCCCCGCCGGCCGTCCCGTCCGTACCGGCCATTCCCCGTCCAGGAGCCGTGCACGAACCGGAGCGCTCCGCGCCGTGGGTCCTGGTCGTGCTGTCGGCGCTGCCGCTCGTGGCCCGGCGCAGGTATCCGCTGCTCGCGTTCGGGGTGGTCGCCGCCGCCGCACTGGCCATCGGCGACGGCGTCTCCTGGATCAACGTACTGACCTGCAGCATCGGCGCGTACGGAGCCGTCGCGCACAGCCGCTACCGGACACGGGCGATGGCCGCGCTGATCGTCGCCGCCGTGCTGGCGGGTGTCGCCTTCCGGGATTCGGACCCCATACTCCCCGGCTGGTCCAGCCCCGCCGTCGTGCTCCTGGTCGTCGGGGTGCTGGCCAGTCTCGTCCGGTTCGGGCGCCTGCGCCTGGAGGCCAGCCGCAAGCGTTTCACGGACCTGCAACAGGCCCAGGAGAAGGCCATGCGCCGGGCCGTCGAGGAGGAGCGCGCCCGGATAGCCGCCGAACTCCACGACGTCGTCACCCACAATGTGAGCGTGATGGTCATTCAGGCGGGCGCGGCGCGCAAGGTGATGGACGCGGCCCCGGAGCGGTCCAAGCAGGCACTGCTGGCGGTGGAGGCCGGAGGCCGGGCCGCCATGGCCGAACTCCGCCATGTGATGGGCCTGCTCGCGAGCCCGGACACGGGCGCCGACACCCCCACGGACGGCCTGGAACCACAACCCGGCCTCGGACAACTCGACGCCCTCGCCGAAAGAGTACGGGCCGCCGGGACACCGGTGGACCTGACGGTGTCGCTGCCTGCCGGACCGCTGCCACCCGGAGTGGAACTCACGGCCTACCGCGTCGTCCAGGAGGCACTCACCAACACGATCAAGCACGCGGCGGGCGCCGGCGCGACCGTGGCGATCGGCTTCGCCGGCTCCTGGCTGGAGATCGAGGTCACCGACACCGGAGCCGTCCGGGACTCGCCACCCGTGGACGGCAACGGCCGCGGACTGATCGGGCTGCGCGAACGGCTCACGCTCTACGGCGGCGAGCTCACCGCCGGACCGACGCTCACCGGCGGTTACCGGGTCACGGCCCGAATCCCCTGGGAGGCGGTGTGAACGCGCCCGCCCTGCGCGCCGTCATCGCGGACGACCAGGCCCTGGTCCGTACGGGCTTCGGCATGATCCTCGCCGCCGACGGCATCGAGGTGACGGCCGAGGCCGCGGACGGCGCCGAGGCGGTCGACGCCGTCCGGCGCACGCGGCCCGACGTCGTCCTCATGGACATCCGGATGCCGCGGATGGACGGCATCGAGGCGACCCGACGCATTCTCGGCAGCGGCCCCGACGGATCCGAAGGCACCCAGGTCATCATCCTCACCACCTACGACCTCGACCACTACGTGTACGCGGCGCTCACCGCCGGAGCGAGTGGCTTCCTGCTCAAGGACGTCACCCCTGAACACCTGGTGGCCGCCGTGCGCCTCGTGCGCTCCGGCGACGCCCTGCTCGCACCCACGATCACCCGCAGGCTGATCGAGCGCTTCGCCCACCGCCAGGAGTCCCCGCGGGTCGGCATCCACTCCGATCTGTCCGGGCTGACCCCGCGCGAACTGGAAGTGCTGCGTCTGCTGGCCACCGGCCTCAGCAACGCCGAACTCGCGGACCGCCTCTGCCTCAGCCCGACCACGGTCAAGACACACGTCGGCCGCATCCTGTCGAAGCTCGATCTGAGGGACCGGGTCCAGGCCGTCGTACTCGCCTACGAGAGCGGCCTGATCTCCCCACAAGGCCCGCTCGGCACGGGCTGACGGCCCGGCGGCGGCCGGGTCGCGCAGCTGACGTGGCGTCGACGTGCACTCTCATACGAGTTGCTGCGGCCGGAGCACCCTCTGCAGGTGGCGGATGTTCGCACGCCAGGGGCCGCCGTCGGACTCGGCCCAGAGCTCCATCAGTTCGGACGGCTCGGTCATGACGCGGTGCAGGGCCCGGAAGGCGAGATCGCGCAGGCCAGTGAGGTCAGGAAGGGGCTCATCCGGCCCATACACGGGATCGGCGGGCTCACCGCCGGGACATTGCGCCGCGACGAGGGCTGCTGCGGCCACGGCCACATCTGAGTCGGGCGCTTCGAGGTAGTCCGTAGTGTCGATCACCCGTGTGAAAGCGCCGCGTACGATGCCCTCGCGCTGGCCCGCGACTGCCTCGTCGAGGTCGCCGCAGAAGTCCGCTGCGGTGTCGTTGTCGAAGGGGCCCACGTCCCAAGTGCCCATAGTTCCTCCCGATCATGGTGCCGACCGAGGAATCCTGACAGAGGCCACTGACAGCGGCCGTACGGTCCAGACCGGAGTGAAGCGTCCGGCACCGCATCTTCCTGCACTGCCGGTTGTGTGCAGCCATGCCCTCCAGCTCTGTCCGCGATGAACACCCAACCCAGCGGTGAACACCAGAAACGTCGAACTAGAATCCGCCGAACCGACTCCGGCCGACTTGGCCGCGCATCTCTGGGAAGGACACATGGTCTGGTCATGGAAGCGGCGCGGGCAGACGGCGATGCTGCCCAAGCTCCCTCAGCCCGGTGTGTGCAGGCAAGGGCGGCACACCCTCCGCACCGAGCACCTGATGTTCTACAGCCCGCAGACCATGCTCGACCATGCTGCTGCCTGGGCGATCTGCTCGGATTTCGAGGCTCAGCGATGGCTTGGATGGGGTACCGAGCACATCATCGTCAACGAGGAAGCTCGCGAGGCCCTGTGCGAGGTGTGTCCGGGCGACACCGACACGTCATTCCCGTCCGGGCTCCCGCGTCGCTTGATGACCGACCCCTTCGAACCTCCCGCCGGGCCGTTCGAGCGGCTCATAGGCGTACGCCTTGACGACGGCAGATACGCGGCAGACCTGCTGCTGTCCACAGACACCGGGGAGATCGGCGGCGTACTCGCCCGCCATGCCCGCGGTCTGGGGCTGGGCGCCGAACTGTTCGGCGCGGCCGCGCTGTTCGCGCACACTCACTTCGGGTTCCAGACCGTCAAGGCACGCCACGAAGTGACGAACGTGGCGTCGGCCCGAACCCTGGAGAGAGCCGGCTTCGTGGCGAGTGACGGCCCACCTCGCTTCACCCTGCCGAACGGTCGAGAGATCAGCATCCGCTGGATGACACACAGGGCCGTGGACGGTGCCTCCAACTGCCGTGTGGAATCGTAGGAGCGCGCTTAGTTCGTGCTCGTCCACCACATCTCCCGATCGATCAGCTCCCGCAGCATTCGCGTGATGCGGGGCGAGTCGAGCGCGTGCCTTCCGGCATCGGGAGTGACTCGGCCCGGCCGAGCGCGCGACGGCGTCACACGTGTCGGCAGGCCTTCGCTTTGAACTCCGCCAGGGACACGGTCACTGGAGTTTCGTCGCCGTTGTCCGAGATCTTGTCGTAGCGGACCTTCCCCGGAGTGAGCCGGTCCCGGTCGGCCAGGGTGAAGGTGACGTTGCCCGACGACCACGAGTTGTCCTTGGTCCAGCCATAGAGCGCGTACGTGGTCCTGGTGGCGAGCGGGCGCAGAGATCTGGTCGCGGTCCAGCCGGCGGCAGGAGCCTCGAGGGTCCAAGTGGTGAGACCGGCCCGGAGGGGGTGGTCGGCGGTCCATGAGCCGACCGTCACCGTCTTGTCGGCGTCGGCATCGTCCACGTAGAGGGCCGCGCCGTCGATCTGATGTCCGCAGACCATCATGACTCCGAGCAGATGGCCGTCGTCGGTCACCGAGATGCCGGCCACGGCATCGACGGGAACCGTGCACCCCGAGGTCGCGGCCAGGGCCACGCCGACGGCGAGGACGGCGACGACGCGCCGGTACACCGGCCGTGAAGTGATCGACCCCATGTCCATCCCCCTGCACGGAGGCGCGTGTGAGCCCCCTGTCCCCGAATGGTAGGGAGCGATCGACGGCGGACCATAGCCTCGCTACCGACCCGTTGCGCACTCGTTGTTGTCTCCTTTCGCTCCACCGCGCCGCGGACGGCGCGCGGTGTTCGCGGTCCGGTAGGCCTACGGGTGTCCTGGTCCACCCGCAGGTGACGCACGGGCGGCCGGGATCGGTCGAGCGGCTGGTACCGACCGACGAGCCGCTGACGTGCACGACACAGGCGCCTCCGCGCCACCGCTGAACGTACGGGGCGGCGCCGGGTCCGGACGGGGCTCGACGCTGCCTGGCGGGACCCCGGAAGCCTGTGTGGCAGTGGGCGTCGATGCCTGGCGTTCAAGTCCCAGGGCGCATCAGAGACGTCGGGTGGACGGGGGCCCGTCGTCTCTCGGCTCACCGGGCAACGGATGGGTCGTGATGCCTGCGAGGGCGGCGACGGTCAGTCGTACCGCGCGATCCGTGACCGCGGCGTAGTCGTCTCCTGCTTCCAGCGCTGTGGTGGCGGCGTTGACGAATCCCTGCAGCAGCCGGGCGGTGCGCAGGGGGGTGTCGTCGCCGAGGTCGCGCAGGGCGTCCACGAGCGGGTCGAGCAGGGCGCGGTGCGCCGCGTCGGCGCCTGCTCGCAGGGCTGCGGCGTCCTGGGTGTCGGCGGTGGCACGGGCGATGCGGTGCTCGCCGTCGCGCACCATCTCCAGCTGCACCGTGACATAGGCGGCGACGCGTCTTTCGGGGGTGTCGCCGGCGGCGGCGAGGGCGGCCTGGATGCGCTCGGTCCAGCGTGGCGCGGCCTGCCGCACCACCTCGGTCAGCAGCTCGCTGCGGTTGGCGAAGTACTTGTAGACGCTGTTGCGGGCCAGCCCGGTACGGCGGGCGACCGCCGCGAACGTCACTTCGGCCGCATCGCCCTCGGCAAGGAGCTCGTATGCCGCGTCGAGAAGGGTGGCGCGCTGCTGGGCGCGGTGATCGGCGACTGAGGCGGCCTTGATCTTGGGCACCCGGTCAGTCTAGAACCCACCCCACTTAGGGACGCTGCGTCGCCATCATCTATTTTTGGGGACGCCTTGTCCCTATCTTTGGAGAGTGCCCGTGTACCTCGCCCTGCTGGAACTCAAAGCGGCCAGAGGCCGCTTTCTGCTGATGGGGAGCGTCGTCGTCCTCGTCGCCGCGCTCGTCGGGATCGTCTCCGGTTTCACCACCGGCCTCGGTGACGACACCGTCTCCGCTCTGCGCGGACTGCACGCCACCCACGTCGCCTTCGCCGAAGGCACCAAGTCGGACCAGTTCGCGCGCGGCCTGATCGACCAGCGCACCGCCACCGGCTGGACGAAGGAGAAGGACATCGAGGCCACGCCTCTCGGCGTTGCCATCACCCGCGGAACCACCGACCGCGATGTCGAGGTCGACCTCGCCGCCCTCGGTGTGGCCCCCGGAGCCTTCACCGACCCCGGCGCCGAGGACGGCCACCGCCTGGACACGGCCACGCCCCAGGGCGTCGTCGTCTCCCGCCAGCTCGTGAACGACGGCGTACGCATCGGCGACAGTCTGACCATCGACCGGCTCGGCATCGACCTCAAGGTCATCGGCACCACGGGCCGGTCCTCCTACGGCCACGTGCCGGTCGCCTACATGACCACCGACACCTGGCGCCAGGTCCGCTTCACCACCCCCGGCGCACACGCCACGTCCGCAGACCTCCCCGCCCAGTACAGCGCGATGGCTCTCAAGGCCCATGCCGATCTCGGTGACAAGGCGCTCGCCGAGGCCGACCGCCGCCACGGCACCGCGACCGTCCCGCTCGAAGACGCCTTCGCCGCCGCGCCCGGTTACAAGGGAGAGCGCCTGACCATGACCTCCATCCAGTCGTTCCTTTTCCTCATCGCCCCGCTCGTCGTCGGCGCCTTCTTCGCCATCTGGACCGTCCAGCGCACACCGGAACTCGCCCTGCTCCGCGCCATGGGCGCATCCCGGCGCCGCCTCCTCGGCCACACCCTCGCCCAGGCCGCCGTGGTCGTCGCCGCCGGCACTGCCGTCGGAGCCGCACTCGCCGCCGCCGTCGGCCTCCTCGTCGGTGAGCAGGTGCCCTTCAGCCTGCCCGCTTCCACCCTCACCACGACCATGGCCGCCGTGGTCCTGGTCGGCCTCGCAGGGGCCGCCCTCACCCTGCGGCGTGTCACCACCGTCGATCCGATGACCATGCTGGGAGCCGCACGATGACCCTCCACCTGAAAGACATCACCGTCACCCTCGGCCGCGGCGAATCCCGCACCAGCGCCCTCGAAGGTCTGACCGCCTCCTTCGAGCAGGGCGCCCTCACCGCCCTCGTCGGTCCCTCCGGCTCCGGCAAGTCCACCCTTCTGGCCGTCGCCGGCGCGCTGCTCCGCCCGGACCGGGGACAGGCGCTCCTCAACGACACCGACCTGGCCGCCCTCACGGACCGGGAACGCGCCCACGCCCGCCGCACCCGCATCGGCTACATGTTCCAGAGCGGAAACCTGCTGTCCGGTCTCACCACCGAGGAACAGCTCCTCGCCGCCGCCTCCCTGGCCGGACACAAACCCCGCACCCTGCGCAGTCAGGCCCGCGAACTGCTCGCCGAGGTCGGACTCGACCATCGGCTTGGCCACCGCCCCGACCAGCTCTCCGGCGGCGAACGCCAACGCGTGGCCCTGGCACGCGCCCTGCTCACCCGGCCCGAACTCCTCCTCGTCGACGAACCGACCGCCGCCGTCGACCGCACCCGCGCCGACGACCTCATCCTGCTCATCGCCCGCACCACACACGAACGGGGCTGCGTCACCGTCGTCGCCACCCATGACCCGGTCGTCGTCGAGGCTGCCGACACCACCATGGACATGCTGGACCACGCCCGCGCAGCCACTGCCTGAACGGCAGGGCCCCTGCGCGAACCACCCGGTACGGCTGCGCGCCACGGTTCCCGTGATGAGCGGGCACCGCGGCGGCGAGGTCACTTGGAGTCGGGCTCCTCGTAAGGGATTCGCCTGAGGTGGATGACCTCGCCCAGGGTGCCCCACTCGTCGCCGCCGAGCTTCGTGAGCGGGCGCAGTAGGTTGCTGCTGGGGCGGTCGTCGGCGAGGTAGTCCTTATCCGCCGCGGCATGGACCACGCGTCCGAAGACGAGGGTGGAGTTGCCCATCCGCAAGGTGGTGTGCGAGCGGCACTCCAGGACCACATGAGATGCGGCCACCCTGGGTGGCCGCACGCACCTGCTGGCTTCGCGCTGGATGCCGGCGGTGTCGAATTCGCTGACTGACCGGGGAAAGTCGATGGCGGTGGCGTTGATCAGGTCCAGTAGCGGCTCGGACGAGAAATTGACGACGAACTCCCCGGTGTCCTCCACATTGCGCAGGGAGTCCTTACGCCCGATCGAGGTGAACTGGACGATCGGGGGGTCGGTGCTGGCGATACTGAAGAAGGAGTGCGGGGCGAGGTTCTCAGTGCTTCCGTCCGAGGTGATCGTGGAGACCCAGGCGATGGGGCGAGGAACGACGACGGACGTCAGAAACCTGTAGAAGACTGCCCTGTCCATGGCCTCAGGGTCGTATTCGACGCGCATGCGGATCAGTATCGAACCGGTCATGCTGTGCTTGGTCCGCGACGCGGCGGGCCCGGACTCTTCGCGAATCCCACCACCCGCCTCGCGGACGCCCAGACGGGCTACGGCCGGACGGCGAGCCGGCTTGGACCTGACGAAACGCCAGCCGAGTGACCGGGGTCTCGCAGGCGTGGGGTCCACTGGGTGCACCGAGGGTAATGATCAGCCCTCTGATCCAGGGTTTTTGCGCTGGTTGGCATTGAAGCGCGCTTTCTTCTGACGGTTCCCGCATGTGTTCATGTCACACCATTTGCGGGTGCGGCTCTGACTGGTGTCGAAGAAGGCGGCTTGGCAGGTCGGTGATGCGCACAAGGCCAATTTTCCGTCTCGTTCGCCTGCGAGGATGCTGATGGCGTCGGCGGCGATCACGCCGAGGGCATCTTCCACGCAGGAAGCCGAGCCGAGACGCCATTGCCGCTTGCCCTCGGGCGTCAGGATCGCTGAGGCTCGCCCCTTTGCGCTGCAGTCATTGATGACGTGGACAGCGGATGCGGGGAGAGCGTCCTGGATCGCGGCCGCTGTCGCGGCGGCGTGAATCGACTCCCTCAGTTCCCGGGCGAGGTCGAGCTGGGCAGTGGTGCAGGAGTCCACGGTGAGGCCGTTCACTGCCAGCCAGTCGACGAGTCGCTGCGGCGTGGGAATGCGCTCCACGGCCTCGCCATGACGCTCCGACAGAGTCCCCGTGAAGCTGGTCGCCAGCACGGCACCGAGGCGGAAGTCAGGGAATCCAGCACGCATGGAACCACCTTAGCCGGTTGCGGCGTGGCTCGGAGAACTGCTAGAACCGTCTTAGCCGGTTCGCGACAGGTCGCAGCCGGTGACACGACGGTCAGGAGGTCTCATGCCCCGTCCAACCAGCGACGTACAAGCATTTGAAGCCCACGCAACTGACGCTGACCTCGACGATCTGCGCGCGCGACTGGCCGCGGCGCGACTACCGGAGACTGAGACGGTCCATCGCCCCGCGCCCGACCCTCGGCGATGGGAGCAGGGCGTTCCTCTCGCCGACCTCGTCGATGTCGTGAACTACTGGCGCACCGGGTACGACTGGCGGTCGTTCGAAGCGCGCCTCAATCGGATCGGCCAGTACCGCACCACCATCGATGATCTGGGAATCCACTTCCTGCACCGCCGATCCGCGCGCGCAGATGCCACTCCTCTGATCTTGACGCACGGCTGGCCGGGCAGCATTGCCGAGTTCGTCGATGTGGTGGACGAGTTGGCAGATCCGAAGGACGCAAGCGCGCCGGCGTTCCACGTCGTGGCCCCGTCTCTTCCAGGCTTTGGTTACAGCGACAAGCCGGCCACCACCGGGTGGGGAACCGAGAAGATCGCGGCCGCATGGGTGGAGCTGATGGGACGGCTCGGCTACAGCACGTTCGTGGCCCACGGTGGCGACTGGGGAGGCAATATCACCACGGTTCTCGCCGGCCGGTTCCCGGCGCATGTTCTCGGCATCCACACCTTGTTCGCGGAGGCGCCGCCCGGGTTGACAACGGACGGGCTGACAGCGGTCGAGCGCAAGTGGGCCGAAGAGACGCACGATTTCTGGCGCCACCGCGCGGCGTACGCGAAGCAGCAGGCCACCCGGCCGCAGACCATCGGCTACTCGCTCGTCGACTCACCGGTCGGGCTTCTCGCCTGGATCCTCGACAAGTTCGCCGAGTGGTCGGACACCGAGGACAGCCCCTTCGAGACGATGTCCAGAGACAGGATTCTTGACGACGTCACCCTGTACTGGCTGACGCGGTCCGGCGCATCCGCGGCCCGTATCTACTACGAAAGCCACAACTCGCTGGACCCGGAACTTCGGGTCGACGTTCCGTCGGCAATCAGCATGTACCCCCGCGACATCGAGAAGTGTCCGCGTCCCTGGGCACAGGAGCGGTACCGGCAGATCGTCCGATGGAAGTCGCCCGAACGCGGGGGACATTTCCCGTCGCTGGAGGTTCCCGAGTATTTCGTCAAAGATCTGCAAGAGGGCCTCGCGGCCGTGCTGGCTGCTCATCGGTGAACGCGGCCGGGTGCCGGTACTTGACCACCGTCTGATCCGGCTCAAGGCGTTGCCCGACGGCTTCCAGACCGAGTTCATCGAGACCGGAGCCCGTTTTGTCGTCCGGCGCCGCAAGCCAATGCCCGCAGCCGGCGGCACGGTCTACGGGACGAGTTTCAGCAGCGTGTTCGGCGAACCCGACCCCACACCACCGAGGACTTCACTGGTCGCGCCGTCGACCAGCGCGCTGCCCACGGTCGCGGGGGAGGCACCCGGGTGGGCCGTCAGGCAGAGGGCGGCAGCCCGGGAGACGTGCGGGGCGGCGAACGAGGTGCCGTTGCCCGTGTACGTGGCCGAGTCCGAGGTGTTCCAGGCCGCCGTGATGCCGGAGCCGGGGCGAAGAGGTCCACCCGGGAGCCATAGTTGGAGTGGCTCGCCCGTGCGTTCATCACCCCCGGCGGGAAGCTCACCATGCGCTGCCCGGTCGTGCTCGCCCTGCACAGGAGTCCGAACCGCAAGGTGCAGAGCGTGCGCCTGTCCACGCTTCGACCATCGGATCCTTCCGGAGCAGTCCCCCCACTGGGCCTGGCGTCGCTAGAGTTCCCACGACGCGTGGGTGAACGGGGGTGGCGTCATGGGGGACAGGACGATGCCGGTCGTGCTCGTACTCGACACGGACGACGGCGACGACGAGTACGCCGAGGAGCAACTCCAGCATTTGATGGCAGAGTTGAGCGAGCTCGACCTCGACGGCATCGACCGGGTGACGCAAGGCCCGCCTCCGCCGGGCAGCCGCTCCACGGAAGTCGTGCAGCTGGGCGCACTCCTCATTGGCCTGGGCGGCAGCGGCGCGCTGCTCCCGGTGCTCGCCGCCGTTGTCCAGGACTGGCTGAACCGGCGCCGCTCGGGCAGCGTCCGCCTGAAAATCGGTGAGGACGAGATCGAGCTGACCGGGGCGAGTGACGAGGTGCAGCACCGCGCCCTGGAAGAGTTCCTGCGCCGCCACGGGGAGTGACCCGCCGTGGTGAGCCGCGCCCTGATCATCGCCAACAGCACATACGACGACCAGCACTTCGCCACGCTCCCGGCGGCCACTGCGGACGCGGCCGCACTCGCGCAGGTACTCGGCGCCCCTGACATCGGCGGCTTCGAGGTCGAGACACTCGTCGACGTGCCCCAGCGCCCCGCCATGCGCGCCCTGGAATCCTTCTTCACCAAAGCCGCCCGTGACGACCTGCTCCTGCTCCATATGTCCCTGCACGGCTGGAAGGACACGAGGGGCCGCCTGCACTTCATCATGCGGGACAGCGAGCTCGACTACCTCCGCGCGACAGCCGTCCCCGCGGAGGTCCTCGGCGACTGGATGGGCGCGAGCCGTTCCCGCCGCATCGTCGTCCTCCTGGACTGCTGTTACAGCGGCGCATTCCCGATGAACGCCCTGCGCCGAGACTCGGGCCCGCCCACGGTGGACGTGGCCGAGCCGTTCGCGGGCAACGGCCGGGTGGTCCTGACCGCCTCGACGGCTCTCCAGTACGCCTATGAGGGCGAGCGCGACGTCCGCCACAGCCGTGCCCCCGCCCAGCCGTCCGTGTTCACCTCGGCGGTGGTGGGCGGCCTGCGAGACGGCTCCGCCGACCTGGACGGCGACGGCTTCGTCTCCGTCGAGGAGCTCTACGACTACGTTCACGAGCAGGTACGCCGGCGCATCGCCGGCCAGACCCCCACCCTCAGCGTGGACAGCGCCCAAGGCACGATCTACCTGGCGCGCAGTCCCCGCCATGTGGACGTCGACCGCCTGGCCGAGATGAGAGCGGCGGCCCTGGACCCCCAGGCATGGAAACGCATCGGCTCCCTCCACCTGGTCGAGCAACTTCTGGGCAGCGTTCGCGAGCCCACCCGGGACGCGGCTCGCGCTTCGCTCCTCGGCCTGATTGCCGACGCGGACCGTGAAGTGGCCCGTAGGGCAAGACAGTTGTGGCACGACCGGGGCATGGGCGAGATCCCCACGGCCCGCGCACCCCGTCCGGCCGCACCCCGCCCGCCCGTCGGTGCCTCCAGGTACGGCCCGGTGGTGGGCATCGATTTCGGTACGACGAACTCGGCGATCGCCCTGTTCGCGGGCGAGGACGTCCGACTGATCCCCAACGCGGAGGGTGCCCTCTCCACCCCCAGCCTGGTGGCCATCACCGAGGCGGGCGACATTCTGGTGGGCACCCCCGCCAAGCGCCAGGCAATCACCAACCCCGACTACACGATCCGGTCGGCGAAACTGAAGCTGGGCACGGACTGGAGCATCACCCGGGGCACGGTCCGCCTGACGGCCGAGGACGTGGCCGAACACATCCTGCGGCGGTTGCGGGAGGACGCGGAGGCATTTGTCGGCGGGCCGCTGTACGGAGCCGTGCTCACGGTTCCGGCGAATTTCGACCTGGACCAGCGGGCTGCACTCGTGGAGGCCGCCGGCCGAGCCGGGATCCGCGCGCTGCGAGTCATCAACGAGCCGACGGCAGCGGCTGTCACGTACGGCCTGAACCGCGAGGAAGACGCCATCGTCCTCATCTTCGACCTCGGCGGCGGCACCCTGGACGTATCGCTCATCGAGGTCGGTGACGGAGTCGTCGAGGTGAAGGCGCACGCGGGCGACAACCACCTCGGCGGTGACGACTGGGACCGGCGCATCGTCCAGCATCTCCTGCGCCGGGTGTGGGACCAGTACGGGGTGGGCCTCGGCCAGAACGTCGAGGCGATGCAGCGACTCCAAGCGGCGGCCGAGGCGGCGAAGATCGAACTGTCGTCGGCGAGCGCCACGACCATCACGCTGCCCTACCTTGCCGCCTCTGCAGGTTCGCCGCTGCACGTCGAAGAGACCCTGACCCGCCAAGAGTTCGAGTCCATGACGCAGGACCTGCTGGAACGCTGCCGGGAACCAGTGGAACAGGCCATCCGCGACGCCTACGACGTCGAGCAGTCCGATCTGAATCAGGTGATCCTGACCGGCGGTGCCACCCGAATGCCCGCAATCGGTGAGCTGGTCAGCCGGATCATGAACGGTAAACAGCCCTACCGCGGCCTGATTCCGGAGGGAATCGTCACGGGAGCCGCCCTCCAGAGCGGCATCCTCACCGGAGGCGTCTTGGACACACTTCTCCTCGATGCCTACTCGGCCTCACTCGGCGTGGAGACTTCCGGCGGAGGCATGACGAAGATAATCGAGCGCAACACCACCATCCCGACGAAGCGCAGCGAGCTCTTCTTCACCCAAGTGAAGAACCAGACGTCGATCGTCCTCCACATCCTTGAAGGCGAGTGGGAGGAAACCTCGAGGAACAGATCACTCGCCGTCCTCGAACTCACCGGCCTGCCACGCCACCCCAAGGGCACACCACTGGTCGAAGTGACCTTCGACATCGACGCCAACGGGATCCTCAATGTCGAAGGCAAGGAACTCCGCGTTGCCGGCTCAAAGACTGCCTTCACCGGCCGATCGTGCTCGACCACCGTGAACCGCTCCACTGCCGCTCGGGCCGCTGCCCTCGTTCGCTCTTCCCAATGGCAGTCCCTCCGCGACCTCGTCCCCGGGGGGCAGCTACCGTCCGAGCCCCCGAATCCTGAGTAGCGGTCGACATCACTGCGGCGAACCCTGCGGGCGCGTGGTGGTGAAGCGTCTGCGGAATTCGGTCGGGGTGGTGCCCAGGTGGCGGGCGAAGGTGCGGCGAAGGCTCTCGTCGCTGCCGAGCCCGCTGTGCAGTGCGGCCGAGGTCACGCTGTGCCCGTCGAGCAGAAGCTGCTGCGCGCGGTCGAGGCGGACGCGCTCGACCCAGCGTGCGGGTGTGGTGTTCAGTTCGGTCTGGAACAGCCGGGTCAGGTGCCGGGTGCTGACGGCGGCGGACGCGGCCATGGCGGGCAGGCTGTGGTCGGCGGCCGGGTCGGCGAGTACGGACGCGGTCAGCGAGCCCAGCAGGTCGCTGCGGGCCGGTGGGGTCGCCAGAGCCGTGGAGAACTGCGACTGCCCGCCCGGCCGCTGCATGAAGACGACGAGTTCGCGGGCGGCCTCCCGGGCCACGTCCGCTCCGTGGTCGTCCTCGACCAGTGCGAGGGCCAGATCGATGCCCGCGCTGATGCCCGCGGAGGTGACGTACCGGCCGTCCCGGATGTGGAGGGCGTCAGGCTCGACATGGACCCGGGGGTAGCGGCGGGCGAGCGTCTTGGCATGCCGCCAGTGCGTGGTCGCCCTGCGCCCGTCGAGCAGGCCCAGCTCGGCGAGGACGAATGCGCCGCTGCACACCGACGCGACCCGAGGAGTCCCTTCGGCGAGGGTGGCGGCCGCCTCCAGCAGCTCCTCTCCCGGGGGTTGCTCGGCGAGCAGGTCGGCTCCGGCGACCACGAGCGTGTGGACCGGCCCGACATCGGCCGCCGCCACGGTCCGGGCGAGCGCCAACCCCGACGCGGTCGTGACGTCGCCGCCGCCGGGGGAGACCAGTACCGGTGTGTAGGGGTGGCCGAGGCGTCCCGCCTGATGCAGCACCTCCGAGGGACCGCTGACGTCGAGGAGGGTCACACCGTCGAACACCAAGAAGGCGACACGGAGTGTCATGTCTGAATGTGTGGGATGTGTGGCAGGAAGGACATGGCATCAGGCTACGGCACGCGACGAATCTGTAGGAGGTCAGTGATGTGGAGCAGAGAGAAGGGCGATCATCATGGGTGAATCGATTGCGAGCGTGCAGATTCCGGACAGTGTGCTGACGCGGGAGGCGACCGAGCTGGTACGGGATGTCGCCTCGCCACTGCTGTTCGACCACTCGCGACGGGTGTTTCTGTTCGGGGCGCTCCGCGGCCGGGAACAGGGGCTGCGCTTTGATCCCGAGCTGCTGTACGTGGGCGCGATGTTCCACGACCTGGGACTGACCGAGCGCTTCCGCCGTACCGACCAGCGTTTCGAGATCGACGGTGCCGACGAGGCCCGCCGCTTCCTGCATGCCCACGGCATCACCGGCGAGCCGGCCGAGCGGGTCTGGACGGCCATAGCCCTGCACACCACCCCGGAGATCCCCTTGCACATGGCGCCCGAAGTGGCCCTGGTCACCCGTGGCGTGGAAGTGGACGTCCTGGGCATCGGCTACCACGCCATCTCCGACGAACAACGCACGGCCGTCGTCGCGGCCCACCCCCGCCCGGATTTCAAGAACCGGATCCTCGCCGCCTTCACCGAGGGCATCAAGGATCGCGCCGAGACGACGTTCGGCAACGTCAAGGCCGACGTGCTGGCCCACTTTTCCCCCGGCTTCGTACGCGGCGACTTCGTGGAGGTCATCAAGAACTCCGAGTGGCCCGAATAGAGGGCTGCGCGTGCTGAAGGCGCCGCGCGCGCGTGTCGGCACACCGTAGGAACGGCCAGGTCAGCACGTTGGTGCGGCCGACGGCTTCCGCCAGTGCAGAGAAACATCGGCGGTGCCACACCGGTGGTGGTCGGGGCGGAGCCTCGCCACCGCCCCGACCGTCAAGCGGCGATCAGGCGGTTGCGCGGAACGGGCCCGTCACTTCGTAGGTGATGCCTCCGGAAGAGCTGCCGGTGGTGCCCCGCTGGCTGGAGAAGTACAGGCGCGTGCCGTCGGGGGAGAATGCCGGGCCGGTGACTTCCGAGCCGGACTGGCCGGTGATCCGCAGGAACGGCGCGACGATGTCGTCGGGGGTGATGATGCAGATCTCCATGTTGCCGCCGTCCTCGGCGACGAACAGGTCGCCGGAAGAGCTGCCGGTGACGTTGTCCACGCCGGTCAGCGGTGCTGCGCCGTTGGTGACCAGGCTGTCGTCGTAGGCCAGCTCGTAGGTGTTCGACGCGAGGTTGAGCTGCCACAGACGGTTGTCGCCCTTGGTCGTGAACCAGACCGTGTCGTTCGCGTAGTGGCAGCCTTCGCCGCCGTTGAAGGACTTGGACCCGGAGACCTGGGAGCGGGTGGCGGTGGGGGAGCCGTCCGGGTCGGGGACGTTGGCCCAGGTGAAGGAGCCGCTCGTGGCACTGCCCGCGACCATCACCTGGAGCGTGCCGGCGGACAGGTCGCCCCAGGTCGTCGGGACGAAGCGGTAGAAGCGGCCGTTCGTCTCGTCCTCGGTCAGGTAGATCACCTTGCGCACCGGGTCGGCCGCCGCCGCCTCGTGCTTGAAGCGGCCCATCGCCGCACGCTGCACCGCCGCGTTCGTGCCCCACGGGTCGGTTTCGTAGACGTAGCCGAGGGACACCTCCTCGCAGGACAGCCAGGTGTTCCACGGGGTCTTGCCGCCCGCACAGTTCTGGCGGGTGCCCGAGAGGATGCGGTACGCGCCCGTGATCGCGCCCGTGGCCGAGAACTTAACCGCGCTCGCGCCGCCGGAGGGGTTGATCTCCGAGTTGGAGACGTAGATCCAGCCCGACCCGCCCGCGTAACAGGCCCCGCCGTCAGGGGCGTTGTGCCAGGTGTACGAGGTGCCGGAGACGGTCTGGGAGGAGCGGGCGATGACGCGGCTGGTGAAGCCGGCCGGCAGCATGATCCCGTTGGCGTCGGCGGCCAGCAGGTCACCGTAGGGGCTGGTGCCGTTCTGGGCGGGGGCCGCGTAGGCGGCGCCGTGCATGAGGGTGCCGCCGAAGACGGCGGCAGAGGTACCGATCACCGCACCGCGCAGGAAGTTGCGACGTTCCACGAATATCTCCTTCTCCGAGGAAGGGCGAAAGATGACTGGTTGAGCGTCGCCGACTGGTCACAGAGAAACGTAGAGCCCCAGGACAGCGGACGTTGACACATCCTTGACCAATTCTTTGCGGCTAACCGATGAGTAAATATCGCGCAAAGAGCGCCTGAACGTCACCAAATGAACCGCATATGATTTCGCCGCGAACTCCCGACCATCCATGGTCGAAATTTGAACGTTCGGCATTGAACTATGAGTTCTGCTCTTCACGGTGACTTTCGCCCATGGCGCGGACCGGTGCCCCATACCATCAGGCGCGTCCACTTGCACGATCCCCGGTGCATCGGCAACACCGCCGCGGGCGGTGGGCTCGAAAGCACACGCCTTGTATCCATGCGTGCGACTGAAAGTATGAGTAGGTCGAATTGACAGATGTGGCACCATGGAACACGTGGCATTTAATGCTGATGGGAGCTTCATCAGTCAACCCTCAGCGGGCAGATCTCAAACAGGCGAGAGGAGTACATCATGATCGCCAAGCTGCTCGGGAAGCTGTCCTTCGCCCGCCACTACGGTGCGTACGGCGAACACGAATGGGACGCGTACGCCGGCGCCGACTCGGCCTGACCACACTGCCGGCGGGAGCCTCCGGGCGCCCGCCGACTCCCAGCCACGCCACCGACGACATCGGCCTGGACAGGTACGACAGCCAGGGGCCATCACATGGGCCGAACGAACGAGCCGCCGCGGTTGCCCGAAGGCGGTTTCGCGGCGTGGAGCCGCGACCGGCTGGCCATGGCGCGACGTGGCGCTGACGAGTGCGGGGACGTCTGGCAGCTGGAGCCGGGTGTCTACGTAGCCGCTGCGGCCGAGCCCTGTGAAGAGGTGCTGCGCCGCGCGGAGGAGTTCCCCAAGGCACCCTCACCCCTCTTCCCGCCGTTGAAGGGGTCGAGCCAAGCACCGACGCATGAGGAACGCGCACACGCCCACGCCGCCCGCATGCGCGGGCTGCGCGCGCACGCGGTTGCAGCCCGGATCGGCGAGATCGCGCCCGGTGCCGCTCGATGCGCCGACCAGTGGCCCACGGGCCAGGACGTCGAGATCCTGCCCCTGGTCAGGCACACCTTGGCGGAGATCGGCGTGCACTACCTCTTCTCCGAGGACGCCCCCACCCTGCTGCCCTTCGCCTCACAGCTCTTCCTGGCCCGGGAGAGACTCGTACGCCCCTCGCGCTGGGTGTTGCCGCGCTGGATCCCCACACCGGCACGGCGGTTCCGCACACGGCAGCAAGTCGCCTTCACGAACGCCTTGCGGCCCATCGTCCGCCGGCGCCGTGCATCGGGGCGGCTCGGCGACGACCTGCTGGGACAGATGCTCCGCCCCACGTCCCACTACGGCCTCCTGTCGGAAGAAGCCGTCCTCGACACGCTGCCCGGAATCACCGTCGCCACCTTCGAGACACCTTCCCGGGCAGCCGGATGGATCCTGCTCTACCTGGCCCGGCACCCCCAGGCAGCGGACCGCGTCGCGGCCGAAGCCGCCTTGCTGCCCGAGGACCCGGCCGCGACGACCAACACCCACCTCGAGAGCCTCCAGTACACCCAGGCAGTGGTACGCGAGGTGCTCCGACTGCACCCCCCGAGCTGGCTGCTGACCCGGCGCGCCACGCGGGAGACTGAGCTCGCCGGCTACACCATCGACGCCGGTTCCACTGTGCTCGTCTGCCCTTACACCGCCCACCGCGACGCACGGGAGCACTCCGAGCCGGACCGGTTCCACCCCGAGCGCTGGCTCGACGATTCGGGCTCGCCGGAGAAACCCGGAGCCTTCCTCGCCTTCGGTACCGGACCGCACGGCTGCGAGGGAGTCGCTCTGGCCATGGCGATGCTGACACTTCTGACCGCGCACACCGCCCGCCGTCACCACTTGAGCGAGCCGCCCGGACCGGAACCCAGCTTCCAGGTCACCACCTTCGTAGGTCTCACACCTGCCGGCTTGCGCCTGCGTGCCACTTCGCGCAGTTGAGGGCAGTTCTGCTGTCTGAGACGGGCGGCCCCTACCCGCGAACGGCGAACATGGATCGAGTTCGATTGCCGTTCCGCACACGCTCGGACGACCGACTCACGATTCGCTCATCGAGTGTCGCCGACCGAACTCGTCGGCGAGCATGCCCATCATGACGAGGTCGTGGTGCCGGCCGGCGAAGAAGACGTGTTCCCGCAAACGACCCTCTTCGGTGAAGCCGAGCCGACGAGTGAGCGCCAGTGAGGCTTCGTTGTGGGCCAAGATCACCGCCAGGCATTTGTGATAGCGCCGCTCGGCGAACATGAAGCGCAACAACAGCACGAGGGCTTCCGCCGCGTAACCCTTGCGCCGGTGGTCGACGCCGATCGTGACATCGAACTCGAACCAGCCTGAACGAGTGCCGGTGCGATGTGAGCCGATCGTGCCGACCAGCTCTCCCATGTCCGTCGTTTCGACGGCCAGCCGAAAGCGGTCGTCATCGCACGTGGCAACGGCTTGCTCCTTCGCCCAAGCGCGGTAACTCTCGGCGGACCGCGGTAGATCCAGCCGACTCCCGCGCCGCCCGTCCTCGTCGGCGAAGCGCGCGAACGCCGCCCAGTCATCGGGTTCGATGGCGCGTAGGCGCACCCGTCTACCAGTCCAGGACGATGCCATGCCCCATTGCAGCACGTCGCGGTGCACGCGAGGCTGAGAGGCACGCCGGGGCAGACGTTGCCGGCCGTGCTCCGTCTCGCCGTATGGGTGCGGTCTTTTGCAGCTCCTCCAGATCCTGTGGCATCGGAGAGCGTGGGCGGGGTGCTGCTGCAACTGCCCCGGCGTCAGGAGTTCGATCGCTGTGCCGTGCGATCGCCGAGCACGGGTGCCGGCGGTCGCCTGCGGCTCCAGTCCTTGTCGCTGCCGTTCACCATGGCTGACGTCAGCTGGTGATGTCAGTTCGACGAGCCATGTGCTGTAGGGCAGTGAGCGGGCCGCAGACCTGTGATCGCGCGGCTGTCTCCCGAAGCCAGGGGAGCGACCGTGCGGGTGTCAAGCCACGAACTGCCGTGTCATGACACCAGGCGTCGGCCGCGCACTACTTGAGACACGGGTTTCCGCAGAGCACGCGGCTTGCTCGCACCAACCAATTGCGCCCTGTGACTGGAGAAGATTTCCCATGCCTCGCACATACCAGGACCGCTGGATCGAATGCACGCCCGAGGCCCTTCGGATCCGCGGCTACTACTTCCCCTGGGGGACGAAGCGCATCCCCTACGCGACCATCCGCTCGGTCCGCCGCGTCGCGATGAGCGCCTTCACGGGAAGGGGCCGCATCTGGGGGACCGCGAACCCGCTGTACTGGGCGAGCCTGGATCCGCAACGGCCCGAAAAGAGCATTGGACTCATCCTCGACATCGGCCGGGGCGTGCGTCCGTTCATCACCCCGGACGATCCGGACGCCGTGGAGAGCGTGATCTGTGAGCACACGGGCCTCAGCGCGGCCGGCGAGGCCGACGTGCACGGCCCGATGCTGTGAGGCCGGCGAAGCAGACGGCCCGCACCACCCGCGGCGAGGGGAGTCGTTCCCCGTCGCTTTCGGCACGGTCGAGGACGAACGGGGCTGAGCACGCCGGTAAACGGTGATGTCAGTCGAGCCACAGCCGGAAACCGGCGGCCCTGATCTGCGGCCGCCATCTCGGATGTCCTTGAGCAGCGCCGGCCGACGCCGCCTGTCCGAACCTGCACGGCGTGTGATCGAGTCCTGGGGCGATCACCCGGACACGGCGTCTTGTGGGCGCAGTCCTCTGTTCCCCAGAACGACACCGCCGGCTATGGCGGACATCAGACTCGCGATCGAGAGCATGAGGCGTTGCTGGCTTTCGGTGGAGGCCTCGTATTGACTCCGCGAGAGCTCCACCTTGACCCGGGGCGAGGTGGATTGATCGTAAGAGAAGTACCGGCCGCCCTCGACCGTGGGCGACTGGAATCTCCCGTGCCCGACCGCCGCGGTGAGGACGATCATCGCGACGCTCAGGGCGATCAGCAGCCAGACCACTGCCTTGACCCGGTTGGGCAGGTACTTGAACTCTCCGCGCTGGGTGCTCGGTTCGTTCTGGATCACGGGGTAGAGGGCGGTCGCCAGGAGCACAAAGGCCAGCACGATCGCCGGCACGGGCCACCATGTGCCGTCGACCGGCGACGGCCCTGGCAGCCAGGTGAGCGAGACGAACGACAGCAGGACGACGCTCAGCCCGACCGCGATTCCGCTGTGCAGCGTGAAACTCCTTCTCATGTCCTGAACCATCACACCCGCATCCCTCCCTGTCATTGCCATGCCGACCCCGGCCAACCCAGCTTGTGCCTCGGCCTTCCATCCGCTGGAGTTCAGCGTCGACCGCCGCTGTTCACGCCTGCCGGTGTCGGCTGTTGATGTCGGGAACCGGGGCGCTCGACAAGTCCGTGGGGGGCTTGTATGCCGGATCATCTCGACAAACACGCTGACTCAGGAGAGCGCCGCGATCATGCGCGAAGTAAAGCAGGCGGCCAACTGATCGCCAAGAGGTTCGGCGCGCCCCGGAGTTGACATCACGCACCACTCGCTCCCGACCGTCAGAGGCAGCAACATCCCCCCGGTCGGGCCGATTTGTACGGCCGTATCCATATGCGGGCAGCCGGGCACCCAGACCCGCGCCGCGCCCTGTAGGCCACCGTGTCAGGCGTTCGATCCCGCGTTCCCTCTCCATGGGGTGGGGCATGTGACTCAGACGATGGCAGACGGATGGCGTCTGTGCAGTGCCGTCCGGGCTTGAGCGAGCGTTCCGCCGACCATCGGTGGCCGGGGACCGTGTCGGCCTGGTGGATGACCTCGAAGGCAGCTCATTCCTGAGGCTGAGTCCGAAGTTCGTCGTGAGTGCGGAAGGACTGGGTGACCAGGCGCCCAAGACTGAACGAGTGCCCTGACCAGCGGGCATTTCCCCTTCCTGAGCACATCGACTGCGAGCGGAGCAGAGCCGCGTGGCTACATTTCTCTACAGAGTGGGCAGATTCGCCTTCCGGCACCGGTACGGCGTGGTCGTGGCCTGGGTCGCACTTCTCGTCCTGGGTGGCCTCGGGGCGTCCGTGGCGACGCCCCCCACCCCGAGCTCGTTCTCCATGCCCGGGACAGAGGCCCAGCGGGCCGTCGATCTGCTCAAGGAACGCTTTCCCGATGCCAGGGCCGACGGCGCGACGGCCCGTGTGGTCTTCAAGGCACCGGACGGCCACAGGGTCACCGAACGAGACACCCGGGTGGCCATCGAGAAGACCCTTGCCGCGGTCAAGAGGAGTTCCCCCCAAGTGGCGGGTGTCGCCGACCCGTTCCGAGCCGGAACCGTGAGTGAGGACCGGTCCACCGCTTTTGCGCCCGTCACATACAGGGTCGGTGCGGCCACTCTGAGTGAGGCGGCCAAGGAGGCGCTGCTGAGCACGGTGCAAAAGGCCCGTACCGATGGCCTGACCGTCGAGGTGGGTGGCAGCGCCGTGCAGCAGGACGACGAGGACTCGGGGGCAGAGGTCGTAGGTATCGCGATCGCCGCGGTCGTCCTGGTTCTCACCTTCGGGTCGCTGGTGGCGGCCGGTCTCCCCTTGCTCACCGCGCTGCTGGGCGTGGGGATCGGCGTCTCCACGATCGGCGCGCTCGCCCACACCCTCGATCTCGGCGACACCACCTCCACCCTGGCGATGATGCTGGGCCTGGCGGTCGGCATCGACTACGCGTTGTTCATCGTCACTCGCTACCGGACCGAACTGGCCGAAGGTCGGGACCGGGAGGAGGCCGCCGGCCGTGCCACGGGAACAGCCGGCTCGGCGGTCGTGTTCGCCGGCCTCACCGTGGTGATCGCCTTGGCGGCCCTGTCCGTGGTCGGTATCCCGGTGCTGACGAAGATGGGTCTGGCGGCGGCCGGCACGGTCGCCCTCGCCGTGATCGTCGCACTCACCCTGCTCCCGGCACTAATGGCGATCGCGGGCAAGCGGATAGTCGGCCGCCGGGGCCGGCGGGCACTGGCGCAGCAGGCGGGCCACCGGGCACCGACGAAGCAGGCGGTCGGTCGGTCGACCGTCGGCGCCCGCTGGGCGAGGTTCGTGCTGCGGCGGCCGGTAGCGGTGCTGGTCGCATCGGTCATCGGCCTCGGCGCTCTCGCCGTACCGGCCGCTTCCCTCAAGCTCGGCCTGCCCGACGAGGGAGCCATGCCGGCCGCCAGCACGCAGCGCAAGGCCTACGACCTGATCTCCGATGGATTCGGACCCGGAGTCAACGGCCCCCTGACGGTGGTCGTCGACGCCCACCGCGGCCATCATGCCGACGCGGCGGCACGGGAGGTCAGGTCCACGGTGCGGGCCCTGGACGGTGTGGCCACCGTAGGCAGGGCCACCTTCAACCCGGCCCACGACACCGCGGTGATCACGGTCGTGCCGAGCACCAAGCCGGGCAGCGCCAAGACCGAGAACCTGGTGCACCGAATCCGCGACGTGGGAACGGAGTTGAGCGACTCCACGGGTGCCCCGGTCCTCGTCACGGGGCAGACGGGCATGAAGGTCGACTTCTCCACGAAGATCAACGGGGCCCTGCTGCCCTACCTGGGCATCACGGTCGGCCTGGCGTTCCTGCTGTTGATGCTGGTGTTCCGGTCCGTACTGGTCCCGCTCAAGGCAGCCCTCGGGTTCCTCCTGTCCATCGGGGCCGCACTCGGCACTGTCGTCGCCGTCTTCCAGTGGGGCTGGCTGGCCGACGCCCTGGGGGTGGAGCAGACCGGGCCCATCGCGAGCACCATGCCGATCTTCATGGTGGGCATCGTCTTCGGTCTCGCCATGGACTACGAGGTCTTCCTGGTCACGCGGATGCGCGAGGCTCATGCGGCGGGGCAGACAGCACGCCAGGCGATCGTCGCCGGATTCCACCACGGCGGGCGGGTGGTGACCGCCGCGGCGGTGATCATGACGGTGGTCTTCGGCAGTTTCATCATGTCGGGCGAGGATTCGGTCAAGATGATCGGTCTCGGACTCGCGGTCGCCGTACTCCTGGACGCCTTCGTCGTCCGCATGGCGATCGTGCCCGCTGTGCTGGCCCTCCTCGGCGAGGCGGCCTGGTGGCTGCCGAGGTGGCTGCGCAGGGTTCTGCCCGATGTCGACGTCGAGGGCCGCAAGCTGCACGGGGCAAGTGAAGGCGCCGGTCCCACGGTGGTGGCCTGCCTTCCGGAACAGAGCCGCTACGACGAGTCCGTCCGCAGGTGACACAAGCCGTACGGCATCTGGTGACCAAGCCCGGCTCCCTCATCGAGGGAGCCGGGCTCCACTGTTGGAGGTGGCCGCCGCGCACGGTTCCGTCGTCACTTGGCCGGGCCTGGATTCCGTCGTCCTGCGCCCTCTTGCTGTTGCACAACCGACCTCGGCTTGCTTGCACAGCCGACCTCACCGGGGTGCGCGGCCGACACGGGTGAGGTGCGACCCAAAGCCACTGCGCCGTAGAGCCGTCCGCAGTGTCCACGACGAAGGAGGAGCAAACGTGCACAGGACATGCCCGGCCTGTAGTCCCGGTCGCCGCGGACCTACGGGGGGCGTGGCCTCGGCTGCGGTTCGTCGGATCCGGTACCAGGCGCGGGGATTGCGGCTGGTGAGGCGTGCGGAATCGCTTCTGACAGGCCTTCGACGTGATTCCTGCGGCGGGGCTGCGCGAGAGAGTCTCGCGGCCGATGTCCGCTGCCTGCCCCTGACCACATGCGTCGGCCACGGCTCGGCGGGGAGCTTGTCCACCGCCGAGCCGTGGCCGCTGAGCGTTACTGCTTGGCGCCGATCGCCTCGACCGGACGCGTGCGCAGCAGGACCCGTGCCGGAACCAGGGCCGCCAGCGCCGCGAGCGCCGCGGTGGTTCCCGCGATCGCCAGACAGACGAGGGGTGGAACGGTCGGCCAGGGACTGCCGGTCACGGCCAGGGAGACCAGGACGAGCGCCGGCGCCGAGGCCAGGAAGCCGCCGCCCACCCCGGCCATGACCACTGCCAGGCTCTCCCAGCGCATCATCCGCATCACCTGGGCCGGCGTCGTGCCCGCCAGCCGGAGCACAGCGAACTCCCTGTGCCGGGCAGTGGTGTTCATCGCCTGCGTGGTCGCGACCGTCACCCCGGCGTACGCCAGGATCAGGCCGGCCAGCAGGTAGTTGACCCAGGCGTTGGCCTCTTGCTGTCGGTGCGGTCCCATGGTTGCCCGGTCCTGCAGCACCGTGCCGGGATGACGCCGGACGATCTCCTTCAGCGCCGCTTCGGTGCCCACCGCGCCCGGCGCCGTGCGGATGAGGACGGACGTGTCCAGACGTGAAGTCGTGTGGGCGAGCAGCGTGCGGTGCTCGAAGGTGACGTCCGCGAATCCCAGGCCGCGTTCGTAGACGGCCACGACCGTCGCGGTGACCGGAGATCCGTCCCCCAGGCGCAGACGCACGGTGTCGCCGGGCCCGCGACCCAGTTGGGACGCCGTGTCGGCGCTGAGTGCCACAGAGTCCGCCCCGAGACGCGTCAGGCTGCCTCGCGAGGGCTTCAGGTCCAAGACGTCGTCCAGACGTTGGGGTTCCACGCCCTGAGCGCTGAGGGACACCAGTTGTTCGCGGCCGTCCCCGTCGGTGCCGGCCGAGCCGACGACGGTGGATGTGACCACGCCGGTCGCGTGCCGCACCTGTTTCAGACCGCGGATCTCCGCGGCGACGCCCGGAGCCAGGCCTCCCGCTGCCGAAAGGACGTGGTCGGCCCTGAGGCCCTGGTGCGTCTGGTCGTCGGAGGCACGCTGGACGGTGGTCTGGGCGAAGACCACCGTCGCGGCGAAGGACACGGCGAGGATCAGCGGAGTGACCGCGGCGGCGAGGCGGCGTGGGTGTGCGGTGTGGTTGGCCGCGGCCAGGTACCCGGTGACCCGGGACGTACGCAGCAGGGGTCCCAGCACGCGCATCGCCGGCCGGGACAGCAGCGGGCCCAGAACGGCGACGGTGATCACGGTCACGAGCACGAGGGAATTGGCGAGCCCCGTCAGAACGGTGATGTCACCCTGCTGCGTCAGGCCCGTGGCGAACATGCCGACCACCGCCAGCGCGAGGAGGAATCCGGTGATCAGGCGTCCCCGGCCGGGTGCTGTGCGTTCGTCGGCGGCTTCGCCGAGTGCCTCGGTCGGTCTGATCCGGTTCGCGCGACGGGCCGTGACGCGGGCGGCCGTATAGGCGGTGAGTACGGCGGTCAGCACGGCGCCCGCCGCGGGCAGCGGCCCGATCGACGGCTGGAAATCGGCCGGGACGAGACCGTAGCCGGCCAACCGGTCCTTCAACGCGCCTGTGAGCGCCACTCCCAGTGGCCAGCCGAGCGCTCCGCCGAGGAGGGACACCGTCAGGGCTTCCGCCGTGAGCATGCGGCGCACCTGGCCCGGGGTGGCCCCAAGCGCGCGCAGGAGTGCCGTCTCGCGCCGTCGCTGTGAGACGGCCAGCGACATGGTGCTCGCGACGACGAAGACGTTCACCAGCAGTACGTTCCCGGCGACCGCCGACGCCAGGAGGAGCAGTGTGGAGCCTGATGCGGCCACGTCGAGGAACTCGGCCTCGCCCCGGCCGTCACCCGTGCGTACGTCGAGTCCCGGCTCTTCGAGCGCTTGTGCGACGTCCCGGGCCAGCTTCCTCGTGTCGGTTCCGGGAACCGCCAGGACACCGAGGGCGTCGACGGCACCGTCTCGCGCCGCCATGTGGCGGGTCAGCTCGTCCGAGAAGAAGACCACCGACCGGCGTGGCGACGGGCTTCCTGGAAGGGCGACCACCCCCGTGACGCGGAGCCGTTCGGGGGCCGACCCGGTCGTCAGCGACACGGAGTCGCCGACCGTCGCCCGGGCTCGCGCGGCGAGACCCGCGTCGAGCACCACCTCGTGATGTCCGGTCGGCGCGCGGCCATGGACGAGGCGGTAGGTGCCCATGCGGGTGCTGGACCAGTTGTGCCCCGTGGACGGGACGCCGTGAGCGCCTGGCAGTGGGCCTCCGCTCGGGCCGATGACCTGCGCCGGCACGCCGATGTCGGCGACTACGTCGGCGACACCGTCCACCGCGGTGATACGACCTTCGACGTCCGTCGGCACGGGCACGCGTTCGACGAGCGGCTGTGGCAGGGCGGCCGTCGACCCCCGGGTGCCGCCCGAACTCTTGGCCTGCTGGTGGCCGGCGACGACGACGTCCGCGGCCGCGTATCTCTCGGGTGGCTGGGACGCACGCAGCCCCGACTCAAGGAGAACGCCGCACACGCTGAGGACGGCGGAGCCCAGGAGGAGGGCCACGAAGGTACCCACGAAGCCACCCTTGCGCGCCTTCAGGGTCCGCAGAGCCAGGCGCAGCATCAGGCGGCCCCGCGCAGCCCGGCGATGGCGGCCTTGACGCGCTCCACGGTCGGGGAGGTCATGCCGGACGCGATGCGTCCGTTCGCCAGGAACACCGCCCGATCGGCGTGGGCCGCTGCGGCCGGGTCATGGGTCACCATCACCACGGTCTGGTGCAGGTCCGTGACGGCCTGGCGCAGCAGTCCGAGGATGTCGTTCGCGGTGTCGGGGTCCAGGCTGCCCGTCGGTTCGTCGGCGAAGATCACCTCCGGGCGGTTCACCAGGGCGCGGGCGATCGCGACACGCTGCTGCTGACCGCCGGACAGCTGCGAGGGCACATGACGCATTCGGTCGGCCAGACCCACTCTGCCGACTATTTCCCCGAACCAGTCCCGATCGGCCCTGCGGCCCTGGAGCCGCAGCGGCAGCGTGATGTTCTGCTCCACGGTGAGCGACGGCACGAGGTTGAAGGCCTGGAAGACGAACCCCACGCTGCTGCGGCGCAGCCGCGTCAGCGACGCTTCTTTGAGCCGGGCGAGTTCCGTGGCACCCAGCCGCACCGAGCCGCTGGTGGGCCGGTCGAGCCCGGCCGCGCAGTGCAGGAAGGTGCTCTTGCCGGACCCGGAGGGTCCCATGATCGCGGTGAAGGTGCCGCGTGTGATGTCCGCGCTGACCCGGTCCAGGGCCAGGACCGCCTGCGGGCCCTTCCCGTACCGCTTGGTCACTTCGTGCAGCCGAACCGCGGTGGCGGTGCCGCCCGTGGTCTTGTGCAGCTGCCGCTTCCAGCCGTTCATGTGGTCGTCTCCTCATCCGGTCGGGAGGCGGTCGGGCGCCGGGCGGGACCGCTCTTCCAGTGGATGCCGGACGGATCGCCGATTCCTCGGCCGAGGCGGGGACACGGCGGATCCGCCGACGGAGCGAGCCGTCGCGCGGACATCGGCCGGTGGGCGGAGGACTCGCAGGTCAGCGCCGCCGCTGACAGCGGTGGCCCTCCTCATCCGGGATGACAGCCACAAGGACGAGGGGGCCGCTCAGGGCTCGCTCTCGTGGCAGAGGGCGTGGGCACGAAGCGCGTCTACGGTGACATACATGACCTATCTCGACTCGATGGCGCGGCGCCGAGTGCCGCAGGCTGTCGTCGACATGGTCCTGGCCCTGCTGGTCACGGTCGGGGTACTGGCCGTCCCGGAGCAGCCTCCGGCCGGGGCGCCGTTGACAGACCCCGACTCGTGGCGGCTGGTGCTGGCGCTGCTGTCGGGGCTCCCGCTGGCTGTCCACCGCAAGTGCCCGCTGCCCGTGCTGCTGACCGTTGTCGCAGCTGTGGCAGCCCTTCAGGCCTGCCACTACTTTCCTCCGCTGGTGGGACCCGCGGGCACCTCGATCGGGGTTCCCCACCTGGGCGTGGCCGCTGTCGTCTTCTTGACCGCCGTGCGGTCCGCGCGCCGCGTCGCCACGATCGTCGTCACGGCCGTGATCCCCGCCGTCGCCGTCGCCGAGGCGCTGATGGAGCCCGGCTTCCGCACGGCGAACGCCGCCACCATGATGATCCTGCTGGTCGCGGCCTGGGCGCTGGGCAGGCTCTCCGGGGCCCGCAAGGCGCTGGCCCAGGACGCGGTGCAGAAAGCCGCCGCTCTGGAGCGGGAACAGCATGCGAACGCCCGCGCCGCCGTGGCTCAGGAGCGTGCTCGTATCGCCCGTGAACTCCACGACATCGTCGCCCACAACGTCAGCCTCATGGTCGTGCAGACCATCGCCGCGGACCGGGTGCAGGACCGGGACGGCGCCAAGACCCATGAGCTGCACCATGTCATCGAACAGACCGGCCGGGCGGCCGTGGGAGAGCTGCGCCAGCTGCTGCACGTCCTGCGGGCGGACGAGAACGAGGACGGCGCCCCGAGCCGGCAGCTGCCGCAGCCGACGCTCCAGGAGATTCCCCGGCTGGTGGAGTCGGTGCGCACGGCCGGGCTCGACATCGACTTCACGTCCCGGGGCGAGCCGGCGCAGTTGCCGGCCGGTTCCGAGCTCGCCGTCTACCGTGTCGCCCAGGAAGCGCTGACCAACACGCTCCGGCACGCGGGGCACACCCGCGCGCGCCTCAGCCTGGACTGGGGGCCGGACAGCTCGCTGACTGTACGTGTGTGCGACGAGGGCCGGCGACCGGGCAACACCCTGCCGACGCCCAGAGTGGCGGTCAAAGGCGCCGGCCACGGACTGGTGGGCATGCGGGAACGCATCGCCGCCGTCGGCGGTGCCTTGCACGTCGGGCCGAGTCCCGGCGGCGGATTCTGTGTTCACGCCACCGTTCCGGTGCCCGCCGAGGGTGACTGTGGCACGACTGAAGGAGAACAGGCCCCATGACCGCCATCCGCGTGCTTCTGGTCGACGATCAGCCCATGATCCGGACCGGCTTCCGGCTGATCCTCGAAGCCGAACCCGACATGATCGTCGTAGGGGAGGCAGGGGACGGACAGGCCGGCGTCGAAGACACACGTACGCTTCAGCCCGACGTCGTGCTGATGGACATCCGCATGCCGCGGCTGGACGGTGTCGAGGCGACCCGGCTCATCGTCGAATCAGGTTCAGCCAGCCACATCATCATGCTCACGACATTCGACCTCGACGAGCACGTTCACGACGCTCTGCGGGCGGGGGCGAGCGGCTTCCTCGTCAAGGACGGTCCCGCCGATTCCCTGGTGGAGGCGATCCGCACGGTCGCCCGGGGCGACGCGGTGATCTCCCCACGGGTCACCCGCAGACTCCTGGACCGCTTCTCGCGCCTCGCCGACCAGTCCCCGCCCGCCGTTCCGCCGAGCCTCGACGCGCTGACCGCCCGTGAACTGGACGTGCTGCGCGCACTGAGCCGGGGGTTGTCGAACGCCGAGGTCGCCCGGGAACTGCACGTCACTGAGGCCACCGTGAAAACGCACGTCGCGCACATCCTCGACAAATACCAACTGCGCGACCGGGTACAGGCGGTGATCCTCGCCTACGACACCGGCCTGGCACGCCCGGCGGCTGGTTCCTGAAGGCAGGCGACGGCACGCCCTACTGCGGCAGCCGTGCCCGCCTTGCCCCGAGGAGGCAGCGGGCGGAGGCTGTGGTCATGGAAGGTCGGACGGGACGGCGTCGTCCGCACCCGGTGGTGATGGTGCTCTTCGACGGGGTCCAGCTGCTGGACGTCACCGGCCCCCTGGAGGTGTACGCCTCGGCCAACGATCACGGGGCCGACTACCGGCTGCTCACCGCCTCCTGCCGTGGCAGGGATGTGCACACCACGGCCGGGGCCCGGCTCGTCGCGGACACGGCCCTCGAAGAGGTCTCCGGCCGGATCGGCACGCTGATCGTCCCCGGGCGGTTCGACTGGCGTGCGGCTGTGGCCGATCGTGAACTCATCGCCGGGATCGGCCGCCTGCTGCGGCCCTCCCGCAGGGTCGCTTCGGTGTGTGCCGGCGCGTTCCCGCTCGCCGCCACCGGAGCGCTCGACGGACGCCGGGCGGCCACGCACTGGTGCCTGGCGGCGGAACTCGCGGAACGCTTCCCCGCGATCGACGTCGATCGCGATTCGATCTTCGTCCGGGACGGCAAGACCATCACGTCGGCAGGCGTCACCTCCGGCATCGATCTCACCCTGTCTCTCGTCGAGGAGGACTTCGGGCCCGTGGTGGCCCGAGCGGCGGCGAAGTATCTCGTCGTCTTCATGGCGCGCCCCGGAGGGCAGTCCCAGTTCAGCGTCCGGCAAGCGGCGCGGCAGCCCCGGCACGAGACGCTGCGGGCGGCTCTGGACGCGGTCACCGCCGACCCGGCCGGTGACCACAGTCTGGACGCCCTGGCCCGTCGGACGGGAGTGAGCGTGCGCCAGCTCACCCGCCTCTTCCGCAGTGAACTCGGCACGACCGCCACTCATTTCGTGGAGCAGATCAGGATCGAGGCGGCCCAGGCGCTGCTCGAGTCCGGTAGCGACCCTCTCGACGTCGTCGCCCGGCGCTCCGGCTTCGGTTCCGAGGAGACCTTGCGCCGCGCATTCCAGCGCGGACTCGGTGTCACCCCTGGTGCCTACCGTGCGCGGTTCCGCACCACACGCAGCGCCCACACTGTGGAGCGCATGACCGGAGCCGGAGGCTGACGGTCGGGTACGGCCACGCGGATCCGGCCGTGATTGCCTCCGATCCGGTAGAGGAGCTTCTGTCCGGAAATGTGCAGGGTTCGCCGTGGCTTTTCCCGAACAGCGCCGAGCGGTGCGACACGTTGCCCGGAATTCGACCGGGACAAGCTCCGGCGCGGGAAGGAACCGTCACCATGACCGACTCCATGGCGGACCCCACGGCCGACTCCAGGAACGACGCTGTCACAGACGCGACCAGTGACCGACCCGCGCTCGCACGGTGGCGCGTGCCCGCCCCCATCGTCGCCGCACTGCTCGCCCTGTCCCTGACGGGCGCTGCCGCCGTGCTCCTGCTGTCTCGACCGCTCGGAGGCGCCACCACGTCTCTGGGCCTGATCGTTACGGCTTTGGGTGCGGCGGCGATCGGATGGGCCACAGGATGTCCACTGCGGGTGCGCCGGGCCACGACGGCGGGGACGCTCGCGTACGCCGCCGCGGAACGGGAGCTGCGGGCGAGGACGCACACGGCCGTCACGCAGGAGCGCGCCCGGATCGCCCGAGAGCTGCACGACATCGTGGCCCACAACGTCAGCCTCATCGTGATCCAGGCCGCCGCCGCGCGGCGGGTCCGGGAGCGCGACTCCGGAAAGATCCGTGCGCTGCACGACACCATCGAGGAGACAGGCCGGTCCACCGTTGTCGAACTTCGCCGCCTGCTGAATGTTCTTCGTGCCGAGGAGAGTTCGGGACGGGAGGAGACAGGGGAACCCGGCATCGCGGACATCCCTTGTCTGCTGGGCGCCGTACGTGAGGCCGGGCTGCGCGTGGAGTGGACTTCGGCCGGCACACCGCGTCCGGTGTCGGCGGAAACCGGGCTCACCGCCTATCGGACAGTGCAGGAGGCCTTGACCAACAGCCTCAAGCACGCAGGGTTCCCCCGCGTGACCGTTGCCCTCTGCTGGGAGGACGAGGCGTTGACGGTGACCGTGCGCGACGACGGACGGCCCGCCGGCGGCGAGAGGACCGCACTGCCGGTCGGCGGCGGGCACGGTCTGGCGGGGATGCGCGAGCGCGTCGCCGCAGTGGGCGGCACCCTGCATGCCGGCCCACGACCCGAAGGAGGTTTCGTCGTCCGTGCGCTGCTTCCTCTGGGGGACTGCGTCGGCATGGGATGACGGCGCGGCAGCACACTGCGGCGGAGGCGCTGAACCGCCCTCATCCTCGCGAGGGAACCGGTGAATCAGCGGAGCGGCCGATGCCCGCCGGTCGGAGAGCAAGGAGGCTGGGACAGGTGCGCGGCCACACCCGAGAGCGCCGCCCAACATGCCGACCTACCCAGAGGTTATTCGTGCGCCCCACCGCCATCGACACTTTCCCCGGCCTGCTCCCGGCCTTTCCGCACCCCTCACACTCGGTGCACGGAAAGTCGTCTCCGGTCCCGGTCCAGATCCCGGACCATTTGCGGATCACCGTGTCGAGCGGCAGCAGCGGTGCCCTCGTCCGGCTCGAGGGCGAACTCGACATCGCCGGGGCTCCCGCCCTGATGTCCGTACTGGCACTGTGCGTCGGGCAGCCCGGATGCATCACGGTGGACGCGGCCGGACTTGACTTCATCGACGCGGCAGGAATCCGTCCGCTGGCGGACGCGCAAGCGATCTGCCACCGGCAGGGACGGGATTTCCGCGTGGCACCGGCGAGTGCCGCGGTGCGCCGTGTCGTCATGCTCACCGGGCTGGCGGAGCGGCTGCTCGGCGACGCGGACGTCCGCCCACACCGCGCGGACGAGGTGTCAGCCCACGCAACTAAGGTTGCTGACCACTGACCTCAAGGGGCTTCACCATGGGTATGCATCCCGATGTCGCCGTACTCCTCGATCTCGTGCCGGCGGACTTCGCCGGGGGCGAGCAGATCGACTGGGCTGCGGCCGAAGGTGCGCTCGGCGCCAAGTTGCCGAGTGACTACAAGGCTCTGCTGGACACGTACGGCGTGGGCGATATCGGAGAGCTCGTCATTCTGCCCCCGCTCCCGAGTGACGTGCGCGGGTGGGAAGGGTGCCACATCGGAGGCATGACGGACGGTCTGCGTGGACTCTGGGGCGAGGACGCTGGAGTCCCAGGCGTGACGCTGGGTGCCGATGCCGTCCTGCCCTGGGGTTCTGGAATGAACGCCAACGAGATGGCTTGGCTGATGAACGATCCAGATCCGGACAAGTGGCCTGTCATAGCCTGGCGCCGGCACCACTCGTGGGGCGAGTCGCCATGGGCCCTGTTCGACTGCACCATGGTCCAGTTCATCACCCGCATGATGCTGGGCCAGTTCGACGCCTGCCCACTCGGCGACGAGTCGCTCTGGAAGCGGACTGACACGTTCGTCAGCCGGCGAGAGCAACATCGACGGCTCAGGGCCGGTCTGGATCCTTCCACAGGCGAGCCGGATCCGTACGCCCACATGTACCCCGTCACCGAGGACTGGCCCTGACATCGTGCGCGTCGCCTTCCCAGGACGTGCGGACGGGGCGCCCCCTGGGGGAGCAACGGACCGCCTGCCACTACCTCTGCACGGTGTCCGCCGATTCGGGGGTCTGCCCCCCCGATCTCGGCGGACACGGTGGTGATCGGCACGGCCGGGCTCAGCACCCGGTGGACGGGACAGCGCTCGGCCACTGACATGAGCCGGCGTCGCTGCTCGGCGTCGAGGTCCCCGTCCAGGAAGATCTTCCGCACGACGGCCGGACCGTCGAACCGCAGCCGTACCCGGACGTCGCGCAGCGGTCACCCATGGCGGTCCGCGTACATCCGCAGGGTCATCGAGGTACACGTCCCCAGGCCGGTGAGGACGAACTCGAAGGGGTTCGGCCCGGCGTCGCCGCCCATCGGGACCGGCTCGTCCGCAGTGATCCGGTGCGGGCCGACGGCGACCGAGCGGGCGATGCCCGCCCGCTCGGTGACCAGCACATCGCGGGAGGGCATGTCAGGTCCTTCGAGGAGCGAGGAGCACGGCGGTCCCGCTGGAGCGGGCCATGGCGTCGCTGACGCTCGGCGCGAGCCAGGACGCGAGACGGCCACGGTGGTGCGGGCTGACGACGATCAGGGTCGGCGTCGAAGCGCTGCGCCGCCTCCTCGATGGCCGGTGCCACGTCGGACACGAGCCCGTCGAGCAGTTCGCGCTCCGCCTCGACACTCGCCTGCTGCAGGGCCGAGACGGCGTCCCGCAAGGTCCGGTGCGCGGTCCGGTCGTCCTCCAGCTCGACCACGGTGTCGTAGACCACGTCGGAGGTGTCGATGTGCAGGAACCGTACGGTCGCGCCGGTCAGCGAAGCGAGTTCGGCGGTGGCCTCGACGGCACCGTGGCCTGCAGCGGTGCCGTCCACGGCGACCAGGATGCGGTGGAACATGGTGGGAACTCCTTGGATCTGCGGACCGGTCAGCGCTCTACGGCGGACCGGTCGGCGGGAACGAGGAGGAGGGAGGTCGGCGCGTCCTCGTGCCGGTGCTCGGCGGTACCACGCTCGCGCTGGACGAGGGCGACACCGGCGGACACGGCCAGCAGGACCACGGAGAGCCACAGGCCCTTGGCGATACCGCCGGAGGAGTCCGACAGCAGGCCGGAGATCAGCGGGCCGACCGCCTGGCCGACACTGAAGGCGACGGTCAGCAGCGCGATGCCCGAGGTCCAGGCGTGCTGGGGCAGCATCCGGCGGGCGAGCACCGTGACGGCGGTGGGCCCGGCCATGAACGAACCGCCGAAGACGACCGCCGAGACGATCGCGGCGACCGTGCCGTGCCACAGCAGCACCGGCAGCACACCGACCAGGACGACGACGGACACCAGCGCCGGAGCCGCGCCGCCGCGCAGCCGACCGATGAGCCGGCCCCACACCAGCAGGGTCGCGACCGCGGAGGCGGCGCCCAGCACGATGAAGAACGTCGCAGTACCCCAGGTCTTCATGCCCTGGCTGTGCAGCAGGGCGATGACGAAGGTCATGTACGAGACGTAGCCTGCGCCGAACAGGACGTACCAGACGAAGGTCGGTGCGAGCTTCTTCAGGCCGGCCTTCCCGCGCTGGGCGGCCGCCGTGCCGGTCGCCTCGGACACGTGGCGCGAGGCCCAGACGGCAGGACCGACGGCGACGAGCGCGAGTACGCCCATCAGCAGCCATCCTGCCTGCCAGCCTGAGACGCCCCAGGCCGTGAGAGCCGCGGGAACCACGACGCCGGAGAGGACCACACCGATGCCCACGCCTGTCATGTAGACGCCCACCAGTGCCGCGGAGCGGGACTGGTGGCCACCGTTGTGGACGCGGGAGGCGAGCGCCGAGCCGACCACGAAGGTGATCGCTGTGCTCAGACCGCCGACGAACCGCAGGACGGCCAGTCCGGCGAGGTCCCCGGTGGACGCCGAGGCCAGCAGGGCCACGGCGCTGATCACCATGGACCACAGGAACACGGCCCGGGCGCCGAAGCGACGGGACCACCACGCCGCGGTGGCGGCGCCGATGATGTAGCCCAGGGCGTTGGCGGTGTTCATGCCGCCCGCGGAGGCGTAGCTCCAGTGCAGCTTCTCGCGCATGGCGGGCAGCAGGAGTGCGTAGGCGAACCGGGTGAAGCCCAGCGCGACCACCGGACCGGCGGCCAGGCCCAGCGCGATCAGGAACTCCGGACGAGACTTCGCCACCGGGGTGGAGGCGGAGGTCGTCGCGGGCTCACGCAGATTCAGAGCAGTCGAGTCGGACATCGCAGTAGGCCTTCCTCGGACGTTCGGGCGTTCGGACCGTTCGCACCCCCGGACCGGAGCTGGTCCTTGGTGCGTACGCCCGGTGTCAACCGCCCCGTCGTGGGAGCCGATGGCCGGTCGACGGGCCATGGAACCCTCGGAGTCGGCCATCGATAGCGGCTGCTGGTGCGGGGACATGGAACCCTCGGCTCCGGCTATCGGCCGCGAGGGCCGGCGCGGGGACGCGGCTACGACCGCGCCGCCGTCGGGCGGACCGGGGCGTGGCACGAGTGCCGCTCGCACAGTGGGCAGGGGAGCGGAGGTGCCGTCCGCACCCGGGACCGCACCAGGGCGAAGATCCCTGCTCCGACGAGCGGTGCCGTCAGATAGACCCACAGCCACGTGAAGTCCCCGGCGAACAGTTCCGGACCGAACTGCCGGGCCGGATTGAAGCTGCCGCCGGCCCCCTGGCCCACCAGCATGATCAGGCCGGCGACGGCACCGGCCGCAACCACGGGCACCGGGAGGACCGGCCGGGGCCGGGACGCGACGAAGACCACGGCGGCGAGCATCACGGCCGTGGCCCCGGCCTCGGCGGCGAAGACCACTGTCCAGGGCACACCGTCGGCCGCCCTGACCGTGGCATAGCCCACCGCAGGCGTCGCCGCGTCCTCACCCCACAGCAGCCGTCCTGCCGCCACGCCGGCCGCGGACCCCGCGAGTTGGGCCACGACGTAGGCGATCGCAGCACGCCCGGGAAGTGCGCCCAGCAGCCAGAAGGCCAGTGAGACGGCCGGGTTGAGGTGGCCGCCGGAGCGCCGCCCGAGGGGAGAGGCGACCAGCAGGCCGACGGTGCCACCGCTCACCAGAGCGTCGATCGCGAGCCTGCCCTCCGCCCAGGGAACCGCCTGTGCCACCGGACTGTCCGTGCCGTAGACCACTCGGACCAGCGTGACCATCACGAACAGCAGGATCGCCGTGGCGGCGAACTCGCTGAACTCGGGCCGAGGACCGCGGCGCGCATCGCTCGTACTCACGGAGGTCCTTCGGATCGGCAGCATGGGTACGGGTGTTCCGACCGGGCCGGGCCGCTCATGAGGTTTCCCTGACGGCCCGGTCGGAAGACCCGTCGACCAGGTTCCGAGGAGTTCTTGCACACGCCTTGCACGGGCGGCCGTGCCCGGGCCCACCGGCGTCAGCCGCCCTCTGGCTGAGTGCGTTCTCACCCGCGGGCCCGGTGAGTACGACGAGGGCGGTCGTGCCCCGACGGCGCGCCGCCGTTCAATGCCTCGGGTCCGGACCAAGGGCCCGGCAGCCGCTGCATCACGTCACCACGGGAACCAGTGGCGCCGCCTTGTATCTGCCTGAAGAGTGGTGGGGGCAACACGCCCCTTCGGGTTGTCGCCACCGACCGTCCGCACCGCACCTCGCGCACACGGCCGGATCCACACTGCCCTCACTTCCCACCTGCCCCGCCGGATGCCTCTGGCGCCATGGGCCGGCCCACCGCATCGCGACTGCCGACCTTGTCGCCGTCGACGAAGACGCGGCCCTCCCTCAGTGCCCATGCTGCTCCCGCGCCCTCCTTCTGCTCGTTGCCGGTACGGACGACATGGGTGGGGCGCTTCGGAGTTGACACGACATCCTGGAAGGGGTCACGGCCATGGAGGAGAGCAGCACGACGGTCGGCAGCCCGCCCGGCGGGAGCGACAGAGCACAGGCCGAACCGGAGCAGGTCCGGCGCACCGTCGCCGAGGCGTTCGCGGCGGCCGGATCCGGCGGCTTCGTCCACGCCGTCGACATCGACAGCGGTGTGCAGTTCGAGTACGGGGCGGACGACCCGGTGGTCCTGGCCAGTGTCTGCAAGATCCCGGCGTTGGTCGAGCTGTACGCCCGGTCCGACGAGGGGACTCTCGACGTGACCAGCCGCGTGCAGGTCCGGGCGACCGGCCGGTCGCCCGGGCCGACCGGGTTGTCGGTCATGCTCGACCCGGTCGACGTCTCTCTGCGCGACCTGGCCTACTGGATGATGAGCGTCAGCGACAACGCGGCGACGGACGTCCTGTGCGACCTGCTCGGCCTCGACGCCGTCAACGCCAGGATGAGCGGCCTGGGGCTGAAGGAGGTCCGGCTGGAAGGAACGTGCCGGGACCTCTACGACGCGTTCGACGAAGAACTCGGCGGCGCCGACGTTCTCGACCTGAGTGATACGCAAATCGCGCGGCTGCGCGCCTCCCGCGTGCTGCACATCCCGACCGCCACCCGTGGGACAGCCCGCTCGATCACCACCCTCCTCTCGATGATCTGGCGGGACCGGGCGGCGTCGCCCGAGGCCTGCGCGGCGATGCGCCGCATCCTCGGACTGCAGGTCTGGCCGCACCGGCTGCGCAGCGGTTTCCCGGACGACAGGGTGGCCGTCGCGGGCAAGACCGGGACCCTGCCCTTCGTCCGCAACGAGGTCGGCGTGGTGGAGTACCCGGACGGCGGCCGGTACGCCGTCGCCGTCTTCACCTGCCCCGACTCGCCGGCGTACGTGAACCCTCCGGCCGACGCCGTCATCGGCACCGTGGCCCGCGCCGCCGTCGACTGCATCCGGGCGGCGCGGCCGACCGGCTGACCTCCCGAGGCGTCGCTCGACGCCCGGGTGTGGTCGCACCCCCACCCGTAGCGAGCACCGTCGGCAGCCGGACCTCCTGGATGCGGCTGCCGGCGGCTTTCGGGCCCGCGTTCCCGGGCCTACCGCAGGGACTCCAGGTTTACGTACTCGCGCGAGACCGTGACCTCCTCCAGCACGTCGGGCTGGACCTCGACACCGAGACCGGGTGCGTCAGGCACCCGCAGGTGCCCGTCGGACAGGACGAAGGGCGCGGTGACGTCCTGGCCGTAGTAACGCGCCGAGGCCGACGTGTCGCCCGGCAGGACGAAACCGGGAAGCGCGGCGAGCGCCACGTTGGCGGCCCTGCCGATCCCTGTCTCGAGCATGCCCCCGCACCACACCGGGACCCCCATGGCGGCGCAGACGTCGTGGATGCGCCGGGCCTCCAGGTAGCCGCCGACGCGACCGGGCTTGATGTTGACGATGGAGCAGGCCCCGATGGCCAGCGCGTCGGCCGCGGCGCGCGCCGAGGTGATCGACTCGTCCAGGCAGACGGGCGTGCGGATGCGCTTGGCCAGTTCGGCATGGCCGCGCACGTCGTCCTCGGCCAGTGGCTGCTCGATCAACAGCAGGCCGAACGGGTCCAGTTGGGCGAGCCTGGGTGCGTCGGCGACGGTGTACGCGGTGTTGGCGTCCACTTGGAGCAGCAGTTCGTCGCCGAAGCGCTCCCGCACGACCTGGACGGGTTCCACGTCCCAGCCGGGCTGGATCTTCAGCTTGATGCGCAGGTACCCGGCGTCCAGGTAGCCGGCCACGGCGTCGAGCAACCGGTCGGTCGAGTCCATGATTCCGACCGAGACACCAGCCGGGACCTTGTCGTGCACCGCGCCCAGGTAGCAGGCGAAGGACATGCCGGCGGCGCGCAGTTCGGCGTCGAGAACGGCCATCTCCACGGCCGCCTTCGCCATGCGATGGTCCTTGACCGGTGCGAGCAGCGGCGCGACATGGGCGGCCGTCACCTCGGGAACCGCCGCGAGCCTGGGCAGGAGGAAGTGCTTGACGACGTGCTCGGCACCGTCGCAGTACTCGGCCGAGTACAGCGGGTCGCTCATCGCCACGCATTCGCCCCAGCCTTCCGCGTCGGGGGTGACCATGCGCAGCAGCAGCAACTCGCGGGCGTGCGCGGTGCCGAACGAGGTGCGGAACGGTTCGACGAGCGGCAGCCGTACGCGCCGCAGTTCGCATCCGGTGATCTTCACGACGGGTTCCTCCGAGTCAGTAGGTAGTGCCCGGACCGGGTGCAGGTCCGGATTTCGTAGCCCTCGGCGAGGGCGCCGGTGAGGGCGGTGCGCAGCGCGAGCCGCCACTGCGCGGCACCGGCGGGATCCACGCGGCGCACGGCCTCGATGTCCGGGGGGATCCAGCACAGCTGGGCTTCGGCGTCGGTGGGGCGTGGTTCGGGGCCGCCGTCCGGACCCCGCACCAGCCGCGGTTCGGCCTGGGTGGCATCCGGTTCCGCGGCCCGGGCGCTCGGCATGCCGTCGAGCAGATCGACGACGTGGGGGGCGAGCAGCGGCCAGGTGAGGTGGAGCCGGTCGCTCTGCTGGCCTGCGTTGATTCCGTCGGTCATGTCGCCGTAGAAGTCCGTCAGGTACTCGGTCGCCCGGGCACCGAGTTTGACCAGGTTGAAATAGGCGTTGCGCCGTATCAGCGGGTCGAAGGTCCAGGTCACGCTCTCGATCCCACGGCGGGCCGCCCAGGCGCGCTGGTGGAGCTTGAGCGCGAAACCGATGCTGCGGCCCTGTGCGCCGGCGTGGACGCCGCTGATGTGGGAGTGCAGGGTCGGCCGGTCGCGGAGACCGAGGAAGGCGACGGAGGCGCCGAGAAGTTCGTCGCCGTCGAAGGCGCCCACCACGTAGTTGCCGGCGTGGGCGAGTGCCCGCAGGACGTCGGTGTTGATCGGGGGTCGGTCGGTGTTCCAGACGTCCGCGAACAGGAGGGCCGCGCCTCTCAGCGCGGGGATGTCGGTGAGTTCGCGCACATCGACGCCGGCACGGGCCTGGGCGGCCGTCGCGGCGGCCGCCGCCCGGTCCGGCGCGTCGGGTGCGGCGCCCGTGAGGGCGGCCGAGGGTGAAGTAGCCACCCCCTCACTCTGTTTGCAACCGCGGGGAAGTGCTTCGTCGCAGCAGATCAATCCCGGCCGGGGACTTGGTGGGGGCCGACGACGTGGAGGCCTGCGGCGGTGGTCGGTGCCGCTCTTCCCTCGGCGACCATCAGCCGCAACTGCAGCCAGAGCACGAGGCGTTCGTCCGCGTTCCCCAGGTCCACGCCGAACAGCTCCCCGACTCGGCGTATGCGGTACCGGAAGGTGTTCTGGTGGATGTGCAGGCGGTCCGCCGCGACGGTGGTGTCACCGAAGGCGTCTAGGTACGCGAGGAGGGTCTCCGCGTACCGGGTCCCCTTCTCGGCATCGTGGTTCAGCATGGCGGTGACGGAGGCGAGTTGGATCCGCGGGTTGTCGGCGATGGTCTCTTCGAGTTCCAGCAGGATCGCCTGGCAGCGCACGTCCTCTATGGAAGCGACGTGGGCGCGGTGTGTTTCGGCGGCGAGCACCGCCAGGACTCGGTCCGCCTCTTGGCGGGAGCGCGGTACGTCCGCGAAGTCCGCCACCGCGGATCCGATGCCGGCCCGCAGCCGGGTGTGCAGCGATTCCTCGGAGCGGGTGATGACGGTCTCCGCCAATGACGCCACCCGTGCCTGCGGCACGTCCTCCGGAAGGGGGAGCAGGGCGTAGACGACCTGCCCCTCGACCACACAGGAGGCGGCGGAGGTCAACGTCTCGGCGCAGGCGGTCACCAGGTCTGCGACCTGCAGCCCGAGGACGTTGGCCGGAGTGCCGGAGGAGGAAGGCAGTTCGAGGGCGAGCACGCTCATCCGGCCGGATTCGGTGCCGAACCGGACCGCGGAGGGGGTCTTGCCGGCGAGCAGGGAGCGGAGCAGTTCGCCGCGGGCCCGGCGTTCCAGCTCCGTGGCGCGGCGCAGTCTGAGCAGATGGAGCGCGGCCACCCCGGCGGCTTCCGCGAGTGCCCGCTCGGCCTCGGGAGAGAACGGGGTGCCGGACTCCACCGCCCAGATGGAGCCGAGGAGTTCGGAACCCGCCCGGACCGCCACCGCGAGACGGGCCAGTGGCGAGGCGTCGCCGATCCGGATGGCACCCGGGGCGCGCCACAGCCGCCGGTAGATCCGCATGTAGTGGTCGTCCAGGGGTACCTGGCGCCCGAGGATGGTGTCGCGGCGTGCGTCGTCGATCGGCTGGCCGGGGAGGTTGGAGTAGGCGAGGACTCGCTGCTGGGGGTCCTCGACGGTGATGGCGCCGCCCACCGTCGCCGCCACGGCGTTGGCCAGGGCGAACAGGTCGCCGACCGCGGCGGCCGAGGGAAATCCCGGCGCGTCCTGCCCGGAGTTGCCCGCGGCGGCGGCCAGCAGCGCGTCGACGTGCCGCCAGGGGATGACGTCGGCGACGGCGAGCACAGCGACTCCCGCGGCGGTGGCGGCCTCCACCAACGGGCCGGTGTCCGCCCCGCGGGTCTTGAGAGCGATCGCCGCGGCGCCTGCCCGGCCGAGCGCGGGCAGCGCGTCGAGGAGGGCCGCGGCGTCGGGACGCATACCGACGGCCAGCAGGATCGCCCCTCGGTGGGCCGGCCCCTCCTCCTCGGTGACGTCCAGGACGCTGTGCCCGGTCACCGGGTTGTCACACCCCGCCGGCGCGGCGAGCAGGCGGGCGGCGGATGTCCCGAGCAGGTCGACTATCCGCGCAAGGGAGGGATGTGCGTAAGGAATTGTCACGTTCCGTCCTTCCAATGCCGCTTACGATCGCACGCCGCCCCCGGCGGGGACATGTGCGGGGGCACATGATCGACGCACCGGATTGGTCGCGGAGGACGAGGTGAGGGTGCGGGCCTGCGACGAGACTGCCTGCGCAGGCAACCACAGTGAGGAGACATGGCGTGTACGAGCTGAAGTTGCGCGGGGGCACCGTCCACGACGGCCTGGGTTCCCCTGGAGTGCGGGCGGACGTCGCCGTGACGGGCGACCGGGTGATGGCGGTCGGCCGCGACCTGGGGCCCGCCCGGCGAGAGATCGACGTTGCGGGGATGGCTGTCGCGCCGGGGTTCATCGACCCCCACAGCCACTCGGACATGGTCCCGATGATGTCCGATCCACAGCCCTTCAAGCTGCTCCAGGGTGTGACGACCGAGATCGCCGGGAACTGCGGCTACTCCGCCGCCCCGATGGACGACGCGGCCGCGCAGGAGGCCCAGGCGTTGTTCGGCGACCTCGCCGCCGGGGCCGCGTACACGGCGCGCTCCTTCGGCGCGTACCTCGACGACATCGAGGCCGCCGGCCCCACGAACCACCTGGCCGTGATGGTCGGGCACCACACGCTGCGGCTGACCGCCAACGGTATGCGGCGGCAGCTGGCCCCCGAGGCGCTGGCAGCCATGTGCACGCTGGCGGACGAGGCATTCGCCGCGGGAGCCGTCGGCTTCTCCACCGGTCTGATCTACACACCGGGGGCGTATGCCGACATCGAGGAACTGGTGGCACTGGGCAAGGTCGCCCACCGGTGGGGACGCCCGTACGCGACCCATATGCGGGACGAGAGCGACGCTCTTGAGGCCGCCCTGGACGAGGCGATCGAGATCGGCCGGCGAGCACGCATCCCGGTGCAGATCTCCCACTGCAAGGCGGCCGGCCGGCCCAACCACGGCAAGTCCTCGATGCTGCTGGGGAAGCTGCGCGCGGCACGGGTAGGCGGCGTGGACGTCCGCGGCGACCTGTACCCGTACCTCGCCGGAGGCACCATGCTCCACGCGATGCTGCCCCCCGAGGCGCTCGCCGGAGGCGCCGAGGCGCTGCTGGCCCGGATGGCAGACCCCGCCGAGCGGGCTCGGCTGCGCGCCAGGGCCGAGGACCCGGCACGGGCGATGGCGGCGGGGCTCTGGCGCCAGGTGACGCCCGCCGACGTACTGATCAACCGTCACAGAGACACCGGAGTCGCCGGTCGGACCCTGGAAGAGGCCAGTGGTGGGGGCGACGCGTGGGAGGCTCTCTGCTCGCTGATCACGGCCGATGTGAACGCGATGATCGTGCCGACCATGATGGCCGAGTCGGACATGCGGACGATGATGGCCGATCCGCTCATCGGCATCGGTTCGGACAATGGCATGCCCACCGGGCTGGATCATCCGCGCACCTGGGGCTGCTTCCCCCGCTTCCTCGGCCGCTACGTGCGGGAAGAGGCAGTGATGGACTGGCCGGAGGCGGTCCGCAAGGCGACCTCGGCGACCGCCGCCCAGTTCGGTCTCGCCGCACGGGGTTGGGTGGGGCCCGGTGCCATCGCCGACCTCTGCGTCATCGACCCGGAGACGGTCGGCCATGACGGCACCTACGCCGTGCCCGACGTCAGGCCGACGGGCATCCCGTACGTGGTGCTGGCGGGGGATGTCGTGGTGGACTCCGGGGAGTTCACCGGTGAGCGACGAGGTCGCGTGCTGCGTGCGGGCCATGGCGAGCGAGCCGCCGGAGCGGCGGTGGCGGGATGAAGCATGCCTCATTGCTCGCCGCTGCCGCGTCACAGGCGCCACGGATGCGGGCGGAGCTGGCCGGGTTGGTGGAGCAGGAGTCCTTCTCCTCGGATCTGCCGGCCCTGCACTCGTGTGCAGACCTGGTCGCGGAACTCGGCACGCAGGCGCTGGGAAGCGCGCCCAGGCGGCTGGAGCTGGGGGGCCGGCCTCATCTGCTGTGGCCGGGTTCGGGTACCGGCGACGTGCTGGTACTGGGCCACTTCGACACGGTGTGGCCGACCGGCACGCTCGCCGGATGGCCGTTCACGGTGGACGGTGATCTGGCGACCGGCCCCGGTGTCTTCGACATGAAGGCCGGCATCGTGCAGATGTTCGCGGCCCTGCGGCTGCTGCCGTCGTCGGACGGCGTGGCCGTCCTGCTCACCAGCGACGAGGAGATCGGCGCCCCGTCCTCGCGGAAGCTGATCGAGGACACCGCCCGCGGCTGCCGGGCCGTGCTCGTGCCGGAACCGAGCGCGGCCGGGGCGCTGAAGACCGCACGCAAGGGCATCGGCACCTACCGGCTGGACGTCCGCGGGCGGGCGGCGCACGCGGGACTCGAGCCGGAGAAGGGCATCAACGCGACCGTGGAGGTCGCGCACCAGGTGCTGCGCATCGCCGCGCTGGGCGACTCCACCGCAGGCACCAGTGTGACTCCGACCGTGCTGTCGGGCGGCTCCTCCATGAACACGGTTCCCGAGCAGGCCTCGGTGCGGGTGGACGTGCGGGCATGGACGGCGGCCGAGCTGGCACGGGTGGACGCCGATCTGCGCGATCTGGAGCCCGTGGTCGCCGGCGCCGCCCTGGAACTGGACGGTGGCGTCAACCGGTACGCGCTGGAGGCCTCGCATTCGGCGGACCTGTTCGCCGCGGCCGCGCAGGAAGCCCGGGCGCTGGGGCTGGCCCCCCTGCGCGGTGTCGCGGTCGGCGGCGGCTCGGACGGCAACTTCACCGCCGGGCTCGGGGTGCCCACCCTGGACGGGCTGGGCGCGGTCGGGGATCATGCCCACGCCCCGGGCGAGTACGCCGACCTGTCCGCGATGCCGCAGCGGTCGGCGCTCCTGACGGCGCTCATCGGACGGCTGCTCGGCAGCGGCTGAGCAACTGTCCGACTCGGGCTCGGGAACCGGCACAGGAGCTGCGCGCTCATCCGGTCCTCGGCGTGGCGCGACCACCGAAGTGGATGTAGCGGGAGCCGTCGCCCAGGGTGTGGAGAACGACGGGCGTCCACGCGGCGAAGTCCTGTTCCCGGGTGACGAAGAGGCCGGCGTCCGGATCGACGGCGGTCAGCGGCAGTCGGTGCGGTGGCTCATCGAGGCCGGCCAGTCCCTCGGTGACGGTCACGGTGAGTTCCGGCGTGCCGTCCTCGCCCGGAGCGAGGTCCATGCGTACGTGGTGCCGCTCGTAGCTCCCGTACCAGTCGGCGAGATCCACAGGGATGGGCGCCGCGGGTGGCTGCGGCGGCTCGGGCACGCGCAGGCCGGCGGTCTCGGGGAGCACCTCGTTCGCGACCGCCCGGAAGAGTTCACGGGTGCGTCCGCCGTTGGTGAGCAGGACGATGACGACGTCCCGGTCGGGGAGGACACGCAGGAAGGCGCTCTGGCCGATGGTGCCGCCGTCGTGCCCGTACAGGGCACGACCCTCCCAGGTCGGCAGGAACCAGCCCAGACCCCAGTGGTCGGCGATGGTCCAGCGGTCCGGTACCGCCACCTGCGGCTCGCGCATCATGCGTGCGGAAGCGGCCGACAGCACACGGGTGCCGTCCGTGGCCGTGCCGTCGGCGAGGTGCATTCGCGCGAAGGCGACGAGGTCCTCGGCGGTGCCGACGACGATGCCCGCCGGTCCGGCCGAGCGTGGGACGTCCCAGCGCGGCGCGGGTCGCGGCCAGTCGTCGGCTCCGCCGTCCGGCACCGGAAGGTGCCCCATCGCCGCCCGGAAGCGCAGCACGTCCTCGGGCAGGGTGAAGGTGCGGTCCATGCCCAGGGGAGCGAGGAGACGCTCGCGCAGGGCGGTGTCCCACAGTTTGCCGGTGAGCACCTCGATGACCCGGCCGGCGACGCCGAAGCCGGTGTTGCAGTACGACTGGGTGGCACCGATGGGGTGCGACTGGCCGAGATCCGCGCACCGGGCGACGAACCGCTCCAGCACGTCGTCCCCGCGGCCGACGTCCGTGAAGACGTCGCCCTGGATGCCGCTGGTGTGGGTGAGCAGGTGGCGCGTCGTCACCGACGCGGTCACGTTCGGGTCGGCCACCTTGAACTCCGGCAGCACCTTCACCACCGGCTCGTCGAGATCGAGCAGCCCCTCGTCCACCAGTTGCATCACAAGGGTGGTGGTCAGCGTCTTGGTGATGGAACCGATCTGGAACAGCGAGTCGGTCGTGGCCTCCACTCCCGTACCCCGGTTGAGCACGCCCGTCGCCGCGAGAACGGTCCGGCCACCCGCGTGGACGGCCAGGGATGCGCCGGGCACGCGGTACTCACGTGCGAGCTCTTCGAGTCGTCGTCCCAGTTCTGCCTGGTCCAGTGTCAACGTTGCTCCTTCGTAGCGGTCAATTCATCGGTGGTGGCCAGCGCGGCGGGCAAGGCGCGCCCACCGTTCGACGGGCGGTCGGGTTCTTCGGCGAAGTGGCAGGCGGCCCGGTGGGGCCGCCCGGCGGCGCCGAGCTGTGGGTCCAGGGTCAGGCACACCGAACGGGAGGCGTCCGCGCGCGGCCCGACGGCGCAGCGGGGGTGGAAACGGCAGCCCTGGGGAGGGTGATGAGGATCGGGGGCGTCCAGGTCCCCGGACGGTGCGTCGATCTCGTGCCAGGACCGGCCCAGCCGGGGCACGGCTGCCAGCAGGGCCCGTGTGTAGGGGTGGCGGGGCCGGGCGAGGAGCTCCTCCCTGGGCGCGGCCTCCACGATGCGGCCCAGGTACATCACGGCGATGAAGTCGCTGACGTACCGGACCACTTCGAGGTTGTGCGAGATGAACAGCATCGAGGTGCCGGAGTGGGCCTGGATGTCGCGGACGAGGTTGAGTACCGCGCCCTGCACGGAGACGTCGAGGGCACTGGTGATCTCGTCGGCGATGATGACGTCGGGGCGCGCCGCGAGCGACCGCGCGAGCGCCACCCGCTGCCGCTGGCCCCCGGACAGGCGCCTGGGGAGTACATCCGCGTGCTCCGGGGACAGCGCGACCAGATCCAGCAGCCTGCCGAGCTCCTGGCCGCGCTGCTCGCGCGTCGGGTACGTACCGGCGCGGGCCCGCAGAGCCTCGTCCAGCGCCGCCCCGACCGTCATCCGCGGATTGAGCGAGGCGTACGGGTCCTGGAAGACCATCTGGATCCGTCGTCGGCGGGCCGCGTCCGAGGCGATGTCCTCGTCGTCCAGCAGGACTTGGCCCGCGGTGACGGGAACGAGTCCCACGACGGCGCGGGCGACGGTCGACTTGCCCGAGCCCGACTCACCCACCAGGCTGACGATCTTTCCCGGGGGCACGGTGAGACTTACGCCGTCGACCGCCGTCATGGCTCGGCGACCCCGCCCGAACCGTACCGTCAGTCCCTCGATCCGCAATCCGGTCATGCCGGTCCCGCCTTGGTGGTAGTCGTATCGGTACGGTCCGCCGGAGACGGAGGACGCGGATGCCAGCAGGCGACCCGCCGCCCGTCCCGGAACTCCAACGGCGGCTGCTCACGGCGGCACTGGTCCGACGCGAACCGGCAGCGCGGTGCGAAGGCGCAGCCGGGCGGCAGGTCGAGGGACCGCGGGGGCCGACCGGGGATGGTGGCCAGCGGCTGATCCCGGTCGCTGCCCATGTGGGGCACGGCCGCCAGGAGCGCCTCGGTGTAGGGATGGGCAGGGCCGTCGAGCAGCGAGCCGACGCCGGTGTCCTCGACGATCCGGCCCGCGTACATCACCACCACCCGCCGGCACAGCGCGGTCACGACCGAGATGTCGTGCGAGATCATCAGGACCGCCGCTCCGGTGTCCTCGTTGATCCTGCCCAGGAGTCGCACGATCTGTTCCTGCACAGTCACGTCGAGCGCGGTGGTCGGCTCGTCGGCGATGATCAGTTCGGGTCTCCCCATCAGCCCCATGGCGATCATGGCGCGCTGTCGCATGCCGCCGGACAACTCGTGCGGGTACTGGGCCATCCTGATGGCGGGGCTGGGCACACGTACCTGGTTCAGCCGGTCCTGTGCGAGCCGTGCCGCCTCCGCGTGCGGCAGACCGAGATGGACCTCGCTGGCCTCGGTGAGCTGACGTCCCATCCTCAGTGCGGGGTTGAACGAGCTCAGCGGGTCCTGGAAGACCACGGCGGTCGTCGAACCCAGCAGCCTGCGCCGCTCGAGTGCGCGCAATGTCCCGGGGGCCCGTCCGGCGATCTCGATCCGGCAGGCGGTGACCTGGCCCGGCTCCGGCACGAGCCCGGCGATCGCCATGGCCGTGAGCGTCTTGCCGCTGCCCGACTCGCCGACGATGCCGACCGCCTCACCGCGCCGGACGTCCAGGGTGACACTCCGGACGGTGTGCACCGGCCCCGCCGGGCCGGGAAAGATGACATCGAGGTCGTGCACGCGCAGGGCGTACGCGTCGGCATCGGCCCCGGGCACGGCCGTCTTCTGCCCGGCAGTCCCCGCCTGCGGCGGGCGCGCGGCGGTGCGGCGCCGTGCCCCACCGAACCGGCGCGGACGGGCGTCCCGGGCGGAGGCGGCCGCGTCGTCGCGGACGAGGGCCGCCGCGGTCTCGCCGAGGGCATTGAAGACCAGGCCGGCGACGACGATGGCGACGCCGGGCCCGAGGGCCGCGGCGGGGGCGGTGTAGATGCGGTTGAGGTTCTCGCTGAGCAGTCGGCCCCAGTCGTAGGAGGGCGGCTGGACGCCCAGCCCGAGGAAGCTCAGCCCGGACAGGGCGATGAGCATGCCACCGACCTGCAGGGTCGTGGTCACGATCAGCGGTTCCGCGATATTGGGCAGGACATGACGCAGCATCAGGCGTGACCGGGACACGCCGAGCAGCCGTGCGGCGGAGACGTAGTCCGAACCGGACACCGACGAGGCGAGGGTGTAGGTCAGGCGCGCGTAATTCGGTGCGGTCGCGATACCGAGGGCCAGAACCGCCCCTTTCGCCCCGACACCGGCCACGGTCGCGACGCACAACGCCAACAGCAGTGCGGGGAACGCGATCGCGGTGTTCATCGCCGACTCCCACGCCCGGCGGCCGCGGCGGCCGAGGACGGTGGGGAACGCGCCGAGCAGCACGCCGGCCGCCGAACCCAGGGCGGTCGCCAGTACCGCGAGGATCAGGGAAAGACGGGCCGCCGACATCACACGGGCGAACATGTCCCGGCCCAGACTGTCGGTGCCGAGCAGGTGCCGCGCGGAGGGTCCCTGCTGGGCCGCGGCTACATCCAGGTGCGAGGCGTCGGCGCCCCAGATCACGGGGCCACAGGCCGCAAGGAAGAGCAGGAGAAGCAGGCCGAGTGCGCCCATCATCCCTGTGGGACCGATCCGGGAGACGTACCGGCTGCTTTGCTTGGTCACCGTTCCTCAGCTCCTCGTGAGGGTCGAGCGGGGGTCGAGCAGACCGAGGGCCAGATCGACGATGACGTTGACCACCAGCACCACTGCCCCCAGGAGCAGGACGATCGCCTGCACCAGCGGGTAGTCCTGGGCGACGATCGCGCCCACCACGGTGCTGCCGAGCCCTGGCCAGGCGAAGACGTTCTCGACCAGGACGCTGCCACCGACCAGCGAGGCGAACAGGATGCCGCCGACGGTGAGCCCCGCGGTGAGGACATTGGGCAGAGCGTGGCGCAGGTAGAGCAGGCGTGCGGGGAGGCGCTTGCTGCGGGCGACCCGCAGGTGGTCCTGACCGAGGACACGGGTGGTCTCGGTGCGGATGATGCGGGCGAGCTGGCAGCTGGGACCGAGTGCCAGAGCGAGCGCGGGCAGAAGGTAGGAGGCGGGTGTGTCGGCGCCGGCGGGTGGCAGCCAAGGGAGGGTCACCGCGAAGACGAAGACCAGGCCCACGCCGATCAGGAAGTCGGGGACGGTGGTGCAGATCCCGGTCACGCTGGTGAAGGCGAGATCGGTGCCGCGGCGGCGCCCGCCGTGCGTCGCCACGGCCACCCACATGCCGACCGGGACGGCAACCAGCGCGGTGAGCAGGAACGCCAGTCCTGCCAGCTCCGCGGTCGCCGGCAGCCGGGTGGAGATGACCGACGACACCGGATCGCCGCTCGTGAGCGAGGTACCGAGGTGTCCGCTGAAGACGCCCCCCAGGTAGTTCAGGTACTGCGTCAGCAAGGGCTCGTCCAGGCCGAGTTCGGCTCGGCGGGCCGCCACCACAGCGGGGTCGGCCGTGGCGCCCAGAGCGGCGCGCACCGGATCCCCGGGGACGAGGTGGACGAGCAGGAACGAGGCCGTGACGACCACGAAGAGCGAGATCGCCAGGCGTACCGCCCGTCGGATCAAGAACCCTGTCCAGGGGGAGGACCGCCGGACGTCCTCCCCCTGGCGCCCCGCGCCTGCGACGCATGCCCGGGAACCGTCGCGCGGGACCGTCACGGGGCCCGGGGATGGCTGAGCCATGGGGTGATGTCTCCTCAGTTGGCGCGCAGCCGGATGCTGGTCGGGAGCGGCATCTCGCCGGAGATCTCGAACGTCGCGCCACGCCCGAAGTAGCTGACGTACCGCTGGGCGATCGGCACGACGTCGGCTCGGGCGAAGAGCGCCTTCTCGGCCTCGGTCCACAGCCGGCAGCCGGGCCGGCCGGGGGTCTGCACCGCCTGGGCGACCAACCGCTCGTAGGCGGTGTTGTGGATGCCCGCGAAGTTGGATCCCTCGGGGGCGCCGGGGCCCGAGAAGAAGCTGACGCTCTGTGACGGCAGCTGGGTGGCCAGATTGATCTCCGGAGCGACGTCCCAGTTGTCACTCTGGAAGACCGCCTTGAGGAAGGCGGCCGAGTTCAGGCTCTTCACCTTGACGTCGACTCCGAGCTTCTTCCACGCGGCCGAGAACAGCTCCATGCCCGCCGACGCGTTCGGACGGTCGGAGGAGTACATCGCGGTCAGTCTCAGGCGCTTGCCGCCCTTCGACCTGATCCCGTCGGCGCCCTCGCGCCAGCCCGCCTCGTCCAGCGCGGCCGCGGCCGCCGCCTGGTCCGACGCGGGGATGCCCGCCGCGGCGTCGGAGTCGTCGCAGATCTGCGGCGGCACACCCATCGTGGTGTTACCGACCTTGCCCTGCCGGTCGGTGAGCACATCCGCGATCTGTTTGCGGTCCAGGGCCTGTGTGAGCGCCTTGCGGACCACGACGTCGGCACCGGGATGACCCGGGTGTTGGTTGAACACCGCCAACGTCCCGCCGTCCTCGAAGCGGTACTCCTTCATGCTGCCCGCCAGCCGCTCCCGGTCGGGGCCGTTGACGATGGCGCCGTTGAGGGTGCCACTGGTGAGGAGGTTGGCCGCGGTGGTGTCATTGTTGACGATCTTCAGGACGATCTTCTGCGGGGCTCCGGGCACATCGATCCTCGCGCCGCCGGGCCCCCAGGTGTACTCGTCGCGGCGGACCAGCGTGTAGTGGTCCCCGGGGACGGCCTCGGTGAGCTTGTACGGACCCGATCCACTGGTGGTCCTGGAGAGTGCGGTGGGGTCGGCCGTGCCGCTGCCGCACACCACGTAGAAGGCGGCCAGTGACTGGAGCAGCAGGCCGTCCGGTTTGCCGGTGGTGATCGTGACGGTGCCCGCGGAGTCGTCGGCCTTGGTGGTGAAGTCCGGGCCCGGCAGCACGATGCCGAGCAGCGGCGAGGAGGCCTTGGGGTCCTTGAGATAGTCCAGGTCCTTGCTGACGACGCTCGGGGTCACCGCTGAGCCGTCGGAGCACGTGACGCCCTTGCGGAGGGTCAGGGTGACCGATGAGGGGGTGACATCCCACTTGGTCGTGATGCCTGGGATCGGGTTTCCCTTGTCGTCCAGGGTGACCAGCGGGTCATAGGCGAAGGACAGGAGGTTGTTGGCCGCGGCGACAACGGTGTGGTACGGGTCGAGCTTGCCCGGGTCCTGCGACAGGGTCGACGTGAAGGTGCCGTTGCGGACATAGGCGCCCTGTTTCCCGGCGCCCGGGCCCGAGGCCCCTGTGGCGCAGGCCGTGGCGGCGAGCGCGATCACACACAACGTCGCCGTCTTGGATCCGTGCAGTCTCATGAGAAGCCTCCAGCAGCACACCGTGGCGGTGAGGGATGCGGAGGAGCATCCAGCCGGCACACCTCGGCCGTCTTCGTCGCTGAGCACCAGATGGGCACGTCGCATTCGTCGCAGGACCCCAACCGGATCCGCGGGCGGTGGCTCGGGTGGTTGCCTTCGGCCCCGCCGGGGCACCTCGGTCCCCGGGCGGACGGCGTCGACGGCACTCGCGCCGTGGAGCCCGATCCGGCGTGACGATCAAGGGTGTGCCCGGGCCCGCCGTCGCGGGCCGGGCACATCACCGGAGGCCGTGAGACACCGGCTAGGAGGTGGGGATGTCGTAGACGTTCTTCGGCGTCACGATGTCGGTGACCGCCTTGGCGAACTTCGTGGTCAGCGACTTGCCCTTGACGTTGATGTCGCTGGTGGTGTGCACCACGAGCGTGGCCTTCGCCTTGGGCAGATGGACCATCACCGTCTGATAGCCGGGCAGCGAGCCGTTGTGCCCGATCCACCCGTGGTTGTCGAATATTCCGAGGCCGTAACGCAGGCCGTCCCGGCCCGTCGGCAGCATCTTCAGCCGTTCGGTCTGGGTCGCCCTGGACAGCAGGGTCCCCTCGGCAAGGGTGGACGCCCAGGACCGCAGATCGTGCAGGTCGGAGATCATCACCCCCGACGCGCCGCCCGGCGGAGCCCAGTTCGTCGCGTCCGTGACGGAGCCGTCGTTCGACGCCTGGTCGGTGTACCCGTGGGCGTGAGGGGCGGGGAATTCGGCGCCCTTGGGCATGAAGGTGTGCTTCAGGTGGGCCGGCTTGAGCACATGCCGGGTCAGGTAGCGGTCGAAGGGCTGCCCGGTCACCTTTTCCACGACCATCGACAAGAGGATGGTGTTGGTGTTGCTGTACTGGTACTGGCTGCCCGCGGGGAAGGCGACCGGGTGCTTGAAGGCGTAGGCCAGCAGCTCCTTGTCGGTGAATGTGCGGCTGGTGTCGACCAGGAAGGTCTTGGCGAAGTCCTCGTCGTTCAGGGCGTTGAACAGGCCGCTGCGCATCTCGGCGAGGTGACGCAGCGTGATGTGACGGCCGTTCGGGACGCCGCGAACGTACTTGGAGATCGGATCGTCCAGGCTCACCTGCCTCTGGTCGACCAGGCGCAGCAGCGCGGTGACCGTGAAGGTCTTGGTGACGCTGCCGATGCGCATGTTGAACCCGGGGGACATCGGCTGCTTCGTCGCCTTGTCGGCGGTGCCGAAAGCCCTGACGTAGCTGCCCTTGCCCGGCGCCCACAGGCCCACCGTCACGCCGGGCGTGTGCGTGGTCCTCAGGACGTGCTGGACGGCGCGGTCGAGCTGAGCACGGACCTGCGGCGTCAGCGTCCGCATCACCGGTTGCCTCGAGTGGGTCTTGTGCGCCGGGGAGGGATCGCCGGTGAAGGCCTGGACCCCCGCACCGGTCGCCACCACCGTGCCGGCGGCCAGTGCCGCCCCGATCACGGCGAGCGTGCGACGCCGGGTGACGGGCCGAACGCGGTCGCCGGTCGATGAACTGTGAGGCATGCTGCGCCCTTTCGACGTGCGGGCGGGCCCCTTGCGGCCCGTCCGGCTTCGGTCTCCATCGTGGTTTCGCCCGGCGGGCCTTTCCTCTGTCTCACGGGCGGTTTCCTCCCTCCGCCGCAGGGAGGAGACAGCGCCGCTCTCATCCCCGGCCGTCCGCCCGGTCTTTCACGGCGAGGTGCCCCGACCCGATGCGGGCCGGGGCACCTGGGGTGCATCGTCCTTGCGGCTGCGGCTGCGGCTGCGGCGGGGGGATGGTGCCGACGCCACGGCCCGGCCGCCGCGCAGCCTCTCCTGCGAGAAGGGGCCGATCCGGCTCTTCGAGCCGAGCGCCCTACGGGACGCAAAGGGTCGTGCGTGAGGCGGTGAGCCAGGCGGAGATCTGGCCGGCGCTCCACGTGTCCGGGTCGGCGTTGGTGGCCAGCACCAGCTGACGGGAGCCGTCGGCGCTGGTGAAGGCATTGGTCTGGGTGCCCAGGACATTCCCGGTGTGACCCCACATGGTGACGCCGCACAGCGTCAGCTTCTCCAGGCCGAGACCGTAACCCTTGGTCCGATCGGCCGGATCCACCGTGAAGGGGCCGGCCTTGGTCATCTCCGCCAGCTGAGCCTTGGGCAGGAGCCTGCCGGTGAGCAAGGCCTTGTCGAAGCGGGCCAGGTCGTTGACGGTCGAGGTCAGCGCGCCTGCCGCCCAGGTGGTGGAGGGGCTGATGCCGAAGGTGATGTCCCGAGGTGCGTGGCCTGGCCGGCCCAGCATGTATCCGTGCGCGGCCGGGTTTTGGATCTTCAGAGTACGGATGGGGAGCCGGGTGTCATGCAGTCCGAGAGGGGTGATGATGCGGCGGTTGAGTTCCTGCTCGTAGGAGTGGTGGGTGACCTTTTCGATGATCAGCCCGAGCAAGAAGTAGTTGGTGTTGGAGTAGGAGAACTTCGTGCCGGGTGCGAACAGCCGTGCATGGCTGTTCGCCAGGGCCACCAGCTTGCGCGGCGCCCAGTAGTATCCGGCGTCCCCCCGCAGGTAGGGAGCCATCGAGGCCGGGTCCTGTTCGAAGGCGGGGAGCCCGCTGGTGTGGTTGAGCAGCTGGCGCACGGTGATGCGGTCGCCGCCGTGGATGATGCCGGGCAACAGATGCCGCACGGTGTCGTCCAGTCTCAGCCGGTGCTCGGCCACCAGCTGCAGCACCACGGTGGCGGTGAACACCTTCGTGTTGCTGCCGATGCGCAGATGGTCGGAGCTGGCCATGGGCCGCTGGGCGGCCACATCGGCGTAGCCGGCCGCGGCGGTCGCGGTGCGGCCGTGGTCCCGGACGAGAGCGATCGCCCCGGGCAGTCCCGCCCTGGTCAGCTGGCGGACGGCCTGTCGGACGGCGCGCTCGGCGGCCCGAGGGTGAGTCGGCGCCGTGTGGCGGACCGATACGGCGGAGGCCGTCGAGCCGTGGCGCCCGGCGAGCGCCGTGGCACTGGGGCCGAGGACGGCTCCCGCCACGCTTGCGGCGCACAGGAAGGCGGCCATCCACCTGCCGCGACGGCGTGTCGGACGCGAAGGGGTGGCGGTGTCACGGGTCATGGGGGCTCCAGGAGGAAGGAGGGTGACGCAGGGGCATGGGTGCGTCACCAGCCTTGATGCCGCCGGGGCGAAAGACGTCCGTCCCTTGGAGCACCCTCGGGCTCCGCCTCGCGGGGGAAGGCGGGGTGCGGCTGCGCCTGCCGGACGAGACCGGCAGGGCACCCACCCACGGCGGTGCAGGTACGCCGGGTATCCCGGCCCCGCCACCCGCAGGCGGCAGCCCAGGGCGAGGAAGCGGCAGGCACCAGCCCTGACCGGCGGAGACAAGGCTCGCGAGGAGCCGGCCCGCACCGGTGAGCCGTCCGGCGGCTGTCCGAGCTGTGCTCGCGTCGTGAGTGCGGGGCGGGCAGGGGTCGACGACCGCCCGATATCCGCAGGCTCCCGGCCCGGCCCCGTCCGGGCCGTCCTGTGGGCGATGGCCGGATGCGAGGGATTTCGGTCCTTGCCCCGCCGTGAGGCCTGGCCTGACTCTGGCAGTCGTGATCAGCTCGAACCGCCAGGCCGACGCGGACAGGCGTCCCCGTACCCACCTCGTCGTGATGGTTCTCTACGACGGGGTGCAGGCGCTGGACGTCACCGGGCCGCTGGACGTCCTGGCGGCCGCCAACGACCATGGCGGCCGCTACCGGGTTGTTGCGCTCTCTCCCGGCGGCAAGGAGGTGCGAACCACGTCCGGGTTGCGGCTTGCGGCCGATGGGAGGCTTGAGGAGTGGCCGGGGCGGATCGGGACGCTCATGGTTCCCGGCAGCCCCAACTGGCACGTGCCGGTGGAAGACCACGGGCTGATCGGGGAGTTGACGCGGCTGGCGCGCTCGGCCGGTCGGGTGGCCTCCCTGTGCGCGGGCGCCTTCCCGCTGGCGGCCGCGGGACTGCTCGACGGGTGCCGTGTGACCACTCACTGGCGGCAGGCCGACCAGTTGGCCGCCCGCTTCCCGTCGGTGCGTGTGGACCGTGATGCGTTGTTCATCCGTGACGGACGGATCATCACCTCGGCGGGCGTGACGGCGGGCATCGACCTCACGCTGTCGCTGGTGGAGGAGGACCTGGGCCCGGAGGTGGCGCGTGCCGCGGCGAAGGACCTGGTGGTCTTCATGGCCCGGCCGGGCGGTCAGTCCCAGTTCAGTGTCCGGCTGCGCGCACGGTATTGCCGCAGCGCCGGCGTGCGCGCGGTGCTGGACGCCGTGACGGCCGTTCCCCAGGCGGACCACAAGCTGCCTGCGCTGGCAGCGCGCGCGGGGGTGAGCGTGCGCCACCTCACCCGACTGATCCGCCAGGAGACCGGTACCACGGCCGCCCGGTTCGTCGAGCAGATCCGCCTGGAGGCGGCGCAGAGCATGCTCGAATCGGGCACCGACCCCTTGGACATGGTTGCCCGCAGGAGCGGACTGGGCTCGGCGGAAACGCTCCGCCGCGCCTTTCAGCGCGAGCTGGGCATCACTCCCGGTGCCTACCGCGCACGCTTCCGCAGCACGCAGCCGGACGGTCCCATGACCTCCTCCCACCCCACCGATCCCGGCTGCCGGCCGTTCGGCGGCACCTCACTCCCCGGCGACCGGGAGACACCGGCGGCACCCGGCGCCGAGCGCGCCACGGGTCGTTGACCGTTGGTGCTGATCGAGGCGGCAGGGGGAGGAGTTTCCGCGGGAGCGTGGTGCCACCTCGGGCGCTTACCGTCCGACCACGCCGGCGGCGGGTCGCGCCGTCGGGTTCCCGGCCGTCGTCACACGCAGCACCGCACCCACACGCCATCCCTCCGGCTCGCGGGTGACCTCGATCCTCTCGGCCAGTGCCTCGACGATGGCCAGGCCGCGACCGTGCTCGGCCAACTCCTGCGGGATGACAAGACGGTGGGCCGCCAAAGGACCTCCGGAGTCCGTCACACACAGGTACAGCCGGTCCGCCCGCTGGAGGAGGCGGACGGTCATCTCCGAGTGACCGTAACGGACGGTGTTGGCGGCCAGTTCGCTGATGACCAGTGCGGCCGCGTCGAGGTCGTCCGCACTCACTCCCCACCGGGCGAGCAGGTCGGTGGTCCAGTGACGGGCGACGCCCACGCTGGCCGGCTCGGCGGGCAGCGCCAGCACAGCCGTCCGAGCGGCACTTGTCGCAGGTGGCGTCATCCGGTGTGGGGCGTCCGCGGCCCATACGGTCTGGGCAACTGCGGGGTGGGGACAGTGCGGACGGGACAGCATGGCGATCTCCGAGGGTGCCGGTGCGGCGGGGGGGTCCGCCGGTACACAGAGGAAAACCAGGTACGCCTGCGCGGGCATGGCCGTGCTTTCGGACCCGCTTCCCACGCTTTCGGCCCTGACTTCGCCGGGTCGGGGGAGAACGGCCGAAGCCGAGCTCGGCCTCCTCGGCAGAATGAGCCACATGGCCGTAGACAAGGACGCAGCGTTCACACTGCCGCGAGGCGCCACGGGCTTCTTCCAGCCGAAGGACGGGCCGCTGCCGGAAACCGACCGGCGGACGTTCCGCGCAGCGCTGTATGCGGCCGCCCGGGCGGCCAAAGGTCATGTGGGCGAGATGGAGGACCAGACGTACCCGCGTACGTTCCACACCGCGACGGTCGTCGAGGACATCGGCGAGTACGTCATCCTGTGTCACGCCCACCACCCCTGGATCGCCTTCGCTCAGGAACACCGGGACTGGTACACCGAGGAGTTCCTCGCACCGCCACCGTGGGCCTGTGCCTTCGCCGACCTGGGTTTCGTAGTGCTCGATCGCGGCCGGCTCACTCTGCCGCTCTCGGACGTCGACACCTCGGTCCTGACCGAGGGCGAGTGGCGCGCAATTCGCTCCTACGGCATCTCAACATTGGGCGGAGTGCTCTTCAACGCATGGGACTGACGCCCGCACCGGCAGTAGATCGCGCCTCGGTCCGCTCGGCGCTCAACGCGGCCGGTCGCGCCCCGACCTGCGGTTACAGGGACTTTTGCAGAAAGCCCCAGTGTTCACGCCGGGGAGGAATGCATCTTAGGGCTGCTCTGACGTGCACTTCGGAGCGGACGTTCCTGCTGCTCGTTGTAATGGCGGACGATCGTCAACGGTGCTCCGCCGCACGATGGGGACGTGATTGCGTTCGTCGTTGATCTCCTTCCAGTTCCGCTTTGAAGTCCTCGCAGACCTTGCGCATGGTCTCTACGCAGCGTGTCAGCATCTCGTCGTCGAAGGCTTTGCGCTGGTACCTGGTCACGATGACCAAGTGCACATGCATCACCGAAACAACATGCCTTCCACGCTTGTAGTCGTTCTGCCCTTCCATGAGACCAATCGCACTAGGGTCGTGGGCGTGCAGCTCCGCTACAACTACCGGGCCTACCCGGACGCCTCGCAGCGCCGTGCGCTGGCCAGTGCGTTCGGGTGCGCGCGTGTGGTGTGGAACGACTGCTTGCGCGACCGGAAGGAAGCGCACGCGGCCGGGTTGCCGTATGTGAAGTCGGCTGAGCTGTCCAGGCTTCGCATCACTGAGGCCAAGCGCACCGCCGAGCGCGCCTGGCTTGCCGACGTGTCGGCGGTCGTCCTGCAACAGTCCCTGCGTGACCTGGACACCGCGTTCAAGAACTTCTTCGACTCGGTTACGGGCAAGCGGCAGGGCCGTACGGTCGGGCCGCCGCGCTACAAGTCGAAGAAGGACAGTCGGCAGTCGATCCGCCTCAACACCAACGCCTTCTCTCTGAAGGGCAACGGCACGGTGTATGTGGCCAAGGTCGGCGACCTCAAGGTCAAGTGGTCCCGTCCACTACCGGCCGCGCCTACGTCCCTGACCGTCACCAAGGACAGCTGCGGCCGATATTTCCTCAGCTTCGTCGTCGACACCGAGCCGGACACCCTCCCGAAGGTGGCGACGGAGTGCGGTATCGACCTCGGCCTGTCCGCCTTCGCCGTCCTGTCCGACGGCCGCAAGATCGACAGCCCCCGCTTTCTGCGCCGGGCAGAGAAGAAGCTCAGGCGCCTTCAGCGGGAGCTGTCCCGCAAGGTCAAGGGATCCAGGAACCGGGCCAAGGCGCGCATCAAGGTCGCACGCCGGCACGCACGTGTGGCGGACCGGCGCCGGGACTTCCACCACAAGGCTTCCACACAGATCTCCGCGACAATCAAGCGGTGTACGTGGAAGACCTCGCGGTGTTCGGCCTCGGACGTACCCGGCTGGCCAAGTCCGTGCACGACGCGGGATGGTCCGCGTTCGTCGGCATGCTCCAGTACAAGGCGACCAAGCACGGCCGCACCTTCACCAAGGTGGACCGCGTCTTCCCGTCCTCCCAGGTCTGCTCGGCCTGCGGATTCCGGGACGGCCGCAAGCCCCTGCATGTGCGGGAGTGGGCGTGCGGCGAGTGCGGCATCGTGCATGACCGCGACCACAACGCAGCCCGCAATGTCCTGTTCGAAGGACGCCGAAGCGTCGCCGCCGGACGGGCGGAGACGTCAAACGCCTGTGGAGCGCCGGTAAGACGGGCACACGTGCCCGCACAGCGCGGCGAAGCAGGAGGCCCCCGGAAGGGCCGGACGGGCCAAGCCGGAATCCCTGGACTTTAGGTCAGGGAGCACGTCAAGCGCTGGGCGGCGAGCACTCGATGCCGGAGACCGTCGTGGCCGCCGAGGAGGGCTGGCCGGGTGCGGAGGCGCGTTCGTCGAGCCCGCGGGCGGTGTGGATCCTCAGCAGTCCATCGATGCCGCGCAGCAAGGTCTCGCCGGCCAGGACGGGGTCGCCGAGGTAGCCGGCGCTCATCGCACCGTCGCGGAGCATGGCGAAATGCCGCCCGGCGTGCTCGGCCTCTGCGGCCGTGATCTGGGCGAACAGTCCGGTGATTGTCTGAAGGAACCATGCGCGGTGCTGCACGACGGCACGGTGGACCGGGTGGTCGGGATCGGGGAATTCCGCTGCCGCGTTGAGGAAGGCGCATCCCCGGTAACCGGGCGAGCGGATCTGCTCGACCAGGGATGCACCGATGCCCCGCAGGATGCCGTCGGCCGGCACGTCCGCTGCCGTCAGGGAGTCGATCTGGGTGCGGATCGCCTGGTCGACGCTTCCGATGTAGGCGACGGCAAGGTCTTCTTTGCTGCGGAAGTGCCGGTAGAAGGTGGCGTTGGTGACCTTCGACTCGGCGACCAGACGGTCGACGCCCACCGTGTGGATGCCCTCCGCGTAGAAGAGCTGCCCGGCGGTCCTCAGGAGCCGTTCCCGGGCCTCGGAGACTCGCCTGCCGGTGCCTGTGCCGGCTTCCGTCTTTGTCATGCCACCCATCCTAGCGGGTAGAACGCTCTCTCTTGTTTTCGCGGGATGGGCTGTGCCAGGCTGCAGACAAGAAAGATCGTTCTCTCTATCTCGAAGTCACTGGAGAACCCCATGGCATCCACCGCCACTGCCGAGTCCATCGGCGCCACGCCCGCCCTGCGCCGGCTGTACGTCATCCGCTTCGTCTTCGCCGCCGCGTGGGCCGGGCTCCTGCTGCTGTTCGGCTCCGAGCTCACCGTCGGGGCCAAGCTGCTGCTGGTCCTCTATCCCGCCTTCGACGTGGCCGCGGCCGTCGTCGACGCCAGGTCGGCGCGCGACACCGGGCCGGTCAAGGGCCTCTACGCCAACATGGCCGTCAGCGTGCTCGCCGCCGTCGGCGTCGCGGTCGCAAGCACCTCGGGCGTCGCCGACGTGCTGCGCGTCTGGGGCGCGTGGGCGGTCGTCTCCGGCCTCATCCAGCTCCTCGTGGGCATAGCGCGCCGACCGATGGGCGGCCAGTGGGCCATGATCCTCAGCGGCGGCATCTCCGTCCTCGCCGGCGGGAACTTCATCCGGAGCGCCACAGAGGACGACCCCTCTCTGACCAGCCTCGCCGGCTACGCCACGCTCGGCGGGATCTTCTTCCTCGTCTCGGCGATCCGCCTGTCCCGCTCGACCCCCAGGAGCTGAGGTCGCCGCGGCCGAAGCGAACGATCCGCAGGATGATCGCGAACGTTGAGGACCGGGACGACCGACCGTCGCGTACGTGCCTCAGGCCACTTGTCGGGCCCGACGTCGCAGGGCGGCGTCGTTCCCGCACAGCCGGTAGGTGCACGGTGCGGGCGCGCCCAGGCGGCGCTGGAACAGGCAGTGGACCGCGGCCCCGATCGATGCGCCGACCAGCGGGGCGGCCAGGTAGACCCACAGCAGTCGGGTGCCGCCGGACAGCAGCGCGGGACCCAGCTGGCGTGCCGGGTTCGCCGAGCCTCCACTCAGTTGCCCCAGCACGGTGATGATCAGGGCCGTCGCCGTGCCGACGGCGTAGGGGAGCCAGCGGCTGATGGACGGGCGGGCCAGGAAGAACCCCACCATCACGACCACGAGGATGAGGCAGCCGGCTTCCGTCACCACGAGCGCGGCCGTGCTCCACCCTGGGCCGGGGTGCACGGCGGCATAGCGCAGCGAGGGCCGGGAGACCACCGGGCCCCAGCACAGCCGCCCCAGCGCGGTGCCCGCCACCGAGCCCGCCAGCTGCGCGGCGGCGTAGGCGGGCACGTAGCGCCCGGGGAAGGCACCCATCAGCCACAGCGCGACGCTGATCGCAGGGTTCATGTGGGCGCCGGAGCAGCGCCCCGGCGGGGAGATGATCAGCACCACGAGGAGGACGCCGACCACCACCCCCACCATCGCTGTCGCCGCGCGCGTGCTGTTCACAGCGAGCGGCGAGTCCGGTGATGTCAGCCAGCGGGCGGCGGTGACCACGCAGTACAGCAGGACGGAAGTCAGTACGAACTCCCAGGCCGCGTCGGCAAGCCCATACCGAGGGCGGCGGTCCGAAGGCGTGGCGGCGGAGCCGGTGGCTTCTTCCCGGAGCACCTTTCGACGGTACGTCGCAGGGCGGTTGCACGGGTAGGCAGACCGGCGACGGCCGGCCGGTCATCGCGTGCGGCTATCCGGCGGTAGTAGCGGGCCAGACCTTTCGCACAGTGCCGGTCAGCGCCTGTCCCTGTCGCTGACCGTGGTGGGCGGCGGCGGGCCGCCGGGCGGGGTCCAGCGGATTGGGGCCGATCGCGTCGAGTGCGGCGTCGTCAGGTGTGATGACCAGGACCTGGCTGTGCGCGTGCAGCAGCGGCATCTCACCGGCCAGTCCCTGAGATGCGGGGTTGAGGCCGGGGCCGGTGTCGGGCGCGAGGACGACCACCACGTCGTGGCCCAGGGCGAGGTCGGCGTTGGTCGTGGAGCGGACGCTGCCGTCGACGTAGCGGCGTCCGGCGACGGTGGCGGGCGGCCAGATGCAGGGCACGGCGCAGCTGGCCGCCACGGCGGATGTCAGTGGGATGCCCGAGGTGCCGTCCCACACGGCAAGTTCGCCCGTGTGCGCGTCCACCGCGGTGATGAGCAGCCGGCGGGCGGGCCAGGTGTCGACCGGCAGCCGGGCCTGGATGATCCGCATCCGTTCGGCCTCCGAGACGGTGTGTGCCGCAAGGGCCATGGCACCGATCCGGGCCCTGGTCTCCCGCTCGTCGTGGGCGCCCTCGATCAGCTTGGTGAGGGCGGCCGCCGCCTGCTGCGGGTCGAAGACGGCCTTCACCTCCTGTGAGGTGCCGGCGGGCGCCAGCTGGTCGGCGAGGAGGTGATGAAGGCTGACTCCGCTGGTGGCCTGGACGGCCACGACCGATCCGGCCGAGGTGCCGACCACCAGGTCGGCGCCCGTGAGGTCCACCCCCGCTTCCTGCAGCGCCTGGAGCACTCCCAGCTCCCAGGCGATCCCCGTCACGCCGCCTCCGCCGAGCACCAGGGCCGTCGACATCAGCGACCCCCCGTCTCGGCTCGGGGCGCTGCCAGAGCGTGACGCAGTGCCTGTCCGGCCTGGTTGATCGCCGCCTCGGCGAGCGGAGAGGCCGCCAGCGCGTCCTGCGCGGTGAACGAATGGACCGCCCCCAGGTAGCGGACCGCGACCACGGGGACACCTGCCTGCGTGAGCTGGCGGGCATACGCCTCGCCCTCGTCACGCAGCACGTCCGCCTCGGCCGTGATCACCAGGGCCGGCGGCATCCCGGCCAACTCCTCAGTCGTGGCCCGCAGCGGTGCGGCGGTCGGTTCGGTGCGCACCGAGCCGTCGGGCGCGTAGTGGTCCCAGAACCATCGCATCTGCGCGCGGGTGAGGAAGAAGCCTTCGGCGAACTGTTCATAGGACGGCGTGTCGAAACCGGCGTCCAGCGCGGGGTAGAAGAGAACCTGCTGCAGCAGGTGAGGGCCGCCCCGGCGCTTGGCCAGCAGGGCGGCGGCGGTGGCCAGATTGCCGCCCGCGCTGTCCCCGGCGACCGCCAGCCGAGACCCGTCCAGGCCCAGTTCCCGCCCGTGCTCGGCGATCCAGGCGGTGGCCGCGTAGACCTCTTCGAGCGCGACAGGATGACGGGCCTCCGGTGAGCGGGTGTACTCCACGAACACCACGGCCACGCCGCCGGCGTGGGCCAGGTCGCGGGTGGTGCGGTCGTAGGAGAAGCGGTCACCCAGCACCCAGCCGCCGCCGTGGCAGTACATCACGGCCGGCAGTACGCCCGAGGAACCTTCCGGCCGCACGATCCGCACCAGCACCGTGCCGCTGGGCCCTACGGGCAGGTGCTGCTCGTGGATGTGGACGGGCTTGAGCACCGCCTGGGCGGCGCGCTGGGCCGCCAGGGCGTCGGCCCGGGCCTCGATGGGTGACTGGCTTTCCAGCGGCGGCGCGTCGGCCGCGGCCAGCTGCGCCAGGAAGCACTCGGCATGCGGATCGAGGTGTACGGGCGGGTGGGTGTCCAACGAATCCTCCAGGAGACGAGGCCAGGGGAGCGGGGTTCAGGGACGATGCCGTGGGGCGTCGGCGGCCGCCGGCGGGCGGGCGAGCAGCCGGTCGTCGAAGGACGGGCTGAAGTTCCAGCCCAGCAGACTGGGACGCCCGTCGTACCGGGCCAGGCGTCCTATGGAGGCGGTGCGCAGCGCCAGGTGTGCCCCGGCCGCGGCGGACAGGCCGAGCCAGCGGGCGGTCATCAGCCGGATGAGGTTGCCGTGCGAGACGAGGACGACGGGCCTGCCGCCGGCGGTGAGGCGGCGGGCACAGTCGAGCACAAGGTCCGCCCGGGCGGCCACCTCCGGCAGGCATTCGCCCGTGCACGCTTCTGTGTGCAGGGCGTCGTCCCAGATGTCGTGGCGGCACGGTCCGCTTCGGCAGCGCTCGTCCACGGTGTGGCCGTCGGGAAGCCGGTAGCTCCACTCCCGCAGGCCGGGGTCGATGTCCGCGGTCAGGCCCGCCAGTTGTGCGGTGCGGCGGGCTCGCAGTGCTGGACTGCACAGCACGTGGGCGTCCTGGTAGGCCTCGAGATGCGGCAGGAGCAAACCGGCCTCGCGCCTGCCCGCGGCGGTCAGGTCGGGATCGTCCTGCCCGGTGTAGTAGCGGCGGGAGCGGTTCCAGGCCGTCTCCGCATGCCGTACGAGAATGATCTGTTGCTGGGGCACTGCCATGATGCCTTTCTCGCGGCCCCGGCGCCTGCCGGCCCGGGAGGGCCGAGGGGTGCCGGGACCGCGTTGTTCGTCAGGAGCCGGCGGCAGCGACGACTGGTTGTTCGAGCTGCACCGTGCGGTGGGGCATCTCAGACCTGCCCGGGGGCCAGGAGCACTGCGGTGCGGCTGTTGTGGGCGATCGAGATGCTGACGCTGGGGGAGAACCAGCTGGCGAGACGACTGCGGTGGTGCGGGCTGACGACGATCAGGTCGGCGTCGAAGCCCTCGGCGGCTTCCCGCACGGCTTGCGCCACATCGGAGACCAGGCCGTCCAGCAGTTCGCCGTCGGCTTGGACGCCGGCCTGCCGCAGGGTTGTCACGGCCGTGTCCAGGACCAGGTGGGCGGTGGAGTCGTCCTCCAGGCCGACGACGGTGTCGTACACCACCTCGGAGGTGTCGATGTGCAGCACACGGACCTGTGCGCCGGTCAGGAGGGCCACTTCGGCCGTGGTGCGGATCGCGCTGTGCGAGGCGGGGCTGCCGTCGACGGCGACCAGGATGCGGTGAAACATGGGGGTCGTGCTCCTTGAGGGGGGGTGGGGTCAGCGCTGGACGGCGCTCGGGGCGGGGGCGGCAGGCGTCGTTTCCCGGTGTGGGTGCTCTGCCGTCCGTTCGCGCTGGACGAGGGCGACGGCGGCGGAGACGGCGAGCAGTACGACGGACAGCCACAGGCCCTTGGCAATGCCTCCGGAGGAGTCGGACAGCAGGCCGGAGATCAGGGGGCCGACTGCCTGGCCGACGCTGAAGGCGACCGTCAGCAGGGCGATGCCCAAGGTCCAGGCGTGCGCGGGCAGCATCCGGCGGGCCAGGACGGTCACGGCGGTGGGCCCGGCCATGAACGAGCCGCCGAAGATGATCGCCGAGGCGATCGCGGCGCCCATCCCGTGCCACAGCAGCACCGGCAGTACGCCGACCAGCACGACGGCCGAGACCAGCGCGGGCGCCGTGCCGCCGCGCAGTCGGCCGATCACCCGGCCCCACACCAGCAGCGTCGCCGCTGCGGAGGCTGCGCCCAGCACGATGAAGAACGTGGCGGTGCCCCAGACCTTCATGCCTTGGCCGTGCAGCAGGGCGATGACGAAGGTCATGTAGGACACGTAGCCGGCGCCGAACAGCACGTACCAGACGAAGAGGGGCGTCAGCGGCTTGAGACCGGTGCGGCCGCTGTGGGTGGCACTGCTGGTGGCCTGCTCGGGTACCTTGCGTGCGGCCCAGGCGGCGGGTCCGATGGCGAGGAGGGCGAGCAGCCCCATCAGCAGCCACCCGGCCTGCCAGCCGGACGCGCCCCAGGCCGTGAGCGCCGTGGGCACGACCACGCCGGAGAGCACCACGCCGATACCGACGCCGGCCATGTACATCCCGACCAGGGAGGCCGAGCGGGCCTGTTGGCCGCCGCTGTGGACGCGGGAGGCGAGTGCCGAGCCGACCACGAAGGTCACCGCGGTGCTCAGGCCGCCGATGAACCGCAGGACGGTCAGGCCGGCGAAGTTGTCGGTCGCCCCGGAGGCGAGCAGGGTGAGAGCACTGATGACGATGCCCCACACGAACGCCTTCGCGGAGCCGAAGCGGCGCGACCACCAGGCCGCGGTGGCGGCTCCGATGATGTAGCCCAGCGCGTTGGCGGTGTTCATCCCGCCGGCCGCCGCATAACTCCAGTGCAGCTTCTCGCGCATGGCCGGCAGCAGCAGCGCATAGGCGAACCGGGTGAAGCCCAGCGCCACCACCGGGCCCGCCGCCAACGCCAACGCAACCAGAAACTCCGGCCGCTGCTTGGCGGCCAGAGACGATGAGGCGGTCATCGCACACGCTCCCAGGCAGTCGAGTCGATCATCACAGGGCCTTTCTCGAACGATCCGGATGTCAGGATCACGGCGCCTGATCAGCGCCTTCACGGACCTTCAACCCGTGCTGTGCGGTCCGCCATGTCCGGCCTCTGGGCCGCACTCCCCACGGATCGGGCCATCGCGCAACCCGTCTGTGCGTTCCGTCCACAGCCCCGGGCGGCCGGGCGGTCCTCTCCCGCGAGGGCACCGGGCCGCCCGGGACGGGTGGTTGTGCGGGGTCACCCCGCGCCCCGGCCGGCGGCATGTCCGCGCGCACGGCCGTGTGGCCCACGGATCAGGCCACGGCCGCCGGTACAGGACGTTTCCGCCTCCCGGTACCGACGGGGTGTCAGCGGCCGGAAGCCAGGACGAGTCCGGCGGGGCGAAGACGCGCTGCCCACACTGGCGCGGCGCCTTGCACCGCCCTTGCACGGCCGGCGCCCCGCCCGCCCGGCCGGCGCCCCGCCCGCCCGGCCGCGCAGTGCAATTCGGCTGCAACGCCGCCCTCCAGGCTCACCGCACACCCAGATGGCCTGCGGCACGCAGGCCCCGGAACGAAAGAACGACACCCATGAGCGACCCCCTCGCCCAACTCGCCGCGCACGACGTCGCCGTGTGGCTGGACGATCTCAACCGGCGCGACCTGGAGTCGGGCGCACTGCACTCACTCATCCACGCCGGGAAAGTCACCGGCATCACCAGCAACCCCACGATCTTCCAAGCGGCCATCGGTGACGGCAGCGGTCCCTACCGCGGGCAACTGGAGGAACTGCGGCGCGCAGGCGCGGACGTGGACGAGGCGCTGCGGGCCCTGACGGCACACGATGTGCGGCAGGCCTGTGACCTGCTGCGCCCCACCTACGAAGCCTCCGACGGCATCGAAGGGTATGTGTCCGTGGAAGTCTCCCCACTGGTGGCCCATGACAGCGTCACCACACTCACCGAGGCACGCCGGCTGCACCGGCTCGTCGACCGGCCCAACGTCCTGATCAAAGTGCCGGCCACGGTGGAAGGGGTGCGCGCTTTGACCCTGCTGCTCGCCGAAGGGATCAGCGTCAACATGACGCTGCTCTTCAGCCTGCGCCGCTACCGCGAGGTCATCCACGCCTACTTCGAAGGACTGGAGCGTGCCCGTGCGCAGGGACACCCCCTTGCCCCGATCGCCTCGGTCGCTTCCTTCTTCGTCTCCCGCGTCGACACCGCCGTCGACGCCCGCCTCGCCCAACAGGGCGGCCCCACCCAGGCGGCCCTGCAGGGGCGGGCCGCACTCGCCAACGCCCGCTTGGCCTACCACCTGTACGAAAAGGAGTTCTCCACACGGCGCTGGCAGCGCCTGCACGCCGCGGGCGCCCGCCCGCAGCGACCCCTGTGGGCCTCCACCGCCACCAAGAACCCCCACTACGGCGACACCCGCTATGTGACCGGACTGCTCGCACCGGGGACCATCACCACCATGCCCCGCAACACGCTCGACGCGGTCGCAGATCACGCCGCCTTTCCACCCCAGGACGTGCGCGGCACCTACCAGGACTCCGCCGAGGTCCTGCGCCGGCTCCAGGCCGTCGGCATCGCCTACGACGACATCATGGCCGCCCTCGAGAAGGAAGGACTGGAGCGCTTCGCCGACTCCTTCACGGCCCTGCGCGCCGTGGTCCACGGCGCGCTGCAAACCCGGTCCTGAAACGCCCGCCCACCTGCAGCGCGCTCGGCGAGGGCACGGGCCGAAACCGAGGGGTTGTCGTCCCGCCGGCCGCTGGCGGGCAGGAGCGCGGTGCGGCGAGGCTGGATGCCAGTCATTGCCCCGCACCACGAAAGAGCACCACCCGCATGCCGTCCTGCACGAACTCACTCGTCCTGGGAGACCCCGTCCACCTGCGGCTCATCGGGCCACTGGAGTTGACGGGGGCACCATCCGACAACCCGCCGAGCCTCCCCAAGGGACGCGCGGTACTGCTGTTCGCGTTGCTGGCCGTCCACCGCAATCGGGTCGTCAGCAAGGACACCATCATCGAGACGCTCTGGCCCGACCGCGCCCCGCTCACCGCCACGCAGACGGTCGCCTCGCTCGTCAGCCGGCTACGCAAAGTGCTCGGCACCTGCCTGGAGCGCGCAGGTTCCGGATATCGGCTCAACACCACGGGCTGGCAGGTCGACGTGGATGAGGCGGCCCGCCTGACCCGGGCGGCCGAGCGCCACCTAAGCGCCGGTGAACCCGCGTTCGCGGATGTCGCCGCCCGCCGGGCACTGGGCCTGCTCGGTGCGGGCCGCGCGGTCGAGGAGTTCCAGCCCGCCGGCTGGAGCGCGGACCTCGACCGGACGCTGCAGAGTCTGTTGCGCCGTGCACGCGAGGCCGCCTGGCGGGCCGCGGAACACCTGCACGACCACCGGCAGGCCGCGAACCTGGCCTCGGCAGCCGCACACGACGACCCCTACGACGAGCCGGCATGGCGCGCCCTGATGGCCGCTCAGTACCGTCTCGGTTCGGCCGGCGCCGCCCTGCACACCTTCAGCCGGCTGCGCCGCACCCTGCGCACCGAGTTGGGTACCGACCCCGACCCGCGCACCGAGGCCCTGCACGGCGCCATCCTCCAGGGCCGGCCGACCCCCACCCCCGCGCACCCGCGGTCCGCAGCAGAGGCCGACGCACCCCACCAGCACCTCACCGGCCGGGACGAAGAACTCGACCAACTGCAGGCAGGGTGGCGGCAGACGCTCGCCGGGCACCCCACCACCGTCGTGGTGCGCGGCGGGGCCGGAGCCGGCACCTCCGCCCTGCTGTCCGCACTGCGCCGCCACGTCCACCACCACGGCGCCACCGTCCTTGCCGCACGCTGCCCCGGGCCCGAACGCCTCCTGGAAACCCCCATACTTGAGCAGGCCATCGAGGACTTCTGCCGCACCGCCCGGCCTGAGGAGGTCACCCACGCGGCCGACGGCATCGCCGACCGGCTGCAGGCCGTCATCCCACACACCGACGCGCTCACCGGGCCCGCCCGCCAGGGCGACGAGCACGCCAGGTTCCCGGCACACGGACACACCGACGCAGCCGCCATCTTCCTGCGCAGACTCTCCACCGACCACCCCGTGCTGCTGGCCGTCGACGACGCCCACTGCGCGGACGCACGCACCCTGGAAACCCTCCATCACCTCTCCCAGGACGCCGCCGGCCAACGGATCATGGTGGTCCTCGGCACGCGGGAGGACGGCGCCGACCGCATCGCACGGCATCTGCCCCACTCCACCCAGCTGCCCCTTGAACCGCTGGGAACCCACACCGTCGCCGAGCTGGCCGCCCGCCATGACGTGCCACAGGCAGCCCAGCGGGTCCACCAGCTCACCGCCGGCCGCCCCGCTCTGGTCCTGGCCGCGCTGAAAGCCGCTCGCGAGGGCGCACCCCTGGACGACCCGGACCACCTGCCCGACACCCTGATCAACGCCGCGCACGACCTGGTCCACCACGTCGGGGAGCCGATGACGCACCTGCTGCGCACCGCGGCCCTCATCGGCGCCACCTTTCGCTTCGAGCAGTTGCTCAAAGCGGCGGGCACCGACGGCTGGAGAACAGCCCAGCAGGTCGAACAAGCCCTCCGCGTCGGCCTCCTGACAGCCGACGGCGACGCTCTCACCTTCGTCGGCGAACTGCTCCACATAGCCCTGTATCGAGCGGTGCCCGCCCCCTTGCGCGCCGGCCTCACCGCCTACGTCCGCTCCCGCTGACGGCGACAACACCCCCTGCAGCGCCCGCCGTTCCCTCACCCCCGGCGGGCGCTGCCGGGCCCGCACCGAACGACGGCGCCCGCGTCGGCCCCGGCGCAGTGAACATCGCCTCCCTGCCACACCCCTACGACGTTCCCAGGTGGGCCGCGGGAATGTGCCCCATCCTGCCCTGCTGATAGTCCTCGACGGCTTGCCGGATCTCCGCCTCGGTGTTCATCACGAACGGGCCGTAGCGGGCGATCGGTTCCCTCAGAGGCACGCCGCCCAGCAGCAGCACCTCGAAGCGGCCGGTGCGGCCGCGCTGATGGTCTCCCGCCTGCACAGTGAGGACATCGCCTGCACCGAACACCGCCAGTTGCCCCTCCCTCACGGGGCGCCTGTCCGGGCCCACGCTCCCCGCTCCCTGCAGGACGTAGACCATCGCGCTGAATTGTGGATCCCACCCCGTCCGCAACCGCGCCTGGGGAAGCAGACTCGCGTGCGCATAGACGATCGGGGTGTAGGTCATGCCCGGTCCCTGGTAGCCGCCGAGACCACCGGCGATCAGTCGTACCAGCGCCCCGCCGTCATCGGAGGTGAGCAGCCGGAGTCTGTCCGCCCGGACGTCCTGGTAGCGCGGCTGCGCCCACTTGCGAGTGCGGGGCAGGTTCACCCACAGCTGGATGCCGTGACTGAGGCCGCCCTTGGCCAGGACCTCCTCGCTGGGGACTTCGTCGTGCAGGATCCCCGACCCTGCGGTCATCCACTGCGTGTCCCCATCCGATATCACCCCTCCGCCACCGTTGGAATCGTGGTGCACCACGGTGCCGTCGATGACGTAGGTGACCGTTTCGAATCCGCGGTGCGGGTGCCAGGGGGCGCCCTTGGCCTCGTAGGGCTGGTAGACGGTCTCACCGACGTGGTCGAGCAGCAAGAAGGGGTCCGCGTCGGGCAGAGCAGCGCTCGGGAACGGGCGGCGCACCATGAAACCGGCCCCCTCCCGCTGCTGGGGCGCGGTGACCACGCGGCGGACGGGCCGGTCGGCGGCGGTCGCTTCAGGGTGCGGGAGGCGGGGGAGGACCAGGAGATCCTCGACGGTTACGGCGGGCATAGCGGATCCTTCGTATGTACGGTGCGGACGACGTCCAAAGCGACGACGTCTTGCTGGAAGAGGGGACTTGCGCAGCTCTGCCAGGCAGAACGCCGGCAGGCGGGCGGGCGGCGTCCAAGGGCGTGGCCGCCGGCGGTCGGCCGTGTCATGTGCACCCGTTGCGGCAAGCCCCTTCGGCCGTCAACGTCCGGGTCCGGCAACCGTGTTGCCGGACTCGGACCCGGACTCGGACCCGGACGCTGCACGGTGTGGGGCTACTTTCCCTTGTGCGGGTTCGTGAAGAAGTCCTGCCAGGCATTGGTGTCCACCGGAACGTCCTCCATCTTCACGATCTTTCCGTGGCGGATGGTGTAGTACATGGTCACGTCGATCGACTTGACCTCTGGATCCCAGGGGCGGTTCATCCGGATGAACTCGCGCGCGAAGCCCCCGGCGCTGTCGCCCGCCATCGCGGACACATCCAGCTTGTACCGGCTGCCGACGGTGGCCATCACGCGCTCACGGAAGGTGAGGAAGCCCTCCCATCCCTTGTAGACGCCGGAGATGTCGGAGTGTCCGGGGATGCGCACTTCGACGTCGTCCGAGACCATGCGGTGGATCCCGTCGAGGTCCCCGCTCCAGAACGTGTTGTAGAAGGTGTTCAGGAAGCCGGTGTTCTTGGGGGAGACGGCGTGCGCCCCGTCGGGCAGGGACGGAGCCGGCCGGGCGGAGGCCGGTGTGCCGCGGGGCGTGTCGAGCGACGGTGTCCAGTAGGCGTCGTAGGCCTCCTGCTCCTCGGGCATGGTCCATGCCTCCGAGACCCGGCCGTCCTTGATCTTGTACTGCATGGTGAAGCGCAGCGTCCAGATCTTCGCCGGATCCTTCTTCCGGTTGAGCGTGACGACCTCACGGGTGAACGCGGTGTCGCCGTTCACCGCGAAGTGCGGCACCTTCAGTTCGAAGGTGCCGCCGTTGTAGCCGAGGATGTGGCCCATGAACTCGCGAAGGCCCTCCTTGCCCCAGTACTCCCCGGCGTTGAGGCCCTTCCCCGGCACGTGCATGATGAAGTCGTCGGTCACGAACTTCTGCGCGTCGGGAATGTCTCCCTTGGCGAAGGCGGCGTAGAAGCCCTGAATGAGCTTCATCGTGTCCTGCGAGGCATGCTCGGATGCCCCTGCGGAACCGTCGGCGAGTGTGGTCCCGCGCGGCGTGGTCGCCGCTCCGGCCGGTGCGGCGAAGACCGCCGCACCTACTACGGCAACGAGGGCGGTGGCCATGGACAGTGATGAGAGTTTGCGCATCTCGAACTCCTCGCAGCTGTGCGAACCCAAGGTGGTGGGCTCTGTCCTGAACCCGGTCCGGCAGCAGCCGCAGTGATGTGACTGATCAAACCTTGAAAGGAGGGGGGCGCTGTCTCGTGCCGTGAAGGCAGGCGCACATCACTTCGGCCGGCCCGGAATCGCAGGCGTCGCCTGACACCGGCCATACCGAAGTGACCCCGGACTACAGCGTCCCCGCGGCTTTTGCACCAGGCTTGCACCACGCTGCCATTGCGGGGCCGGGCATTCGGCAGAGTTGTCGACAAGCCGTGCCCGCGGATGCACACTCATGTGCCGGCGACGGCTTGGCCCCCTACTCCGACAGCATCGGAACCCAGTGATTCATCACCCGGTGCAGACGCCGTCGGTGGTCGGCGATCCAGTCGTCCGGCAAGGCGATCGGCACGCGCACGGTGACCATGGATCCCGACTCGTCCTATACGACCGCCTCGGGGCAGTCATGCTCGCCGCTGCGTCGGAACGTTGACGGTGACGCTGTTTCCCTCGTCATCGGCGAGGAAGATGAGCTCCCTCGGAACGATGTCGTCACATAGCTACCCCTGATCTGCGAGTACCAGAGGATCCTCGTCCCGTCAGGGGTGCATCCGACATCCCGCCTCAGGAACTCTCGCTGCCGCCCCCACCCGCCGGAAGAAGCTCGCTCGCATCGTCGTTCGGGACGCGGTCCTGTTGACTCGTCGCGGTGACGAGGGTGGAGGAAATGTGGGCCAGGGTGGGGTCGGCAGCGATGAACAGCGTTTCGACTCCGGCCAGTTCGTGGTTCATGCGGGCCATCGGCATTTCGTAGTCCAGGTCACGAACACCGCGGACTCCGCGGATGACGACGTCGATTCCGACTCGGCGGCAGTAGTCGACGAGCAGGCCGCCGGTGTGGGAGTCGACCGTGACGTTGCTCAAGCCGGTTGCTGCCCCGCGGAGCCGGTCCACCCGTTCCGTGATGGGGAAGCGCCCGGTCTTGCTCGAATTGAACATCACGCACACGACGACCTCGTCGAACAGGAGGGCAGCGCGCCGGAGTACGTCCTGGTGCCCTTGAGTGACCGGGTCGAAGGATCCTGGGAAGAGGGCTCGCATGATCCGAAAGAGTAACAAGTGGCCGCCCGCCGGTAGTGAAGTTCCAGGGCAGCCAAACCACCAAGATCAAGCGTGACAGGGAGAAGGTCCAGTAGGACGGGACAACCGCAACGTCGTCACACACGGATCACGGCCACATCGGACACACTCGGGGTCCTGAAGCATCTTGGGTCGGTACGCCCAACCGTCTCTTGTCTCGCTCTGTCGTCCCGTTACGATCACGGCTCACCCGAAGACGAGGTACAGCCGTGAACGAGGAACAGCCGGTGGAGCAGGGCGAGTACAGGCCCGGGCCGTACGCACGTGCAGCGCGTGGCTGCACAGCCGCCCTCGTCTTCGCGTGTGCCGTGCTCGTGGTGTTGATCAGTTTCGGGGCGACCATCGAGATGGAGTCCTTTCCCGGGCTGCGGGAGAACATGGGGCCGTTGGCCGTCTACACGCTGGGGTTCGCAGCATTGGTGACCCTCGGTGGACTGGCGCTCTCCGGATGGCGGTCCTCTGCGGGCTGGGCGGCCGTCGCCTGCGTCGGCGCGCTCATGGCACTTCGGATGTGGACGCTCGCACCGGCGCTTCACTGCTGGTCGTACGACAGCGTGGGGCGCAATGACGACGGCTCGTACAACTGCGTGAACCGCGGCGACATGCTTCCTTGAGGTCCTGTGCGCAGCGTATCCCCCAACTCCGCATCCTAGTGAGCCATCCCCGGTTGCTGCGTGGCAGCGACGGTAGTTGTAGGCATGGAGGAAGCCCGAGCAGGTAGCGACTGCCCACGCGGAATCAAGCACGATAATCTCGCGCCATGCCCGAGACATCGGTGGCGCGCTTCTACGACGAACTGGCAGACGACTACCACCTGATCTACCCGGACTGGGACGCGAGCACTCGCCGGCAGGGCGAGGCTCTGGACGCCCTGATCGGTATGGAGCACGCGCAGGTGCTCGACTGCTCCTGCGGGATCGGCACGCAGGCCATCGGGTTGGCGCTGCACGGGCACCGTGTCACGGGGACCGACCTCAGCCCCAGAGCCGCCGCCCGCGCCGCCCGCGAGGCCGGCCGCCGGAACCTGAGCCTGTGCACGGCTGTGGCCGACATGCGGTATCTGCCGTTTGCCGACGGCCGGTTCGACGCTGTCGTCTGCGCTGACAACGCGCTGCCTCACCTGCTGACAGAGCAGGATGTGCACGCTGCCCTGGCCGAGATGCGTCGCGTGCTGCGTCCCGGCGGCCTGCTGCTGGTCAGCACACGTCCCTACGACGATCTGCGACGCGAGCGCCCCGCTTCGATGCCTCCACAAGTTCACGGGCACGCCGATGGCGCCGACGGCGAGGAGCGAACCGTCACCTTCCAGCTGTGGCACTGGCACGACGACGGTGAGCACTACGACCTGGAACACTTCCAACTCCTCCCGACGGGCGGAGAATGGCGCGTGCAGGTCCGCCGGACCACCTACTGGGCCCTCGGCCGGGACCGGCTGGCGACCCTCGCAGCCGAGGCCAGGTTCGTCGACCCCGAGTGGCGGCTCCCCCAGGAGACCGGCTTCTTCCAGCCGCTCCTCATGGCTCGCGCCGGGAATTAGGCGTATCCAGGGTCCGGCGGTGCCGTTCGGTCCAAGCGGGGGAGTGCCGCTACTTCGGGCAGCATGTCCTGCTGGTGGAACAGGGCCAGGCGGTGCCATGCCGCCGGGCCATCCCATTGCAGTCGGTGAGAGCCGTCGATGCACCGCGTTCAGGCATGCGTCCGCACCCTGGCAAGGTCAAGTGCGATATCCGTGATCATGTCTTCCTGACCACCGACCAGTCCGCGCCTGCCGACCTCGACGAGGACTTCTCGGGTGTCGACGCCGTGGCGGCGGGCGGCGGCCTCGGCGTGGCGGAGGAAGCTGGAGTACACGCCGGCGTAGCCCAGGGTGAGAGTCTCGCGATCGACGCGTACCTCACGGTCCTGCAGCGGGCGGACGAGGTCGTCGGCGGCGTCCATCAGGGGGAACAGGTCGCAGCCGTGCTGCCAGCCCATCAGGTCGGCAACAGCGACGAAGGCTTCCAGGGGGCAGTTGCCGGCGCCGGCGCCTTGGCCCGCGAGGGAGGCATCGACGCGGGTGACACCGTTCTCCACGGCGACGACTGAGTTGGCCACACCCAGACCGAGATTGTGGTGAGCGTGCATGCCTACTTCCGTGTCCGGCGAAAGCTCGTCCCGGTAGGCGCGAAGTCGGTCACGCACACCGTCCATGGTCAGTCGGCCACCTGAGTCGGTGACGTACACGCACTGGGCTCCGTAGGACTCCATCAGCTTGGCCTGCCGGGCCAGTTCTGCCGGTTCGGCCATGTGGGACATCATCAGGAATCCGGCCACGTCCATGCCGAGGCTTCGGGCGGCGTCGATGTGCTGGGCGGAGATGTCGGCCTCGGTGCAGTGGGTGGCGACTCGGACCGAGCGGATGCCCAGAGACTGAGCCTGGCGCAGGTCGGGCAGTGTCCCGATGCCCGGCAGGAGGAGTGTGGTCGGAACGGCGTGCGTCACGGCCCCGACGACCGCCTCGATCCACTCCCAGTCGGTGTGCGCGCCGACGCCGTAGGTGATGCTCGAGCCGGACAGGCCATCGCCGTGGGCGATCTCGATCGCGGCGACTCCGGCGGCATCCAGGGCGGCGGCGATGGTGCCGGCCTGCTCGACGCTGTAACGGTGGCGGACGGCGTGCATGCCGTCCCTGAGGGTCACGTCCTGTACGTACAGCGAGGTCATCGGGATGCCACCTCCGTGGCGCGGTGGGCTGCCATGCGTTCCGCGGTGCGCAGCGCCGCCGAGGTCATGATGTCGAGATTGCCGGCGTAGGCGGGCAGGTAGTGTGCGGCACCCTCCACCTCGAGGAACACCGACACCTTCGCGGCGTCGCCTGACCGGGAAGCCTTCGGCAGCAGCGACCTCAGCGGATCGTCGGAGCCCACGCGGTCGAACTGCACCTTCTGCTTGAGCCGGTAGCCGGGTACGTAGGTCTGTACGCGGGCGGCCATCTCGTCGACGGAGGCGGTGACCGCGGCCTCGTCGCAGCCGCCGACCAGGCAGTGCACGGTGTCCCGCATGATCAGCGGGGGTTCGGCCGGGTTGAGCACGATGATGGCCTTGCCGCGGGTGGCGCCGCCGACCCTCTCGATCGCCGCGGAGGTGGTCTCGGTGAACTCGTCGATGTTGGCGCGGGTGCCGGGTCCGGCCGAGCGGGAGGAGATCGAGGCGACGATCTCGCCGTAGTGGACGGGGGTGACGGCGGCGACGGCCGCGACGACGGGGATGGTGGCCTGTCCGCCGCAGGTGACCATGTTGACGTTGGGGGCGTCGAGGTGGGCGTCGCCGTTGACGGGCGGGACCACGTACGGGCCGAGTGCTGCTGGGGTCAGGTCGATCACGGTGCGGCCGGTGGCCTGGAGCACGTCGTTGTTGTGGCGGTGGGCTCCCGCCGAGGTGGCGTCGAAGACGATGGAGACGTCGGCGAACTCGTCCAGGCTGATCAGGCCGTCCACGCCCTGATGGGTGGTGGCGACCTTGAGGCGGCGGGCGCGGGTGAGGCCGTCGGAGTCCGGGTCGATGCCGGCCATGGCGGCGACCTCCAGCGACTGCGACAGTCGCAGGATTTTGATCATCAGGTCGGTGCCGATGTTGCCGGAGCCGATGACGGCGGCCTTGGTGGTCATGCGCTGCGTCCTTCCCCGGTGTCCGCGGCGCCGGTGGCGAAAGAGGTGCTGACCGTGCCGAGCCCTTCGATGCGGGCGGTGAATTCGTCCCCAGCGGTGGCGACGGCCATCGGGCCGAGCGCTCCGGTGAGCAGGATGTCACCGGCGCGCAGCGGGTCACCGCGGTCGGCGAGGGTGGCGGCGAGCCAGAGTGCGGCGGTCAGCGGCGATCCGAGGCAGTCGGCGCCCGTGCCTTCGGAGACCGTCTCGTCGTCGCGGGTGAGGGTCATGCGGACGGCGCGCAGGTCGACGCGGTCCAGCGGCGTCGGGGTGCCGCCCAGGACGAACAGCCCGCAGGAGGCGTTGTCCGCGACCGTGTCCACGATGTCGATGTCCCAGCCGGCCACCCGGCTGTCGACGATCTCCAGCGCCGGCAGCGCGAACGCGGTGGCGCGCAGCAGGTCCGCTACCGTCGGGGCGCGGTGGGGCAGGTCCGTTCCGAGCACGAGGGCGACCTCGGCCTCCACCTTCGGCTGGAGCAGCCGTCCGGCCTCCACAGGCCGGCCCTCGGGCACCGCCATGTCGGCGAAGAGCACCCCGAAGTCGGGCTGTTCGACGCCGAGTTGCTTCTGTACGGCGGGGGAGGTGAGACCGATCTTGCGGCCGACCGGGCGTCGGCCGGCGGCCACGGCCCGGCTCACGTGGAGGCGCTGGACGGCGTAGGCGGTGTCGATGTCACCTGCGGGCAGCAGGGAGCGGACGGGCGGGCAGGGGGTCCTGGTGCGAGCGGCCTCGTCGAGGACGGCGGCGACCTTGGTCACGGCGCCGTCGACCGCTGCGGTCGCGGTGCTCACTGGGGCCTCCTGGCGCGGCGGGCGGGGGTGTGGTGCATATGCGGGGTTCCTTCGCAAAGTGCAGGGCGTGGGAAGGCGGTCCGGCGTCGCGCGGTGGCGCGGCTGTGCCGGCGGGTCACTCGTCGGGGATGCCGGCTCCGCTCAGGGCGGGAACGGTGTCCTCGTTGCGGGACAGGGAGCGGGCACCGACGCGGAACTGGGCGAGCTTGTCGGTGATCGTCTGGCCGACGGGCAGGTGCCCCCAGACGCTGATGCCCTCCAGGGTGCTGGGCTCCCAGGTGGTCTCGTCGATGACCAGGGGGTTCCAGCCGACCTCCCATTCGAAGCCGGAGGGGGTGCGGGCGTAGTAGGACAGCTCACGGTCGTTGGTGTGTTGGCCGACGGACAGGGCCATGTCGAAGCCGAGTTCGTGGACGCGCTGGTAGCTCTGGGCGACGTCGTCGAGGGTGGCGGCCTGGATGTTGAGGTGCTGCACCCGGGTGCGGACGGGGTCCAGGGGCAGGCCGCGGGTGGCGGCGACGGCGACGGAGTGGTGGCGCTCGTCGACCCGCAGGAAGCGGATCTTCAGCCGGACGCCGCTGATGGTCTCCTCGATGCAGTCGGTCAGACGGGCGTCGAAGACGGTGTTGAAGTAGCCGCGGATCCGGGCCGGTTTGGTGGAGGTCAGGGCGATGTGGCCCATGCCGGAGTCGCCGGTGACGAAGCCGGAGGCCAGCATCCGCAGCGGCTCGGGCGATCGGCGTGGGGTGGTGTAGATCTCCTGGGTGATGCCCTTGGGCCCGGCGAAGCGCAGCAGGCGTTCGACTCCGCGCAGGGCGGCTTCCTCGTCGCTCCCCTGCTGCAGAGGGACGCCGTGGGTGCGGATGCGGGCCTCGATCTGCTCGAAGGCGGTGTGGTCGTCGATGTGCCAGCCGGTGGCGACCACGTCCTCGGCGCTTCCGCGGCGGACGAGGAAGCGGCATTCCTGGTCGTCGAGGCGGAAGCGCATCAGGTCGGGGCCGAGGCCGTCGTGGTGCATGCCGATGGCGTCGGTGCCGAAGCGCCGCCAGTCGGTGAAGCGTTCGGTCTCGATGACGATGTAGCCGAGGTGGACGGCGCCGAAGACGGACGCGGTGGTGGTCATCGGCGGCCTGCCAGGAAGTCCGCGCAGATCCGGTTGAAGAGGGCGGCGCGCTCGAACTGGACCCAGTGGCCGGTGTTGGCGGCCACGTACAGGTCGCAGTTGGGCATGCGCGCGGCCAGCGTCCGCCCTCCCGAGGGGCGGTTGACCTTGTCGTTCGCGCCCCACAGCACGAGGGTGGGCACGGGGAGGCGGTCCAGGCGTGCATCGCGGGTGAAGTCCATCTTCCACAGCGTCCGCAGCGCGTTGGGGCCGGAGGGGCGCTGCAGGGGCGGGGATGCGACGACCTCGGGGTCGATGCTGGCCCGGTAGCGCTCGTCGACGGCCGAGTCGGGGATTTCGGCGGCGTTGAAGACGAGATAGTGGCGGATGAACTTCTCCAGTTTCAGCCGCGAGGGCCCCTGCCCGGTGTAGTAGTTCAGGAGGCTGTTGAGGCCGGGGGTGGGCAGGGCGCGTGTGGTGCCGATGCCGCCGGGGCCCATCAGCATCATGCGGTCCACGCGATCGGGGGTGTCCAGGGCGAGCCGGAGGGCGCAGGCGCCTCCGTAGGAGTTGCCGACCAAGTGGGCCTTATGCAGGCCGAGTTCGTCGAGCAGGCCACGGATGTGGTCGGCGAGGAAGCCGAAGGGGTCCGCGCTGTCGATGCCTTTGGTGCTGCGGCCGTAGCCGGGCAGGTCGGGGACGATGACCCGGTACTCCTTTGCCAATTCCCCTATGTTGCACCGGTAGTTGGAGACGCCGGAGGCGCCGGGGCCGCCGCCGTGCAGCAGGAGTACGGGCGGTCCGTCGCCGGTCTCCGCGGCGAAGATCTTCCGTCCGGCGACGTCGTAGGTCGTCTCCCGCAGCTCGGGCGGTGTGGTGGTCGAGGTCATGACGGATTCCTCACTGGGTGGGAGTCGCGGTCGGGTGAGCCGCCGCCCGAGCGGGCGTGAAGCCGGCCGGTGGCGGTGGAAGGGGCCGGCCGGCGGGGGCGGCGGTGTAGACGTAGGCGTCCGGGCGCAGGGCCAGGACGGACACGCGGCGGGCGGCCATCCAGGCCAGCAGCACCGCGTCGGCGTCGACGAGGGCGCCCTGGGCGGGCTCGGACCCTGTGGGCAGGACGGTGAGGGAGGGTACGCCGAGGCGGTCCCAGGCGGGTTGCGGCGTGCGGGACCCGGCGTGCAGCAGCAGCCACCGCCCGGCCAGCGCGTCGTCGAGACGGACCCGGGTGCCGTCCGCGGCGGTGACGCAGGGCTGCGGGACCTGGCTGCCGGTCGCCCTGGTGCGGGGACCGGCCTGCAGGCCGGCGTCGTAGTGGGCCACCGGGATCCAGTGGGCGTCCTGGATCCGGCCGGCAAGCCCTGGCATCCGGTTCACCACGCGTCCGGCCGCGTTGCGCACGCGGGCGACCGCCGCGCGGCGCTCGGTGATGATGCGGCCGACGAACACGGCGCGGCGGGTGACCTCCTTGACGTGGGGCTTGCGCTCGGCTTCGTAGCTGTCGAGGACGCTCTCGGGAAGCTGTCCGCGGAGGACTGCCTCCAGCTTCCAGCACAGGTTGGCCACGTCGCGGACACCGGCGGCCATGCCCTGCCCGATCCACGGGGGCATCGCGTGCGCCGCGTCCCCAGCGAGGAAGACACGTCCGACGCGGAAGCGGGAGGCGAAGCGCACGTGGTGGCTGTAGACGGTGGCGCGCAGCACCTGCACGCTGTCGCGTCCGATGCCGTACCGCGCGACGAGCCGGTGGACGGCGTCCTCGGTGGTCAGCTCCTTCTCGTCGTCGCCGGGCAGGATCGGGAACTCCCAGCGGTGATGGCCGAGTGGCGTCGGGCAGTCGACGGCGGGACGCCCGGGGTCGCAGTGGAACCGCAGTCTGTCGTGGTCGGGCCACGGCTTGAGCATCTTCGTGTCGATGACCACCCACCGGTCCTCGTACGTGCGGCCCTCGTAGCCGATGTTGAGCTGCGCCCGGGTCAGGCTGGAGCCGCCGTCGGCGGCGATCACATAGGTGGCCCTCAGCCTGCGGACCGCTTCGCTCTCCACGTCCAGGACGGTCAGTTCCACGCCGTCGTCGTCCTGTCTCACACGCAGGCACTCGTGTCCGAGCAGGATCTCGACGCCTGGGTATCTGCCGACGCCCTGGCGCAGTACCTGCTCCAGGGCGGGCTGGTAGATGAACATCTGCGGCGGATGCCCGTGTCCGCGCGGCCTCGGGACCGCGGTGATGAACGGCCGACCGCCCGCGTCGACGAAGTCCACGGGCCGCTCGGTGAGCATGTCCTGCACGAGACGGTCGGCCAGCCCCACCCGCTGCCAGATCCTCACGACCTCCTCGTCGGTGGAGATGGCGCGAGCCCGGGAGAACACCTCGGCGTCCCGATCGAGGACCACGGTCTTCAGGCCCGCCTTGCCCAGGAGGTTGGCCGCGGTGACACCGGTGGGCCCGTATCCGATCACCGCCACGTCGTAGACGTCGTCCCCGTTGTCGGGGGTTCGTGGTCCCACCGTTCACCTCGCCGTCCCGCCCACGACTCTTGCCGTAGCGATCGTTCCAATTGGAGTGGTCGCTACGGTAAGGTTGACGGCAGGTACGGTCAAGGGCTGGTGAACGAGAAGGGGAGAGCGATGACCAAGCCTCAGGCCGGGCGCAAGATGAGGGCGAACGGCGTCGAATCACGGCAGCGCATCATCGATGCCGCCGCCGAGATCGCGGGCGAACGCGGCTACGAGGGGACGTCCATCGCGGCCGTCAGCGCGAAGTGCGGGCTGCCCGCCAGTTCCATCTACTGGCACTTCAAGGACAAGGACGACCTGATCGCGGCCGTCATCGAGCGCAGCTTCGACACCTGGCTCACCGCCCTCGAACTGCCCGCAGAGGAAACGGGCACCGCACAGGAGAGGGTTGCCGCGATGGCGGCGACCGTCGCCGAGTCCCTCATCAGCGCACCCGACTTCCTGCGGCTGGGACTCATGCTCGCCCTGGAAAGACGTCCGGAAGAACCCCGGGCGAGGGCGATGTTCGTGCAGGTGCGGGACACCGCCAAGCGCAAGCTCGTCGAGATATGCCGCAGCTTCTTCCCCGACCTGGACGACAGGACGCTGGACACACTCACGACGTATGCGGTCGCCGCAGCCGACGGATTGTTCGTCCAGCGGGAGATCGCCGGAGACGACGTCGATCTCGTCGCGCTCTTCCAGCTCCTGGCCCGGATGCTCTACGAAGCCGCCCAGCGCGCGTCGGAAGGCAAACCCCTGTGACCGGGACCGTACCCGGCGCCCGACAGCCCGCCCGCCGCGGCCGTACCTGCCGTCACCGCCACCCGTTCACGCGTGAAAGGCCGCTTCATGACCCCTCCGGCGCACCGCATAGACGTCCACCAGCACCTCATCCCCGCCTTCTACCGTGAGGAACTGGCCGAGGCCGGCATCGGCGAGGCAGGAGGCAGGGCCCTGCCCGAGTGGACGCCCGAGTCCGCGCTGGAGCTGATGGATCTCCTGGACACCCGCACGGCCCTGCTGTCCGTCTCCACTCCCGGCGTCGGTTTCCTCACCGACCCAGGCAAGGCCGCCACGCTGGCACGACGCCTGAACGACTTCTGCGCCGACCTGTCGGGTGAACACCCGGACCGCTTCGGCCACTTCGCCGTACTGCCCATGCCCGACGCCGAAGCCGCCGCCGAAGAGGCCGCACGGGCGCTGGACCACCTGCGCGCCGACGGAGTGACCCTCCTCGCCAACAACCGGGGCACCTACCTCGGCACACTCGGACAGGACAAACTCTGGAGCACGCTCGACGAGCGCGGCGCCATCGTCCTCGTCCACCCGGCCGAGCTGCCGGCTCCACCCGTCGACGGCATCCCCCCGTTCGCCGCGGACTTCCTCCTGGACACGACCCGCGCCGCCTACCTCCTCGTACGCAACGGGATCGTGCGCACCTACCCACGGATCCGGTTCATCCTCAGCCACGCCGGCGGTTTCGTCCCCTACACCTCCCACCGCATGGCCGTGACCCTGGCGGGCGAGACGGGCCGCAGCCCTCTGGACGTGCTCGACGACTTCCGCTCCTTCTACTTCGACACCGCCCTGTCCTCCAGCCCGGCCGCGCTGCCCACCCTCCTCGCCTTCGCCCGCCCCGGCCACGTCCTCTTCGGCAGTGACTGGCCCTTCGCCCCGACCCCCGCCGGCCAGTACTTCGCCGCCGGCCTCGACACGACCGTCGACACCGACACCCTGCACGCCGTCAACCGCACCAACGCCGAAGCCCTCTTCCCCCGACTCGCGTCAGGCTCAGGCACAGCTCCCACGCCACGAACGCCCCTGCACGCCAAGTTGCGCCATGACGCCCAGCGGGCCGCGGCCCGGATGGTCTTCAAACTGGTCCAGTCCCGGGCCCAGTGACTGCGGGCGGCGGGAGCGCCGGCCGGTAGCCGTTGAGTCGCACCTTTCAGGCACGGCTTGCCGCCCCCGCGGGCGGGGGGAAGCCAAGCGTTTCGTGTCCGGTTGGTTTGACCACCTGTTAGCGTGCGCGGATGGAAGATCTGGGACCCCTGGCCTGGCCGCCGGAGCCGATCAGGACCGAGAGGCTGGTGCTCCGTGAGCCCGGGACCCGGGACCGTGCGGCGTTCATCGAGCTGCTCGCCTCGCCCGAGGTGCACACCTACCTCGGCGGCCCCCGACCGCGTGACGAGCTCGAGCGCGAGACGCCTGAGGTGCCGGAGCGGTGGCCCGGGAGCTTCGTCGTCGATCTCGACGGGGCGATGATCGGCCAGATCCTGCTCAGGAGGGCAACCGGGCACAGTCGCCCGGCTGCCGCGGGCAAAGCCGATCTCGGCTACCTGTTCCTGCCGACGGCGTGGGGATGCGGGTACGCCACCGAGGCGTGCGCGGCGGCACTCGGCTGGTTCGCCGACGCCCTGCCCGGCGAACCGGTGGTGCTCACCACTCAGACCGCCAACACCGGCTCGATGCGCCTCGCGGCGAAGCTGGGGTTCATCGAGGTGGAGCGCTTCGAGGCTTGGGGCGCCGAGCAGTGGCTCGGCATGCGGTCCCCGGTCGCGCCGTCCGGTTGAGGTCGTGACGGAACCGCCGATAGTCCTTCGCGATCAGGTGCAGGTCGCTGAACCGGTGGCAGACGGGCAGCACGAAATCGCCCGATCCGTTACGACATCCGAGCGAGTCGGCCAACTCGTCCGGAAGGGAGCGGCCGGTCTGCGCCTGTGCCGTGCGCAGTTCGTCCACGCCAGCCGGTCCGGGCAGGGAGGCGTGGCTTGCAGGGGCGTTGTCGCGCAGCCACGTGTCGATGCGTTCCCGCGCGAGGGCGGTGTCGTGCACGAGGTCGCCGGGTAGCGGGACGCGGTCAGCCGCGTCATCGCACGCGACAAACCCGGCGACGTCGGCGATTCGACCCGGGATACTGGTCGCCCATGGATGAGGTCGAAGTCGTCGTCGCCCATGCCGAGCGTGCGACTCTACGCGTCGGCGACGTGTTCCTGAAGGTGGACTCCGATCAGGCGCGCATCGACGTGGAGGTCGAGGTGATGGCCCTGGCGCCGGTCCCGACCCCGGAGGTCCTGTGGCGCAAGCCGCCCGTGCTCGCGATCGCCGCGCTCCCGGGGGCGACGCTCGGTCGCCTCGGCGGGCCGTCGACCGGGTCGCCGACGGCGTGGGCCGCGGCGGGCGCCGCCATCCGCAAGCTGCACGACGCGCCGCTGCCGCCCAGGCCCGGCCGGGCCGGCCGGAGCATTGTCGTGCTGGCGGCGGAACTCGACGACGAGTGCGAGTTGCTCGTGACGAACGGCGTCCTGCCCGCCGACCTGGTCACCCGCAACCGCCAGGTCGCCGAGGCCGCGCTCCGGCCGTGGACTCCGGCGTTCACGCACGGCGACCTGCAGATCGCGCACGTCTTCGTCGACGGCGACGAGATCACCGGCATCATCGACTGGTCCGAGGCGGGCCAGGGCGATGCCCTGTACGACCTCGCCACCTTCACGCTCGGACACGAGGAGCACCTCGGCGACGTCATCGCCGGCTATGGCACCGACGTCGACCTCGACGTGATCCACGCGTGGTGGTCGTTGCGAAGCCTGCTGGTGGTTCGCTGGCTGATCGAGCACGGCTTCGACCCGTTCGCGCCGGGCTGTGAGGTCGACGTGCTGAGATCCCGGATGTGAGGCTGCGCGGGCCCGACTGCTACGAATGCGTTCTGACGCGTCGAGTGGTCGCGCTCCCGTCATCGTCGGTCGCCGTCGGACTGCCCCAAGACGGCCCGAGTCGGGGCCTGGCCGTCCTCCATCAGACGCTCGACCAGCCGCTCCGCTTCGGCCACAGCTTCATCGGCGTCGGCCGTTTCGAGCACCGCGCCGGCTGAGCGGGTACGCACGACATAGAGGCCTTCAGGAACGAGTTCGATGGCCACCGGCAGAACCTCACCCTCGCCAAGCCAGTGACGTGGTCCGGTGCTGAACGCAAGCGCTGTGTGGCTGGTGTACGGGTAGAACCGTCCCAGCGCGTTGTTCCGCGCCCTGTCGACCAGGGCCGCCAGGATGGGTGGAACCCATGTAGTGGTGGAGGTTCGGGACCGCTCATCCCAGGCTTGGGCCGCACGTGCCCGAAAGTCCCAGGCAGCCTGGATCGAGTCGTCGGTCTCGCTCTCCGCGTCCAAGCTGCCCGCCCCTTCTGATCCGCCACCGGCACGCTACCCGCGAGCGTTGCACCGTAGCGCGATGGCCGGCGAGATGCTCACCGGCGTGATTTCGAGAGGATCCCCAGGGCTCCCGCTGCGCCCCTTCCGCCGCCGCTCGATCGGGCAAGGGGAGGGCACGACGGCCCTGTCAGGTTCGTGGTGCTGGGGTGATGACGCAATCTGCGGGGTACGACCTCAGAGCCGCAGACACGGGCGTCTGTGTCGTCGTCGCGTGTGTCATGAGGCTGGTTGAGCCGATCGAGGTGGGGTCAGAAAATGCCGGGTCTCGGCTTGGTGGTCCCTCCGTGAGCACTGGGATCATGCCGACGGGTGGCTTGGGGAAGGTGGGGGAGGGCCGTGTTGATGGTGGCTGTTGTGGTCGGCGACGTGATGGCGCTGATGATAGGCGTGGCAGGTGTGCTGGCCATGGCTACTGGGCGTATCGCGTTTCCCTGGCTGCGCGGGAAGGTGAGTCGACCGGGCCTATGGGGTGCTGGAGCCTTGCTGCTGGCGGCGACACTCGCGACGGCACAGTTGGTGCCCTTTGGGGTCCGGACCGTCATCGGGCTGAGTGGTCTGGTGCTCATCGGCCTGGGTTATGTCCGGGGGCGTCGGGAAATGCCTCCGGCAGAGTGAAGATGAGATCCGTGGAGTCTGCACGGCCGAGTCCACGGGCTGTGTCTGTCGCCGGTGTTGTCAGGCGTAGGTGTCGGCGGCCTCTTCGAGAAGGTCCAGTGCGTGGTTGTGGAACCGGCGTTCGGCGTCGCGGCACGGGGCGTTGAAGAAGGCTCGCTGAGCTTCGGCAAGGCCGCAGTTCAAGAGTCCCATGGTCACGAACACGGCTTCCACGCCGTGGCACCCGTTGTCTTTGAGGAACTGCTGAAGTGCGTCCGTGTTGCCGGTTGCTTCCCAGACGGGTCGTGCGGTTTCTTGCATGGCTGCGATGCGCGCTGATCGTTCTGCGTCGAAGCTCACTGAACTGTCTCCCTGAGATGGGTCCGCAGACTATCGTCGGTGCTGGGGCGGTTCGGCCGACTCGAGCGGCGTAAGCGACTTCGAGCGGCGTGAGCGACTGGTGGACGGAGGGTGAAGGGGCCCTTCATCGCGTTCGAAACCTGCTGCCTGCCACCGTAGTTGACACCCTGCACCCGGACTCCTAAGGTCACGCCAACGATTCGAACGTGTGACGAAATTTCGAACATTTATTGAGCAACAGCTCGGTGTAGCAAGGCAATTGACGTGAATAGAGGCCGGCTCCCGCAGTGCAGTGCACCAAGATCCTGACGAACCCGGCAGGCCTACGGACGGGTGAGGCTGCCGAGCCGCCCGACACGCGCATGCCGCCCTGGTCGAGGTCCCGCCTGGGGGCGGCGCCGGAGAACGGTCTGTGCCGCAACTTCAGGATCAGGGCCGGAGACACGGGTACGGCCGACTGGCTTTGAACCCGTGTGCACACCTACCGCCCCCTCCCACCCCGCACACCGAAACCCGCCCTGATTGTCTGTCAGTTTTCTCAACGACGAGAAGAACAAGGAACGATCACCGTGCACAACCGAAGAACCGTCTTCCTGGTCGTCGCCGGGGCCACCTCCGTGTCCCTCGCCCTGTCGGCTTGCGGCAAGAGCGATCCGGAGGACTCCGCGAAGGGCGACACCGTAGGCATCGCCATGCCCACCCGGGCGTCCGAGCGCTGGATCACGGACGGCAACACCATCGTCAGGGACCTGAAGGGCAACGGGTACAAGACGCGGCTGGTCTACGGGGACGACGACCCGGCGCAGCAGGTCGAGCAGATCCAGGATCTGATCGACCAGCACGTCGACGCCCTCATCGTCGCGGCCATCGACAACAGGTCGCTGAGAGAGGTGCTCCAGAAGGCCGCCGACGCGGAGATACCGGTGATCTCCTACGACCGGCTCATCCTCGGCACGAAGAACGTCGACTACTACGCCTCCTTCGACAACGAACAGGTCGGCCGGCTCCAGGCCCGCTACATCATCGAGAAGCTCGGCATCGAGGACGGCAAGGGCCCGTTCAACATCGAGCTGTTCGCGGGGTCCAAGGACGACAACAACACCAAGTACTTCTTCGACGGAGCGATGCAGCTCCTTCAGCCGTACCTGGACAAGAAGCTGCTGGTCGTCCGGTCCGGGCAGACGAAACTCGACGAGGTCACCACCCTGCGATGGGACGGCGTCACCGCGCGCAAGCGTATGGCCCGCATCCTCGACGAGTCGTACGCCGGAAGCAGGGTCGACGCCGTGCTGTCGCCGTACGACGGCATCTCCATCGGTGTCCTGGCCGCGTTCGAGTCGGACGGCTACGGCTCCGCCGCCAAGCCCCTCCCGGTCGTCACCGGTCAGGACGCGGAGCTGGCCTCGGTCAAGTCCATCATCGCGGGCCGGCAGTCGCAGACCGTCTACAAGGACCTCCGGCACCTGGCGGAGGTGGCCGCGGCGATGGCCGACGACCTGCTCCACGGCCGGGAGCCGAACGTGAACGACACCAGCACCTACAACAACGGTTCCAAGGTCGTCCCCGCGTATCTGCTCCAGCCGGAGGGCGTCGACAAGACCAACTATCGGAGCGTGCTGGTCGCGAGCGGCTACTACACCGACGGCGACCTCAAGTAGCGCACCCGCCGGCCGGCGTAGACAGGCGAGATGTCACCTGCCGTCGTGCGTGGTGGTCACACGCGGCAGGTGGCGGTGAGGGTGTTCGACTTCGACCTGGCGGCCGCCGTCGCTCAGTGCGTGGGCCAGGACTTCCGCGAGGGGGCGCGCACGGCGGTGCGACCGCGGGGGCACCGTTTGTTCCTGTCGTGTCTCGCCGACCCAACCAGGCCATGCTCTGAAAGAGTGCTGCCCTTCGCGACGTTCTTCGCGCGGAGAGGGGAGATCTCAGGGCATACCGCGAGCCGCGATGAGTTCTGCGGTGTCCGGCGGTCTTACTGTCGAACCTGTTGGCGAGGAGGGTTTGTGATGCGCAGCGTGACCTACTCGATGAACGTCTCACTTGACGGCTACATCGTCGGGCCGGACGGCGAGTTCGACTGGACGGGGCCCGACGAGGAGACATTTCGCTCCTGGATCGAGGAGATCCGGGAGGTCGGCGTTCACCTGTTGGGGCGACGGCTGTACGAGACGATGCTGTATTGGGAGACGGCCGACGAGGATCCTTCGCTCGACGACGCGCGGCTTGAGTGGGCCGCGCTCTGGAAGGCGCTTCCCAAGGTGGTCTTCTCCAGCACGCTGTCGGCGGTGCAGGGCAATGCCCGCCTGGCTTCCGGCGGCCTGGCGGAGGAGATCGAGCGGTTGCGAGCCGAGCCGGGGGAGGGCGACATCGCGATCGGCGGTGCGACGCTCGCCGCCGAGGCGGACGCGTCGGGTCTGATCGACGAGTACCGGGCCAGGGTCTGTCCGGTGCTGGTCGGCGGGGGCATTCCGTTCTTTCCCCGGCACGAGCGCCGGGTGGATCTCGAACTCGTCGAGACCCGCACCTTCAGCTCAAGAATCGTCGGTCTCCGCTACCGCGTGACGCGCTAGCCATCGCCACGGCGCGTCCGCCCGACAGTCCGGATGACGGCAGGTGTTGTCGGGGCCGGGCGCGCAGGGGGTCGGCACAGGGGGGAGGCGGGCCGCGGCCGTTCATGCGGCTGCAGACCGTCAGTTGACCATGTGGTCGTACGGAGATGTCGCTGGGTGCCGGCGGTGAGAGCTCGACGGCCTCAGCGCCGGGATGTGCCAAGCGTCTGGGCGGCCGTCGCGAAGCGGTGCTCCGTCGGCTTCAGCACTTCGTGGAGATAGCCGAAGTACTCCGTCTCCGCCGTTCCTGTCAGCACCGCCAGCAGGAAGGCCAGGCATCCCATGGCGTGGTGCTCCCACAGTGGGCCGCGCCCCTCGTTGTAGAGCACGGTCCATTCGTCGGGCTGTTGGCCGGGCCGCGCCAGCCAGTACAGGAACGCCCCCGTGCCTTCCTCGAATGCCCATGGCAGGACCCGCGCCCCCGCCTCCAGCAGGCCCGCGGGCTTGTCCTCGCCGATTTTCCACAGGTCGGCCAGGATCTCGTCCCGTTCCGTCGTCTGCGCGTGCAGGTCGCAGTCGCTGTAGGCGGAGCCGGGGACGAGGAGCCAGATCGTGTCGTCGAAGATGCCGTCGCCGAATGTCTCGACGAGCTGCTTGTAGTCGGCGGGCAGAGCCGTACCCAGGGCACGCTCGGTCTGCGCCCAGTCCACCGAGGGCGGCGGTTCGACGGGCGGCGGGCAAAGTCGAACCAGGGCATCGAGGACGATCATCGAACAGACGTTACTGGAACCGAGGGTGTTCACGGGACGGGGCGGTGTACTGCCGCGATGAGGGGCTCCCCGAACGCCGAACATGGGCCGTCCGACAGCGGTTCGCCGTGTGGCACTGGCCTGATCTTGATCGCCGACGGCGGGAACAGCCCGGCCGGTCGGCACTGTTGCAGAGGCAGGGGACCGGCGCCGCACGGACGGAGAACACAGAGGCCATCAGGCCGTCCCGACGTGATCCAGGCGCCCTCCGGGCAGCGATGCGCCGGTAATCAATTGATATGTCGAGGGGCAAGTGCTCATACGCTCGCCCCAGGCTCGGACCGAGGTCCGGCCTTTTCACGCAGGAGGAATGCTTCATGAACGACCGGCCCTTGACGCTCATGGCGGTACACGCCCACCCCGACGACGAGGCAACTGGCACAGGAGGTGTCCTTGCCCGGTACGCGGCCGAGGGCATTCGCACGGTCCTTGTGACGTGTACCGACGGCGGTTGCGGTGACGGACCGGGTGGTGTCAAGCCGGGTGAGCCTGGGCACGATCCGGCGGCGGTCGCTTCGATGCGGCGTCAAGAACTCGAGGCCAGCTGCGAAGTCCTGAAGATCAGTCATCTGGAGATGCTGGACTACGCCGACTCCGGGATGATGGGCTGGCCGGCCAATGACGCCCCCGGATCGTTCTGGCGGACGCCCGTGGAGGAGGGCGCTGCCCGACTTGCGGAACTTTTGCGGCTCTACCAGCCCGATGTGGTCGTCACCTATGACGAGAACGGCTTTTATGGCCACCCCGACCACATCCAGGCCAACCGCATCACGACGGCGGCACTGGCGATGACCGAGGTGACGCCGAAGGTCTACTGGACGACGGCGCCACGCTCGATGATGCAGCGGTTCGGCGAGGTCATGCGCGAGTTCGGTGGGGACGGTCAGGAGCCGGATCCCGCTGAGGCCGCCGCGATCGCCGAGATCGGACTCCCCGACGAGGAGATCACCACCTGGGTCGACACCACCGCGTTCGGTGGCCAGAAGTTCGACGCGCTGGCGGCGCACGCCAGCCAGGGCGAGAACATCTTCTTCCTCCGGATGGGCCAGGAGAGGTTCACAGAGCTGATGGGCGTCGAGACCTTCGTACGTGTTCAGGACACCACGGGCGCGGCGGTGCCCGAACACGACCTCTTCGCCGGACTGCGCTGAGGCGTGCCTGACGATTCCCGGCGTCGCCGGGCGGGCGGGAATCGTCAGGTGAGCCCGGAGGACCTGGTCCGAGCCTGGGAGTGGTCCCGGACCGGAGCGAGGGGACTGCTCCCAGGTCAGGCGAGCGTCACCTCCACCGGCAGCTTCTTGATGCCGTTGACGAAGTTGGAGCGGACGCGCGGGACGTCGCCGGCCAGGCGGATGTCCGCGATGCGTGGGATGAGCTCCTCGAACATGATGCGGACCTCGGTGCGCGCGAGCAGATTGCCCAGGCACAGGTGCGGGCTGCCCTTGCCGAAGGTGACGTGGTCGTTGTTCTCGCGGGCGACGTCGAAGTCGTAGGGGTTGCCGAAGACCTGCTCGTCGCGGTTGCCGGAGGCGTACCACATGACGACCTTGTCGCCCTCCTTGACCTGCTTGCCGCCGAGTTCGACGTCGCGGGTCGCGGTGCGGCGGAAGTGGTAGACGGGGGAGGCCCAGCGCAGGAACTCCTCGACCGCCGTGGGGATCAGGGACGGGTCGTCCTTGAGGCGGGCCAGCTGCTCGGGGTGCTGGAGCAGGGCCAGCATGGAATGGGTGATGGTGTGGCGGGTGGTCTCGTTGCCGGCCACCACCAGGAGCAGGAAGTAGTTGTCGAAGTCCTGCGCGGACAGCGGCACTCCGTCGCGCGGCATGGTGTTGACCAGCTTCGAGACCAGGTCCGTGCCGTCGCCGCCGCGCCGCTGACGCGCCAGCTCGCGGCCGTACTCGAAGACCTCGATCGACGCCGGGGAGCGGAAGGGCAGGTCGCGGTACTTCTCGCTCTCCTCGCTGTGCAGCAGCACGTCCGCGTAGTCGGGGTCGGTGTTGCCGATGATGCGGTTGCCCCAGTCGATGAGCTGCTGGTTGTCCTCGGAGGGGACGTCCAGCAGACGGGCGAGGACGTTGATGGGGAAGTCCGCGGACACGTCGGCCACGAAGTCGAAGCTGCCCTTGGCAAGCGCCGCGTCCAGCGTCTTCGCGGTCAGGCCGCGCAGGAAGTCGCTGTAGCTGTTGATGACGCTCGCGCCGAACTGGCGCTGGATCACGCTGCGCAGCGCGCGGTGGCGGACTCCGTCCATCTCCAGGATGGAGGCGCGCTTCTTGATCTGGTCCTCGTCGACCTCCTCCAGGTTGACGAACTTCGTGGAGGTGAAGGTCTCCGGGTCGCGGTCGACGGTGGCGATGTCCGCGTGCCGGGTCACCGACCAGAAGCCGGAGTTGGGCGCGTCCTCGGGCTGCCAGTGCACCGGGTCCTCGTGGCGCAGGGTGTGGAACATCCGCCACGGGGTGATGCCGTCGGCGAAGTTGTCGAGGTCGGCGAGGTCCACCTGCTCGATGGGCAGGGGCTCGGCGAGGGCGGCGCGCAGCTCGGCGCGGGTGGTGGGGACGGCGGGAACGGTGGGGCTGGTCATGGTGGTGGATCTCCTGAGCGAGGTTTCGGGGCGGCGGAGCCGGGGGTCGTCGCCGCTTACAGGTGGTAGGCGTACTCGGTGAACTCCCAGTCCGTGACATGCCGGCCGAAGCGTGCGAGTTCGTCGCGCTTGTAGGTGAGGAAGGAGGAGGTGAAGGCCTTGCCGATCACCTCGGTCAGGGCGGTGTCCGCCTCCAGCGCGTCGAGCGCGGCGGACAGGGTCTGCGGGAGCAGGGCGGAGCGGGACGTGTCGTAGCCGTAGCCCTCCAGGGGAGCCGGCGGTTCCTCGCCGGCCTGGACACCGAGCAGGGCGGCCGCGATCGTGCCCGCGATCAGCAGGTACGGGTTGGCGCTGGCGTCGCCGAGCCGAAGCTCCAGCCGGGCTCCGCTGCCGCGCTCCGGCGGGATGCGGACCATGGCGCTGCGGTTGTCGAGCCCCCAGTCGATCAGCCAGGGAGCGAGGGTGTCGGGACCGAAGCGTTTGTACGAGTTCACGGTCGGGTTGGCCAGCGCCGCGAGCGCGGGGGCGTGGGCGAGGATGCCGGCCACGGCGTGCCGTGCGGTGGCGGAGAGGCCGTAGGAGCCCGCCGGGTCGTCGAAGGCGTTGCGGTCCTCGGCGTCGTCGCAGGAGAGATGCAGATGGAAGCCGGAGCCGCCCGCGTCGCTGAAGGGCTTGGCCATGAAGGTGGCCAAGTTGCCTTCCTGGCGGGCCAGTTCCTTCACGGCCGCCTTGAAGCGGAAGGCACGGTCGGCGGCGTCCAGGGCGGTGGAGTGGGTCAGATTGATCTCGTACTGTCCACCGTCGAACTCGTGGTTGCCGGTGATCACGCCGAGCCTCAGGTCGCGCAGATGGCGCAGGGTGCGCAGCAGGTGGTTGCCGGGGTCGGCGCGCAGCCCCGCGGTGTAGACGGAGCCGGTGGTCTCCGGCGAGCGGCGCCAGCCGGTGGGTGTGTCCGGGGCGGGCTCCAGCAGGAAGTACTCCAGCTCGGGGCCGACGACGGGGCGCAGCCCCTGCTCGGTGGCCCGGGCCAGGACCGTGCGCAGCAGGTCGCGGGGCGACTCGGGCGCCGGTGCCCCGGTCGCCGGGTCGGTGACCTCGCCCAGACAGGCGGCGACGCCGGGCTCCCAGGGCAGGACGGCCAGGGTGGACAGATCGGGGCGCACGGTCACGTCCGGCAGTCCGGCGTCCAGACCGCCCGCGACGGCGGCCACATCGCCCTGCGGGCTGGTGTGGTAGACGGCCCGGCAGAAGGCGAGGCCGTGGTCGCAGGCCGCCGGAAGATGGTCCAGCAGGACGTCGCGGGCGCGGTCGGTGCCGATCAGATCGGGGTAGACCACCCTGACCACGTCGACGCCCTCGGCGGCGAGCCGCTCCATGTGCCGGCGGATGTCTGGGGTGTCGGATGCGCTCACCAGTGTCTCCTTGGCGGAAGAGTGGGGGACTCCCAGGCGTACTCCGGGCCTACGGACGCATCCCGGAGCTATTCGTTTGAACCCGAACGGTATGGAGGGAGTCGCCGCCCCGCAAGAGGGTGCTCCAAAGAATTTATCCATCTGGACAGGTATTGACCAGGGTCCCGAGGGTTCCTATGTTGTTTGAAGCCAAACGAGTCAGGGAGGCGGCTTCCGCGGAATCCGTCCCCTGTGGCTGAGGGGCCCGTCCCATCCGGGTCGGGCCCCCCTTTCCCCTCCACTGCCCGACGCCCTCACCCTCAGGAGGACCGCCATGAAGGTCGTCGTCGACATGAACAAGTGCCAGGACCACGGCCAGTGCGTCTTCGCGGCCCCCGACGTCTTCTCGATGGACGAGGCCGGCCACCTGGCATACGTGTCCGACCCGGACGACGCGCTGCGCGACGAGGTCGAAGAGGCCGCGGACGTGTGCCCGCTGCAGGCCATCCGGATCGAGGCCTGACATGAGCGGCCGTATCGTGGTCGCCGGCGCCTCGATGGGTGGCCTCCGGGCCGCCGAGCAGTTGCGCACGGCCGGCTGGTCCGGGGCGATCACGGTCGTGGGCGACGAGCCCCACATGCCCTACAACCGGCCTCCGCTGTCCAAGGAGGTCCTGGCCGGCAAGGCTCCCTTCGAGTCGCTGGCCTTCACCCCGAAGGCCGCCGCGGCCGATGTGGAGTGGCTGCTCGGCGCGAAGGTCGTCGAGGCCCGGCTCGACGAGCGCACGGTCGCGCTCGACGACGGCACGCGGCTCTCCTACGACGGACTGGTCGTCGCCACCGGCATGCGGCCCCGGCGGCTGCGCTGCCCAGGCCCGCTCACCGGCCGGCACACCGTCCGCACCCTCGCCGACGCCCAGGGCCTGCGCGAGGAGCTGACCCGCCCCGGCGCCCGCGTCGTCGTGGTCGGCGCCGGATTCATCGGCTGCGAGGTCGCGGCCACCGCCGTGGGACTCGGCGTCCGCGAGGTCACCGTCGTCGACCCGCTGCCCCTGCCCATGGTGGGACCGCTCGGCGAACTGCTCGGCCAGGCCCTGCTCAAGCGGCACGAGGAGCGCGGGGTGCGCTTCGAACTCGGGGCGGGAGTCGCCGGGTTCGAGGGCGAGGACCGCGTCACCGGCGTCGTCCTCGGCGACGGCACCGTGCTGCCCGCCGACGTGGTCGTGGAGTCGGTCGGCTCCGTCGCCAACGTCGAGTGGCTTCAGGGCAACGGCCTCGACCTCAGCGACGGCGTGCTCACCTGCGAGCAGCTGCGGGTCGGTGGACGGCCCGAGGTCGTCGCGGTCGGCGACGTCGCCCGCTTCCCCAACGCCCGCTACGACGGCGTGCCCCGCCGCGTCGAGCACTGGTCGATCCCCACCGACACGGCCAAGCATGCTGCGAAGGCGCTCGTCGCCCATCTCACCGGCAAAGATGGTGAGTTGACGCCCTTCGCGCCACTGCCCACCTTCTGGAGCGACCAGCACGAGTTCCGGCTGCAGTCCTTCGGGGCCCCGGTCCTCGGCAAGGACGACGTACGGATCCTCGACGGCGACCCGGAAGGCGACGTCCTCGTCGGCTACCACTGCGACGGCCGTCTCGTCGGCGTCGTCGCGCTCGGCGGCCAGGCCGCCGCCATGGGAGCTGCCCGCTACCGCGCCCAGCTCCTGAAGCAGCCCGCTCTCACCGCGTCCCTCACCGCATAAGGAACCCTCCCTCATGTCTGCTGTCCGTGGTTACTTCCACCCCAAGACGGCGACGGGCGCCTCGTCGCTGATCCCGTCCCCGCCGTGGCGCTACTCGGGCGACCTGCTCACCGTCGAGTACCGCACCGACCCCGCGCGGGTGCGTGAACTGCTGCCCGAACCGCTGGAGTTGGCCGACGAGGACCCGGGCGCGGTCGCGCTCATCTGGGCCGACTGGCAGTCCTGCTCCGCCGCCGGCGACGAGCTGCTGGACCCCGTGCTCTCCCAGTACAAGGAGGCCTTCGCGGTCGTCCGCTGCAAGTACAAGGGGCAGACCTACACCCGCTGCGTGTACATCTGGGTCGACAAGGACTTCGCGATCGCGCGCGGGCTGCACCAGGGCTATCCGAAGAAGCTCGGCTCCATCCACCAGACGCGCCCGCACCCGTACGGGCCCGCTCCGCGGATCGAGGCGGGCGCGCGGTTCGGTGCGACCCTCGCCGCCGCCGACCGGCGTCTCGCGCAGGCCGTGGTGACGCTGCGGGAGCCCTCGCAGACGAACGGCTTCGTCAACGGCCACCCCATGGCCCACCACCGCTGGCTGCCCTCGATCGAGAAGGGCAAGGGGCTCGCCCTGGACGAGTTGATCGAGTCCGGCGCCGCGTCCTTCGAGGGCGGGCAGCCGTGGGTCGGCGACGCCGAGCTGGAGCTGTTCGAGGCGCCCATCGAGGAGTTGGCTCGGCTGGAGATCCGTGAGCCGATCGCCGCGTACTACCGCCAGGTCGGGGTGGTCTGGGACGGCGGCCGTCTGCTGGAGTCCGGCACGTCGGAAGCGTCTGCGGGGTGAGGCCGGTGATCGGCTGCGGGTGGTTCGTGGCTGGTCGCGCCCACGCGGCGGTAGCCGCATATCAGTCACAGCCCCGCGCCCCTAAAGGGGGCTGCACTCACCCCTTCGTTCGACAGGAGCCGTACTCATGACTGACAAGATCACTGTCGCCGGAGTGTCCGTCGACACCCGGCACTGGATCGGCGGCGAGCGCGTCGCCTCCGCCGGCACCTTCACCGATGTCTCGCCGATCGACGGCAGCGTGATCGGTGAGATCGCCCGCGGCACCGCCACGGAGGCCGCGGCCGCCGTCGCCGCCGCGAAGGCCGCCTTCCCGGCCTGGGCCGCCACCTCCCGCGCCGAACGCGCCCGCCTCCTGCACGCCGTCGCCGACGGCGTCGAGAAGCGGATCGAAGAGCTCGCCATCGTCGAGACCACCGACAACGGCGCCCTGCTGCGTTCGCACCGCCGGGGCGTCATGCCGCGCGTCGCGCACAACTTCCGCTTCTTCGCCGATTGGCTGCTGACGCTGGAGCACGAGGACTTCGACACCCGCGGGCACACCAACCACGTCGACTGGGACCCGGCCGGACCCAGCGTGCTCATCACACCGTGGAACGCCCCGCTGATGCTCTCGACCTGGAAGATCGCCCCGGCCCTCGCGGCCGGCAACACCGTGGTGCTCAAGCCCGCCGAGTGGACCCCGCTGACCGCCTCGCTGCTGGCGGACATCACCGCCGAGGCCGGGCTGCCCGCCGGTGTGCTCAACATCGTCCAGGGCTACGGCTCCGAGATCGGCGACGCCCTCACCTCGGACCCGGACGTGCGCCGCATCAGCTTCACCGGCTCGGTGCCCACGGCCAAGCGCATCTCGGCGTCCGCGGCCGCCAACCTCACCCCGCTCAGCCTCGAACTCGGCGGCAAGTCCCCGCTGCTGGTGTTCGCCGACGCCGACCTCGACCTCGCCGTCGACCTCGCGGTGGAGCAGTACGACAACGCCGGACAGGTCTGCCTGGCCGCCACCCGCATCCTGGTCGAGGAGCCGATCGCCGAGGAGTTCACCCGGCGCTTCACCCAGAAGGCGGCCGGCATCGTGCAGGGCGACCCGCGCGACGAGGCCACCGACATCGGCCCCAACATCCACCCCCGCCAGCTGGAGAAGATCGACGGCTTCGTGCAGCGGGCGATCGCGGCCGGCGCCCGCGCCGTCATCGGCGGGCACCGCAAGGACGGCCAGTACTACGCGCCGACCCTGCTCACCGACGTGGCGCAGGACAGCGAGATCGTCCAGGAGGAGGTCTTCGGCCCCGTCCTGACCCTCCAGACCTTCACCACCGAGGACGAGGCCGTAGGCCTCGCCAACGACACCCGCTTCGGGCTCGCAGCCACCGTCGCCACCGGCGACAAGGAGCGCGCCGGGCGCGTCGCCGCACAGCTCGTCGCGGGCACCGTCTGGGTCAACTGCTTCTTCGTACGCGACCTCCAGGCACCCTTCGGCGGCTCCCGCCACTCCGGCGTCGGGCGCGAGGGCGGCAACTGGAGCTTCGACTTCTACTGCGACCTGAAGAACACCGTCACCGCCCCGAAGGGATGGAAGGACCATGGGTGAGATCGTCGGGGCCGGCCTGCTGGCCCATGTCCCCACCATCGTGCTGCCCGAGGCCGTCCGGCTGGAGCTGAACGAGGGCAAGGAGATCACCCTCGTCACCGGCCTCGAGCAGTTGCGCAAGGACGTCTTCGAGCGGGACGACTACGACACCGTCGTGGTCCTCGACTCCCACTGGGCGACCACCGTCGAGTTCGTCGTCACCGCACAGCAGCGCCGGGCCGGGCTCTTCACCTCCGAGGAGCTGCCGCGCGGCATGTGCCGGATGCCGTACGACTTCCCGGGCGATCCCGAACTCGCCCAGAACATCGAGAAGTTCGCGGACAAGCACGGCACCTGGATCACCGCGATCGAGGACGACCACCTGCCGATCTACTACGCCACCATCAACCTCTGGAAGTTCCTCGGCGAGGGACTCCCGGACAAGCGGTGGGTGACCATCGGCGTCTGCCAGACCGGCGACATGGAGGACCATCTGCGGCTCGGCCGGGCGCTCGCCGACGGCATCGCCGCCACCCCCGGCCGCCGCGTCCTGCTCATCGCCTCCGGCGCCCTCTCGCACACCTTCTGGCCGCTGCGCGAGCTGCGCGACCACGAGTCCAGCGACACCGCCCACATCTTCACGCCCGAGGCCCGCGAGGCGGACCACGAGCGGATCGCCTGGTTCAAGGACGGCCGTCACGACAAGGTCCTCGACACCATGGACGAGTTCTGGAAGTACAGGCCCGAGGCGAAGTTCTTCCACTACCTGATGATGGCCGGCGCCCTCGGCGAGCAGGCCTGCACGGCCAAGGCCCGGCAGTACGGCGAGTACGAGAACTCCATCGGCACCGGCCAGGTCCACCTCTGGTTCGACCGCCCGGCCGGCGGCTGGACCGGCACGGAAGCGTCCGCATCCCTGCCCGCCGTGCCCCACAACCCGCATCGTCGCTTCTAGGAAGGCTGTCATGCCCGAATACCGCCGCATCCTCCTCGACGGCGCCGCCGTCCAGGTCACCGCCGACGGGGACGAACTCGTCGCCGGGGACGGCCGTCGCGTCAAGACCGAGGAGGCCCAGCACCTGCCGCCGGTCGTGCCCTCCAAGGTGATCGCCGTCCACCTCAACCACCGCAGCCGCGTGGACGAGTTCCAGATCGGCCTGCCGGACACCCCGACCTACTTCCACAAGCCGACCTCGGCCCTCAACTCCCACAAGGGCGCCGTCGTCCGCCCCGAGGGCTGCAAGTGGCTCAACTACGAGGGCGAGGTCGCCATCGTCATCGGGAGGAGCGCGCGGAACATCTCCCCGGCCGAGGCGGGGGAGTACATCGCGGGCTACACCGTCGCCAACGACTACGGCCTGCACGACTTCCGCGACACCGATGCCGGTTCCATGCTCCGCGTGAAGGGCTCCGACACCCTCTGCCCGCTCGGCCCGGGCCTGGTCACCGACTGGGACTTCCACGGCAAGAGCCTGCGGACGTACGTCAACGGCGAGGTGGTGCAGGACGGTTCGACCGACGAGATGCAGTGGGACATGCACTACCTCGTCGCCGACATCGCCCGCACCATCACCCTTCACCCCGGCGACGTGCTGCTGTCCGGCACCCCGGCCAACTCCCGCCCGGTCCGGCCCGGCGACGTCGTCGAGGTCGAGGTCGAGGGCCTGGGCCGGCTCACCAACCGCATCGTCACCGGCCCCACCGCCATCCGTACCGACGTCGGTGCTCAGCCCACCGAGTCCGAGGAGGTGCTGTCCACCGCGCTCGGCGGCGACTGGGAGTTCCGGGGCATCCGCCCACCCCGGCGGTGACCCCGGCCGCGAGACGGCTTCGCAGCGACCCGGCGACCGAGCGGCCGGGTGCGACGGTCCGCGCAGGTAGGGTCGCTCGCATGACCGAGTCCGCCGACGCGCCCCAGAGCCGGAAGCCACGCAAGCGCCTGCACTACGGCGAGGGCCGCGAGGCGCTGCTCAACGCCGCGGTCCGGGTGGTGGCCCGCGGCGGCCTGCGCAAGCTCACCTACCGGGCCGTCGCGGAGGAGGCCGGGGTCACTCATGGCCTCGTCGTGCACCACTTCGGCTCGCGCGACGCGCTGATCGAGGCGACCCTCGCCCACACGATCCGCACCTCGCTGACCACCAGCGCGCTCGAACCGGGCACCGGCAAGGTCGCGGACTTCGCGGCCGGGGTGTCCGAGATGGTCACGGCGGACCCCGACCTCCAGGCCTTCCAGTACGAGCTCCTGCTGGAGGCGCGCCGCAGGCCGGAGCTGCTGGTACCGCTGCGCGAGCTGTACGACGAGTACTTCGACGCCACACAGCGCGAGTTGAGCCGCATGCTGCCGGCCGGCGCGGACGAGGCGCTGACCCGGCTGGTCTTCGCCGCCCTGGACGGTCTCGTACTGCACCAGCTCGTCCTCGGCGAGCCCGAGGTCATCGTCGCCGCCCTGGAGGAGCTGCGGTCCCTGCTGCGGCTCCTCCACGCCGACGGCGAGGGCGACGGCCCCGGCGACAGAGGCAGCTCGTGACCATCTGAGGTGCTGCCCGGTGCAGGGCCCCGGACGTTTCGCGTCCGGGGCCTTTCGGCGTTTCCCGTCCGTGCGGCTGTGCTCGGGGTGGCTCCTGCCGCCACGGCAAAAAACATCGCCCGACCCCCTTGTCATCTGGATAGTTCGGGCCCAGTATGAGGCAACTCGTTTGGCTCTAAACAATCCTCCTTCCACGTCCCCAGGCAGGTGATCCGCGTGGACAGTCAAACGGTCCAGAGGAGTCAGACGATGCAGGACGACTCCGCGACAGGCCGGCTCAAACCCAACTCGCTCGGTGTGCTGGGCATCCTCTTCTTCGTTCTCTCCGCGCAGGCACCGCTGACCGGCATCGCCGGGGCCGTGCCGATCGCCGTCGCCATCGGCAACGGCGCGGGAGTGCCCTCCGCGTATGTCGTGGCCGGCCTCGTCGTCCTGCTGTTCTCCGTCGGCTTCGTCGCCATGGGGCGGCATGTCGTGGACGCCGGCGCCTTCTACACCTACATCGGCAAGGGGCTCGGCCGCCGCGTCGGCTCGGGCAGCGCCGGTGTCGCGCTCTTCGCCTACTGTGCGATCCAGGCCGCGATGTACGGGCTGTACGGCAATATCGTCAGCGGCCTGGTCCAGCAGTACGCCCACGTGCACATCGCATGGTGGGTCTTCGTCCTGGTGACCATGGCGATCGTCCAGGTCCTCGGCGCCGCCGGGATCGAGATGGGTGCCAAGCTGCTGGCCGTGTTCGTGCTGGCGGAGTTCAGCATCCTGTTCGTCTTCGCCCTGGTCACCTTTTTCAAGGGCGGCGGCCCCCAGGGGCTGGACTTCACCGGCAGCTTCTCGCCCAGTGCCGCGCTCCAAGGTGCACCCGGCGTGGCGCTGATGTTCGCCGTGGCGTCGATGTTCGGCTTCGAGGCCACCGCCATCTACGGCGAGGAGGCGCGCGAGCCGCGCAAGACCGTGCCCCGGGCCACCTATCTGTCCGTCGTCGTGATCAGCGGCTTCTTCGCCTTCACCTCGTGGATGCTGGTCTCCGCCCACGGCGCCTCGCAGGCCACCGCCGACGCCGGCAAGGCGCTGGGTGGCGGTGACGCCTCCGGATGGGTCTTCGCGCCGATCACCGCGCAGTTCGGTGGCTGGGTGGGCGATGTCCTGCCGATCCTGCTGGCGACGTCCCTCTTCGCCGGCATCCTCGCTTTCCACAACTCCGCCAACCGCTATCTGTTCTCGCTCGGCCGCGACGGCCTGCTGCCCCGCGGGCTGTGCAGGCTCAACAAGCGCCACTCCCCGTGGACGGCCGGCGTGGTGCAGTCCGTGGTCGCCGTGCTGCTCGTCATGCCGTTCGCCCTGCTGGGCAAGGACCCGGTGCTGACCCTGTTCTCGTGGTTCAGTGGAGTCGCCGTGCTGGCGATCATGCTCCTGTACTTCCTGACCTCCGTGTCCGTGGTCGCGTTCTTCCGCCGCGAGAGGCTGGACACCCGCCCCTGGAACACCCTGATCGCCCCCGTGCTGGGCGCGCTCGGCATCGCCGGCGCGATCTGGCTGATCCTCGCCAACTTCACGACCCTCATCGGCGGCGACTCGGGCACGGCCACCTGGCTCGGCCTCATGGTGCCGGTGGTCCTGGTCCTCGGCGTCGTCGCGGACCACGTGACGCGCAACAGGACGCGGGTGGAGTCCGCCCGGGCCGCCGAGGCCGCCTGAGTACGCCGCTGCCCCCGCGGTGCGGCCGGTCCGGGTTCCCGCTCGTCGGGCCCGGACCGGCCCACTCCGCCGCGAGGAACGCGTCAGCCGGCAGTCCCGCCCGCCACCCGGTCGAGGAACGCGTCGACCAGGCGGCGGGCGTTCGCCCGGCCCGCCCGCTCCAACGCCTCGGTCCGGGCGAGCAGTTCGCCCGGGTCCACGCCGTGCCGCAGGCACTGCTCCGTGCCGCCGTTCTCGAGATACCGGCGCACCGTCGTGGCGGTGATCTCCGGATGGAACTGCACGCCCAGGCTGCGTCCCAGCCGGAACGCCTGTGCGCACACCGCGTTGCGGGCCAGCTCCTCGGCCCCGGGCGGCAGCAGGCAGCGGTCGTAGTGCCACTGGAACCAGGGGCCGGGGCCGATCAGCGAGGGATCGTCGGTGCCGACCTCCACCCAGCCGATCTCCGCGCGCGGCGACGTCTCGACCGAACCCCCGAGCGCGGTGGTCAGCGCCTGCGCACCGAAGCAGACACCGAGCACCGGGACACCGAGGTGATGGGCCTTGCGCAGCAGGGCCAGTTCGCCGCCGATCCAGGGGCCGACGGCCGTCTCGTCGTAGACCGACCAGGGGGCACCGAGCGACACGATCAGGTCCCAGCCGTCGGCCGCGGGGAAGTCGAAGGTCACCTGCGGAGTGTGGTGGCGGTGCTCGGGCACGACCGTCACGACGGTCAGGTCGTAGCCGCGCTCCACGAGCCGCGCCCCGACCGGACCGGGGTCGGTCACATGGTCGTGCTGGATGACGAGTGCGCGCACGGCGGGCTCCTTTCCGGGGGTTCGCGGACCCGCCGCAGCGGTCCGTGAACTCTTGTGATGGCTCTGCTCACACCATATCGTTTGGAATCAAATAAACTCTCTGGAGGTTCCGCATGCTGGACATCACCCACGAGGAGTGGCTGCGCCGAGCCAAGGCACTGGACCTGCCCGGCGTGCATCACATCGACGGCGCCGACGAGGGCGGGGGAGGGGCCGTCTTCGCCGCCGTCTCGCCCCGTGACGGCCAGGTGCTGACCCAGGTCGCCGACGGGGGCGCGCACGAGGTCGACGCGGCCGTGGCCGCCGCCCGCCGCGCCTTCGACTCCGGACCCTGGCCGCGGCTCGCCCCCGCCGACCGCGGCCGGATGCTGCTGCGCATCGCCGATCTGCTCGAAGAGCGGCGCGCGGAGCTGGCGTTGACCGTCAGCCTGGAGATGGGCAAGCCGATCACGGACGCCCACGACATCGAACTGCGGGCCGTGATCACCACATTCCGCTGGTACGGGCAGCTGGCCGACAAGCTGCACGACGAGTCGCCCCACACCGCCCCGGACGCCCTCGCGCTGGTCACCCGGGAGCCGGCAGGCGTCGTCGGCGCGGTCGTGCCGTGGAACTTCCCCCTGACGCTGGCCGGTTGGAAGATAGCCCCGGCGCTCGCCGCGGGCTGCACCGTCGTACTGAAGCCGTCGGAGAACTCACCCCTGTCGGCCCTGCTGCTCGGCCGGATCGCCACCGAGGCCGGACTGCCGCCGGGCGTGCTGAACGTGGTGAACGGCGACGGGCCGGTGGCCGGGCGCGCCCTCGGTCTCCATCCCGGCGTGGACGTCCTGGCCTTCACCGGCTCCACCGCCGTCGGCCGCCACTTCCTGCACTACTCCGCCGACTCCAACCTCAAGCGGGTCTGGCTCGAACTCGGCGGCAAGTCGCCCAACATCGTGCTGCCCGACGCCCCGGACCTGGAGAAGGCCGCCGCCACCGCCGCCTGGGGCATCTTCTTCAACCAGGGCGAGATGTGCACCGCCCCGTCCCGGCTGCTCGTGCACTCCTCGGTCGCCGAACAGGTCACCGAGGCGATCGTGCGGCGGGCCCATGAGCTGAGGGTCGGCGACCCGCTCGACCCGGCGACCGAGATGGGCGCCATGGTCGGCGAGAACCATCTGGTACGGGTCCTCGGCCACATCGGCACCGGCCTGGAGGAGGGCGCCCGCCTGCGCGCCGGCGGCGACCGCACGGCCGGCGAGACCGGCGGCAGCTTCCTGCAGCCCACCGTCTTCGACCAGGTGGACCCCGGCATGCGGCTGGCCCGCGAGGAGATCTTCGGCCCGGTCCTGTCCGTCCTCACCTTCGACGACCTGGACGAGGCCGTCCGCCTCGCCAACGCCACCGAGTACGGCCTCGCGGCCGGCCTGTGGACCTCGGACCTGTCCACCGCCCACCGGGTCTCCCGGGCCCTGAAGGCCGGCACGGTCTGGGTCAACTGCTACGAGGAGGGCGACCTGACCGTCCCCTTCGGCGGCATGAAGCAGTCCGGCAACGGCCGCGACAAGTCCGTACACGCCCTTGAGAAGTACACCGAACTGAAGACCACCTGGATCCAGCTGTGACCCGTCCCCTGATCGCGATCCCCGCCCGCTTCGCCGCCACCACCTCCGCGCTGCGCTACGCCGCCGAGGTCAACGCCCGTGCGCTGATCGAGGCGGTGTGGCGGGCCGGCGGCGAACCGGCGAGCATCCATCCCGCACCCGACGACGTGGCCGGACGTCTCGCCCGCTTCGACGGCGTCCTGCTCCCCGGCGGCGGGGACCTCGCCCCGCACCGCTACGGCGCCACCGACACCCACGACAGCGTCTACGACGTCGACGACCTCCAGGACGACTTCGACCTCGAACTCGCCCGGCAGGCCATCGACTCGGGCGTGCCCCTGCTGGCGATCTGTCGCGGACTCCAGGTCGTCGACGTCGCTCTCGGCGGCACCCTGGAGCAGGACATGGGCGGCCCGGACAGCGAGCACCGGCACCTCGTGCACCCGGTGGCGATCCGGCGCGGCACCCTGCTGGAGCGGGCGACGGGCGCGGAGAAGGTGGAGGCGTCCTGCTACCACCACCAGCGGATCAGCCGCACCGGCACGGGACTCACGGTCACCGCACGCGCGGCCGACGGAACCGTGGAAGGCCTCGAACTGCCGGGCGCCCGCGGATGGTTCACCGCGGTGCAGTGGCACCCGGAGGACACCGCCCACGAGGACCCGGCCCAGCAGGGCCTCTTCGACGCGCTCGTGCGGGCCGCCGGCGAGCGGGGCTGAACCGGCTCGCGCACGAACCGTCGCCGGACCGGGGCCGCCCCGGTCCGGCTCAGGCCTGTGCCCGGCGTCCGCTGCGGCGCGGCGCCGGAGGAGCGCCGTCGAGCAGGGAGAGCCGGCGCTCCTCCCCGTTCTCCTCGACCTGGAGCACGACCTGCCGCAGCCCCTGCGCGATGCCGCGGCACTCGTCGTCGCTGAGCCGCCCGGCCACGAAGGCCTCTTCCTGGTTGAACGCGGGGAAGAGCCGCTGCATCAGCTCCTCGCCCTCGTCGGTGAGGCTGAGCAGCACCAGCCTGCCGTCGGTGGGGTGACCGGCCCGCTGCACGAGCCCGCGCTTCTCCAAGGTCCTCGACACCCCGGTGAGCGTCCCCTTGGAGATCCCCGCCTCCTCCGCGACGTGCCGGGTCTCCGACTCGCCCCACACCCAGACCACCCACAGGACGACGAACGCCGTCCAGGTCAGATCCGCGCCGCGCAGCACGGAGTTCTCCAGGTGCTGCCGGACCGCGGAGGCGGCACGGTAGATGTTGGCCACGACGGCCATCTGCTCACGGTGGATCGGGATACCGCCGAGCTTGGCCTCCGCCAGCTTCTCGGCCTGCGTGATCGATCGTTCGCCGGGCACGGGCACACTCCTTGATGCCGCGAGGGCATGTCGGACCTCGAATGTCGTTCGGATCCAAATTGTACGTTCCCGCAGTCGGCGGCCCGCGGCGGCGACCGGGAGCGGGCGGTCACGCCCGGGCGTCGCGGCCGCTCCATTGGTAATCTGGCACTGGGACGATGACTACTTACGACGCGATCGTCGTCGGCGGTGGCCACAACGGCCTCGTCGCGGCGCTGTATCTCGCCCGCTCCGGCTGGTCGGTGACCGTTCTGGAGCGTAACGACGTCGTGGGCGGCGCGATCGCCGGCGGCGAGGTCACCTTGCCGGGCTTCGTGCACGACCTGTACTCGACGAACCAGAACCTGTTCCTGGGGTCGGCCGCCTACGCGGACTTCGGGGCCGACCTCACGCGCCTGGGCCTCAAGTTCCGTGTCACCACGTCCCCGTACGCCAATGTCTTCCCCGACGGTCGGAGCCTGCGGGTCTACCAGGACCACGCGAAGACCATCGACACACTCGCGGCGCACAGCCCTGAGGACGCCGACGGCTTCGACCGCCTGTACGCGGTCTACCAGCGCTACGCCCCCTGCTTGTTCGCACTGTACGGCTCCGCGCTCCCGTCGTGGACGGCCACCCGCGAGGTCGTCCGTCTGCTGCGCAAGCAGGGGAAGAGCGGTGCTCTGGATCTCGCTCGAACACTCCTCATGAGCACACGGGAACTGGGGGAGACCTGGTTCGCCAGCCGCGAGGCGCAGGCCATGGCCGCCTGCTGGGGCATGCACCTCGACTTCGCTCCCGACGTGGCCGGCGGGGCGATGTTCCCGCTGCTCGAGCTGTTCGCCGACATGGAGAACGGCATGTCCGTGGTCGAAGGCGGCGCGCAACGGCTACCGGAGGCACTCGCGGCTCTGCTCACTGAGAAGGGCGGCGAAGTTCACACCAGGGTAGAGGTGGACCGGGTGCTGTGCGAAGGCGGGCGAGCGGTCGGCGTACGGACGGCGGACGGCACCGTGCTGCATGCCCGCCGTGCGGTCATCGCCAACACGGGTCCCGGCGCACTGTACGAACGACTCCTCGAACCGGAGCAGGTCCCCTCCGACGTGCGGCGCAGAGCGCGCGCGTTCCGCTACGGCCCGGGCACACTGATGGTGCACCTCGCACTCGACGGCCCGCTGCCGTGGACCGGGGACGAGGACCTCGGCGAGTTCGGATACGTGCACGTCGCACCGTACGTCGACGACCTCGCGCGGACCTACGCCGAGGCCCAGGCCGGGGTCCTCCCGACTGATCCGCTGCTGGTGGTCGGCCAGACGACGGCGATCGATCCGACGCGCGCTCCCGCAGGAAAACACATCGCGTGGATCCAGGTACGAACCGTGCCTGCTGTTGTCCGCGGTGACGCCGCGGGCACCGTCAAGGCAACGGCGTGGCCCGAGATCGCGGAAGCAATGGGGGATCGGGTGCTGGCCAAGCTCGAGCGCTATGCACCCGGTGCCTCCTCCCGGATCGCCGGCCGGGCCGTCCACACGCCGCAGGACCTCGAATCGGCCAACCCCAACCTGGTCGGCGGCGACAGCGCTGGGGGTAGCCACCACCTGCCGCAGAACTTCCTGTTCCGCCCGCTGGGCAGCGGACACAACGGGTACCGTACAGCGGTCCGCCGCCTCTACCTCACCGGCGCCGTGACCTGGCCCGGGGCGGGCAACAACGCGGCCTCCGGACGGCTGGCGGCACTACAGGTGCTTCGAGACGCGCGCAGACGAAGAACCCTATGAGGGTCTCGGAGAGCCGTTCGCCGCGGAGCGGCGTCCTGTCCGACCGAGCCTCATGAGCCCCGAGGGCCGTCACCGTACGGCAGTGGCCCGTGGACTGACCTCACAGCGATCGATGGCCTCCACGGGGCCCGCGCTGGCAGCGGCCACCCGGACCTTCGCTTTGCTCTTCGCGGACACCATCACCTCGTCGTAGGACTCGCTCATGGTGGAGCCGTGCGCGTCCTTGTAGCCGATTTTCACGCCGAAGAGGCCCTGGCGCCCGTTCGGATTCCTGACCTCGACCGTCGTGTACGGGTCGTCCGTGTCCGCGCAGTGTGCGAGCACGGCGGTGCCGTCCTTCAGAGGCCGGGCGGGAGTGGCGGAGGGGGACGCCGTGGGGGAGGAACGGTCGGTCGGCCGTGACCGCTGCGTGCCGCCGCTCTCACCGGTGCCCGACCCGGAGTCGGCGCCGACCGCCCTGCCGGACTTTGCTGTTGACGCAGACTGCGGAGCGGAATTCGCTTTGCCCGACTCAGTAGCACCACATCCGGACAAAACCATGACTGCCGCCAAAACCACTCCGGCGGTCATGTGCACCCGCTTGATCACGTCACTCTTTCGAAGAACGGCGCCGCCGGATCGATTCCAGGACGGCTGCGCTGGTCAGCGCGTGCAGAGGTTACCAGCGGGCGGAGATCCGGAAGAAGCGCCAAGCCGGGCCCGACGAGGACGATCACGTCGATCATTGGCCCCCATTCGTCCTGGAGGCACAATGATCGAGTGCTTCCTCCTCGCCTGCTGTGGACCGATCCGCGGCCCATTCCCCGGTTCGCGCGAGTGGATCCGGCCGGCGCGTGACTTCAGACGATCGTCATCCCTGCCGATGGCCCGCGCGAGCCCGTCCCAGGCCAGGCTGTGTTTGACAAATGATCTCTGCGAAGCTTCGGTGTCCGAGGCCGAAGGAGGGGTCATGGGGATTGAACTGGAACTGCACTCTGGGCGACCAACGCGAAAGAGGTCGTCTCGGGACACCTTGCTGCGGGGCTCTTGCGAGCACGGTGAAGCGTTGGCCAGGGTGCTGAGCACCCTCGACCGGGATGGCTCGGGCAGGCTCGGCCGGGTAGATCCGTACGGTGACACGCTGTTCAACGAACAGGAAGCTCAAGTCGCCTGCCAGGAAGTCGTCGCCCTGACACAGGGGTGTACTGACGACCAGCAGAAGGCCGCTCTGCTTGACCTTGCGGAGCTCCTTGAAGCGTGTGCGGCGACGCCGGGCAGCTACTTGTGGTTCATGGGTGACTAGCCATACCTGATGGCGAGGCCTGGCCATGCGAACAGACAAGCTCGCCATCGCCTACCAGGGCGCACTCCACCTCGCCGCCATCCTCATCTGGACGTGGCCGCGCCAAGCCGATAGTGGATCCCCAAAGTAGTTGCTCCGGGCCCAACTCCATTGCTTCGGATCACTCGCCAACAGCCTCTATCTGCTCCCAGTCCGTGGGAGTGCCCGGCCCTCCATAGGCGTCGACGAACTGGTAAAGCGTGCCGTCCGGAGAAACCGTGGGCGGGGCGATACCGAACCATGCGGCGTCACATTCGTGGCATACCCACAGGCGGCGACCGTCTTTGACCAGATGGAACGCCGACACCTTGCCTGCGTTGCATCGAGTGCAAACAACCACCAACTACCCCCTTTCGCACGGGTCACGCTGCCGCGCAACTATCGCAGCGGAGCTCAAGAACCCTGGACTGAGCGCGGTCTCCTGCCGTCAAAGAGACAGGCTCTAGGGTCGGCGGGCCAGTACGTGGGTGTCCAGGAAGCCCCGCTCCGAGGCCGGGTCGTGGAGCAGTCGCGCGACCGTGACGAGCCCGGCCCCGTCCAGCAACTCGGTGAACCGGTCCACCGGCCAGCTGTAGGCGGGCGCCACCTTGTGATCGAAGCGGACCGGCTCCGGTCCCTCGGTCCCGAAGAGCGAGACCAGGAGCAGGCCTCCTGGTGCCAGGACACGCACTTGCTCGGCGAGCAGTGCGGGGAGTTCGCCCGGCGGCGTATGGATCATCGAGTAGCGGGCCAGGACTCCGCCGAGCGCGCGGTCCTCGACCGGCAGCGCTTCCATCCGCGCCTCGTCGAACCGCAGCGCCGGATGGGCCCGCCGAGCGTGGTCGACCATGGCGGGGGAGAGGTCGAGCCCGAAGGCGTCCAGCCCCAAGTCGTGCAGCATGGCTGTCAGATGTCCGGGCCCGCACCCGACATCGGCGGCCCGCAGGTTCCCCGTCTCGCGCACCAACTCGGCGAAGGTGCCGACCATGGCCCGCGCGAACGGCTGCGTCTCCAGCCGGTCGGCGAACATCGACGCATAGAGCTCGACGACACCGTCGTAGGCCGTCCTGGTCTCGTCCTGGTGTTCCGCCACGGGAAAGAAGCTAACATCCGTGCCGCGCACAGCAGTTCGCGGCCCTTCCCCATCCCCGCAGCGATCCCCACGCCTTGGGACTGACCGTCCGGTCGCCCGTTCACGGGACAACCCAAGTGGTTCGGAGGAGGCGCATGCGGGCGAGAGCGGCACCGACGCAGGGCAGGTGTTCCGTGGCTGTCGTAGTCCTGAGCAAGAAGGTTCGTCAGACGCCTCGCACGTGGCGCCGGGCCGTGTGAATTCGCTGGTCGAGAGAGCGGCCCGTAGGGGATGCTGCACACGTGATCGAGCGAGAAGCCGCCGTTCGGACTGTCGATGAACAGCTGGAGCGCGACTACCGGCGGTGGCGGGCTGTGAGTGGGGACGCGATGCGGATGGCCGTGGTCGACGTCGAAGAGCACGAGCTGGTGTGGATCGTCTCCTGGCAGTCCGAGCAGTTCGCACGCACGCGGAACTCGGAGTACATGTTGGCCGGCAATGGGCCGTACCTGGTCGACCGCGTCGACGGGGGACTGCACCAGATCGGCGTCGTCTCCGCGGTGACCGGTGAGTGGGAGGCCGACTACCGAGCCCGGATACGCGGGCTGCCAGTGCGCACCGCAGTGGACGACCTGCACGATGCGCTACGCGATGTCGCCGCTGCGCGCAGGCGCATGCACGCCGTGCGGACACTGCGCCAGAGGCTTCCCGTGCTCTCGCCTGCGGAAGCCATCGAGTACGTGAACGCGTTGCTGGCCGGTGACGCACCCGCGCACCTCGTGGCCGTCGCCACCGAGGAACTCGTGGATCCTCTCAACCCGGCTCTTGCTGTGGAGACCCTTCTGAGCGGGGCGACGATCCGAGCCGGGTGGAGGACTGACGGATGACTGGCATGCCACGGGGCATGCCGAGCGTGGGCCATCGAACGCTTCGCCCCGTGCAGTTCACCATCGCCGGTCCGGCGCACGGCTCTTCGTGAGAGGGTGGACGGTATGGGGGCGGCGTCGGGGGATCAAGGTTTTCGGGAGTTCCTGGCAGGAATCCGCATCGGCGACCTCTGCAGCGGGACTGTCGCAGAGGTCACGCGGTCTCAGGGGGTGACGGTCACCCTGGACGGATACTCGGCACGCCCGCTGGGGGTCGTCTGGCCTTTGGACGTCTCCTGGAGCTGGAATCAGTCCGCGGTCGTGGAGGTGGGCCGGCGGATCACCGGCGAGGTGATCGCCATTGATCCGGACGAGGGCCACGCCCGGCTGTCGATGGCCGCTGCCGAGCACCCCGAGCTGTGGGCGTTCCTGAAGGCACGTCAGCGCGGCGAGATGCTTTCCGGCACGGTCGCGGCCATCGAGCGGTTCGGTGTGTTCGTGGCGCTGGACGAGGGCCCTGAGCATCCGGTCTTCCCCGGCGTCGGGTTCATCACGATTCCCGAACTGTCCTGGCGGCCCATCGAAGCCGTCTCGGACGTCGTTCAGGTGGGGCAGCGCGTCTCGTGCGAGTTCCTCCGGTTCGACACATGGAACGGCGAGGCCAGACTGTCCCTGAGAGCGACACGGCCGGACCCCTTCCAGGCATTCGCCGACAGCGTCGCGATCGGCCGAGCGCTGCGGGGACAGGTCACCAAGCTGGTCCCGTTCGGCATCTTCGTCCGGGTCGCCGACGGCATCGAGGGACTGGTCCATCTTGAGGAGCTCGCCTGGACGCCGGTGGCGACTCCAGAGGATGTCGTAGAGGTGGGCGACGAGGTGACGGTCGTGGTCACGGAGGTCGACCGGGAGAGGCGCCGGCTGGCCCTCTCCCGACGGCAGGTGTCACCTGACCCCCGGTGACACCTCCACGTCACCGTCACAGCCATCGGATGGCGGCATGGCTGCTGGTGGATCAGGTCGGTGGACTCCACCGGAGCAGCACCTTCAGCGGAGTCGGTGAGGCGGCCGCGGGCTTCGTCGTGCCGGGTTCTGAGTCCCTGGCGGAGGCGGTCGCGGACGACGGCCGGTTCGGCTGCTTCGAGTTCAGACAGTTCCTCCAGGCGCCGGGTGTCGGCAACGGCCGAGCAGCAGACGACGACGGCCCCTCTGGACGAACCAGTGTGGTTCGTCCAGAGGGGCCGACCGTTACCGGCGTTGCCGCGCGAGGATCAGCAGGAATCTCGCGCCGCTCCACGGCGCCCGGCTGGTCCGGCGATCACCGCGTGCCGTCGGCGCCACGGGTCCTCAGGGGATCCGCCCACTCCGCCGCCGGCGACCAGAGTCCGGTGCCGTCGGCGGAGCCTGCTCCGTCGCCTGCGGGGTTCCACAGGGCGGATGCTCCGGCGTCGTGGTCACCGCCGTTGCCACCGGCCGCGACCGGCCGGTCATCGCGGTCCGTGGGCTGGAACCCGACCGTGTAGGTCCTGGTGACCGAACCGTTGGCCGAGGTCACCTCGATGGTGCGGGTGGTGAACCGGGAGCCGCTCGACGAGAGGACCGAACTGCCGTCGGTGACCTTGACCCGAGCGCCGGACTGGGCCGGCGTGGCGGAGACGGCCGGGATCCTCTTGTTCTTCGGCCAGTCGACGACGTACGTGGACACGTTCGGATCGAACCCGTCGATCGCGACACCTCCGACGGTGATCGCCTTGGCGTCGGCGACACTGGCCTTGGTGGCGTCCGAGAAGTTCTTCACCGTGACCGAGCCGTCGGCCCCCACGACCACCTTGGCCGCCATCGCCGCCGCCAGGTTGATCCGCTGCCAGCTCGCTTCACCGTCCGCGGTGAGGTCGAGCGGGTAGCCGGAGTCCGTGGCGGTCTGCTCCAGGATCTGGGTGCGCTGTTCTGCGGTGAGGTCCGGGAAGGACGTGATCAGCAGGGCCGCCGCGTCGGACGGCGTCTTGAGAGCCTGTCCGGCCCTGCCGACCTGGGAGAATCCGTAGGTCAGGCGCCGCGTGTACCGGTCGACGTCCTGCGCCTTGCTCAGGCCGGCGTAGGCGTCACCCTCGCAGGCCTCGAGGGTGTCGCCGTATCCCTGCTGCTCGCACTGCGTGAGCAGTACGTTCTCCATCTCGGTGTGGGCCTGCATCAGCAGGTCTGCGAACTCGGGGTCCGCCCACCGGTGTGCGACGGTTGCCTGTCCGGAGATCCGGCCGCCCATGACGTCCAGCGGGTAGTGGAACCCGAGGACGATGCGGTTGTCCCCGTACTCCGAGGTGCGCGCGAGGATCGACGGTGCGAGTTCGGGCAGGAGCGTGGCGAGGATGGTGCCTGCCTCGTAGCCGCCGTAGGTGTGCCCGCTCGGGTACGAGCCGCTGGTGGTGAGGCTTCCGTACGAGCCGTCCTGCGATTCGTAGATGCGGCCGCCGTCGCCGACGAATCCGAGTCGTACGTACGGGCGCAGGTAGCCGTAGTGGTTCTTCGCCGCGTCGCCCTTGTCGAGGTTCTTCGTGACGCGGGAGAACAGGGCGCTGGTCTTGGGCAGTTGGCCGCCCTTCAAGGCATCGCTGTAGATCTGGCCGAGCCGGGAGCCGAGGCCGTCGGCCATCGTGACGGTGGAGCTGTTCGTCGCGTCGACCTCGGCCCGGTCGACCTCCTTCTGCGTCGCCGCGTTGTTGATGCGTACGGCGATCTGGTCGTTCTCAGCGGTCGGCGGAGTGCCCTGGGACACCTTGGTGTTGGCGCCGAGGATGCCGGAGTCGAGGTCGTCGAAGCCGTTGAGCAGGTCGTAGAAGTAGTCGGTCCCGTCGCCGGTCCCCGGCCACTTGTCCGACGCGTAGGTCGCGTTCAGCGTGTCGTCCGGGAAGGGGGACGGCACGTAGGTCGGGTCGGAGGCGTCCGCGGAGGCGGTTGCGGCTGAGGTGTGCGCCGACGTGGCCGCGGGGGAGCCGTCCGAGCTTCCGGCCAGGGTGAGGGCGGTGACGGTCGCGGTGTGTGCCTTCGCCTTGCCTGCGGCCGCGAGCAGCGCCGTGTGCGTCGTGGCGGAGACGTGCGTCGTGGTGCCGTCGCCGAGGGCCACGGTGTAGCCGATGATCGGGAACCCGCCGTCTCCGGCCGGCCGCCAGGTCACGCGGACCAGTTCGCCGTCGGTGATCACACCCGTGACCGTCGGCTTCTGCGGCGTGCCACCGTCGGTCACCACCGGTGCCGTGGCCGCGCTCGGCTGCGAGGTGCCGACGGCGTTCACCGCACGGACGCGCGCCGTGTACGGCTTGCCCGTCCGCAGCCAGGTGAACGTCGTGCTCCGGCTGTTCGGATCGCGGATCTCGACCTGGTGGCCGTCGTCCAGGGTGACCTTGTAGCCGGTGACCGGCGAGCCGCCGGTGTCCTTGGGCGCCGACCAGGCGACGGTCACACTCGTGCCGGACGACGTCGCCGACACCGCGTCGGGCGCGGCGGGCACCGTCCTGGGCTTCGTGGTGAGTGCGGACATGGCGTGCTGGAGCGCGTCGTACCGTGCCGCCAGGCTCGCGTCCGTGGTCGTGTCGGTCACCAGGGCGGTCTTCGCCTCGGTGAGTGCCTTGGTGAACGCCTGCCACGACGTGTCCGTGTAGCGCGCGTCATCGAGGGCCGACGCGGTCGTGACCAGGTCCTCCAGTCGCAGCCTCGGCAACGGGACCAGCTGTTTGGCGGCGAGGGTGAGGCTGCGGGTCTGTGTGTCGGCTTCGAGCTGGGTCGTGCCGTCGGCGTCGACGAGGGTGCGGGCGGCGGCGAGTTCGCGCCGGTACACACCGAAGTCGATCGTGTCGTAGCGCGCCGCGTCGGCGGAGAGCCCCTCGTACTGCTCGATCGCCTTGCGCAGGGCGGACTTGTCGGTGACGGCGGGCGTCTCGACGTGGTGGAAGGTGATCCGGCCCAGGTTCGCGACGTACGGGTGCGAGGAGTCCGGGTTCGTCGTCAGCCGCAGGTAGACGGTGTGCGTGCCGGTGATCGCCTTGGGCAGCGTCAGGCTCGTCGTCCCTCCGGACGACCACGCGGCTCCCGTGACCGGCAGCGGCACGGTCGCGTACGGCGTGCCGGGGTCGGCCGCATCGAAGGAGTCGAGGTAGAGCTGGACGGCGGAACCGGTGCCGCAGCGTGCGGAGTTGTTGACGTAGGTGATCGTGACGGTGCCCTTCGAGGAGCTGCCGAAGTCGATGTCCCCGTAGTTGAGCCAGGCTCCGTTGTAGGTGCCGCCGAGGTCGGTGGTGGAACCCGCGCCGGTCCAGCCGACCGGCTCGCTCTTGAGCCCACCGCCGCTGTTCGAGCGGAACGCGGTGGCGTCGAAGCCGACGGGAGCGTCGGTGTCCTGCGTCAGGGTCAGCGAGTAGATGTTCCCCACGTAGGGCTGGGAGGACGACTGTGTGCTGGAGACGAAGTCGGCGTACACGTCCTGGACGCCGGTGAACACGCTCGGGTCGAGGTGCACGCTTGTGGTGGCGATGGTTCCCCAGCCCGATCCGCTGTAGTCGAGGGGGACGTCCACGGTCTTCGGGCCGTCCTTCGAACCGAGGTGCAGTTCGATGTGCGAGTCCGACGCCGCGCGCGACTGGGGCTTGTCATAGCGGACGGTGACGGTGTCGGCGCCGTCGCGCAGATCGGTGTCCTTCCATTCGGCCCACGCGCCGTTCGTCACGTTCTCGAAGATGCCGTTCGAGAGGTTGAGCGGGGCCGAACCACCGCCGGTCGTGGTGCTGTTGACCGCGGTCAGCGTGGCGAGTGTGGTGGCGGGGGTGGTGGAGCTTTCGTACGGCGAGAACTGGTACCAGTCGAAGTTCGACACCCACTGCTGGCCGGCCGGCGCATGGAACACGAACGTCGCACTGGACGCGTCCAGCAGGGCGTCCGCGTCGGTGACGGCCGCCTGCACCGAGCTGTAGTACTGCCAGCCGCCGGTTCCGGGAAGCTGGACGGTGGCGACGAGGGGCCCGTCGGCAGCGCCGGCGTGGACGTCGACACTGCTCGGCTTCGCGTTGGTCGCCTGCGAGTTCGCGTAACGGACCGAGATGGTCCGCGGGGTGACCCCACCGAAGTCGAGCTTGGTGAACCGCTCCCAGGAACCCTCGGTGACGCCACCGAGATTGCCGTCCGAGTTGTTCTTCTCGCTTGTGAGGCTGGGGCCTTCCTTCTGGTCGGGGGACTCGGCCTGCAGGACGGCGTAGCCGCCCTCGTCGATGGTGAGCGTGTCGATGGCCGACTGAAGCGCGTCGTCGGCGGCCATGATCGTGCCCGTCGCCCAGGTGGTGTCCGCGAGGACGGTCCGGGCCCGTTCGAGCGCCGCCCGGAACAGCGTCCAGGAGCCGTCGGAGTAGTTGCCGCTGCGCACCAGGGACGCCTGGTCGACGAGTGCGCGAAGGGTTGTGCGGTGCACCGCGGCGGCGGAGATGACGAGCGGGTCGGTCGGGGATGTCCCGGTGCCGCGCACCGTCGAGGCCGGCACGCCGTGGGCGAATGCCGCGTCGGCGAACGTGATGCCGATGTGCGCGTCGACCTCTGCGGTGCCGGTGAGTGACAGCGTCGCCGTGCGCGAGCCGGTGACGCGGAGGTCCGCCGTGACACCGCCCGGCAGGCCGGTAACGGTCGCCGCTCCGGTCTTGGTAAGGCTGGTTCCCTTGCGGGCGGCGAACGACGCCGGTCCGGACAGCGTGAGCTTCACGGCGCCGTCGACCGTGCCGTCTCCCTCGGTGTCGACGGTGCCGGGACGGGCGGAGACGACGGTGTCGCCCTTGCCCGTTCCGCTGCCGCCGTCACCCGTGTCGCCGGAGTCGGTGTCGAGCGAGTACGCGGGCTCGGTGTGGGCGCCCCACTGGGAAGGCTTGGAACCCATGGTGAAGTCCAGGGTTCCGCCGGAGATGATCCGGGAGTAGTCGAGCCACGTGTTGTCGAACCGCTTGCCGTCGAGGGTCGCGCTCTGCACGTAGTAGGCGCTCGGCGACACGCCGTCGGCCTTCACCGTGAACCGGGAGCCGTTGGCGTAGGTGATCGTCGTGGACTCGAAGAACGGGCTGCCGATCTGGAACTGGCTGGACCCGGCGGTCACCGGGAACAGACCCAGGGCGGCACCGACGAACATGGTCGACATGGTGCCGGCGTCGTTGTCCATCGTCGGCAGGAAGCCGTTCGGGGAGAGCTTGTAGACCCGGGTCTTGACCGGCGGGGTGAACTGGCCGCCCGAGCTGGGGGCTTCGTTCGTCGAGCCCGTCGCGATGTAGCGGTTCCAGGTCGTGCCGGTGTAGATGGCACGCACCCACTTCTGCGTCAGGCTCGGCTCACCGACGTAGTTGAACAGGTACGGGGCCTGCAGGTCGATCTCGTTCGCGTTGGAGTGCAGCATGGTCGACCCGTCGTCGACACTGGAGTCCTCGCCGAACATGTGCTTGACCGCTGCCTTGCCGGCCTTCGCGCCGCCCATGGCCTTGATGAGGCCGCCCATGTCGTACGCGTCGTACCAGTGGTACTGCCACAGCGTGCCCTGGTAGAGGCCGGCCGCCTCGAACTTCTCGTAGTCGGCGCTCTGCCAGTCGCCGTTCGCGGCGCGCGGGGTGAGCAGACCGACCTTGGTGCCGTCGGACGCCGTCCAGGCGCCTGACTTCACGAGGTTGTCGATCGCCATGGTCGACTGGGTACGCAGCTTCTTCGCGTCCGCGTCCTTGCCCAGCGCGTCGGCGATGACGGACAGCGCCCACTGGTCGTAGCCGCGCTGGACGGTCGTACCGGGATCCCCGGTGACGTATCCCTGCCGCAGCTGCGCTCCCGTGTAGTACCCGGAGTACGACAGCAGCGCCGGGTACGCCTCGTCGAGCCGGTCGAAATTCTTGAAGCCCTTCGACAGCGCGTCGGCGACCAGCACGGCCGAACGCTCCCAGCGCACCGTCGGAACCGAGTGGGTGAGACTGCCCAGGCTCTTGCCCGAGGCGCGCGCGTCGGCGAAGAGCACGATCAGCGACTGCACCATGTCCCGGTAGGTGGCCGGGTCGATGTACGCCTCGACGGAGTACTTGCGGAAGTCGTCCCAGGTGGACCAGCCGTCGTAGTACGTGAAGCCGTTCGCCTTGTGCACCGCTCCGTCGGCGCCACGGTACGTACCACTGGTGCTGGTGGCGTTCACCGGCAGCGCGTACATACGGTACAGGTGCGTGTAGAACTCCTTGGTGAGCGTCGACCCGGGGTCGGACTTCTCCGAGGAGCGCACGGCGACGGCGCCGAGCGCGCTGTTCCACTCCGCCTTCGTCTGCGCGCGTGCCTGGTCGAAGGTGAGGTCACCCACCTCGCTCTGCTGGTCGGTCGCGGCCTGCTCCGCACTGATCGGCGACAGCGTGATGCGCAGTTCGACGTCGTCCCCGTGGGACGTGTCGAAGCCGAGGACGGCGCCGGTGTCGCTGCCGTCCTGCGCGGTCGCGTCGCCCAGCTTGCCGTCGTTGCCCCAGCTCTTCAGGGAGGTCACCGGGACGTTCGTGGTGGCGTCGTAATACAGCTTGTACGAGGCGCCGTTGAACGACCCGGCGATGAGCCCGGTGATCGACGTGGTCCCGTTCGGGAGCGTCGTCGCCTTCATGGTCGAGCGGGTACGGCTGGTGAAGTTGTTCGCGAGGTCGAGGACGAGTTCGGGGTTCGACCCCGCGGGGAAGCTGTACCGCTGCAGCGCCGTGCGCGTCGTCGCGGTCATCTCGGCCTTGACGGTGCCGGAGTCCTGCCGCACGGACGACGAGGTTCCCGAGACGGCCCCGAGGCCCACCTGGTAGTAGCCGGGCGTCGCGGTCTCGTCGTCGTGGCTGTACGCGTGGGCGTACGTGCTGGGGGCGGGCCGCCTGTCGTACTGCACGGAGGTCGGGACGACGAGCAGATCGCCACCGCCTCCCGAGCCGCCGACACCGTCGAGGTTCGTCGCGGTGAACCCGGCGATGTGGTCCTCGTTGTAGTCGTACCCGGTGTGGTTGCGGTCCGGCGTGGTCAGCGGGTTGACCTTGGCCAGACCGTGCGGCGCCTGAGCGCCCGGCAGGTCGTTGCCGTCATCGCCGGCGGTCGACACGAACGGGTCGACAAGTTTCGTGTAGTCCGTCCCGCCGGACCCCGCGGCCGCGGCTGCGACGGGCACTGCCACGGCGGCGCCACCACCCGCCAGCGCGGCGACGCCGAGCGCCCCGGTGAGCAGCGCCGCGATGGCCGCGCGCACGGGCCGGCGACGCCGGACGCCGGCTCTCAGAGGGACCACGCGGGGGAAAGGGGGATGAGATCTGATGGGCACGTAACCTCTCCAGCGTTGCTCTACGCACGCTCGGTTCGGCCCCCGGTGTGACAACGTTGTCAGCTCGGGCCACCGGGCGTGCAACCCAGAGTGAGACGGAAGTGAACCCCCAGCATCGCACCCGAACATCGGATTGCACCCGCCGCGATCACGACCGTCTGCCATGACACACGGAAAAGGCGTACAGGGCACGAACAATGATCGAACAGCACACGCGTGCCGGACGCCGTGAAGGCGCGGTGGAGGGGAGACAGTCAGGCGCTGTCCTGCCGATCACGCAATCCGTCGGAGGCTCCTACACTGCCTGACGGGGGAGCAGGTAGGCAGAGAAGGCGGACCGGAAGGGTAGACGCGGGGCGTGCGAAACGAGCGGTTGGCGGCCCTGTCGCCCGACCAGCGGCGCCAGGCCGCTGCGTTGGCCCTGTGGCCATGGCGTGCGCCGCTGCTCGCGTTCGAACTGGACGAAGCGTGGGGTATCGACCCATCCGTACTGGAGTCGCTGTTCCGCCTGGCAGCACAGGCTCCCAGTGAAGCGGCGGATCGGGCATACCTGCAGGCCGTCGCCGAGTTGAGCACGGCCCAACTGTTCGCATCCGAAGTGGACCCGGACACGATCGAGCTCGTCCAGTTGGAGACCATCGACAGCCTGCTGACCTTCGGCGCGTTGATCGACAGCTCTCGCTCAGGCGAGGTCGAGCGCGTAGTCGAGACCACATCCGGCCTGGCGAACTACCTCGACGGCCTCGTCGAGGGCTCGCTCCACTCCCACCCGTGGGAGCAAGCCCACCGCCAGTACCTTGCCGACCTGGCGGACACGGTCGGTGGCCAGGGCTATCTGGCCGCTCGGAGCTCTGCCGTCGAGTCGGCCTGCGACGACGCCCTCCGCTCGCTCCCCCATGAAGGACTGTCCGACTCCGACGCCGGTCGCGAGTTGCTCCTGCTGTGCGAGGACTTCGGCGAAGAGATCGTCACAACGTTGCGGTGGCTCCGGACGACCGGGTACTAGCGATCACGTCCTGAGCCAGATGACGAGCATAAAGCGCGGGTGGTGATCGGTGCCGGCGGGCGAGTCGGGCGGGGGCGGTCGTTGAAGAGCACGTCAAGGGCAGGTTCAGTGAGACGCGGATAGGGTGCCGACATGGCTGTCATGGAGGTCCGCAACGATTCAAAACGATGGCTCACGATGTGGCTCGAGCCACTCGGTGAGGACCGATGGCTCAAGCCTGACGAGACGTTCCGAGTCCGATCCGACTACAGCGGCGATGAGTTGGCGTTCTCCGTGGTCTTTTGGGTGGACGACGACGACCGGTCCGCAGGAATCGAGAATGTCGCCGTCTGGATCGAGGCCGGTGACTGCTACGCGGAGGTCGTCGACCAGGCGGGCAATATCGTCGAATGCGGGCACCAACGGCCCGATGAGGTGAACCGGCGTTGGGCGGCAGCGCTCGAAGAGGCGCGAAAGCGCGCAGCGGAGCGCAACGTCTGAGAGGAGTCCGTCGGCTGAGTGCGGCTGGGCGCACGGGTCGCGCGGATCCGTTCCACCTTGTGGCGGAGGCGCTGCTTTCCTCGGGCGCTGACCGTGCCGATCGGGATCCTGGTCCCGATCGGCACGTCATCGACTGGGGCCGGTGGTATCAGCCGAGATGCCGGGCGAAGAACTGAAGGGTGCTCTCCAGTTCATGGGCCGGAACGTCGCCGTGCTTGCCCGGGTTGGCGTGCAGGGTCTTGTCGGCCGAGGCCAAGGCATCGAACAGCGCCAGGCCTTGGTCTCGCGGCACCCGCTCGTCGTCCCACTGCAGCAGGAACCGCACAGGAACGGTGATGTGCCCGGCAGGCTCGGCTGATGCCAGTGCTCCGCCGAGTCCCAGTACCGCGGCGCGTACACGGGGTTCGGCGGCGACGAACGGTACGCCGAGTCCACACCCCAGCGACACACCCCAGTAGCCGACGGGGCCGGCGCCGACGTGGTCGAGTCGCTGAAGCGCATCCAGCACTGTCTGCCATTCCGGGACGGTCCGGCGCGCCACGAGTGCCTGGAAGTCGGCCAACAACGGCGCCAACTCTGCCCCGGCCGCCACACGCGCCTGGTTCTCGGTCGCGATCCGGTCGTAGGTCTCATCCGTGGGCCGGTCGCCGTGGCCGGGCACGTCCACGGCCGCCACCGCGAATCCGTAGGTGGCCACCAAAGGGTGTGCGAGGGCCAGGATGTCAGGAGCCTTCTTGTGCTGGCCGCCGCCGTGTCCCATCAGGATGAGGGGCCGAGTGCCGACGGCGGCTTCCGGGGTCCAGAGCACACCGGGTATCTCGCCGAGGGTGAAGAGCTGTTCGCGGACGCCGTCACTCGACGTCGCAGAGCTGAAGCGCATAGCCGTTCTGGCCTTTCGGGATGCCTTCTGCGGGCACTCCCTGGACCATGCGAGAGAGGGAGCCCCGACCTGTCTTAGCGTTGATCGGTCTCACCTCCGAAGCTCGTAGTGGTGCACGGCGCAGTGAAGCTACCATGCAGACCCTCAACTGCGCATACATGCACATCGGTTGACGCCTGCTGCGCGACGCGGACAGGCGATCTCGGAATCGGTGACTCTCCAAGACCGGCTGCCGAGAGCCGGCCGAGGCAGGCCGGCAATGCCATGTGAAAACCTCCGAGCAAGGACCTTGCGTACCAGCGGTGAAATCCCCGCGCGTTGATACGATGCCTACGGCAACCGACCACCCGCTCACGAGCCGAGCGGCCCGTCGCAGGCACACTCGGAGTCCCTTCATGGCATCGCACCGGTCGCTCGCCCACCCCTTCAGCGCCAAGCGTTCCGTCTGGTTCGCTTCCTCGCTGGCGCTGTCGCTCGCCGTGGCGGGAGTGGGAAGCGTGCAGATCTCGCAGGCCGCCATCATCGACCCGTCCGGGACACCCAACCACTTCGCGGCGAACACGTGTGCCGACAGGACCTTCAGGGCGCTGACGGTGCCGCAGCGTGTCGGTCAGCTCTTCATGGGATCGGTCAGGCCGTCCGCTCCGGACAGCACGCGCATCGACCTCATGCGCAAGTACCACGTCGGCTCGGTGTTCCTGGCCGGCCGGAGCAGTGCCGGAACCACGGCGACCAACACCCTCGTCCAGGGTCTGCAGGTCAAGGCGGACAGCGCGGCAGGGCACCGTGTGGGCCTTCTGGTGGCGACGGACCAGGAGGGTGGACAGGTGCAGGTGCTGAGCGGGCCCGGATTCTCGACCATCCCCAGCGCCCTGACACAGGGAAGCTGGACGACGTCGAAGTTGCGCAGCGAAGCCGCCGTATGGGCCGAGGAGCTCAAGGCGGCCGGTGTGAATCTGAACCTGGCCCCCGTCGCGGATGTCGTACCGGAAAGCCTGGGCACGGCCAACGCCCCGATCGGCCGGTACGACCGCGAGTTCGGACACACCGCTGCGACTGTGGCCCCCCACAGTGACGCGTTTCTTGCGGGCTCCGCCCAGTCCGGAGTGTTGGCCACGCTCAAGCACTTTCCGGGGCTCGGCAGCGTGCGGGACAACACCGACACCACGGCCAACGTCGTGGATACCGTGACAACGCGGGACAGTTCGAGCATCACGACGTTCGGGTCCGGGATCAAGGCCGGGGCGCCGTTCGTGATGATCTCGTCCGCCACCTACAGCAAGATCGACGCGAACAACCGGGCCGCGTTCTCGTCGACGGTGATTCAGGGACTGCTGCGCAAGACTCTGGGCTTCAAGGGCGTGGTCGTGTCGGACGATCTCGGCAACGCGGTGGCGGTGAAGGCCGTACCCGCGGGCGACCGGGCGGTGAAGTTCCTGTCTGCCGGCGGTGACTTGGTCCTCACGGTCGAACCGAACCTGATCCCGGCCATGACCCAGGCAGTGCAGAGTCGCATGACACAGAGCGCGACTTTCCGCGGGCAAGTGGACGCAAGCGTCCATCGCATCCTGAACGCCAAGCAGAAGGCAGGCTTGCTGTCCTGCTGATGACCCGGACGCTCCGCTGCCTCGGGCATCCGCTCGAAGCCGGCGTCTGCCCACAAAGCGACAGAGCTCAGGGGGCGGTGCGATAGCACTCGGCCGCGGTGAAGTCGGCGGAGACGCCGAGTTCGGCGGCGACCGCGGTGATCGCGGCGTCGGCGACCGCGAGGTCGACTTGGCCGTCGGTGCTGAAGTGCGGTGCGACGAAGGTGTCGTAGTGCGCTCGGGCTTCGACGGGTGTGTGTCCGCCGAGGAACGTCTGCATGTACCGCACCGTGGTGTCGGGGTCGTCGCGGATCACCTTCAGGGCACGGCGGTGCGCCCGCAGGACGGCCCGGACCGCGGGGTCGTCCAGGGCGGTGTAGGTGGTGTCGACGGCCAGGCCCACGGTGGGGATCTGGAAGTGGTCCCCCATCCAGGCCAGCACGTGCCAGCCGTACTCGGCGGCCACCGCCTCCGGCGCCATGGTGCTGCCCACCAGTGCGGCGTCGATCTCGCCGTCGCGCAGCCGACGCAGGTCCATGCCGTAGTCGCCGGGCGACCGGACGATGGACTGGATGTCACGGTCCGGGTCGAGGCCGGCCCTGCGCAGCACGATCCGGGTGAAGCACCCGGGTGCGGTGTGTGGGGCATGCACGGCCAGCCGTCGGCCGGCCAGGTCGGCGAGGGAGGTCAGGCCGGGGCGGGCGAGGAACCAGAACAGGGGGCGGTGGGTGTTGACGCCGAGTCCGACCCAGGGGGTGCCGTCCGTCAGCCGGGACAGCAGTGCCCGGCCGAGGCCGATGGTCGCGCCGTGGCGCAGCCGTTCCTCGTCCCAGGTGCAGCCGTCGCGCAGCGCGACATGCACGCCCTCGTCGGCGTAGAAGTCCTCCTGGTCGGCGATGTAGGCGGCCAGTTCCTCGTGCAGGCCCCGCCCGACGTAGGCGAGATCGATCGTGTGCATGAATCGGTTTCCTTGATCGTGTGATCGGTCAGGCGCCCCAGGCGGCCACGGACACCGCGGTACATGAAGCCGAGGTGGCTGTGCGCCGGATGGTGTGGCCGGAAGGGGACGGTGGGCCCCGTGTGTGTGGGGGCGAGGCGTCAGTACATGGCCATGCCGCCGTTGACCGCGGCGGTGGTGCCGGTCATGAAGGCGTTGTCCTCGTCGGCGTAGAAGGCGACCGCTTGGGCGACGTCGGCCGGGTGGGCCAGGCGGCCCAGGGGGGTGGCTGCCACCTGTCGCTGCCTTGTGCTGTCGTCGAGCACGCTATTGGCGATGCGGGACTCCACCGGTCCTGGCGCCACGACGTTGACCGTGATGCCCTGCGGGCCCAGTTCCTGGGCGAGGTAGCGGGCGAACTGCTCCAGTGCGGCCTTGGCCGTCCCGAGTGCGATCATGCCTTGCCGGGGGCGGCGGCTGAGGCCGGTGCCGAGATAGATGATGCGTCCCCAGCCCTGTGCGGTCATCGTGGGCAGGACGGCTTTGGTGAGCGCGAACGCCGCGTGCATCTCGGCGTCGAGCTTGCCGCCCAGTTCGTCCCACGTCATGTCGTTGAAGGACTTGACGGCATACGGGATGAGGGCGTTGTGCACGAGTACGTCGACGCCGCCCCACGCCGCCCGCACCTGCTCGACCATGCTGTCGACGGCCGACACTTCGCGTACGTCGGCCTGCACGGCCATGGCCTGACCGCCGGCGGCCTCGATGTCCGCCACGACCTCCAGGGCTGCCGTGCTGCTGCTGAGGTAGTTGACCACCACACGCAGACTTCGCTCGGCCAGAACGCGTGCGGTGGCCGCACCGATTCCACTGCTGGCCCCTGTCACCAGGGCCACCCTGCCGTCCGTCCCGGTCATGGGCTCACCTCCTCGTCGTCGTCACGGGCCCCCGCCGACTGCGCCAGGTGTGGGGCTTGTCGGCACGCACGCCGTGCGCCGGGTGTGGGGCTCGTCGGCACGCACGCCGTGCGGCTTCAGGTACAGGTCACGGGTGAGGCGGATCGCTGCCCGGCCGGGGAAGGGACAGTTCCGCCCAGATGACCTTGCCGTCCTCGGTGGAGCGGGTGCCCCAGCGCAGGGCGAACTGGGCGACGAGGAACAGCCCTCTGCCTCCTTCGTCTCCCAGCCTGGCCCGTCGCATGTGCGGGGAGGTGCTGCTGTGGTCGGAGACGGCGCAGATGAGCCTGTTCTCGGTCCGGATCAGGCGGAGCTCGACGGGGGCCTGGGCGTGCCGGATGGCGTTGGTGACCAGTTCGCTGACGATCAGCTCCACCGAGAACGACAGGTCATCGAGCAGCCACTGCGACAAACGGTCGCTGGTCAGTTTGCGGGCCTGTCCCACCGAGGCGGGATCGAACGGGAGGCTGAAGGTGGCGACGTTCTCGGCGGCGATCGGACGCGGCCGCGCGACGAGGAAGGCGACGTCGTCCGGCGAGCGCTCCGGCAGCAGGGACCGCTCGATGGTGTCGCAGATTTCCTCCAGAGGCCGGTCGGGGTGGGCGAGAGCGAAGCTGATGCGCTCCAGTCCGGTGTCCGCGTCACCGTCGGCCGCTGTGAACAGGCCGTCCGTGTACAGGGCAAGGACACAGCCGTCCGGGACGTCCACCTCGGCCGACTCGAACGGCATGCCCCCGAGGCCCAGCGGGGGACCTGCGGGGATGTCGGGAAACTCCACCGCTTTGTCCGGGTGGGCGAGGGCGGGCGGCGGGTGGCCGGCGCGGGCGCAGGTGGCGCGGCGCGTGACCGGATCGTAGATGCAGTACAGGCAGCTGGCGCCGACCACGCCCTCGACTCCGGTGGGGTGTGCCGCGTCGGCCTCTTCGGCCAGGCGCTGGACGAGGTCGTCGAGGTGCGAGAGCAGCTCGTCGGGTGGCAGGTCGATGTCGGCCAGTGTGTGGACGGCGGTGCGGAGCCGTCCCATGGTCGCCGCGGCGTTGATGCCGTGGCCGACGACGTCTCCGACGACCAGTCCCACCCTGGCGCAGGACAAGGGCAGGACGTCGAACCAGTCGCCGCCGACCCCCGCCTCGGTGTCGGCGGGAAGGTAGCGGTACGCGGCCTCGACGCCCATGTGGGCTTGCAGCTCGTGCGGGAGGAGGCTGCGCTGCAGGGTGAGCGCGGACAGGTGCTCGCGGGTGTAGCGGCGCGCGTTGTCGATGCACACGGCGGCGCGGGCGGCGAGTTCCTCGACGAGCAGCAGGTCGTCGGAGGCGAAGGCTTCCGGGGTGCGCCAGCGCATGAGGGTGGCGACTCCCATGGTGATCCCTCGCGCGCGCAGCGGAACCACCAGGTGTGAATGGATACCGATGGTGCGCAGGAGGGCGCTGCGCATGCCGTCCTGAAGCATCCATGGGCTGGACAGGTCCAGGACGGCGTTGAGGACGGGATGACCAGTGGCGAGGCAGTGCCGCTGAGGGGAACCTTCCGGGTAGCCGACCGGCTGGCCGGGTGTGACGACGGCTTCGGGCAGGTCTTCGCGTACGGAACGATGGACCGCCCTGCGCATGTCGTCGTTCCGGCCGGGGCACCGGGCGTCGGGCTCCCGGCCGTCCAGTACGTCGCCGAGCAGGTCGATGGCGGCGAAGTCGGCGACCTGCGGTACCAGCACCTCGGCCAGTTCCTGGACGGTGCGGTCGAGGTCGAGCGTGCTGCCGATCAGGACGCTGGCCTCGTTGAGCAGGGCCAGGCGCCGCTGTGCCTGGTGAAGGTCGGTGACATCCACCGACTCCTCGCACACGCCCAGCGGGCGGCCCTCGTCGTCCTGCAGCCGGTAGTAAGACAGCGACCACACGTGCTCATGGTCCGGATCGGAGGGAGGGCGGCCCCGGTAGTGCAGTCCCACCACCGTCTGCCCGGTGCTGAGCACCCTGCTCATGAGCTGAGTGACCGTGGTGGGGTAGTGCGCGGACAGGACCTGGCTTCCCGGATACAGCTCGTCCTCACTGCGTCCCAGGTAGTCGGTGAACGGGCCGGGCAGTTCCTGCCGGGCGGCGGCGTTCGCCCAGGCCACACGCAGGTCGGGGCCGTAGATCGTCATGCCCACCGGGGACTGCGTCGTGATGCCGTGCAGCAAGGCCTGCTGTGTCTGCCGGGCTCTGGAGTCCTCGGCATCCGTGAGGAACAACAGGAATGCCGGACCCGCGGCCGTGTCGGCAAGCCGGTGGCGGACCACCGCGGCCCGCAGGAGGCGGCCGTAACGGTGACGGAAGGTGAGGTCGCGGCGACACTGGGAGGCCGGTTGCTGCGTGAGCCACGCCGCGGGCTCCTGTCCCTCGGCCTGTGCCGTCAGTGTGTCGATCGAGAGCCCCAGCACTTCCTGCGGGCTGTAGCCGAGCAACTGCTCGGCCTCCGGACTCCAGCCGGTCACCACCCCGCGCCTGTCCACCATGACGGCGGCCGTCTCGAAGCTCTTCTGCTCGTCGCCGAGGCCGACCGCCTCGGGACCACTCGATGGTGTGGTCATGGCACGTCAGCCCTTCGCCACCCCGGTCGCCGGGCGGGCCCGCCCGCTGTCTCAAGGATCGACCCGCATCGGGTGGAGCACAAACGCCAGACCCCTGCGTCCTCGACCCGGAGGTCGCCCAACTGCCTGGTCGGGGAGGCCCAGGCCCTGGGACACGGTGATGCGTGCCGCGCGTCGGCAAGGCCCCTTGGCGCCCCCGAGCCCTGTCGCGGGCCGCCCGCTCGGTGGGTCGTGCGCGGGCCCCGCCGGTGGACGGCCGGCCCGAGTGAAGGGCCCTTGCCGTCACTCGGGTCGCAGGAGCAGACCGCCGACGGCTCGTTCGAGTTCGGCCACGCGGTCGGCGAGGGTGGGGGCTTCTGAGCCCTTCGTGTCGCGCAGCAGGAGTTCGACCTGTGCCAGCTGCTCGCCGATCTCCGCCAGCCGGTCCTCGGGCCATGCAGTCGTGGCACGTGGCGCGGTCTCCGGTGAGGGCGGTCGATCCTCGAGGCGTTCGGGGGTGGCCTCGTCCTCGGACGCCCCTGTGAGGGCCTTGGGGGGTGTGGTGGTCCCGGCCTCGGAGAAGAGGCGGCGCAGCTGCTCCGCCTGGGCGATCAGCTGGCGGTTCTTCCGGTACAGGTCGAGGAAGATGCTGACCTTGGTACGCAGCAGCCACGGGTCGAACGGCTTCGTGAGGAAGTCCGCGACACCGATCGAATATCCGCGGTAGGCATAGTCCGCCTCGACCTCGGCCCCGGTCAGGAGGATGACCGGCACATCTTTGGTCTGGTCCAGTCGCTTGATGTTCGCGGCGGTCTCGAAGCCGTCCATGCCGGGCATCAGGACGTCGAGCAGCACGACGGCGAAGTCCTGCCGCAGCATCGCTTTCAGCGCCTCCTCGCCGGAGTGGGCGCGCACCAGTTTCTGGCCCAGCGGGCCGAGCAGGGCTTCGAGAGCGATCAGGTTCTCGTCGATGTCGTCGACGATCAGGATGCTGCACTTCTCGGTCGGGTGTGTGGTCATGGCCCCTGCCTCGACGGGTCTGCGTCGTCTTCGGCGACGTCCTGAGCCTGCTCGGGACGCGGATCCGCGGAGCGGCCCTGCGGGTCGAGCAGATCGCAGGCCACGGACAGCAGGTGGTCCACGTCCACGGGCTTCGGAACGTACTCCGAAGCGCCCGCTTCGAGGGCCTTCTCCCGGTCGCCCGGCATGGCCTTGGCGGTCAGCGCGATGATCGGCACATCGGCGAAGCGGGAGGAGTGCCGCACGGCGCCGATCGTCTCGTACCCATCCATCTCGGGCATCATGATGTCCATCAGAATCAGCGAGATGCCGGGAACGCGGTCCAGCATCTCGAGGCCTTCGCGTCCGTTCTCGGCGTACTTGGCGGTGATGCCCACCCGGCCGAGCACATGCATGAGCGCGAAGACGTTACGGATGTCGTCGTCCACGATGAGGACGGTGCGCCCGGCCAGCACCTTGCGTGGCCGACCGGTGATCCACTCCTTGAGCCGTGTGGTTTCCGGCCAGCTCGACGTGTCCCGGCCGGTGGCAGCTGCCGCCATTTCGACGGGGAGCTCGGGGACGCTCGTCGTCGGTGCCGTCGAGGGAGCGGCGAGCGGCCCGGCCGACAGAAGGGGGACGGGCGGCCTGGTCTCCGCAGCCGGGCTCGTGGGCTTCCGGGGTTCGGTCATGGGCGCTGCTTCCGCGCCGAGGCTCGCGGGCACGTACAGCGTGAACCGGGAGCCGACGCCGGGTTCGCTGTCGGCGACGATCCGGCCGCCCAGCATGCCGGCGATCTCCCTGCTGATGGAGAGTCCCAGCCCGGTGCCGCCGTACTTGCGGCTGGTGGTGCCGTCGGACTGCTGGAACGCCTCGAAGATGACGGCCAGCTTCTCCCGCGGGATGCCGATGCCGGTGTCCTCGACGCGGAACGCGAGGATCGGCTCGCTCGTCGGGAGTCCCTCCCGCTCGATCTCCTGGCCCGTTGCCCGCTCGACCCGCAGTTCCACGCTGCCCTGCGAGGTGAACTTCACCGCGTTGGACAGCAGGTTCCGCAGAATCTGCTGGAGCCGCTGCTCGTCGGAATGCAGTTCGCTCGGCACGCCGTCCCCGATCGTGACGTCGAAGGACAGTCCACGCTCGCTCGCGAGCGGCCGGAACATGGCATGCACATAGTTCAGCAGCTTGGTCAGCGGCAGCTTCCTGGGGTGGACGTCCATCCGGCCCGCTTCGATCTTCGACAGGTCCAGGATGTCGTTGATCAGCTGGAGCAGGTCCGATCCGGACCGGTGAATGGTGGCCGCGAAGTCCACCTCCTGTTCGTTGAGATGCCCGTCGGGGTTGTCCGCCAGCAGTCGGGCCAGGATCAACAGTGAGTTCAGCGGGGTGCGCAGCTCGTGCGACATGTTGGCCAGGAACTCCGACTTGTACTGCGACGAGCTGGCCAACAGGGCGGCCTTGTCCTCCAGCTCCGCGTTGGAGCGCCGCAGTTCCGTGGTGAGCCGCTGCGACTCCGAGAGCAGGGCCTCGGTGCGCGCGTTGGAAAGAATCGTGTTGATCGAGACGCCGATGGTGTTCACGAACTGGTCGATGAAGGCCAGATGGACCTCGTTGAACCTGCTGAACGAGGCGAGTTCGATGACACCGAGCGCCTCGCCCTCGAACAGGATCGGCAGGACGACGATGTTGGTCGGTGGCGCCGAGCCGAGCCCGGACTCGATGCTGATGTATCCCGGCGGAACCGCGTCGACGAGGATGCGCTTCTTCTCCAGAGCGGCCTGGGAGATCAGTCCCCGCACCGGCTTCCTGGTGTCGGAGCGTGTGCTGTCGCCCGGGCCTTCGGCGCTGCCGTAATCGGCGATGAACTGCAGGCCCCGGCCGGGTTCGGCACCGGCCTCCGCCAGGAAGAACGCTCCGAACTGGGCGTTGACCAGTGGGGTGAGCTCACGCAGGATCAGGTCCGCGACCTCGACCAGATCGCGGTGCCCCTGCATGAGACCGGCGATACGGGTGAGGTTCGACTCCAGCCAGTCCTTGGCGCGGGTGGTTTCGCGGAGGGTGGAGACCATCAGATTGACGTTGTTCTTGAGCTCGTTGACCTCGCCGCTGGCCTCGACCGCGATCGAACCGGTGAGGTCGCCCTGGGCCACTGAGCTGGCGACCTCGGCGATGGCGCGTACCTGCGTGGTCAGATTGAGGGCCAGTTCGTTGACGTTCGTCGTCAGCCGCTTCCAGGTGCCGTAGACGCCCTCGACCCGCGCCTGGCCGCCCAGTTGGCCCTCGCTGCCGACCTCGCGGGCCACGCGCGTGACCTCGGCGGAGAACGAGGACAGCGTGTCGACCATGGTGTTGATGGTCGTCTTGAGTTCGAGGATCTCGCCGCGTGCGTCGACGTCGATCTTCTTGGACAGGTCGCCCTGGGCGACGGCGGTGGCCACCTGGGCGATGTTCCGGACCTGCGAGGTGAGGTTGTCCGCCATGAAGTTCACGTTGTCGGTGAGGTCCTTCCAGACTCCGGAGACGCCGCCGACCTGGGCGCGCCCGCCCAGTTGTCCTTCGGTGCCGACCTCGCGGGCCACGCGGGTCACCTCGTCGGCGAACGCCCGTAGCTGGTCGACCATCGTGTTGACGGTGTCTTTCAGCTCGAGGATCTCGCCGCGGGCGTCCACCGTGATCTTCTTCGAGAGGTCACCGTCGGCGACAGCGGTGGTGACCTGGGCGATGTTGCGGACCTGGGAGGTGAGGTTGGACGCCATGAAGTTGACGTTGTCGGTGAGGTCTTTCCAGACTCCGGAGACGCCGCGGACGTGTGCCTGGCCGCCGAGTTGTCCTTCGGTGCCGACTTCGCGGGCGACGCGGGTGACCTCGTCGGCGAAGGCGGAGAGTTGGTCGACCATGGTGTTGATCGTCGACTTCAGTTCCAGGATCTCGCCCTTCGCCTCCACCGTGATCGTCTTTCCGAGATCGCCCTGGGCGACGGCGGTGGCCACCTGGGCGATGTTGCGGACCTGGGAGGTGAGGTTGGAGGCCATGAAGTTGACGTTGTCGGTGAGGTCTTTCCAGACTCCGGAGACGCCGCGGACGTGTGCCTGGCCGCCGAGTTGTCCTTCGGTGCCGACTTCGCGGGCGACGCGGGTGACCTCGTCGGCGAACGCCGAGAGTTGGTCGACCATGGTGTTGATCGTCGACTTCAGTTCCAGGATCTCGCCCTTCGCGTCCACCGTGATCTTCTGGCTCAGGTCGCCGGTGGCGACGGCGGTGGTGACCTGGGCGATGTTGCGGACCTGGGAGGTGAGGTTGGAGGCCATGAAGTTGACGTTGTCGGTGAGGTCCCGCCAGACCCCGGAGACGTCCCCGACGTGTGCCTGGCCGCCCAGTTGTCCTTCGGTGCCGACCTCGCGGGCCACGCGGGTGACCTCGTCGGCGAACGCCCGCAGCTGGTCGACCATCGTGTTGACGGTGAGCTTCAGTTCAAGCACCTCACCGGTGGCCTCCACCGTCACATGCTGGGTGAGGTCGCCGCGTGCCACCGCTGTCGTGACGACGGCGATGTCCCGGACCTGCGACGTGAGCCGGGACGCCATCGTGTTGACTGCCTCGATCACCCGGCGCCAGTCGCCGGAAAGGCCCCGTACATGGGCGCGGCCGCCCAGCCGGCCCTCGGTGCCGACCTCGCGCGCCACCCGCGTCACCTCGCCGGTGAACAGGGAGAGCTGGTCGACCGTGCGGTTCACACAGCGTGCCAGACGCCGTAGATCGCCCCGGAGCTCGCGGCTGCCGTCGTGCAGGTCGACGCGCTGCGTCAGCTCCCCGACCGCCACCGCGTCCAGTACGCGGGTGGCGTTCGACACCGGAGCCACCAGGGCCTCGAGGAGGGTGTTCGCGGAGTCCACTCCTGTCACCCACGAGCCCTGCCCAGGGCTCGCCGAGAGCCGCTCGTCCAGCCTGCCGTGCCGTACGACCTCGCGGCGGACCCGCTGCAGTTCGCTGACCAGATGCTCGTTGCGCCCGGCGATCTGATTGACGATGCCGGCCACCTCCGCCAGGACGCCCTCCTCCGCACCGTCGACGCGGACGGTGAAGTCGCCGTCGCGCAGTGATTGCAGAGCGGTGAGCACCGGACGCAAGTCGCTGCTGCGCACCCATGCCTCGCCCGGGGGCGTGGGGGACGGAGCGAGTTCCGTGGCCTCGGGCGGGTCCGTGGCCGTGATGCGCGCGTCGGCCGAAACCGGTTCGAGCGCCATGGTTCTCCACCCCCTGTCGTCAACCTGGGCAGATACGTCACACTATAGGCGGTAAGGGAAATATGTGATGAAGGTCTCTTTAGGACATGAATGATCGCCATGCCTCCACGGTCGACTGTGCCCTCTGGATCGGTTCTGATCTCGCAACCTGACAGGTGCGTATCGCGGACGACGCTGCAGGCGAATGAGCGGGCGGCCTCCGAGGCGCGCGCGTTCGTGCACACGACCCTCGCTGAGCAGGCCGCGGTGGTCGGGGCCGGGTCCCAGGCGATCACGCAGGAGTTCGACGAGGTCAGAGGGGATGCCGAGCTGCTCGTCAGCGAGCTGGCCACCAACGCCGTCATGCACGCCGGTACGGACATCGACGTCGTCTGCTCGATGGAGGGCGGCGGGAGCCGTTCGGACGCGCACGAGGAGCCCGGTTCCTCGGTGCCGGCGGACGGCGAGGACGCCCCCGTCGCCGTGATCATCGAGGTGGCCGACCGCCACCCCACACGGACACTGCGCGCCCAAGAGGACCTGCCCGGCTGGCGGGGCCTCGGGCTGCGGATCGTGGGCGCGCTGGCCACGTCATGGGGGGTGACCTACGGCCAGGACAAGAAGTCGGTGTGGTTCCGCCTGGAGGCCGTGGGGCGGGAGCGGCGCGGGGCACCCGGGCCCACGGCGTCGCCGAGGCGCGTCCCGCAGGACTCCGGGACAGGCACATCGGCATCGGTCGGCGGCGGTGACGGGGGCATCGCCGAGTGGCCCGACCCGGCGGGTCCCACCTTCCTCGCCGAGGGGAGTGAGCTTCTCGCGGGCCAGCTCGACGAGGATCTGGTCGCCGCGCTCGCAGGGCAGCTGCTGGTGCCCCGGCTCGCCGACTGGTGCGGCGTATGGCTGGCCGTGGAGGGCGGCCGCCTGCGCCTGTCCCAGGTCTGGCACGCCGAGGAGTGGCGCATCGACGCGCTGCGCCGCGAGCTGGAGAGAGAACAGCCGCCCGCCGTGCTCAGCAGGGCGAGCACCCCCTGGCCCTGGCCGGAGACCGCCGGCGACGCGGGTACGCGGGGCTCAGCGCTGGCGTTCCCCCTGGTCGCGGACGGCGCCTGCCAGGGCGTTCTCCTCCTGGGCAGGTCCGGGCAGCTCCGCATGACCGCCAGCCTGGAGAACGTGGTGCAGGACGTGGCGCGGCGTATCGCGCAGTCATTGATCACCGCCCGCCGCTACACCCGGCAGAAGACGATCAGCCGTGCTCTCCAGCGCAATCAGCTGCCCAAATTCCTGGCCAGCATTCCGGGCGTCGAGACGGCGATCGTCTACGAGCCGCACGGCGAGGGTCAGACGGTCGGTGGCGACTTCTACGACCTGTTCCCGATGGGCGCGGACCGCTGGGGCTTCCTGCTCGGCGACGTGCAGGGCAAGGACGCGGAGGCGATGTCCGTCACCGGTCTGGCGAGGTACCTGGTCAGACTGCTGGCACGCGAGGGCCACGGCGTCGAGTCGGTGCTCCGGAGGCTGAACACGGCCATGGTGGAGGAGAGCGCGGGAGCCGTCGCGAGCGGCGGCGAACAGGCCCGCCCACGGTTCTTCAGCATGCTGTACGGGGAACTGCAGCTCGGCCCCGGCACGGAAGGCCCCCTTTGCACGATCGCCAGTGCCGGACACCCGTTGCCCCTGCGCCTCCTGACCGACGGCTCGGTCGTCGCCGCGGCGGAACCCAAGATGCTGCTCGGCATCGACAACGGCGCTGATTTCCAGCCCCGCTCCTTCAGCCTCGCCCCGGGCGAGACACTACTGTGCGTGACCGACGGTGTCACCGAGCGCCGAAGGGGTCTTCGGCAGCTGGACGACGGCGACGGCCTGTCCGCGGTGCTCCGCGAGTGCACCGGCCTGGGCGCGAAAGCCGTGGCCGAGCGTATCCGTCAGACGGCGCACTGTTTCGGTCCCAGTCCTGTCGAGGACGATCTCTCGATCCTGGTGCTGCAGGCGCTGCCCGTGGCGGGTGCACAAGCCGGCACCGGGGAGCAGCGACCGGCTCGCTGAGCAGCCGTGGGAGTCTCTGCAGCGCAGTCTGCATGCGGTGCGGGTCTGCATGGACGGAGGGCGGGGCCGGACTGCGCCAGGGTTCCGGCCGGCCCCGCACCGGGCCTCTCTGATATGAACGTTCAAATTTCTGCACCCTGAGGCACCCGTCGCGACCCGCTGCGACCCCAACTCCCTGGTGAGGGCGGCCTGAAGAGATTGCGTGCAGTCGCTGCCGGAGGGGTTGACGGAAGGACGCATCGACGGCATCTTGAACGATCAAATTCAGCCGTTGGCAGGGCCGCTGCCATGAGCCGGTCGACGCAGCGTCGCGTCTGCCGGTGAGCAACGAGGAGGACACCGTGGGGTCTTCGCGGATAGCCGTTGGCGCGGGACTGGGCCGACCGAAGCCCCCGGGCGCGAGGCCGGCGCGGCGGGCGGCCGCGGTGGTGGCGGCGCTGATGTGCGCCTCGGTGCTCAGCGGATGCGGTGGCTCGGACTCCTCCGACAAGGACTCCGGAGGGCCGGAGAAGTCCCAGGACCGCGGCCCGATCGCCTTGGCCACCGGTAAGGACACCACGGGCACGTTGCAGGGCCAGCTCGAACGCTGGAACAAGCAGCACCCCGATCAGAAGGTCACTCTCGTCGAACTGCCGGAGAGCGCCGATCAGCAGCGCCAGCAGTTCATCCAGAACGCTCAGACCAAGTCCGACACCTACAGCGTGCTCAACCTCGACCCGATCTGGGTCGCCGAGTTCGCGGCCAACCAGTGGATCGACGAGCTCCCCGCCAAGGAGTTCCCGCTCGACAGGATGATCCCCGCCGTCGTGAAGACCGGCGAGTACTTCGGCAAGCAGTACGCCGTCCCCTTCAACACCAATGCGGGCCTGCTCTTCTACCGCAAGGACCTTCTCGACCGGATCGGAGCCCAACCGCCGACCACCTGGGCAGAGTTGAAGCAGGACTGTGTGAAGGTGCAAAAGCTCCCGGAGGGCAAGGGCGTCGAGTGCTACGCCGGGCAGTTCGACAAGTACGAGGGGCTGACCGTCAACTTCTCCGAGGCCGTGGCCTCCGCCGGCGGCAGCGTCGTCGACGACAAGGGCAAGGCCACCGTCGACACCGAGGCCGCGAAGAAGGGCCTGCAGTTCCTCGCCGACGGGTTCAAGGACGGCACCATTCCCAAGCAGGCCTCCACCTACAAGGAGGAGGACGGCCGCCGGGCCTTCCAGGCGGGCAAGCTCCTCTTCCACCGGCAGTGGCCCTACCAGTGGTCTCTCGCGAATGCCAAGGACGGGTCGAGCAAGGTGGCGGGGAAGTTCGGCGTCGCCGCGCTGCCCGGCCTCGACGGCCCCGGCAAGTCCAGTCTCGGCGGTCTCGACCTGGCCATCAGCAAGTTCGCCAAGAACAAGGCGACCGCTCTCGACTTCATCAAATTCTTCTCCAATGAGGCCAACGCCAGGACCAACCTCAAGGTCACCTCCGCGGCCCCGCCCTACACCGGCCTCTATGACGACCCGGCGTTGCGCAAGCAGTTCCCGTACCTGGCCACACTCAAGAAGTCGCTGGACACGGCGACGCCCCGGCCCGTGGTCGTGCACTACGGCGATGCCACGGCCGCCATCCAGGAGAGCGCGGCGGCCGCGCTGAGCGGCTCCAAGCCGGTCGACGAGGCCTTGGCCGACATGCAGAAGAATCTCTCCGCCGCCATCGCTGCGAAGTAGACGGGCCGCCCACGTGTCCGTCACGACGCCGACGCCGGTGCGCAAGACCGCGGCGTCCCGGCCCGTGCGCTCATCGCGCCGGGCCGGGACGGCCGGTCTGGCCGTGGCCCTGCTCTCGCCGACGTTCCTGGTCCTCGTCCTGGTCATCGGATACCCCGTGGTGGCGGCCCTGCGGCTGTCCTTCCAGGTGTCCAGCGAGTCCATCGACCCGCACACCGGTTTCAAGGTGACCGCCACTTCCTACGGCGCCGGGAACTACACCTCCGTCTTCTCCGACGACCGGCTGCTGCGGCCCTGGTGGAACACCACGTCGTTCGCTCTGGCCTCGGTCACCCTCGAGGTCCTGATCGGGGTCTGCATGGCCCTGGTGATGCACCGGGCCTTCTGGGGCCGGGCCTTTGTCCGCGCCGCGGTCCTCGTGCCCTGGGCCATCCCCACCGCGATCTCCGGCATGCTCTGGAAGTGGGTCTTCAACAGCCAAGGGGTCGCCAACGAGATCCTCGGCACCCAAGTGCTGTGGAGCAGCGACGGGTTCCAGGCTTGGCTCTCCGTGGTCATCGCCGACACCTGGAAGACCGCGCCGTTCATCGGGCTGCTCGTGCTCGCCGGACTGCAGATCATCCCCGGCGAGTTGTACGAGGCCGCCCGCGTCGACGGCGCCTCCGCGTGGCGCGTCTTCTGGCGGATCACCCTGCCCCTGGTCCGCCCGGCCCTCGTGGTCGCCGTCCTCTTCCGCCTCCTGGACGTCCTGCGCATGTTCGACCTGCCGTACGTCCTCGTGGGGCCGCGAAAGGATTCGGTCGAAACGCTCTCGATGATCGCCTTCGACGAGATGACCAATCTGCGCTTCGGCACCGCCGCCGCGTACGCGACCGTCCTGTTCCTGTACGTCGCCGTGGTCGCCCTCGCGTTCGTGAAGCTGTTCGGAGCCGATCTGATCGGCCGGGGCACCGGGAGCGAGACATGAGTACGACGATCTTCAGGCCTCGGCAGGCAGCGCCCGTACGGCCTGGCACGAAGCGCTCCGGGCGCGGCACGGCCTGGGCCCGCCGCCTCGGTATCGCGACGGTCGTGGCCTACTGCCTGGCTCCCTTCTACTGGATGGTCGTCTCCAGCCTGCGCAGACCGGCCGACCAGTTCTCCAACGCGCCGCTGCCCGTACCGGTCTCCTTCGACAACTACTCCGCGGCCTTCGACGCGCGCAACGGATTCGGCCGGGCCCTCGTCAACAGCCTGGTCGTGGCCGGTGTCACCACCGCCGTCACGCTGGTCGTCGCGATCTTCGCCGGATACGCGCTGGCACGGCTGCAGTTCCGCGGCAAGACACTGATTCTGACGCTGATCATCGCGGCCTCGATGTTCCCGCCGATCATCCTGGTGGTGCCGCTGCTCGATCTCTTCACGGACGCCGGCTGGATCAACACCTATCAGGCGATGATCGTCCCGAGCATGAGCTTCGCCCTGCCGCTGGCCGTCTGGAACCTCACCGCGTTCTTCCGCCAGATGCCCGCGGAGCTGGAGAAGGCCGCGCAGGTCGACGGGTGCACACCCGCGCAGGCGTTCCGCAAGGTCGTGCTCCCGCTCGCCGCACCGGGCGTCTTCACCACGGCGATCCTCGTCTTCATCTGCGCCTGGAACGAATTCCTCATCGCGGTCAGCGTGGTGAATGACCGTCACATGATGACCGCCAACGTGATCGTGTCGCTCTTCACCGGCCAGTACAGGTACGACCAGCCGTTCGGCACACAGATGGCGGCCGGCGTCGTGGTGACCCTGCCGCTCGTCGTCGCCGTGTTGTTCTTCCAGCGGCGGATCGTGGACGGTCTCACGGCAGGAGGACTGAAATAGTGGACGCCCACACGGCGGGAGAGCCGGCCCGGGCAGGTGCCCCGGCCGGCGGTGCGTTCGCCACCTCGGACGAGTGGGTGTTGAGCACCGACGATCCGCTGACCGACTACCACCCCGCCTTCACCGGCAACGGCCGGCTGGCCGCGCGGGTGCCGGCGTCCGGCAACGGCTTCGCCGAGGCCCCCGTGCGCACCCAGTTCCATGTCGCCGGCTTCTACACCGGCCGTGGCGGCGAATGGTCCCGCAAAGCGTCCCTGCCCGCCTGGACGACGCTCGATGTGAGCGACGGCAGCGGCTCGTTCAACGACGCGTTCAGCTCCGTACGCGCCACGGCGGAGGAGCTTGTCGGAGGTGACTGGGCAGCGGTGGCACGGCCGGAAGCCGGAGCCGCTCGCGGCATCGAGAGGTACCGGCAGTCCCTCGACCTGCGTACCGGAGTGATCACCACGGAGGCCCGCTGGACCTCGCCGGCGGGCCGCGTCACGGATGTGCGCCATCAAGTGCTCACCGACCGGTCCCGGCCTTACGTCGCGGCCGTGACCGTGACGCTCACCCCGCACTGGGAGGGGACACTCGTCGTCACCGACACCCTCGACGACCGTGCGGCTTCCCGCACGACACCTGCCCGGCAGGGATCGGACGCGGGACGGATCTGGACCGTCACGGAGGCCGAGGGAAGCGGCATCGTGGCCGCGGTCGTCTCCGTGCTCCACGCCGACGGTGCCGAGCCGTCGTGTCCATCGGGGGAGGAGACGGCGGCGCAGACGGTCACGGTGCGCGCGCTGCCGGGCCGCCCCTGCAGCTTCACCAAATACGTGTCCGTCGTGACCTCGCACGACGCCGACGACCCGTGTGCCGCCGCCCGATCACACGCCGACGAGGCCGCTCGTGCGGGGTACGGCCGGCTCGCCGACGACAACCGCCGGGCCTGGGCGCGGGAGTGGCAGGGCGACATCGTCGTCCGCGGCGACGACCGCCTGCAACGCCAGGTGAGGGCCTCGAAGTTCTACCTCCTGACCAGTGTGCGCGAGGACTCGCCGTGGTCGCTCTCACCTGCCGGGCTGTCCAGCGACAGTTACAACGGCCATGTCTTCTGGGACACCGAAACCTGGATCCTGCCGAGCCTCCTGGCCCAGCACCCGCGGATCGCCGAGAGCGTCCTGGACTACCGGGTCCGGCGGCTCGACGCGGCCCGCGCCTACGCCGCCGACGGCGGATACAGGGGCGCCCGGTTCCCCTGGGAGAGCGGTCTCACCGGCGACGAGGACACACCGGTATGGGCGCCGTGCGGCCGTCTCGAACAACATGTGAGCTCGGATGTCGCGCTGGCCTTCTGGCAGCACTGGCTGGTCACCGGCGACGAGCGATGGCTGCGGACGTCGGGACTGCCCGTGCTGAGCGCGGTCGCCGATTTCTGGACGAGCCGGGTCACCGCCGACGCCGAGGGCCGCTGTCACATCAACGGGGTGATTCCGCCGGACGAGTATGCGGAAGGGCCGCACGACGACTCCGTCTACACGAATGTCGCTGCCCGGGCCGCACTCCGCTTCGCCGCCCGGGCCGCAGAGACGTCGGGGCAGCCGGCCGACGCGCGCTGGACGGACGTCGCGGACCGGATCGTCGTCCCGTTCGATCAAGCCCTGGGCATCCACCCGGAGTTCACCGGATACGAGGGCCAACAGATCAAACAGGCGGACGTGGTGATGCTCGCCTACCCGTGGGAGAACCCGCAGCCGGCGGAGGTCTCCCGGGCCGACCTCGAGTACTACGTGCCCCGTACGCACGAGGACGGCCCGTCGATGACCGACTCGGTCCACTCCATCGTCTACGCCGAACTCGGCGACGCCAAAGCGGCGTTCGAGCACACCCGGCGCAGTGTCGAGCCCTTCCTCCGTCCGCCCTTCGAGCAGTTCGCCGAGACCCGGACCGGGGGAGCCTTCACCTTCCTCACCGGGCACGGCGGCTTCCTGCAGGAGTTCCTTCACGGTTACTCGGGACTGCGCTGGCGGGAGGACCGGGTCGTCCTCGCACCGATCCTGCCCGACGCGCTGGAAGGCATCGCTCTGCGGCGGCTGCGCTGGCGGGGCCGTGTCTTCGACATCGACATCCGGCACGAGGCTACGACGGTGCGGCTGCACATGGGCGAAGCGCTCCCGGTGGAGGCCGCGGGACGGCTCCGACACGTCCCGGCCGGGGGAGAGGTCAGGCTCGCTACGCGCACACCTGTGGCAGACCGGTAGCCGTTGGGCAGAGGCAGAGGCAGAGGCAGAGGCAGAGGCAGAGGCAGAGGCAGAGGCGGAGGCGGAGGCGGAGGCGCGCGGCCCCCTGTCAGTCGCCGCGTGTGCCGCGCGGCGGCGCCGAACTCGCGCGCACGACCAACTCCGGAACCAGCAGCCGGTGCAGAGACTCGGCAGCGCCGTCGACGTCCTTGTCCGCGTTCCGGCCGATGAGCCGCAGCAGCTCCGCCATGATCAACCGGCCGACCTCCTCTATCGGCTGACGGACGCTCGACAGGCCCATCGCCGCTGCGGCGGGGGTGTCGTCGAATCCCACCACCGCGACGTCCTCGCCGGGGCGCAGGCCGTGGTGACGCACGGCGTGCAGCGCGCCGACTCCGAGGGTGTCGGTCGCCGCGACGACAGCGGTCGGTCGCGCCGGCCGGTCCAGGAGCTCCACCATGAGCCGCGTACCGCTCGACATGGTGTCGTCGCCCCGTACGTCGAGCCGATGGCTTTGGGCGAGCAGGCCGTGCCGGTCCATGGCCGCCAGCCAGCCGTGTGCCCGGGCGTCGCCGACACTGGAGCCCTCGGGCCAGCCCAGGAATCCGATGCGCCGGTGGCCGGCGGCGACCAGGTGATCGACGGCGGAGGCCGTGCCGGCCGTGTTGTCGACATCGGCCCAGCTGTAGCCGTCGGCACACGTCGCCGTACGCCCGAACGCGGTGAACGGGACGCCGACTGCCTCCAGTTGCCGTGGGCGCGGGTCGTGCGGAGTGACGTCGTAGAGCACCACGGCGCTCACCGCCCCGGCGCGCCAGAGCGCCGTGCACCGCTCGACCTCCTCATCGGCATTCGGCGCCGTGAACAGCAGCACATGGTGGTCGCACGCCTGGCCCGCCTCGGCGAGCGCGTGAAGGAAGCGGTCCTGGATGGAGGCCACCGTCTCCGCGTGGACCGGCAGGATCCTGCACCCCACCATGCGGGGCGAGCTGGCCCTGAGCGAGCGTGCCGCCCGGTTGGGGTGGTAACCGAGGTCGGAGACGGCCCGATTGACCCGCTCCCGCGTCTCGGCGCGGACCCGGTCGGGCGCGTTGAGCACGTTGGACACCGTCTGTCGTGACACCCCGGCCGCCTCGGCGACGTCCGAGATGGTCACGGACGGTCCCGGAGTCGGCCGTGGGCCATGGGAACCGGCCGTCATGTGCATCCCCCGCTGCTCGACCCCTACGTATGTGCATGAACGGAGATCAGCGCCCCGCATGCCGGACGGATCGATTTTATCGTTCAAGCCCGGGCTGTCGAGGCTGGACAGTGGGGGAGGGGCGCCACGACCGACGAGCATCGGCGGCCGCAGCCATCCGATCCTGGGCCACCTCAAGTGTGACAAAAGCCATGGGCTGGGATCGCGGCACGTTCGACCGCTGGACAACGGTGAAGGTCAGGCCCTGCTCGCGCCGATGTCGCCGTCCACTGGCCGAACGAAGTAGAACTCATCGACGGCAAAAGCGACAAATAACGCATCCCCTATTCTTTCCCTCGACCTATTGACTTCTCGCGGTTCTTGGACTGAAGCTACGGGGCAGCCATTCAAACCGGTTTAAACGCCGGTGCGCCGCTCTCCTCCGATGAGACTCAGCCTCATCGTGCGGTCCTGAGGCAGACCTCGTCGGTCGAGGTCGACGAGTGTCAGGCCGTCGGGTTCGGGGAGCGCGTGGTGACAGTCCCGTCTGAAGAAAGCGGTACGCACATGTCCCGTCGTCCGACCATCGCCGATGTGGCGAAGTTGGCCGGAGTGTCCCGCGCGACCGTTTCCTTCGTCCTCAACAATCGTCCCGGCGTGGCCCAGGAGACGCAGGAGCGTGTCCGCTCCGCGGCCGGGGAACTGGGATGGACGCCGAGCCGAAGCGCACGCGCACTGTCCACCGGGCGAGCCCGCGCCGTGGGCCTGGTCCTCGCCCGCGAACCCGAACTCATCGGCACGGACCCCTTCTATCCGGCCTTCATGGCAGGCATCGAGGCAGTCATCTCCGAGACCGGCAACGGTCTGATGCTGCAGATGAGTCGTCCCGGAAGCGAAGTCGACACCTATCACAGGCTCTCGTCCGACCGGCGCGTGGACGGTGTCTTCCTCACAGACCTGCGCGTCGACGACTCCCGTCCGGCGCTCGTGGCCGAGCTGGGCCTGCCGGCCGTGGCGGTCGGGTCGGTCGAAGCGGGCGCGGGCCTGCCGGCGATCAACCTCGACGACCGCCCTGCCGTGCGCGACGCTGTGCGGCATCTGGTCGGCCTGGGGCACCGGGACATCGCCTACGTCGCCGGCCCCGACGAGTTCGTGCACGCCCGGCGCCGCCGCCAGGCCTGGGCGGACGCACTCGCCGAAGCAGGCCTGCGAGAGGGCCCGCTCCTGCCAGGGGGCTTCACGGCCGAGGGCGGAGCACGGGCCACCCGCATGCTGCTCGAGCAGCCCACCCCGCCGACGGCCATCGTGTATGGCAACGACTTGTCCGCCACCGCCGGCATGGCGGTCGCCCAGGACAGCGGACTGCGGCTGCCCGAAGACCTCTCGGTGGTCGGCTTCGACGATGTACCGCTGGCCTCCTACACCAGTCCTCCGCTGACCACGTGCCGTGCGAACCCGTTCTCGTGGGGCCGGGCGTCCGCGCAGGCATTGGTGGAGCTGATCGAGACCGGCGCCACCACCGACATGGAACTGGAGCCGGCCGCCCTGGTGGTGCGCGGCTCGACCGGACCCGTGCCGGACCGCAAAGCCGTATGACCCAGCGGCACGGCCGGACTCGCTCTGCCCCCGGGACGGGGTGGTCGGGCGCCGGCTGTTCCGCACCGCAAGATTCATTTAGCCAGAAACGGAACCTCCAATGAAGAAGGCCCTCCTCACCCTGCTGCCCGTGGCCGCCCTTGCCCTCTCCGCGTGCGGCGGCGGGGGATCGGACTCCAGCACTTCCAACGACGCGCGCGGTCCGATCACGATCTGGTACTCCAACAACGCGCAGGAAGTCGCGTGGGGCAAGAAGATGGTCGCGGACTGGAACGCCGCCCATCCCAAGGAGAAGGTCACCGCTCAGGAGATCCCCGCGGGCAAGAGCTCCGAGGAGGTCATCGGAGCGGCGATCACCGCCGGCAACGCGCCGTGTCTGGTCCTCAACACCGCCCCGGCCGCCGTGCCCGGGTTCCAGAAGCAGGGCGGTCTCGTGGCGCTCGACGACTTCCCCGACGGCAAGAAGTACCTGCAGGAGCGGGTCGGCGACAGGCTCTCGCAGTACGCGTCGCCGGACGGCAAGTACTACCAGATGCCGTGGAAGAGCAACCCGGTGATGATCTTCTACAACAAGGACCTGTTCAAGAAGGCCGGGCTCGACCCGAAGCACCCCAAGCTGTCCAGCTACAAGGACTTCCTCGCCACGTCGCACAAGCTCGTCGACAGCAAGGCCGCCAAGGCCGCTATCTGGCCGGCTCCGACGTCGGAGTTCTACCAGTCCTGGTTCGACTACTACCCGATGTTCGCGGCGCAGACCGGCAAGCAGCTGGTCGAGGACGGCAAGGCACAGTTCGCCTCGCCCGACGGCATCAAGGCCGCCCAGATGTGGAAGACCATGTACGCCGACGGCCTGGCGCCCAAGGAGAGCTACAACGGCGACGCTTTCGCCGACGGCAAGGCCGCCATGGCCACCGTGGGCCCGTGGGCGGTCTCCGTCTACGGCGACAAGGTCAACTGGGGTGCCGTGCCGGTGCCCACCGCCGAGGGCACCCCCGGCAAGGGCACCTTCAGCGACGAGAAGTCCATCGGCATGTACACCTCCTGCAAGAACCGCGGGACGGCCTGGGACGTCATGAAGTTCGCCACCGGCAAGGAGCAGGACGGCAAGCTGCTCGAGGCGACCGGCCAGATGCCGATGCGTACCGACCTGGCGGCCGCCTACCCGTCCTACTTCGCTTCGCACAAGGAGTACGAGGTCTTCGCCGAGCAGGCCGAGCACACCGTCGAGGCACCCAACGTCCCCAACTCCGTCGAGGTGTGGCAGACGTTCCGCGACGCGTACACCAAGGCCGTCATCTTCGGCAAGGGTGACCTCGACTCCGCGCTCAAGGGCGCCGCGGCCAAGGTGGACAAGCTCGCGGAAGGCCAGTGAGCACCCGCCATGTCCTCCACTGCCTCTGACACTCACGGGTCCCGGCACGCCGCCGGGACCGCGAGCAGGAAACCGGGGCCCAGGCAGCCTTGGCGGTTGCGGCTCGGCGGCCACCAGCCCATCGGCATGCTCTTCGTCTCCCCATACGTGCTCTATCTCGCCGCGATCTTCGTGTATCCCCTCGGCTTCGCCGTGTGGATGTCCTTCCACGACTACTTCTTCGCGGCCCCCGGCGTCCAGGTCGACCGGCCCTTCGTGGGACTCGACAACTACACGACGGTGCTGACCGACCCCGCCGTCTGGCGCTCCTTCTACAACATCGCCGTCTTCCTAATCATCAACGTGCCACTGACCGTGGTCGCCGCCCTTGTCCTGGCAACCGCCCTGAACAAGAAGCTGCCCTTCCGGTCGTTCTTCCGCACGGCGTACTACATCCCCTACGTCACCGCCAGTGTCGCGGTCGTCGGTGTGTGGATGTTCCTGTTCAACTCCGACGGCCTGGTCAACAACGCACTCGGATCGCTGGCGCCGCATCCGTCCTGGCTGGTGAACTCACACCTCGCCATGCCGCTCGTGGCCGTCTTCGTGGCCTGGAAACAACTGGGCTTCTTCGTGGTGCTGTACCTGTCGGCGCTGCAGAACGTGCCCCAGGAGCTCTACGAGTCGGCGGCCATCGACGGCGCCGGACGCCTGCGCACCTTCCGCTCCATCACGGTCCCGGCGGTGCGCCCGGCCACACTCCTGGTCCTGATCCTGGCCACCGTGACCGGCGCCAACCTTTTCACCGAGCCCTACCTGCTGACCAGCGGCGGCGGACCCGACGGCGCGACCACCTCGCCCGTGCTGCTGATGTACCAACGGGGCCTGCAGCAGGGACACCCGGACGAGGCGGCGGCCATCGGCGTGATCCTGGTCATCCTCGTCACCGCCATCTCGCTCGTGTACCGACGGCTCGTGGAGAGGGACTGACATGACCGCCGACAGCGCGCCTCGTCCCCTCGACGAGCAACGCCCCACCCAGCACACCCCGCGAACCCGCCCGCGGTCGATCGGATCACGGATCGCCCTGCTCATCGGCGCTTTCGCCTTCCTCTTCCCCTTCTACTACATGATCATCGGCTCCCTGCAGAAGGAGCCCGACTCCAGCCCGTCCGGCGCGTTCCCGAACCCGGCGAACCTGAGCTTCCACAACTACGCGGCGATCAACTCGGCGATCTCGCTGGGACGCTCCCTGGTGAACTCGGGCATCTTCACCGGCGGGGTCATCATCTGCACCACCGTGTTCGGTCTGCTCGCGGGCTACGCCCTGGCCCGGCTGCACTTCCGCGGCCGCGGCTCGACCTTCGCCCTGGTGCTGCTGGTCCAGGTCGTGCCCTTCCAACTGCTGCTGATCCCGCTGTACGTGCTGATCGTCCGCGACTACGGTCTCGCCGACTCCTACCTCGGCATGATCCTGCCTTTCGCGATCAACACGAGTGCCGTCTTCATCTTCCGGCAGTTCTTCCTGCAACTGCCGCCCGCCCTGTTCGAGGCGGCCCGCCTCGACGGCGCCGGCGAGCTGCAGATCCTGTTCCGCATCGCGCTGCCGCTGTGCAAGCCGGCCCTGCTGTCGGTCGTCCTGCTCAGCTTCACCGGGCCCTGGAATGAATTCCTCTGGCCGTTCCTCGTCACCAAGCGGCAGGACATGCAGCCCCTGGCGGTCTCCCTGGCGAACTACATCAGCACGGTCGCCTCCGCCGCCGCCAACCCCTTCGGCGCCATCCTCGCCGGCGCGTGCGTGCTCGCAGCACCGGCCGTCGCCCTGTACGTGATTTTCCAGAGCCGCTTCACCTCCACCGACATCGACTCAGCAACGAAGGGCTGAACCTCCGTGTCCCACAGCACCACCCCCTCTGTTCCCTACACCCTCACCCGCGTCGGCGTCGTGATGTCTCCGCTGCCCGGCGAGGCCAACGAGGCCGAGGGCGTGCTCAACCCCGCCTCCGGCCGCACCCCCGACGGCACGCTGCACCTGCTGCCGCGACTCGTCTCCGAGGGCAACGTCTCCCGCGTCGGTCTCGCCGAAGTCACCCTCGAGGACGGTGTCCCCACCGGAGTCGAGCGCCGCGGCGTGGTGCTCGCACCCGACGCCGGATGGGAGCGCGGCAAGAACAACGCCGGTGTCGAGGACCCCCGCACCACCTGGATCGAGGATCTGGGCCGGTACGTCATGTCGTACGTGGCCTACGGCCCGCTCGGACCCAAGCCCGCCCTCGCCGTCTCCGAGGACCTCCTCAACTGGGAACGCCTCGGCCCCATCCAGTTCGCCTACCAGCCCGACCTGGACACCGACCTCAACCTCTTCCCCAACAAGGACGTCGTGCACTTCCCCGAGCCCGTGCCGGGCCCGGACGGCGCGCTCTCCTACGCCATGCTGCACCGCCCGATGTGGGACCTCGGCTGGTTCCGGCCGGGCGAGGGTGTGCACCTGCCCGCCGGCGTGACCGACGAGCGCCCCGGCATCTGGATCTCCTACGTGCCCGTCGACGAGGTGAAGCAGGACCTGAGCGCCCTGACCCGCCCGCGCCACCACCGCCTGGTCGCGCTGTCGGAACACCCCTGGGAAGACCTCAAGATCGGAGCCGGGCCGGCCCCCATCCGCGTCGACGAGGGCTGGCTGCTCATCCACCACGGTGTCTCCGGCACGATCGAAGACCCGTTCGCCCAGGTGCAGACGGTCAACTACGCGGCCGGCGCCATGATCCTCGACCCCGCCGACCCGGCCCGTGTCATCGCCCGCACCGCAGAACCGCTCATGGCCCCGGAGACCGAGGAGGAGCGCTCCGGCACCGTCCCCAACGTGGTCTTCCCCACCGCGATCGAGGAGATCGACGGCGTGCGTTACGTGTTCTACGGGATGGCCGACGCGCACATCGGCGTGGCCCGCCTGGACCGGTCCCAGTGAGCCCCGGCCCCGCGGGGCACGGCGTCGCGCTGGTCGGCTGCGGCGCCTTCGGCTCGTTCGTGCTGGAGGCGATACGCGACATCCCCTCGCTTCGGGTCATCGCGTGCGCCGACGCCGACCGGGGCCGGGCCGAGGAACTCGCCGCCCGCCACGGCGCCACCGCCCACGCACGTGTGGAGGATGTCGCCGCCCTCCCCGACGTCGACGTGGTCGTCCTGGCCACCCCGCCGGCCGCGCACGCGGACGGCGCGGTGGCCGCCCTGCGGGCCGGCAAGCACGTCTTCTGCGAGAAGCCGATGGCGCTCACCGTCGAGGACGCCGCGCGCGTCGAGGCGGTGAGCCGTAGGTCGCCAGGGGTGTTCGTCGTCGACCATGTGCTGCGCTACAACCCCCTTCTGCGGCTGCTCCAACGGCTCGGGCAGGAACAACTGCTCGACCCGCTGCGCCGGTTCGCCTTCGAGAACGACGCCTCCGACGAGGACCTCGGCCCGGACCACTGGTTCTGGGACCCGGCGCACAGCGGCGGCATCCACGTCGAGCACGGTGTGCACTTCTTCGACGCCGCGAACGCCCTGATGGGCAGCGGCCCGCTCCAAGTACAGGGCACCGAGGTGCGGCGCCAGGACGGCCCGGTGGACATCGTGGTGGCCACGGCCGTCCACCCCGGCGGCGCCGTCGCCACCCACACCCACTCCTTCACCCACGCGCACCGCGCCGAGCGGCAGCTGATGCGGCTGGACTACGGCTTCGCCGAAGCCCGGCTCACCGGCTGGATACCGACGTACGCGACACTCACCGCGTGGACCGACGAGGCGGGCGCGGCCCGCTGGGAGGCGCTGCCCGCACGGGCCGCCGAACTCCTCGCGGTTCCCGGCCTGCGCCCGCACGGCGAGGAACACGTCACGGTGACCGTCGCACGCGAGGCCGGCTCCTCCCGCCCGGCCCGCGGCAGAGGGATCACGCGCAGCGTCCCGCACCGGGTCGACTGCGTCGTCGACCTGGGCGGCGAGGACCGCAAACCGCACGTGTACGCCGAGAGCGTGCGGGCGGCCATGACCGACCTCCTGCACTGCGCGGCACACGGCGGCACACCACAGGCCGACGCCCGCGCCGGACTGACGGCCGTGGCCGTGGCGCGGGCCGCCACCACGTCCGCGCAGAGCGGCCGGATTGTCGCCCTCGTCGACACCGCCCCGGCCGGAGGCGCCGGATGACGGCATCCGACCTGCTCCACGACGACGGCCGCCCTGTGTGGTGGAGAGAGGCCGTCTGTTACGAGATCCACCCTCGTGCCTTCGCCGACGGCAACGGCGACGGCACCGGCGACCTTCCCGGAGCCACCGCCCGCCTGGACCACCTGGCGGACCTCGGCGTCGATGCGGTGTGGATCACCCCGTTCTACCCCTCGCCGCTGGCGGACGGCGGCTACGACATCTGCGACCACACCGGCGTCGCGCCCGACCTCGGGACGCCCGCAGACTTCGACGCCCTGGTGACCAAGGCGCACGCGCTGGGCATCAAGGTCCTGGTCGACGTCGTCCCCAATCACACCTCCCACCGGCATCCCTGGTTCCAGGACGCGCTCACCTCCGGCCCCGGCGCCCCGGCCAGAACGCGCTACATCTTCCGGGACGGCCGCGGCGAGAAGGGCGAACTGGCCCCCAACGACTGGCAGTCCGCGTTCGGCGGCCCCGCCTGGACCAGAATCGACGAGGCGGACGGCCGCCCCGGACAGTGGTACCTGCACCTGCACGCACCGGAGCAGCCCGACCTCGACTGGCGCCACACCGAGGTCGTCGCCGAGTTCGAGCGCATCCTCAGACACTGGCTCGACCGCGGTGTCGACGGTTTCCGCGTCGACGTCGCCCACACTCTGTTCAAGGCCGAGGACCTTCCCGACGCCGGCCCCGGCCAGCACCAGGACGTCCACCGCAACCACCTGATGCCCTACTACGACCAGGACGAACTGCACCCCCTGTTCCGTGCCTGGCGCGCCCTGCTCGACCGGCACCCCGCCCCCGCCGGGGCGGTGGCCCCGCCCGAGCGCGTGATGGTGGCCGAGGCCGGCATCTTCGACCGTGAACGCCTGGCCCGCTACGTCGCCCCGGGAGAGATGCAGCAGACGTTCAACTTCGCCTTCCTGGAATGCCCTTGGGACGGACCCACGATGCGGGAGGTCGTCGAGCAGTCCGCACGCGCCATGCAGGCCGTGGGCGCTCCCGTCACCTGGGTGCTCTCCAGCCACGACGCCATCCGTCCGGTCAGCCGCTACGGGGGCGGCCGGCTCGGCGGACGACGCGCCCGTGCGGCGGCGTTGCTGATGCTGGGTTTGCCGGGCGCGGCGTACATCTACCAGGGCGAGGAACTGGGCCTGCCCCAGGCCCCCGTCCCCGACGACCGGATCCGCGACCCGCTGTGGATACGCTCCGAACACCTCCAACGGGGACGCGACGGCTGCCGCGTGCCGCTGCCCTGGGCGGGGAGCGTCCCTCCGTACGACTTCAGCGACGCCGCAGCGGAGAACTGCTGGTTCCCCCAGCCCGCCGACTGGGCGGAACTCACCGTCGCGGCACAGCACGAGGACGAACAATCCATGCTCGCGCTGTACAGGGCAGCACTGCGCCTGCGCCGCGCCCATCCCGCACACGACACCGCACTGCGCACCCAAGGCCCCGAGAACGGCGAGTGGTTCGCCTTCCAACGGGCGCCCGGACTGCACTGCCTGGTCAACTTCGGACCGCGGCCCGTCCCCCTGGACGATCACGCCCAGGTACTGCTGTCCAGCGCACCGCTCGACGACCGTACCGTCCCCCAGGACACCGCGGTCTGGATCACCTACAAGGAGCACCAACAGTGAACAAGGAACCAGGCATCGACCTGACCTCACTGGTGAAGGCGTACGACGTCCGCGGCATCGTCCCCGATCAGCTCGACGAGGACCTCGCCCGGCTGTTCGGCGCCGCCTTCGTCGAGACGACCGGCGCCACCGCCATCGTGACCGGGCACGACATGCGCCCCAGCTCGCCCGCTCTGGCGCGAGCCTTCGCCCAGGGTGCCGCCGGGCAGGGGGCCGACGTCATCGAGATCGGCCTGTGCTCCACGGACGAGCTGTACTTCGCCAGCGGCCATCTCGACCGGGCCGGCGCGATGTTCACCGCCAGCCACAACCCCGCCCGCTACAACGGCATCAAGATGTGCCGGGCCGGTGCGGCACCGATCGGCCAGGACACGGGACTGCGCGACATCCGTACGCTCGTGGAGTCCTGGGCAGCCGGCGAGCCCCTCCCGTCCCCGGGCCGCACGACCGGATCCGTCACCCGCCGCGACATGCTCGCCGACTACGCGGCCCACCTGCTGGGCCTCGTCGACGTCCGCACCGTCCGCCCCCTCAAGATCGTGGTGGACGCCGGCAACGGCATGAGCGGCCTGACCGTGCCCGCCGTCTTCCGCGACGTGCCGGTGGACATCGTCCCCCTGTACTTCGAACTCGACGGGACCTTCCCCAACCACGAGGCCAACCCACTGAACCCGGCCAACATCGTCGACCTGCAACGCGCAGTTCGCGAGAACGATGCCGACCTCGGCCTGGCCTTCGACGGCGACGCCGACCGCTGCTTCGTGGTCGACGAACGCGGCGAGGCCGTCGCCCCCTCCGCCGTGACCGCCCTGATCGCCGCCCGCCTGCTGGCCGCCCACCCGGGAAGCACCGTCCTGCACAACCTGATCACGTCCCGGACGGTGCCCGAAGTGGTCCGCGAACTCGGCGGAGTACCGGTCCGTACACGGGTGGGCCACTCCTTCATCAAGGCCGAGATGACGCGCACGGGCGCGGTGTTCGGCGGCGAGCACTCGGCGCACTACTACTTCCGCGACTTCTGGAACGCCGACACCGGCATGCTGGCCGCCCTGCACGTGATCGCCACGCTCGGCACGCAGCAGGAACCCCTGTCCCGCCTGGTGCGCCGCTACCAGCGCTACGCGGCGTCGGGGGAGATCAACAGCACCGTCCACGACCAGAAGTCCACCATCGCGGCCGTACGCGAGGCCTTCACCGCCCGCACCGGAGTGACCAGCGACGAGCTCGACGGCCTGACCATCTCCACCGCCGACTGGTGGTTCAACCTGCGCCCCTCCAACACCGAACCGATGCTCCGGCTCAACGTGGAGGCGGAGGACACGGACACACTCACCCGGGTACGGGACGAGGTCCTGACACTGGTTCACCGCTGAGACGGCGACGCCTGACAGGGCCACGTCGTGCCCGGGCGATGAGGACATGTGTCTGCTGCTCCGTGCCTCGCGCTGTACGGCGGGCCTGGTCCCGGCCGCCGGGATGCCGACGGCCGGGACCGGTGATGCTTCGTGCCCTGGAGCGCGGGTCAGGCCGGAGTGAGACCCGGGTTGCCCGACTCGGAGACGAAAGAGGCGCCCTGGACCAGCGGGGCGTCCGGCTTGGTGACGTAGTCCACGGACCGGTAGTCGCCGCGCGCGGCCTCGGCGTCGAGCGTGACCTTCACATAACCACGGCGCCCGTCGTAGTACTTCATGTGCGGGTTGCGCGCGAGATACGCGGCGTGGTTCGAGGGGTGGGCCACCCCGTCGGCGCCGCTGGCGATCGACGTGGTGACGAACTCGGTGCCGACGGTGCGCGAATCGGGGTCGCCGGCGTCGCGCTTTATGTCGAGCGCGTACGACACGTGCACGTCACCGGTGAACACGACGAGATTCTCCACGCCCGCCGCCTCGGCCCCGGCCAGGATGCGCTCGCGGGAGGCCGGGTAGCCGTCCCAGGAGTCCATGCTGAGCGTGCCGGAGCCGTCGGGGTTGTTGCGGCGGGAGAAGGTCACCTGCTGCGGCACGACGTTCCACTGCGCGCGGGAGGCCTTCCAGCCGTCGATCAGCCACCGCTCCTGCTGGAGACCCGGCAGGGTCATCGACTCGGCGGTGGACTCGGGACCCGGGGCCTTCCATCCGTCGCCGTACGCCTGGTCGGTGCGGTACTGGCGCGTGTCGAGGACGTCGAACTGGGCCAGGCGGCCCCAGTGCAGGCGGCGGTAGAGCCGCATGTCCGGGCCGTCGGGCCGCTGGGGCCGGCGCAGCGGCTGGTTCTCCCAGTACGCGCGGTAGGCGGCGGCCCGCCGGACGAGGAACTCCTCCGGCGGCACGTCGTTCTCGGGGGTCTCGTCCGCGTAGTTGTTCTCGGTCTCGTGGTCGTCCCAGGTGACGACGAACGGGTGGGCGGCGTGCGCGGCCATCAAGTCGGGGTCCGACTTGTAGAGGGCATACCGCAGGCGGTAGTCCTCCAGCGTGACCGTCTCGCGGTTGAACAGGGCGGGCAGACGACGGTCCGTGTAGGCGCGCTTGCCGCCGACGGCGGTCACGGTGTACTCGTACAGGTAGTCGCCGAGGTGGAAGACGGCATCGACGTCCTCCCCCGCGAGGTGCGTGTACGGGGTGAAGTAGCCGTCGTGATAGGCCTGGCAGGAGACGATCGCGAGGCGCATCTCGCTGGACCTGGCGTTGTTCGCCGGCGCGGTGCGGGTACGGCCGACGGGGCTGACCCAGTCTCCGGTGCGAAAACGGTAGAAGTACACCCGGTCCGCGTCCAGCCCCTTCACCTCGACGTGCACGGCGTGGTTGAACTCCGGGTGGGCGAGCTCGGTGCCGCGCCGCACGATGCGGGTGAAACGGTCATCGTGCGCGAGTTCCCAGCGCACCTTCACGTTCTTGGCGGGCAGGCCGTTGCCCGGCTCGAACAGCCTGGGCGCCAGTCGCGTCCAGAGCAGGACCGAGGACGGCAGCGGGTCGCCGGAGGCGACGCCCATCGTGAAGGGGTTTTCGGTGATCTTGCCGGCGTCCAGCTCCGCGGCGGCAGCGGCACCGGCAGCCGGCAGGTTGGTGGCGAAGGCGAGTGCGGCGGCCGCGCCCGTGACGGTGAGGAAACGGCGGCGGTTCAGATGCCGCGCAGCGGCGAGCATCTCACCGTCGTGGCCTTCGGCCGGTGTCTGCTGTGACTTCGGTGCCATGAAAGAAGTCCCTCCCTGGGAAGTCCGTGGACTCGAGGCGTGGGCGGCCCCAGTGCCCCAAGAGAGGGAAGTTGCCCAAGGAGATCGCAGGTTGGCCGTGGGACAGCCGAAGTATGGCGCAGGGCTGAGCAGTTGGGGAGGCGGTGCCAGGCGAAGCCGGCCGGTCCGATGTCCGTCAGGCGCAGTCGAGGGTGGCGTGACGCCACCCCCGGGCGGGCTCAGCATCGGGACGCAGATGGGTGCGCCAGTTCAAAGCACCCTCGGATGTAGACGGCCGCGTACGTCCTGGAGGCGGCACCAGACATCCCAAGCGACTGACCCTGGTCCTGGACTCGAAGACCTACGTCCATCTCGGCCACCGGGAGCAGTGGCGCGGAGCCAAGGACTTCACCTTCGCCTACGCCCGCAAGGCCGACGGCTTCCCCAGAGGAAGGTCGTCACGATGCAGCCAGATCGGGCGTTCCTGCCGATGAGTTCACCGTCCTCGAACGGTCTACCCAGCGACACGACCGTTCTCATCTCGCCAGGAGTGCCATGTCCACCATCCAGCCAGTGATCCTGACCGCCGACCAGGACGTCCTGCTCGACTTCTACACGAAACTGTTCGGCGCCGAGGAGATCTTCCGGGTACCGGAGGAAGGGCCGGCCTTCTACCTCGGCCTGCGGATCGGCGACACCGACCTCGGGCTGGTGGCCAAGACGAAACCGGGGACCGGGGAGGCACCGCGGATCTTGCTCAGCATCGGCGTCGACGACGTCGATGAGACGCTCGGCCGGGTGACGGCGCTGGGCGGCTCGGTCCGCGGCGGCCCCAACGACATGCCGTGGGGACAGCGTGTCGCCCACATCCAGGACCCCGACGGCAACCCGCTGAACCTCACCCAGCCGATCCCGGCCCAGTGACGCTGTCCCGGGTGCTCGTGCCGGTCGTGGGCTGCCTGCGGTAGAGATCCTCTGCCGGTAGTGGCCTCGACCAGGAGGGTTCACGGATTCTGGGCCCGCACTTTGAGGTGTCGCACGATGTGCTCGGATCGTAGGACGCTCCAGTCCAGTTCCCTTGCGAAGACCGGCTGTACGCTCAGCCGGGTGAAGATTGCGTCGCTCGGGTTCCGCACAGATCTGATGTTGCTGGAGATGGGTGGATCAGTGGTCACCGACCACGGGAGACATCTGGTGGTCCGCACCCCGGCGAACCCTGGTTTTCACTGGGGGAACTTCCTTTTGTTCGAGTCTCCGCCTCAGCGAGGCGACGCGTCCCGATGGTCGACGTCGTTCGAGGCGGAGTTCCCCGAGGCGAGGTACCGGGCTTTCGGCGTGGACGGCGTCGCCGGCACGGTGGGAGACAGGACAGAGCACCAGGCGCTCGGAGTGACCGCTGAAGTCGACACGGTACTGACAGCGGACCGGCTCGTGTCATCCGGTGCGGCCCCGCAAGCCGACGTCCGTCTGCTGACGTGCGACGACGAGTGGCGCCAGGTACTGGAACTGCACTTCGCCTGCTACGGATTGCCGTCGGACAGCGATGGTCGGCACTTCGCCGAGCGACAGGTCGCCGGCTACCGCAGTCTGTGCGAGGCCGGTCACGGAAGCTGGGCCGGTGCCTTCGTCGAGGACCGTCTGTGTGCCGGAGCCGGATTGTTCGCCGACGCCTCGGGACTGGCGCGGTTCCAGAACGTCGCGACTCATCCTGACTTCCGTCGCCGAGGTCTGGCTTCCGCCGTCATCCGCCATGCGGCCCAGCACGCGCGCCTCCCCGCAGACATCCGCAAGCTCGTCATCGTCGCGGACCCCGACGACGATGCCATCCGCCTCTACCGGGCGCTCGGTTTCATGGACGCGGAGCAACAGGTCCAACTCCACAAGGCAGGCTGACCAGCCGCCCGCCACCCCGCCGTTGCCTCCGCCATCAGCCGTCGCTCGGACCTGAGCGGAAGACGCCCCGGCGTGTCGCCACCGCCGGTGGCTTCGGCGCGCCACCACCGACAGGACGCTCGGACAGTCTCCGCAGTCCTGCCTCACTTCTCCCGCGCCGGGGACGACGGGCCACTCGGGTGGTCCGCGGCGACACAGCGCCCCTCGGCTGTGCGGGTCCGGGGGACGTCCCCTGCAGCCGCGTTTAATCGCGCTCGAGAACCGAAATGCCGAGCGTCGAGAGCGCTGACGGGCGCTGATCTCCGGGCCACGTCCCGCACCGCTTGAGGGAGATTGCAATGAGCGGCACCACGGCTTTGCCGACACCGTCCGGTCCCTACCTGGACAAAGGGCTGATGCCTGCCGACTTCTACGCCTACGAGGAGCTGCTGTCGGACAGTGAGCGGGGGAAGATCGAGTCCGTCCGTGAGTTCCTCCGCACGCAGGTCGCCCCGATCATCGGCGACTACTGGGGCCGGGCCGAGTTCCCCTTCCAGCTGGTCGAGGGCTTCGGGGGACTCGGTCTCCTGAACTGGGCCGACCCTGACTCGCAGGAATCCAGGCCGAGCAACCTCTTCGCGGGTCTCCTGGCGTTGGAGCTCGCGCATGCCGACGCGTCGGTGGCGACGTTCTTCGGCGTGCACACGGGCTTGGCCATGGGCACCATCCTCACCTGCGGCTCGGAGGAGCAGAAGCGCCGATGGCTGCCGGCGATGAGTCGCTTCGAGAAGATCGGCGCCTTCGGGTTGACCGAGCCGCACGGCGGCTCCGACGTGGCCGGCGGTCTGGCGACGACCGCGCGCCGCGACGGCGACGCATGGATCATCGACGGCGCGAAGCGGTGGATCGGCAACGCGACCTTCGCCGACCTGGTCGTCATCTGGGCCCGCGATGCCGAGACCCGTCATGTGCTGGGCTTCGTCGTCGAGAAGGACACACCCGGGTTCACCGCCACGAAGATCGAGCGGAAGATGGCGCTGCGGATCGTGCAGAACGCCGACATCGTGCTCGACGGCTGCCGTGTACCGGAGACCAACCGGCTGCAGAACGCGAACTCGTTCAAGGACACCGCCAAGATCCTGCGCCAGACCCGCAGCGGCGTGGCGTGGCAGGCGGTGGGCATGATGTTCGCCGCCTACGAGATCGCCCTGCAGTACGCGATGGAGCGGGAACAGTTCGGGCGCCCGATCGGGAGCTTCCAGCTCGTGCAGGACCTGCTGGTGAGAATGCTCGGCAACGCCACGGCATCGTGCGGGATGGTCACGCGCCTGGCCCAGTTGCAGGACGCCGGGGTGTTCCGCGACGAGCAGTCCGCCCTGGCGAAGGCCTACTGCACGGCGCAAATGCGCGAGACCGTGGGATGGGCGCGCGAACTGCTGGCCGGCAACGGCATCCTCCTCGACTACAACATCGGCCGCTTCGTCGCCGACGCCGAGGCCATCTACTCGTACGAGGGCACGCGGGAGATCCAGACCCTCATCGTCGGACGCGCCGTCACCGACGGCCTGAGCGCATTCGTGAGGTGACGGCGATGACCACCGAATCCGTCTTCACCGGCCTGAAGGTCCTGGACGTGTCGAGCTTCATCGCCGCACCGGCCGCGGCCACCATGCTGTCCGACTTCGGAGCGGACGTCATCAAGATCGAACCGCCGGGACAGGGCGACCCGCAACGGAGGCTGAGCTCCGTGCCGCCGAGCCCCCAGGCGCAGGCCAACTACAGCTGGCACCTCGCCAACCGCAACAAGCGCGGCATGGTGATCGACCTGAAGTCACCGGCGGCCACCGAGGTCCTCAAACGTCTCGTCCAGTGGGCCGACGTGGTGATCACCAACTTCCCGCACGGCGCGCGCGAAAGGCTGCACCTCGGCTACGACGAGGTGGCGGGCTGGAATCCAAGGGTCGTCTACGCCGACATCACCGGCTTCGGCGATACCGGCCCCGACGCCGGGCAGCCGGGTTTCGACCTGACCGCCGCCTGGTCGCGCAGCGGGCTGCTGGCCTCCACCCGGGACGCGGGAGCCCCACCGACGGTGCCCGTCTGGGGCAGCGGCGACTACATGTCGGCGATCGCCATCTACGCGGCGATCGTGACCGCCCTCTACCGCCGCGAACGGACGGGGCAAGGGGCCAGCGTCGGGACGTCGCTGCTCGCCATGGGCGTCTGGGCCACGGGAACGCTCGTCGCCGGCGCGCTCGCCGGCGGCACACCGTTCCAGCTGCATGACCGGAACGCGCCCGCGAACCCGCTGATCAACCCCTACCGGACCGCGGACGACGAGTGGTTCATGCTGGTCGCCTCACCCTCGCACTGGCCGGGACTGACGCGGGCCATCGGGCACCCCGAACTGCTCGAGGATCCCCGTTTCGCGGGCGTCGAGGGCTTCGTCAAGAACTCCGCCGCGCTGAGCGAGCTGCTCGACTCCGAATTCCGCTCGCAGCCCTTCGCCCACTGGAAGGACGCCCTGGGCAGGGAACGCGTCACCTACAGCCTCATTCAGACGCCGGAGGAGGCCGCGCAGGACCCGCAGCTGCGCGCGAACGACATCGTGGTGCCGCTGGAAGGGGTCAGCGGGCTGAAGGAAACCATCAGCAGCCCGGTCAACCTCAGAGGGGTGCCGAAGGCGCCCGCGAAGCGAGCACCCGACCTGGGCGAGCACAACGACGAGATCCTCGCCGAGCTGGGATTCGGCCCCACCGAGATCGCCGAGCTGCGCACCAAGGGAGCGATCCCCGGCACGACGGAAGCGGAGACACCGCGATGAGCACGGCGTCCCCAGCGTCCGACATGGTGCTCCACGAGCGCCGTAGCGGCGTGCTGACCATCACCATCAACCGCCCGGCCCAGAAGAACGCCGTCGACCACGAGGTCGCGGTACAACTCGCCGCGGCCGTGGATCTGCTCGACGGGGACCCGGAGCTGTCCGTCGGCGTACTCACGGGCGCGGGCGGGGTGTTCAGCGCCGGCATGGACCTGAAGGCATTCGCCAAGGGTGAGCTGCCGGTGATCCCCGGCCGGGGATTCGGCGGGCTCACCGGCACGGCGGTGCACAAGCCGTTGATCGCCGCGGTCGAGGGCTGGGCGCTCGGCGGCGGATTCGAGATGGTGCTCGCCTGCGATCTGATCGTCGCCGCGGAGGACGCCCGGTTCGGGCTTCCCGAGGTCACGCGCGGTCTCGTGGCGGCAACGGGCGGACTGGTCAGGCTCCCGCGCCGCCTTCCGTACCACGTCGCCGCGCGCGTACTGCTCACGGGCGAGCCGCTGACCGCCGCCGAAGGCAAGGAGTACGGGCTCGTCAACGAGCTGACCCCACCCGGCGCCGCGCTGGACGGGGCCCGGCAACTGGCGGAGCGCGTCGCGCGGAACGCACCGCTGGCGCTGGCAGCCGTCAAGGAAGTCCTGCGGGAAACGCAGGGCCTGAACGAGAGTGACGCCTTCACACGCCAGGACGAGATCACGAGGGGGCTGTTCTCCAGCGAGGACGCGCGGGAAGGCGCACGGGCGTTCGCCGAGAAGCGCAGCCCCGTCTGGCACGGCCGCTGACGCCGGACACGCCTCCACCTTCCGCTGCCCCACCGTCCGTGTCCGACGTCCAGGAGCAGTGACCAGCCATGCATACGCACACACCCGTCCACCGTGTGGCGATCGTCGGGACCGGCACGATCGGTGCCGGATGGGCGACGCACTATCTCGTCCGGGGCTTCGACGTCACAGCGACCGACCCCGCCCCCACCGCGGAGACGGCCCTGCGGTCGTACGTGGCGGCGGCCTGGGACGCGGCGGCCTCGATCGGGCTCGCACCCGGAGCGTCCCCCGACCGATTGAGCTTCACCACGGACATGCGCCAGGCCGTCGCCGACGCCGATTTCGTCCAGGAGAACGCACCCGAGCGCCCGGAGCTCAAGGTCAAGCTGTTCGCCGACCTCGACGACGCCACGCCGCCGGAGGCGATCATCGCGTCGAGTTCGTCGGGCATCACGATGAGCGTCATCCAGGCCGAGTGCCGGCGTCCCGAGCGCACCGTCATCGGTCATCCCTTCAACCCGCCGCACATCGTCCCGCTCGTCGAGGTGGTCGGCGGGACGAGGACCGCGCCGCAGACGATCCGTGACGTCATGTCGTTCTACGCGGCGATCGGCAAGAAGCCGATTCACCTGAAGAAGGAGCTTCCCGGGCACGTCGCCAACCGCATCCAGGCCGCGCTGTACCGCGAGGTCGTGTACCTGGTCCAGGAAGGAGTGCTCGACGTGGCGGACTCCGACGACGCGGTGTCCTGGGGGCCGGGTCTCCGATGGGGCGTCATGGGTCCCCATCTGCTGTGGCACCTCGGCGGGGGAGAGGGAGGCATCCAGCACTTCATGGACACCCTCATGCCCCGCATGGCCGCGTCCTGGCAGGACCTGCGCACCCCCGAGTTCACCCCCGAACTGAAGGAGAGCATCGTCGACGGCGTCCTGGAGGAGGCGGCCGGCCACTCGGTCGACGAACTGGCCGCTCGGCGCGACGCGATGCTCTCGGCCCTGCTGGCCGTGCGCGCCCAGCACGACCCGTCCGGCCCGTCGAGTGCCGCAGCCGGTCCCGATAAGAAGGAGGGACCGTGACGCAGGGTCAGGAAACGCTCTTCGTACTCGAGGCCAGCAGCGGCGGCCGGCTGTTCTCCGTGCATCCCGACGGCTCCGACAAGCGGCTTGTCGTCACCGGGTGCAGGATCCCCGACGGGGTCGCCGTCGACGTCGTGGCCGGGCACGTCTACTGGACCAACATGGGCTCCCCGCCGGAGAACGACGGCTCGATCGAACGCGTGGACCTGGACGGAGGCAACCGCACGACCATCGTCCCGAGCGGCGTCACACACACGCCGAAGCAACTCCACTTCGAGACCACCGGCCGGAAGCTGTACTGGGGCGATCGCGAGGGCATGCGCGTGATGCGCTGCGACCTCGACGGCTCGAACGTCGAGACCCTCGTGCAGACGGGAGACGCTGAGGAGGATCGCCGCGACGAGACCAAATGGTGCGTGGGAGTCGCCGCCGACCCTGTCGGCGGACACCTCTACTGGACACAGAAGGGCCCCAGTGACGCCGGGCTGGGGAGGATCCTACGAGCCGGGATCGACCTGCCCGCGGGGGAGAATGCGGCCGAACGCGGCGACCTCGAGGTGCTGTTCGAGGGACTGCCGGAGCCGATCGACCTGGAGCTCGACCTCGCGGAACGCATGCTGTACTGGACCGATCGCGGGGACCCGCCCCGAGGCAACACCGTGAACCGCGCGCCGATGGACCCCTCGGACGAGGGGCGAACGGCCGAGATCCTCCTGGACCACCTGATGGAGGGCATCGGTATCGCCCTCGATCCGGACGGCGGCCGCATGTACGTGACCGACCTGGCCGGGAACGTGTACGCGGCCGACCTCGACGGATCGAACCGCATTGAGATCCTCGTCCTGCAGGGCAACCTCACCGGCATCGCCCGTGCCGTACTGCCGACCGGAACCAGAGGGGCAAGGAGCGCGTACTCCCCTTGAGAATCGGTGAGTTCAGGTCGGCCTATGGTGCGCCGTGACCGGAAGGATCCAGCGTGTCGCGACACCCGGCACGTCATCAGCTGGTCCAGGGCAGGCGGATCGCTTCGATCTCGAGGTCGGCGAGCAGCGCCTCGACAAGCCGGCGGGGGCCACAGACCTTGGTGCCCCAGAGGTCGTAGTCGGTGCAGACGACCCAGGAGCGGTCCGCGGCCCACAGGTTGGACGGGGTGTACAGGATGTCCGGGTGGTCGAAGAGGGACTGGGCGTCGCCCAGGCGGCCGGAGCGGACCTGTCCCCTTTCGAAGTCCCGCGTGACGATCGGGTTGTAGTACGCCAGACAGGCGGTATCGGCTCCCTGGGGGCTGTGCGCGGTGAGGAACCGGATCAGCTCGTCCCACGTCGGCCTGTCAAGGCTGCCCTCGGCGGGCCATTCAGTGACTCCTCCCCCTCATAATCGAGGGGGCTTCTCGCTATGCCGGTTGGGTTTCGCGACGGACCAGCCCGGCCCGCAGAACGTTCAGGGCGCCCACTATGTCGGCGTGGCCTTGGTGGCCGCAGTCGACGCAGTGGAACTTCTCCTGGGTGGGCCGGTTCTCCGCATTGACGTGCCCGCATTCGGGACAGGTCCGGGAGGTGTTGCGGGGGTCCAAGGCGATCACTTCCCGTCCGGCGCCTTCAGCCTTGGCGTGCAGGATCGTCAAGAACACCCCCCAACCGGCATCCGAGATCGAGTGGTTGAGTCCGCCCTTCGCGCCGGCCCCGTTGGGCAGGAAACCGCCCGGCTGTCCGGGATCCGGCTTCGGCGCGGGGACCCTCATCATGTTGCGGATCTTGAGGTCTTCGTGCGCAATGAAGTCGTACTCCCGCACCAGATCGAGTGCCCTTTTGTGCGCGTGGTCCAGACGCTGGCGGCGGACCTTGCGGTGCAGGTCGGCAACCTTGTGGACAGCCCGTTTGTGGTTGCCGGTGCGCTTGTCCCGGCCCACCCGGGGGAACCGGGCCAGGGCCTGCTGCGCGGCTTCCAGCTTGACGGCGGCCGTGCGGCCATGACGCGGGTTCGCGACGTGCTCACCGTCCGAGGTGGTGAAGAACGACGCGATCCCCATGTCGATGCCAACCACCGAGCCCGTCGTGGGCATCGGCTCGGGCTGGGGCTGCTCGACACTCAGCACGACGAACCACTTGCGGCCCTCGCGCTTGACCGAGACGGTCTTGACCTTGCCGATCACGGGCCGGTGCTGGTTGACCTTGACGTGCCCGACGCCTTGGAGCCGGACGCGGGTGGTGGGGTCGTGCGGGGTGGAGTCCCAGCGGCAGCCGTCGCCGTCCTTGGGGAAGTCCACCGTGTCGAACCAGTTCACCCCACGAAAGCGCGGATAGCCCGGCGTGTCGCCGGACTTGATCCGGCGGAAGAACGCGGCGAACGCCTTGTCCAGACGGCGAAGCGTGGCCTGCTGCGAGGAGAACGACCACCGCCCCTGACCTTCACCGTCAAACGCCCGGATGTCCTTGAGCTGGGCGGACTGCATCCCGTACCTGACCGTCGTCTTGCTGACGTGCCGGTAGGCGTCACGGCGTTCCTGGAGGGCCGCGTTGTACAGGGAGCAGTGATCCCGCAGCATCTCGCCGAGCGCGGCTTGCTGGCCCGCGGTGGGCCGCATGAGGAACTTGTACGCACGGATCACCCGACCCACCCCCTTCCCGGTCAACTGCAAAGACCATACGACGGTCCAAGTACCGGTGCGGTGTGTTCGATGACGACATGCTGAAGTGGTGCGAGGAGATCATGCGGGAGGTCTGCGACAAGTTCGAGGTGTAGGTGAAGGAGTTCAACGGAGAGGCCGACCACGTGCATCTGCTCGTGCACTACCCGCCGAAGGTCGCACTGTCGAAGTTGATCAACAGCCTCAAGGGCGTCAGCTCCCGCTACCTGCGGGTCGAGTACACCGGCCGCATCAACCGGATCGGGATGGGTTCAGTGCTTTGGTCCCGCTCCTCCTTCGCAGGCTCGTGCGGCGAGGCACCGCTCACGGTCATCCGTCAGTACATCGAGCAGCAAAATCGTCCGCTGTGAACGACCGGTCAGAGCAGTCCTGAGATGCGTTTCCCTCCCCGGCTGAAGCCGGGGATACCCACGCAAGATCAGGGATGGAGCGGGGCCGGATCGCCGCCTCTTTCGCTGAGGGGAAGCAGCGAAAGCAGGGGTACAGGCCCTGCGGTACGACCGGATCGCCGATGCGGGCGGCCAGTTCCGTCCAGCGCAGCCGCTCCCAGCCCGGGCCGGGGTGCTCGTCCCGGCTCTGGGCGTCGTTGACCGAATCCCCCGCGGTTTCCCCGCGCTCATACATGCCGCCGAGCACCCAGGCGGCGTCGGGCCGCCCGGGCGCCTCGTAGCCAGTGAGGCCGTCGTCCTGGGCGAGCTCGCCGAGCCAGTCGGTCTCGGAGGCGGACGCCAGGGGCCACAGAGCGAGGATGTCATCGGGCATCCGACCAGGTTACGGGCCCGGCGCCACCAGTGCCGAGACACGGTCGACCATCCAGCACAGCACTGGCCGGCCATGCGGCAGCAATCGAGAACGGCGCCGCTCTTGGTGTGAGCCACGAGGGGGGTGAGGAACAGCGGAACGAAGACCGGTGCTACAAGTGTGCCGTATGTGGGTTCAGCGACTGATCGACCTGACCGGGTGGGAGCCGCTCGGGATCTCCGTCGAGTGGGCGGCGATCGAGGGAGAGCTGGGGGTCCCTCTGCCGGCAGACTACAAGGAGCTCTACGAGGCGTTCAGCGGCGGCGTCTTCAGTGATTCCGTCTACTTCCTGGGGCGCGACGAGGGCGTCTCGTTCGACTTCCTGACCCAGTGGCGCGTCGCCCTGTCAGTCGAGCAGGACAGCAAGTTCGGAGACGTCTCCGCCGTCCATCCCTATACGACCTACGGGCCGGGCGGCAAAGGGCTGGTCGAGTGGGGCTCCACCGAATGGGCCGACGAGTACTGCTGGTTGATCGATGCCGAGCGGCCGGGCGATTACCCCGTTCTCGCACGGTCCCATGACGGCGGCCCATGGCACCGGTACGACATGACCACCTCCGAGTTCCTCTACCGCGTCCTCGCCGATGCCGAGTTTCAACCTTTCGGGATCGCGCAGTACGACCTCGGCACGACGTTCAAGGCCGGCTCCGACGCCCCCCTCGACGGCCGGTCACTCTGACGGGAGGCCGGCTGTTCCCCATCCCTGGACACGACAGTGTCCTCTCATCGGGCTTGTGGGCGTGTCCGGAATTGTATGGCGTAGGTCGTTCCAGACACTGGTTCCCGGGTTTCCGGCTGGCGAGGATGAGTGCAGTTGATCGGCCGGGAGCGAGGAGACGGGTCATGGGATCGGTGCAGAAGGTGGCGGTGTTCGGTGCGTACGGGCACACCGGGCGGTTCGTCGTGGCGGAGCTGCGCGAGCGCGGGTTCGTTCCGGTCCTGTCCGGCCGCGACACCGTCAAGCTGGAGAAGTACGCCGCGGAGACCGGGCTGGAGGCGCGAGCGGCATCCATCGATGATTCGGACTCGCTCGACCGTGCGCTGGCGGGCACTGCCGCCGTCGTCAACTGCGCCGGCCCCTTCGCCTCGACCGCCGGCCCGGTGATCGAGGCGGCCCTGCGCGCCTCGATCCCGTACATCGATGTCGCCGCCGAGGTCGAGGCCAACCGCGACACGTTCGCGCACTTCGCCGACCGCGCACGCGCCGCACAGACGGTGATCGTCCCCGCCATGGCCTTCTACGGCGGCCTCGGTGACCTGCTCGTCACCGCCGCCATGGGGGAGTGGACCACGGCCGACGAGGCACATGTGGCCTTCGGGCTCAACAGTTGGCACCCCACCGCCGGGACGCGTGCCTCGGGCACCGTGTCCCATGAACGGCGCGACGGCCGGCGCGTGCGCTACTCGCAAGGCCGGCTGGAGTACCGGGACGACGCCCAGCCCCGCCTGGAGTGGCCCTTCCCCGAACCGATGGGGACGCGACCGGTCATCGGCGAGTTCACGATGGCCGAAGTCATCACCGTGCCCAGCCACCTCGACATCGCCGAGGTGTGCACCTACATGACGACCGAAGCCGCCCGTGACCTGTCGAACCCCGACACCCCGGCACCGACTGCGGTCGACGCCGGCGGCCGGTCCGACCAGACGTTCCTCGTCGATGCCGTCGTACGCTCCGGCGGCATCGAACGCCGTGCCGTAGCCACCGGCCAGGACATCTACGCGGTCACCGCACCGCTCGTCGGCGAAGCCGTCGACCGAGTCCTCAGCGGGCGGACGCGAGCCGTCGGAGTCGCGTCCGCGGGCGAGATCTTCGACGCGGTCGACTTCCTCAAGGCACTGGCCCCGCACATCAGCGTGCAACTGCCGGCCTAGCGGGCAGCCGACACCGTCCCGTCCCGCCCCTGAACACACCACGCACACCGGGGGGCTTGGCGATGACAGTGTGCATGGTGGTCACGGTTTGACCTGGTCGGCGGTACCGCAACCTCCATTCTCTACGCCATCGGCTTCCTCGCCCTCGCTTCGATACAAGTGGTCCTGGGCATCGCACACATGGCGGCCCTGCACGTCCCTCTCGGAGTTCTGATGTTCGGCCTCAGCACCCTGGCACTCGCTCGGACACTCACCGGCCTGCCCGGCAGGGCCTCGCGATCGAGGCCTGCCGACGCTTCTGCCGCGGCCGAGGCGATCGGCACTGTCAGGTGAGGCCGCCAGGTGGATCACCTTCTGGCCTTCACGAGCATCGCTTGTACCCTCATCCGCTACCGCAACCTCATGCCCGCCCGGAACAGCAAGGCTCAGGTGTTGGCGGCGCCATAGTGCAGTACGTCGCCCTGCGGAAGCAGGTATCCGATATCTCGTGTCTGCGGCAACTTTCCGGCCAGTGTCGAGGCGTCGGCGCAACCAGAGACCTCAAAGCCGATAACCCCCAGGCTGAAGGAGGCGCTCTTGTAGGCCTCGGCCCCGATGGCAGCCAGCCAGCTGTCCAGCTCGTTGGACCTGAAGAATGGCCGACCGTCCCAGTAGGCGATACCCGCGTGGTCCAGTGCACCCACGGGAATGTAGAAGTCCAGCCAGTCGCTGCTTTCGTCACCGCCGCGGATCGCCACGCAACCGCACACGACCATTCGGCCCGTCGGGAGACGGACCCGGCCGTGAAGATGGCCGAACTCGGCCAGGGAGCCAACGGTGCACGGCACGGGATCTTGCTCTTCCGGTTCGCGGTTACTGTGCCCGAAGCACCCGTGCACGTCTGCGGCAGACCACAGAGCACTCAGGACGGCCTGAAGCGGGGCATCATCGGTTGATCCAACCTGGATAGCCAGCTCGTAGTAGCCATCGGACCAGTTGCTCGGGTCACGGAAGGCAGCCGGATTCGTCATGAGGTGATCATGCGCCAGAGCCCTGTCCGGTGTCGCCCGCATTCAAGTGCGCAGTCGTGCCTCCCGGGCTTGTTCCGTGCTTCGGCTCAAGCATGACCTGCTGGCGACGCCCGGCCGCCCGGAACGAAGCTGGGGCGGTTTCGTCGGGGGTTCTCAGCGGGCGGGCCAAACGAGTGAGCTGTCAGGCGTTTGGTCTGTCTGGAGATCTCTGACGGTGCGGGTGACGTCGGGTCGTGACGGCTCCCGTGGGATGCGCTATGGCGGGAAGTGAGGTACGCCGATGGCGGTGGGCTGACGGCCGAGGAGCGGGTTCGGCGTGAGCAAGTGCGGTTCGAAGCCGCTGATCTGATCGCGGCGGGGGTCAGTGACCGGGAGGTGGCCCGGCGGTTCAGGGTGACCCGGATGTCGGCGAACCGCCGGCGGCGTGCGTTGGCTTCGGGCGGTCGGCAGGCTTTGGCCTCCAAACGTCCCGGCGGGGCGCGCGGGAGGGCGACTCGGAACAGGCGTTCGTCATGGGCAAGCGCGACCTCGAAGGCGAGCGCCAATCCGCCCCTTCGCTCATCATGACGAGCCGCGAGCTGGCAGCCGAGATGAGGAGTTCCCACCCGCCATGTGCTTCCGGGCCGCCTCGGACCCAGCGTGCCCGACGGGTCGGCACGGTCCCTGCGACTCTCCCGGCTGCGCTCGCGAGGGAGCGCCCCGCAGCGCGTGGCTGCGGGGCGCCGATCGCAAACGGCCCTAGTGGGGTTTAGTCGACTGTCTGCCCGTCGTACATACCGCCCCTGCAGGTCGGGAGCACGGGCGTCGACCGATCGATCGTTCCGCCGCCGTCCGTGCACTCACCCGGGGTGACGCTGCTGACGCTGCTGGCGGTGGCGGTGGCGGCGCCTGTGAGGCCGAGTCCGGCGAGGGCTGCCGTGGTGATGACGGCGGCGAGGATTCGTCGAATGCGCATGTGGTTCCCCTTTCACGGATTGCCTCAATTGGGGCATTAGCCAGCTTGACCTTCACCCATATGGGTGGCACGCCATGTTGCGCCATTCGGGTGACATTGCTTGTCGGGCGCGGGGTCGGCAACGCGACCCGTCAGACAGGCCCTGGGAGATCTCTGACGGTGCGGGTTACGTCGGGTCGTGACGGCTCCCGTGGGATGCGCCATGCCGGGAAGTGAGGTATGCCGATGGCGGTGGGTTGACGGCCGAGGAGTGGGCTCGGCGTGAGTGACCAGTGCTGGACGCCGGCCCGGGCACCTTCCGCTGGGGCGTCGAGCGGACGATCTCCTGGCTGCACGGCTTCCGACGCCTGCGGATCTGCTGGGAACGAGGCGACGACATCCACGAGGCCTTCCGCGGCCTCGCGGTCTGCCTGATCACCCGCCGCCACGTCCAGAGGCTTTGTCAGGGCACGTTAGACCCGAACACCGCCCCAACCGACCCCGCGCGATCCCCCGCCAGAACACGAAGCCCCAGCTCAAAACCCGCGAACCCAGCACCTTCCCCCTCACCCCGTCTTTCAGCGAATCAACAACACACCAGGTCATCCCGAACCCGGCACCAACCAGCCCTTAAGGTGAACGTGTGACATGTGCAGTTGCATGTCACACGACCGGCGAGCGCACACAGGGACCCCGACCGCTGCCGCAATCGCCAGCGGGATATGCTGAATTGCGGAATTGATCCGGTTGCCCCGGGAGGGGTCAGAACCGACGCAGTTCCGCCATCCATGAATGATGGCGCGGACGCCCTTGGCCGTACACACTGTGTTGTCGCGGCGAGGGCGCTTCGGCTGCGCCCATCGACGACCCGTTCCCCGCCGTGAGGACCCTGTGGACGCCAGCGACGAGGCCGCACGCGGCCTGACCGACATCGAAGGATTCCTGTACTGGGAAGCCCATCGCAGTACCGCCCACTGCCGCGCTGCCGCGTTCGCCGCACGCGTGGCCGGGCTGAGCGAGACGCAGAAGGCCGAGATCGAGTGGTGGTACGTGGAAGAGCAAATCTGTATGTGCCGGAAGATGACGCAGCACATCACGGACCACATCACTGCGGTGGAAGAACACCACGCCAAGCGCTACGCGCGGCTACGCCGTGGTGCGTACGGCGCCGCGACCCTCATCACCTCGGTCATCTTCGTCCTGTGCATCGCGGTGCTCGTCGGCACCGCCGGCTGACCCTCCATGCCGTAACACTGTCACCAGCAAACACAACATGTTCACCGCACGCAGGGGCCTGTGCTGGCTGGAGCAAAATTTTGAGATGGTGAACACAGCGTTTCAGGTCTGGCATCACACGGTCCCCCCGTGAAGAGTTCCGGGGCGCGCTGTCACCTGCTGCCTGGAGCCGAGCAGATGTCCCGTCCCGGGTGCCACCGCACCTCGGGCGGCGGCCGGACATTGCTCGCGGTGCAGGAGTTGCGGCGGTGGGGAGTCTCCGTGCCGGTCGGTGAAGTGTCCGCCGGACGCTAGGAGCGTGTGGCGCCGTAGAGCCCCCGGCCGGTACGGCGGATACGCGACGTGCCGACCAGGCGATCGAGTGTGCTCCGGACCGCGTTGATACTCCCGTTGTCGACATCGCGGCCGAGAGCCGCGGCCACATCGCGCGCACGCACATCCGCCTGGCCGACCGTGCCGAAGTACTCGAGGATCTGCTCAGTGAGCTCCCCGTACTTCCGCTGTCCGTCGGCGGCATCGGAGGCGGAACGCCGCTTGGCGTCCTGCCGGCTCTCGGGCTGCCGGATCCGCGGTGCGGCTTTCTTCGGCGCGTCATCGGGCGGCGCAGAGGAGGCCAGGTCCGGTTGTGGCGTCGCGAGCGCCGATGCCGGTCCCACGCCGGCAGTCGCAGCACGGGGAGCGCCCATGGGGACCGAGTCGGGCGCAGCGAGCATCAGGCCCTCGATCGCGCTGAGGGCCCGCTGGACGGAGCCGAGGTGCGCCACGACCGCGGCCAGTTCCCTCTCCAGCGCCTGCTTCTGAACCTCCAGGCGAGCCAGTTCCTCCTGGAGACTCTCAGCGGTGATCTCAATGTTGTGCGCGGCGCGGGTGCCGGAGACCATGTGTTCCTCTCATCCTCGACCCGTCGTGTCACGCCCCTGCCGACCCCCTTGCGGTGCTGTTCGGCCGGAACGCCGGGATGGGTACCCCCAAACCATCATATGCAGGAGTGCACTCCGGAACACAGGTCAAACAAGCATCGTGGAACACGGTGCCGTCGGTGCGATCACGTCGTGGCTACGATGCGTCCCTGAGAGCACCGAGTGCCGAGCGGCGACGTGGAGGCCGAGTGCCGAGTGCCGACGTGGAACGCGAGGGCGAGTTGAAGAACGCGGCGATCTTGCTGGGGCTGAACACCCACATCAGCTGGTGAATGCCCTGGTGCGACGCCGCGATCGTCAGGAAGAGCGTGGGCCGGCCGTCCCGGTGGATCACCACGGCGTGCCGTCCATTGGCCTGCACGGCGCGGACCTCCGTGTCGCGCCAGAACTGCTGGGTGGCCGTCGCCAGGTTCGCCACGCGGGAGCGTCCGAGAACGGGCAGGCGAGCGGCACCTCGCAGGCCGTTGCCGTCGGACAGACTGACGGCATCCGGCGTGAGGAGGGCCTCGAGCGCGGCCACATCTCCCGTTTGCGCCGCCGCGACGAAGGCTTCGAGAAGCCTGCGGTGTTCGTCCGTGTCCACGGTGGTTCGCCGGCCGGCCGAGAGATGCCGGCGGGCCCGGCTCACGATCTTCCGCACGTTGACCAGGCTGAGTTGAAGGATCTCCGCTATCTCGGCGTAGGCGTAGTCGAATGCCTCGCGGAGCACGTACGCGGCGCGCTCGGTGGGATTGAGTGTCTCCATCAGGAGAAGCAGCGCCAGTTCGAGGGCCTCCGCCCGCTCGGCTCCCGCTTCGGGGTCGGTGCTCGTGTCGATGGGCTCGGGCAGCCATGGACCGATGTAGATCTCGCGGCGCACACGGGCGGACTGAGCCACGTTGATGGCGAGCCGGGTGGTGGCACTCGACAGAAACGCCACAGGGCTGATCACCGTCGAACGGTCGGTGTTCTGCCAGCGCAGCCACACTTCCTGAACCACGTCTTCTGCCTCGACCGCGCTTCCCAGCACACGGTATGCGATACCGAAGAGACGCGGACGGAGCTCCACGAACACGGAGACGGCCTCTTCGAGCGTGCTTTCCGAGCGGGGCGTCTCCTGTTGCATGGTCCTGCTGTCTCCCATCCTCGGGGTGTCGGTGCGGTGGAGCGGCGTGGTCATGCGGCCGCCGCGGGATGGCCCGCTACGGCGTCGGTCGCCCGGCCGCCCCGGGTGCTGTGGTCTCGTGTGGTCACGGCTGCTCCGATCGCATCTGATCTCTGGACCGGAACCGTCCATGTGATGTGACAGGTTTCGCCATCTCCATGCGGTTACCCCCGGGAGCAGTATCCGCAGGTCGTGGCGGGTGCGATCCCATGTTCATCGTCCGGCCGCGTGCACTGCCCGTACCTTTTCGCCGCACCGTGCACCAACGTGTGAACAATGGTCTCACGCCTCATTCTGTTCGTGCCCGGCGGCATCGTCACCTGCCTTCGGCAGGCCGGGAAGGGTGCGTGACCGGTTCCAGGGGCGGAGTTTGTCCGGGTTGAGGGTGGCCCAGACGTGGGTGATGCGGTGGTCGGCGATGTCGAGGCTGATGACGGCGGCGACCTGGTGGTCGCAGGTCGCCACGAGACCGGTCCGTCCGTTGACGGACCGGGTGTCCAGGCTGGTGCGCGGGGAACCGGGCAGCAGTGACAGCAGACTGCGGGCGACTTGCTGGTTGCCGTGTACGGGCGTGACCAGGGCCCGCACCTTGCCGCCGCCGTCGAAGAGCGCTGCCACATCGGGTGCCAGCAAGCAGGTCAGGAGCGCCGCGTCCTGCGTCAGCCATGCCTGCCGGAAGACACGGGCCACCGTGTCGTGCTGGTGCGGTGCCGTGCGCTGCGGGCGTCGGGCTCCCAGGCTGCGCAGTACGTGGTCGGCCGGGTAGGCGCGCTCCGACTGTATGCCGGCGCCCTCGGCCCGATCCGGCGCCCGGCCGAAGACGTCATTGAGGATGAACGCCGCCCGCTCGGCCGGAGACAGCGAGCACAGCGCACCACGCACAACCTCGCCGGCCGACTCCTGACGCCTTCCGTCGGGACGTTCTACACCCGCCCGCGTCTCCCCATGGTTCCGGGTGCCGCTCTTCCCCGGTCCGGGCAGGGACAGCCTGGCCAGGCAGATGCCGCCGGCGACCTGTGCGAGCCACGAACGCGGCGCGGCAATCTGTGCCCGCGCCGGGCGAGGCAGCTCGTACCACCGCCGGTAGGTCTCGTCGATCACACTCTCGGCCTCGCTGCTGCTGCCCAGCATCCCGTGCGCCACATCCAGCAGATGCCGCCGCTCGTCGAGCAGCTCCACGATCGGCACCGCGTCATCCGCACGGTCCATACGGCATCCTCCCTCTCACACGGCACCACTTGACGCAGCCGCCGCACTGATCGCCCTCCAGGGTGTTCAGGAAGGCTTCAGCAGACGTGACGCCTGGTCGCCAAGATGGTCGCGCCACATCTTCGGGCGCTCACCCCTACAGACCGGACAGCCGCAGATGTTGTGACACCTTTGCCGACCCGTCCTCACTCCGTGCGCCACACCGGGTCACCTACGGGGAAGGGTGATCTGGTCGAAGAGGTCCCCGCCGAGTTCGTCACGGATCAGTGTGTCGATGGTGTCGGCCCGGGGGACGTGGACCGTAGGTCGCCAGGGGTAGATCCGGTCGTTGTACCAGGGCGCCCGCCAGTCGGACGTGGTTCTGATGAATTCTTTGGCGAACTGGGCTTTTCGGGCTTCCGGAAAGCGATCCTCGTTTTCCAGGCAGCCGTCCAGGCACACGTCCACATAGGACTGGACGATGGGATATCGCTCGCTCGGATAACGTCGGGTGACGTTGGCGAAATACCATACGGTGCCGACGGGCGGACGTGTGCTGCCGTCCAGCATGGTGATGTCACGTGACGCGATCCGTGTGGGCCGGTATCCGGATTCACGCCGAGCGTAGTCCCTGAGTTCCTCTGGGGTGACGGGGAAGATGACGCCGTTGCATCGGGCGTCCTTCTTCGAGACGGCCCCAAGGTACGTAGGGCTCCAACTGACCGTGTCCACCCTGTCGTACCAGCCGCGGCTGATTCCCCGGACCACCACCGGTGCAGCTTCCACCGCCTTGGCCCAGGTCGATGTTCGCGATGCTCGCTGGATCAGCGAACCGTACCCGAAGATGAAGTCGCTCCCCGTGGGCGCCGGCAAAGGCTTTCCCGCCGGATGGGATTTCGAGGAGCCCGTACCCCTGCAGGCGGCCACGAACGAACCGCCCGCCCCGAGTGCCATCGCCGCCCCTCCCATGCGCATCGCTGTGCGCCGTTCGATGGCGAACTCAACGTTCATTCGTGTCTCCAGGCTGCACAAAAGGGAAAGGTGTTCTTTCGGATCCCAGGCCAAGGCCGCCCCGCCCCGTTGTGGCAAGGACGCTGCCGCCCTCGACGTGGAGCGGGTGTCTGCATCCAAGGTGTGTCGGAATCTATCGGCCGCACCATTCACCGACGTCGATTCCGACGCGCGTTGCCGGCACTGAACACCTTCGGGTTCGTGGTCACGAAGCTCGTGTCGGCACTCGGACAGCACCTCCCGCGGGGTCCGCCGAGCACCGTTCCTGAGCCATGCCGGTCGCTGGCTTCGGCTGTTCGGCGGACGCCACGGCCGCCTGCGAGCGGCCCCCGCCCGCCAGGGGCACCATCACCGAAGTCGGGGCATCCAGGCCGGTTCCCTGCACAAGGACGAGCGCCGGGCGCCCGCGCGCCGAACAGGAGGACACAGATGGGGATGCGAGCAGTCGGGACGGCCCGGCGGCGATGGGCGGCGGCGGTCATGGCGACCGTGGGGGCGCTCGGCCCGTTCGGGGGCCCCGCCGCGGCCGCCGACAAGAACGGCTCCGGTGTGAACTGCAAGGAGGACCCCCAAGCCCTGCAGCGCGCGATCACCAGTGCGGCGCCAGGGGCGACGCTACGGGTGAAGGGGACCTGCGTCGGCCCCATCACCCTCGCCCACGACCTGACCCTGATCGGCCAGGGGCACGCGGTCCTCGACGGCGACCACGTCGGCTCCACGGTGACAGTGACCGACGCCGCCCGGGTGCGGCTGTCCTCCCTGACCATCACCGACGGCACCGCGGTCGCGGGCGGTGGCATCTCCAACACCGGCGACAGCACGGTGACGTTGGACCACAGCACGGTTCGGTTCAACACCGCGACGAGCGGCACCACTGGTGGCGGCGGCATCTACAACGACGGCGGCACGGTGACGCTCAACGACTCCACGGTGGGCAACAACACCGCGGCAAGCGGCCTCGACGGCACGGCAGTGAGCGGCGGCGGCGGCATCTACAACGACGGCGGCACGGTGACGCTGAACAACTCCACGGTGGACAACAACACCGCGACAACCGGCAACGGCACCGCTTCCAACGGCGGCGGCATCTTCAGCAAGGGCACGCTGGCGCTGAACCACTCCACGGTGGACGAGAACACGGCCACCTACGCCGCCGGCATCTTCGTCGTCGAGGGCACGGCGAGGCTCGACAAGTCCACGGTACGCAACAACACCGCTGACGCCAGCGGCGGCGGCGTCTACAACGCCGGCACGACGACCCTCGACCAGTCCACGGTGGACGAGAACACGGCCACAGACGGCGGCGGCATCTTCAACCAGGGCACGATGCAGCTGAACGACTCGACAGTGGAGCGCAACACGGCGGCGAACAGTGGCGGCGGCATCTCCAACGGCGGCGGCACGGTGACGCTGAACGACTCCGCGGTGCGCGACAACCGCCCGGACGACTGCACCGGCGGCGTCCCCGGCTGTACGACCTGACGGCATCGGCATCGGCATCGGCATCGATTCGGCCCCACGGTCGTCGTACGTCCAGAACGAGCGCCACCGCCATCGCGGAGGTGAGCGTGACGAGGAAGAGCCGCAGCGGGACCGATCGGAGGAACCTGCCACCTGTTCGGCTGAGTCGCGACGGCACCCACGAGCCGGAGAGGGGGCGAGCGTCTGTTCGCTCCCGTCCCATGCGGCGCGTTCTGATTACGGTGCCGTTTCAGGGAGAAAGTCGTCGGCTTCGCCGTCGATGGCGTCGTCGGACGGCGTCGCCGAACGGGAGGCGTGGCACAGCGCGTTGGACACCTCCTGCATCTGCATGTTGAGATCGGCGAGCGCCCGGTGAAGCTCGTGGACGCGGATCTCGAGCTCGGTGGCCTTGGCGGTCAGCGCCTCGACCGTGGCCGTGAAGGCCGGCCGGTTCTCGGATGCCATGGTCATCAGACGTCCTCTCTCGGAAGAGTCCTGAAAGCACCGGGGTTACATCGGACGCCCAGGGGGAGTCCGATGTGCCGGCGGGGGTTCCCTCGTCATGCAGCGGTCGCCAGGCCCACCTGCACCGCCGAGATGTCGAGGTCCAGCCTCACCTTGTCTCCGACGAGCACGCCTCCTGTCTCCAGCGCCGCGTTCCAGGTGAGCCCCCAGTCGGAACGCTGCAGGGTGGCCGTGCCCTCGAACCCGACCCGGCGCTTCCCGTCGAGGTCCCGGCCGGCCCCGCCGAACGCGAGGTCGACGGTGACGGGTAGCTCGACATCCTTGATCCGGAGGTCCCCGGACATACGGAACCCGTCGTCACCGACGGGGACGAGTCCGGTGGACCGGAAGGTCATCAGAGGAAACGTCGAGGAGTCGAAGATGTCGGGGCCCATGAGGTGCGCGTCCCGGTCCCGCATGCCCGTGTCCAGGCTGTCGGTCTGGACGCTCAGATAGGCCTTGGACCGCGCGGGGCGCGCCCCGTCGATCTGGAGGAGTCCCTCGAAAGCGCCGAACGTCCCGCGCACATTCGTGATCATGGCGTGTCGGACGGAGAAGCCGATCCTGCTGTGTACCGGATCAACGGTGTACACACCGGCCAGTGCCGCGTACGGGCTGGTTCCGGAGCGGGTCTTCCGGTGGCGATTGCTGAGCATGGCGAGGCCGCTTCCTTTGTGCGATGGCTGTCGGGGTGGGACGGAGACGTCCGGGCGTAGCAGGCGGCGCCTGTGCGGTGATGCGGTGGGGCGCTCACCGACGGCCAGGACGCCCGCCTCGGCCGGCTCGATCGCCGCCCGCAGGCCCCCGTACCGATCACCAGTACCGTGGTGGAGATTTGTCGTTCGCTGAGAGACACGATTGCTCCGAAAGCCTTGGTTGGTCATTGAGTACGACCGGACGCCCCGGGTGTTTGTGACAGGGGGCGCGGACGCCGTACATGTGACCCTGGGCACCCGATCCCCACCCTGTGTCACACATCCGCTGACGCCGCTGTCTGATGTACGGCCCACGGAGGGCGGAACAGGAATTGAGGGCGGGTATGTCGGGTGCGCTTGACCGCAGGCCGCGCAGAATCGGAACGCAGTGGGGCGGTGCGGACCGCTGGTCCGGCGCCGGAAGGCCGGCGAAGACGGAGTCCGACGTGCGGGTAGCACGCGAAAGCGTCTCCTTGGAGCGCAGTCTCCTTCCCACCCCGGTGCTGCGCGGAGACGACTTCACGGTGGCTTCCCGTTACGAACCGGGGCGGTCCCACGCACTCCTGAGCGGCGACTTCTTCGATGTGGTGCAGACCGAGGACTCGACCGTCCATGTGATCCTCGGCGACGTTTCCGGGCACGGAGCGGCCGAAGCGGCGCTCGCCGTCCACCTGCGGGTGGCCTGGCGCACGGCCGTTCACTGCGGCACATCCCAGATGGAGCAACTGGGTCTCCTCGAAAGGATCCTGATCGACGAGAGAGCCGACGACGACACCTATGCCACGGTCGTGTCGCTGGTGTTCCCTCCCGAAGGAACGTCCGTCAGGGCGGTGAGCGCGGGGCACCCGGGCCTCCTCCTGCGACGGCATTCCGAGGACATCCGATGGGTGGAACCGCAGGCGGGGATCGCGCTCGGACTCTTTCCCGGGTGCACCGACTGGGCCGAGACCTGGATCGACCTCGCGCCCTTGGACAGCATCGTCCTGTTCACCGACGGGCTCTTCGAGGGCAGGACCGATGCCTCCGCACGCCTCGGCGAGGAGGGCCTTCTGGGACTGGCGACGCAGTACGCGCACCTGCCGTCCCAGGAGTTCATCGACGCGCTGGTCGCGTCCGCCGCGTCCCTGGCCGCTCCCTTCGGAGGCCTGGGAGACGACGTGGCCGTTCTCCATCTGGGGTGGAACCCGCTGACAGCAACGCCGACGCGCAACGCAGGAACCGTGCCCGACCGCCGCCTGAGCCGGCGATGACCTCCGCTCCGTGCGAAGAGCCCCCGACGCCCCAGGACAGTGTGACGAACGAGCGGGGCATCGACGGCGCACATGACCACCGATTCGCGCAACACTGTCACAGTATTAAGATGCATCCGGCGCCGCCCAGGCGGTGGCGCCGCACCATCGCCAGCCCCCGTGTGAATACCGGGGCGCGGCATGACGGTCACTCAGTTTCTCCTCCAGTGACCGTCGTCGACTCCATCGGACCGGGCCACGGCGCCCCCCGCCCGATTCCAGACCAGAAAGACTCCGATGCACATCAAGAATGCGAGCGTCGTGCTCGCAGGCTCTGCCGTCCTGGCCACCCTGGCCGCTTCCCCGGCGAGCGCAGCAGCCTCGTCCCTCCCCACCCCTTCTGTCGCCTCGGTCCTCACCGTGCAGAAGCAGGCCATGGCCGGCGGCGCGCCCGGCGCCCTCACCCGTATCGACGCGGGCAGCTCCACCTATCGCATCACGTCGGGGCAGGCGGACACCGCCACGCACGCCGCGATGGACGCCGACCGCCGGTTCCGGGTCGGCAGCGTCAGCAAGACGTTCACCACGGTGGTGCTCATGCAGCTGGTCGCCGAAGGGCGCATCGACCTCGACGCGCCGGCGAACACCTATCTCCCGAAGCCGCTGCCGGACGACCGCATCACCGTGCGGCATCTGCTCAGCCACCGCAGTGGTCTGTGGGACTACACCAACGAGATGTTCTCGTCCACCGTTCCCGGCTTCGAGGCCGTGCGGAACAAGGTGTTCACCTACCAGGAGCTGATCGACCGTTCGACGGCCCACCAGGTGAACAACGAGCCGGGGGCCGCCTACAGCTACTCCAACACCAACTTCGTGGTGCTGGGCCAGCTCATCGAGCACGTCACCGGTTCGCCGATGGCCACCCACTACCAGCAGCGCATCTTCGAGCCGCTGAAGCTGAAGCACACCGCCTACGTGCACCCGCAGACCACCATCTCCGGTTCCTACGCACGCGGTTACCTGCGCCAGGACGACACCACGCTGCCGCTGGTGGACTCCACCGAGCAGACCGTCTCGTGGGCGCAGTCGGCCGGAGCGGTCATCTCCAACGCGGCCGACCTGAACCGGTTCTTCTCCTCCCTCGTCTCCGGCAGGCTCGTGCCCAAGCCGCAGCTGCAGGACATGATGAGCATGGTTCCGGTCAACGCGGACGGCACCCAGTCCTACGGACTCGGCCTGCGCGGCCGCAAGCTCTCCTGCGGCGTGACGGTGTACGGCCACACGGGCACCGTCCAGGGCTACTACACGTACGCCTTCACCACGGCTGACGGCAAGCGCAGCATGACGTCGATGGCGAACACCTCCAACAACGGAACCGTCAACACCGTCCTCGGCGGCACGCTGGAGGCCGCGTTCTGCGGCACCGCCCCCGCCAAGGCCGCCAAGTTCGCGTCCACCACAGGCGAGGGATTCACCGAGGACATCGCTCCCCAAGTGACCCGCCACTGAACGGCCTCGCCCTGAGGCCCACGTGACGGGATCCCCGTCACACGCCGCCGCGCCCCCACTCACCGGCCTGTGGCCGTGAGCGGGGGCGCGGTGTCCGTCGTACCCGCGTCGCCTGAGACGCTCCGCGCCGCTGTGCGGCCATGGTGAGCGGCGGGCTCCGGCCTTCCGCCGTCGTCGACACGGAGGACGGGCCCTGCAGTTGCTGACGGGGGATCCCCTGCGCAGCGGGGGACCTACGAATCCCCACATCGGTGGGCCGCGGCAGCCGTGTGACGTCGACGCGCAGGTCGACGCGCAGGGCGCGGCGCCGTACGGGCCCTGCGCGCAGCAATGCGGCGCGATCGTCGTCGGCCGGAACACCCAAGACCAGGTCATCGACCAGGATGCGGCACTGCGGGCAGGAGGGCCACTGCCACAGGTGCAGGGCCCTCCGGATGTCGAAGACGACGCGGCTGCGGATCAGTCCCGCCAGCCGTAGCGGTCGCGAGCCTTCGTGACCGTCTCCGCGTCGATCGCCCCGGTCCGTGCCAGCCGGTCCAGGGCCGCCACCACGATCGACTCGGCGTCCACATGGAAGTAGCGGCGCACCGCGTCCCGGGTGTCCGACAGGCCGAAGCCGTCCGTCCCCAGGGACGAGTAGTCCTGCTCGACCCACTGACTGATCTGGTCGGGCACCTGCCGCATCCAGTCGCTCACGGCAAGGACCGGGCCCCGCGCACCCGACAGCGCGCGCGTCACGTACGGATCGCGGCGCTCACCCCGCAGTCGCGCCCGGTCAGCGCTCAGCGCGTCGCGGCGCAGCTCCGTCCATGAGGTCACCGACCACACGTCGGCGTGCACGCCCCAGTGCGACGCGAGGAGATCCTGGGCCTCCAAGGCCCAGTGGATGGCCGTTCCCGACGCCAGCAGCTGGATGGCCGGCCCGGCACCATGGGAGGCGGCCCGCTTGAAGCAGTAGATGCCCCGCAGGATTCCCTCCTCGACCGACGGCCCCGCAGGCATGGGCGGTTGGGACTTCGGCTCGTTGTAGACCGTCAGGTAGTAGAAGACGTCCTCGGGCTCCTCGCCATACATACGCCTCAGCCCGTCCCTGACGATCACCGCGATCTCGTACGCGAAGGCCGGGTCGTAGCTCACCGCCGCCGGGTTGGTGGACGACAGCAGATGGGAATGCCCGTCGGCGTGCTGCAGCCCCTCGCCGGTCATCGTCGTGCGGCCCGCCGTCGCGCCGATGACGAAGCCGCGCCCCAACTGGTCGGCCAGCGCCCAGAACTGGTCACCGGTGCGCTGGAACCCGAACATGGCGTAGAAGATGTAGAAGGGGATCATGGGTTCACCGTGTGTGGCGTACGAGGTCGCGGCTGCGGTGAACTCGGCCATGGAGCCGGCCTCGGTGATGCCTTCGTCGATGAGCTGGCCGGTCTTGGCCTCCCGGTAGTAGAGGAGCTGATCCGCGTCGACGGGCGCGTAGTTCTGGCCGTCGTGCGAGTAGATCCCGGCCGTCGGGAACAGGGACTCCATGCCGAACGTACGGGCCTCGTCCGGGATGATGGGCACCCAGCGCTGCCCCGTCGCCGGGTCGCGCATCAGATCCTTGACCAGGCGGACGAGTGCCATGGTGGTGGCCATCTCCTGCTTGCCGGAGCCCTTCTGCAGGGCTTCGAACGGCCGGGACGGCGGCTGTGGCAGGGGCTTGGCGACGGCCCTGCGCACCGGGACGGAGCCTCCCAGAGCAGCGCGGCGCTCCCGCAGATACCGCACCTCCGGCGCATCCTCGCCAGGGTGCCAGAACGGCACCACGTCCCCGCTCAGCGCGCTGTCCGGGATGGGCAGCTCCAGCACGTCACGCATACGCCGGAACTGCGCCGTCGTCAGCTTCTTCATCTGGTGGTTGGCGTTGCGCGACTCGAAGTCCGGCCCCAGGGTGTGTCCCTTCACCGTCTGGGCGAGGATCACGGTCGGCTCCCCCCGGTGCTCGACCGCGGCCCGGTAGGCGGCGTAGACCTTCAGGGGTTCGTGTCCCCCGCGCGAGTTCGTGAACATCTCGGTGAGCTGGGCGTCGCTCAGCCCCGCGGCGACGGCGGAGAGCGCGTCACCGGTGAAGAAGTGCTCGCGTACATAGGCCGCGTCCCGCGCGGCGTACGTCTGGAACTGGGCGTCGGGGACCTCACCGAGGCGATGGACGAGGGCGCCGGAGACGTCCTGCTGCAGCACGGAGTCCCAGGCCTCGCCCCACAGCGACTTCACCACATGCCAGCCCGCTCCTCGGAAACGGGCCTCGAGTTCCTGGACGATCTTGGAATTCGACCGCACCGGACCGTCCAGGCGCTGCAGGTTGCAGTTGATGACGAAGGTGAGGTTGTCCAGACCCTCACGAGCGGCGAGCGTCAGCGCGGCCGTCGATTCGGGCTCGTCCATCTCCCCGTCACCGAGGAAGGCCCAAACCCGTGACCGTGATGTGTCCTTGATGCCCCGGTCGTGCAGATAGCGGTTGAACCTCGCCTGGTAGATGGCGGCCAGCGGCCCGAGCCCCATCGACACGGTCGGGAACTCCCACAACCACGGCAGCCGCCTGGGATGCGGATAGGAGGGAAGGCCGTTGCCGTCGGCCTCGCGCCGAAAACCGTCGAGCTGGTCCTCGCGCAGGCGCCCTTCCAGAAAGAGGCGCGCGTAGATGCCCGGCGACGCATGGCCCTGGACGAACAGCTGATCGCCGGAGCCGTCCTCGTCCTTACCGCGGAAGAAGTGGTGGAACCCGATCTCATAGAGCCATGCCGCCGAAGCGTAGGTGGCGATATGTCCGCCGAGACCCAGGTGCGATCCGCGGGTCACCATCGCTGCCGCATTCCACCTGTTCAGAGCGGTGATCCGGGACTCCATGGCGAGGTCCCCGGGATAGGCCGGCTGCGCCGACACCGGGATCGTGTTGATGTAGTCCGAGGAGAGGAGCCGGGGCAGGACCAGTCCGGATCTGGCCGCGTGCTCGTGGAGGCGTCGCAGCAGAAACACCGTCCGTTCCGGCCCTGCGTTCTTCATGACGGCGTCGAGCGAGGCCTGCCATTCGGCGGTCTCCTCGGCGTCGCGGTCGGGCAGCTGGTCGAGCTCGCTCGTCGCAGGGGCCTCTGCGGACTGGACCGGGTCACTCATGACGGTCTTCCTGTCGGGGATGGTGGGGATGGGGCCTGCCGGGGATGGTGGGGATGGGGCGGAGGGCGGGCCGGTGTCCCCTTTGGTATGGGTGAGGGCGAAGTCGGCCACTCGTTCCCTACGACAGGGCTCGTGCCACTGTTGTGACACGTCTGCGCGGGAGACCGCTGTCACACCTGCGGTGAGGGCGAGGGCCGCGCGCGGTGCCCAGGGCCGGCGCCGCCCGGCTTCTCGGGTACTCCGCTGCGGATGTGGTCGTCGGGTCTGCCTCGCTCGTCCTGCCCTCGGGCGAGCGGGCGCCGACGATGTGGGCGTTCGTCCGGACAGGACGCCCGCACTCGTGGGGTGACCGGACCGGCCCTCTTCGATGCGAGTGTCCGGCGCGCGGTGCAGGACAGGCCGTCGGGGCAGAGCAGCCAACCTGTCCCGTCGCCGGACGGCCTGCCCGATACGGCCCTCGGCATCCCGGACCAGCCGGACAGCCCGGCGATGTCACACCTCGCCGGTCTGTCCGGTCAGTACTGCGTCACATCAACTCTCACGGGAGAAACCTATGGATGCGCGTCTCAACTACTACGGCAACTCCCTCGGGGCCAAGGTGCTCAAGCACCTCGTCTCCGCCAGCAAGGCGCTGTCGGACTCGACGCTGCCGGCCACCATCCGGCATCTCGTGGAGATCCGCGCCAGCCAGATCAACGGTTGCGGCTTCTGCACCGACATGCACACCAAGGAGGCCGCCCACGCCGGTGAGACCTCGGTCCGGCTCAACCTGGTCGCGGCCTGGCGGGAGGCGACGGTCTTCACCGAGGCCGAGCGCGCCGTGCTGGAGCTGACCGAGCAGGGTACCCGCGTCGCGGACGCGGCCGGTGGGGTCACCGATGAGGCCTGGGCGAACGTCGCCAAGTACTTCGACGAGGACCAACTCGCCGCGCTGGTCTCCCAGATCGCCGTGATCAACGCCTACAACCGCATCAACATCATCAACCAGCAGCCGGCCGGCAGCTACAAGGTCGGCATGTTCGGCTGAACCAGGACGTCCAGCTCGGCCGGATGCACACGGTCCGGCTCCTGTCGCCCCGACCTCTGACAGGGGACGGACTCCGACGCCACCGGCCGCACAGAACCGTGCGGCCGGTGGCGCGGGGAGCGGCCACGTGGGGCGGGCCGAGACGATGCCGGTGCCACCGGGCGGATACTCGACCGCGATCGAGCGGGTGGCGGCGGCCTTCCACATGGGCGTTCGTCGGGCCCATCAGCTTGGCCGTTCCCGTAGGGGCACCGCCCGGCCACGGGACGAATTCTTCTGCCTCCAGGGCGAGAGCGCCCCGCGGCCCTGGCTGCACGATCACGTGTCGTTCACGCGGTGCCCCTTATTTAGGATCTAGTGCCTAATTCTGCCTGCATCTTTTGTTTTGCTGCTTAATAGACCACTGCGAGCCCACTAAACCTAGGCAATCTCAGTCGACAAGAACCCTTTCACATAGATCTATCACTAGATACTTGAATACGTAGCGAAAATTGGGTTTCTCAAGACACTTGACCGACTCCAAAAGAGACATATGGTGGAAAACGAGATCGCCACCCGTCCCCAGAAGGCACGCCCCCATGGACCGCACGAATCCCCGCTCCATCACAACGACCGCCGACAAGGTGCCCCCTGCCCCGCAGCGCTCCGCTGCACCTGCTCGAACTGCGGCAGGCAATGCACCCCTGGTTGCCGCCTGTGAGGACACGATCATGGGCGGGCCCTGGCCCTTGCCGTGGTCGCCGACCTCGTGCGCCCTGGCCAGGACAGTGGTACGCGAGGTGCTGCCTCAATGGGGTCTTGCCCGACTGGTCCCCACCGCCGAACTGCTGACGAGCGAGCTGGTGTGCAACGCCCTGCGTCATGCCGCCGGACCTCTCAGCCTCACCCTGGAGTGGGCGTCCGAGGTGCGCTGCCTGGTCAGCGACGGCTCGCCCGTGCCACCGCGCCCGATCGTCGCCGACCTGGATGACGAGAACGGCCGTGGCCTCGCACTCGTGGAGATGATGGCGGCGCGGTGGGGATGGGAGCGCATGCTCGTGGGCAAGGGCGTATGGTTCGAGCTCGCCGCAGCGACGGAGAAACCTGACAGCGCCACGGGCAACGGCCACGGAATGACGACGACGGGCGAGATCGGTCTGCGCGACCTGAATGCCGGCAGGAGCATGGCGGCATGACGACCGCCGGCGAACCCATGGCACTGGCCGCCGAACAACTGCGCACGGCAGGCATGCGAGTGACAGCCCCGCGCATGGCCATGCTGATGGTCGTCTCCGAGTCGCGCAGTCACCTCGACGCCGAAACCCTGCGCGAGCGCGTACAGAGCATCACGGGCCGCCTGTCCCTGCAGGCCACCTACAACGTGCTGCGCGCCCTCACGGACGCCGGACTCGTCCGGTGCACACAGTTCCCCGGTCACCCGGCCCGCTACGAGACCGAACGCCACGACAATCACCATCACTTCGTGTGCCGCAGCTGCGGTGCCATCCGTGATGTGGAGTGCTCAGTGGGCGCGGCTCCGTGCATGGAGCCGCGGTTGCCAAAGGATTACGACACCCAGGAGGCCGCGGTGACCTTCTGGGGCATGTGCCCCGACTGCCGGGCCGCGCCGCCAACATGACGCAGGCTGCGCATCGGATCGGGCCTTCTCCGGCCAGGACGGCAACCAGGCCGGCGACACCTGCACCACCATCCGGGTCGACGACGGCGGAGCGGACGAGCGCGATGTGTCCTGCAACCTCCCGGGCGCCCAACTCTCCGTGCAGGGCTGCTGGGCATCGGCGAACAGTTCGCCCTCGGCGTCGAGGACCACCTCACGAGCGACGCCTTGCGCGCCGAACGCCCCTGCTGCGGCACAGACTTCACCCTCATGGAGATCCGCCACACGGCGCGCGCGTGCGAGTGATCGTGTGCGTGCCGCAGATCGCTCGCGAGCCTCAGCGGCCTTGGGACGCGAGTCTCAGCGGGCTTGGGGGAGGCACGGGGTGCTCACCCTCCTCCCGTTTCTGCCTCTTCGGCGGCTCCTGCAGCCTGGGCCACGCCCATCAGGGCAAGACAGACGTAGAGCACTGCTTCCTCCAGGGCGGTTACGTCGCCGATGCGGCCTTGGCGCAGACAGCGGCAGACAGCTTCGTGCGTGGCGTCTGCCGCAGCCATGTATGTCTCGGGTGGGACACGGCGGTGACCGGGAATCTTGCGATGCCAGGCGCGCATCGTCCGGGCGAACCATGAGCGGCAGGAGTCCTGGTGGTCTCGAGCTTTACCGCCGGCCGCCGCCGTTTCCAGGAAGAATGCCTTGGCGAAGTCGGGCTCTTCTGCGATCAGGCCGAGAAAGGCGCGGATCGAGGCGCGGAGCGTCTCCACGGGCGAGAGTGAATGCGCCGATGAGCGTGCGAACGACGCCTCAAGTCGTCTGATCATCAGCTCGCGTCCCGTGTCCGCGGCGGCGATGAAGCATGCCTCCTTGTCCGTGAACAGCTCGTAGAACGTCTTGCGGGACACGCCCGCCCGCGCTGTCACGTCAGCGACCGTTGCTGCGGTGTAGCCCTTGTCGGCCACCGCGACGATCATCGCGTAGAGCAGACGCTGGCGCTGCGAGCCCGTCACAAGCTCCCTCGCGAGCCCGTGCGGGCCGCGAGGAAGGTCGGTCAGGCTCGGCTGCAGCAGCGGCCGGATTGGCTCTCTCATAGGTGAGAAACAGTCTGGTACACGTTATAGACGCAAGTGTTTCTCACTACTCGGGCACCTGTACCAGGAAGTAGGAGTGCACCCCTATGAGACAACCGACTGCACTTTCGGCACTGGCCGCCTCGCTGGCGGCCTTCGCAGGACCCCTGGCCGTCACCCCAGCCCATGCACAAGCCGCGTCCGTGCCCGCGACCATCAAAGTCGACTCCACGGCAGACGCCGTGGATGCGGACGCGTCCGACGGCGTCTGCCGCACCGCCGAGGGAACCTGCACCCTGCGCGCGGCGGTCATGGCCGCGAACGCGCAGCCCGGCAGTACCATCCAGCTGCCCGCCGGGCGGTACCGGCTTGAGATCCCGCCCAATCCGGATCTGCTGAACGGCCGCACAGCCGACCCGACCACGGGCGACCTGAACATCACCGCGCCGACCACCGTCCAAGGGGCGGGGGCGAGGGACACCGTCATCGACGCCGACCACATCGACCGGGTCTTCCGCATGGGGGCGGACACCTGGCTGTCCGACCTCACCATCACAGGAGGAGAGGCCAAGCAGCGGGAAGTGCCGGTCACCGACCCGGGTGGAGGCGGCATCGCCAACGGCAAGAACATGACGCTGCGCCGGGTGACGGTAACGGGGAACACGGCAGGCTACGGAGGGGGCATCTTCAACATCCCGGACTCCCACCTGACACTGGTCGACAGCACCGTAAGCCGTAACACAGCAGGTGAGGCCGGAGGCATCCGCTTCGACGACACCGGCACCGTGCTCAATTCGACGATCGCGGACAACCGTGTCACCGACGACTGGGACCGGCCGGGGAGCCTGTCCGGATACGGCGGTGGCATCGACATACGCGGCACCGGCCTGGTGGACATCCGCAGCTCCACGATCACCGGCAACGCCGCCACCGACGGCGGCGGCGGGATCAATATTGCACCCGCCTACCTGGACAGCCTGCCCTCGTCGGTCACCGACACCATCAACCTCCCACTCGGTCACCTCGAGTTGCGGAACACGATCGTCGCCCAGAACAGCGTCGGCCGGGCCGGCAGCGACTGCAAGAACGTCTTCGCCACCATCGAGTCCCGCGGCAACAACCTCGACAGCGGCAACAGTTGCCATCTCACGGCGCAGAGCGACCTGCCTCGCCGCGATCCTCTCCTCGCACCCTTGGGGGCGAACGGCGGACCCACAGACACCGTCGCACTGCTCCCCGGCAGCCCCGCACTGGATGCAGCCTCTGACTGCCCGCCCGCTGACCAGCGCGGCGTCCGTCGGCCGCAAGGGCCTGCCTGTGACATAGGAGCCTTCGAATACCGGCAGTGACTCCCGCCTCCGTCCTGCTCAAGCCTCAAAGGCTCTGCGCGCGGTGCCTTTGAGGCTTGCAGCCCATCTCCGTCATGAAAGGCAGCGCCTACCGCGAGGCGAGCGCGCGGCAAGTCGTGTCCCCAGAAGGCGGCGAGTCCGGCACCGGTCCGCCTCGCACGCGGTAGAGGCCGCGGCCCATACCCCGATCGCGGTCCGGACTCACCGGCACCGCATCCCCATGGACAGGCATCCTGCTTCGGCAGGCGGCGTCGACGGCTTTTTCGTGGCAGCCAGGCAGCATGGTCGACGCGCTGCTTCGCCTGATCAGGCTTGTCCTCGGCTTTATCGCGAGTTTCCTGCTTGAGTCGTTGCGTGACCACTGAAAGGCGCAGAACGTGCGGGACATTCGTACCGCGGAACGTCGAAAAGCCGCTCAGATGGAGCGAACGGACTTTGAACACACCGAGCCTTTCAACAAGCGCGGAGGTATGCGAGGACGGCGAGGACGCGACGGTGGCCGGCCGCGTCCTGGGGGAGGTCGAGCTTGGTGAAGATGCTCCGCACATGGGCTTCGACGGTCTTGGGGCTCAAGAACAGCTCTGCGGACAGGGCGAGGTTGGAGCGGCCCTGAGCCATGAGTTCCAAGACGTCTCGCTCGCGTTGGGTGAGTGCGGTGAGCGGGTCGTGGACGCGCTTGCGGCCGAGGAGGCGGGCGACGAGTTCGGGGTCGAGTACGCAGTCGCCGTTGGCGACCCGGCGCACGTCGTTTGCGAACGTCTGCAGGTCGGCCACCCTGTCTTTGAGCAGGTACCCGACGCCGGATTCGAATTCGGTCATCAGTTGCACGGCGTAGGACGTTTCGACGTGCTGGGAAAGCAGCAGCAGTCCGACGTCGGGGTGTGCGCGCCTGAGGTGGATGGCGGCCTGCATTCCCTCGTCCAGGTGGTCGGGGGGCATCCGGATGTCGATGACCGCGACGGCGGGTGGTTCGTGTCGTACGAGTGCCATCAGTTCGGCGGCGTCGCCGGCCTGGCCGGTGACGTCGAAGCCGGCTTCAGCCAGGATGCGGGCCACGCCCTCACGGAAGAGGACGGCATCGTCAGCGACTACCACGCGCATGGGATCTCCGCTCGGAGTCGGGTGCCGTTGTCGGCGGGGCTGTGAACCGTCAGCCGGCCGTTGAGCGTGGCGAGGCGGTCGCGGATGCCTTGCAGTCCGCTGCCCCACCGTCCGTTCGCGCCGCCCCGACCGTCGTCGGTCACCTCCACGCACAGTCTGCTGTCGGTGATCTGGCCGGTGACTGCGATGGTCGTGGCGCCCGAGTGTTTGGTGGCGTTGGTCAGGGCCTCGCTGACGATGAAGTAGGCGGTCGCCTCGACCTCGCCCGGCAGTCGCGTGCCGAGGGGCACGTCGATGGTGACCGGGATCGGTGAACGTTCGGCGAGGGCGTCGAGGGCCGCGCCGAGTCCTTCGCGGGTGAGGACGGCCGGGTGGATGCCGCGTGCGAGTTCACGCAGCTCCGCCAGTGCGAGGGTCAGCTGGTGACGGGCGTCCTCGATCGCGTGGGCGAGGGCCGTGTCGGGTGGCGTCTGTGCGGCGATGGCTTGGAGGGTGAGCGCGAGCACGACCAGGCGCTGCTGGGCGCCGTCGTGGAGGTCGCGTTCCAGACGGCGGCGCCCCTCGTCGTGCGCCGCGACGATACGTTGTGCCGCCGCTTGCAGCTCGGCTGCCTGCGCCGCGATCTGGTGCAGGCGGCGCCTCAGTTCCTCGCCGAGTCCTATGTTGTCGAGGACGAGTTCGGCCTGTGCCACCAGGTCCTGCAGCAACCGGTCTTCGGCTACGGTCAGTGCTTCGCCGCGTGCCTTGGTCAGCGTCACCGCGCCGCGCACGGCGCCTCGGCTGTCGATGGGTCGCACGTGCGTGCATCCGCCGTCGTCCAGCGCCGCGAGCGAGGTCGGCGCGGTGACCACGGACGTAGCGGGGACGGCCGCCGGAGGCCAGGTGGCCACCGTCACGAGTTCCGCCTCGGCGCCCACCCACAAAGTGACCTCTGCGGCACCGACGCCGTCGGCTATGGTCGACGCGAGGCCGGTGAACAGATCGGAGTCATGGCCGCCGCGGCTGACGTGGGTGGACAACCGCGCCAGCGACTCGTAGGGCGTGGGACGGCGCCCGTACACGAGCCGGTCCGCGGCTGTCTGGACGCGACGACGCACCCGTTCGAAGACGACGGCGACCAGAGCCGTGGCCGCCAGCGGCAACCATGGATCGTGGGCCTCGCCGATGCCGATGAGCCGTCCGATGCCCGCCACGACGGCCACGTACACCGATGTGATGATGACGGCCATCGCGCCGTACACGACTGTCTTGTTGATCAGCAGATCAATGTCGTACAGCCGGTACTTGACGATCGCGACGGCGGCCGCGACGGCCACCAGCGGCACCGTCAGCAACCCGAGCGCGGGGGTACGGAACGCGACAAGCCCCGCGCCCATGGCTACCGCACCCATGACCACGGCGTACGCGACCCAGCGCAACTGCCGGGCCTCGTCGCCGCGTGCGCGGCGGAGCCGCACGACGGCGCCGATCACCCATACCAGCTGGAACAGCAGATAGGCCGTGGGCCCCAGTACGTTCCACACATGTTGTGCCGTCTCATACCCGGCGAGGCGAAACGGGTGCGCGACGGCTAGCCCGTTGTCCCCGTACTCGACCGGCCACAACGCCGAGGCCAGCGACAGCACGACGGCCGCAGGCACCATCGCTGCCACCACTACCCGCCACCGCGACGAGGGCAGCGCACCGTGGGGAAAACAGAGCAGTGTCACCCCGAACAGCGCCAGCACCGATGCGAGCGGCCAGGTGCCCAGCCAGCCGAGCCACACGGCGCTCGGCTCGTCCGGGCCGGCGGACCCGGCCGCGTACTGGCGGCAGAAGAACATGACCGCATGCGCGACCCCGGTCGAGAGGAACAGCCAGCCCTCGCGATGTCCCGGCCGCCGGTCGAGTACGAACACTCCGACAGCCGTGAACGTCGCCGCGATCAGCCCGTTGTGGAGATTGGGCACGAAGACGCCGCAGGCGAAGCCGCCGGCAACGAGAGCGCCGGAGACCAGGCCGAGGCCCAACGGCGCGATGCGGGGGCGACGAGGCTCGGTCATGGTCTGCCGATGGCCTCGGTGAGCGTCACCACCGACAACTCCGCCTTGGGGATGAACCCGGCGGCGCCGCTGTCTGCCACGCGCCGCCCGTAGTCCGCCGCGTCGCGTGTGGAGACCAACACGATGGAGACGCCTTCACTCAGGCTCATGATCCGTGGTATCAGGTCCAACCCACTGAAATCCGGCAGTTGGATGTCCAACAGCACCACCTGCGGACGCACAGCGGCGATGGCCTCGAGCGCGGTTCGCCCGTCCGGGCACAACGCCGCCACCCCGAGCCCTGCCGCCGACACGAGTTCGGCGGCCAGCGCCCTGAACTCGGCGTGGTCGTCCACGATTACGGCGTTTCGGGGCATGCACAAATGCTCGCACATCCGCACCGCCCCCGCCTGAGGGCTAACCCTTATCAGCTCCAGGGCTGGCCTCGATGAACGTCCACGCCGCAATTCCTACGGTTGCGGGAGTCGTTCGTCCAGCCGGAAGGATGTCCCATGTCAACTACGCCAGCCCCCACGTCTGTTGCCCGGGCCAAGGCGACGATCACCGGGTGGTTGCTGCTCGCCGGCGGCACCGCCTTCCTCGTCGGCGGCGGAATGCACCCGAGGGTCGAAGCGCCCGATGGCGGCGCCAAGGAACGGTTGCGGGTCATGTTCGACGACGGGGGCTGGTACCCGTCGCAGGCACTCATGCTGGCCGGCACCGCATGCATCGCGGCCGCGCTGATCGCGCTCGTACGGCACCGACTGCCCGCAGGGGCACCGTCGGCGCGTTACGCGGTCATGGTCGCGGCGGTGGGGGCGGCACTGGCCTCGGTGGCATTGCTGTTGCACCTGCTGGCCGCCGGCGAGACCGACCGCCTCGCTGATGGCGGTGCCACGCCGCTCACCGACACCCTTGTCGTGGTCGACACGATTGCCATTCCCTTGTTCGGCCTTGCCATCGCGGCTCTCGCGCTGGCCGGAGCGCTCACACGGTCCCTGGGCAACGTGGTCGTCGCAATTCCCGGTGTCGTCGGTGGGGTGGGGTACGCCTTCGCCGCCGGAACCATCCTGATCTCCGACCGCCTCGACGGGCTCTTCCCTACCGCCATCGGCATCGCGCTGTGGGCCGCCGCGGTAGGGGTGCAGCAACTGCTGCGAGGGCGCCGCGCCACCGTCACGGCCTAGCAGCACCACGCCGGGCCGGCCGGGGGAGGGGGCGGCCGGCCCGGCGTGACGCGGCTCATTCGTCGCGGGCGGCGCTGCAGAGGTGCTGCCTGAGAGGAAGCTCCGACTGGAACGCAAAACGGCACTGGGAGAGGCCAGGTGCCGAGGTCCCGTGCTCCGACCGCCGTTCATGACCGAATGACCTTCAAAGAAGGGGTGTTCCCTGTGTGCACTTCGCGGGCCGCTCACCGGCCAGCCGCTCACACGCGATGGACGTCCAGCCCGACCCGTCGCCCGCCGGTTTGCCCACCTGTTGCGCTCGGGCCGCGTGCCGTGTTGTTCGATGCGGGCGACCACGATCATGCCGGTGATGCTGGGGTACGGTTTCGGTGGCCCCTGATCTTGCATGGCCGAGACCTACCGACTGTGACGACTCGCCGCCTTGAGCTGCCGGGGCTTGCGGCCGCGACGACCGGACGGACGCTGCCTCACGGCGACGGTCCAGGAGCCCGGCAATGGATCCATTGTGCGCCGCAATCGGGAGCAACGGCGCGGGTGTGCGTGCATCGTCGGGATGCTGTCGGCAGCCGGGGCGGGTGGTCGCGGTGACAGGTGCGGAGATCGCGGCTGGATATGTCATCGCCTGGTTGGCAGGCAAGGCCCGGCGGGTGGCGGACCGGGCCGACGCGGAGGTCGACCGGGGCCTGGACGTCGGGTTGGAGCGGCTGCACGACCTGGTCGGTGCCAAGCTCGGACAGGACCCGGCACTGTTGCGTGCAGAGGAGGAGGCCGCAGCGGGGCAGGGCGAGCCCTCGCCATACACCCGGCGGCGCTTGGCGGACTCCTTGCGGGATGCCGCCGAGCACGACGCGGCCTTCGCCGCAGCCCTGGAGAACCTGGTGAGGGCCCTGCAGGCCGCTGCCGCTCTCGGCAACCGTGCGGTGGCAGCGTCGGGCGACGGACCGGCCGTCGGTGGCCACGTACACATCCGCGCCGAGGGCGGGTCCGCGGCCGCGGTGACGATGGGGGACGTGACGATCGGACCCGCCCCAAACCCTCGCACGCCGGGTACGGACCAGGGCTGACCGCACCCGGCGCACCCCCAAGCCCCACAGCCGGCCCGCCCGGTAGCGTCGCTGGCACGGCCATCACTGCCTTGAGCATCGGCCAGCTTCACCAGCACAGGTACGAATACGCCGCACCGCCCACCCCACCATCACCCGAACGGTCCCGGGTCACGCCGCCCGCGAAGGCACCGTCCCGACGGTCAGACGACGTCGTTCCCCCGCCCGGCAGGTCGATCGCGCTCACGGCAGTGACACTGTGCATAGTCATGGCCACGGTCATCTGGGCCGCGACAGGCGGCATGGGCTCTTTGAAGAACGTCCTGGGCGGCGCCACGGGGGCCGTCTCAGGGCACATCTCTGGGGACCCCGCACAGACCGCCCGGGAGGACCCCGCGGGGGACACCTCACCGAAGCAGATCACCGTACGCGCCTCGGGACCGCCACCGTGGCGCGTGTCAGGATACGGATGGACCTACACGGTGAAGTCGGTCACGCGGACCACCAGCACATGGCAGTTCGAGAAGCGCCCTTCCTTGACCATCACCGCCGACGTCGAGCGCAGCAGCGCAGGCGACCACGCCCACATGGAGTACCAGATCAGCGCCGGGGACGCCGGCGCCCTCTTGGACACGGTGCCTTTCGAGGACCGCGTCGAAAACGGTGACAACGGAACCCCACCGGTGCACCAGCACAGGCAACTTGTGCACGTGGTGTGGGACGGAAACCCGCAGGCGCGGCATCTGACGATCACACTGCACGACTTCTTTGCGCCTGACGGACAAGACCTCGTTCTGAAGGGCGTGCCTGTACCCTCCAGGGCCTGACAGGACCGTGGAGGGGCTTTCCGGGATCCAAGGGCCGAGCACAAGAGCGGCCGGAATCAGGGGCACGCTCACTTGGAACCCCTGACGGAATGCCGTAGGTGGTTTTGAGGGCCACGCCGGAGGTCGTGAACGAACGCGGATGCCAACGTCAGGACGCGAGCCTGACTGACCTCAGCAACGGCCTTCGTGATGACAAGCAGCGACGGCACGTCCAGAAGGTCATTCATGATCGCCCCGCAGACGACCGCGCCCCGCACGAATGGTGCTACCCGGTGATCCAAGATCGCGGCTTCAGAGCCGCCCAGGACATGGACAACGAACGCGGCCGAAGCTTCGGGGCCCGCCGCGCTTGCCGCGCCCGGGCGGCACGGCTGCGGGCGCACACCGACGAAATCGCCGGTGGCCTTGGGCGGGTTCGCTCAGGGAGTCGTGCTGCTCGCCGGTCGGAGATATGGAACTCCATCCATTTGATGCCTCGTACGAGGAAGTGGGAACCTGCATGAGTGCGGGAGAGCGCGCGGGGCGGAATCGGAGTCGCCAGAAGCACGACTCGATCCGCAACGCTGTTGTGGTGACCGTTTCCGTCCACGAAGAGTCCCACGACGCCCGTGCCGCCGCGGAGTCCGGAGCCCTGGCAGTGCTTTTCGACGTCGCCCGCAGCGAACTCGCCGACATCTTCGGCGAGGACCGGCTCGCGACCATCCCCGCCACCGCCTTCCCGCCTGCCGCCGCGGACACCGAGGGCGCCCGCCTCCTGCAGAGCGTCGGTGTCCCCACCGGGACGCTCCTGCTGCGTCAGCCCGACGAGGACGACGGCCTGCTGCCCCTCGTCCAGGACGTCCTTGACATCGAAGACTTCGAGGACGCCGTGGACGGCATGGGTGACTGGCCCGTCATCGGCTGGCTGCTGAACGCGCACCTCGCCCTCGACCCCGTATCCGGGAAGGTGCACGCCTTCGACCCCGACGAGGGGACCGTGCAGGAACTCCACACGGACGTCTCCTCGTCGCCGCAGGTAGTGGCGGTTGCGGCGGGACGAACAGGACCCGAAGTTCACCTGAACAGGATTGTGTGCACTGGTGAGGGGCGTCCGTGTTGTTCGGCGAGACGGTCAATGTGGATGGTGTAGGGGATCTCGCGGGCCGTGTCCGCGAAAGCACCGGGCAGGGCGGCAGGCATGGTTTTCAGAACAGCCCTCCGCCCACTTCCGGGTCGCGCAGGTGAAGCCTGCCCTCGCTGTCGATGTCGGGCAACTGATCCGCTTGATGTGGGTTGAGCTCTTCGCCGGACAGGTCCTCACGGTCCGGGGCGAGCTCGTCGGGAACCACAGTGACGAGGTGCTTTTGGACATCCCGTAGCCGCTCTTTGAGCTTGTCGCTGTTACGTACGGCAACGGCACGGCCGAGTTCGCTCGCCAGGCCTCCAAGGACGAACTTGTCGATGGGATCAAGCTGAAGCAGGCACCAGACAGCCGCTTCGAAGAAGGTCCTGCCCCGGTAGCAATCCAGCACGCGCTCAGCCTGCGCACGTTCCGACTCGGAGAAGGTCTGCCGCACCTTGTCCCCGTTCGGTTCACCGCTGTGCGCGAAGATTCTCTCCACACCGACCGTGTCCCAGGCCTTGGCACGCAGATCGATCGCCAGAGCCCGACAGCTGCGGATGAGTTCCTGCGCCCGGCCGGAAGAAGGAACGGCGAACTGCTGAGGCAGGCCGACCGTGCGCCCTACCTTCTGGAACATCTGGACTACCTCGCGCAGGTCAGGGTCCGCCCGCCGAGTCGCACGCAATAGGTCAAGTGCGGCACGGTCCAGTTCTCGGACCTGCGGGCCGGCACCCGGGCCGGGCCTGTTGACGACAGTCTTCCTCGTTGGCATGGCCTCCCCCTATCGGAACACCCTGCTGACATGGTGACGGCGACGGCATGGTTGGGACAGCCCGCGCGGGGCGGCAACTCCTGTCGTGCGACGTCTTCGAGCCAGCGGCCGGGCACCGCAGGGCAAGTCCGCACGGAGCTTTCCAATCGGCCGACGCGCGGCTGACCTACGGAAGCGTCAATCGGCCCTCGCGCGGAGGCTCCGCGCCAGGGCCGGGATCATCACCGTCGCAGGGACGAGGTGCAGCCCGAGGAGGGCGGTGGTGGTGGCGGTGTTTGCCCCGGAGAGGAGGGGCGGGGCCAGCGAGATCGCGGTCAGCGACACCGCCGTCCAGACGAATCGCTCGGCGGGGCGAGCGCTCCAACGAAGAAGCGCGGCGGCAATGACGATGCCCACGACCGAGAAGAAGCCCGTGACCACGGCGAACCCGGGCAAGGGGATCGTCTCGCCACCAACGGGGACCTCGAAGTCGACACCGACGGCTTGGGCCAGCGCAGCGGCGAGGGTGGTGGCGACCATCGCCGCGAGCGTGGCAATGAAGCCGGTGCCGACGAGCCCGCGGAGTCGGTGGGCGTGGCTGGTCCGGCCCGATGCCGGGCCTGCGACGACCCCGTTGTCATTCATGCTGTTCATGTCGCTCCTCCTTCATTCGGTAACTGGCCTACGGGGTGTGCTGACTTGCATGTCACGGTCCCGGCCTTGGGGGTGACGATGTGCACCCTCGCCGTGCGACGGCCGGGGTTCCGCAGAGCGCGGACGCCGGTGCCCTGGAGCCAGAACCCGGCGCCGCGTCCGAGGACTGGCCCGGGCTCGCCGTCGCGCAGCTCCAGTTGCACTCGCCCGCGGGTGACGATGCCGAACGCGTCGCGCCATTGGGCCGCGACCACCGCGGCACGAGCGCCACCGCGCAGTGCGAGCCTCCACACCGGCACTACTCCGTGCCGTCCGCCGGCAGGCGCTCCGGGAGCCCGAGCCGCGGGAACTGGTCGGCGTGGAAGATGACGATCTCGGTGATCGCCCCGCCGGTGACGCGCAGGACGTCGATCGTCAGCGGCAGGTAGGCGCCCTCGCGCTCGTTCCAGAGGTAGAAGGCGACGGCGGGCTGCCGGTTCACCGACGTGGGGACGCCACGCAGTCCCTGCATGCCCTCGAAGCCTTCCTCGACCCACCCGGTCACCACCGCGTCGCGGCCCAGGGACAGGCCCGGCGTGGGCGGCATCGAGCAGCGGACGTCGTCACGGAGCATGTCGGCGAGCCGGCCGACGTCCGTGGCCACGCTGGCGTCGGTGAAGCGACGTACCAGCTCGCGCGTCCCGGAGTCCTGGGCGCCGCCGCTCCAGTCCTGCCGCTCGGCGGGCAGGTGCTCCCGCATGCCGGCGCGGGCCCGCTGCAGCGCGCTGTTCACGGAGTTGACGGAGTCCCCGAGGAACTCCGCGACCTCCTTCGCCGGCCAGCCGAGCACGTCCCGCAGGATCAGCACGGCCCGCGGGCGCGGCGCGAGGTGCTGGACTGCGACCAGATACGCCAGCTCGATCGTCTCCCGCGCGAAGGCGACGGTCTCCGGCTCGTCCGCGCTGCCGGCGGGCAGCTCGTCGAGCAGCCGGTCCGGGTAGGGCTGCAGCCACAGCACCTCGCCGCCGGTCGCAGGCTCCGGGCGGCACCTGGCGAGCAGGTCCAGGCAGGCGTTGGTGGCGATCCGGTACAGCCAGGCCCGGAACGTCGACCGCCCCTCGAAGGTCTCCCGCCGCCGCCAGGCACGCAGGAACGTCTCCTGCACGGTGTCCTCGGCGTCCTCGAACGACCCGAGCATCCGGTAGCAGTGCACGTGCAGCTCCCGCCGATGCCGCTCCGCCAGTCTCGAGAACGTCGGCTCGTCGACCTCGCCCAGCCCGCTCACGCCCAGCTCCTCCAGCCGCGTGTCCGCACTCATCGCGCCATCCTTCCGCCTCGTCGTGTCCCGTCCTAGGTGTGACGGGTGCGGGCGCGAAAACTCATCACTGGAGCGTGTTGCGGAAGGCTGTGATCACGCAGGGTGAGGCGGGCGTCTGGGCGTGGGCGGTCATGCGGCAAGAGCGAGGTTGTGCATGCGGGCGACGGTCTGGACGGCGTAGTGGAGGCCGTCGCCGCGTTGCCGGAAGTCGCGGAGGGTCAACTCGGCCACCAGCAGCGCCCGCTCGGCCCTCAACACCGCACCCATACAAAGGAAATGCCCTGATCACAGCCTTCTGCAGCACGCTTCAGCAGTTGGCTGCGTTGCGCAGTTCGGCGGTGATGAGGGCGCGGGTCGGCTCCAGTTCCGCTTCGATGGCGTGGGTCTCCTCATCACTCACGTCGACCGCTGCCCGCTCGATGTTCAGTGCGCGGATGTAGCGGAGGCGGAGAGGGACGGGAGGTGTCCCGCTGTCGCGGAGGCGGGACACGCGCAGGCGGCGTTCTCGTTCGATGTCGGGTACCGATGTCACGGCGTCGCGTAGCTGTGGCCATATGTCGGTGGTGCCGCGAGCTGTCCGTGCGAGAGCGGCGAGGGCGGTCTCTCGAAGGAGCAGGGCCCGGAGCAGTTCCTCGGCCGAGTCGGAGGAGGCGGTACGGGCGGCCGCTTCGTCGGCCCGGTATTCGGTCAGCCCTCCGGACTGTTCGCTGAGCCGGTTCAGCAGTCGGTGGAGCAGGAGGGCGCCCTGGGCCAGTGCGTCCTGGAGCGGCGCGGCGAGTGCCGCCCCCATGTTGGCAGTACTGTTCTGGCGGCCCATTGCGGTCGCCCCTGCGTCGAAGAGGTGTGAGTCCAGTGCCTCCATACGTGCCTTGTCGGCTTCGGGACTGGAGCGCACGACGTCGGCCCAGGTGGAGAGCCCGTCCAGCGCTGTCTCGATCCACGCCGTGCTCAGTCCGGTCCCGGCGCTGCGTCCCAGGTCGTGGCCGAGGAGGGCGAGGCGCTGATCGCCCGTCAGGACCTCCCACAGAGGCAGTCCGAGTACCAGTACGCGGCGTCGACGCAGCCCGACCCGGACGCAGCGGGAGCCGTAGCCCTGGTCCACGGCGATCGCATCCACCCGCCGGATTCCGGTGACGGCGGCGACCCGGTCGACGAGTGCGTGGAGCACGGGTGCGGCGCTGCGGTTCACAGCGTGTTTCGGCATCTTTCCGGGACGCGGTCGCAGGACCAGTGCGAGGACGAGCGCCAGACCGCCCGCGAGTCGCTGGAGCCAATTCGCTCCGGCCGCCACGAGCCACACTCCCGCAACCGTCAACGCGACCGTGACCAGGTTGACCGCCGTTGCGAGGACAAAGGCCGCCCACAACGGCGGGCAGGACCAAGCCTTTCGCGTACCCCGGGACAAGACCCGGCGCAATATCCGCTCTTGGCGCTCCTCCGTGCGCGCTCCTGCACGCCCCGAATCTCCGCTGTCGGCCAGAGGGTCGACGTTCCAGTCGCAGGCGGGGCACCACACGCTGAAGCGGGAGTCCAGTTCCGGCAGCCGCTGACGGCATCGAGGGCATGCCGACTCCTGATCATGGTCCATGAACGACGATCATGGTTCGGTACGACCCCCCGCCGGAACACCTGGGCACCGGCCTTTGCCAAGCCCTGACGCTGGGAGAGGCAGCGGTAAGTGGCGCTCCTGGGACTGCCGGAGTCCGGCGATCCGGCGGTCCCAGGAATCGGCCCCGTCCAAGGCCGGGACGCATCGGTCGTTCATGGTGGTGCTTGATGGCTCAGGGGCGCACATCGACGTAGTCGCCGGTGGCCTTGGCCGGGCCGGTGGTGTTGGTGCCGGCGAAGTTCCACCGCCAGTAGCCGTCCTTGACGGCCTTGACCGTGGTGCGAAGGTTGCCGGTGCCGTTGGTGTTCACCGTGGCCACCGTGGTGTAGGTGTTGCTGCCCTTCGGGCGGAACTGCAGTTTGACGGCCTGGCCCGTGTATCCCGCATACCGGTAGGTGTCCCAGTTGGCCCGTACGAGCTTGCCGGTGACGGTGATACGGGCGCCCTTCGCCACCGGTTCCGGTGAGGCGTTGACGGTGAGCCGCGCGGCACGCTTGAGGCCGAACGACCCCACGCCGCGGGCGAAAACGGAAACCCCGTCGTTGGTGTCGACCAAGGTGTCGACCGACCAGGTTCCCGCGTTGGCGTTGGCCAGGTCCACTGGGTCGTCGCTGCCCGGAGCCGGGTGGGCGTTGACGGTGAACACCGTCGTGCATGCGGTCGCGGTCTGGCAGAACGTATCGGTGGTGTAGAAGCCGCCGTGCGGCCCCTTCAGATCCACATCGGCGAAGGACAGACCGGAGTCGTCCGCACCGGTGACCGTGACCGGGAACTGCACGTTCTGTGTGATACCCACGATGACGTCATGTCCGGAGTTGACCGTGGCGCCGCTGACCACGGGGTCACTGGGCACGGTGCCGGACGCGGTGCCGGACGCGGCATCGGCCGAGGCGCCGACCCCCGCCAGCAAAGTGGCGACGGCCCCCACCACGACACCGCGGCTTGTGACGCGACCGACGGGATTGCGCCGTATGGCACGTGCGGCGGTGTTGGGCGGGGCGATGTCGTGCCCGTCGCGTTGTCCGTCGCTGGGCGGTACGGCGAAGCGGCTCATGAATCCTCCCGGGGATGACGGGCCTTGCCGCCAACCACACCGCAAGCAAAGGCAGTTGGTGGCGAGCACAGGAGATTGATGTGTGTCGTTCCCTACGACTGCCGAACCGGCCCGATCGTTGCCCCCGGTCGGGCGGGAAAACAATCCGTGACTCGCCACGGGAGTCGGACGATGGACGAGCAGGAGATGGGTCTGGGAAAAGACTGCTTCACGCGTGACCGGGCATCGGCGGCGCGGACGTCACGAGGCAGAAGGAGCCGGCGCTGTCCTCGCGCCACCCAGGTACAAGATCTCCCAGGTGCTTGTCGGGGCAACCGTGCCTGTCCGGACAACCGTGCCTGTCGGGGCAACCGTGCCTGTCCGGACAACCGTGCACGGTCGTCGGCAGGCAGCCTGCTGGAGCAGCCGGCCAGGTGCCGCCTCCTGGACATCGTCACCGCTGTGTCGGAGCGCGGCCTGCCGACTGCTCCGAGTGCAGTGGAGCTGTCACGGCCCGCGGATACGGCGACGCAGGGTGTGCGCCCGTGACTGCGTGCTCCCTTGCCTCTGCCCGCACGTGCCCCCCTTTCCGTCGCCCCTTCGGCGAGGACGGCGTTTGTGCTATCCAGGAGGTGTGCGGTAAAGGATCTCGGGGCCCTATCGCACGGACTCGGGAATGCCTCTCCGGCGTGTGCCGGAGTCAGCGAGCTGAGTGACCTGCATGGACTCCACACCCTCCGCTTCGTCCGCTTCACCGTTCGACATGGTCAGCGGTGCCCTGGCGGACTACCTCCGCGAGGCCGGATCCACGGCGGCCAGGGGTCCTGCCGCCATGCAGAGCGCCCCCGGTGCCCGTCGGCCCGCAGGTGAGAGCCCGGAGAACGGAGGTCAGGAACAGATCCTCGGGGCGGTCAGCCTCGACCGGGACCTGAAAGTCACCAGCTGCAATTTGGACGCCGCTCCTTTCGCGGGAGTACACGTCGCGCCGAAGGCCGATTTCGCCGAACTGTTGCCTCCCGGGGACGTACCGACGGTCACGCAGCGGTTGCGGAAGGTTCTCGAGACACAGGAGCCGCACGTCGCCCGGGTCCAGCGCCTGCGGCGGGACGACGGGACAGAGCTCGTGGTCTCGATGAGCATCCTGCCGGCCGTGGCACCGCGGGGAGGTCTGACGGTCTCCCTGATCGCCATGGCCAAGCGACTGCACCTCTACGCCTCCGCGACCGCGATCGGGACGTCACTGGACATCGACGAGACCGCGCAGTCCCTGGCCCAGTCACTGCTGGCCTGGGGGGACGTGGCCGCCGTAGACCTCGACTTCGCCGTGTGGACGGGCGAGGCCGTCACCGGGCACGCGCAGGAACGCATCCGGCTCAGGCGGGCGGCTCTGGTGCCGGACCGGGCCTGGCCGGAGGGATATCTGACGCGCGGCGACGACCTTCCCCGTGAAGCGAGCCGTCTGCTGGTCGGCGCCGTCACGCGCGACGACGTGCCGCAGGCCATCGTCATTCCCGACCGCGAGGCGATCGAGCGGGTACTCAGCGATCCACGGTTGGCGCGTGCCTTGGTACCGGGTGACCGACCGGCGAGCGTCGCGTGCATACCGCTGGTCGTGGACGGGCCGGAAGGCATGGCGGGGCCCGTCGTGCTGGGAGTGACGGAAGTCTGGCGGCGGCCGGAGCGCCTCTTCCGCGACAGCGAACTGCTCGACCTGCAAGAACTCGTGGCCAAGACCGCGCGTCACGTGGACCTGGCCCGTCAGCATCAGCGTGAGCACGCCCAGGTCCTGGCATTGCAGCGCCGGCTGCTACCACGGCCCGGCAGCGACACCATCGAGGTCGCCAGCGTCTACCAGCCCACCACTCCTGACAGTGCGGGCGTCGGCGGTGACTGGGTGAACAGCTTCCCGCTGCCGTGCGACCGGACCGCCCTGGTGATCGGTGACGTCGTAGGGCATGGGCTGGGGGCCACGGCCGCCATGGGCCAGCTGAGCGTGGAGGCCCGGGCACTGCTGTCGGCGGGACTGGGCCCCGGGGAGGTACTGGAGCGTCTGGACGAGACGGTCACGCTCCTGGACGACTCGGACGCGGGCCTCGCGGCCGGCTACAGCGCGCTGGGGTCGACGTGCTGCATCGTCGTCTACGATCCGATCGACCACCGGGTCATGATGTCCAACGCGGGCCATCTGCCCCCGGTCCTGGTCCATCCCGACGGGTCCGCCGTGACGATCACGACGCAGCCTCACCCGGGTCTGGGAACCGAGTTCGCCGTGCGGGAGCCGTTCGACGTGCAGGAGTTCACCGCGCCGCCCGGCTCGCTTCTCGCCCTCTACACCGATGGTCTGGTGGAGCATCAGGAGGCCTCCATCGACGACGGCATCAATCGTCTGACCGACATGGTGCGTGCGGTGCATCCCTGGGACGATCTGCAGCAGACCGCGCGTCGCATGGTCGCCGACCTGCCCCCGCACGGGCGCGTGCGCGACGACGTGACGCTGCTGCTCGCCCGGATGGCCGGCCGCCGCAGCCGGGACACCGCGACCTGGCAGCTGCCCGTCGGCGACGACACCGCTGCACGCGCCCGCACGCTGGCCCTTTCTCTCCTGCGGCGATGGCATGTCAGTGAGCACGCCCAGGACAGCGCGCTGCTCGTGATCAGCGAACTGGTCACCAACGCCGTCCTCTTCGGCACCGGGCCCATCTCGGTGCGGCTGGTGTACGCCGGCGGCCGCCTGACATGCGAGGTCGGCGACACCGGCAACGGCCGACCGCGGCTGCGCCGCAGCGGGGCACTCGACGAGAGCGGGCGCGGCCTGCACGTCGTCCACAAGGTCACCACGCGCTGGGGAGTGCGGTGGACCGACACCGGCAAGGCGGTCTGGGCGGAACTGGACGGTTAGCGCACCTGCGGAGATGAGCGTGGCGCGCTTCGACCACGTGAGGGGGACGTCAGAGCCATTCGCCCTCCACGGCCGTGGCTGTCAGCCCGGGCGCGGCCGCGTACAGCACGGTGCGACTGCCTGACTTCTGGCCGCCGTCGTACGCGCGCCGCAGGATGTCGAGCACGGCCGCACCGCCGCGGTTGCCGGTCCGGTAGCTGTCCCGGCTGTAGTCCAGAAGCCCCGTCGGCCACCCGTCGGGCATCGTCTCCTCCATGTACTCCATCACCCGGGTCCCACCAGGGTGGGCGAGCAGCAGTTCGGGGTGCCAGGGGTGCTCGTCGTCCCGGTGGCGCAGGCGCAGCCACTCCCACATCGCCGTGACCGTCTCCTGCACGGCGCGCGGTCCACGGCGGTCCATCACGAAGTGTGTGCCGTCGGTCCGAGTGTCCAGCCGGTGCAGGTCCGAGGTTCCGGGCAGGGTGTGGTGCCAGGTGGCGTCCAGCAGCAGAATCGATTCCGTCCTGGGGCGGCCCGTGACCACCGTGGCCACGGCGGTGTCCGCGAACAGCAACCGGACGATGAGGGATTCCAGCGTGTCGTCGGCGGGCTGATAGGTGGTGCTCAGCGCCTCCGAAATCACCACCAACACCACCCGGTCGGGGTCCACGGCAACCAGGTCAGCCGCCAGCGCCAGCGACCGGGTCCCGGCGATGCAGGCCCATTGGCTGGCCGGCAGCAGCAGCACGTCGCCACGCAGCGGAAGGCGGTTGAGCAGGGACAGGTCCAGCCCCGGCAGGGCCGGGGTGGTGGAGTGACTGGTGATCAGACAGTCGACGTCGGCGGTGTCCAGACCGGCGATCCCGAGAGCCTCACGGGCTGCGCGCTCCGCGTACGTCTGCACGGCCGCCCAGGCCGGCGCGGTGCGCTCCTGGATCGTCTGCCGCGCCGGTATCGCCTCCAGGACGGCGATCGCCCGCTCCACCTGCCGGTCGCTGAACCCGCCACGGGCCAGTGCTTCACGAGCCGGACCGATGCCCGGAGTTCGCAGGCCGCCCTCACTGCTGGGGGCGACAGCCGTATGCAACGGCAGCATCCACCCGCGAGAGGAGATCCCCGTACTCGCGGCGATGCCGTCGATCCGCGGCAGCCACGGGGCTTGCGGGTGCCGACTGCGCACCTCCGCAAGGATCTGGTCGGTCGCCACGGCATGTTCGCCGTGTATCACGGCGGGAGGACACAGGTAGGCGCCCACAACACGCCCCTTTCTTCGCACTACTTGACGGCGCGAAACGGCCGAAACCTGCCCAAATCCAGCAGACCAGGGTCAAGACGCCGCACTAGCACTGTACTTCGCACCGACTGCACAGGGGCCGTAGCGGAACGAGGAATTCATGAAGGCCGGCTGCGCGGCTGTTCCGGGGCAGTCAGCGCGATGCCGCCCACTTCCAAGGCTGCGGAGACGGCTCATGAAGTCGCGGCAGCGGCAGGCAAGCCAGGGGAGTGCTGCTCAGGACGGTCACCGGAAGCACTTCCAACGCTCAAGAGGAGCGAATTCGACGAAGGCAGAGATGCTGCACCGAAACCCTCAAGTCGCAGACAGAGCTCTCACTTGCAATGCGGCGCCTCCGTGTTCATCCCTCTGCGGCGTCGCGATGCCCACCACTCCTGGCCAGGGCCGCGGTGGCTCGGCTCCGATGAGTTCGAAAACGGCGCAGGTACGACCGTGCCATGGGTCCCGGCGGCACGCCTCGGGCGAACGCCAGCATGTTGCGTTCTCCCGCGTTGTAGCCCAGGGCCAGCAGTTCATCGCGGCTGAGGCGGCGCACGTGCCGCTCGGGGAGATTTTGGTCGAGGTCCTTCAAATGAAGGGCCGCGGCATGGATGGCGAGAGCAGGGTCGTCACGAAGATCGTGCCACCGCTGGGACAGGCCGTACCTGCGCCGGACCTGCTCGAACGTGGCACGGTGCATGTTGGCCACCCCGAACGACGCCCCGGGCTTCCACCACTGCCACAACCGCTCCAGCAGCGGGTGGTGCGGCTTGTACGCCTCGTTGTGCAACACCGTCATCACGAGCAGGGGCGACACACCGGCCGCCTCCGCACTGCGCACCACGCACCCGGCGTACTGGGCCGGGTCATAACCACCGGGCCGCAACGGCGGCGTCCGGGCCTCACCATCGTCCAGCGCATCAGACTCCGGCCGCGGCACCGCCGCCGATGGATCAACCATCCCCACCCCTCCGCTCTCCCGCCGACCGCTCGTCGCCTGTACGGCCAACCGTCCACGATCTCGTACTGCACGTGCCCACGCGGCCCGCCCTCAATCCAGGGCCTGGCCACACGCCGTGCACCCCGCGGGCCCGCTGGACTGGTTGGCGGCCGCTTACTGGCTCTGACAAAAGCGGTTGATCAGGTGACTGTCGGCTTGATCGCTCGTTGATGGGGGCATGGGGAAGCGTCAGTCGCGGCCGTGGATCGTGTCGGACGAACTGTGGTCGCTCATCGAGCCGTTGCTGCCCGAACCGCCTCCGAAGCAGGTCCAAGGACGGCCGCGAGTGCCCGACCGGCAGGCCCTGTGCGCATCCTGTTCGTCCTGCACACCGCCATCCAGTGGGAGTACCTCCCCCAGGAGCTCGGCTTCGGCTCGGGCATGACCTGCTGGCGCCGCCTGGCAGCCTGGAACGAGGCAGGCGTCTGGGACCAGCTGCACCAATTGCTGCTGAACAAGCTGCGGTCGAAGAACCAGCTGGACTGGTCCCGGGCGGTGATCGATTCCTCCCACGTCCGGGCCGCCCGCCGGGGCCCAAAAGCGGACCCAGTCCGGTCGACCGCGCACGCCCGGGCAGCAAGCACCACGTCATCACCGACGGCCAAGGGATCCCGCTCGCGGTGTCGCTGCCCGGAGGAAACCGCAACGACGTCACCCAGTTGCTGCCGTTGCTGGACAAGATCCCGGCGGTGGCGGGGGTGGTCGGCCGGCCGCGCAGGCGGCCCGACATGCGGCGAGCAGAGCGGCGAGAAGCAAAGCAGCCATCGCAGAGAAGACCCGCGGCTTCCTCCAGCCAGGCCCTGAAGCCTGGCGGGTGAGCTCCCAGGCGCACACGACGCCGCCACCAAGGCCAGCATCTGGCTGCGACATGATCGGTCGGCCTCACTGGCCCTCAACACGGGCGTGCAGGTGCATGTCGTGACGGCCATCGTCATGCAGGGCGGCGCTGCGCTTGGTGCCTTCCAGGACGTAGCCGCATTTTGCGGCGACCCCGCACGAGGCTTGGTTCCGTGTCGAGTGGTCCAGCTCCAGACGGCTGAAGCGGATCTCGTCCAACGCCCAGACACTGAGCGTCGTGAGGGCATGGGAGGCCACGCCGATGCCGCGCGCGGATGGAAGCACCCAGTAGGCGACGTTGGCGATTCCGTCGTCGAAGTCCAGTCCGCGCAGGGCGATCCGGCCGAGCACCTCGCCGCCGTTGCTGGTGATCGCCCAGTGGCCGCCCTTCTCGCGTTGCCAATCCTGCCGATAGGCGTCGAACCATTCTTGGACATGACCCCCGTTCGAGGGTCGGCGCGTGTGCCAGCGCCGGATCTCATCGTCCTGGTAAGCGGAAAGGAACACTGGCGCGTCGGCCTGTTCCCAGGGACGCAGCAGCAAGTCTTGGGCCGCGTGGAGCACGGGTTGAGGAGAGTCGGCGAGTGAGCCAGAGGGAATGACGGGCGGCGTCGACAGAGCGCGGGTCATAGGTCATGATCACCCGAGGGTGACCGCATACGTCAAGGTCATCGGCACGAGCGAGGAATGTCCGATCCAACAGCCTCGCAGAAGTGATCGGCCGGACAGACCCTACAAGTCCGTGAAGAGGGGAGCGCGTAGCCGAACCGAAGCCACGCGTGCGATGACGTCACCGGCATCGAGGGCATGACTGGTCGTCGCCGGTTCACTGCACGCGCGGCCCGGTGACGAAGTGACCGTCCTCGTCGTAGGGCCAGGCGTTGGCGATGCATCCGTGCAGGCCCTTGATCTGCTGCATCATCACGGGGGCCAGTTGACCGGGGCCGGCGCAGGTCCGGTGCGCGTGGCCGAGGAAATGTCCCATCTCGTGGTTGATGATCAACGCCCGGTAATCATGGATCGGCCCGTCGAAGGTGGGCGAGCCCATGGCCCAGCGCTTGAGATTCACCACCACTCCGCCGGGGACCTCGCAGTTGTATTCGCCCTGGGTGTTCTGTCGGATGCCCGCCCAGCACAGCGCGTCGGCGGTTCCCGGAGTCGCGATCGTCACCGTGAGGTCGTGGGGCTGTCCCGCGCTCACCAACTGGAACGAGTAGGCCGGGTTGCGGGTCCAGCCTCGGGGCGCGGCAAGTATGTCGGCGATCTCGTCCGCGGATTGGGCCGGTGAGATGTCGAGGCCTGTCTCGACCTTCACCACGTACCGCAGTGGACGCGAACCGTGACCGACCCTCGCGCCGCGGGCCTGAGCGGTGATGAACGTGCCGGAGCCCGTTGAGGGGACGTCGATCTCCGTAGGAGTCGGGGTGGGGGTCGGGGTCCGGGTCGGGGTGTGGGTGGGAGGGCTTGGAGTGGGAGTCGGAGTGGCGGGTGCCGCGCTCTGTGGGTGCGGCGCACGGCTCGACGCGTCGCTTCGCCCGTCCAGGAAGAACGCGGCGGAGCCGAGCAGGCCCGTGGCGACCAGTGCGCCGACCAGATACGTGCGCCCGTGGCGGCGCGGGCGGCCTCGGCGGTGCGAGGACCGGTGACCGACGCCGCGCTGGGAGGCCACGGCGCCGTCAGTGGTCGATGGATGTTCCTGGTGTCGTGCCGATTGCATGGCAGCTCAAGCTGGTCATGTCAGATGATCGTCATGAGTTCGGAAAATCACGGAACGATAACGAGCGGCGCTCGGTCGGTTCGGCGGGTTGCCCGCCCGGCGAGACGCCGATGTGACCCTTGTGTAACAGCGCCCGGGAGGGGCTCCTTCGCAGGTCAGCAACCACACAGGATCTGCATACACTGTCGAGGTGCCGCGAGTCCTTATTGTCGAAGACGACCCTGATGTCCGTACGGCCGTCCAGCTGGGGCTGCGACACCAGGGGCATGAAGTCTTCGCCGCAGAGACGGGTGAAGAGGGTTTGGAGCAGCTTCACCCCTCCCACCCGGACGTCGTCGTACTCGACCTCATGCTGCCCGGCATGTCCGGGCTCGACGTATGCCGGCGGATCAGGGAGCGCGACCAGGTCCCGATCATCATCGTGACCGCCAAGGGCGATGACATCGATGTCGTCGTGGGGCTGGAGGCCGGAGCGGACGACTACGTGGTCAAGCCCGTACGGGCCCGGGTGCTCGACGCGCGCATACGGGCCGTGCTGCGCCGGCATGACGCGTCGGTGTCCGACGCCGTCCGCCCCAGGACGGAAGCGCACGGTGAGCTGGCCATCGACCGCGCCGGGCTCGTGGTGACACACCGAGGCCGACCCGTCGCGCTCGCCCCCTCCGAGCTTCGACTGCTGCTGACCCTGTCGGCCTCGCCCGGCCAGGTGTTCAGTCGCCAGCAGCTGCTGGAAGCAGTCTGGGAGCACAGCTACTACGGAGACATACGGCTCGTGGACGCCTGCGTGAAGCGACTGCGCAGCAAGCTCGGCGAGCCGGGCGGAGATCCCCGATACATCCAGACCGTGCGCGGCTTCGGTTACCGCTTCGGCCCCTCGTGAGCCGCCAGGAATCCGTACGGGCACGCAAGCTCGTACGCAAGCGCAACGCGGTCGCAGCCGGGGATCGCCCCAAGCTGACGCGGCTCTACAAGGCCGTCCTCGCGAAAGTCCCGCTGCCTCTGCGCGGCCTGCGCTCCCGCCTGGTGGTGGCCTTCGTCCTGGTCGCCGCAGCCAGTGCCCTGAGCACTGGAGCCGTCGCCTTCCGGGAAGCGCGCACGGGAGTGCTGCAGCAGAGCCAGGACTCGGTCATCCGGCAGTTCCGGACCAGCGTCGACGCCGTGGTTGCCGGCGTCCCCCCGACACCCAGCCAGAGCGACCTGCAGAAAGCCGTGAATCAGGTCCTCCACACCAGCCAGTCACCCGGGCGACAGGTACTGGCCACGCACGGCAGCCTCCGCGCCTCCGCGCCGAGCGCCGACTTCGACAAGATCAGCTCGGAACTGCGCCGGTCCGTGGACACCAAACGGGCCGCGGTGTTCCAGCGGGTGAACGCCGACGGGCACCCCTACCTCGTCGTCGGAATGCCGATCACCTACACCGACGGCCAAGGCACACAGGCCAGGCTCTCAGGGACCGTGATGTACCTGGTCGTGCCGCAGAACACCGAACAGGCCTATGTCGAAGCGATGGTCAGCGCCATCGAGCACGCCACCCTGGTGGCACTCGGCCTCGCCGTCGTACTGGCACTGCTGGCCGCAAGAGGCGTACTGCGCCCCGTACGGGCGTTGCGCCGCGCAACACGTCGGATGACCGAGGGACACCTCGACGTCCGACTGGCCGTCAACGGCTCCGACGAACTGGCCGACCTCTCGCAATCCTTCAACCACATGGCGACAGCCCTGGAGCACTCGGTCGCGGAGTTGCGCCGCCTGGAAGCCCAGGCCCGCCGCTTCGTCTCGGACGTCTCCCACGAACTGCGGACACCACTGGCGGCGATGTCCGCAGTCACCGACGTGCTGGACGAGAACGCGCCGGACTTGAACCGCGACACCGGCCAGGCACTGCAGCTCATCAGTGAGGGGACCAATCGGCTGAGCGGCCTGGTCAACGACCTGATGGAGATATCCCGCTTCGACGCCGGGGCAGCCGAACTCAGCCTCGACGACGTCGACCTGGCCGAATGCGCACAGCGCACCCTTGCCGCTCGGGGGTGGCAGGGCCAAGTGGAGACCCGCCTGCCCCCACCGGGCGTGCTCCGTGCGCCCGTTGACCCGCGCCGTCTCGACGTGGTGATGGCCAACCTGGTCGGCAACGCGCTGCGGCACGGCGCGCCGCCCGTACGGCTGGCCATGGACGTGAGAGAGGAGCGGCCGGATGCGGCGTGGGCCGTCATCGAGGTGACCGACAACGGACCCGGCATCGCCGAGGACGCCATGCCACACATCTTCGAGCGCTTCTACAAGGCGAGCACCACACGGACCAGAAGCGAGAGCAGCGGACTGGGCCTGGCCATCACGGCCGAGAACGTGCACCTGCACGGCGGACGCATCAGCGCCGCCAACCTTCCCGGGGGCGGAGCAGTGTTCACGATCGAACTCCCTCTGCACCGCGACATCGCAGCCGTCGAAGACTCGGTCGGAGGTGCCTGGTGAAGGGTTCGCGTGTGAAGGGGCTGTTGGTCGGGTTCGCGGCCGCGCTCACGCTGTCGGCGTGCGGGGTCCCCCCGTCCGACGTCATCGAGGCCGGCGAACCGGCGAGCGGCGTGTCCCCCGGGTCGAAGCCCTCGGTGCCGGTCGTCGTTTCCCTCTATTTCCTGGACGACGGTGCTCTCAAGGCCTATCCGCGCAAGATGGCCGAGCCCGTAGACCTCGGGACCGTGCTGGGCCAGCTGTTCGACGGACCGACGAACGGCGAGTCCGTGACCGCCACCACACAGCTGCCTCGCCTGGCAAATGCACCGGACGTTACGGGCGGCAGTGGCCACGGCGTTTCCATCAAGCTCCCCGATGACGTAGCTCCCCTCAGTCATCCGGCCGTGCTGCAGCTGGCGTGCACGGTGGCCCACGTGAGTGGATCTTTCGCCGCGCTGCCCAAGGGCGCGCATCGGGACGGCGCCCTCGCATCCACGAACGTCCATGTGCTCGGGGACGGATGGTCGAGGACACAGTCGGGCGACTCGTGTCCCGAACCTTGGCAGCCGTAGAAGAGCCCGAGCACGGCCCCGGTTCCGGCAGCGTCTTCAATGCAGCGTGCGTGCACGCGCGGTGTCCCTCCCCGGCTCGCGGGCGGCCTCGTCCAGGGCGTGCCAACCCTGTTCGTCGAGGACGCCCGCGCGCAGCGGCCTGGTCGGCGGGGTCACGGCTCGTCGGAGGGAGACAGTGCCCCTCAGGCCTTACGGCGGCGCAGCACCAGGTAGCCACCCGCCGCCAGCAGCCCGGCTGCGGCCGCGGACAGCAGGCCCACCGGAGCGCCGCTACCGGTCTCGGCGAGGTCGCCCTCGCTGCCCTGCGCAGACGGCGACGACGAGGCGGCGACCTCGGAGGACGGGGACGGGCTCGCGGCCGGCTCGGTGGTGGAGTCGCCCGGCGAGGCCGAGGCCGACGGCGAGGCGCCGCTGCCCTCCTCCTTGTCCTCGCAGTCCGTCCAGAACACCTTGTGCTTGGCCGAGCCGTGCTCGCCCTCGAAGTTCCAGAACAGCTTGTAGTGCCCGTCGGGCAGCGTCATGTCCTGCGTACGGCCGTGACCTTCGCCGTCCAGCGTGATCGCACCGGACTTCACGGTCTCGCCCTTGACGGCGGCCGTCGGGGCCCAGGCCTCGATGTGCCAGTCGACCTGCTGGCCGTTGTCGAAGCCGAACGCGTCCAAGTAGAACTCGCACACGTGCGGCTCGTTCTTGCGCAGTTCCTCGCCGGTGCCGGCGTCATGGATCTTGACGGTGCCGTTGTCACCGGGAGCGGTGGCGTGGGCGGTGGCCGGAACACAGAAGGCCGCGGCCGAGGCGACGGCGGACAGAGCGCCGACGCGGGTGAGGTTTCGCATGAGGCAGTAATCCATCTGCGTGAAGGGACGGGAAGGTGCCGAGGGGCGGCTCAGCTTCCAGCCGGGACTGACTTCAGGTCAATCACGGACAGGCAACACTCAGATCCTTCACAGAGATGGAGGTCGGCGGAAACCTCGGACCGTCACGAAGGCCGTCGCGAGCAGCGCGATTTGCCCCCCCGGCCAGCACCACTGAGTTCCAGGCCGCCCGCAGCCAGACTCTCTTGGACGAGGACCATGCCTACTGGGCGGGTGGCTCATCGACGAGCACACCTGTGGGTCCGCCCTGACACCGTCCCGGGCGGCGTACATGAGAGTGGCTCGCACAAGCGGACCTTCCCCGACCGGGAATGTGAGGGAAGGAGCCGCTGTCAGCGAGATTCGAGGCGGAGGGTGGACTCGCGGGCGGTGTCGGTCAGTACGTGCTCGACGATGCTCGTGTACCGGCCGTACTTCTCCCTGTAGGCGGTGTCAACGGCCGCGTGCTCTGCAGAATCGGCCTTGTGAAAAGTGACGTTCCGCCGTACGCCGCCGGCGTCGATGCGGCCCTGGTGGCGGGACTGGGTGCCCCGGTACCAGGGGCCGGCGGTGCCCTTGACCGAGCGGACGTAGAGGTGGTCGCCGGCGCGGACGACCCACATGGTCACGGGGTCGCGCAGGGTGCCGTCGGCGCGCTCGGACTCCAGGTCCAGCTCTTCCGCCGCGCCGACCTTCGCCAGGTCTGCGTCGTTCCAGTGCGTCATGGTCGTGCCTCCAGCTGGTCACGGGCCTCGGGGTGGGTATCGGAGGAGGGTGCGGGGTCGGCGTCCGTGTTCGCCGCATCTGCCGGGCGTCCTGGGGGTGGTCTGCTTTGGGGCAGACCACCCCCAGGACGGTTGCTCAAGCGTTCAGTTGGGCGAAGGTCGCTCCGTCGATGACGAACCGGTAGCGGACGTCGGAGGCGACGATCCGCTCGTAGGCGGTGTTGATGTCCTGGGCGCCGATCAGCTCGATGTCGGCGCTCACGCCGTGCTCGGCGGCGAAGTCGAGCATCTCCTGCGTCTCGGCGATGCCGCCGAACAGCGAGCCCGCGTAGGCGCGGCCGTTCTGCAACAGGGGGAAGACATCCAGGGGCATCGGCTGTGTGGTCACGCCGACGCTGACCATGGTGCCGTGCAGGCGCAGCATCCCCAGGTAGTCCTTCAGCGCCACCGGTGCGCTGACGGTGTTGAGGATGATGTCGAAGGTGTCGGCCAGGTCGGTGAAGGTGGACCCGTCGCCGGTGACGGCGTAGTGGTCGGCGCCGAGGGCGGCTGCGGCCCCGCGCTTGCGGTCGGACTGTGAGAGGACGGTGACCTCGGCGCCCATGGCCTTGGCCGTCTTGACGCCGAGGTGGCCAAGGCCGCCGAGGCCGACGACTGCGACTTTGGTGCCCGGCGCGGCGCCGTAGCGCTTGAGCGGCGCGTAGACGGTGATGCCCGCGCACAGCAGCGGCGCCGCGGCGGCCGGGTCGAGGCTGTCGGGAACGCGGACGACGAAGTCCTCGGGCGCGACGATCGCCTCGGAGTAGCCGCCTTGAGTGTGGGCGCCGGGCTCGGCCGGATCGGGGCTGCCGAAGACCAGGGTGTGGCCGTTGAGGCAGTACTGCTCCTGCCCGGCCCGGCAGTTCTCGCACGCGCGGCAGGAGTTGACCATGCAGCCGATGCCGACGAGGTCGCCGACCTGGTGGCGGGTGACCTCGGATCCGGTCTCGGTGACCCGTCCGACGATCTCGTGGCCGGGAACGAGTGGGCTGGTGGGCAGCGGGCCGAACTCGCCGCCGACGAAGTTCATGTCGGAGTGGCAGATGCCGCAGTACAGGATGTCGAGCTTGACGTCGTGGGGGCCGACGTCGCGACGCTCGACGGTGAGGGGGCCGAGCGGCTGACGCACGTCGTGGGCGCCGAACGCCTTGACGGTGGTGGGCACGGTGAATCCTTTGTGCAGGGTGATGGTCGAGCGGGTGGGTCAGGCTTCGGGGATGGCGCGGCCGTAGGCGGCGAGGGTGACGTGCTCGGGTTCGGGGCCGCCGCGCCGGCCGGTCTCCAGCGCGTCCAGCGCGGTGAGCTCGTCTGGGGTGAGTTCGAAGTCGAAGACGTCGATGTTCTCGGCGATGCGGGTGCGCTTGGTGGACTTGGGGATGACCGAGCGGCCGTGCTGGAGTCCCCAGCGCAGCAGCACCTGGGCGGGGCTCTTGCCGTGCGCCTCGGCGATGCGAGTGACGGCCGGGTCCTCGAGGACGCTCTTTCGGTCCTCGCCGTAGCCCGGATAGAAGGTGATCCCGCCGATGGGGGACCACGCCTGGTTGACGATGTTGTGCTGGTCGTCGAAGTCGAGCACGGTGCGCTGCTGGAAGTAGGGGTGGATCTCCAGCTGGTTGACCGCCGGGACGACGGAGGCCGCGTCGAGCAGTGTGGTCAGGTGGTCGACCATGAAGTTGCTGACGCCGATGGCGCGGACCTTGCCGTCGGCCAGGAGCTTTTCCAAGGCGCGGTAGGCGGCGAGGGTCTTGTCGAAGTCGGACGGCAGGGCCTGGTGCAGGATCAGCAGGTCGATCCGGTCGACACCGAGCTTGGCGGCGCTCTTGTCGAAGCCGTGCAGGGTCTCGTCGTACCCGTAGTCGCTGATCCAGATCTTCGTCTCGATGAAGATCTCGTCGCGCGGCACTCCGGAGTCGCGCAGGGCCTGGCCGACCTCGCGTTCGTTGCCGTAGGCGGCGGCGGTGTCGATGTGCCGGTAGCCGAGGTCGAGCGCGGCCTTCACGGCTGTCCGGGTCTCGTCGGGCGGGGTCTGGAAGACGCCGAGTCCCAGGGCGGGCATCTCGACGCCGTTGTTGAGGGTGAGGGTCTGCATCACAGGGACCTTTCAAGGTGAGTGGCCCGTGCGGGCACGATGAGGGCGACGACGGTCACGACCGCCAGCGCGAGCAGCACGGCGGAGCCGGTCAGGGCCGTTCCCGAGCGGGCCGCGATGTCTGCGGCCGCGTGGCCGGTGGAGACGGAGGCGGCGACGGCGGTCAGGATGCTCAGGCTCAGTGCGCTGCCGATCTGGTGCACGGTGTTGACCAGGCCCGATCCGGCCCCCGCGTCCGCGGGGGCGACGCCGTCGACGCCGCTGGAGGTCAGCGGGGCCAGCGTCAGGCCTTGGCCGGCGCCGATGAGCACCATGGGCAGGGCCACGCCCGTCAGGTAGGGGGTGTGCAGGCCGAGGCGGCTGAGCCACGCCATGCCCAGCGTGGTCAGGACGACCCCGGTCAGCAGTACCAGTGGTCTGCCGACCCGTTCCAGCAGCCGGGGCACCTGAACGGCGAGGACGAAGTTGACCAGCGTCATCGGCAGGAACGAGAGGCCGGCCTGCAGTGGCGTCCAGTGGTAGACGCTCTGCACGAACTGCGCGGTGAAGAAGAAGAACCCCATCATCGCGCCCATGTAGAGCATCCGGGCGAGGTAGGCGCCGGAGCGCTCCCGGCCGGCGAACAGCCGCAGTGGCACGATCGGCTGCGCGGCCCCCCGCTCCACCCGGACGAACAACCCGAGCAGCACCACGCCGGCCACCAGTGGAACCAGGGTCAAGACAGCGGTCCAGCCGAAGTCGGCGGCGTCCACGATGCCGAGGACCAGTGCGGTCGAACCCAGTGTCGCCAACACCGCCCCGGCGATGTCGAAGCGGCCTCGCCGACGTTCGGTCTCGGGCAGGAACCGCAGGGCCAGCACCACCATCACGGCGCTGACCGGCACGTTGAGGAAGAACCCGGCCCGCCACGAGATCAGATCGGCGACCAGCCCCCCGACGACCAGGCCGAACGCGGCGCCGAGACCGGCGACGGCGCTGTAGGCGGCCATCGCCCGGTTGCGGGCCCGGCCCTCGGCGAAGCTGCGCGTCAGCAGGGACAGCGCGGACGGGGCCAGCACCGCAGCCCCGATGCCCTGGAGCGCGCGTGCGCCGATCAGCCACCACTGGGTCTGCGCGGCGCCCACCAGGAGCGAGGTCAGTGAGAAGACGACCAGGGAGAGCAGGAACACCCTGCGGTGTCCGAACAGATCACCGGCCCGGGCTCCCAGCAGCAGCAGTCCGCCGAAGACCAGGACGTAGGCGTTGGTGATCCAGGACAGGCTGGTCTCGGAGAATCCCATGTCGGAGCGGATCTGCGGCAGCCCGGTGAAGACGATCGAGTTGTCGAGGATGACCATGAAGTAGCTGACACAGATGATCGCGAGGATCAGCGTCGCGTGGGCCGGCGTCCCGCTGGGCCGCGCCGCCCCATGTACCGACGCGCGCTGTGCGGTGGTGGTCATCGCGTCACCAGCCCCATCGTCAGCGGCCCACCGTCGGTTCCGGTGATCGCCCTCGTGGCGGACGACGCGCCGCCGATGCGCGCAGAGGCGTCCATAACGCTGATCACAGGCTGCCTGCTCACAGCCGCACCAGCACCTTCAGGGCCTTGCGCTTCCTTGAGATACGGGTCGACGCCGTGCCCGACGCGGACATCGCCGGCTTTGTACGTGAGTGCTACGCGCACGCTGTTCCTTCAGGTCGGTTTCATCGGGCCCATCGAGGACTCGCAGTCCTTGGCCTTCTCCAGACAACCGCGGGCGGACGCGCAGGTGGGAGTCACTCCTTTTCCAGGTAATGGCAGTACCTCGCAGGCGTTCGCCGACGCACCTACCGTGAGGGTGCGGGCCGGATCCACACCGCCCGAGCGAGAGGAACCCCTGTGCCCTTCGCCGCCCGCGCCGAAGCCTTGACCCACCCCACGTCCGACGCCGACCGGTCCGAGGACACGCCCGCCGACGCGTCGCCCACGAAGCTCCCGAGGTCGGACCATGACTGAGAGTGACAAGAAGAAGATGCTGGCAGCCGAGGTCCGCGAGTTCCTGAGCACCCGGCGCGCTCGGATCACTCCGGAGCAGGCCGGGCTGCCGGTCTTCGGCGGGAAGCGCCGTGTCGCGGGCCTGCGCCGCGAAGAGGTCGCTCTGCTGGCGGGCATGAGCGTGGACTACTACGTCCGGCTGGAACGCGGAAACCTCAGCGGAGCCTCCGACTCGGTCCTCGAAGCTCTCGCGCACGCTCTGCAACTCGACGAGGCCGAGCGCACCCACCTCTACGACCTGGCCCGCGCGGCCACTCCCTCGGGTCAGCGGCCCACGGTGACCGCCTCCCGGGTGCGGCCCACGATCGTGCGGCTGCTCGACTCCATGACCGACGTACCGGCGTACGTCCGCAACGCACGCTTCGACATCCTGGCCACCAACAGGCTGGGCCGCGCGCTGTACGCACCCGTCTTCGACTCACCCCTGTTCGCCCAGCGCGGGCCGGTCAACAGTGCTCGCTTCATGTTCTTGGACCCCGCGAGCAGGGACTTCTGGGTCGACTGGGAGAAGGGCGCCGACGACGCGGTGGCGTTCCTGCGGACCGAGACGGGCCGGGCACCGCACGACAAGGCGCTGACCGATCTGATCGGAGAGCTGACGACGAGGAGCAGTGACTTCGTCCGCCGGTGGGCACGCCACGACGTGAAGTTCCACCGCTCCGGCGTGAAGCGCCTGCACCACCCGCTGGTCGGCGATCTCGCCCTGCCCTACGAGGCGATGGATCTGCCGGCCGACCCCGGCCTCCGCCTCAACTTCTACACACCCGAACCGGATTCCCGGGAGCGGGAGGCACTCGGCCTGCTCGCCAGCTGGGCGGGCACCGGCACCGTCGTGCCCTCCCGGAACGAATGACCACCATCGATCGAGGAGAACCACTCCATGCAATACCGACCGCTCGGCCGCACCGGCGTCCAGGTCAGCCCGCTGTGCCTGGGCGCGATGATGTTCGGCCCCTGGGGCAACGACGACGAAGCAGACTCGGTGCGGATCATCCACCGCGCCCTCGACGCGGGTATCAACTTCATCGACACCGCTGACGTGTACTCCGCCGGCGTCTCCGAAGAGATCGTCGGCAAGGCGCTCAAGGACCGCCGCGACGACGTCTTCCTCGCCACCAAGTTCTTCATGCCGATGGACCAGAACGACCCCAACCAGCGAGGCGGCTCACGGCGCTGGATCATCCGCGAGGTCGAGAACTCCCTGCGGCGCCTGGGCACCGACCACATCGACCTCTACCAGGTGCACCGTCCCAGCCCGGACACCGACGTGGCCGAGACCCTCGGCGCCCTCACCGACCTCGTGCGCCACGGCAAGGTCCGCTACATCGGCTCCTCGTCCTACTCCGGCTCCCAGATCGTCGAGGCTCAGTGGACCTCACGGGAGCGGCACCTGGAGCGGTTCGTGACCGAGCAGCCGCCGTACTCGATCCTCGTCCGTGGCATCGAGGAGGACGTGCTCCCCACCGTGCGCCGGCACGGCATGGGCACGCTCACCTACAGTCCGCTCTCCGGCGGCTGGCTCTCGGGCCGCTACCGCAAGAACGCCTCCGAGGGCCCCGCCTCCGCGGCGCGCCCCCAAGCCCGCTTCGACATGAGCGCCCCCGCCAACCAGCGCAAGCTCGACGCCGTCGAACAGCTCGCCGTCCTGGCGGAGAAGGCCGGCCTCACTCTGATCGAGCTTGCCGTCGCCTTCGTCATCAACCACCCGGGCGTCACCTCGGCGATCATCGGTCCGCGCACCATGGAGCAGCTGGAGACGTTCCTGCCCGCCGCCGACATCACGCTTTCGGCCGACGTTCTCGACCGCATCGACGAGATCATCGCCCCTGGGGTCACGGTCAACCCCGTCGACAACAGCTACGGCGACTTCGAACTGCGGGCCGACCAGCGGCGACGCTGACACGATCGGGTCCGGAAGCGGATCGCTTCAGGAATGACCTCGTCCTTCTTGCCACCTCCGGCTCCCTGGAAGAGGCGTCGTCACCTGCGGGGCTGCGGGTACGCCACCGCGGGGAGGGAGCCTCTCTCGCGCGGCCGCCCGGCGAGGGCTCCCTGCGTCCGCGGCCCTGGAGGCGAGAAGGCGCAGGCCCTCCTCAGACGCTCCTACGTTGTTGACGGGTCAATCGAGGCCCCGACCGCGCCACGGCGATCGCAGGCCCTGTCTGTGATTCGAGGGGGCGGCTGGCCAAGAAGGGCAGACGGACCAGTTCAGAAGTCGACGACGCCTTGGCCCGGACGGCGAGCTTCCGAGGGTGGCTGCGCAGTGTGGCGGCCGCCGTACCGCGTCCCTGATCGGGGGCCTTATGCGGTTGACCGGCTCATGCATGGGCACTCGTGCGACGTCTGAATGATTGAGGAATGATTGAGGTAGGCCTTAGTGCCATGGTCTGCGGGAGTGATAGGACATGACGAGTACAACGGAGACCGGCGGCATTACCGGTACGAAGGACAAGGACTACAACCTGCTCTGGTACGTCGAGGCGTGCCTCGAGAACGCTCTGCGGCTGGAGACTTTCATCGCGGATGCGGACCGTGACGATGACACCGAACTGGGAGAGTTGTTCCGCAAGGCCCAAGCCGACAGCAAGAAGGGTGCTGAGGTAGGGAAAGCTCTGCTGCAGGCTCGTCTCGGCTCGTGAATGGGACCGGGTAATGAAGGAGCCAGGCGGAGGGCGGGAGAGGGATCCGCTGAAGCTGGCTCATAGAAAGACGCTGGCTGAGCGTGAGCAAGCCAGGTGGCGGACTCTGGGTACGACAGAACCTTCCGTGATCGTCTCCCCGCCCATGAGGGGCGAGGGTCGCCAGGTGTGGGTTGGCGAAGTGCTCCTCGGCACAGTGCACAGTCTGAGCGGACTGACACACTTGCTGCAGTGTGAGGGCTGGGAAGGCTTTGACGAGGTTGATGTGGCCGAGATGTCGGTCATCGAGTGGTACGGCGGCGGGCCCGAGGTCTGGTCCCGGCGAGACTGAACGTCGGGGAGGAAATCGCTCTGCGCGTGACCACACCGTGAATCTCGAGGAGATCAGGCGCGCGGGCTGATGAGCGGCCCGGCCCGCTTGATCCACCGCCCGATGATCTCCGTATGGACGCGGTGTACGCCGGAGAGCGCGCCGATGCCTTCTGCGAGGTATCGGTGCAGGTCGCCGACGTCGGCGAGCTCGAGGATCGCGAGGATGCCGGTGGTGCCCGTGGTAGTCGAAGCGAAGGCGACCTCGACGTGGGAGCTCAGGGCGCGCGCGACGGTGCCGAGCGCGGCGGGTTGTACGTCCATCCAGCAGATCACGTCGAGATGTCGTCCGTAGAGTTTCGGGTCGACTTCGACCTCGAATATCAGTACGCCGCGACCGGTGAGCTCGGTGACGCGGCGGCGGACGGTCGTCTCGGGGATGCCGGACACGTGGGCAAGCCGGGCGATGCTCATGCGCCCGTCGGCGGAGAGGAGGCGAAGGAGCTGCGCGTCGTCGTCGGACAGCGCGGCTCCGGACGACGTCTCACTTGCGCCTGGCTCGGGCACATCCGGGCGCATTGCCTCCTGCTCGCTCGCGGAGAGTGCCTCCAGACGGCCGGGCCACCCGCCGATCCCGGCGATCGGCGCGAGCAACCGCTGGGCCGTCACCGTCGCAATGCTGGCACTGCGCCGGAAGAGCTCGAGAGCGCCGGCACCGTCGCCTTTCACCGCGGATGTCCGCAGGATGCAGCCGAGCCCTCCGTCACCGGCAAGCGAAGCGATCCACGAGGTGTCGCCGCGGTCGGCAAGCGCACGTGCGACGGCGTCGACCGAACCGTTCGCCGCGGTGATGCGCAGGAACCACTCCTCCTGCTCCAGCGGGTTGGGGCGGGTGACGCCGATGACGCGCAACGCCAATCGGGAACGCAGCCGGTGGTAGCGGCGCGCGACCGCGCGCTCGGACATGCCGAGCACCGCCGCGATCCGCGCGAACGACGCCCGCCCGTCGAGCTGCAGAGCGTGCAGCACCCGCCGGTCGTCCGCGTCAAGACTGACTGGATCCGCCATATTCAGCGACTCTAATGACGTCATCCACCACATGTGGCGTTCTTGATGGGGTTTCCTCGGCGAGCGCAGCAGATTGGTGCGCGACCCGTCCACTGCTCATCCGGCTTCGCCGGACGGACACGCCACCAGGAGATGCTCATGCTGACTGTCCTGCCCATCCGATACGTCGCCGACGTGGAAGCGTCCCGCCGCTTCTACGAAGGACTCGGCCTGAGCCATCGCCCCGAGGCCGGCGTCCCGGTCTGGGCGCACCTCGACGCCGCAGCCGGCGCGGTCGGCATCCACGACGCCGCCGTGTCGAAGGGGCGGCCGCTCGGCACGGTCGAGCTCGGCTTCGCGACCGATGAGCGCCTCGAAGATGTGTCCGCCCGACTCGCCGCACGCGGCTACGACCACACCCTCTGCGACGAGGACTTCGGCCGCAGCATCCGCCTCACCGACCCCGACGGCGTCGTCGTCCAGATCCAGGAGATCGATCCCCAGAAAATGCGCCGCTCACAGTCCCAGCTGTGAGCCGACACCTCACCGAGGAAGAAGCAGCGTGGAACCCCTCATCGCACTCGTCGGCGTCACCGTCGGCGTGATCGTCCTGAACAAGTCCTGGATCCGGCATCCCAGAAGTGTCGAGACAGCGCTCCGCGCCGGAGTGGCCGCGATGTTCACACTCACCGGCATCGCGCACTTCGTCAGCATGCGAGCCGAGCTCATCGCCATGGTCCCGACGTGGCTGCCGCTGCCGGACCTCATCGTCACCGTCACCGGGATCCTCGAACTGGGCGCCGCAGCGGCGATGTACCACCGCCGTCTCGCAACCGTCGCCGCGGCGGGGCTCACCCTGCTGCTGATCGCCATGTTCCCCGCGAACGTCGCGCTCGCCCTCTCCGGAACGCCGCTGCCCTGGTGGGACGAGCTCGTGCCCCGCACCATCATGCAAGTCCTCTTCGTCACCGCGACCGTCTCCGTGTTCGTCCTCACCTTGCGACCCGCCGACCATGCCTGGAAGAACGACCTCACCCCTGCAGAATCGCGGGTGTGAAAGGACCGACGGACGAGCGACGCCCCCACCACGACCTCGGACGGCTTCTGGGCGAACGCTCGACTCGAAGCACTTCAACTCCCTGGAGGTCCTCGTGGAACTCGAAACCGGACCGATGGCTTCATCAAGGTGAGCCAACGCGAGACAGCCGTACCGCGCCCAGTCGATCCCGGAGCGCGGTACGGAGTCAGGCGGCGGCCGTCGTCAGTCGGCGTGTGGCGGAAGCACCTGCACGGTGTCCCCGACCGCGCGTTCGCCGGTCGCGTCCGAGGGGTTGTTGCCGAGGGTGCCGCGGACGGCCATCGTGGTGGAGCCGCCGCCATCGAGGTTCAACGCCTCTACGGCACCGAGCGAGCGCATGAACTCGGCCGCCTCGTAGAGGGTGAAGCCTTCGCTGCCACCGGTCTGGCGCCCGTCGACCGTGGCCAGGATCAGCCGGCCCTTCCGGTCCACACCCGCCATGGTGCGCGGCTGGCGGACGTTGGCCCAGGCGTATCCGAAGGACAGGTCCCGCGGGTCGACCACTCCCTCGGCGGCAGCGTCGATGTCGATGTCTCCGTCCCGCACGAGGGTGGGGGCGGCACTCACGATGGAGTCGTCACCGTCGAGTTCGACGCGCCGACCGCTGGTGTCGCGGATGACCTCGTCGACACGGATGCGACTGCCGGGCGCGGCGTTCGCGGTCAGCCAGTCGGCAGCACCGCCGATGCCCTGCAGGACGCGCCCGCCCGCCGGCACCCGCCCGCCGCGCGCACCGACCGAGACCACCCGGCCGGATGCGTCGAGCACCGCCTGGAGACCGGGCCCGGTGGGCAGGTCGGCACCGAACTCAGTGGTGAACTGGACCAGGTCGTCGGTCAGTCGGCAGGTGACGTCCTGCCAGGGCAGGTCACTGGGTGAGGCGCCGGGACGACCGCAGTCGCGCACCAGTCCCGGCACCCGGTTGATGCCCTGGATCCGGTACGTGGAGTTTCCGGCCCGGGCGGTGACGGTGGTGGTCAGATCAGCCACACGGATGTGGCGGCCACCGTCACCGAGGATCAGCGCGGCGCGCGAGCCGGCCGCCATCGACTCCAACTGGCCGTCGTAGGCGCCCAGGCCGGACATGGTGCCCTGGACTCCGTCGGCGTCCGAAGTCACGAAGAAGCCGCCGTTGACGGCGACCAGCGAATTGAGCCGGGCGGCGACTGACGAAGTGGTCTTCCGCTGTGCGACATTGCCGTCGTGCGTACCCTCGACGGTGCCGTTGAAGACGCGTGGGTCGATCACCGCCACATGCACGTTCTCCCGGTCGGCGGGCTGCTGGATGTCGTAGCCGGTCCAGGCGACCGAGGTGTGGAACCCTGCCGAGGTGATCGCCGCCGCCGCGGACTGGGCTGCGGCCTGGGTGGAGAAGGAGCCGACTCGTACCCGAAGCCCCATCACTCCGTGCGGGGTGTCGGAGTAGTCGGGCCACCTGACGCTCTCCACACGCGGCTGGAAACCCGCGTCGCGCAGCTTCTGCGCCGTGGTGTCGGCCCAGCTCCTGGTGTTGACGTCGGACCACGTCGTGGCGCCGGTCAGCCGGCTGATGCCCGGGGACTGAACGGTGACGGTCCAGGTGTGCGTGACGTCGGCGTGCCGGATGGTTCCGGTACGTACCTGTACGCCGGGTGCGAGTGTCTCCGTCGACCACTGCGTGGTCGACGCGGGCATCCCGGGCTCGGCCTTGGCGGCGGTCGGCATCAGGGAGGGGACGGCGACGGCGAGTACGGCAGCGAGGCCGATGCCTGTGCGCATGCGTGCGGTACCTCGGGCGGGTCTGCCGAGGGCGTTGTGGTCCATGACTTCCTCACAGCTGGGGCGCGATGATGGCCGGTGGGGGCATTGTCGTGCGGCCGTATGCGCGATCCATCCCAGACAACCGCTACGAAGCCCGTGGCTCCTGCACGTGAAGGTCAGGAAAGAGGGCAGCAAACAACAGACAGAGATCTCGGCCCTGAACAGGCAGGGTTGCCAACGCCTTTGATACCAAGCAGGGCTCCGCTGCAGATACCCCTACGCTCCTGCCGGTTCCTCCTCCGTGAGCGCGAGGATCGGCTCAAGGGCGTGGTGCACCACGACGCCGCTTCTCTGGGCAACGTCGTCCAGATGTCGGGGTCTTGCCACAGAACCACGCCGTGTATGGGGCGCCCGCCCTGCGGTGCGTAACGTGTCCGGCGTGATGAAACGGGGAATCAAGCTGGCGGCGGTTTCGGGCATAGTGGTGCTGGCCCTGACGGGGTTCTCGACCGGGCGGGGGCACGGACACTCGCGGGGGCACAGCAGCGGCGGGGGCGGATGCAGCAGTTCCTCCCAGGACCACGACAGTTCGTCGAACTCGTCGACGTCCGGGGGCGGGAGCTCCGGATCCACCTACAGCGATGACGACGACGTGTACGGCACCTCGTCGGGCGGCAGCGGCTACACGCGGCGGCCCCATCACCGCTCCACGCCGTCGCCGTCCGCGACCGGCAACACGAAGTCGCCGCAGAATGGAACCGTGCGCCTGATCAAGTGCGCGGACGCGACAACGCCGTACGCCACCGTCCAGGTCAGCAACCCCAACAGCAAGTCCATGCGGTTCGACGTCCACGTCGCCTTCCTCGACGTCAACGGCGGCACGGTAGAGGCTCTCTTCCACGAGGTCCAGGTGCCCGCCAAGGGCACGGTGACCGCAAAGGTGCCGGTCGGCGGCGACGACTTGGCCACCGAGGTGGACCGCTGCGACGTCGACCCCGACGCCCTCGTACAGGTCTGACTCCTACGGAACCCGGTAGCCACCCGGAGCACGGCAGCCGAACAGCTCGGCCTGCCGCCAGTGAGGCGGGTTCGCCAGGGCGATCAACAGGGCCGGACGGCTCACTGGTCGAACACGACGGCTTCCAGCAACGGTAGCGGCAGGAACGGTCCCTTCGATCGGCAGGTGCACCTCGACAAGCACATCGCCGGTAGCACGCCGAACGCGATGCGAGGCCCGTGCGGAGAGCCCGTGGGGTACTCCGAAACGTGCAGAACGGCACCATGGTCTCGGCGACGTCAAGCCATTGGTGGGCAGCCGCACGCGGCCGTGGTCGGCTGTCGATGACAAGGCGAGTCCGCGCCCTGGCTCGCTTCGGCACGCGTGCCCCGTGGATCCGTTCCCGATCACGTACGCGGATGAGTCGATTCCCTCGGAAGACCGCAGGAAAGCGCCGGGCCTGGCAGACTGTGCGCCACCTTGGGGGGAGGTTGTCGTGCCGGATGAGTTGACCGTCTGTCGGATACTCGGGGACCAGCCGTTCGCCGAGATCGGCCGGCCCGTGTGGGCGGTGGCCGACACACGTCACGGCTGCGTCATTGCGGCCGGTGACCTCGGGCACGTCATGTGGCGCGGTACGGGCCACTGGCTCGGCCACCGGATCGGCGTGTACGAGGCCGGGACCCTTCGTCCGCGCCACGTCGTCGCCTCCCGCTACTCCGTATGTGCCATCGAGCCGCACCCAGAGCTGCCGCTCGTCGCCGTCGGCACGGGCCGCTACGACGGCTCGTGGGACTTCCAGGGACAGCTGCTCCTGCTGCACCTGGAGACCGGGCGTGTGACGAACCTGCTGAGCAAGAGCCGCCAAGTGCGCCACCTGCGCTGGCTGGAGGACGGCAGGCTCGCGATGCTGCTCTCTCCGGAGGACAAGGACGGCGGCTTCCGCAAGGGCTTCGAGCTGGCCGTCGCGGTGGACGACTGGCTGTCGGCTCCGTCCGGTCTGGTCGACCCCGACGACACACGCCACCCGATGGTCGAGAGCGGGCTCCTTTACGACCCGGGTGTGGAGGACACCCTCGCACGGCTGACGGATGGCCGTTGGCGGCGGCGGGGGGAGGTGCGGGACCTGGCGGTGCTGACCGACGGCCGGGTGCTCGCCACCGGGCGGCACACGGACCTCGAATGCTGGGATCCGTCGGGCGCGATGAGGTGGGTTCTTCCTCCGGAGGGGGAGGGGAGCGTCCGGGTCGCGGCGACCTCGGACGAGGAGTCGGCGTGGGTGACGTACCAGGGCTACCGGCGCGACGAGGCGACGGGCCGACTGGTCGATCGCGCGACCACTGTGCGGCGGATATCGACGGCGGACGGCGGTGTGCTGGACTGCGTGGACGTGCCGTCGGTCCCCGCACTGTGCGCCGCGGACGACGGCTGGCTCGCCCTGCGCCCGCAAGGCCGCGACGCTCACGCCGCGCAGTTGCTCGCCCCCACGCACCAGGAGGCGGCACGCCTCGACCTCGCCCCCAGCCGCTCCAACTCCCCGGCGTTGCACGTCAAACACAGCACACGTCTGCTGTATGTGGATGGCCCCGGCCCGGACGACGACGCGCCGTGGATCCACGCGATCGATCCTCCAGGCGCCCACGGCCCCGCCGCCCTGCGCGCCCTCTTCCCCTTGCGCTGGGACCCGGCGTCCGCACTCCAGCCCTGGTACGGCCCCGCCGTCGAGCTGACACACACCCTCGTCCACGCGGGCCGTTCGTACGAACGGGGCGCCACCTATACGGACTCCCGGGAGGGCACGTACGTCGTGAGCCGCCGGCTGCCGGACGGAGTGGCACGTTGGGTGTACGGCACCGACAAGCCGCTCGCCGATCTCGACGGGGACGAGCGGAGGATGTTCGTCGTGTATGTCACCGGTGAGGTGGAGACCCTGGACACGGCGACGGGTGAGGTGCGATCCCGGCACACCCTGCGCGCGCACGGCCACCCGGTCACACCGGTGTCCGCCGCGTACCGGGCGGAGCAACGGCGGCTGGTCGTGGGGACGGTGGACGGGCGGATCCTGGACTGCTCGGTCCCGGATTGAATGGGTCGGTAGAAACCGCCCGCCACTACGACGTGCCGACTGCCGGCATGGGTCTCCTCAAGAGGCTTCGACGGACGACCCAAGGGTGAGGGGGCGGGCCGGCTGCGGCGGACGAGCCACCGGGTGCACGGTCATGGTCCGGTCCGACCGGAGTGTGACCGGTGTGCGATCCCCGCCGCCGGGGGGCGAGCGTCGGTGCAGCGCTCACGCAGTGGTGAGGCGGCCGCCGGTGCGTGCGGCTTCCGGAGTGAGTCCGGTCCAGCGGCGGAAGGCCCGGTAGAAGGAGTTGGTGTCGTCGTAGGCGAGGAGGTAGGCGACCTGGGAGATGGTGAGGGATCGGTCTGCCAGGTAGCGGCGGGCGAGCTTCTCCCTGGTGTCGCTGAGGACGGCCTGGTAGCTGGTGTCCTCTGCTTGAAGTTGTCGCTGGAGCGTGCGGGGGCTGAGCATGAGCTGGCCGGCGACGGCGTTGATCGAACTCTCACCGGCGGGCAGGCACTCGTGGAGCGCGGCACGCACCCGATCGGCCGCGGTGGCGGACGCTTCGAGTTCGGACAGGCGGCGGCGCAGCTCTGGTGCGAAGAAGTTCCACATGGACTCGTCCTCGGTGAGGAACGGCAGCGAGGCGTCCTCGGCGGAGAAGGTGACGGCGTCGGCCTTCCCCTCGCGGATCTGCGTGCCGAAGTAGGAGGTCGTCGCGGGTGAAGGCTGCGGAGCCTGGCGCATGGCGACGCGGGTCGGGTTCACCTCGCGCCGCGTGCCCATGCGTGCCAGTGCTGCCCAGAACGCGAGTTCGGTGGCGACCAGCAGCGGGGGTGGCGTAGGCCCCCCGGGCCAGTGGAATGCGATCGTCAGCCCGGTGTGGTCGACGGTGACGCCGAGGTTCACCGGGCCGATGAGCGGCTTGAACTCGGCAATACGCTCAGCCGCGGTGCGCAGATTCGCACTGCACAGTGCCGCGAAGATCGGCGGGTTGAACGCCTCGACCGACAGCGTGCGCCCGATCCTCGCCGCCAGGTCGGGATCTGCCGCCTCGGCGTCCAGCGCGACCCAGAACCGGTAGTACTCCTCGGTCGTCATCGTGACCGGACCGTGCGCGAAGACGCCGGCCGGAAGCTGCGCCCGCCGCAGCACACGGGCGAGCGAGATCCCGAGGTCGTGCAGGAGCGCACGGGTACCCGGGTCCAGGGTGAACCGCTCTGATGCCATCCCTTCAGGGTAGTTCCCCGCATGCAGGGGTGGGGATGCCGCATGCGCCATTGGACACGCAGAAGACGCCACAACGCGGTGGCGTGAACGGCAAGAAGACAGGCGTCATTCGCTAGTTCTTCGTCGGGGTTGTCCGCCTAGCGTGGAAGCCACGGACCACCGCAGCGGTGGGCACGACGAAGCATGATGAGGACTCCCATGACCACCACCAAGACCGCCCTCGTGACCGGTGCCTCCTCCGGCATCGGCGAAGCGACCGCCCTCAAGCTGATCAGCCTGGGCTACACCGTCTACGGAGCGGCCCGCCGCACCGACCGCCTGCACCAACTCGCCGAACACGGCCTGCGCCCGCTGGCGATGGACGTCACCGACGACGACTCCATGCGCAGCGGAGTCGACCGCGTCATCTCCGAGACCGGGCGCATCGACGTCCTGGTCAACAACGCCGGTTACGGCTCGTACGGCGCCCTGGAGGACGTCTCGCAGGACGAGGCCCGCCGCCAGTTCGACGTCAACGTCTTCGGCGCCGTCCGCCTGATCCAGATGACCCTGCCTCACATGCGTGCCCAGCGCAGCGGGACGGTCGTCAACGTCACCTCGATGGGCGGGAAGATCTACACCCCGCTCGGCGGCTGGTACCACGGCACCAAGTTCGCCCTCGAAGCCCTCAGCGACTGCCTGCGCATCGAGGTCAAGCCCTTCGGCATCGACGTCGTCGTCATCGAACCCGGCGGCATCGCCACCGAGTGGGGCGCCATCGCCGCAGACCAGCTGGAGAAGTCGTCCGCCGCGGGTGCCTACTCCGGCCAGGCCGAGGCCGTCGCCGCCTCCCTGCGCTCCGAGACCATGGCCAAGCGGCTCTCCCCGCCCACCGTCATCGCCGACGCCATCGGCAAGGCCGTCACGGCCCGCCGTCCCAAGCCCCGCTATGCCACCGGCTTCGGCGCACGCCCCCTCATCGGCCTACGACGCCTCCTCCCCGACCGCGCCTTCGACGCCCTGATGTCCCGGTCCATGGGCCTTCCCCGCTGATCCCCCGGGGAAGAGCCGCCAAGAGCGGCCGCGTGTGCGATCCGGCGCCCCTCCGGACCATGGCGGACGAGCCCAGAGGGGCGTCCCGCTTCCTCGCCGCGCTCTCGGCCAGGCCCTGCGGCCCACAGGGTGGCCCGGACCGTGGCGATGGCCGCGTCTCGACCTAGGATCACTCTTCCCACCGACACGCGCCCCCGGGCACACCCCTCATCACCAGGAGAACTCGTGCGAGTCATCGTCTTCGGAGCGTCCGGAATGGTCGGGCACGGCGCCCTGCACGCCTCCCTGCGGGACGACGCGGTCACCGAAGTCCTCGCCGTCGTCCGAAGCCCCCTGGACATGGCCCACCCCAAGCTGCGACAGATCGTCCACGCCGACTTCACCGACTACACCGCGATCCAGGACCAACTCGTCGGCCTGGACGCCTGCTTCTACTGCCTCGGCGTCTCCGCCGTCGGCCGCACGGAGGCCGAGTACACCCGCGTCACCTACGACTACGCCCTGGCCGCCGCACGCACCCTGATCGCTGTCAGCCCGACCCTGACCTTCGTGTACGTCTCCGGCGAGGGCACCGACCCCACCGGAAGGAGCCGTCAGATGTGGGCCCGCGTCAAGGGCCGTACCGAGAGCGACCTGCAGGCACTGCCCATGACCGCCTACATGTTCCGTCCCGGCTTCATCCAGCCGGTCGACGGCGCTGTCTCCCGGACCCCGCTCTACCGCGGGCTCTACCGGGCCACCGCAGTCATCCACCCGCTGCTCAAGCGCCTCTTTCCCCGGCACATCACGACCACGGACGCCGTCGGCCGCGCCATGCTCGCGGTAGCCGGGGCGGACAGCAATGCTCCCAGCGTCCTGCGCAACCCCGACATCAACCACCTCGCCACCGCAAAGGGATAGCCCACCGTTCCCGCGCCCTGATCTTCTACGCCGAAGGTCGGCTCCCGCCCTCGCGGCTGCGACGGCCGCGGCCTGTCCTGCCGGCCTCTCCTCGTCCTCGGCCTGCATCATCTGCACAGCGGTCCGCTGCAGCCGGTTGATGGGGGGCGCTCCTGACCATCGACCGCCGGCTGCCCGGCGTCGTCGTCAGTGGCCGCACCGGCCAGGACCTGGTCCCTGGACAAGACCGTGGCCACCTGCGCCGGCCGGGTCCTCAAGGCCTGTGCCGGACGGGAATCAGTTCACGCCGACGTCAACGCGGTGGTCGGGAGTATGCGTGATAGCCAGGAGTGCCATGTCGTCGGTTCTCCGGCCACCGGTGTGCGTGTGAACGTCGGCCAGCACGGCGTCGAGGAGCGCATCCGGACCGGCATACCGAGACGCGGCGAACCTGTCGACAGGTTCGTAGAAGACGCCGTTCTCGTCACGAGCTTCCGTGAGTCCGTCGGTGTAGAGGAGCAGGGTGGCCCCTTCGGGGAACGTCACCGTATCGACGCACACCGGGCTGGTGGCCAGAGCGGCCATGCCCAGGGGCAATGCAGGCTCACTGGGCTCGACGTATCGCACGGTGTCTGCCAGGAACAGCACGGGTGGCGGGTGGCCGCGGTTGACCAGGCGGACTTCGCCTCCATGCGGGGGGACTTCCGCCACCACGCCCGTGATGAACCCTTCGAGCTCGGTCAGGTTCCCCGACTGCTGGGCCTCCACAGCGACGGATCGCTCCAGCCGTTCCACCAGCCCGGTCAGGCTGGGCTCCTGCAGGGCCGCCTCACGAAAGGTGCCGATGCCGGCCGCGACCGCCCTGACCGCTTCCAGCCCCTTGCCCCGCACATCGCCGATCACACAGCGCACGCCGAACGGCGTGTCCACCACGGTGTAGAGGTCCCCGCCGATCTGCGCGTCGCTCTGAGCGGCCTCATAGCGCGCAGCGAAACGCAGCGGACCGAGCACCTTCGGCGGATCCGGTAGGACGGCCCGCTGGACGGCGACGGCGATGTCGCGCGCAGACCGCAGCTGGGTCTGCAGGTGATACAGAAGACGATTGAGCAAGACCGCGATCGCGGCAACCGTCGCGACCATGGACAGCTCGCTGAGCTCGGTCGCACTTCCGTGGTAGCCGAAGTACCCGAACATCACCAGGTCGAGGAGGAACGCGGTCACCCCGGTGACGATGGTGCCGCGAAGGGACAGCAAAGGAGCGGCCGTCAGGATCGCCGCCGCGTAGAGAGCCGCAGCGCTGAGAGTGGGTGGCGTGAAGAAGTCGATCACGACGGCCGCGAACAGCAGAACGGCCGGCAGCAGCCGCCTCCACCTCCCCAGCCGCTGCCACACTCCCACCCTCGCCACGCATCGCTCCGAATGCCGACCGGTCTTCCTTTCAGCTCAGGTTAAGACCGCCCGCCGGCTGACCTGCCGCAATGCTCTTCGGCTCGCCCACAACGCGGTAGTCGTAACCCGAACGCCACACGCCCGGCTTGAAGGGTTGGGATGGGGGACTGGCGATCACCAACCGGCTCCGCCGCGCGGCTGGGCCCCGGCCCACCGTGTGACCGGCATCGACGTCATGCCCTCACTGCTCCCGGGCGCGGGCGCGGGCGGATTCGTGACGGAACCGGCTCAGCGCCCACCGGTCTGGCAGGCCGGGCACAGCTCATGTTGCCCGTCGTCGGTGACGACCGTTCCCCATCCCTTGCACACCTCGCAGTCCGCAGCCCGCGTCAGGTCGGCGTGGGGGACGGTGCTGGGCGCGCGGTCGGCTCCATCAGGCATAGGGCGGCGCCCTTCCATGATCAAGCGGCGAACCCGGATGGGCTCCTCGTCCACCACGGGTACCCTGCGACCGCGGCACATCACGCGGCCACCGCCACGGCAGGTGCGGTCAAGACGTGGCAGGGACCTTCGCATCGAGCCCGCGAGAGGCGACGAGATGTGCACTGCCGTCGGCCAGGCGGTGGCACAGGCCCACCATGGCAGCCTGGCCGGCGGCGACATCCTGGCCTCGCTCGCTGCCGGAGCGTGAGGGCTCGGCCGGCGACGCCGCCCATGCGCCTGTCCTCGCTCCCGTGGTGCGGGAGCCGACGGCTACCTGAGGAGCGGACGGTCGTGCGCCGAACCCGCCGCCATTGACCTGAGTCACCGGCTTCGAGGCGCCCGCTCGCCGGCGGGGATCACGTTCGCTGCTCCAGCAGCGCCTTGAGGGCCGCGAGGTCCTTGCGCTGCGCGCGGCGCATGGCGGTCGCCAACACTGTGGCGCCCAGGGAGGCGAATCCGCTGGGTTCGCCACGATTGCGCAGCGTCATGCGGGTGTGGTCCGCGGCCTCGCCGTGCGGCTCCCAGGTGTACGTGGTCTCCATGGGGAAGGGGCCCTCGGCCGTCCGCATCACCAGCCGCCGTCGGGGTTCGTACACGGTGATCTCGTACGTGTAGGCCAAACGCCTGCCGAGGAAGCGGGCGATGAACGCGACCTTGGAGCCGACCGTCATCGGCGGCGGGGTCCGCCATTCCACGGAAGCGATGTTGGCGTACCACTCCGGCGCGTGCGAGGGGTCGGCCGCGTAGTCGGCGACCCGTTCGCACGGGGCGGCGATCACGGCTTCGGTCAGGACGTCGACCTTCATCGAGGGCTCTCAGACGGTGAAGAAGGGGTTGGGCTTGCCGGTCTCGGCGTAGTCCTTCAGCCGGGTCATCAGGATGCCCCAGGTTTCGCTGATCATCGGGATCTCCGGCTCGCCCTCCGGGAAGCCGGAGTGGGCGAACGCCACCCGGGTGCCCTCGGGAGTGCCGGTCAGGTCCCAGGTGATGGTGGTGCCGGCCCAGTGGGGCGGGAAGGTGCCGACGTTCACCCAGACGACGCGGTTCTCGTCGGCCTGGTCGCGGCGGAGCTGGAAGGGCTCGGGAACGCCGGGGAAGTTGAAGTACAGGACTTCCTCCTTGCGGTTGACGTCGTTCGTCCACCAGCCGGTCAGGCCGTCGTGGGTGTTGAGCGCTTCCAGGACCGTGGACCGGTCGGTGGCGATGTCGGTGTCGTAGGTGATCGAGGTCATGGCGTGCTCCTGGTGGTGCTGGGCCCCCGTGCGGTTAATTAAGTGCAGACTAAAATAAGACACGCCGGAACGACAAGTTGCAGGCTGGACTAAAATTCGGGGGTATGGACGCGGTACAGGTGATCGCCGAACCCAGGCGGCGCGAGATTCTGCGGCTGGTCTGGGAGGACGAGCTGTCCGCGGGTGAGATCGCCGCCCGCTTCGAGGTCACCTTCGGCGCTGTCTCCCAGCACCTCAAGGTGCTGCGGGACACCGGTCTCGTTACGCTGCGCAAGGACGGGACGAAGCGGTTCTACCGGGCCGACCGGGAAGCGCTCGGACCGCTCGCCGACTACCTCCAGACCATGTGGGGCACGAAGCTCGACACTCTGGCCCGGCTCGCCGAAGAGGCCGAACGGAACGAGAGGCCCTCATGACGACCCCCGCGTCCCCTACGGACACCGTCACGTTGGAACGGCGCATCGCCGCCCGCCCCGAGACCGTCTTCGGCTTCTTCACCGACCGCGAGAAGTGGCTGTCCTGGATGGGCGCCGACGGAACGTTCTCGTTCGAACCAGGTGGCGCGTACCGAACCCGCGTCAGCGGGGAGAACGTCGCCTCCGGCCGCTTCCTCGTCGTGGACCCGCCCAGGCGGCTCGTCTTCACCTGGGGCTGGGAGAGCGGCGCCATGCCCGTCCCGCCCGGCTCCTCCACGGTGGAGATCACCCTTGAACCGACCGCGGACGGCACCCTGCTCCGCCTGGTCCACAGTGGTCTTCCGTCGCCGGAAGCCTGCGCGGCGCACGAGGAGGGCTGGCGCCACTACGTCACCCGCCTGGCAGTTCTCGCCGAGGGCGGCGACCCCGGCCCGGACGCCTGGATGGAGCAGCCGCAGCCGCCCGCGCACTGATCCAGGAGACGGTGGCGGAGACAGCGCGAAGCCGAACACCGCGACGTCGCCACCCAGAACCCGGCCCATGGCCGACATCGCGGCTACGCTCCCGATCCTCGCCATCCGTCCGGCTCTGGCTCGGCTGGCGGTCGGGCTGCGACACCGGAGGTCGGCCGGCCCTGGTCCGGGGTCAGAACGGGCCGTGGAGACCGCCCAGTCTGTCGGTCAGACGCAGGTTCTCGGAGTAGTCGACGGGGCAGGCGATCACGGAGACCCCGTCGTCGTCGAGGGCGCGGCGCAGCACCGGCAGAAGCTGCTCGGCAGCCTCGACCCGGTAGCCGCGCGCGCCGAAGCTCTCGGCATAGGCCACCAGGTCCGGGTTGGTGAACCGGGTGTGGCTGTGGCGGCCCAGTTCTAGTTCCATCTTCCAGGTGATCAGGCCGTATTCCTGGTCGACCAGGACGAGGACGACCAGCGGGATGCGCTCACGGACGGCCGTCTCCAGTTCTTGGGAGTTCATCAGGAACGAGCCGTCGCCCATCATCGCCAGGACGCGCCGGTCCGGCCGGGCCAGCTTCGCGGCGATAGCACCCGGCAGCGCGAACCCCATCGTGGACAGGCCGTTCGAGACCAGGCAGGTGTCCGGTTCATAGGTCGGATAGAGGCGGGACATCCACATCTTTCCGGCGCCGGTATCGGCGAGCACGATGTCGTGGCGGTCCAACGCGGTACGCACGTCGGTCACGACCCGCTGGGGCACCAGCGGGAAGGCGACGCTGTCGCGCCCGTACTGGAGCTCCTCGTCGAGCAGCGCACGGATCTTCTCGCTGCTTCCCGAGTCGTAGGTGAGTCCGTCGGGCAGTGCTGCCGCGAGTGCGTCCAGCGCCTGTGAGGGGTCGCCCACGACACCCACGGTGGCCGGGTAGTGGGCGTCCACCTCGGCGGGGAAGCGGTGGATGTGCACGATCCGCTTGTCGCCGTTCGGGTTGATCTTGACCGGGTCGAACTCCTGGATCTCGTAGCCCACGCAGAGCAGCGCGTCGGCTGCGTCGAAGCCGAAGTTGCCGTAGTCGTGGCGCATGAATCCGACCGCGCCGAGGGCGTTCGGGTGGTCGTCGGGGAAGACGCCCTTGCCGTGGAACGTGGTCGCGACCGGGATGCTCAGCTGCTCGGCGAACCGCACCAGGGCGGCAGAAGCCCCCGCTCTCGCGGCACCATGACCCGCCAGCACGACGGGGTGCCGGGCGGCCGCGAGCACCTCGGCGGCCCGTGCGATCTGGGAGGGCGAAGGCGCGTCGGCCCGAACCGCGTCGATCTGCAAGGGCTCCAGCGGCTCGGCGGGCCGCTCCGCTTCGATGTCCTCCGGTACCGCGAGGAACACGGCACCGGGTCGCTCGCTCTGCGCCGTCTTGAACGCCTTGCGCGTCATCTCCGGCACGGCGTCCGGACACTCGATACGGGCCGACCACTGAGTGACGGGGGCGAACATCGACACCAGGTCGATGACCTGGTGCGACTCCTTGTGGAGGCGGCGCAGGGAGCCCTGTGCGGCCAGGGCCACCATCGGCGCACTGTTGGTCATGGCGTCCGCGGTACCGAGCAACAGATTGATCGCGCCGGGCCCCAGCGTCGCCGAACACACCCCCGCCCGCCCGGTCAGCCGCCCGTAGATCTCGGCCATGAACGAGGCGGCCTGCTCGTGCCGCACCAGGATGTACCGGATCCCGGAGCCGTTCAGCGCGTCGACGAAGCGGATGTTCTCCTCACCAGGGATCCCGAAAACGTACTCCACGCCCTCGGCCCGCAGACAACGCACCAAGAGGTGCGCGACGTCCTCGACTGCTGCCATGTCCTGCGACTCGGTCGCTCCCTCGGTACCCATGAGACGAACGTAGGCACGGCCACCGGTCCCGGCCACTCGTCGGCAGCCGACCGGGGGCGCGGAACGCCGGGGCCATTCGGAGGCGTTGTGGTGGCGGCTGCCGCAGTCGACCTCCAGGCTGGGCGCAGTGGACGAGTCGCCGCGCACCGTGCGGCGACAGGGCTCCGGGAGGATCGTGTGACTACTTCGTCGCCTGCTGCCGACGCGCCGCCGGCCCGGTACGACGACCTACGTGCTCTAGTGTTCAACTGCACCCTGAAGCGCTCGCCGGAGACGAGCAACACCGAGGGACTGATCGACAGCAGCACCGCCATCCTGGACGCACAAGGAGTGCACGTCGACGTCGTACGGGCGGTGGACCACGACATCGCCACCGGCGTGTGGCCCGACATGAGGGAGCACGGCTGGGCGACCGACGCCTGGCCCGACCTCTACCAGCAGGTCCTGGCAGCCGACATCCTCGTGCTGGCCGGCCCCATCTGGCTGGGCGACAACAGCTCCGTGATGAAGCAGGTGATCGAACGCCTCTACGCATGCTCCAGCCTGCTCAACGAAGCCGGCCAGTACGCCTACTACGGCCGCGTCGGCGGCTGCCTGATCACCGGCAACGAGGACGGCGTCAAACACTGCGCCATGAACGTCCTCTACAGCCTCCAGCACCTGGGCTACACCATCCCGCCCCAGGCCGACGCCGGATGGATCGGCGAGGCCGGTCCCGGCCCCTCCTACCTCGACCCCGGCTCGGGCGGCCCGGAGAACGACTTCACCAACCGCAACACCACCTTCATGACCTGGAACCTGCTGCACCTGGCACGGGCGCTGAAGGACCTCGGCGGCATCCCCGCCTACGGCAACCAGCGCACCGCCTGGGACGCCGGCTGCCGCCACGACTACGAAAACCCCGAGCACCGGTAGCGAGATGCCGAGGGCAAGTGGCGGACGGCCGTCGGGCTCGGCCCCACGCGGTGGGTCGGCGCGCCGGCGACCGGACGAGCGGCGCGCACGAGAGCGGCTGAGGCGCGCACGGGAGCAGCTGAGGCGTGTGCGGGCCGGTGGGGCGGCCGCGGTGACGTCGGCCGCCGCACGTACCCGTACGGCGGCGCAGCGCGTCAGCAAGGTGCCCGCGCCCCCGGGGCCGTTCCGGCCGGGATTCTGGCGCAGTCCGATCCGCGGGCCCTGGCTGACGTCGGTGTTCGGACTGGTGCTCCTGATCTGTATTCCGCTGCTGTTCGTCACCGGACTGCTGTCCTACGCCTCCTACAACCCCGGCCTGAGCCCCCTCAATGACAAGACTCCCGACAAGGGCGTCCTGGGCTTCTACCTCTTCAGCTGGCCCACGCACCCGTACTGGCTCTACCGGCTGATCCAAGGCGTCCATGTGACGTTGGGCGTGATCCTCGTCCCGGTCCTGCTGGCCAAGCTGTGGTCGGTCATCCCGAAGCTCTTCGCATGGCTGCCCGTGCGCTCCGTCGCTCACGGACTCGAGCGGCTGTCCCTGCTGATGCTGGTCGGCGGCGTCATCTTCGAATTCGTCACCGGCATCCTCAACATCCAGCTCTACTACGTCTTCCCGGGCTCCTTCTATCGCCTGCACTTCTACGGCGCTTGGGTGTTCATCGCCGCCTTCGTCGTCCACGTGTGCCTCAAACTCGGCCTGATGACACGGGCCCTGCGCTCGCGCAGTCTGAGCGCCGAGCTGCGCACCGACCTCGCCCACACCGTGCCCGAACCACCGGACCCCGACGGCCTGGTGGCAGCTGCCCCCGCTCGGCCGACGATGACCCGCCGCGGCGCGCTGGGCACGGTGGGCGCGGGATCGCTGCTCCTCCTCGCCGTGACCGCCGGACAGAGCATCGGCGGCCGGCTGCGCGGCACCGCGCTGCTCGCACCACACAATCGTGACCCCGGCAGCGGCCCGAACGGCTTCCAGATCAACAAGACGGCGGCGAAGGTCGGCGTCACCCCCGCCATGGTCGGCCCCAGCTGGCGGCTGGAGGTGCACGGACGCGGAGCGCCGCAGGTGTTCACACGCGAGCAGCTTCTGACGATGCCCCACCACGCCGCCGCGCTGCCGATCGCCTGCGTGGAGGGCTGGTCCACCGACGACCAGAACTGGAGCGGCGTGCGGCTGGCCGAACTCGCCGCCCTGGCCGGCATGACCGACGCCGGAAGCGTCCTGGTCGAATCCGTCCAACCGCACGGCCCGTTCACCAAGGTGGTGCTACGGGGCAACCAGATCCGCGATTCCAGAGCGTTGCTCGCCCTCCGCGTCAACGGCGCGGACCTCTCGCTCGATCACGGCTACCCCGCCCGCGTCATCGTCCCGGCCAACCCCGGCGTGAACAACACCAAGTGGGTCCACCGACTCACCTTCAGGGCGTGATCATGACACGATTCGTCCGCTGGTACGGCTCAGGCCCTTTGCATCTGCTGGTCCTGATCGCCTCGTTCGCCCTCACCGGCTATGCCATGGTGCGCCTCTTCGCGGTCAGGCCGCTGGAGGTGGCGATCTGGTTCGTCGGCGCGGCCATCCTCCATGACCTCATTCTGCTGCCCCTGTACTCGCTGGCCGACCTGTCTGCCCTCTCCGTACTGCGTCATCGCACCGCCGACGGACCAGCAGTGGCGTGGATCAACTACCTGCGCGTCCCCGCCTTCCTGTCCGGCCTGCTCCTGCTGGTCTGGTTCCCTCTCGTCTTCCGGCTCGCCGTCCCCTACCCCGGTGACACCGGGCTCTCCGACAGCGTCTACCTCGGCCGATGGCTGGCGATCACCGGCGTGCTCTTCGTCGCCTCCGCAGTGGCCTTCGCGATCAGACTTCGCCGCGCACGGCGGGCCGACCGCGGCGACGAGGGCCTGCCCGCCACAGGTCACGGCACCACAGCATGACCGTCGACGAGGACAAGCCGTACGGCACCGAGCAGGACCCCTATGCGCCGGACCTGCGACCCGGCCGTGGACCGGTGCGTCTGCGGCTGGTCGACGGGGTTGGATCCGGATGCCCGCGCACCGCCGGCACAAGCAGCCCACAGCAGCTCATGTCGGGTCACCACTGGGCGATGAGTGGCGTGTCCGGTCCGTGTTGCCGCCAGGCTTCGGTGAGGCGGACGAGACGGGCAGGGGCGGCGATGCCGCGCACGGTTGCGATCTTGCCGCCAGCGATGTCGAACGTCACGGCACCGGTGACCCGATCGCCGAGCACGAAGAGCATGGCGGGAGCGCCGTTGACGACCGCGTAGTGGACGGCGGGCGTGCCGCCGGCAAGTCGCCGTTTCGCAGGTGTGGGCTTGAAGCCGGCCCGGGCGACGGCGGCGATGCGCTGCGCAGTGTCGAACCGCAGCAGCTTCTCGGTCAGGCCTGCGCCGTCGGAGATCGCGGTCGCGTCGTCGGTGAGCAGTGCCACCAGCCGCTCGGTGCGGCCCGAGGAGGCGGCGGCGAGGAATTCCTCGACGATCCTGCGGGCGGATGCCGGGTCGACTCCTTCTCCGCTACGGCGACGTGTGCCGGTGACGCGGTGCCGGGCCCGGTGGAGGTGCTGCTGGCTCGCGGACTCGGTCATGTCGAGGATCTCGGCGATCTCGGCATGGCTGTAGGAGAACGCCTCGCGCAGGACGTAGACGGCCCGCTCAAGGGGTGACAGGCGTTCCATGAGAGTCAGGACGGCGAGGGAGACGGATTCGCGCTGCTCGAACGTGTCGGCCGGGCCGAGCATCGGGTCGCCGTCCAGGAGCGGTTCGGGCAACCAGGCGCCGACGGCGCGTTCGCGGCGTGCCTGTGCCGAGCGGAGCCGGTCCAGGCACAGATTGGTGACGACCTTGGTCAGCCATGCCTCCGGCACTTTGATCCGCTGCCGGTCGGCGGCCTGCCACTGCAGGAACGCGTCCTGCACGGCGTCCTCGGCTTCGACGGCGGAGCCAAGCAGCCGGTACGCCAGCGAGGCCAGCCGGTTCCGGCTGGCCTCGAACCGACTGGTGTCGAAGCGATCAGTGGCGGTGCTGTCCACGCGGATCACCTTAGACGGACGCTGTTCGGCTACGCGACGGCCGTCTCGGCGGACGCATCCGGCACGGCGGGCATGGCCGGCGCGGCGGCCAGGCGGCGCTTGCGCTTGGGCATGCCGAACGTCGGGTGCGAGGTGGCCCACAGCGACATCTTGAGGATGCCTGCCTTGATCCGCACGGCCTTCCAACCGCCCACATACTTCGGCTTTGCCTGCCCATCGTCATCGACCATCTGCAGGATCCCGTCCCGCCGCCCGAGGCTGATGTGATTGCCCAGGTAGGCCAGCTTGGTGTTCACGATCTCGCGGCCGGTCAGACATCCCACGATCGCGGTCGTGGCCTGCATGCCGGTGTAGCCGGCCGACGCGCAGGACATCGGCAGCGGCCGGCCGTTGTCCCCGATGGCGTAGACGCTGTCGCCGGCGGCGTAGACGTTCGGGTGCGAGACCGACCGCATGGTGCGATCGACGACGATCCGGCCGTTCTCGGTGACCTCGAGCCCGCTCATGGCGGCGATCGGGCCGACCGCGAACCCGGCCGTCCACACGGTCGCGTCGGACGCCAGGGCGGTGCCGTCGGCGCACAGCACCCGCGCCGCTTCGACGGCTTCGACGCTGGTGTGCTCCAGGACGGTCATGCCCAGCCGGTCGCAGGCCTGGCGCAGATGGCGGCGGGCTCCGGCGGACAGCCGGGTGCCCAGCTCACCGCGGGCGATCAGCGTCACCGACAGGCCGGGCCGGGCTTCGGCGATCTCGGTCGCGGTCTCGATGCCGGTCAGCCCGTCTCCGACGACCCGCACATGTCCGCCTGCGCCCCGCCCGCTCAGGCCGTCCAGATGCTCACGCAGGCGAAGCGCGGAGGGCCGGTCGGCGACGTCGAAGGCGTGCTCGGCCACGCCAGGGACGCCGTGGTCGGCGCCGTGGCTGCCGAGTGCGTAGAGAAGCGTGTCGTAGCCGAGCTCGCCGTCGCCGTCGGCCACGTGGACGACCTGGCGCTCGGGGTCCACGGCGGTGACACGGGCCAGGCACAGCCGTATCCCCGTGCCCGCGAAGACGTCGGCGAGCTGCGGAGCCTCGATCTCCCGGCCGGCCGCGAGCTGGTGCAGCCGCAGCCGCTGGACGAAGTCCGGCTCGGCGTTGACCACGGTGATCTCGGTATCCGCCGGGGACAGCCGGCGGGCCAGGGTCCCGGCCACGTAGGACCCGGCGTAGCCGGCGCCGAGGACGACGATGCGGTGCTTCATGTGACGCTCCTGTCGGTTCGCTTGCTCCCGGTGACTTGAGCGGAACAGCGCCCCGATTCCTGACAGGAAATACATGTGGCACGGGTCACAGACCGCAGGAACGCCGCCCGACGATGCACAGGAGTCGAACGCTTCCACCGTCCGGTCGTCGGCGACCTCGTCCTCGCCTGCGAGCCCCTGGCCGCCGAACCCGGTCTCACTCACCATCTGAGTCCCGGCAACTGGGCGGCGCCCACACCGATCCCGGATCGGGCCGTGTCAGTGGCTGGTGACAGGATCCGGGGGTGCTGATCAAGGGATACGACGACGGCCCGCTGGTGGCGGGCGAATCGCTGCCGGCCCGTCCGGGCTTCTGGTCGAACTACCTGCTGGCGATGTGCAGTGACGGGGCGTGTGCCGAGCGTCCGGTTCCGGAGTGGTTCGGCGAAGACGGCGCCGATGTCGATGCCTTGTCCGAGGTCCTCTTCGATCCCGAACACTGGCCGGTCTTCCGGGTGCCGGCCGAAGAGGGGCCCGGAGTCGTGGTGATCTACCGCAACATGGTCGGCGACTACGGCACCGATTACCTCCTCACCCATCCAGGCAGGGCCTACGCCCAGCAGATCGCCAGCTGGGAAGGAGATTTCGCGGGGATGGGGCTGACGTGGCACGAACTGGTCCGCATCGCCGACCACCCGTCCCCGATGGCCGAAGGCGTCCAGGACACCGCCGCCCGTCTCCTGCTCGTCCTTCCCCTTCTCACCGACCTGGACCTGGACGAGGCGGCACCGGCGAGGCTCGCCGCCGCCCTGACCGCGGTCGGCGCGCCGCAGCACACCGCCTCCACCACGGCGGAGCACCTGCTTGCCCACCTCACGCGAAGATCCTGGCACGATCCCACCTGGGAGTCTCCGTTGAGCGGCAGCTGAAAGGGGAGTCGACCACCCGGACCGCTCCGTGGAACGATCTTGACAGCTATCCGCCACCGTCAATGAAACTGACGGCAAGGTGGAATCGAACGCGTCGGCGTCCGTCTCCGGGGCAGTGACGCTGTCCAAGCCGGCCTGGAAGGCTCGACCGGAAGATCGAACGACTGTGCAACGGATACTGACCGGGCGGGCGTTCGGCTGTGGCTGAGTGAGCGTTGGCGTCCAAGTTCGTCCGGCGGGGGCTCATGCGTCAGGGACGACCGGGCGCATGAGCCCGTCAGCCGGGTTCGGTGCTCAGATGCGGCTCAGTGTGTGGACCAGGTCGGCGGCGATTTGACGGTCGATGGACGCGGGCACGGCCTGTGCCCCGGTCGCGAGTGGTTGGTCGTGGCCGGTGGCGATGGCGGCGAGGCTGCGTGCCTGCAGGGTGAGGCCGAGGTCCATGGCCTGGATCGGATTGCCCTTGGCCGCGGTCAGGTTGATCATCTTCGTGTCCGCGAGGATCACGATCTCGCGGCCGTCGTGCAGCCGGTGCACGGCGCGTTCCTGTCCACTGGGGCCGGAGCTGTGCACTCCGGCCGTGTGCTCGGCGAGCGCGCTCGCGTCCAGTTCCCAGGGCATGTGTCCGACACCGGCGATGATCGTGCCGTGGCGCAAGGCGCCGAGCTCTGCGGCGCCGATGACTCCCGGATGGCCGGTGGCCAGGAAGAGGAGCTGGGTGCGGGGGAGGAGGTCCATGAGGTCGCCGACCTGGTGACCGGCCATCACGGCTTCCAGGGCGCGGTAGGGGTCGGTGTCGGCAACCGCGACGCGGGCGCCGAGTTGAGCCAGGGTGTCCGCGACGCCGCGTCCGCAGGGGCCATAGCCGACGACGGTGGCGTGGGCGCCGGGGATCATGAGGTTGGTGGCGTTCATGAAGCCCTGGACGACGCTCTGGCCGACGCCGAACTCGTTCTCGACGATGAGCTTGAGGCGGCTGTCGTTGATGACGATCACAGGAAAGTCCGGCTGCCTGTCCCAGGAGCGGATGCGCAGGCCGCCGGTGGTGGTCTCCTCCGTGGCGCCTACGAGCCCGGGCAGGGCGCCGCGGGCGAGGACGCCTTCGATCAGGTCGGCACCGTTGTCGAGGATGAGATCGGGCCGCGCGTCGAGGACCTGTGCGATGTTCTTGCGGTGCTGGTCGAGGGTGTCGGTGCGGTGGCCGACGACCTCGATGCCGTAGTCGCGCAGCGCGTCCGCCGTGTCTTCCTGGGTGGTGCCCGGGGAGCCGGTGAGGGTGATCTCGGCGCCCGCCTGGGCGAGGTGGCCGACGAGAACCGCCGTCTTGGGTTCGATGTGCAGGCAGATGCCGATCCGGCGGCCGGCGAATGCCGCCGCGTGGGTCTCCATGGTCTGCGCCAGCATGGGCATGTGGCGGGCGGCCCACTGGATGCCGTCGTGCGGGATCGGGCAGCGGGCAGGGGAAAGCTCAGGCATGACGAGTTCCTTGGGTTGAAGAGACGTACATGGCACGTCAGGTGCCATGGATCCGGAGTCGAAGGCACACGTGTGCCTTGGACGTGGATCTGCTCGTCAGCCGTAGAAGTCGCTGCGGAAGGAGTGGTCACCGAAGATCCACAGGTGATGGCTCCCCTGGCATGCGCTCATCAGGAACCTCCTCCGTGTGATCAGGGCTTCTCGCATACTGCTCCTGCCCGGAAGTTATACGCATAATGTCGGCGAGGCAAGACCGGGATGGCCGCCTGGGCGGGGGCCATGGCGGTGGGTGTCGGCCCGCAGTATCGCGTCGATCAGCGGTGTGGCCTCGTCCACCACCCGCATCCGAGGCCGACCGCTCACGGCCCGCCTCGTCGACGTGACCGGAACCACGGCAAGACAGGTACGTCGTGACCATGGTGCGGTTCAGCCCGGCCTGCCTGGTGATCTCCTGCAGGTCCATCGCGTCCGACTCGTCAGCCGGCGAAACCCCCTCAGCTCAGGCCACTGATCGTCATGCATCCGTTCTGAGCGCCGGTACGCAGTGCGTTGCCGCTTTACCGTTCGGCGGCGGCCGTGGCGTCGCCACCGTCAATCTCGTAGATCCGCCGTTGAAGCCGTTCACCGGCCCAGTCCAGCCCGACGCCCAGGTCGAACCAGTGCCGGTCCTTGCGGGCTTTGGACGGTGAGAGGTTCACCGCCGCCCAGGAGAACACCCCCAGGAGGATGGAACGCCCGTGCTGCGTTGTACGCACGGACAACGCAAACGGCGCGGCGAGTGCCGCGCGGGTGACCAACATGACCTGTTCGTTTTCAGAATGTTGACGTCCACCGGTGAGAAATCGGGGCGTTTCAAGGATCTTGACCCACTCGACCACTGCGTCTGCCACCTGGGCCCGCAAGGACTCTTCGATGCCCTTCCGGACGGCGGCCGCGGGATCGTCGCCGAGCCAGCCGAGCCAGTGATCAGGGTCGGTGAGTTTGCTGAAGTCGTCCAGTGGCACCCCGTGACGGGGATTCTCCTGGTACTCACCCGTCAGTTTGCCACTGCTGTCCACCAACCACGCGCCGCGGATTGCCTCGGGAGGTACGTAGCCGTTCGGGTCGTCGACATACGTCGGGTCGATCTCGGCGACGCTGCCCCCCGGGTTCTCGGCAGCCGCAGCCAGGAGAGCCGGCTCGTTCGGTATGCCCTTACGTCGGCTTCGCGAGCCATAGCGCCCCACGTTTCCACCCCCACCGTTGCGCTCCCAGTTGACCGCGATTGTGCCGTACCGGTCAGGACCGCACGAGCGGGGATGCGCGTGACGGCGACGGACGGGTCGGGAATCTCAACGAACAGGTCCGTCCCACCTCCTGGCAGGGGGTGGGGATCTTCCAGGCCCTGTCGGCACTTCCGTGACGGCCTACGTCCTCATGGCGAGTGCTGATGCTTGTGCCGGCCTGCGCCAGGCCGGAAGCGCAGCCGTCCGCAGCGGTCCTTGCCTTGGTCGGTGGATCCACTGCTCGGCCCCGACTCGCCACTGCGGAACGCCGCCTTGTCTCACCACTCGACGACATCACCGGCACACCAGCTGCGCTGGGTAGCGCATTTGCGCCTTGGGGGACCTACTGTGGCTCTAATCTCGCCCCATGAAACAGCTCAGGATCATCGCCGGGGACGCAACAAGTCCGCAGGCCAAAGGGCCGAAGATGGTCGCCCACGTGTGCAACGACATCGGAGGTTGGGGCAAGGGCTTCGTGCTGGCCGTTTCACGACGGTGGCCCGAGCCGGAGGCCGCATACCGGGCCTGGCACCGGGGGCGCAGTGGGAACGACTTTGGGCTCGGGGCCGTCCAACTGGTGCGCGTGAAGCCTGACATATGGGTGGCCAACATGGTCGGTCAGCGTGGGATACGGACAGGCAGCGGGGGCCCGCCGATACGGTACGACGCCGTGAGGCGCTGCCTGGACGCTCTGGCCGGCCATGCCGTCGAGCTGGGCGCAAGTGTTCACATGCCTCGGATCGGGTGCGGGTTGGCCGGCGGTACATGGGCAAGGATCGAGCCGTTGATCACCACCACGCTGTGCGCGCAGGACGTCGACGTCACCGTCTACGACCGGTAGGCATCCTGGCCGACGGCCATGAAGGCGGGGCGGAGCCGAGGCCCGTCGAGCCGTCTGAATCCTGTCCGCCCCCTCCTTCGCGGCGCTGAAGGTCGCCTCCCACAGCACTCTCCCAACCCCATCGAGACCGGCGTCGAGTCCTACCGTCTGTCTCAGATCAGGGCCAAGCAGCAGCAGACGAAAGGGCAGCCCCGAGGCTGGCGGCCGGTGGAATCTGATCGCTGTCTTCGCGGGGGAGTACGCATCCGTGCGTACCCGGCGGTGTTCCCCGCTGTATGGCCCCGTCATTTACTGATCGGCAGGGGTGGACGCCTCTCGCTGTACGGTCATGAGTCGCTCTCCGGTCCGGTCGCTTGTGTATCTCCGGCGCGTCGTCGGTGCCGATGGGCCGTCAATGCTGTCTCTTTGCGGGGCGTGGACGTGCCGTTGGAACGCATACTGACCATGCTGGCGACGAGTAGCAGAGCGCTCCCGATGTAGAAGGGGGCACGAAGCCCGAAAGAGTCGGCCTCGAGACCCGCGAGAGCAGCGCCGAGCGTGGTGCCGGCGCCGATGACCATCTGGTACGCCATGCCGACGCGCCCCAGTAAGTGAGTCGGCACCATTGCCTGACGGACAGACACTGCTGTCACGTTCCATGTCAGGTTCGCCGCTCCGTACGCGGCGATGCACGCTCCGGCGATGAGGCCCGAGGAGGCCGCGCCGGCTGCGACTGCGGTCCCGGCAGTGGCAGCGGCAGTCAGCCGCAGGACCCACGAGGTTCCGAATCGGGCGCACAGCCGAGGGGTCGCCATCGCCCCCGCTACTCCTCCGATTGCGAAGGAAGCGACCAAGAAGGCGAATCCGATACTGGTCAGGCCCAGGATCTGCCGGGCGTAGAGCACCAGAATGGCGATGAGGCCACCGCCGACGAGGTTGCTGATCCCGGATGCCAGGCAGAGGCGACGCAGCAATGGCTGCTGCCAGAGCCAGCGCACCCCCTGAGTCGTGTCACCGAGCAACGTCCTCCAAGGGTTCGGTGCGGCCTGCGGGTGTGACCGGAGACCTCGGTTCAGTGTCAGAGCCAATGCGGCAGCGATCGCGAAGGAGACGGCGTCAACAGCGAAGGGAAGCGCGGCAGCGATGCCGAAGAGCAGCGCGCCCAGCGGGGTGCCGAGGAGGGTGTCGGTGATGAGAGAACCGGACTGCAGGCGGGCGTTGGCGCGCGTCAGCTCGGGGGAGGCGACCAGCGACGGCACGATGCCTGACCAGGCTCCGTTGTAGAGGGTCTGTCCGAGCCCGAGAAGGAATCCGGTGCCGGTCAGTACAAGGATTGTCATCGTGTGCGTCGCCACCGCGACGGCGAGTGCCCCGACGATCACGGTTCGGGCAGCATCGACAGCCCACAGGATACGGCTACGGTCGAAGCGGTCCGCGATGGCGCCCGAGAGGAGGCCGAACAGCAGGAGGGGCAGTTGCTCGGCCACGTACACGAAGGCGACCTGGCGAGGGTCGGAGGTGAGCTGAGCCGCGAGGAGCGGCAGAGCGACGAAGCGCATTCCGTCGCCGAGGCTGGAGACCGTGACCGAGGCCCAGATGCGCTGGAAGTCCGGCCCGAGCTTCGATCGGGAGGTGCCCCTGGGTAAGAACATGAACTAGACTCTGGTTCGGATTTTGGGGCCATGTCAAGGAGTTCGATGGCTGAGCAGGTGAACAAACCGCAGCAGCAACGCAGTCGGGAGAAGGTCGCCCGCATCCTGGAGGTGACGGCTTCCCTGTTGGAGACGACCTCCTACGACGATCTGGGAACGAAGTTGATTGCTGCCGAGGCGGGGGTCTCGGTCGGCGTGCTGTACCGGTACTTCGCTGACAAGGAAGCGATCGTCGCCTCACTGGTGCGCAGTTGGCTGCGGCTGGATGTTCAGATCGCGGAGCGGGTCACCTCCGAGCCTCTGCCTGAACGCTCGCAGGACCTGCTGGAGAAGCTGGTTGCCGCGTACGCCGAGCGCTTCCGCGAGGAGCCCGGCTACCGCCGGATCTGGTACCACGGGCCGCGCATCGCGTCGCTGCGAGCCGACACCCAGCAGTCCGACGAGGAGATCGCCGACCGGGTGCACGCGGCGCTCGTCCGCGGGTACGCGTTGCCGGACACTGACGAGTCGCGACGTCGGGGCCGACTGGCTGTCGAGGTCGGAAGCAACCTGCTTGATCTCGCCTTCCGCGATGACCCCATGGGGGACTCGGAAATCCTTGCCGAAGCAGCACTCATGATGGACCGATACCTCTTCGCGCCACCGACCAGCTCGCGTTGAGGTCAGCCACTGAAACTACGACCTCCGCATGATGTCCTCTGCTGCCCGTGCACATCCTGGTCAACTCATCAGCGCACGGGGCGAGTACGGGGTGCGCTGTCTCGCCGAGGCCGACATTGCGCGTGAGCTTGGGACGTCGACGCCCCCGGTTCTGGGCGGAGTGCCCTTCGCCTGTTGCGCAGGTCGATGGACTCGCCGCAAGATTCGACATCGCCCACCGCCCCGCACCCGGGCTGTCCGGCCACCAGCCGGCGACGACCGCCGACACTACCCCGGCAAGATCACCGACGGAGTCACGGCACTGAACTCAGGGGCCGGAGACGGCGACTTGGCCCGGGCGGCGCAGTGGAAGCTGGGCGGTGACCCAAGTCTCACCGTGTTCGGTGCGAGAGGTGAGCACCCCTTCCAGCGTGGTGATCCGATCCGCCACGTCGGCGAGGTCCGGCATTCCGCCTGCCACCGTCAAGTGTGTGATCAGCTGCCCGTCGCAGGCACTGATGCGGACCGTTGTTGGCCTGTTCGCGCTCATCCGAGCCACCATCAGGTACACCGTGGATTCCAGGACATCGGGGAAGCGCACGCGGGGGACGGCCTCGACGCGCAGGTCTCGGGTTTGGCCCAGTGCTTCGACGGCGACGGCAAGTCCGGCCTCCTTCAGCAACACGGGGTGGAGTCCCCGCGCCAGCCGTCTGAGCTCGGCGATGGCCCGTTCGAGCTCCTGCTCGGCCAGGTCCAGCCGGCGTGGCACCTTCGTCGATCGAAGGCGGAGCAGCCGCAGCCCCAGGGCCAGGCCCACCAGGCGCTGCTGAGCGCCGTCGTGCAGGTCGCGCTCCAGGCGGCGCCTTTCCTCGTCGCCGGCGGTGACGATGCGGGCGCCCGAGGCGCGCAGGGCGGCGAGCTGGGCGAGAGATTCAGCGTGGAGACGGCCGTGCTCCAGGGTCATGTGGGTGCCGGACATGAGCTCGTCCGTCGCACCCGGGCCGTCCAGCAGGCCTTGACGGTGAATCAGGGTGGCGATGTGGGTGTCGCCGCGGTGCAGAGGGGTGGCGGTTCTGCCGTGCGGCGGAGGCAGGGCGACCGGGTTGGCCGCCGCGTCGACGTGATCGTTGCCGGCCCCGACCGGATAGGCGATCTGCAGGTCCGGGTCTGCGAGGCGTTCGGCGATCGCGTCGCGCAATCCGCTCGGCGTGGCGGTGTCACCGAGGTTGATCACCATTCGGGTCAGCTCGCGGTGCCTCAGCCGGGCGCGGACCACTTCCGCGGCCAACCCGGCCGCCAGCAGGATCAGTGCCCCGGCCTGCGTCTGCCACAGTCGGCCGTCAAGGCCGTCGGAGCCGAGGAAGCCGCGGTCGAGGCTGTGGAGGTAGAAGATGGCCACGGCCGTGAAGTAGCCGAGGGCGCACAGCGTCGGCAGGCCGGTGGACCGGCGTGCGGCCGCACCGGAGGTGAGCAGCCGGCAGACGAGGAAGACGATGAGCGCCAGGAGCCAGGCCGTGCCCGCCTGCACGCCCCAGGACGCGATGCTCTGTGCGCGAGTCGGGACGTCGGCCACGGCCCACCAGTTCCGTGGGCACGGTGAGCAGCCTTGGGATTGAGGACGGAAGTACGCGGCCGCGCCCACACCCTGTACGCCCACGGCGATCGCGTAGCCTGCCGCCGCGAGCGTGCGTGCGGGCCATGACCCGAGGCGGCCGCCGGGGTAGGCCAGTACCGCGTGCGCCACCGCTGCCGGGCATGCCGCGTCGAGGACGAGACCGAGGGAGAACACGACGGACGAGGACATGCCCGGGTTGTCCCACTCCGACAGAAACCAGGCGTAGGACGCGACAAACAGCAGCACTCCCGTCCGTCTGTCGGAAAGCCGCCTGTTGAGAGCCAGAGCAGACATCAGCAGCGCCCAGCCGGCACCCAGCAGGGCGGTCAGGCCGTGCGGTGTCGTGAGGGCCGTGGAGAAGCCCCGCTCCGCCCGCGCAATGTCCACGGTGACCACGCTGAAAGCGGCCCCCAGCCCGAACAGCAGCAGGCGTATCGGCATCAGGCATGCCTCCGGCAGACGACTCGCTCCGTTGCGCTGTGGGCACGATGGTCCCGGGACGGGCCTTGTTTCGACAGAGGGCTGTCCCTGATTCTGGCGGTGGCCTTTCGCAGGGACAGCCCCGATGTCCCGCCCTGGGGGCGTCCCTAGCGTCAGGGGCATCGATGGGAGGTGCCCCGTGAAACGGCGGAAACAAGGAACGTGGCTGGCTGCGGCGGCAGTTGGGGGAGCAGTGCTGATCGCGGCGGGGTGCTCGGCCCCGTCGACGGACCGGGCAGGGGGACACGCCGGTGCCAAGGCCACCGTGCTCACCCTCGCCAACCCCGGCGGAGCCGTGGAGCCGCCCCAGTTGGTGGCCTGGGCCAAGCGGGTCGAGCGGCTGTCCAAGGGGACGATCAGGATCAAGTTCCGGGACGAGTGGCGCGAAGGAGAGGCCCGGCCGGACGTCGCGACACTCGGCGACATCCGCGAAGGCAAGGCCGACATGGCCTGGGTGGGCGCCCGCTCGTTCGACCGGCTCGGCATCACGGACTTCCAGGCACTGCTGGCGCCCATGCTGGTGGACAGCTACGAGCTGGAGGCGAAGGTGTTCGAAGCCGGCATTCCGGCGAAGATGCTCCGGGGAGTTCGAAAGGCCGGTGTGGTCGGCATCGGTGTCCTGCCTGGACCCATGGCGCGTCTGGTGGGTACCCGCACGCCCCTCGTGAATCCGGACGCACTCAAGGGCGAGAAGATCGTCAGTCAGGATTCGGCCCTGATGGACGCAAGCCTGCGGGCCCTGGGCGCGACTGCCGTCACGGCGCCCGCTGGCACCGACCTCACGTCCTACGGCGGCGTTCAGATGCAACTCGGCGCGGTCCTCGGCCGGCATCATGACCGCGATGCCAAGTACGTCACCGGCAACGTCGCCCTGTGGCCGCGCGCCCTCGTGGTCGTCATGGGCCAGACCGCCCACGACAAACTCTCCCGGCAGCAGCGGGCCGTCCTCGCCGAAGCGATCGAGCAGACGCTCACGCAGGGCGTCGACGTCTCCCGGAGCGAGGACCGGGAGACTGCGCCCACCCTGTGCAGGCTCGGGATGAAGTTCCCCGCGGCCTCCACCGCTGATCTCCAAGCCATGGAGGCGGCCCTGAAGCCGGTCTATGCCGGGCTGCGCAAGAACACACGTACGGCGGACTGGCTCGAGCAGATCCAGTACCTCAAGGAGACCACCGGCGTGGGCCCTGACACCGCCTCATGCTCCGGCAGGTCCACCACGGCCGGCCCGCTCGAGGGGACGTGGACGCGCACGATGGCCGACACGGACTGGCGGCACTGGCCGGGGGACGAGACCTGGACCGAACGTCCGCCGAACGGTACGTGGACCCTGTCCTTCGACAACGGCATCCTCACCAAGACCGACCCGGACGGCGAGACCGAGCGGTGGCCCTACCAGGCGTTCCGCGACCGCATCCATCTCGACGGACTGTTCACGTTCAACGCCACCTTCCGCCTCAGCGGCGACCGGCTCACCTTCGACACCTTCGACTTCGGCGACTGCACGGACTGCGGAGGGTATGCCGTGACCTTCGGCGGCACCAAGCAGCCTTGGGCCAGGACGACGGTGACCCCTTGAACAGGTCCCGCGGCGGCGCTGCGGCGCATCGGGGGCAGCCCTGATGTGCCGCCGTCCGCCGCACGGTCACCATGAGACGGTCGCCCCGACCCTTTTGATCGTGGACGATCACGCAGGCTTCCGGGCCTTCGCCAGGGCACTGTTGGAGGCGGAAGGCTTCGACGTGGTCGGGGAGGCCGCGGACGGCGCGTCGGCCGTATCCGCGGCCGAGCGGCTGAACCCCCAGATCGTGCTGCTGGACATCGTGCTGCCCGACATCGACGGGTTCGCCGTCTGCGCGCGCCTGACCGAGGGTGGGCGGGACCGGCCCGCGGTCATCCTCACGTCCAGCCGCGACGCCACGGTGTATGCGGGGCGGCTCGACCGCAGTGCGGCCCGCGGATTCCTCCCCAAGGACGAGCTGTCGCGCACCGCGCTGCTGGCGCTGGCGGGGTGAACAGGGCATGCCGGACGGGATGTTGTTCCTGGCCGATACCGCGGTCGGTGCGGTGCTCCTCGGAGCGGGTGCGCTGGCCTGGGCGGGCAGGCGAGGCAGCCGCGTCGGTCCGCTCATGGCGATGGCCGGGGCATGCTGGTTTCTGGGCAGCGCGTTTCCCGGCCTGGTCTTCCTCCACCGGGGCCCGCTGATCCAGCTGCATCTGTCCTATCCGATCGGGCGGCTGCACCGGTGGCCCGCCAGGGGCGTGGCCCTAGCCGGCTACGGGGCGGCCCTCTACGAGGGCTTCGTCCCCGCGCCTTGGCTGACCGTGGGACTGTCGGCTCTCGTTGTCGCGGCCGCTCTCGACGTCTTCGCTCGGACATCGGGCCCCGCCAGAAGGGCGGGGCGCTCCGCGCTGGCCGCAGCGCTGGTCTTTGCCGCCGCTCTGGCCCTGGGCAGCGCCAACGTACTGCTGGAGTGGGGCGCGGACCGCGCGGTCCTGCTGGTCTACGACACTGCGGTCTGCCTGGTGGTGATCTGGCTGACGGTGGATCTGCGGTACGGGCGCTGGACCGAGGCCACGGTCGCCGAACTGGTCACGCAGCTCGGCCGCCGCACGGACATCGAGGGGCTCCAAGGCCAACTGGCAAGGGCGTTGGGCGATCCCGGCCTGATCCTGGGCTACCGGGTGCCCGGCCGGCAGGCGTACTGCGACGAAACCGGTCGGCCGCTCGACATCGCCCAGGGTGCCGCAGGGCGAGTGACGACGGTGGTCGAGGACGGTGGTGAGCCCATTGCGGTACTCATCCACGAGCCCGCGGTACTGTCCGACCCGCAGCTGCTTCACGGAGCCATCGCGGCGCTGCGCCTGACCGTCGCCAACGCGCGAATGAGAGCGGAAGTCCGAGCCCGCATGGCCGAGCTCGCCACAGCGCGCCGCCGCATCGTGGAGGCGGCGGACGCCCAGCGGCGGGCGCTGGAAGCGGAATTGACCACAGGAGCGCAAACCCATCTGGCCCAGGCACTGCGACATCTGCGCGCCCTTGAAGCGGAGACGGACGAGGAAGGCCGCGCCGTGCTGCCGCAGGTGCTGGCCGAGGTGGTCGCCGCCCAGCGCGAACTCGCCCAGTTCGCGCAGGGCGTCAGGCCGCCCAGCCTCACCGCCGGCGGCCTCGGCGCCGCACTGCCACTGCTCGCGGACCGGGCGGGACTGGCGGTCTCGGTGTCGGTCGACGTCGGCCGACTGCCGCCTCCGATCGAAGCGGCCACGTACTTCGTGTGCGCCGAGGCGCTGACGAACGTCGCCAAGCACGCGGCCGCCACGAGGGCGACCATGGAGGTCGTCGCTGAGGCGGGAACCGTCGTGGTGCGCGTGAGCGACGACGGCCGAGGCGGCGCCGACAGCAACGGCTCGGGGCTGCGAGGGATCGCCGACCGGGTCGAGGCCTTGGGCGGCAGCATCACTGTCGGGGATGGAGCCGCGGGCGGGACACTGCTCACAGCCAGGATCCCGGCCGAGGGAGCAGCATCGAATGAAGATCACGAACGGGGGACATCCGATGAAGATCGTGATCGCCGACGACTCGATGCTGATCCGCGACGGCCTGGCACGCCTGCTCGCGGAGGCCGGCTGCGAGGTGGTGGGGACCGCCGACAACACCACCACCCTGATGCGCGCGCTTGACTCCGCGGAGCCCGACGCCGTGATCGTGGACATCAAGATGCCGCCGACGTACACGGACGAGGGCCTGGTCGCGGCCCGCACACTGCGATCCCTGGACCCCACCATGGGCGTACTCGTCCTGTCGCAGTATCTCGAGACGCACTACGCCATGCGTCTGATCAGCGACGCGCCCGAACATCTGGGGTATCTCCTGAAGGAACGCGTATCGGACATCGCCCTCCTCGTCGACGCGTTGCGCCGCGTCGTCGAGGGCGAGTGCGTCATCGACCCCACGATCGTGACCACCCTCATGCGGCGGCCGCGCGATCCCGGCGCCCTCTCGGGCCTCACCGCCAGGGAATTCGAGGTCCTGGCACTCATGGCCGAGGGGCGCTCGAACGTGGCCATCGCCGGAACGCTGTCCATGAGTCCCAAGACGCTGGAGGCCCATGTCCGGCAGATCCTGCAGAAACTGAACCTGCATCAGTCGCCGGACGACCACCGACGTGTGCTCGCCGTCCTGAAGTACCTTCAGGCCGCACGCTGAGCCCTGTCCCGCCACCGTGCGGGCAACGCGTTGGCGAGGACACCGGGCCATCGCGGTGCCGGCGCGGCGGCAGTCGGTCGCCACGAGCTGAGCCCCCGGTCATCAACGCTGTCCCCGCAACTACCAGCCCTTCTCGGACTCGCCGCAGCGCTCTGCTGCCACAAGCGACTCCTCAAACTGACCACGCAGGACACGGCCTTGACCGCAGCCCTTCAGGCGCGGGTGTCATTGCTTCGCGTGCCGTCCGGCCACGGTCGGCGGCGCGGTCGGAACAGGCCGTGCACGCGAGGAGCTTCAGCCCCGACAGCGGCCGCGCTCACCACGGGACTGCCGCACTATTTCCCGCGCGGAACGCAGTTGCTGCCCACGATCGCGGTCGTCATCGAATGCATCGATGGATTCACTTGGTATCCATCGTTTGTATGGATGTCTGTGCAGTGCCACGGTAGGGACATGAGCCTGAAGACGCGCCCCGAAATCCTGCGCTACTCCGCCTTCACCACCGACCCCGCCGGTGGCAACCCGGCCGGCGTCGTGCTCGACGCGGCAGCACTGGACGATGCCGCCATGCTCGCGACCGCCGCCGAAGTCGGCTACTCGGAGACCGCGTTCGTCACCGCTGGGGACCATGCGGCGCGCCGGTTCCGGCTGCGCTACTTCAGCCCGCTCGCCGAGGTCGCCTTCTGCGGCCACGCAACCGTTGCCACCGCGGTGGCCCTGGCGGAGCGGATCGGCCCCGGCGCGCTCGTCTTCGACACACCGGTGGGTGAGATCACCCTGGACACCTCTGCACAGCCTGGAGGCTCCGTGACGGCGACGCTCACCAGCGTCCCCACGCGCTCCCGACCGGCGAGCGACGAGGAGGTGAAAGTCTCCCTTGCGGCCCTGCACTGGTCCCCGGAAGACCTTGACCCGGCACTCCCGCCGCACGTTGCTTTCGCCGGAAACGAGCACCTGGTGCTGGCCGTGGCCACCCGCGAGCGTCTCGCGGCCCTCGACTACGACTTCGAAGATCTGGCCGAGGTGATGCACCGTCACGGCTGGACCACGCTCCAGCTGGTTTGGCGTGAGACCCAGGAGCTCTTCCACGCCCGCGACCCGTTCCCGATCGGCGGTGTCGTCGAGGATCCGGCCACCGGCGCAGCGGCCGCCGCCTTCGGCGGCTACCTGCGCGCCCTCGGCGCCCTCCCACCCTCCGGTGCCTTCACCATCCACCAGGGGGAGGATCTCGGTCGGCCCAGCCTGCTCCGGGTCGAGGCATCCACCACGGACCCACGCGTGCGGGTGAGCGGGCACGCGGTGGCGATCGTGGGTGCCGGCGAGAGCACCGGGGAGGAAGAAGCCTGAGCGAGCCGGGGGACAGGGACAGACACCGTCGAATGCCGGTTCTGCAGGAACGGACACCGACCGGAGTGCGCTTGCGGGACGGCGAAGGGGCGAGGCTCGCCTCCCGACGGTGTCGGGGTGACGGCTACGGGACGCCGGCCGGCTCACCGTGACGAGCGGTGGTCTGGGCTCAGGGCTCGGGTAGGCGCCCGGCCTGCCCCCACCACGGTGCTCCAAGGCTGCGCAAGCCCTCCGACTTCTCCACCATGTGCTTTCCGTGGCGGAAACTGGCGGAGGTCACAACTGGCAAGTGAGCTGGGCTGGTTCGGATAGGACCAGCTCGCGGCTCTCGGCCTGATCCTCAACGCCGTGGTCCTGTGAAACACCCACTGTCTGGACGCCGCCGTAGCCCGGCTTCGCGCCGAGGGCCACGACATCAAAGACGATGACGTCACCCGTCTGGCCCCGCTCAAGGACCGGCACCATCAACATCCTGGGCCGCTGCCTGTTCAACATCGAAGCCGGGGGTGCCGGCCAGAGCTGCGCCCTTCCGGGACCCGGACGCCGCCGAGGACGGCGAGGACTGACGGCCGGCACAACCGACCGCCCTGGCCACTCGTCGCGCCCCGCGGGGGCATGGCACCCGACGTGTTGTGACGCCTTCGCGGCAGGCGTCACAACAAGTCGGGTGCACCTTCCTGGGCGAGATCCTTGGATGCCGATTGATGTGGACCGCCGGCCGGGGCGGCGGCACGCAGCGCCGCTTCGACCCGGCGGTTGCTGGTCATGGATGCGGTGACGGCCGTCATCGCCAGGAGGAGGACGGCGGCGGCGTAGAGCGGGGTGCGGATGTCGTAGGCGGTGGCAAGCCAGCCGCCGAGGAAGGCCCCGACGGGGGCGGCGCACATGGCCAGCATGCGGGAGGTGGAGGCGACCCGGCCCATCAGGTGGGCAGGGACGATCGCTTGCCGGAGCGAGGGCGCGAGCACCATGGTGGCGCCCATGCCGGCGCCGCAGACGGCGAGCGCCAGGCCGGCCACGTACGGGTTCGGGGCGGCGGCAAGCCCGAGGATGGCGAGGCCCTCGACCGTGGCCGTGAAGGTCAGTGCGGCGCCGGTGCCGAGTCGTCGGCCGAGGCAGGAGGCGATGCCGGCGCCGAGCAGACCGCCGGTGGCCTCCGCCGTGAGGAGCAGGCCGAAACCGTAGGTGTCGATACCGAGGCGGTCGTGCGCGAAGAGGGCGAGCACGGTCTCCACAGCGAGGAAGGCGACGTTCCCGACCGCCGGGCGAAGCGCCAGCCCGAGCAGCACCCGGTCCCGGAAGACGTACGAGGCCCCGGCCCGCGCCTGCCGAAGCAGCGACTCGCGGACCTCCGGCACGGGCCTGGGCATGGCGGGCAGCGTACGTACGAGCAGTGCGGAGAGCGCGAACGACACCGCGTCGGCGAGCAGCGGAACCGCCCGCCCGAGCGCGAGCAGGGCACTGCCCGCAGGCGGTCCCGCGAAGCCGGACATGGCGGTCTGGGCTCCACGCAAGCGGGAGTTGGCGCGCTCCAAGAGTGCGGGGTCGCGGCCGAGCAGATCCGGCAGATAGGCCGTGGCGGCCGTATCGAAGAAGAGTCCGCCCAGGCCGAGCAGGAAGGCGACGGCCGCAAGCAGCGGAATGCTCAGCACGTCGAGCATGGCCGCCGCCGCGGGTATCGCGAGCAGCACCGCACGTGCCGTGTCCGCGACCCACATCGTGTGCCGACGGTCCCAGCGGTCCACCAGCGCACCGCCGAGCACCCCGAAGAGCAGCCACGGCAGCGTCCCCGCGGCCGTGACGACGGCGAGCGCCATCGGGTCCCGCGTCAACGTCAACGCGAGCAGCGGAAGCGCGGCATGCGTCACCCCGTCGCCGAGCGAGGAGATCGTCTGCGCGGTCCACAACCGTCCGAATCCGGTCGGCAACTTCCTGACGTCTGAGGTCACTTGGTGCCCCCCTCGGCCTGCTCGCGCGGTGCCGGATGGAACAGTGCGAAGACGAGTGACACGTCCGGCAGCGACGGATCTGACAGCTCCCGGTACTCGTCCGCCAGAGCCTGCAACCGCGCCCCCAGCTCTGCGAACTGCTCCTCGGTGAGCCGCAGATGAGCCATCCGAACGTGCCGTGCGCCATCCGCCGGCGACGCCTCCAGATCCGCCACCGCATGGCGCATCAGCACATCCGGCCCTCCCTCGCCCGGATCCGGCAGCACGATCGCCCGCGCGGCCATCGCGTAGTACCGCTCGGTGACCCCCCGCACCTTCCGCGTCCGTACCACCTTCACCAGGCCGGCCCGCTCCAGCAGCCGCACGTGATAGCTGGAACTCCCCTTCGCCAGGCCAACCCGCTCGGCGATCTGCGTAATCGTGGCCGGCTCGAAGCGGAGCACGGCCATGATCCGGTGACGCGTGAGGTTGGAGACGGCGCGCAGCTGCTCGTCAGTAGTGACGTGGAACGTCTCGGGAAGATCGTCGGTAGGCATGCGAGCAATGGTCAACGATTCTTGACCATTGTGCAAGGGGTTTTGAGTCCTGCGCCATCGATAGCCCAGATACTGCTGAGTTGATTCGTTTGGGCCACCGCCCGGGCCCGCCGGTCTCGGCGATGACCCCGGCGGGCACGAACCCCACCCTGTGTGTGCTCGGGGAATCGGCCGCGCAACTCGTCGCGTGGTGGCGAGCGGCAGAGCAACCAGGGCAGCAGCAACGACCGCAATCTTCGAGAACGTGATCTCTTTCCAGCGGCCGAGGACCGCAGTCTGCCCGAAGCCTCGCCAATCACGACCCCGGTGAGGGAGAGGTCGTACCGCGTCCGGCAAGACATCGCCAGGCCGGCCACCCTTGTCCCTGCTCAAGTGGTAGCAGCTACTGCCTGTTCGGCAGGTCCTCATCAGGCCTTTGCCGGGGGGCCCGGTGTGGCATCAGCTCACAAACGCATAGTCAGCTCGAGGGTGTCGGCACTGGCTCCTCCTCCGCAGCTCGGTGAACCGGCGACGAAATAGGCGCGGCCGTCCAGTTCGACGGCGCCGAACCCGTGGCGATTGCCCGGCAGTGTCGTGATCGCCCTCCAGCGGTCGGTGCGGGGGTTGTAGACCGTGACGTCGTCAAAGGTGTCGGTGCTGCTGCCAGGCCTGCATTCGCCGCCCGCGTACACGATGCCTCCGTTCACGACGACCGCGGCTCCGGCAGAGCGGGCGACGGGCAGGGGCGCAGCCTGTGTCCACTGCCGACGGTGAATGTCATACACGTCGTGGCGGGTGAGGTTGTCGCCCACGTCCTCCACGCGGCCGCCGACGACATGGACGCGGTCACCGAGAACCGCGACGCCGGCATGATCCCGGCTATCGGCCGGCAAGGGCTGGGCTGCGACGTAGGTGTTGCGCCGGGGGTCGAAGACGTGATGGGTGCGCACGGTGCCGAACCCCAGCGAGACGGGCGAGCCCTCCGGGGTGACGATGCGATGTGAGTCCCGCCCTCCGAGCAGATGCAGCCGCCCGCCGACGGCTGCCACCCCGATCGATCCGAGCGCCACCGGCATGTCCGGCAGGCGGTCCCAGCGGTCCTCGCCCGGGTCGTAGACATAGGCGTCCGGCTGCGGGTTCATGTGCACCGCGCCGGTGAACCCGCCGAACGCGTACAGCCGTCCGCCGAGCGCAGCCACTGCGACATGCGTGAGTGGCCTGGGCAAAGGGGCACGGCTCGACCACTGATCCCGTCGGGGGTCGTAGCTGTGCACCGCTGTCGACGCCCACACCGGGGCCGCGTCGCCGTGCTGCACAGTGCCGCCCACGACGTACATGCGCCCCCCGAGCGCGGCCACCCCGACCTCAGCCCGCTTGACCGGGAGGGAAGCCCGCGCGCGCCACACCCCCCGGGGCGTGGACTGTGCCGCCCGTGTCCGCGGCTGCGCGGCAGCCGACCACGGCATCGCGGATGCACCCATCACCGCAACCCCGCCGGACACCAGGGATTTGACGACACTGCGCCGCCGCTTGTCGAACTCCATGACCACACATCCTTCGTACGTGAAAGCGCCGAGTGCGGCGCCCGCCTTTTGACGTCGCACCGCTCGGCTGCCGGCCGAGGACTCAATCGACGTTGCCGCACGCGGTACAAGAGGATCCGCCGTCCAGCACACGGGCGCGGACAGCCGGCGTGCGGCTCTTCGATTCCACCGCCCGGCCCTACCGCCTGTCCAAGACCTCTTCAGCAGCCCTGATACCCAACGGGTATCGTGGGGGAATGGACCTGCGCCTGCTGCGCTACTTCCTCGCCGTCGCGGAGGAACTGCATTTCGGCCGTGCCGCAGCACGCCTGCACATGCGCCAGCCGCCGCTCAGCCGCGCCATCAAGAACCTCGAAACGGACCTGGGGACCAGGCTGTTCGACCGGACCCCTGCCGGCGTGACACTGACTCCGGCCGGGGCCGTCCTGGTCGACGATGCCCGCTCACTGCTGGAGGCCGCCGAGCGCATCCGCGCACGCATCGCCGCACTCTCGGGGCCGGTCACCATGACCGTGGGCATGCTGGGCGATGGCATCGCCCCCGGCAACCACCGGCTCGTGGAAGCGTTCCGTCGCCGCCACCCTCACGTGGAAATCCGGGTACGGGAGTCGGACCTCACCGACCCCACATGCGGGCTCGCCGCAGGACGCGTCGACGTCGCCCTCACCCGCGGACCGTTCGACGAAACCGGACTCCACGTCACACGACTGCGCAGCGATCCCGTGGCCGCCCTGCTGCGCGCCGACGACCCACTGGCCGGTCGCCCCCACCTCACGCTCGCGGACCTCGACGATCGAAGCTGGTTCCGCTTTCCCGACACCACCGACACCCATTGGCGCTCCTACTGGAGCGGAGGACGACAACGCTCAGGCCCGCTCGTGCGGGCCGTGACCGAGTGCAGGCAAGCCGTGCTGTGGAATGGCACGGTCGGGATGACACCGATGGATCACGAACCGGACACAGGGCTCGCCATGGTTCCCCTGCTCGACATGCCCCAGAGCCCGGTGGTCGTGGCCCACTCGAAAGGCGACGCCAGCCCCCTCGTCCGATCGTTCGTGGACATCGTCATCGCCGCCTTCCGCCAGTGATGCGGCTCTGCACGCGAGGCGTCAGCGCGCACGTTCAGACGAGGCGTTCAACGGAGCCCGGAGTGCACCTGGTTGTGGGGGAGGGGGGCATGTGTGGGATTGCGCCCCTGACTCGGGTGCGCATCCTCAAACTCTGCACCATGTCTCGACGAAGGGCATGGCGACGCCCTCTCCGGGGCGAACATGAGCAAGGCGCGCCGCGACACGAATAATGGACGTGTTGGCCATCCGTGAAGGTCGATGCGTGGCTGAATGGGCCTGACAGATCGTCGTCGGGGTGGTTACGATGCCGACGATGAAGAATCTCTCCTCTTACGGAACGGGGGAATCGTTCGCGCAAGGTGAGTGCTGATGGCACATCACTTCGCGAACGAGGCTCCGGCCCGCTTGTTGATGTGGCAGCGCGTGCGTGAGTACGCCGTGCCACCGTCCATGATCGAGACTGCGACCGCGCGGCGTGCGGTCGGCGACTGGGCCGGGGCGTGCGCCGCTGCCCGGCTCGACGTCGATCTCGATCTGCGCGCCGTGCGCGACCGCCACGGCACCGATCTGGTCACCCGTCTGCGTAGAGATCTGCGGCTCCTGGCCCCGGATCTGCTCCGCTGGCACATGCCCCGGATCGCCCCCGACGGGCGGCTCCGGCCCGGCCTGACCCTCTCTCTGGCTTGTTACCCGAGTTCCGGCACCACGCCGCTGCATCTGGTGGTGCGGACACCCCCGGCCTGGGCGGACGCCGGACAGCGGATGTCCCTGGCCCTGTGGGAGGGGCCCGGGGACGGTGTCCACGGGCATCATCCGCACCCGCATCCCGACCGGCGTTTCCGGCTCGACCTGCACCGGCATCTCTGGGATTCCGGGCGGAGCGGCGAACTGGCGCGGCGGTGTGGTGCGGGCCGGGTACCGGCCGTGCCGCCGACCGCCCGACCGCCCGCATCAAGTCGGCGCGTCCTGCCGGACCTGCCAGGTCGGGTGGACGGGTCCGACATCCACGATGGCGCCTGGGCGGTGGCACGTTGGGCCGCCGAGGCGGAGTTGCTGTTGCGGGCCGAGGGCCGCCCTCTCGGGGCGTTCACCGTGCGCCTCGGTGCGCGGAGCCGGACGGTGCTCGAACTCGTCGCCCCCGACGACAGCCATGCTCCGACGTTCCGGCCGCTGCGCGAAGCGCTGCCGCCGCAGGAGGTCGCGGCGCTTCCGGTGCTGCCGGAGGCGGCGGCCCGGGTCCTTCCGGACCTGGAGCTGTTGCGGGCCGGGCTGGTCCCGGCCGAGCGGCTGCATCCGCTCGTCGCCGCGGCGCTGGAGGCCTCCGGCTCGGTGGCAGCTTCCGGCACGGCACCGGTGGCCGGCCCCGCTCCCCAAACCGGCGATCCGCACCGGGTGGAATGCCGGGGCGAGATCCACCGGATCGCGCTGCGGGACGGTGTGCTGACGGCGATCGATCACGAGCCGACCCAACTGCGCAGGGAAGAACTGCTGGTGGCTCTCGGCGGGCCGGCGCTGCCGTGCCTGCGGGCGATCGACGCGGTGCACCGCAACCCGGAGGAACTCCCCGCGGTCCGGGAGCGGCTCGCCCACGGTGACGTCACCGGGGCGCTCGACGTGGTCGAAAGATTGCTCGGTCCCGGCGCGATCCTGCGCGACGGACCGCTCCGGCAGGAGCTGGAGTCGGCCGCGACCCGCCGTATCGACCACGGACTCTTCCGCTCGGGGCTGGTCGCCGAACACCCCGCCGCCGGTGCGGCCGGGGACGGGAAGACCTCGAGTGCGGGGCACTCGGAGGCGGACCACCGTCCCCGGCTCAACCGTCGTACGCCACACGACATGAGCCGCAAGCGCAGCAGCCGGGCCCGGCCCCGCACCGGGCTGCACCGCTGACCGGCAGCCCCCACCGACGTCACTTTCCGGCGCCGCGCATTGCGCGCCGCACACCCCACGCCATCCAGGACGGGCCGTCCCGTCCCCTTATCGCACCCAGGTGATGCCATGACGACCTCCAGTACGCTTCTGCCCGCCACGGTCCCGGCCATCAGCGCGGCCGCACCCAGCTCCGCCGACACATCCGCGACCGGCACCCAACTCACCCTCGCCGACGACCTCCTGACCCTCCTGCGGACGACCACGACCGAGCCGCGCCCCGACGAGCAGCTCGAAGCGCTCACCCTCGCCGTCGCGGCCGACCTGCCCGTGCTGCTCTGGGGCGAGCCGGGCATCGGCAAGACCGCGGCCCTGACACAGCTCGCCACCTCCCTCGACCTGCCGCTGACCACCGTGATCGCCAGCGTCCACGAACCGTCCGACTTCTCCGGGTTGCCCATCGTGGGCGACGACCCTGCGGTGCAGGGGGTGCCGATGGCGCCGCCCCAGTGGGCGGTGGACCTGGTGCGCGCTGGGCGGGGGCTGCTCTTCCTGGACGAACTCTCCACCGCCACCCCCGCAGTCCAGGCCGCACTGCTGCGGGTCGTCCTGGAGCGCAAGGTCGGTGCTCTTCAACTGCCGCCGGGCGTACGGATCGTGGCCGCCGCCAATCCGCGCGCGTCGGCGGCGGACGGATGGGAGCTGAGTCCGCCGCTGGCCAACCGGTTCGTGCATCTGTACTGGGTGCACGACCGGGAGGTGGTGGTGCGCGGGCTGGGAGGGGTCTGGCCCCGGGCGGAACTGCCCCGGCTGGTGCAGGAGCGGCTGCCGGAGGCGGTGGCTTTCGCCCGGCGCGCCGTCTGCGGCTTCCTCGAAGCCCGGCCGACGCTGATCCACCGGATGCCGAGCACCGAGACCCGGCGCGGCGGTGCCTGGCCCTCGCCCCGGAGCTGGGAGGCCGCATTGACCCTGCTGGCCTTCGGCACGGCGGCTTCCGTCTCCCGGGAGGTGCTGGCACTGCTGGTGCGGGGCGCGGTGGGGGACGGGCCGGGACTCGAACTCCTCGCCCATCTGGACCGGATGGACCTGCCGGATCCGCAGTCGCTGCTGGACGATCCGGCCTCCGCAGACCTGCCGGTGCGCGGCGACCTGCGTCAGGCGACGCTGGAAGCGGTGGTGGCCGCCGTCGGTGCGCGCCCGGAGCGGGAGCGGTGGGAGGCGGGCTGGGCGGTGCTGGTCCGGGCGCTGGAGACCGGCACCCCGGACCTGCTGGTCGCCCCGGCGACGGCGCTGGCCGCGCTGCGGCGCGACGACTGGGAGGTGCCGGAGGCGGTGGAGCGACTGGCGGGAGTGGTCGGTCTCGCCCGACGGGCGGACCGGTCGGTGGTGCGGGCCGCAGCGGCGGCCGACGCAGGGCACACGACGGGGGCGTCCCGATGACGGGCGCCGCGAAGCGCACGACGCCGCGCCCCCTGCCGCGCCCGATGTCCCCACCCGCACCGCCGCGCCCGGTGCGGCCCACCGTGCCGGGACCGCCGGCCGGCGCCGGCGAGCCGATCGACCGGCCCGGAATCCCGTTGGACATGGATAAGTTGCTGGCCGCCCGACTGCACGCGGTGAAGGTCCGCCCCTACCTGGCCAGCGCGCTCTTCGCACTGCACGTGGTGGAGGACCGGTCGGTACCGACGATGGCGGTGGACGCGCACTGGCGCTGCTACGTCTCCCCGCGCTTCGTGGCGCGCACCCCGGTGGAGGAACTGGCGGGCGTCTGGGTGCACGAGGTCTCGCATCTGCTCCGGGACCACCACGGACGCGGCGAGCGGTATGCCCGGGAGCACGAGGAACGCGGGCCGGGCGAGCGCAGCGAAACGGAGGTTGCCCGGGCCGAAAGATGGGAGAGGCTGCGACGGAACATCGCCGCCGACTTCGAGATCAACGACGACATCTACGGTGACGGCCTGCCCCTGCCCGCCGGGGCGGTGCTGCCGTCGCTGCTGCGGCTGCCCGACGGGCTGCTGATGGAGGAGTACCTGCGGACGGCGTCGATGTCCGGGCTCGACTCGGGACTGGCCTGGCTGGACTGCGGCAGTGGTGCCGACGGGCAGGCCCGACCGTGGGAGCTGGGGCCCGACGGGGCACATGGGCTGACCCGGCAGCAGCGGGACGCGGTCCGTTTCCGGGTCGCGGAGGGGCTCAAGGGCCGACCGGGCGACGCGCCCGAGGGGTGGCGCCGGTGGGCGGACGAGGCGTTCCATCCGCCGCAGCCGTGGCGGCAGTTGCTGGGGGCGGCGGTCCGCTCGGCGGCGGGAGCGCCGGGGGTGGGCGAGGACCACAGCTACCGGCGTCCGTCCCGGCGCTCGGCCGGGGTCCCCGGGGTAGTGCTCCCGAGCCTGCGCCGTACGCCGCCCCGGGTCTCCGTCGTGATCGACACCTCCGGGTCGGTGAGCGACGCCGAGCTGGGCAGCGCGCTGCTGGAGGTGGCGGCGATCTCGCAGGCGGTGGGCGGGCGGCGCGACCTGGTCTCGGTGATCTCGTGCGACGCCGCGGCCGGGGTCGCCGTCCAGCTCTGCCGCGCGGAGAACATCGCACTGGTCGGCGGCGGCGGAACGGATCTGCGCTCCGGTTTCGCGCGGGCGCTGCGCTCCCGGCCCCGCCCGGACGTGATCGTCGCCCTCACGGACGGCCAGACGCCCTGGCCCTCCGCGCAGCCGGCCTGCCACACCGTCGTCGGTCTCTTCCCCCGCCCCTTGCGTGCCGTGGACGAGGAGAACCCCGACTACGTCCCGGACAGCCCGCCGCCCTGGGCGCGTGTCGTCACCATCGGCTGAGACAGCACCGTGGCGCGGCACCGCCGCCCGTCACGAGCGGCGCGTGGCCGTCCGCCCGAAGACGTATGCGGGCACCGGGCGGGGGTCCCCACCACCGTGAACCCCATGCACCGCCACTCTCAGATGTCGCGCAGCGCCCAGCACGCCCAGACGATGACAGCCACCGCCGCCACGATGGCCACCGTGCCAAGGGTGATCCCCGCCCGAGCCCGGATACGACTGGCTCCCTCGTCGCCGCGCATGCGTCGCAGGGCGATACCGCCTGAGACGACCGCCCAGATCCCCAGGGGCAGGATGAAGTAGACAGGGAGGTAGCGGAGTTGGCTCGGAACGGACTTCGGAAGCAGGGGACAGCCGATCGCGGCGACAGCAATGGTGCCCAGCACGAGTGACCACGCGCCCGTCAACTGCGGGCGGGCCCCTTCTTCCAACGGGTCGATCTGCTGTGCGGAACTCATGGTCCGAAGGCTAGGCGACGGACGGTGTGTACCGCCTGGGTGCTGCTACCCAGACGAGCGTGAGTAGGCCAGGAAGCAGTTCCGCGGTGGTGCCACGCCGCGCCCTCATGAAGGCAGAGCGGATCGGGAGTCGCCTCCGACTCCTACGCCCTTTGAGTGGTCGGCTTCGCCGACGGGCTGTAACACCCCGGTGCTACAGCCCGTCCTTGCCCGGACAGCCCGGCCGTCGCCATTCACTGGGGCTGCGACGCGGGCCACTGACCGCGGGACAGGTCGTGGTCGAGCAGCCGATCGCTGACATCGCCCTTGTAGAAGAGGTCCGAGCCGAACTCGTCGCCGAAGTGTTCTGCCAGCAACGACGAGAAAAGCAGGGCGGCTGACTGTGGCCGGTGGTTCATGACCAACTGACTGGTCTCACCCGCCTCGTTGAAGTACACGACGACGAAGTTGTATATCTCGATTCCACCCGGACGGTAGGTCTCACTGCCACGGATGGTGGAGCGGTAGTCCTCCAGGAAGAGCTCGCCGCGCTTGCCGACGAAGCGGAAGTCCTGGAAAGCGTAGTTGCTTCGAGCGAAGCTCAGCAGCTTCCCTACCTTTTCCTTGCCGATCACTTCACCGTTGGCGAAATTGCCCTGGAGGATGACGTTGTCGGCGAGATTGTCGAGCCACTCTGGGTAGTAGTCCAGGTGCGACGCCTGGTTGTTCAGCTTGCCGGTGGACTCGTTCGGTGTGGTCATGACAGTTGTCTCCTCGTTCCTGGATTTGGTTTGGCGTGTTTCCGGGCTCGGGACGTACGGAGGTTGTGGCATTCGCCAGGGGGCGCACCTGGGCCGATTATGGATTGCCTCGTCAGAACATGAAATTCTCGTTCGAATCAGAGATATGAAGATGCCGCCGGGGAATATAGGGCGCCACCGCAACCACCTTTTGATTGTGCCGGTCACCTCGCGTTTGTCCTTCTGTTTCGATGTGCCCGCAAGCAAGCATTCCTGCTTCGAGCAGGTACTCCGATGAAAAGAATCGTTGACCGAAACGGTCGCTGTCCAACGAAAGTCAGAGACTGTACTTATCTCACTGAGAGATAAGTGGGGGGGTCTCCGAGGGATACTGGGAGGGTGGAACTGCGCCAGCTCGAGCACTTCGTCGCCGTCGCCGAGGAAGCGAACTTCACCCGTGCCGCCGCACGGCTGCACGTCGTCCAGTCCGCGGTGTCCACCACGATCAAGAACCTCGAGCGAGAACTCGGCGCGCCGCTGCTGGAACGCACCACGAAGCGCGTGGTGCTCACTGATGCCGGTGCTGCCCTGCTCCCGCGCGCCCATGCTGCTCTCAACGCTGCCCGGGAAGCCGTGGACGCGGTGGCCGAGGTGCGCGGAGGACTGCGCGGCACCCTGCGCCTGGGCACGATGACCACGGTGGGGCTGATCGACTTTCCTGCGCTCCTCAGTGAATTCCACCGGCGTCATCCCGGTGTGCTCCTACAGACCAGCGCCGCCGCCTCCGGCTCCCAGGGCCTGATCGACGCCCTCCTCGAACGGCGGCTCGACCTCGCCTTCGTCTCCCTGCCCGGACCGCGCCCGACGGGCATCACGCTGACCGACCTCGTCACCTCGGTGCTCGACCTCGTCGTGCCTGCCGACCATCCGCTCGCGACACGCCGCACCGTGCCGATCACCGAACTCGCTGGCCTGGACTTCGTCGACTTCCCCGTGAGCTATGGCATCCGGACCGTTGCGGATCAGGCCTTCGCCGTCGCCTCCGTGACCCGTTGCGTCGCCCTCGAGATCACCGACGTCCCCACCGGCGTGGCCTACGTCCGCCACGGACTCGGCGTGGCGCTTTTGCCACGGCCTGCCCTCGCCAAGGCGGAGGACGTCGCCACGCTGACCGTCGACGACACCGACCTGGACTGGCCGTTCTCCCTGGCCATACTGTCCGAGCGCACGCCCAGCCGGGCGGCACGTGCCCTGATCGCAATAGCGCACGAGTTCCTCATTTGGCGAGGATGAGCATCGCCTCGGAGTGTTCAGGCCGGTATTTGTAGTCGTGCTCAGAGGGCATCCGATCTAAGGGCTGTCCCGCATGTGTCTCATAGGGCTGTCGCCCGGGATGGTGCCTACGACAGGATCAAGGGCAACCTGGTCCAACTCGTGACCGAGCTGCGGCGCGAAGGAGTGGAGGCGGATCGGCGAGGCAGGCCCTGGGGCCTGACGCTGGAGGATCGGGTTCTGCTGGTCGCGGCTTACTGGCGAACGAACTTGACGATGCGGCAGCTCGGCCCGTTGTTCGGAATCTCGAAGTCCGCCGTCGATCGAGTCATCATGCGAGTTCATGGCCACCAGCGGCCCAGGCGCCGAGTACGCCGCTCTGCGCGCGGGACTTCCGAGGGACCACAAGGAACTGCTCACCCTCCTCGGCAGACTCTCCCAACCGCCAGAACTTCAATCCCCGAGGACTGACAGCTCAGCGGGGGCACGGTCATCCTCACTGGGGGAAAGGCGAGCCGCGGGACGATATCGCCGTCGTCGAGACGTGGCGATGCTGCTGAGCGCGCTCATCGGGGGAGCGGCTGGAATGGCCGAGGCCTTTTGACGCCGTGACAGCCCTTTTCCGAACCCAACTCGGGTTGCCGCGACCGTGGCGTGAGGGGAGCATTGCAATTGCCGCGCTCGACCACGAGTGGTGGCTCTTGCCTGCCCTGGGGTCACTCGCCGACCCCTATTTTCCGAGATGATCGATACGTATCGTGCGGGAGAGAGGAAAACTTGTGAGGAATCGCAAGAAGCAGCAGATTGCGACGGCAATGGCATCGGCGGCCGTGGTGGGAGCACTCGTCACCATGGGGACCCCGGCCTCGGCGGCACCTCTACCGAACGGCACGATCTCCCTCGCACCAGGGCACAGCCCCCAGGACGACGGTTCCGGCAGCACACAGGGCGGCACGCAGGACGGTTCCGGGAACACGCAGGGCGGCACGCAGGGTGGTGGCTCCGGGAACACGCAGGGCGGCACGCAGGGTGGTGGCTCAGGAAACACCCAGGGCGGCACGCAGGGTGGTGGCTCCGGCAACACACAGGGCGGCACCCAGGGCGGCTGAGCGCGCAAACGTCTCCGAGAAAGCCGGCACCTCGCGGCACCACCGCGAGGTGCCGATGTCTGCCCAGGTGAATTCGGCAGCGCCCTGTCCGAGTGACACCGCCGTGTCGCTGCAGTGGGGGACTCACTTCGTGCGACAGCGTGGTCCCCACGTTTTCTGACATTGTCCTACAGTAAGAAAGGGCTGCTGTGAGACGGTGCGGCATCTACGCGACCCTGACTCTCGCCGCTGCGACGGCACTGGCAGGCGTATCAGCCGGCCAAGTATCCGCGGAAACCCGCAATGACCCCGAGCCTCCCCTCGTCAACATTCAGATCGTCAACTCCCAGGGCGGCACTCAGATCGGTACGGGTAACACGCAGGGCGGCACTCAGATCGGTACGGGTAACACGCAGGGTGGCACGCAGAACGGCGCGGGCAACACTCAGGGCGGGACGCAGGGTGCCGGCAACGGCAACACGCAGGGCGGCACGCAGGGTGCCGGTTCCGGGAACACGCAGGGCGGTACCCAGGGCAGCACCGGGGCTGACCTCGACAACGGTGCTGTCTCAGGGCCGTTGGCCCGAGTCCTCGGCCTCTTGCGGCTCACGCCTTGACGTGATCCCTCAGACCGACGCGTTCCCTCGGGCGTCGCCGCCTCTCAAGGAACGATCTATTCACCCACGTGCACGCATCTCGCCGCCCGCGACCACGATCTATGCACCCGGGGTGTATGCAGCGTCCGCGTTTTCTCAGGTCAGTGCGTTGCGGATATCTGATCTTCAGAGGCGCGTCCCCCAACGGCCCGTGCCGCGCCCCCAACCGCTGCGTGCAACGGTGCAGCTGCGGCCGGGCAGGCGAGGCCGCAGATCCATCCGCTGGTGGCTTGCCAACTGCTGCGCTTCGCCCCGGCCACCGCGGCCGGGCCGCCCCAGCGGCTGGGAGCCTTCACCTCTGCGCAAACAGGGCGTGAACTGGCCGCCGTCGAGCACACCGACGCCTCGAAGCAGGCGCTGCCGGACCTCATCCCGCCCGCCGTTGCCACCGGCACCGCACCCGGCCGGCCCCCACCCGCCCGAAGCCGCTCCCACGACCTGCCGGCACAGGCCTGAGATCCTGCCGAAGACGGAGCCGCGCCGTGACCCCGGCCGGCTGTCATTGCGTCGATCTGCCCGACGCATCCGTGGTCATCACCCGCGCCCTGCTCACCGCCCGGCAGAACATCACCGACACCGTCACCGCACTGGCCATGATGTGCATTGATGGCGGCGCAGGCGTCGGCAGGCCCCTCGCCGTCAACGCCCGCCTGCACGAACGCGAACCGCACGAGTACGTCCGCACGATCACCTTCCGTGCCCGGCCCACCGACCGCGCAGTGTGCCACGAGCGGTTGACCGCACTCGACATGGCTGGCGAGCCACCGCGCCACCCCAGCGAGTTCGACTGCCTTTTGCAGACCGCCGTGGCCGAGCGCCCCCGTACCTTCCTCGTCGGCGAGGCCAATGGCTCAACGGGGAGGCGTTCGAGTGCTTCCGCTACCTGTGGGACGAACCCGCCGCCCAGCTGGGGGACGCTCGGCTTCCGGCTCGTGGCGGCGGAGCACGGCCGGGCCGTCTTCGGGGGTGATCCCGCCGAGCACCTGCTCAATCCCATGGGCACCGTGCGAGAGTTTGGCAGAGCGGCATGCCTGCATGGGGCATGTGGCAACGACATGGGTAAGTCGGGGTTGGGTGGCGGTATTTGAACCCGCGACCTCTTGCTCACGAAGCAACTTGAGCAGGGGTGCTGATTGGTAATCGCGCCGACATCCCTGATTTGTCGCAGGTCGACGTACCGACCCGTCACGCTTGCCGCGGGTTGCGATGCCGTCGAGACTGCACCACCTGGAATCCGCTGTGGCCGAGCCGCCGCGGGCGCAGGTCGCGGTCGGGTCGGTGCGGACGGCAAATCCGGCGGTGAGGCAGTGGTGGGGGAGTAGACGGCCGGGCAGTTTCGCTCCACGTTCTGGCGTCGCCTCGACGAAGGCCGGTCGCGGTCGGAAATTAGTCCGGGAAAATCGCCGCTCGTACTGTTTCATGTCAGTCTTCAACGCCCGCACGGCCCTGACCTAGCCTGGCGCGACGTACCCGATCCGCTGAATCAGCTTCTGGAAATGGGCAGTTATCGAGCCCGGACGCCGGCGGCGCCGAGATCTGACGCGGCCACCGGAGCGGCGTCCCGGACGTGCCGCCGAGAGCTGATCATCCATCAGGAGGTATCACGACATGCCTGCAATGCCCGACCGACGCTCGGTTTTGCGTGTAGGACTGGCCGCCACCCTGCCCGCGGCGGTCGCCGTGGCCGCGGCGCCGCCGGCTCAGGCCGGGACTTCCAAGCTCCGCGAGGCTGACGTGACGCGCTGGATGGACAGGTACCTGAAGGCATGGCAGACCAAGGACGCGGACCTTGCCGCCTCGCTCTTCACGCGTGATGCCGTCTACCAGGCCGTCCCGGGACTGGCGGATCAGATGTTTCGTGGTCGCGATGAGATACACGAATACTGGACGGGCGTCACGGCCTCTCAGGCCGGGATGTCGGGCATTCAGGGCCGGCCCTTCATATCGGGAAACCGGGCTGACATCGAGATCTGGGTGACCATGCAGATCCCGTCCGAGACCGATGGCTCCATGCAGTGGGTCACGTTGATCGAGACGAACATCCTCACGTTCGCCACCCCGACGCTTTGTTCCAGCAACATCGAGTACAACCAGATCCTCGATGGGAAGATCGCCCCGCCGAACGGCTGGGGCCACTTCTGAGCCGAGCCCGGCCCGCCCGGCCGCGTGCCTGGTCGAGCGATGCTTCACCATGCTCAGTTCACCGCGGGCGACTTCGTGGGCGCGGCCCGAGTGCGACCTGCCGTAGGGGTCGAGGAATTTCACAGAACGATTGACTGAATCGAACGCGATGGACCGAACGAGCATCGTCGACGATCAGTGATCCCTTGTCCGCCTCCCTTCGCCTGAATCGGAGAATTCGTCGTGCTCAACACAATCTCCACGGACTCCACCACAGTCCCGGACGGCGACGAACGGATGCGGCGGTGAAAGCCGGCCGACTGGCCGCCGACTCGGCCCTGACCGTAATCGCACCGGCCATCTGGGGCTCCACCTATCTGGTCACCACGGAATGGCTGCCTGCGGACCGGCCACTGCTGGCCTCCACCATTCGGGCACTGCCCGCCGGACTGGTGCTCCTCGCGATCGGCCGGTCTCTGCCGCGAGGCGTGTGGTGGTGGCGGGCCATCGTCCTCGGCGTGCTCAACATCGGCGCCTTCTTCTACCTGCTGTTCCTCGCCGCCTACCACCTGCCCGGCGGCGTCGCCGCACTGGTGATAGCAGCCCAGCCGATGATCGTACTGCTGCTGGGGGCGGCCCTGCTGAGGGAGCGCGTCCGGACCATCCAGGTGGGCTTCTGCACGCTCGGCATGCTGGGAGTGGCGCTGCTGGTCCTGCGTCCCACCGCGGGCATGGACACCATCGGCATCCTCGCCGGCCTGGCCGGCGCCATCAGCATGGCGACAGGGGTCGTGCTCACCAAACACTGGGGCCGCCCGGAAGGCGTGGGCGTACTGACCTTCACCGGCTGGCAGTTGACCGTCGGCGGACTCGTCCTGGCCCCCATCACGCTGACAGCCGAAGGCCTGCCCGACCACCTCACCTGGACCAACATCGGCGGTTTCGCCTTTCTCAGCCTCATCGGAGCACTGTTCGCCTACGCCATCTGGTTCCGCGGGATCGCCCGACTGCCCGCACTGGCCGTCTCCATGCTGGGCTTCGGCAGCCCGCTGTCCGCCACCGTCCTCGGCTACATCGTGCTCGATCAGAGCCTGTCCGCACTCCAGTTGACCGGCGCTGCCGCAGTCATCACCGCCGTCATGCTGGCCCAGCTCCGCTCGCCGAGGGCCGCCCCGACACCGGCCACCGAAAGTCCAACTACTACCGAACCGTCTGCCGCCAAAGCGCTCTGAACGGTTCACCTGCCACCAAGGAGCTGACGTTGAACGCCACTGCGTTGAAGACCCACCGGCAAGAACCCCGGCTGGGCAGGTGCCTCCCGGAACTGTTCAAGCGGCAGGCCGAAACGCAGCCTGACGCAATCGCGGTGAGCTTCGATGACCAGGAACTCACCTATCGCGAGCTCGACCAGGCAGCCGGCCGGCTCTCCTGTTATTTGCACAGGCACGGAGTCGGGATCGACGACTGCGTCGGCCTATATGTCGAGCCCTCACTGGACTTGATGATCGGGGCTTGGGGCGTCCTGCTCGCAGGCGCCGCATATCTGCCGCTGTCCCCGGAGTATCCGGACGACCGGCTTCGATACATGCTCGAGGACAGCCGCACCAGGGTTGTCGTCACTCAGGACCATCTGGTCTCCCACCTTGCCGAACTCGCCCCGCAGGGCACCAGGGTGATCACCCTGGCCGACTCGCAGACCTGCGAGGAGGGCGGCTGCGCGGACGTGGAGCGGGAGCCGGTACCGCTGGATGCGCTCGCCTACGTCATCTACACCTCCGGCAGCACGGGCCGGCCGAAAGGCGTGATGATCGAGCACCGCAGCGTCATGTCTCAGATGCGCTGGCTTGAGGAGTGCGGCCACCTGGGCGCCGACACCGCGATTCTGCAGAAGACGCCGATGAGCTTCGACGCAGCCCAGTGGGAGATCCTCGCCCCGGCCCTCGGTGGACGCGTCGTGATGGGTGCCCCCGGCATCTTCCGTGATCCACAGGCTCTGATCAGCACGATCGTCAGGCATGAGGTCACCACGCTCCAGTGCGTGCCCACGCTGCTACAGGCGATGCTGGACACCGATTCCCTGCACCTCTGCGCCTCGCTCCGACGGGTGTTCTCCGGCGGCGAGGCACTGTCGCGCAACCTCGCCCGCGCCCTCGCGGACGAGCTGCCTCGCGTATCGCTGGTCAATCTGTACGGGCCGACGGAGTGCACCATCAACGCCACCGCATACCTGGTCGATCCCGATGCCATCGAGGACGGTCCCGGCACCATCCCGATAGGTGTGCCGGTCGACAACACCCAGTGCTACATACTCGACGAGAACCGGGCACCGGTGGGCATCGAGGAGACCGGTGAGCTCTACATCGGCGGCGTCCAGCTGGCCCGTGGCTACCTGCACCGTGCGGAGGAGACTCAGAAGCGGTTCGTCCCCTCGCCGTTCATCCCGACAGAACGGCTCTACCGCACCGGTGACCTCGCGCAGTGGAACAAGGACGGGTCGATACAGTTCGCGGGCCGGGTGGACAACCAGATCAAACTCCGCGGATACCGCGTGGAGCTCGACGAGATCTCCCTGGCGATCGAGGAGCACACCTGGGTCAAGCGGGCGGCGGCCATCGTCACCGACGATCCGCGGACAGGCTTCCAGAACCTGGTGGCCTGCATCGAGCTCAATCCCAAAGAGGCCGCCCTGATGGATCAGGGCAACGCCGGCGGCCACCATCAGTCCAAGGCCAGCAAGCTCCAGGTGAAGGCTCAGCTGTCCAACGCCGGTGTGCGCGACGCCGACGAGCTGGAGGGGCGCAGCGTACTTGAGCTTCCCGGGCGCGAGGAGACCGAGCGGCAGCGCCGCGAGACCTTCGCCCGCAAGACCTACCGCTTCTACGACGGCGGACAGGTCGAGAGGGCCGAGCTGCTGGAACTGCTGGCGCCGCGCCAGGTGGGCGGCAACTCGCGCGGTCTCGATGAGCTCACGTCCGCTGAACTCGGCAAGATCCTCCGCTGGTTCGGCCCCTTCAAAAGCGGCGAGCGGCTTCTTCCCAAGTACTCCTACGCCTCGCCCGGCGCCCTCTACGCCACGCAGCTCTATCTGGAGACCGGCGGCGTCGCCGGCCTGGAAGCCGGGATGTATTACTACCACCCGCTGGACCACACCCTCGTGCGCATCGGCCCGGCCACGGCCGGCGCCGGCAAATACCTGGAGCTCCACTTCATCGGCAAGAAGCGGGCGATAGAGCCCGTCTACAAGAACAACATCCAGGAGGTGCTGGAATTCGAGACCGGCCACATGCTGGGGGTCTTCGAGGAGATCCTGCCCGAGTACGGTCTCGGCATCCGCCCCTCGTCGTTCCACCCCGCGGTCAAGAAGGCGCTCGACGTCGCTGACGACGACTACTATCTGGGAACCTTCGAAGTCGGCTCGAACGACGGGCTACTTCAGGAGGACCCGGTCGAGATCTACCTTCAGGCGCACCCGGGACGCATCGAGGGCCTGTCCGGCGGTCAGTACCGTTACGTCGACGGCGAGCTGAAGCCCTTCTCACCCGACCTTGTGCAGCGCAAGCACGTGATCGCCATCAACCAGAAGGTCTACGAGCGCGCGGCCTTCGGAATCAGTGCCGTCAGTCGGGCCGGGCAGGAGTGGCTGCACTACATCGTTCTCGGGAAGAAGTTGCACCACCTGCAGCGCAACGGCCTCGCGCTGGGCTTCATGTCCTCGGGCTACAGCTCGAAGACCGGCAACCCGCTGCCCGCGGCGCGGCGTCTCGACGAGATCCTCCAGTCCCGTGGGGTCCAGACCGGCCCGTCGTACTTCTTCCTCGGCGGCAAGGTCAGCGACGAGCAGATCCGCAGCGAGGGCATGTACGAGGACACCGTCCACATGAAGGGCCCCGCGGAGATGGTCCGCGACGAACTCGCGGAGCTCCTGCCCGACTACATGATCCCCAACCGCGTGCTGGTGCTCGACTCGCTTCCGCTGACCGCCAACGGCAAGGTCGACGTCAAGGCGCTGGCCGCCTCCGAGCAGGTGCAGACAGCGAACACCGGCGCTGAGTTCGTCGCTCCCCGCACGGAGACCGAACTGTGGCTGGCCGGTGTCTGGGGCAAGGCGCTCAAGTACGACACGGTGTCGGTGGAGGACGAGTTCTTCGCTTCCGGCGGCAACTCGCTGACCGCCGTCGCCGTCATCAACGAGATCAACAGGGTGAAGGGCATCCAACTGCCCCTCCAAGTGCTGTTCACTGCTCCAAAGCTCGCCGATCTCGCCGCCCGGATCGACAGCGATGGCGACGGCGAAGACGAGAGTGCCTCGCGCCTTGTCCTGCTGCACAACGGCGGGACCGAACGGCCCGTGTTCGCCTGGCCGGGTCTGGGCGGCTACCCGATGAACCTCCGACTGCTCGGCCAGGAGGTGGACCTCGGCCGGCCCTTCTACGGCGTGCAGGCGCATGGCATCAACGAGCACGAGGTTCCGTATCCGACCATCCGGGAGATGGCGGCGGCCGACGTCGAGGAGATCCGGAAGGTGCAGCCGAAGGGCCCGTACCTGCTGTGGGGCTACTCCTTCGGATCACGGGTGGCGTTCGAGTCGGCGTGGCAGCTGGAGCAGGCGGGCGAGCAGGTCGAGGACCTGCTGTTGATCTGTCCGGGGAACCCGAAGGTCCGCCGGGCCGACGGTGAGGAGTACGGCCGTGAGTCCTCCTACCGCAACCCGGCCTACGTGACCATCCTGTTCTCCGTCTTCGCCGGCACCATCACAGGCCCCGAGCTTGAGCGGTGCCTGGAGGTGACCCGGGACGAGGACTCCTTCGTAGCCTTCGTGCACGCGCTGCTGCCGACCCTGGGCGAGCCGGTGATCCGCCGGATCACCCGCATCGTGAGGGAGACCTACGAATTCGACTACAGCTTCCGCGAGCTGTCCGAACGGAGGCTGAACGCGCCGGTGACCATCCTCAAGGCGACCGGCGACGACTACTCCTTCATCGAGGGGAGCTCGGGCTACTCGGCCGAGGCGCCCGCCGTGGTGACGCTGAAAGGCGACCACTACAGCGTGCTGCACGAGGCAGGGATCGCCGAACTGGTGGCGGCCATTCGCGACAGTCTCCATGCCTGACTGATCATTTCAGAACGAGGTACCGCCTTCGGGCCGGTCCCGAAGGCGCCGCCAGGCGGCCGCACCACTGCGGCCGACCTGTTCCGCCGGTAGATCCCGCCGACACACCACCCAACTGCCAGATTCCACAACGAACTTCACGCTGAAATGATCAGATGGAGGACACCGCCCCGTGACAGGGGGCCTGGCCTCTTGGACCCATCCATCCCACTCACTCAAGGAGCGTCGCCTTGCTCGATCTTCCCGCCCGTTCCGGCCCTGCTCCCAAGGTCGTCGGCCCCGCCCCGCACGGCCAGCGCTCGCAGACCGCCCCCGTGATGCTGCAGGAGGAACTGTGGGAGCGGATGCGTGCGCTGCCCTTCGTCTATATGGCGCCGACGCTGGTCTCAGTTCCCCACGCCCGGTCGCTCTTCATCCCCGAGGGCATCGGCACCGGACCCCGGGAAGCTTTCCAGGCAGGTCGTGAGTGGGGCCACATCCACCCCCACCACGACGGCAGTCTGCATCTGACCCTGACCGAACCGCTCAAGGACGACATCGAGAAGTTCGGCTGGGGCGTGCGCCATCCTGAGCAGAACACCATCCTCGTGTACGGCCCGCGTGACCGCGCCGAGCTCGAGGTCATCTGGCAGCTGGTTCAACTCTCCTACGCCTACGCGGTCGGCGAGTTGCCGTAGTGCCGCCTGCCGCGACTGCTGCCGGCCACGGGTGGGCCGACCTTGAAGAGTGCAGTGCGGCTGGGCCTGCACTGGGGGTGCCGGCTGCGGCTCGCCCTTACAGTCGGGCGGGACGACGAAGGAGGGCTTTCAGTGCACTTCGACTCTTCGGCCAGTCCGGGCCACGCCTTCAGTCGTAGATCGGGCCGTTGGCTGTGGTTCCGTGCCTCGACGGGGGCGCGTGGTGATCGGGTGGTATGTCGAGCGCGGTTGCGTATGCGCCGGCAGGGACGGGCGCCGGCCTGATGCCCGTACCGCCACCGGGCCAGTGCGGACCGTACTCGGTTCCGGTGATCCGGCCGAAGGCATCGACCGGCCACGTGGCGAGATGAAGCAACTCGGCCCAGCACGCCACCAGGATGAGTGTCACACGGTCCTGACGCGCCGTCATCGACCTGCCATATCCCGGCGCCGAGCCAGCTGTTGGCGAACGTATCCAACTCGGCCAGAGCCTTTCGGAAACGAGCAAACGAGAAAGGGAACATCATGCGGATACTGCTCATCGGAGCAACGGGCTACCTCGGTTCGGTGGTGGCAGAGCACCTGACCGACACCGGGCATGAGGTTGTGGCGCTCACCAGGACACCGGAGAACCCGGGCCGTTACACAGCGCGACACGGCGACCTGCGCGACCCCGACTCACTCACCGCCGCGGTGACACGCGACATCGACGCGGTGATCAACGCGGCCACACCGACCGGAGACGCCGCCGTCGACGCAGCCGCCATCGACGCGCTGACAGCGCCGCTGCGGGGCACCGATCGGCCCTTCGTCTACACCAGCGGTGTATGGGTGCTGGGCGCAACGGGGGAGGCGACCGCCGAGGAGAGCAGCCCGACCAACCCGATCCCGATCGTGGGATATCGACCGGAGATCGAGCGTCGCGTCCTGGCCGCGGCCGACCACGGAGTACGGGCCACCGTGCTCCGCCCCGGCATCATCCACGGGCGGGGCGGCGGCATCCCCGCACTCATGGTCGACTGGGCGCGCAAGCAAGGCGCGCCACGAGTTGTCGCGGACCCGAACGTGCGGTGGCCGATGGTGCACATCGACGACCTCGCCGACCTGTTCGGGAAGGTGGTAACGGACGCACCCGCCGGAAGCATCTGGCACGGCGTCGGCCAACCGGCCGTCCCCGTACGGGAGCTGGCCCTCGCCGCCGCAGAGGCCGCCGGTGTGCACGGGGAAGTGCAGGTCTGGCCCCTGGACCAGGCCCGGGGCGAGCTCGGCGAGCCGTTCGCCGACGCCCTGGCCCTCGATCAGTCCGTCGACGGCCGCAAGGCCCAGGACCAGCTCGGCTGGCGTCCGCAGCAACCTGACGCCGCCACCGACTTGAGCAAGGGCTCCTACCGATAGGCAAGGGCCGTACACGCCTCAAGGAGCCGGCAAGGGAACACGGCCATCGCAATTCCGGGCCTGCCGTCTGACCCCTGCGAGATCTCAGAGCCTTCCACTCTCGGCGATGTCTCAGGGTGTTCGGTCGTCAGGCCGACGCTCCAGCTGGCTCCGGCCGCCGGCTACCTGACGTGCCGCGGATGCTGTTCCAGCAAGTCCGCGACCCCCACGTACGGCAGTGGGGGTCGCGGACGAACGGACCTATTGCCTCCACCGGCTTCCTCCAAGGAGGCCCTGGCATTCCGGCCGGACGGAATCGGACTTCTGTGGAGCGGCGCGGGGACAACAGGGCCGCCGCCGGGGCGATCTGGGGTGCACCTCACGGGTGGCGGCCGTTGTGGTCGTCGTCTCCCCTCGGGCGGGCCTGGAAGCAGGGCCCATACTCGCGGTGGTCCCGGTGCCCGTCCCCGAGATCGCCACGAAGCTGCGTCGACCCGCACGCCACCGCGGCTGTGCGCCTACCTCGTGCCGTCACTCCTCAGCGGCGTACGCATGAAGGAGGCGCGGTCCCTCACCTGGGATCACGTCCGTCCACGGCACCGGCCAGGAGCGTGACCAGCTCATCGATGAGCGGGGAGTGGGCACCGGGTCTGCTGACGGCGAGGATCTCCCGGTAAAGCGGTGCGACGCCGGGCGGCAGAACCACTCTCTCGACTCCGGCGTCGTGACCTGCTCCGAGGAGCGTGGCTGGGATCAGGCCGACCGCGAGGCCCGCCTGGATCATGGCAAGCATGCTGTGCAAGTCATCAGTTTCCAGCGTCACTTGAGGCGCGAGCCCGAGCTCTCCGGCCCAGCGGTGCAGCAGACGCCGGTCGGGGTTGTGAGCGTGGCCCGAGACCCATTCCCGTTCCAGGCATTCGGACAGCTCCACTGGGCCTCGGCGCTCCGGCTCGGCACCCGTGACCAGGACCAGCGGTTCGCGCCCCAAAAGGGTGATCGTCAACGCGTCGGACGGAGCGGGCGGGTCCTCGGGCAGGTAACGGTAGGCGACGAGCAGATCCACGTCCCCCGACATCACCCTCGGCACGCCCTCGTCCGTCTCCACGACAACGAGACGGATCCGGGGACCTGGGCGGCAAGCCCTGAGCGTGGACAGGACCTGAGGGAGCAGGTAGGTCATTGCGCTCGGGTAGGTCCCGACGCGTAGTTCGGCGATCTCGCGATTCGCGATGCCGTGGGCGGCGTCCTGGAAGCGTGCCGTCGCGTCGAAGAGCGTCTCGGTCGCCTGGGCGAGGGAGCGGCCGGCCGCGGTGAGGATCAGTCGGCTGCCAGGGCGGCGGGTGATCAGTTCGACGCCCATGTCGCGTTCGAGCGCGGCAATGTGCTGGGACACCGCCGAGGGCACGTAGCCGAGCTCGGCCGCGGCCTCGGCCATCGAGCCCCGGTGCACGACGGCGAGGAAGGTGGTCAGGAGCTTCAGATCCGGCTGAGACTTCATGGTTCATGAACTTTCTCTTCGGGATCCATCGCTTTACGTGTCGCGACGTCGACGCCAGAGTAGAGGCATCGCGACGCCAGGCACTCCGTCCGACAGAAAGCCGAGACCATGGCCATCGACCTCACCGCCCTGCGAGCCCACTTCCCCTCCCTCGCCACCGGGCTCGCCTTCTTCGACGGTCCGGGCGGAACGCAGACCCCACGCCCGGTTGCCGACGCCATCACGGCGACGCTGACCGGCCCCCTGTCCAACCGGGGAACCGGCAGCCCGTCCGAGCTGAACGCCGAGCACGCCGTCGCGGACTTCCGCGCCGCCTACGCCGACCTGCTGAACGTGCCCTCGAACGGCATCGTCCACGGACGCAGCGCCACTCAGCTCACCTACGACTTCTCCCGCCACCTGGCCAAGACCTGGAACGCGGGCGACGAGATCGTCCTCAGTCGCCTCGACCACGACGCCAACGTCCGCCCCTGGATCCAGGCCGCCGAGCGCGCCGGCGTGATGGTCCGCTGGATCGAGATCGACCCGACGACCACGGAGCTCGACCTCGACTCGTACGAGCACGCCCTGACTCCCCGGACCCGGCTGGTCGCGGTCACGGCGGCCTCCAACGTGCTGGGCACCAAGCCGCCCGTCCGCCGGATCGCCGACCGCGCCCATGATGTCGGCGCTCTGGTGTACGTGGACGGTGTTCACTACGCCGCGCACCACCTCGTGGACGTACCCGCCCTCGGGGCCGACGTGTTCGTCTGCTCGCCGTACAAGTTCCTCGGACCGCACTGCGGGGTCCTCGCGGCGGCGCCCGAGTTCCTCGAAACCCTGCGTCCGGACAAGCTCGTGCCGTCCTCCGACACGGTGCCGGAGCGTTTCGAGTTCGGCACGCTGCCGTACGAGATCCTGGCGGGCGCCACCGCCGCCGTCGACTTCCTCGCCGAGCTGGACCCGGGCACGGGAGCCTCGCGCAGGGAGCGCCTCACCCGCTCCCTGGAGTCCCTGCACGAGCACGAATTGAGGCTGCGCGCCCGACTGCAGGAGGGTCTGGAGTCTCTGGGCGACGCCATCGACCTGCACTCGAAGGCCCCCGACCGCACACCGACCGTCTTGATGTCCATCGAAGGCCGCGACGCCTGCGAGGCCCAGGCACATCTGGCGGCGCGCGGCGTGGTGGCACCGGCCGGGTCGTTCTACGCCTACGAACCCTTCACCGCGCTCAAGCTCGAGGACCCCGCCCTGCGCGCGGGCCTGGCCCCCTACAACACCGGCGACGACGTGGACCGCTTCCTCGACGGGCTCGCCGGCTTTCTCTGAACTCGCCGGATCCGGCACAGCTCGTGGGTGCCCACCGGTGTACGAGCCGGACTCTGAACCTCCACGTCTTCGTCCACAGATCATCACGTGCAGCCGGGCAACGGGCTCCCCGGCCGGCTGGTCTGGCAGGGTGGACAAAGGAACCGTATCTGTGCGGCCGTGGACCCGCCCTGTTCGGTACTTCTGAGAAGGCCGCCAACCCGGTGATGCCTGCTGACCGGGAGACGTGACGGGCGCTGCGGGGCACGCATGCGCAGCACATGGAGGACGCCGATGAACTCACGCCGAACCACACACGTCCGTGGCCTGGTGCTGACCCTCGCGGTCGGCCTGTCCATGATGGCGTGCACGGGTGCCGATCCCGGTGAAACCGGGCACGGCGCCAACGGCAAGGGGTACGGCGCGTCTCCGGCCGGGTGGTGTGTGAAGGGCGCGCCGGATGCCTCAACCGGTGCCGGCAAGCACCGCCGTGGCCCGCTCCATGACGACTTCAACGGCGACGGCTACTCCGATGTCGCCTTTCCCGTTCCGCACGGCGACCTCGGTCGCAGGAAGGCCCATCGAAAGCCCGGCTATGTGGCTGTCGTGTACGGCTCGTCGCACGGTCTGCGGATCTCGTCCAAGCAGATCTTCGACCAGGACAAGCCCGGGGTGCCGGGGATCAGCGAACTGGGTGATTACTACGGCAGTTCCGTGACCACCGCGGACCTCGACCAGGACGGGTACGCCGATCTGATCGTCGGGTCTCGCGAGAACGGGCACGACGAGGCGTACGGCAGCGGCGGCTACGAGGATGGACATCTACGCCGCTATTACTGGCAGGGTTCCCTCTCGGTCATCTGGGGAGGCCGACACGGGCTGTCCGGCTCGGTCACGCTGCCCAGCCGCGCCACGTCCCACGACGGTGTCGGTTCGCTCACTGTGGCGGGGGACTTCAACGACGACGGTGCGCCGGATGTGGCAACCGAAGTTCGGGGTGGCGACCTGCGCATCCTGTCCGGGCCGTTCCGGCATGACGGTACGCCAGTCGGTGGCGTACGCGACGTGAAGGGTCCGCGCGACGCTGGGATGAGGGACCTGGCGACCGGCGACGTGAACGGTGACGGCATCGCCGACCTGGTGTCAGTGGGCGAGACGGAGAGCGGGAGCACGAGCCGAAGCGACGTCTTCTACTGGAAGGGCACCCATGACGGCCTGACCTCGGGTGTCGCCCTGGGCAGGATTCACGGTCCTCAGGATGCTGGTAGCGCGGTGGCTCTCGGGGACGTGAACGGTGACGGTTACGCCGACATCGTCACCAACGCCTTCTTCGAGTTCGTGTCCGTTGACAGTGGTGGCAGCGGGGTGGAGGAGCAGGAGTACGCCAGGAAACACCGTCTGCCGCATCTCAAGAGTGGCGCGGTCATCTTCGTGCCGGGCGGCAAGAGCGGCCCCGACGTCTGGAAGATGACGATGCTCAACCAGGACAGTCCCGGGATACCCGGCGTCGCCCATGAGGATTCTGGAGCTGACGAGGAGGGCGGGACCGAGTACTTCGGATCCGGCGTCTCCGTGGGCGACATCGACGGTGACGGGTATGCGGACGTGTCCGTCGGGATACCTCAGAAGGAGGTCGGCGGCGCATCCGGTGCGGGCAGTGTCCTCACGATGCGGGGTACCGCGCACGGCCTGACCGGAAAGGGCGCGCAGGTTTTCACCCAGGACACCAAGGGTGTGCCCGGTGTCGCTCAGGACGCCGACGCGTTCGGGGCGGCGACCAAGATCCTCGACACTGACGGCGATGGTCATGCCGACCTGCTCGCTGGGGGTGAGGTCGCTCCGGATGGCACCCCGCACGGCGCTCGCGGCGCGGTCTGGGTGTTTCCGTCGACGGCGTGCGGGGTGACCCCGAAAGGCTCGTTCGTCATCGGGCCCAGCACCCTGGGCGCCCCCAAACAGTTCAATTCCGCGCTGGGCGCGGACTTCAACTCCTGACCGGGTGATCCGTCATCGTGGCACGGCCGTGTTCCTACGAAAGGGCCAGTTCTAGAGAATCAAGTCTCTGAACTGGCCGCAATGCCGCCGAGCGAGCTGAGGGGTTGAGGATCATCGACTTCCGCTCCCCGCCCTAAAGAGCGGGAGTTGCTCTCAGCTCTACCCGACGACGGCGCGACCGCGTCGCCTACACGCCAAGCCGTCGTCGGGTCTGACCAGCAGAGGGATGCTGGCCGGCGCGCGTGCGGATCGTATGGTCCCGAGGCAGCGACCGGGCGCCTTCCGGAGGCGGGACCCGACCACGGCCCTGTGTGGAGCGCAGCTCAGTTGGGGGAGGGGTAGCCCGTTGTCATGGGGCCTGCTGCTGCGTCGAACATCGCTGCTGGCGAGGCGCTCAGACCGAGCGCGGTGGGGGCGTCCGGCAACCCGGCGCCGACGCGGAGCGGCTCGGTGACGGGAAGCGGGCGGCTGGCACCGCGGAGCAGGTCCATCAGGTGCTCGGTGCGGGCAGCGCTGCGAGGGTGCGGCGTCGCACGCAGATGCTCGTGGTGTGCGAGCAACAGCGCGGCAAGGCCGGTGAGATGGGCCGCTGCGACGGCGGTACCCTCAGCGACCGTGTAGGTGGCACCGAGCGCTGTTGTGACGACCGCGGTGCCGGGCGCGGTGAGGTCGACGCCGGGCCCGGTGGGTGTGAAGGGCGCCGGATACGGACCGGGCCACGGAGGCTGGGTGGACGCCGCCGGGCTGTCCGGCGGGTAGGTTCCGGTGTGCGAGAGCGCGCCCGTGGCCAGCACGGTGGGCAGCGCGGCGAGCGGGCTCAGCGCACCTGCGGTGTCGCCCGCTGGGGCGATGACGGCGATGCCTGCCGCGTGTGCGTCCATCAGCTTCCATGCTGCCAGCTGCGAGGGCTGGTCATAGGTGATGTTGATCTGGGCCACGTCGATGTCATGGGAGATGCAGTAGTCCATGGCGCGCAGCAGGTCGGAGACTCGGCCGCCGGGAAACAGCTTGAGGGCGTACACCGTGGCGTCCGCGGCGATTCCGGTGACCCCGGTGCGGTTGTCGGCCGCGGCGATGACGCCCGCGCAGCGGGTGCCGTGCCCGGTGGCGTCCGTGCGCCAGCCTGCGTTGTCGGCGGCTGGGGTGAAATCGGCGCCGGAGCGGACGGTGTCTTTCAGGTCCGGGTGCGCGGTGTCCACCCCCGAGTCCAGCAGGGCCACGGAGACGCCGTGGCCGCGGTAGGTCGGGGGGATCTCGTGCAGGCGCATGGCGTGCCAGCCCCAGCCGGTGAGCGGTTGGTCCGGGAAGCCGTCGAAGGTCTCGGCCAGGGAGCGGACCACCACCTCCACCTCGGTGCCGGACAAAGCGTCCTCGTCGGGGAACGGGCGGCCGACGTGCACCGGCCAGTGGTCGCTCGCTGAGCGTACGTACAGGGAGCGGACGGTGGCTGGGATGTCGGCTGGCAGCATGAGCTGCGCCCGGCCGTCGGCACCTGTGACCGCGTACGCCGTCGAACCGGTGCCCGTCGCCCACACCTGCGCGTCCGGCACGCCCTGACCGCGACAGGTCACCCACACCGTGACGCGCGACGGCTCTTGGAGCGTAACCCCCATCGCCGGGTCCACAGCCGGGACGGCCGGCCGAGCCGAGGGGGCCGGGGCGTAGGCGAGCGGCTGGTCGGCCTCGACCACCACCTGAGGGTTGGCGCCCAGCACCCGGGCGCGCTCGTGGGGCATCGTCACCACGGCCACCGGCGGGCACACGGGGTGGGGCTCGGCCATCGCCTCCAGGCCGCGGGAGCGGGTGGGGTGCACCTGCGCCACCACTTCCACCTCCGGGTCCTCCTCGAGCAGCGTGAACAGCGCCGAGGCCTCAACGGGTGGCACGCCGGCGGTCAGCCAGGAGGCCGACCGGGGGGCCACCAGGTACTGGCCCCAGCCGGCGCGAACCGGGTGCCCCGCGTGTGCCATCCCCATGTCGTGCTCTGCGCCATGTTGCGTCCCGCCCGGTCTGTTTGCCCTGCCGGCTTCCGGTCCGGCACCGGGCTTGCCGCCGCCCCTGGCGCCGCCGCGTCCCTTCGCGGTGCCGCCGCTGCCTTGCTGCTCACTCATCACGTTCCGCCTTCACCGATCACCCTGTGTTGGACCTACCGCGCCATTGCCGCGCCCGGACGGCCCGGCCGGCCGGGGCAGCCCGCGACGAGCACCCAGGCCGACCGGGAAACCGGTCACATGCCGAGCGGCATCTGACCGAGGTGCTGCCCGTACGGCGACTGCCCGTACTGAGACTGGCCGTTCTGGAACTGGCCGTACTGCTGGCCGTACTGCTGGCCGTACTGACCGAACGGGGAGTGGCCCTGGGTGATCTGGTTCAGGGCGCTGTGGACGACCGGTGCGATGCGGCGGGCGCACTCAGTGAGCACGCTGCTCCAGGCGTGCGGAGGAATCTGGCCCGGCGCCTGGATGCCCATCATGACCTGCGGGTCCATGCGCACCTGCTCGACCATCGCGTTGACCGCCACGGCCGCACAGCGCAGCGACAGCTCAGTCACCAGCAGCGGCAGCTGCTGCTGACCCTGCCCGATGCCGGGCTGACCGAAGTGCTGCTGTCCGTAGCCCTGCTGGCCTGCCCACGGCTGCGGCTGCTGCTGACCGGACTGCTGCCAGTGCGGCTGCTGCAGCTGCTGACCGTACTGCTGGGGGGTGTAGACCGACATCAAGCTCCTCCTTGAGCTGTGACGGGAAGGGGTGAGACGGCGGCTCAGCCAAGTGCGCTGTCAGAACGGGTCCGCCGCCATGCGCAGCAAACCATCCTCGAACGAAAAGCGCTTCTCGGGACATATCTCAACCAGAGGGTGTGTGGCACCTGAGCTGCAGCAATCTCGCGTGGTGGCCTCACCCGGACGGTAGACGCCGTCCAGGATGTGTCTCGGCATTGAACGGAGTTTCCAGTGCTTCCGGGCGTTCGTGCCGTCCTCGGCCCGCCTCTCGCGCACATGCAGCTCCGAAGTCGTCGATGCGCTCTCTCGGACTTGTTCTGCAATCAGCGATGTCGGGCGACCGGGTGGACCTGTGCGCCTCCCTGTGTGGCACGCAGCGCGGGGCGCAGGTGGCGGGGCATGGTCTAGGTACAGATGCGTTCTGAGAGGAGGAGCACGGCATGGGCAGGTCGTGCTCGGGCGGCACCGAAGGCGCCGCGGAGGGTAAGGCGCGGTTCGACGACATCTACGACAGGCCGGACCCTCGCGCGTACTTCGGGCGCCTGGCCCCGTTGGAGTACGAGATCCCGCACCACGCCCAACGGGTCTTCCGGCAGGTCGCAACCGAACGCGCCGCCTTCGACGACGGCCGCCCCCGCAAGTCGGCAGTGCTGGACGTCTGCTGCTCGTACGGGATCAATGCCGCGCTGCTCAACCACGACGTCACGCTGGCGCAGTTGTACGAGCGGTACACCTCCCCTGCATGTCAGGCGATGTCGTCGGCGGAACTTGCCGCGCGCGACAAGGAGTTCTATGCCAAGCGGCGCCGACCGGACGCAGTTCCGGTGTTCGGCCTGGATGTCGCGGCACCCGCGGGGCACTATGCGGTTGAGGTGGGGCTCCTGGATGACGCCTTCAGCGACGACCTGGAACAGGCGTCACCCAGCCCCAGGCTGATGCGCGCGCTTTCCGAGGTCGGCCTCATCACACTGACAGGCGGAGGCAGTTATGTCACTGCCCGAACGTTCGCGGCACTGCTGGACAGTGCCCGGAGACCGGTGTGGGTCAGCGCGTTTGTGCTGCGGACGGTGTCGTACGACCCCATCGTGCGGACATTGGCCGCCCACGGCCTGGGCACCACCGTCGACGCCTCCCGCACTTATCCGCAACGCCTCTTCGCGGACGAGCGGGAACAGCAGTATGCGATCGCGGCGGTACGAGTGCTCGGTATCGACCCTACTGGGCGCGAGGACACCGGTCGTTTCCACAGCCTGCGCTATGAGTCCCGACCCGATGCACCGTGACGCCTTCTCCATACTGGTTCAGCCCGGAATTGCGCCACGCGTAGGGCATCTGCCTGAATGCGCGGACCTTTGGCACCCGGAGACCGTTCGGCGAGGGGCATGAACGTCTCCAAGGGGACACGTCGTAGTCTCCGCGTTTGCAAGCTGCGGCTGGCGTGGACGGGGCTCGCGGGAGGAACGGCCCGCCGAATTTCGGGGCAGGGCTGACTGTCGCGCGCGTTCTTGTGGTCACGTGCGCCGCGCCCGTGGATGCTCACGCGTCGGGCGCCTCGCCTGGTCCGTTGCGCCGTTCACGTTGGGGCACCACCGTGTACCGGGGGTCGTGCGCGGAGGCGATGCCCGCGGCGAACACACCGAGACGGGTGCACACCGAGCCGGCGAGCAGCGCGAGGCCGGCCACCGCCGCGGCCTCGTGGCGGCGTCCGAGCACGGCGGCGAGGGCGCTCCCGGCCGTGAGGACACGTGCGGCACGGAGCAGGTAGCCCGCCCGGCCCTGTCTCCACGTCTCGGCGACGATGCCCAGCCGCCGTTCGGCGGCCGACGACACGGCCAGATCCGCGACCGCGGCAAGGCAGGCCGCGCAGCGCGCGGGGGCGTTCTCCCGGGCCGGCCCGGTCACGAGTGCCATGCCCGCCGCCGCGGCGGTCGCCGAGGCGGCGAAGAGGTAGGGCAGTTCGCGATGGACGTCGTGCCAGGCGGGCACAGCGGTGTCGGCCGCCAGCCCCGTGGTGTACGTCGCCACCACGGGGCCCAGCAGCGCGGCGGCCCCGGTCCGCCCGACCTGCCCTACGCCGGACGCATCTGCAACGCCCGCTACAACATCACGATGCTCGATCCCGCCCTGCTCAGTCAGGTGGCCGACTCGACCGGACCGCTCTACCGGCCGGTCCGGCTGACCGGGCACCGCCCGCACTCGCCCGCGGCCGCCCGACAACTGGCCCACGCCATCCGCTACCTGCGTGACCACGTCCTCGCGGACCCGGCCATCGCCGACCAGCCCCTGCTGACCTCCACGGCCACCCAGCACCTGGCAGCAAGCGTTCTGGCCACGTACCCCAATACCGCGCTCACCGACGACACCGCAACCGACCGGCAGGACGCCCACCCGGCAATGCTGCGCCGGGCACTCGCTTACATGGACAACCACGCCGACCAGCCGATCACCATCGCGGAGATCGCCGCGGCTGCCCACGTCACCACCCGCGCCCTGCAATACGCCTTCAGACGCCACCTCGCCACCACCCCGCTCGCCCATCTCCGTCGGGTGCGGCTGGTGCAAGCCCATCGCGACCTGGTGACCGCCGACCCTGGCGGAAGCGACACCGTCACCGAGATCGCCAACCGCTGGGGCTTCCACCATCCAGGCAGATTCGCCACCCTCTACCGGAACGCCTACCGGCGCGCTCCCCACCAGACGCTGCACGGGGACTGAGTCGACCGGCGAAGGGCGCCGTGCGCGCAGTGGGAGCTGCAGCCGGAGCCGGGCCGAGGCGGCGGTGGCCGTCCGTGAAGCCCGCTCAAGCCGTTATCGGCCACAATGCGTCGCAGAGAGCGATGCGCGGATGGCCCGCTTCGAGTGCCGTTTTCGCCCATGATGCTCCGTTCCGCGGCCGAGCCGGGAACGCGTCGACCAGCTGCGTAGGGGTACTCGCCCTGAATACGCGTAGAGGGGATATAGCGGCGCGAATCACTGAATCGTTCAATGGGTGACCAGGCGATGACTACGAAGACCGACAGGAAGTCCGGGAAGACGGCCGGTCCCACAGACAAAGCAGTTGTGCGCGCGCTGCTCGGCCGCCAGCAACGCACATATACATCGCAGGCCGGCATCAGACTGCGCAACACGCCGGCGCCCTTGTACCAGACGCTCGTGCTTGCCGTACTCCTCAGCGCCCGCATCAGAGCCGACGTCGCGGTGGCAGCGGCCAATGCGCTCTTCGACGCAGGAATGCGCGATGCCCGGTCCATGGCGCGGGCATCCTGGCAACAGCGAGTCGGCGCACTCGGAGAAGGCGGCTATCGACGCCACGACGAGCGAACCGCCACCATGCTCGGCCATGGAGCCGAACTACTCCTGCAACGCTACGGCGGCGACCTGCGCCGATTGCGCGACGAACCCGATCCGAAAGAGGCCCTGTTGGACATTCCCGGGATCGGTCCTACGGGGGCCGACATCTTTCTACGGGCTGTGCAAGGCGTGTGGCCGGAGTTCGCACCCTACGTCGACCGCAAGGTCATGGACGGTGCTCGACGGCTCGGACTGCCGACCTCGGCCGAGAAGCTGGGCACCCTCGTCACTAGCCGTGAAATGCCGCGGTTGGCTGACGGCCTGGTTCACGCGGCCCTCGACAAGCCGCTGGCCGACGACGTCCTCGCCGCCGCCAGCGGAGCCTGACGAACTGCCGATGGCGCCGTCCATCGACCGCACCCGCGAAGGCTGCGGACACCTCGGCAGCGGAGTCGGGACAGGCCGGGCAGTACCCTGTCTGGCGACAGGGCAATTCCCGGGCTCACCGAGGCGCCATACACACGGGGTGACGGGCCGGGGCAGAGTGTTTTTGAAGGCAGGGGGCGCCCTGCCGGAGTGATCCGCCGCCGGGATTGACCCGCAGTACCAGCGAGCCACCGCCATCGGGCGGCGGTCGACCAGGCCGGGCGATCTTGGTCGACACCGTGCTGCGCAGTGAATATGCCGATGCGCTGGCGGCCGACGACGACGAACCCGAAAATAGCGCCGCAGCGACCCAGCGGCCGAGAGTAGCTGCGCAAGGCTTTGCGCAGACGAACGAGCCGGACCTTCACGCCCCACTCAGGGCGATGCCAACCATGCGCGGACGCGAGCAGCACGCGACCGTCTCGCGACCTGCTGGCTCTCCACTCGAGTGGAAGCATGGACTCGGGTCTGCTGCAGGTTTGGGTGACAGGTTCGGTCACGCGACCTGGAGGGCCGGTGTGGTCATGAGGGTCTCGAATTCGATGGGGGTCAGCCGGCCGAGCGAGGCTTGTCTGCGGCGCCGGTGGTAGGTCCTCTCGATCCAGGTCACGATCGCGATCCGCAGTTCCTCTCGGGTGGCCCACGATCGGCGGTCGAGGACGTTCTTCTGCAGCAGACTGAAGAAAGACTCCATGGCGGCGTTGTCGCCTGCCGTCCCGACTCTCCCTATCGAACCGGTGATCCGGTGCCGGTCGAGCGCCCGGACGAACTTCCGGGACCGGAACTGGGCGAGTTCAACTGGTCGATGCAACACCGGCGTGTTGAAGCGAGCGTAGTTGTTCCTCGAAGACTTCAGCGGGTGTCTGCCACCCGAGGATCTTTCGTGGCCGGTTGTTGAGCGTGTGAGCGACGGCCTCGAGATCGTCAGCGGACCAGCGCGACAGGTCGGTGCCTGCGGCATCGGCTTCCTCGGTCGTCCCAACCCACACCTCCGTGATCAAGGTGTTGCGACGACCAGTTGAATCCGCCCTGCGATCCGCGATCGCTGTGCAGGATGCACCCGTCGACGTCTCCGCGTCGGGCAACAGCGTTGTTCAGGGCTGCGACGGCCAGACGGGACTTCATCCGCGTGTCAATCGAGTAGCCGACGATCCTCTTGCTGAAGACGTGCTTGACCGCGCAGAGATACAACTTGCCTTCACCGGTGGCGTGTTCGGTGATGTCGGCGAGCCACAGCCGGTTCGGGCCGGTCGCGGTGAAGTCACGGCGGACGAGGTCGTCGTGCACGGGCGGGCCGGCCTTCTTGGTTCTGCCGCGCTTCTTGCCGAACACGCTCCACCAGCGGTTGTCCCGGCAGATCCGCCACGCGGTCCGGTCGGCCATGCCCGATCCCGCGCTGCGGGCTTCGTCGGCCAGGAACCGGTAGCCGAACTCCGGATCCTCGCGGTGAGCGTCGAACAACGCGTTCGCGCGTGTGGCCTGTTCGAACTCGGCATCGCTCACCGGCCGCTCCAGCCAACGGTAGTAGGGCTGGCGGGCAAGCTTCAGGACCCTGCACGTGACCGTGACGGGGATTCCGCCCGTGGCCAGCTCCTTCACGAGCGGGTAGATCCTTTTCCCGGCAGATGTGCCTGTGACAGGTAGGCCGCGGCCCGGCGCAGGACCTCATTCTCCTGCTCCAGCAGCTTGATCCGCCGACGCGCTTCCCGCAGTTCCGCGCTCTCCTGGCTGGTCGTTCCGGGCCTGGTCCCGTCGTCGATGTCCGCGCGGCGCATCCATTTCCACAGCGTCATCGCGTGGACTCCGAAGTCGGCGGCCACCTGCTCGACCGTCACACCCGGGCCGCGGTTCCTCGCGACCCGCACAACGTCCTCGCGGAACTCCTCGGGATATGGCTTGGGCACAGCGACATCCTTCCCACCCGCCCCACAGGGCAAGCCAGTTCAGATGTCACCCGATCGTGCAGCAGACCCATCTGCCTTGATACGGCAACCGAGTGGATCGAAGGCAGGGGCGCGCTGGTCATCTCAGAACCAGCCGTCGTCGCACTCCTGGTCAGCGTGCTTTTGGAACTCCTCGACAGTCATGGGCCGGCCGCTAACCCAGACCTGGCCCCGTTCCAGTCGCGCCAGGTCGGCTGTGGTGAAGTAGACAACGCCGCGGTAGCTGACGACGCCACCAGAGGCCACGATGAAGTCGACCGAGTAGCCGTGGGTCACTTCAAGCCGCTGGTCACCCAGCGGGGTCGGGTCGCCTATCCAGCCGTCGGGCGTGTGAAACAGCTGGATCTCCTCCGGGCCTTGGACGGACCGGGGTGATCTCACCCGCCAGGACGTGAGATCCTCCACGGGGCCATCGGGGTTGTCGCGGATGACCGAACCCAGTACCTCAATGGAAGCCACACGGTCTTCCCCGCAAGGCCGCAGCGAGGCGATGGCGCCGCTTTCCGCTGTGGGGCGGATGCCGATGAGTTCCCGCTCCGGCGGGGAGCAGGAGGCCAGCGTGAATGCGGCCAGTGTTGTGGTCGCGGCCGTCGCCAGTGTGCTGGCCCAGCGTCTGTGCACACGCATTCCCATGGGCTGCCATCATAGAAGCCGTCGGTCACGGGCCGATCACGTTCGGGATGCGCCGGGGAAGAGGGAGCGCGACCAGACCGGTCGAAGTCAGCCTTTGGTTCACCGCCCCCGCGAGTGGAGGCACCACGATCACTCGACACTTCGACGAGGGGGGTCTTGCTTCTCGCTGGACTCGACAGCCGCGAGCTGCCAAGAGATTCTTCCTCCGTGCCCCCGGACCGACCAACTCACCTGAACGAGCGTGTTGTTCGAGGGCTACCGATCACGCGAGCGGATAGAGAACGGCCAATAGGCCGACGGACCTGTGGCGTGTCCGGGTGGGGCGGAACCTTTTCCGCAAGCGAGTTCCGACAGCGTGACTGCGAGGGCCTGATCGCAAGATTAGAGCCCAAGGCCATAGCCAGGTGTGACCGCGCACCTCACGTGCCGCCTGTTTCTGCGGCATTGAGAGACTCACGTGTTGCGACCGTTCTCGGATTTGCCGGACCGAGGGTGCGCGTCTGTAGGTCCACAAGAGCACGCAGCTCTGCGATTGCCTCATCTCGCCGGCCCTGACTGGCCAGGTTCTTGCCCAGTGCGAGGCGGGCGTCTCCTACGAGATGGTGTTCGGGCCCGAGCACTCGGCTCTCGGCGTCGACAACTGCCCGCAGTTCTGCCTCTGCCTCCCGGTGACGTCCCTGCGCGATCATCGCCCGTGCAAGTTCGTAGCGAGCGTCGAGTGCGTTGACGTGGTCTGCCCCCAGCACCCGGCGTTCTGTCTCCAGCACGCTGCGCAGCTCCTCCTCTGCTTCCCGTCCTCGGCCAAGTTCTGTCAGGACTGAAGCACGGTTGGAGCGAGCTTGCAGGGTGTATGGGTGCTGGGAGCCAAAGACACGCAGGCGGGTTGCGACCAGTTCCGTGTACAGGAGCTCTGCCTCTGTGAAGCGCCTCTGATAGGCAAGCTGCAGGCCGAGGTTGTTATAGGTCATCAGAGTGTAGGGATGCTCAGGACCAAGCAACCGGCTGCGCGTCTGTAGCAGGTCGCGGTAGCCCGCTTCGGCTTCTGCGTACCGTCCTCGCTCGCCGACGGCTCGCAGCAGCCAGTGACGTGTCGCCAGAGTCTCCGGATGCTCAGCCCCCAGCACTCTGAGCTGGTCGCGCAGCACATCGCGGCAGGCACTCTCCGCCTCGGCCAGGCGCCCCTGTTCTACGAGCAGGTGTGCCGTTTCATGACGTGTAGCCAGCGTGGCTGGGTGATCCGGACCCAAGGTGCTCAGTTGCGTCGTCAGGATGTCGTCCAGCTGTGGTTCCGCTTCGGCAAGGCGTCCCTGATACAGCGCGGCGAGGGCCTGCTGATATCGAAGACACAGGACCGCCTCGTGGTGCGAACCGAGAAACTCCGCCTGGCACAGGGCGTCACGTGTCAGCGCTTCTGGTGCAGACCACGCCCCGCTCCACCGCAAAGCTGAGCAACTACTGACAACGGCCCACGCGATGGCAGCAACGCCTCCGTCGTCCAGTGCAGCCGGGGGAAGACGCAGCAGGGAACGAACGTGGGGCAACAGCCGTAGCCAGACAGGCCAGTCCTCGGGGGCGTCCGAGCGCAGCCGGCCAGTGGCAACTCGCAGCGCACGGGCGGCAGCTGTTGTGACGTGAACGTCCAGGTGCTGGCGGCTGGCAGCCGCTACCAACGGGTGCACCGCGACGCTGACGACTTCGTCGAGGTCGGGTGTTGCCCCCAACTCGAGCAATCCCACGGACAGCAACGCTTCCAGGCCGTTCCGAACTGACATATCCGCCATGCCGAGACCGTCTCCGAGTACCTGTAGGTCCAGCAGAGGGGAAGCGATGTCCACGGACGAGGCAAAGCAAGACAGGGTCCTCAGAAGCGGTCGGGCATGGGCTCGGTCCTGCGCCGCCAAGGAATCGAGGGACAGTTCCCAGGTCTGCGTCACTCCCGAGCGGGGATCAGTTGCCTGCCCCATGAGGAGAGGGAATCGATCGTCAAGCGCTGCCATATATGAGGTGAATGTACGATCCAATGCAAAGGGTGACCCCAGATACCTTCCCGCTTGGTGAAGGCCCAGCGGTAAGCCGCCGAGACGTTCGGCAAGCGCCTGCGCCTCACCCAGACTTCCGGCGTGCGGAGCGAGATCCTGAAGGACACGGGCACCGACCGCACTGTCCAGGCAGGGCACTGGCACCAGAACACCATGGTGACCCCAGTCTTCCTGATTCCTGACCCGGCTCGTCACAACGATCAAGCCGGCCCGCGTAGCGCGGAGCCAGCCGCTGCCGTCCCGAGCAGAGGCATTACCGAACGTCAGGACGTCAGTGTCGTCGGCGTTGTCGAAGACGAGCAGCCAGCCCCGCTCCGTTTCCAGGCGTTCCCACAGAACATCAGCCGCGTTGCGAACTCCGGCTCGGGCCTCCTCCACATGCGCGGGCGACGCACCCAAGCTGAGAGCCAGCCCGAGGAGGGAGCCCAGCAGCGACCGCTCTTCCGTGGCAGAGACCCACCACACGCTGCGCCCTTGGCGTTCTGCGCGCTCTGCCAATGCGAGGGCCAGCGTTGTCTTTCCTGCGCCTCCCATGCCGGCCAGCACCTGGAAGTGGCCGTCCGGCGCGGTCAGTCGGCTCCCCAGCAACTCCAGCACGTCATGTCGACCGCGGATCTGACCTAGTCGTCCAGTTGGAGGGTGAAGAGCTTGTGCGACATGCGCCGTGTTCGAAGCTGATGGCGAGGAATCGTCGGGCGCTCTCAACGGTGGGTCGCGCCTCGCCGTGATTGCTGGGGGAGGTTCCGGCTCACCTGCCAGCGCAGGATCGCGTGACTGTCGGCCCTGGACGAGAGCCACCACAACACTCATCACACCTGCGAGGGTCCCAACCACGGTGAGTGCCGTCACCAGATCCACACAGTAACTGTAGAGGGACTAAGGCACCGCAGCGAGAATGGCGGATCTTGATCGGAAAACTACGCCTTATTGGCTGTTGTCCTTCCGATCTCGTGCGATGCACGACGAACACGGACCTCCCGGCTGGGTGATTTGTCGCGGCTATGGGCTTCCTGCCACCGTCTGCCCCGGCGGGCCCCGGCCCGACTCAGAGGCGGAGCCACGCCCGGGCCCGCCGTCTTGCCGATGACCCCGGCGGGCACGAACCCCACCCTGTGTGTGCTCGGGGAATCGGCCGCACAACTCGTCGCGCATGGACTGGAACCTGCGCTCCATGCTGGTCGGCGGCGCGACTGGGTCGATGTTTTCGCCGATATGTTTTCGGCGTCTCATCGGGCAGGTCGTTCGGGGATCCCCGGAAGAACCTTAGCGGCGATGTTGAGGAGAACGCTGTCGTTCGGGAGGGCTCCAGACGTGCTCCACACGGTGATGTCGCAGTAGCCGCCTCGGTCATGACGGTCCAGGGCCACGGACAGCGTCCTGGCCAGGGGGCCTTGTTCGACCGGCCCGCCGGATCCGCCACTCCCGAGATTGATCTCGAGCTTCATGGTGTGATCCGAGGAGAGGACCGCGGGCCGACCGAGAACCGTAAGCGTCTTGATGTCCTTCTCGTCCCCGAACTTCATCAGCTTCACGTACTGGTCGGTCGACAGGTCGTTGTAGGTGGCCGAGACGTTCACGGTGTATGTGTCGAACGTGATCTCGGCCTCCGGTTGGGCGACCTTCCCATCAGTCAGAGGAGCGGTGTTGTTGGTGCTGGAAACAGTGGTCGCGGCCTCTCCGGGCGTTCCAAGGAGCTTGGCCAGGTCTGGCCGGTTGAGCGCCTTGCACAGCTCTTCACCGGTTACAGGCCGGGGCGTGTCCTTGTAGGCCTTCGGAAGCTCCTCGTGGGCCTCGCCCGAACATGAGGCGGGCTGCGGGGCGTTGTCGTTGGACGGCATGAAGCGTGGGGCTACCCACAGCGTGGCCGCGAGTGCCCCGAACACGGCCACGGCCGCGACGGCCTGGCCCCATGCGTTGTGCTCCTTCTCCGAACGGTCCGGGCCGGGACGCGGCCCGGCTCCGGCCTGGGCCCCGACCTGGGCCTGGGCGGCAGCGGCGACTACCGCCCCGTCTTCGGAGGCTGTCGGACGTGGGTTCCGGCGTGCGCGCAGGGCCCGGATCACCGCGTGGACGCGTATTGCGGTGAACACGAGGAACACCACGCCGAGACCGGCCGCGACCCGGTCGTGATCGCGAACGGCGAGATACATGATGCGTACGCCGAGAACAGACCCGACCGCGATGAGCAGGGGCTCGCGGAGCCAGAACGGCAGGAGACGGAGGAGGAAACCGAGCACCCGGCGATCTCACCAGGACAAGATCGCATTCGCCGTGATGGAAGCCACAGTTCCGGGCACGAGCAGGGCCCGTTGATGCAAGAGACGCCATGGTGACGATCTCGAGGTCGGCTATTGGGCCGACAGTGGGTGCAAGGGATGAGCCACAGCTGCCCGATGTTCTGGACAACTCCACTGCCTTGGGCTCGCACACCTCGAGGTTGTCTGACGTGGCACGTTTCGCGAGCTTCTTGTAGCAGGTCAGGGCGGCGGCCATGGTCAGGCCTCGGCTCCGCCAGTCGTTGCGGACCACGTACGGGATCTTGAGACCACGAGCAGCCCATGGCAGGCTCATGCCGCATGATCGATGACTTCGCGAAAGACACCCTGCACGGGAGACTGCGGCGGGACCGCAAGGCGCTGCTCTGGAAACTCGACGGCTTGTCCGAATACGACGCCCGCCGACCTTTGACAGCAACCGGGACCAACATCCTCGGCCTGGTCAAACACGTGGCCAGCGTCGAGGCCAGGTACTTCGGCGAGGTCTTCGACCGCCCTTCCCCGGAACCGCTGTGCCGGTGGCAGGACTCCGACGGCAGCGATCTGTGGGCGAATGAGGACGAGACCCGCGATCAGATCATCGGGTTCTACCGGCGCACGTGGGAACACTCGGACGCGACGATCAACGAGCTTCCCCTCGACGCCCCCGGCCACGTGCCGTGGTGGCCGGAGCCTTATCCCAACACGAACCTGTTCGCCGTCATGGTCCATGTACTCGGCGAGTCCATCCGACATGCCGGGCACGCCGATATCCTGCGCGAGGGCCTCGACGGCCGGACCGGGGTGCGCGCCGAAAACGAGCAGCCGATCGACGAGGAAGCCCGTGCAGCCTACTGCGCGAAGATCGAGCGGGCGGCCGCCAGATCGGCCGCACCAATCAAGACCCACAGCAGCTGACGCCATGAGATGGATCGTCGCTGAAGGCCGTGTCCAGGCCGGTAGTTGAGCGTTCGGATCGGATTGGGGACGTCGCCGTGGATCGTGTCGGATGAACTGTGGGACCGCCTTGAGCCTCTGCTGCCGGAGCGCGAGCGACGCTTTCGGTACCCAGGGCGCAGGCCCCTGCCGGACCGTGCCGCGCCGTGCGGAATTCGCTACGTGCTGCACACCGGGATCCAGCGGGAGTACCTGCCGCAAGACCTCGGCTTCGGCTCAGGCATGACGTGCTGGCGGCGGCAGCGGGACTTCCGGCGTCATGAGTGACCGATCGTGACGTCTGGCAGGGGTGGGGCTGATGTCGGAGGCATCCGGTTGGATGAGCCCGTGACTGTCTATGACGTAGCCCGTCGGCTTCCCGCCATTGCTGACCTTCGGGACCTGTGCCGCTCGCTGGCGATGCTGGAAGCGATCCTGAGCCCGGACTGGGAAGGCCGGTACTACTCCTTCAACGCCGCTTGGGCCGAAGGCGAGGAGATGGCCTCGATGCGCAACGGGTCAGGAGACGAGTACTCCATCGTGTTCTGCGCGGCCGGGGTCTTTGTCCGTGGCTTCGGCCACGAATCGCCGATGACCCCGTACGGCCACGATGGCGAGCCCTGGCCGGGGGTGATCGACGACGTTCCCGATGTCTTCAAGTCTTTCACCGCGGAGCCGGCGTTCACCGACGAGGACGGCGTGCCCGTCGTGACGGCCTGCTTGTGGCGGGAGGCGACCGACGATCAGTGGCACCACGGGACGATCGACTTCCCCTCGAACCATTCCGACCCTGATGGGGCGACGGGTCTGTTCCAACTACTGGTCGACCGCTCACCCGAAGCGTTCCAGCGCTTCGCCGAGGACTATTACGAGGTCCCTGTAGATCTGGAAGCGGTGACTGACCTGTATGCCTTGCGGCCATTGGACCAGGACCTCGTGTCGTCGCTGAACGCAGAGGTCACCCTGGCGGAGCTGGCCCAAGACATCTCCGAAATCGGCTATCCGCAGGCCCACTGAGAGCCGATCCGTCTGCCCAATAGCGCGTTGTCGGATGGCGGCGCGGCGGGCGGCGGCCGCTGGGACCCCGACCTCGCCCAGGAGCGCGAAAAGCGGTCGGGGCGGATCGGCTGGCCCGCGCGGCGCCCGGGGAAGACCGGCAGCCGGGTCACCGGTTGGCGACGGCGACGTCGGTTGGTCCGGGCCGCATTCTTGCCGACGACCGCGATCCCGTCGTGCGGCGCCTGTCCCGCGATCAGCCCACATGACCAGCGGTCGGGAAACTACGAGCTCGAGCGCAGGCCCAGGGCGCTGTGCTGCACGATCCCGGCGGGAACGTCGGTGGTACCCGCCGCCCTTCGGGTCAACTCCACCAGTTTGGAGCGGAGTTCCTGCGCTGGCTCGGCGAGTACGATCGCACTGAGTACCAGTTCCAGCAGAGGGGGTCGTAGTCGTCGTCCTTGCCGCGATAGCGGTCCCGATCACGTTCCACCACGGCTTTGGCGACCTGCCGGCCACCGGCATCGATCGGAGTAAAGGTGGCTTCGACGAACCCATGGCCCGTCCAGCTCCGGTGCAAGAAGACCACGTCGCCCTCGGTGAAGACGTCCCACTTCTCGTCCATGTCCCGGGAACGGTAGCCCCGCTGAATGCGTTCCCATTGTGCGTCCGACCAGATCCGGGCCGGAAGGAGGGACAGCGGCCGGGGCGCAGAGATCCGCTGGAGACGGTCAGAAAATGAGGACCGGGTCACGCGTTCGTCGACAGGCATGCGGCGATCCTACGGCCGGGCCGGCATGACGCCATGACGTGCTCTGTTGCTGCGCCTGAGTACCGGACGGCGACCATCGGCCGATACGCAGAAGGCCAGTTCCTTGCTTCGGTCGCCTACGCGTTCCCAGAAGGCTTCAGCCTCGAGGAAGGGTGGGAGGACAAGAAGCGGCTCTATGCCGTCCTCCATCAGTTCGACTCTCAGGCGCGGCACATTCACTCGAACATTTGGTGCGCTGGAACATGGGCGGAGCAACAGCGGCATCCACACGGGAACGACTCTGCGTTGGTTTGGGCGAAGGCTGGGCTGGCACAGCTGCTCCACAGTCTTCCTCAGCTCAGGGATGGGGATATTGCGATCCGACCCTTCCAACTGACCGTTGACGGCGTGCTCTTCGGCTTGGTCTCTGAACGCCACGCAGAGGGCGCAGGAGAAGATGACTGGGCCGAGCTGTACCCCGACGGCCTTGAGTCTTCCGCTCCGTGTGACGGCCAGTACGACACGTGACGGCCAGGTCTCTCCAAGGCCAAGGGCATGGCCATGACGAGCTCGCGCTCCAGGGGACACAGCCGAGTGCGGAGGTCGACGAGGGTCGACGCCGGGCAGGCGGAGCGGCGCCGCAAGAGGCACCCGGATGTCGGCGAAGTGTATGTGACGGAGCAAGAATGGATGATCGGGAAGTAGGCCTCCAGCGCGGGGCCAGTCCCTGTCACTTGGCGTGGCAGGAAAGAACGTTGCCGGTCTAGGGAACTGGGGGCTCACTGTGTTCGAAGGCGTGGTCCGAGACCGTCTGCTGGCCGGGGGACCGCACCCAGGGAGCGAAGCGCTGATCGGGGCCTGCGTCTTCGCGCCAGTACCGCAGGACGGTTTCCTGGACGACGTCGAGCCGCTCTGCGGCGATGAGGCACGAGACCGGCTCCTGACCGCCGGCGTCGGCCTCGAAGGCGACCACTATGGGCGGCTTCCCGCCGAGCTGACGAGCGATTCTCAGGAGCTCGTCGGGCGATGGGGCCCGGAAGATGGGATCGTGAAAGCCGGACGGGCAGTTGACGAAGACTGGATCGCCGAAGACCAGTTCCAGGCCGTGGTGGTAGGCCAGGTCATGGCCGGCGGCAAGCCTGAGCTCTCCGCCGCCCCAGGCGACCACGTCCCAATCCCACCAGGACCCGTCCGGGAGCTGGATCGCAGCATGCGGTCCATCGACATCCACCGCGGCTCCATCCCGTTCGAACAGACTGACAGGCTACCCACGGGCCATGAGGGTGCGACGTGACCAATTAGCACCCCGAGATATCTGGAAAGCCCCATTCACTGGGCTCAGCATGCGGCAGTTCGGCAAGCTGATGACGCTGCTGCGGCGCGAGGGCGCGACGCGGCCCGAAGGGGCCGGCCGGAGAGCCTGCCGCTGAAGGACCGAGCACTCTGCTGGTCGCCGCGTACTGGCCGCGAATCTGACCATGCGCCAACTCGCCGCGCTGTTCGGAGTGTGCAACCGATGCTCGCGCTCCAGCTTCGCAAGCGGTGCGCCACTGCCCGTCGCAGGGCGCTGCTACGGCCCAGACGCCGCACAGCTGGTCCAAGGGGTTACCCGGGTCCACTGGTTGGTCCAGACTCCGAGGTATGGGGGAGAACAGCCCGTGGTCACTGGCGGATGCTTGGGACTGGACGGAGGAATGCGCGCGGACTGCTGACGCGTCGGCGCGAGGAACTGACTCCTGGGTGCCTCCCGTCGAAGAGGAGTTGGTGCTGGCCGCGCGGGCGAGCGCGCTGAGTCAGTGGTATCCGTTCACCAGTCACAACTTCCTCCGGTTCGTGGACGGCCCTGCGTTCTGGATGCCTGGCGGACAGGATGACGTGAGTGAGCTGGCGGGGTGTATCTCCTTCGACACGGGCGGGCCGGATGGCAGCCCTGTCTTCCGGGTCTGGAGTGGACTCCTGCTACGGAAGCCGGATCCTGTGCTCGTATTCACGACGTCGAACGCGGTGATCGCCGTAGAGGCGCTGGTGGGGCTCCTGTCGACCGACAGTGCGGAGAGTCAGCCGCGGTGGTAGCTCCTCACGTGGTCTGGGCAGGACAAGGCCTGCCGACGGAGCGGCTGCTTGCCGTCGTGGCTCCGCGCGTCCACACCGCAGGCCACCAGCCTGACCACCCGGCCACCCCCTCCGCAGACGGAAACCGTGAGGGCCCGAGCCGGGCAGGCGGCTCGGGCCCTCAAGACCGCGCAACTGCCGGGGGGTGCTGTGCGCGCTGCCCCGTCAACGACACCCGCACCGGCCAGACACGCCCTACCGTCCAACCGAGGCACTCCGGCGTGCCCCCTCACGCCATGCCGACGGCCACGCCCGCCGGCCGGTGACGATGGTCTTCAAGCCCGCCCAGTACTCCAGGTGCAGATCGTGATCTTGGTTGATCCGCAATTGCTTCAGGCTGGATGTTCGGGTTGCAGCAGTTCGCGGATGACGGCCCGCTCAACGACCTTGGGGCCTTCAGCGATCAGAATTTCGGTCCCGATGCGCTGGTGTGGTCCGGCGAGGTCGGGTACAAGGAAGCCGATGCTGGCGAGGCCTGAGCCGTCCGGCAGGATGTCGATTCGCTGCACCAGGACGCTGAGGGGATCTGTATGTGACTGTGCGCGGGTGCTGATGTTGGTCATACGAGATGCCAGCGAAACCGGGAGATATCTGACACCCGCTGAATTGCTCCCCAAAAGTTTCAGGCGCAGGCTGGAATGAGGAGGGGCGCAGGCGAAGAGCAGACGCCGGAAGAGGGGCACGTGGCCATGCCCTCGCTCAAGCATCTCGTGATGGAGACGGAGCGCATCGCGGACTCCAGGCCCTTGAAGGGCACGCATCGAGTGCGGCGGATCCTGAGACTTTGGTGGACTGCGTGGCGCAGCATCAACCCCGTCTTGTGGTGGACCCCCGTAGCCATCGTGGGGTTCATCGTGCTGACGGTGATGCGAGGGGGCGCCCCCTTCCGGGGGATGCCCTATGCCGTCTGGATCATCATTGGCCTCGTTGCAATTCTGCTGGTGGCTGCGCGGCGAGGCTCCCGGCCAGTCCGGATCCTGCCCTTCAAATGCCTGGCCGGCGGAGACAGCCCCGGTAAGGCGGACGGCCTCGCAGGGGGATTCACCGAGCTCTTGGGCGGCGAGATCGAACGGATCGCGGAACTGGTACGGCAGGAGCCGTTCATGACGTCCGCCGACGTGCTCAACCCGGCCGCGCAGCGGGGTGAGATGGTGCGGCGGTCGTCAGCCCGGGTGCCGTTCAAGTCGGGGGTGGCGACCAGCGGGCTGTCAGGCGACATCAAGCCGACCGAGGTCGGCACGGTCACCCTGGGGCCCCTGAAACTTCAGGTCGGAACCGTGCTCACATGGCTGGAGCGGGCCTTCAGTGGAACACTGGAGGGGGTGCTGGTGCAGGCAGACGGAGTATGGCTGGTCGTCGCCACCCAGTCCGGGATGCGTGGCCGTACGTGGTCAGCTGAGGTGGGCACCCACGATCAAACCGGCCAGGCCGAGGGTCTCCTGGCTCGGGAGTTGGCCCACCGCATCGAACTTGAACGGCCCGGGGCCTCGGAGTCGGGTGCCGATGTCGAAAGCTTCCAGCGGCTGGTCGATGGCCTGGACAGATACCGGCGCTTTCAGCAAGAAGGCATTCTGCAGTATCTCGATGAGGCCGAGGACCACTTCCGCGCGGCCCTTGCCCACAGTCCGGGATATTCCGCGGCGTACCACAACCTCGGTCTGGTCTACCGCGAGCAGCGGCGCGTCCGTCAGGACATCGGTCTACGGGTGTCGAGGGCAGTGGGGGACGGCCCGACCCTCATGTGGCAGAAGGCGCTCACCCTTGACCCGGCGATGGCTCCCGCGCGCATCCAATTGGCGAGGGCCTTCATCGAGCAGGCCGACCATCCTGCCGTCGATGTGAAACGGCGGTCCGACCTCCTGGAGCAGGCGGTCCAGCAGGCTCGCAGCGCACTCATGCAGCCTGCCCGCACGCATCCCATGGAGGGTGCGCTTGCCTCGTACTGGCTGGGCGTGGCGCTGCTGAAGCAAGGTGAGCACCAGCAGCAGTACACGGAACATGGCCCGTCCCCGATCGGCAAGGTGGGGGAGGCACTCGACTGCTTCTGCACCACAGAACAGGCGCTGGTCGACGAACGGGCCACACGGCTGGTCCGTGACGGGGACACGGTTGCGGTGCGGCCCCTCACCGCGCGGATCGCCCACGTCGTCAGCCTGGAGTCGGAGTGCTGGTCCCAACTGGCGCGATGTATGACCGACGCCCCGGTCCGGTCACGTCTCGTAGAAGCGGCGGACAGCCGCATCTGCCACGCGATCCGCTGGGCACCTGATGTCACGGAACTGCATGCACTCAGGGGCCGCATGCTTGAGGAGCACGGCGTTGAGGGCGGCGCACTGATCGCGTACCTGGAGGCCCTCCAACGAGACCCCCAGAACCATCACGTCACTGCCGAGGACATCGGCGCCTTCGCAGCCGGCACGGCGATCAACAGCGAGACCGTGGAACTGGCAACCGACCTGTTCACCCTGGCGGTGCACCGGGACCCCGACGACGCCGTGGCCTGGCTCCTGCTGGCTTTGGTCATACCCGACGAACGTGCCGCCCGGTCGCTCGCAGGCAAAGCCCTGGCGCTGGAACCGGGCAGGGAGGAAGCCCGCCGGATCATCGACGAGCAGTGGCCACCGACGGACGGCTGTGTCCCTGATACCCCCGGCTGGGAGAATCGCTTTACCCTGCGCTGGGCGCGAGCGTGGTCCGACGCCCGTGAGGCGCAGCAGACAGCCGACGAGACACGCTTGCGCAGGTCACTGGTCAGAATCGAGAAGTTGCGCCTCGAGCTCGGCGGGTCCCGGCCGGAAGTTTCCTTCGCTCACCGGGAGATTGGCCTGCTCCACGCATCGCTGGCGTCGATGATCCAGCGTTCCGACGAACAACGGCGCCAGTGGCAGGCGGCGGTCCGTCATCTCAAGAAGGCCGTCAGGCGAAGGCCGCTGTCGAAGCTGGAAAAGCCGCCGATGTGGTACGTGGAACTGGCCGACGCCTACGCTGCTCTCGCCGACTCCCAGCTCGATGCGGGGCACCGGCACGAGGCCTCGGACAACTACCAACGGGCTGTCCGACACTACGACGGGGCCATCAACAGATCACCAAAGACCGTCCGCCCTCGTTACCGCACCGGACGTCAGGGGCAGGAGCGGCTGGCGGAGCTGTCCGCAGAACAGCCGGACCTGTCTCCGCGTGCGCGTGCGATGGCAGGGCGGGCGGCGGTGTACGCATGTCAGGGCAGCATCGGCGATGCCGCACGTGACTGCCGCGACGCCCTGAAACTGGCCCCCCTGTACGCCTACCCACGATTCACACTTGCCCGTCTGTATCGCGACCAGCGGGCCCAGTACGACCTCGCCGAGCAGACGCTGGTCAGGCTGGTCGAGCTCCTGCCGGCCGGAGAGCAACGTGACAGAGCCCGGCTCGAACTGGCGGTCACCTACCGCAAGCAGGCGGGCACCTCGCAGAACGCTCAGCGCGAAAGGCTTCTTGAACACGCCCGGGAGGAGTTGTGCAAAGCCACACGGGAGGCTTCGCTGAGTACGGATCTGGACGCACGGATGCACGAGGAACTCGCCACCGTGCTGGATCTTTTGGGCCGTTCCGACGACGCCATCGTCGCCCTGCGCGCCATCAGCGGTACCACCGAACAGCCACACGCAGCACAGCACCACGAGCGCATCGCGCATCTCATGGCCCAATGTGAACAGCCCTCGGAGGTGGAACGGGAGCTGCTCGAGGCTCAGAAGGCCTGCTACGCCCGAATGGCCAGGTCGCGCGGCAAGGACGAGGAGAAGGAGCTGTGCGTCGTACAGGTCACACTCACAGCACGCCTTGCGATGTTCTACGCCGAGCAGGGCATCAAGCTCGATGAGGCACGCCTGATGGCGGACGGTGCTCTGCAGAGTGCTTCACACATCCTGGACCCTGGCGGGCTTGCAAAGTGCGAGGACGCCCGCGGGTGGGTCGCCTACCGCGAAGGCCGGCCCCGTGAGGCCGTCCGTTTCCTGGAGAGCGCCGTAGAGCATTCCGGCGGCAACGCTCAAGAATGGGCCCACCTCGCGTCCGCCCTCGAGGCACGGTCGATGTCCCGGCGCGGGCACCAGGACCTCGACCGAGCCAGGGACGTCTGGCAGCAGATCCTCGAGCGCTTCCCCCACAGCCCGGCCGCCGAGCAAGCCAGACATCACCTCGACCTGTTGCCCGAGCGCCTGCACCCGCCGCGTCCGCTGGCGTCACACGGCCTTTGACTGCTCCCCTCTCTGCAGGGTCGCAAGCGGCCGTGCAACACGTCGTCCTGTGCGACCCGTCGGTCGGCTACGCCACGGTGCCGAAGTCGCCTGCAAGTACGAATCAGGAACGGGAGCGGAAGGCTGCGCCGGCGACCGATCCGCAGTGGCGTACCGGGCGGGCCAGCCGTCGTGTTGCTGCCGATCTCCGGGGTGCGTGGCGTCAGAAGGTGGCTGTCATGCGGGCTGACGGCGGCGGCTGTCCCGAGGAGCCGGCTTTCCGGCTGCCGGCCCGTCTGGAACGCAAGGTCCGCGCATGCAGTGCCTCCAGCCGGTCTCCGGGGTCTGGGGTGTCGGCGCCTTCGACGGCGCCACGTCAACAACGAGCCGCGGGGGGTGGCGGCTACGCCCTGAGGTGATTCCGGCCAACGCCAGCGCTCTCTTTTGCCTACTACCGTACCTGCAAAGGCTCTCGAGCAAAGACAAACCCGCCTCCCGCGTGATCATCAACACGTGAAATGCGGGATTGTCCTGGTCAGGGAGATGGGAATCGATCACGGCGCCATCACTGTGAAGGGACAGAGCAAACGCCGTGACTACCGCAGTGCCTCCCCCCATACCCAAGGCAGCGGGATCCCTCCCGCTGCTCGGCCACGCGATACCGCTCATGCGCGACAACCTCGCTTTCATCGCTTCCCTGCGCAACTACGGGCCCCTCGTCGAAATCCGGCTCCAGCCGCAGCAGCCCACGGTCGTGATCAACGATCCGGCCCTCATCCGCACCATGCTGGTCGACGTCGCCCCCACACTCGACAAGGGCCGCTTCTTCGAGAAGATGGGCCAGCTCCTCGGCGACAGCGTCGTTACCGCTGCCGGCGCCGAACACGTCCGCAAGCGGCGCCAGTTGCAGCCCGCCTTCCGGCACACCGAGATCGCCCGCTACGTCGACCTCATGCGCGAACAAGTCACCACCACCATCGCGGGCTGGGCGCCCGGCCAGGTCCTCGACGTGCGGGAGGCCATGGTCAAGCTCTCCCTCGACATGCTCGCCGCAACCGTGTTCTCCTCCACCATCGAACCGCAGGCCTTCGACCAGCTGCGCCACGACCTGTCCGTGGTGATGAACGGGGTCGGCACCCGCATCATGCTGCCGGACTGGGCGGAGAAACTCCCGCTGCCCGCCAACCGGCGCTTCACCGCAGCACGGGACGCCGTACGCGCCACCATCAACAAGGCGGTCGACCAGCTGCGGGCCTCAGGCCGCGACACCGGCGACATGCTCTCCATGCTCCTCAAGGCCGAGGACGAGGCGACCGGGCAGCCGCTGACACCGCATCAGATCTGCTCCGAAATCCTCACGCTCGCCGTCGCCGGCACCGAGACCACCGCCTCCGTGCTGGCCTGGGTGCTGTACGAGCTCGCCCGCCATCCCGACATCGACGAACGCGTCCAGACCGAGCTCGACGAGGTCCTGGGCGAACGTCCGGTCACCTTTGACGACCTCACGCAGCTGCCCTACCTGGGTCGGGTCGTCACCGAGGCCACCCGCCTGCACCACACAGGCTGGCTGGTCACACGCCGCACCCTCCAGGAGACCCGCATCGGCCAGTGGGAGATCCCGGCCGGCACGGAGCTCGCCTACTGCCAGCACGCCCTGCACCGCGATCCGGCGCTCTTCCCGGACCCGCTGGCGTTCAACCCGGACCGCTGGCTGGACGGCGGCCAACCGGCCCTGCCTGACGGAGCGTTCCTGCCTTTCGGCGCAGGTAAGCACAAGTGCATCGGCGACCGGTTCGCCCAGGCCGAGATCACCACGGCGATCGCCACGCTCGTACGGGCGTGGCGGCTCGAACTGGCTCCCGGCCAGAAGATCCGACCCGTTGCCCGGGCCACGGTCCGGCCCAGCACCCTGCACATGACCGCCCGCCGCCGCGAAGACAACCGGCAGACGGCATCCGCCGGTTCACCCTGACGAGCCGGCCACACGCCCAGGAACGGGCACGAACGCCGTAGATCATTTCCGGCCTCGACGGGCTGAGGAGGACGGATGTCCGGTTCCGGGACCGGGAAGACAATCGTGTCCCCGCGCAGTTGAAGGATCCCCGTGTTCCCGTCGCGCTTTCCCCCCCACCGTCGCACGGTGCCCCGCCTTCGGCAGGATGGTGAGGAAGCCCTTCGCGAACCGGGCGCCCAAGTCGAAGAGGCACTCGTAGACCACATCGGGGGCAGGCGCCTTGGTGCCTGCGATCCTCCGGAGTGACGACGAAGTCCCCGCGCCGCGGGCGCGGGGACTTCGCGTGCGTCCGGCCTCTCACGCGGCTGCCGGTGAGCCATCCGTTGCGCCGGCAGGGGGGTGCGTCAGTTTCACGGCATCCAGTACCGCGGGGAGCGGTTCCAGAAGCAGCTCTGGGTGCGAACAACCCGAAGCCGTTCCCCGCGCATACGTAGACATCGCCCACGAGCGTCCCAGCGCACCGAGCTGGCAACGCTGGTACACCGGGGCGAGCGCCTCGCCCACGTCGAGCAGCACCTGGACGCGCTCGTGCGTGGCCTCATCAGCGCCCGCGTGCGTGACCTCGACACCGAAGCCGCGCAGGCCAAGGACGTCCGCGACGACGTCGCCCCCGGCGAGCTCGCGAGCTGCCGCCTCTTGATACCCCACCCCGGTATGATGGTATGAGTGATCGCGGGCGGTGAGGAAGGAAGGGGACAGGACGTGGGCAGCGGACATGCAGGCAGGCCGGGCATGGCCCGGCTGCTGGCCGTGTGCGCGGTGCTGTTCGGTCTGTTCCTCATGCACGGCTCCCCGGCGAGTGCCGCCGAGGGCTGCCACGACTCCATGCCCGCACCGGCACCGATGCCCGCCGGCCACGCTGCCTCTCCGATGACCACGGCTCACGCGCCCGGCACGCATCATCCAGGCCCGGCCCTCCAGGCCGCCGAGACCGCCGCGACGCCCGGTGCGCTGTGCGTGGCGACCTTGGCCCATGAGCGGATTCCCTTGTCGGCGCCCGGCCTTCTCACGGTTGCCGCCGTCGCGGTTGCGGCCCCGTGGGCGCCCGCGTGGCTCAGGGAACCGGGCGGGGGCGGTCTGCGTGGGCCTCCGGATGGAGGACGGGATCACCTGCTCAAGGCGTGCATCGCGCGGACGTGACAGGTACGCGCCGAGGCCCGGCCACCGGCCGGTACCGGCATCGTGCCCTGCCCGTCTCCGCGCGCCACCGGTGTGGTGCGCCCACCCCGAAAGATCCCCTTCGATGATCTCCTCTTCCCGCCCCGTCGCCCGCCGCCGCGCGTTCGCCGCCATCGGTGTCGCAGCGGCTCTGGCGCTGCCCCTCGCCGCCTGCGGCTCCTCCGGCGACACTTCGTCCATGCCGGGCATGGACCACGGCAGCAAGCCCTCCGCGGCGTCCTCGTCCAGCGCGTCGCCTTCGATGAGCGACATGCCTGGCATGGACCACATGGCGTCCGGCAACGGCCTGTCCGACAGCCAGGACGGCTACCGCCTCACCCCGAAGGACACCGCGCCGCTGTCCGGCAACCAGGCCGCGTATCGGTTCACGGTGACCGGCTCCGACGGCAAGCCGGTCACCGACTTCAGTGTCGACCAGACCAAGCGGATGCACTTCTACGCGATCCGCACGGACCTGACCGGTTTTCAGCATGTCCACCCGACCATGGCCGCCGACGGCACCTGGAGCGCGAACCTGTCCTCCCTCGCTCCGGGCTCCTGGCGCATGTTCGCGTCCTTCACCCCGAACACCGGCACGGGCAAGGGCAAGGACCTCGTGCTCTCGCGCACCGCCACGGTGCCCGGCGACTTCGCGAAGACCCCGCTGCCCGCACCGGCCACCGTCACGCAGGTCGACGGATACACCGTCACCGTCAAGGGCGAGCCCACGGCAGGCATGGCACACCCGATGACCGTCTCGGTCGCCAAGGAAGGAAAGCCCGTCACCGACCTCGAGCCCTACCTGGACACCTACGCCCACCTGACAGGCTTCCACGAGGGCGACGCAGCGTTCGCCCACCTCCACCCGACCACCAAGGTGACCGGCGGCCACGGCGGCCCGGCCCTGACCTTCCACGCCGAGCTGCCCACCTCCGGCAACTGGCGGCTGTTCCTGCAGTTCCAGACCGGCGGCAAGCTCCACACCGCCGCCCTGACCCTGCACGTCGGCTGAGCCCGGCGGGGCGCCGCCGACATGGCGGCGCCCCGCACCTCACGAGCTGCCCCTGGCGCACACCCGACACTGACGGCGGCACCGCCCGGGCCGAGCACCTGCGGGACCCGGCAGGCGACGGTGTCGCGCGGTTGCCGATCCGGTGACCTGCCGCCCCGCCCGCGACGGCGCCGGCTGCCGCCGCCAGGACGGCGGCTGCGGGGTGGACCTGGCCGTCGACCGTCAAGAGCGCGGCGGTGGTCATGGCGATGCCCCCGGGAGCAGGAAGGCACACGTACTGGAGCGCGATGGTCAGAGCGAGACTCACACAGACGAGAGTCGGGGGCAGGCTCCGCAGCCATTCATCCATCGAGATCTCCTGGAGTGTCCGGCGGCCGCGCACGCGCGGGGGAGGGGGTCACATGCCGGCGAGCCTGTTGATGTCGCGGCTGGTGAGAGTGCTGGGGTAGGGGATGCCGGGTCGGCTGAGGGCGATGGCCGCGCGGCCGACAGCCTCGGTCGACGTGGTCCAGTCGGGAAACATCCGGCGCAGCACCGGGTAGAGCGGGCCGGTCGCCGTGTAGAACGCCCGCGCTGCCGAGGAGCAGGGGCGGGCGCCGTGGAGGGGCCGGATGTAGCCCGGGCGCAGGATGTGTGTGCGCAGCGGGAGCGCCCGGAGCGCGTTCTCCGCCGATCCTTTGACCCGGGCCCACATCACGGGGCCGTTCTCACTGCTGTCGGCGCTGCGGCCGGAGACGTAGATGAAGGCGGGCCGATTGCCCAGTTCCACCAGAGTGCGCGCCGCACTGAGCGCGTAGTCGCGCGTCACGCGGGTGTAGTCCGCTTCGGTGACGCCCGTGGAAGAGGTGCCGATCGCGTAATGGCATGCGTCGATCGCCGCGAGTTCACTGCGCAGCGGAGTGAGATCGGTGAAGTCCTGATGAGTGAGTACGCGCACCTTGGGGTGGGTCAGGGCCGGCGTGCGGCGGGTGACGACGGTGACGGAGCGGACGGACACGTCGGTGATGCAGGCGTGGAGAATGCCGTGGCCGACCATGCCGGTGGCGCCGAGAAGGAGAACGTTCACTGGGTGCTTTTCCAAGTCCGTTGGTGAGGTTGACGCCGAGCAGTTGCGGTCCGAGACGTCCTTCACGGACTGCAAGTCGCAGATTTCGTATGTCGGTTCGCTGTGGAGTGCCGGGGACCGGATCGCCGTGTCCGGGGTGAGCCCTGCGGGGGCGCGGGCGGAGGCGATGGCTCGAACCATGGGCTCACCCCGACCGCCGGGGCCCGCGGCGCCGCTCACGCCTGCGCAGGGTCGCCCTCGGTGCGCACCGCCACGGTGCAACGGGCCGGGCCGGGCCCGCCCCGACGTACGAGGCCGGGGTCCGCGTTTCCGCCGGCCGGCCGGGGTCACACGGTGACAGCTCCGTGGGCGAGAAGGCTCTCGGCGCAGTCGAGGACAGTCTCGCGGGGTGAGCGGGGCTGCCAGCCGAGCAGGGTCCTCGCCTTTTCGGTGCTGTGCCGGTTGCGGCGGCCCAGAGCGGGAGTGATCTCTCGCAGCGTGGGGTCCCGGAATCGGGCGAGGAGACGAACGACGGTGTCGGGGATCTGCCGGGTCGACACGCGCCGGGCCACGTTCCCGAGGTCCTCACGCAGGATCTGGGTCATCTCCCGCATCCACATGAACTCGCCCGTGGCGAGGAACCGCTGCCCCGCTGCGGCCGGCGACTGCATCGCGCGCAGATGGACGTCGACGAGATCCCGCACGTCGACGACCTCCAGGCCGATACGGGGGACGCCGGGCATCTTCCCGGAGAGCATGCGGGCGATGATGCCGACGGAGCCGATGTTGTCCTTGGTGAGGATCGGCCCGAACACCGCGCCGGGCAGCACGGTGGTGAGTTCGGTGCCACTGGCCTGCTCCGCCATGAAGTCCCAGGCGGCGCGCTCGGCGAGGGTCTTGGAGCGGCGGTAGGAGATCAGTGTGGGGTCCTCGGGGTCGGTCCACAGCGTCTCGTCGGTGATGCCCTCGCTGGCATACGAGGACGGGCTCGCGGCGTTGGCCGCTGAGGTCATGACGACCCGCTTGACGCCGGCGGACGTCGCGGCACGAAGGACGCGCAGGGTGCCGTCGCGGGCCGCGCGGATCATGGTGTCCGGGTCCTTGCCGGAGTTGACGCCGAGCGGAGAAGCGACGTGCAGAACGCGGTCGACGCCCTTGAGGGCGCAATCCCAGCCGTCGTCGGAGGTGAGATCGGCGACCGCGAAGTCCAGCCTGCCCGCGGGGTCGACCTCACCGGACAGGGCATCGAGGACAGACTTCTCGCGGTCGACGGACCGCACGGTGGTCCGCACGTGGTAGCCGCGGTGGAGCAGTTCGGCGATGCACCAGCCGCCGATGTAGCCGGTGCCGCCAGTGACCAGGACAAGCTCGGACATGATGGCCCTCCAGGGTTGCGCGGGGTGTGGAAGAATGAAACGGAGTCCCCTCCGGAACTCTCCCAACGTAACGGAGGGGCCTCCGTTTAGCAATTGCGGACCCGTCCGCCGACCGGTCCCAGAGCCGCCGCAGGTCCCGTATCGACAAGAAGAAGAGGTCGCACACCCGTGGAACCCGCATCGCCCGCGAAGCCGACGCGGAAGGACGCACGCAGCAACCGGGAGCGCATCCTGACCGTCGCCCGCGAAGCACTCGCCGCGTCCAGAACGGCCTCACTGACCGGGATCGCCAAGCAGGCCGGCGTCGGCATCGGCACCCTGTACCGGCACTTCCCGACCCGCGAGGCGCTCATCCTGGAGCTGTACCGCAACGACCTGCAGCGGATCATCGACCGCGCGCCGGTCCTGCTCGACGCCCACCCTCCGGTCGACGCGCTGCGCCTCTGGTTCACGGAGATCGCGCACTACGGACGGCTGAAGTTCGAGTTCGCCGAGATCATCCACGCGGCAACGAACAATGGCCAGGACGACGAGAGCTACGCGCCATTCCTGCGCTCCCTCGCCCTGCTGCTCGAAGCCGGCGCCGCCGACGGTTCCCTGAAGGCGGGCCTGGACCCCGAGGATGTCCTGCTCCAGCTGAGCGTGCTCTGGCGCATCGACCCGGCTCGCGGCGGCGAAAAGCAGGCGACCCGGATTCTCGACCTGATCATCGACGGCCTGCGTCAGCCCGCGCCTTGATCGCTCAGAGGCGGGGGAGCGTCACCAGCCGCAATCCGGCAGGCCTGTCGTCCGCTTCCCCCGACAGGGCGGTCACGCGCGGTCTCTCAATGTGTCGCGCAGCCGCCGATCGCGGCGGGTTCGACCAGCGAGAGCGATCGGTCGGCTGCCGCACGACCGTCCGTCCCGCCCCGTCGGCCGGGAGCTGTCTGTGGATCCTGCGAAGACATTGCCGAACATGGGCAGGCCGCTGCTCGACTCGGTACGAGCTCCCGGGAGCGGTGCAGGAACGCCTGCCCGAGCAGCCGACCCCTCCGAACGAAGGCACCCCCGGTGCGAAATACTCGCCGGATGAGTTCACTCACTTCCCCGATCAGTCAGCCGATCACCATACGGAGGGCCGTCGCGCGGGATGCCAAAAGGCTCACACGGCTCGTGCGTGGCTCAGGCGCCTACAAGGGCAAGTACGCAGCCGCAGTCGCGGGCTACCGGGTCGGTCCCGATTACATCGAGGCCCACCGCGCCTACGTAGCCGTCGGCTCCGACGAGCATGGAGGCCGGGTCCTCGGGTTCTACTCGCTCGTCCTCGCTCCACCGGAGCTCGACCTGCTGTTCGTCGCCGACGAAGCGCAAGGACGAGGTATTGGACGACTGCTCGTCGCGCACATGCAATCCGAGGCCCGTGCCGCCGGGCTCGACCGTGTCATGGTCGTGTCGCACCTTCCCGCTGCGGACTTCTACCACCGCGTCGGTGCCGTACGGATCGGGACCGCCCTCGCGAACCCGCCCGCGGTCCCGTGGGACCGCCCCGAATTCGAGTTTCGCATTCCTTCGGACTGACGCGGTGTGCCGGTTCGCAGGGCACCGGCTTCCCCTGCATGGCGCACACCATGTGAGCCGTCGTCTCCGCCCCGGCGAGGGCATCGCCTGCGTCGGCGGCCTCTCCCTCACCCGAGGCCGACGATCTGGAAGCGGCGCGCGGCGCCACCGCCCGGGGAGTCCGTCGCGGGCGGGGCCGCGGCCGGAACGGGGACCGTGCCGCCGGGCCATGGCTCAGGCGTCGATGATGACCGGGATGATGAGGGGCTTGCGGCGATAGGTGCGGAACGCCCAGTTCGCCACGGCGCGGGCGATGAGTTGTTCGAGTTGGCGCGCGTCCCCGACGCCTTCCTCGGCTGCGGTGGCGAGGGTCTTCTCGATGACGGGGATGACCGGCTCGAAGGTGGCGTCGTCGTGGACGAAGCCCCGCGCCAGGAAGTCGGGGGCCTCGGCGAGGGCGCCGGTGTCCGCGTCGACGATCGCCACCACCGTGACCACGCCTTCGGCGGCGAGGGTGAGGCGGTCCTTGAGGGACGCTTCGGTGGCGCCGCCGACTTCCATGCCGTCCACGTAGACGTTGCCGGCCGCGACCTTGCCGGTGATGGACGCGCGTCCGTCGACCAGGTCGACGACGACGCCGTCCTCGGCGATGACGACCCGGTCGGGGTCGACACCGGTACGGATGGCGAGGTCGGCGTTGGCCCGCAGGTGGCGCCATTCGCCGTGCACGGGCATGACGTTGACGGGTTTGACGATGTTGTAGCAGTAGACGAGTTCGCCGGCGCTGGCATGCCCGGAGACGTGCACCTTGGAGTTCCCCTTGTGGACCACGTGCGCGCCCCACCGGGTGAGTCCGTTGATCACCCGGTAGATGGCGTTCTCGTTGCCAGGGATGAGGGAGCTGGCGAGTAGGACGGTGTCGCCCTTGCCGATACGGATCACGTGGTCGCGGTTGGCCATCCGTGACAGCGCGGCCATCGGTTCGCCCTGCGAGCCGGTGCACACCAGCGTGATCTTGTGGTCCGGGAGCTTCTCCAGCTCCTTCGTGCTCACGACCAGACCGGAGGGGACCTTCAGATAGCCCAGGTCACGGGCGATGCCCATGTTGCGGACCATCGACCGGCCGACGAAGGCGACCTTGCGGCCGTGCTGGTGGGCGGCGTCCAGGACCTGCTGAATGCGGTGCACATGGCTGGCGAAGCTGGAGACGATGACCCGGCGCGGCGCGGTGCGCATCACCTGCTCGATCGCCGGGTTCAGCTCTCGCTCGGAGGTGGTGAAGCCGGGTACTTCGGCGTTCGTGGAGTCGGTGAGGAACAGGTCCACGCCCTCCTCGCCGAGGCGGGCGAAGGCGCGCAGATCGGTGATGCGGTCGTCGAGAGGGAACTGGTCCATCTTGAAGTCGCCGGTGTGCAGCACCATCCCGGCCCGGGTGCGGATCGCGACGGCGAGGCTGTCGGGGATGGAGTGGTTGACCGCCACGAACTCGCAGTCGAAGGGCCCGAAGCCACGCCGGTCACCCTCCCGCACCCGCACCGTGCGCGGCCGGATGCCGTGTTCCTTGAGCTTGGCCTCCAGGAACGCCAGCGTCAGCTTGGAGCCGACGACGGGAATGTCGGACCGCTCCCGCAGCAGGTACGGCACGCCGCCGATGTGGTCCTCGTGGCCGTGGGTGAGTACCACGGCCACGATGTCGTCCAGCCGGTCCCGGATCGAGGTGAAGTCCGGCAGGATCACGTCCACGCCGGGCTGGGTCTCCTCGGGGAACAGTACGCCGCAGTCGACGATGAGCAGCTTGCCCGCGTGCTCGAAGACGGTCATGTTGCGGCCGATCTCACCGAGGCCGCCCAGGGCGATGACCCGCAGCCCCCCTTCGGGAAGGGGCGGTGCGGCCTTCAGCTCGGGGTGCGGATGACTCATACCCTGACGGTACCCGGAGAGCGGGACAGAGTGATCCACTGCCTGTGTGATCCAACGAGCGCTCGATGCGACCCGACGCCGGAGACGTACTGGCGCTCAGGCCGGCAACCGTCTCCGCTGCCCGCTGCCCCGGCCCCCGGAAAGGAGCGCATCCGCAGCCACAGCGACCGCCGCAGGTGCCGGGGTGGCTTCGCGGGTCGCGCGGGCGCTGAGCACCCCGCCCGCGATCACACAGAAGGAACAGGGCGAACCGACGGCCCGGGCATGCGCCCACGGCGCCGAAGTATCGAGGCCGAACCTGCCTTGACGGTTCCTCGGGCGTAATCGGGCGGTGGCTGCCGGGTATGGCAGGCGTGCCGTTCGCTGCGCGGCGTCCGTGCGGTTCGCAGTCGTCAAGGAGTGGCTGTGGCCTGCGCTTTCCATGGGGAGTCGCGTGGGGGTGGAGAGCTGGTGTTTGTCACTGTTGGATGTGGGTGTGCCGAAGAGCGATGACGATGCGAGGACCAGTGTTCGGCTGACTGTCTGGGGCTGTGTTGCCGGGCTGGCCGTGGCCTTGGTCATTCCGGTGACCGTGCTGGTGACGGTCCTGCTGTTCGGCATGCCGGTCCCGTAGAGCAGTCGGTTGCCCGGCGGCCCACCTTGTCGTTGTGCCGGTGGAGTGGCCGGTCGACAGCCGTCGCCTCGATAAGTGGCCCTTTATCGCCTGCGTCCACTGTGGCCTGCTGCGCGCCGGCTTCGATGTGCCGCTCTGCCTCTTCGGCGCTGCGGTGCCGCTGGTGCTTACGGCTCTCATCGGCGCGGGCCGGTGGCGTCATGACGCCTGCCTGCTGCGGGAGGCCGGCCGTGGTCGGCGGCGCCGCGGTGTGGTTTGTGGGCGGGGGCGGCGGAATGACCGCTGCCGGGGCGGCTCCCGCTGTGGAGGCGGCGGTGCATGCCCTTGGGGGGTGCGTGATACGCGACGGGGGTTTGTCGGGTGTTCGGCCTCGCGGGGTCAGCTCATACGAGGGCGGTCAGGCGTGCGCTGGGAGGGCGGGGGCCGGGCTGCGGCGGTGGCGACCGCTTGCGGGTGCGTCCAGGGCGGAGGGGCGTTCGGCGGCTGGCTGCCCACGATGCCGGCCGGCACTGAGGTCCGTCACCGGACGACGGCGGCGAAGGGTCCTGAGGGCGCGGATCTGCTGCTTCATCAAGGTTCCTGTTCGGGTGTTCTTCGGAGCGGGTCCTGCTCAGATGCCGTAGGGGTTTTCGAGGACGCGGACGGTCCAGAGCTGGTCGAAGTGCCAGCGGTCGAAGGCGTAGGCGCGTTCGTCGGCCTGGGCGACGGCGACCCACTGTCCGTGGTGGCGGTGGTAGACGCGGTGGCCGTCGTAGCGGAGCTGGTGGCCGTTGTCGTCGGAGCGCCAGTAGGAGTAGCCCGAAGCGTCCCGCTCGCCGTGCCATTGACGCTGTCCGTCGGACAGGAACCATCCCTGGCCGATGCGGGAGAGGCCGGTGTGCTGGGTCACGTTGACCACGGTGGTGGCGGGGTGAGCGCTGTGCTGGGCGGCGGGCTGGGCGGGTGTCGTGGCGGGGACGGTGACGACGGCGGTGGTGGGGTGAGCGTGGTGCTGGGCGGCGGGCAGGGTGGCTGCCGAGGCGGTGCCGGTGACGGCGAGGAGGGCGCTGCCGGTCATGGTGACGGTGGCGGCGGCGAGGGCGACGCGGGTCGTCAGCTTGTTCATGGTTCTGTCTCCTTGCTTCGCCCGGTGTGTGGTGCGGGCGGTGAACGATCGACGTGTTGGGCCGTTGGGCTCGTGGCCGGTACGGCCGAGCGACGTCATGCGTTGACGCTATCAGATCGTTGATGGGCATCAATGAATGAGCGGGTGTGACTGTCGACTCACCGAAACGAAGCCGCCCGGGGTACCGCGGATCCGGGAGACTGTCGGCTCGCCGAACGAAGCTGCGGTGGGTGCGGTGGGTGCGGTGGGTGCCGGGGATGTCGCGGATCCGCGGCAACTGTCGGCTCACCGAAGCGAAGCTGTCGTGGGGTGCCGTGGATGTGTGGCAGGGGGTGGCATGGCGAAGGGGCCACGGGTATGCCCGTGGCCCCTGGCTGCCTGGTGGTGGCGGGTCGGTCAGGTGCAGAAGGAGTCGCTCCCCGGCGTCCTGACACTCTTGGAGGTCCTGACCCGGGCGAGGAGGCTGCGCAGGGTGGAGAGCTCGTCGGGGGTGAAGTCGGCGAAGAGTTCGTTCTCCACGGCGGTGATGGCGTCCTGGGCCCTGGCCAGGGCACGGCTGCCCTCGTCGGTGAGCGCCACGATGTGACGGCGCCGGTCGGCGGGATCGCGCCGGCGCTCGACGAGGTGCGTGTTCTCGAGGTCGTTGAGGATCCCGCACAGGATGCTGGGGTCCACCTCCAGGACCTCGGCCATGCCCTTCTGGCTCATGTGGCCCGACTCGCCCAGCAGGACCAGCGTCGCGCCCTGGCGCGGTGTCAGTCCGCACAGCTTGAAGGCGTGCTCCGTGCGGGCGTAGGCGATGGCGCCGTGCCGGGCGAGCAGAAAGCCGAGCCGCTCGAGGGGTTCGGCCTCGACGGTGCCGGTCAGGTCCGCAGTCATTGTCACCCCACTTACCTTGCTTCTCAGCAAACTATTACCCCAACAAAATCATCTATCGACATAGATGGTATCAGGGACTCAATGGTGTAGGTCGGTCCCTGGCGGGGGCGCGCTTCGCCGGGGCCGGGGCCGGGGCCAGGGCCGGGTGGCCCTCCGCGGCCTTCCGCGGTCTGTTCGGATGTGCGCGGCGATATCGGCCGTCGCTACTCGGGGTAACGCGTTGCGGCGCAACGGGTGGCTCGTGCCGGGTCCGGCCGGGTGGTGGGCCGGGCCGGCCGGTCGGCGGGAGTGTTCCGGCCGCCTGGCGGATGTTGTGGCGGGGGGCTTTCGCTGATCCTGGAGCGCATGAGTCACGGCGTTGCGCCGGGCCAGGAGGAGGTTGGTCTTATGACGATCCGCCTGACGTTGGTGAGTGCGCCCGGCGGTGACGCCGCCGTGGACCGGCTCTTCGGTGACGCTCCGCTCGGTGAGCGCGGTGTGCGTGGGGCCGGTGCCGGGGGAGCAGTGCTTCCTCGGCACGGGATGGCTGTGCGGGCGCCTTCGGTGCGCTGTGCGCAGACCGCGGATGCCTTCGGTGTGGTGGCGGCGGTCGAGCCTGCGCTGCGCGATCTCGACCTGGGCACGTGGTGCGGTCGCACCGTCGATGACGTCGCCGCAGCCGACCCCGACGGGTTCAGTGCCTGGCTCACCGACCCGGATGCCGCGCCGCACGGAGGTGAGTCGGTGCGCCGGCTGTGCCGCCGGACAGCGCACTGGCTGAACCACGAGGCGCCCGAGACCGGCCATGTGGTGGCGGTCACGGAAGCGGCCGTGGTCCGGGCCGCGCTCGTTCATGCTCTGGCCCTGCCGGCACGAGCCTTCTGGCATCTGGCTGTACCGCCGCTGTCCCCGGTCTCTCTGACCTGGCGAGGCGGCCAGTGGGACGTCCGGCTCGGCCACGTCACCGGCCAGGAGGGCCGGCGACGGTTCCTCACGCCCTCAGCGACGCCGGCACGCGGCGATGGTGATCGGTGTGCGGAGGCCCGCCCGGGCGGCGGGAAACGGTCAAATTCGTTCCGAGGGACGGTCTTCGCCGGCTGCGGGTAGGCCCTCCGCGTACTGGGCTGACCGCCGAAGTTCGGGAGCAGGGGCGTCCCTCGATTCGAGGGGCGCTCCTGCTTCGTCCACAGCCACTCACCACACCGCCTGCACCGACGCGCGATACAGGTCGCTGAACAGGTCACCCGACCTGCTGATCTCGTATCAACGAGGCACGGTGGCTGTCACTGGATCGGCGCGCTCCTTGTCACCAGTAGCGTCTTCTGCCACCGGTGGTGACCCGGCCGGATCGAGATCACCTGCGCTTTGCGTTGCCAGGGGCATGGTGAGGGGCTGATGGGAGTCCGGAAGAGGCGCCCGTTTGGGTTGGTCACACCTGGGAGGTGTCCGGTTCCAGGGAAACGGCGACAAGCCGGTCGCTGAGGGAGCCGGCGGCGCCGTCGGCTGTCGTCTGGGCGCGGTACGCACGGATCGCCGGGTCGGCGAGGGTGAGCGTCAGCACCGGGCAGTCCGCGGAGTCGTTGGTGTCCTCAGGCGAGCACTTGATGATGTCGAGCAGGCTGCGGCCAGGACACACAGCTCCGGCAGGGAGATCCACGTCCAGGAGCAACTCCTTGCCCGGATCCACGCGGAATCGGCCGGACGCCGGGCTTTTGACAGGCTTGCCCATGTAGCTGCTGTCCACGACAGTCGCGCTGAGTCCGCGGGCGGAGGCGCGGCCGCCCTCACCGTGCGGGCCGTAGAGATCGAGCGTGACCCGGCCTTTGGCCAGCGGTGCGTCGAGGAACAGGGGACTGTGGCTTGTTCGGATGGCCGCGTGCACGGTGAAGCGGGGTCCGCCCGGCGACTTCGGCCCCGGATCGTAGGCGTCCCAACTCGTGAGCACCAGCTGCGGATCCTTACTCCGCTCGCCCGTGCCCCGCGGTACCGGCCGCGGCCGATCGTCCACCCCGCACTTCGAGAGCTGGGCCGTGCCGCCGCCCGGGAGCGGACGATCCTGCAAAGGCTCGACAGCCGCCTGCCACTCCGCACGGACGTGCGGCTCGGACGTTGCAGCGGAATACGTCAGCACCAACAGGCCCACGACAGGCACGGCGAGGATCGACCAGGAACGCAGGGAAACGCGGAACACTCAGCCACGTCCCTGCGCTCGGCAGACCGTCCCGGTCGCGCCGCCGCCAGGCCGACCGCGGTCGTCGGCCAGCAGCAGCGAACAACGATCCTCAGGAACCGGACACCTGGGATCCAGACCTCGCTCGCCAGCCCGGGGGATCACTTCCATGACGCTCATGATTCTTTCTGCGCGCCGGACGGCAATAGCGTCACTCCTCCGTTACGTCGAGCCCGTCCTGGGAACAGAAGAGCCCGCCGCATGCCCAACTCATCCAGGTCTGCCCGGCGTTGGTCGCTCAGCTTCCTGGCGCGTCTGTGGGCGTTGTCCAGGAACGATCCGAGCTCGACCGGCTCGCCCGCGACCGGTTCGACGAGCTTGCGGGGCTCGATCAGATGGCTTTCGCGGGCGTGGAACTGGCGGGCGGCCGCGAGGATGACGGCCCACCGCTCATCCTGCGAGCGCCGCGCCGGCACCACCGACTCGCCCTCGACCGGGGGCTCGACTCCGATCATCTCCAGTAGGAACTGCTGCGCCGCAACCAGCCGATCCCAGCCCGCGCCGCGCGGTGATCCGCGCTCCCAGGTCCTTGCCCTGCACGATCACCTCGCCGGTCTGCATGGGCAGGATGCCGCCGGCCTTCACGTGCGCGAGGGCGAGGCCGGTAGGCACGCTGCCAACCGATCTCCCACGCCGGGCTCCAACGGCCCTGAACTCTTCGCGGTGCGAACCCGGACCAAAGTCGGGCCGCGAGGGCCGGCAGGTCCTGGGTTCCAAGCGCGTATCCAGAAGTTCTGCGCCCATCGGGGCTGCGCGGCGGTCCCCACGCGTCGGCGGTCGTGGCGCTGCGCGACGTCGTCCAGATCCCAACGCGCCCGCGGAGTGCGCGTGTACGCTCACCCTCGCCGTGCCAGCCTGGACCTGAACTGCTGCCCCCACGCCGGCGCCAACTCCGACCACGCCCGAGGAGCCATGCGTCGCACCACCCCCCTTGTCGTAGCCGTCACCCTCGCCGCCGCCCTCACCGCGGCCGGCTGCTCGTCGGACTCTGACGGCAGCGAGCGCCGAAGCGTCTCCTCCGCGAAGCCGGCCGCCGACTCTGCCGCTGCCAAGGAGTTCCGCTCTGTCGTTGAGGCTGCTCGCAGTACAAGCGTGACGATCAGCGAATCGTTTGTCCTCCAGGACGACGGAAAGCGAACGGTTCTCGTCATTGACGGCCCCTTCGACCTCGCCCATGGCCGGGGGAGACTTTTCGTCCAGGCAGGAGGCGAACAACTCGACCAGATATTCGTAGGCGACAAGGCCTACCTCAGCACCCGCACAGACCAATGGCTCGTGACCGACCGCTCGACAGCCGAGTCCCACCATCTCCTGCGCGCCCCGCTCAACGACCCCCAGCATCTGCTCGCCCAGATCGCAGCCACCACCGAGGTCACGAAGTCCAGCAAGGACCCCGTCTTCGGGGGCGCCGCCACCCGCTACCGCGGCGTGCTCGGATACCAGGCTCTGATCTCGCGCACAGCCGAGAAGACCCGTGGCGAGATCGGCGGATACCGGCAGGACCGCGAGGGCGCCCTGGTAGCGGTCGATGCCTACGTGAAGCAAGGGCGACTCGCTCTGGTCCGCCTTGACTTCCAGATGGACGACCATTTCGCCCACGTCAGCCTTCAACTGTCCGACTTCGGGGAACCCGTGGAAGTCACCACACCCCCGTCTGCGACCTCGATCGCTCCTCCGGCCAAGGGAGCCCTGGCCTTCATGGCAGGCTGACGTGAGACATCGCGGCGTCCCCCGCCCGCTGACGGCCGCGGGAGCACTGCCCCCAGCCGCGCTCAACGCCGGGACCGGGGGCGCACCTGCGAGGGCGGCAGACGGGGCCGGCTCGCCGCTCTCGACCTCCCGCGGTTCCGTGGCTCGTGTACGTTCGCGCTCCAGGCGGTCAACGCGGCCTTCGGCTGCTCTGACGGCGTGCTGGGTGTCTCGCCTGGTGGTGAGTTCGGTCAGATCGTGCTTGTCGATGGCGTTGCGTGCCGTGACGCGGGCCTCGGCGGCGAGCTCCTGGAGTGGGCTGGGCCACGGCGGGCGGGGTACCCGCCCCCGGCGATCTCCAGGTGACCTCAACCGACCCCACCACGGTGCAACTCACCTGGTCGGGCTCCCCAAAGGCGGCCGGATACCGCGTCTGGGTCCGCGACATCAATGACGGATGCCAGTCCTCCGCCGACGAGTTCATCGTCGACACCACGCACCGTGGCATCGCGTAGCTCTTCCCCGGCACCTGGAACTACGAGTTCTGCGTCACCGCCGTCAACGGAGCCCTGGAGTCAGCGAAGTCCGAGTGCGTCGTCGCACCTCACCCCGCGGGCGGCTGGTTGCGCCGAAACCGTCGGCGGCGATGTCGCTCGCGCCGTCGACGCCTGCTGCACGTGCCCTCACGCGGCTGGGGCCGCGCGGGGGCGATCTGGCGATAGCGTGATGCTCATGACGGCTGACGACGAGGCGCTGGTCGGCGGGATGATGAACGCGGGGGCGGTCTTCCGCCGGGGTGCGTTGGTTGAGCGTCCGGCGCCGCGCAACGCACGCGCCCTGCATGCCTATCTCCTCGCGCTGAAGGAGCACGGCTTCGACGCGGCGCCGGTCCCTGTCGGTCTTACCGCGGATGGCCGTGAGCAGCTGACCTTCATTCCCGGAGATGTGGCTCTGCCGCCGTTTCCGGACTGGGCGATGACGAAGACTGCCCTCGAATCGGTGGGGAGCCTGCTGCGACGTCTGCACGAGAGCGGCACGGCTGTCGCGGTCGACACCGATGCCGAGTGGCCCCGAGACCTGGCGGATCCGGAGGGGGGAGTGATGCTGTGTCACAACGACGTGTGCCCGGACAACGTCGTCTTCCGCGACGGCCGTGCCGCTGCCCTGATCGATTTCGATCTGGCGGCTCCGGGCCGCCCCCTGTGGGACATCGCAATGACGGCCCGTTATTGGGTGCCCATGCTCGATCCCGGATCCGCGGCTGCCTTCTACCCTTCGGGGCTGGATGCGGCCGCACGGCTGCGGATCCTTGCCGACAGCTATGGCCTCTCGGCGGGGGACCGCGTCGAGTTGCCCGGCGTCATCGAGCAGGCCACGGAGGTCTGCCGGGCCTTCGTCACCCACCGCGTGGCCGACGGCGACCCCGTCTATCTCCAGGCGCTGGCCGAGCGTGGTGGATGGGACCGCTGGGACCGTATGCAGGCCTGGCTGGTGGACCACCGCAAGACGTTCACGGCTGCCCTGCTGCACTGACCGGACCGGATGTTCGAGGACAAGCTCTTGGGGTGCTTTTGGTGCCGCGTTCGTCCTGGGTGGTCTGGAACCGGCAGGAGCCGGTGCCGGTCTGGATCAGCGTGCAACGGAAGGTGATCCGGTCGGCGATGGCCGCGCGGGGCCGCGGCTCCTTGAAGATCGAGTCCCACTCGTTGAACGGGGAGTTCACAGCGACCGCCGTCGCCTTGCGTTCCTCCCGTTCGGTGACGATCTGGAACAGCGGTTTGGCCCCCTTCTTGTCCAGGTCGCCATATCCGATGCGGTGCCGGCCTGCGTGCCGCCTGCGGCGCGTTCACCGTGCGGCCCGTCGTTGCGCTGCTCAGGACATTTGTCGTGCTTCTTGTGTGACACCTGTACTGCAGTACGTGTGCCTCGTGACACTGCACCAGGCCGGTCGACGTCCGTAGGCTTGCGGCATGTTCACATCTCGCAAACCAGGGCCAGACGATGCCTGGGAAGGCATTGTTGAGGACAAGTCGCGGGGCATGCTCGACGGCGCGAACATGTACCACTTCGTCAAGGTGAGGTGTGCGGACGGCCAGTCCATGAAGGTGCGCGTCGACCGTGGGCTGTGGAAGTCGATCGTGGTCGGCGATCGCATCGTAAAAGAGCCGGGTAGCGGCCCAGTCAAGGCGTAACCCTCTATCGGCGTAAAGGTCAACGTGCACAAGGGTGTACGGGGACACGGGCACAGCTCTCAGGATGGCGTCCAGCAGGAGGCCGTCGTCGTGGCGAGGTGTTGACCGGACTACCTCCGTGACTGCTGGCGGTACCGACCGGGGGCCAAGCCGTACTCTCGTTTGAACGCTTTGGCGAAGGCGAATTCGGAGGCGTATCCCGTGCGCTGCGCGATGGTCTGTACCGGCTTGTCGCTGTCGCGCAGCAGTCGCGCCGCCAGGGTCATCCGCCACCAGGTCAGATAGCCCAGGGGCGGTGTGCCGACCAGCGAGGTGAACCGGCGGGAGAAGGCCGCGCGCGACAGTCCGGCTTTCGCGCCCAGCGCTTCGACCGTCCACTGCCCGGCGGGTTCCTGGTGGATATGGCGCAGCGCTGCGGTGATCGCCGGATCGCGCAGCGTTGCGGCCCATCCGGTGGCCGGGCCGTCGTCGGTCTGCTCGTCGAGCCAGGCCCGCAGGATGTACAGCAGCATGATGTCCAGCAAGGCCGACACGACCGCTTCGCTTCCGTGGCCGCGGTTGGCGATCTCGTCGCCGAGCAGGTTGACGGCAGCACGCAGCGGCGTGCGGTGGCCGAGACGTGCCGGAAGGTGGATGACCTCGGGCAGTTCCTCGAACAGGGGATGTGGCCGGGTCTGGTCGAGCGTGTATGCGCCGCACAGCAGGACCGTCGTGGCTCCCTCGCCGGCGTCGGTGCTCGGCGCCAACTCCCGCAGGGAGGCCGAGGGCGCGCCCGTCAGGGGCGTGGACGGGCTGTCGGCCAGCGCGTGCCCGCAGCCGTGCGGAAGGCACACCACATCGCCCACGCCCAGGGCGATCGCGGCGCCCACGGGCGGGATCAGCCAGCATGTCCCTTCCAGCACCACATGAAAGCCGGCCCCGGAGAACGGCTCGGCCCGCACTCCCCACGGAGCGTGCTTGCGGATTTCAGTGGAATGCGGGCGCCCTGTACGCATGACGCCGATCGCATCGCTGAGCACGTCCATCGCCAGATCGTATCGCGAGGCCGCTGCACACAAGACGATCGGACATGAAACGGAGACGGTGAGCCATGGGGGAGCGACTCCTGACCTCCATACGCTGAGTGCGCCAAACAGATTGACCGATCGGTCTACCAGAAGGGCAGGACATGAGCCTGTACACCGCCGCCGCGACCGCGACCGGCCGCGACGGCCGCGCCTTCAGTTCGGACGGCAAGTTGGACGTCGAGCTGGCCCTCCAGAAGGAGTTGGGCGGCACCGGCGACGGCACCAACCCCGAGCAGCTCTTCGCGGCGGGCTATGCGGCATGCTTCGCCACCTCCATGCAGTTGGTGGCGCAGAAGAAGAAGATCGACGTCTCGGGCATGTCCGTCACCGCCGAGATCGGCCTCGTCCCCAACGGGCAGGGCGGCTTCCAGCTCGAAGTCAGCCTGCGTACGAAGCTACCTGACAGCCTGCCCCGGGAGGTCGGTCGCGAGCTCATCGAGGCCACCCACCAGGTTTGCCCGTACTCCAACGCCACGCGCGGCAACATCCCGGTCGAGCTGCTCGCCGAGTAACCGCCGCCCGCTGAACGCCACCTGGACCGCAACCGCAAGAGTCCGCGATCCAGGTGGCGTTGTCCTACCCGGTTGCCCCACGGCACGGGGCAACGCCTGTCGGTTTTGAGACCAGCTCATTTCGCACCGAGACCCCTGTACACGCTCGGGCGTACCTGACTGTGCACGTTTGCCTGTACGCCGACACCTCCAGGGCGTTGGACGGAGAACACCGCGCAGCGATCCCCGCCGGCCCCCTACAGGCATACCAGCGCATGCCGAGCTCATTCAGTTCTGCCCGGCGCTGGTCGCTCAGCTTCTCGTGCTTGCCGAGCCCGCCCCCTACCGCGAAGGGCACCTGGCGCCACGGCAGCAAGGGCACGATGACCGCGTACTTCGCCGTGCTCCAGGTGCGGCCGTCGAGTGACTCGGTGGGGTGAAGACGCTGGACCACCGGAAGCCTTCCCGAAGTCTGGCGCAATGCCGCACATGGACCCGATACACACGTTGTCGATCTCCCGGCCGCCGAAGACGCGACGGCACGCGCCTTCCTGCTTCGTCCGCCGTGCTGCTGTGCCTCCTTGGGCACCGTGTGTGTCACATCTCCGGCTCCGCCCAGAGGTCGGGCGCGAGGATGCCGACGGAGCGGCCGTGGGGGTCCAGGAGGCGTCCGAGCAGCTTGTCCTGGCGCAGGGTGATGACGCGGTCGACGATGTCGAGGCTCGGGTGAGCGGAGGCCAGCTGGGTTTCCAGGCGCAGTACGTCGCTCACGGAGTGCAGGCTGGCCTGGAGGATGAGGTTGTGGGGGCCGCTGACGGCGGCGCAGTTGCGGGTCTCGGGCAGGCGGATGAGGGCGTGGCCGATCTCGGGGAGGTCGGCGGGTGGGACCTTGGCCCAGAGGGTGACCGAGACGGGCCAGCCGCCGAGCGGGCGGGCGAAATCGCAGCGGAACCGCAGCAGGCCGCGTCGAGTGAGGTGTTCGGTGCGGCGTTTGGCGGTGTTGAGGCTGACACCGAGGTCACTTGCCAGGCTCTGGTAAGGAGCGCGGCCGTCGAGGGCGAGCCGGGTGATGAGGGCCCGGTCGAAGGGGGTGATCTCGCCGGGGGCGGCAGGGGGCTGGGCCGCGGGTGGGCCGGTCAGCTGAGCCCGCTGGCCGGGGGCCAGGGCGGCGATACGCCACCGGCCTCCCTCGGTGAACATGTGGGTGACGATCCGCGCCTCCACAGCGGTGATGCCGGGAAGGCGCGGGAGCAGGTCCAGGGTGTAGCGGGACAGGGCCGGCAGGTCACGGGTGGCGACGATGGCGAGGATGTCGTGACCGGCGGCTGCACGCTCGATCGTGAGCATGTGGGGGTGGGCGCTCAGCGCCTGGGCGACCTCGGCGGTGGCTCCCGGAGCGCAGTCGATCACGACGAAGGCAACGCAGATCTGCTCGAACAAGCGTGGCCCGGGCGAGAAGCCCACCCAGGCGGCGCCCTGCTCGGACAGGCGGCCGAAGCGGCGGGACGCGGTAACCGGGTCGACCTCCAGGGCGCGCCCGAGTTCGGTCCATGAGGCCCGCGGCTGCAACTGCAGGGCATTGATCAGCGCCAGGTCGTCCTCGGTCAGCAGCGCGGGTGCATCATCCTGCATGCTCCTGCCCTGCCAGGCAGATTCCTGCGTTTGGCGGCTTTCACGCGTCACTCTCCCATTGTGGACTTCAAGGGCCCGCACCTGGCGAGCGTGAAGGAGGGCCGGACCATGGCGTACGGCGATTATCAGGACGAGATCTACATGGACGGGTTGCGCGGGGTGGTGCCGCGCTTCCCGATGACCTACGACGAGCTGGAACCGCTGGCTCAGGCCGCGATGCCTGCCTCGGTGCGCTCCTACGTCATGGCCGGAGCCGGTGACGAGCGCACCCAGCGGGCCAATGTCAGCGCGTTCGAACGTTGGGGCCTCGTCCCGCGGATGATGGTGGGGGCCACGAGCCGGGATCTGTCCATCAACCTGTTCGGGATGCGTCTGCCCTCGCCGCTGTTCATGTCCCCGGTCGGCGTGATCGGGCTGTGCGCCCAGGACGGCCACGGCGATCTCGCCACCGCCCGAGCCGCCGCCCTCACCGGCGTGCCGATGGTCGCCTCCACCCTGACCGTCGATCCGCTGGAGCAGGTCGCCGCCGAGTTCGGCGACACTCCGGGCTTCTTCCAGCTCTACACGCCCACCGACCGCGAGCTGGCAGAGAGTCTGGTCCACCGTGCCGAGAAGGCCGGGTTCAGGGGCATCGTGGTCACCCTGGACACCTGGATCACCGGATGGCGCCCCCGCGACCTCGCCGTCAGCAACTTCCCCCAGCTGCGCGGGCACTGCCTGACCAACTACACCAGCGATCCCGTCTTCCGGGCCCGTCTCGCCCGCAGCCCGGAGGACGACCCGGCGGCTGCGGTCGCCGAGTGGGCGCGGATCTTCGGCAACCCGCTGACCTGGGACGACCTGTCCTGGCTGCGCTCGATCACCGACCTGCCGCTGATCCTGAAGGGAATCTGCCACCCCGACGACGTCCGCCGTGCCAAGGACGGCGGCGTGGACGGCATCTACTGCTCCAACCACGGCGGCCGCCAGGCCAACGGCGGCCTCCCTGCGCTCGATGCCCTGCCCGGCGTGGTCCAGGCCGCCGACGGTACGCCCGTCCTGTTCGACTCCGGTGTCCGCACGGGAGCCGACATCATCAAGGCCATGGCCCTGGGCGCCACCGCCGTCGGCGTCGGCCGCCCCTACGCCTACGGACTCGCCTACGGTGGCGAGGCCGGGGTCGTACACGTCCTGCGGTCCCTGCTCGCCGAAGCAGACCTGATCATGGCCGTCGACGGCTACCCAACCCTCGCCGACCTCACCCCGGACGCCCTCCGCCGTCTCACCTGACAGCCGCCGTCCAGCCGGGGGGACGCAGCGGCGGTCCTCGCTCACGGAATGACCCGGCCATGGTCCACCCGCCTCGGCAACCGGGCCAGCCCTCGGATAGGCGCATCACCGAACGGACCAAATGTCACGACACGTGCCTATTCGTCCAGCAGGATCGGACTGGCGCACCGCATCCCCACGACACCGAAGACGGCACTCGACCCTTCACGGAGAAGCGCGCACCCCTCCGGCAGACCCGTTGAACCGGAAGCCCAGCCCCAGCAAGAAAGTCGATGGCAACCATGACTGAGCAGTCCACCGTCCGCAGCGTGACCTACGACCTGCTGCGGACCCTGCAGATGACCACAGTCTTCGGCAATCCCGGCTCCACCGAGCAGCCCTTCCTCCAGGAATTCCCCGAGGACTTCACCTACGTCCTGGCGCTGCAGGAAGCGTCCGTCATCGCGATGGCCGACACCTTCGCCCAGGTGACCGGTCGGCCCGCACTGGTCAACCTGCATTCCTCGGCCGGGATGGGCAACGCGGTGGGCAACTTGGTGGCCGCCTACCACGGCAACACACCCCTGATCATCACCTCAGGCCAGCAGCACCGGGAACTGGTGATCGGCGACCCGTACCTCGGCAACCGGGAGGCCACGACACTGCCGAAGCCGTGGGTGAAGTGGTCGTACGAGCCGGCCCGCGCCGAAGACGTCCCGGAAGCTTTCATGCGGGCCTATGCGGAGGCGCTGCAGCCGCCGACAGGACCTGTCTACCTGTCGATTCCCATGGACGATTGGAAGCGGCCCCTGTCCGGCTTCACCCAGGTGCGGACGGTCAGCGACCGCGTCGCCCCCGACACCACGCGACTGCGCACGTTCGCCGACCGTATCTCGGCCAGCCGTCGTCCGGCGCTGGTCTTCGGGCCGGAGGTGGACCGCGCCGGCGGCTGGAGCGCCGCCGTGGCCCTGGCGGAGAAGCTACAAGCGGCCGTCTACGGCGCTCCGCTTCTGGACCGCGCCTCCTTCCCCGAGGACCACCCCCTCTTCGTCGGCCCGCTCGGCATGTCGGTCAAGACCATCAGCGACCGTCTGGCCGGACACGACCTGGTGCTCGTGATCGGCGCCGAGGTGTTCCGCTACTACCCCTACGTGCCCGGCGACTACCTCCCCGTCGGCACCGAACTCCTCCAGATCACAGGCAACCCGGCGGTCGCCGCGGCGGCACGCGTGGGTGACAGTCTCCTGGGCGACCCCGCGACAGCGATCGAGCTGCTCCTGGACATGGTCACAGAGGGGTCGGCGCGCACGGCTCCGGAACCGATGCCGCGCCCGCGTGAGCTGCCGCAGGCGCCGAACACCCCGCTCACCCCGCCAGAGGTGTACGCCGCCCTGAGCCGGGTCCGGCCGTCCGACGCGGTCATCGTCAACGAGTCGACCTCCACGATGGCGCAGCAGATCGAGTGGCTCCCCACCACTCGCAGCGGATCGTTCTTCGCCACGGCCAGCGGAGGCATCGGCTGGGGCACCCCTGCCGCCGTGGGCGTCGCCCTCGGCGACCGGGACAGGGGCGTCGAACGGCCAGTGATCGGCCTGATCGGCGACGGCTCCTTCCAGTACTCCGTGCAGGCCATCTACACAGCAGCCCAGCACGACCTCCCGATCGTGTACGTCGTCATGCGCAACCAGGAGTACTCCATCCTCAAGTCGTTCGCCGTGCTGGAGGAGACCCCAGGCGTGCCGGGGCTCGAGCTGCCCGGACTCGACATCGCCTCCGTCGCCCGCGGCTTCGGATGCCGCGCGGTCGACGTGGAGACCACCGAAGACCTGGAGCGGGAGTTCAAGTCGGCCCTGACCGCCGACACCACCACCGTCATCGTCGTCGCCACACGGCCCCAGAAGGCGATGTTGTAGGCCGCGCGGATCGCACGGTCGAAGAAGGAACAGCGGAGAGAGGACAACAACCATGGACTTCGGACTGAAGGACCGGGTCTACATAGTCACCGGCGGCACCCGCGGGCTGGGCATGGCCGCCGCGCGCGAACTGGTGGCGGACGGCGCGCGAGTGGTCGTCAGCGGCCGCGACGAGAAGTCGGTCGCCACCGCACAGGCGGAGCTCGGCGGCCCGGGGCAGGCAGTCGGCGTCGTCGCCGACAACGCCGACACCGACACCCCGGATCGGCTGATCGCCGCGGCACACGATGCCTTCAAGCGGCTCGACGGAGTTCTCATCAGCGTCGGCGGACCCCCGGCAGGCACCTCGGACACCATCGACGACGACCAGTGGCGCACCGCCTTCGAGTCGGTCTTCCTCGGCGCGGTGCGACTGTCCCGCGCCGTCGCGGCGGAGCTGGGTGAGGGAGGCGTCATCGGCTTCGTCCTCTCCAGCTCCGTGTACGAGCCGATCCCTGGCCTCGCCATCTCCAACGCCCTGCGGCCGGGCCTGGCCGGGTACGCAAAGAACCTCGCGAACGAGCTGGGCCCCAGAGGCATCCGTGTCGTCGGCCTCGTGCCCGCCCACATCGAAACCGACCGGGTACGCGAACTCGACGCGCGGCACGGTGACGCCGACGCCGCCCGCGAGCGCGCCACGGCCGGGGTTCCCCTGCGCCGTTACGGAACCCCGGACGAGTTCGGCCGCAGCGCCGCCTTCCTGCTGTCGCCGGCCGCGTCGTACCTCACGGGGGTGATGCTGTCGATCGACGGCGGCGTACGCAGAGGTTTTTGACGGAAGCCACGGCGAACTCTCCGACCGTCGGTGTGAACACCGAGGGGCGTCTGGAGCCACATTCCGCAGCGTTGCAGATCCCAGGAGTTCCTTCCGATCCGGGCACGATCGACAATTTGCGCGCTGACCCGATCGAAACGGATCTTCTGCGGGGTACGTCAACGATCACTATTTGCTCAGGGCCCGGACGTCTGTCAGCCGCGACACCCACCCAGTTGAGGAGTCATCATGCCCGTCTATACCTGTACCGCGGCCCAGGGTTCATTGACCAGTGAGGTGAAGGCCCAGCTGGCAGCCGAGATCACGCGGATTCACGTGGACATCAACCACGTGCCACCGGCCTACGTCAACGTGGTCTTCTCCGAGCTGCCGACGGACAGTGTCTTCGCGGGAGGGCAGCCGGCGACGCCGCTGATCCTCACTGGATGGGTGCGGCGAGGCCATCCGCAGAAGGAAGCGACGCGACTGGCCTTGGAGCTGTCCTCAGCGATCGCCCGGATCTCCGGCGTGGACGCGAGCCAGACCATGGTGGTGCTGCAGGACGGCCCTGCCCGGTCCGCTGTGGAGGGTGGGCGCGTGCTGCCCGAACCAGGTGAGGAAGAGGAGTGGTTGCGCCGGACCGGGAGCTGAAAAGCGTGTGCGTCTTGTGCTTGTCCATATCTGAGGCCATCCACCAGTCCGCCGGACAGCGACTCACTCTCGAAGGGGCAGCAGTTGCCGACCTGCGGGCCGCCGTCCTTGCCAGGCCTATGCCGGACCGAGGAGAGGGCGGCAGCGCGCTTGGGTAGTTGGAAAGGCCAAGGTTGTTGATGACGTTCTCGCCGGACATGGTCACACACCGCCGGTGCGGTCTAGGCGCAATGCCGTTGCGTTTGCCGTGGGCGTAGTCTGCTTGGCGGTGGGTCCCGGGGGTGGTTCGGGTGGCTGCGAGTGTGTCTGACTTATCGGGTCTGGGCTTGTTGACCTGGGTGTATCCACCAGGGTTGGTGGATCGGGTGGTGGCCGCTTGCGGGTGTGCTGAACAGCGCAAACGGCTGCTTCCCGCCCGGCTGGTGGTGTACTTCGTGCTGGGGCTGGCGCTGTTCTCTCCGGCTCCGTGTCTGGAAGTGATGCGTCACCTGGTGGAGGGTCTGCGAGGCCAGGGGCTGCTGGGCGACTGGCACGTGCCGGCGAAGTCTTCGCTGTTCCGGGCCCGGCAGCGGCTGGGCTCCGAGCCCTTGCGGGTGCTGTTCGCCACGACGGCCAAGCCGATGGCCACCGAGGCGACGCCCGGGGCGTTCTGGCGGGGCTGCGGCTGCTGGCGGTGGACTGGACCTGCTGGGACGTCGCGGACACGGAAGCCAACGAGGCCGCCTTCGGGCGTCCGGGCAGCGGCCGCGGGTCGGGCAGGAGCGCGTTTCCTCAGGTGCGGATGGCCGCTTTGGTGGAGGTGGGCAGCCATGCGGTGCTGGATGCGGAACTGGCCGGCTGCCGCACCGGCGAAGTCACACTTGTGGGCCGCCTGCCGCGTTCGGCCGGCCCGGGCCATCTCGTCCTGGCCGACCGCGAGTTCCTCGGAGTCCCGCTGTGGCAGGCCTTCACCGCCAGCGGTGCGGATCTGCTGTGGCGGGTGCCGGCCAACCGCGTTCTGCCGGTGATCAAGCAGTTCCGTGACGGGTCATGGATCTCCCAGATGAGGGCGAGCAGCGGTCCTGCCCGCAATGAGCCGGTCGTGGTCCGTGTCCTGGCCTACCAGCTCAAGGACCGGGTCGGTGAGGCTGCATCTGACGGCTACCGCCTGGTCACCACCCTGCTGGACGCTCGACGGTATCCGGCCCGGCAACTGGCGGCGCTCTACCGCGAGCGCTGGGAGATCGAGTCCGTCTTCGCCGAGATCAAGACCCATCAGCGAGGCGCACGCGTCGTACTCAGCAGCAAAACACCCGAGGGCATCCGGCAGCAGATCTGGGCGCATCTTCTGGTCCACCATGCTCTGCGCGAACTCATGCTGAGAACGGCAGCCACTCGCGGCCTGGACCCCGACCGGATCTCCTTCACTGAAACCTTGCGCTCTGCCCGGCGCAGTGTGACCGTCACGCCGGGCAGCTTTTCCCCCTGAGCTCCTGGTCAGAGTCCTGGTGATGCTCGAGCGAGACCTGCTGGAACGGCTCCTGCCCGTCAGACGACTCCGCAGCCAGGCCCGCGTCGTGAAACGCAAGATGTCCAACTACCACCTCAAGCGAACTGAAGACCGTGACTGGCCCCAGCCGACCCGCACCGGCCCGCAAGCCGTCCTCATCACAAGACCCCAACCCACAAGCCCCTAAAGCAACGGCATTGCGCCTAGGCCGCCCGCAACGGGTCTCTGACCTGCAGCCAGGAACTGTCCGGCAAGGTGTTGGCTGCAGTGTGTGCCCCGGTCGAGCACGGCTTCGCCCGCCTGGAGAACTGGAGGGTCCTGGGCAAGGTCCGTGCGGGTCTGTGGTGGGTGACCGTGCTGGTGTGGGCTCTGTTGGTGCTGACAGATGAGGAAGTCGCCCGCTGACCGATGTTCTTGTCGGTGGACTGCCGCCTCGGATCTGGCCGAGGTTCCCGGCGCCTATGCCGTACGGGCGAGGGTGCCGGCGATGAGGGTCGCCACCATCTCCTGCAGGGAGGAGGTGAAGTCCATGCGTAGCGCGGCCAGGGACGGGTCCGTGTCGTAGGCGGCGAGCATGCCGGGGGAGGGCCGGGCGTGGGTCCAGACGGCGCCGGCCGCCATGTAGACCTGCGCGCTGAGCTGTTCCGCCCCGTCGCCCAGTTCGGGCAGGTACTGGCGCGCCAGATCGGCCAGCGCGACGACATTGCCGATGGCCGCTTTCTTGTACCGGGCGGCGACCTCCGCGGACACGTTGTGCTCCAGGACACCGGCCTGCGCGCTGAGCAGGTCGCACAGCACCCGGTGCTGGGCAAGGGAGTGGGTGAACACGGCCGCGAATGCGTCGCCACGCCGGCCCACCGGGTGGTCGGGGTCGATTCCGGCGGCGAGCCGGTCGGGCAGTTCGGCCGTCCACTGTTTCCACGCGCTGTCCAGCAGCTCCAGCAGGATGGCCTCGCGCGATTCGAAGTAGCGCAGCACGTTGGATTTGGCCAGGCCGACGCGTCGGCTCAGCTCGTTGAGGCTGACCTCGGCGACCGGCATCTCGTCGAGCATCGCGGCCGTGGTGTCCAGGATCGCCTGGCGGCGGATCTCCCGCTGCTCATCGCTGCGAGCACGTTGAAAGGTTGTCATGACCCCATTCTACAGACCGGCGGTCTGTTGACATCAGACCGACGGTCTCTTACGTTTTCTCTCAAGAGACCGTCGGTCCGTTAAGGGGCCGAGGCGGGACGCGTAAGCGATTCCTAGAGGAGATCCACATCATGAGCAGCAACAAGAGTGACAAGAAGGTTGCAGTCATCACCGGCGGTGCGACGGGTATCGGTAAGGAGACCGCGCGGCTGCTGGTCGCGGACGGCGTGCATGTCGTCCTGAGCGGGCGGCGTGCGGACGTGGGTGCGCGGGCGGTCGAGGAGCTGACCAAGGACGGCGGCAGTGCCTCGTTCGTGGTGGCGGACATGGATTCGCCCGAGAGCATCAGGGCCCTGTTCGACTCGGTCCTGGCCGACTACGGCCGCCTGGACCACGCGGTCAACAACGCCGGTCTGGCCCACGAGACCGCCGCGATCGCCGACGCCGACCCGGTGAAGTTCCAGCAGATGCTGTCCACGAACGTGATGGGCCTGTTCCTGTGCCTGCAGCGCGAGATCCAGGAGATGCTCGCCGACGGCCATGGGGGCACCATCGTCAACCTGGCTTCCATCGCCGGCCTCAACGGCATCCCGTGGAGCGGCCCGTACGCGGCCACCAAGCACGCGGTCGTCGGCCTGACCAAGACCGCGGGCCTGGAGTACTCCTCGCAGGGCGTTCGCGTGAACGCGGTCGCCCCCGGCGCGATCAAGACCGACATAATCGCTAACGCCATCTCGCTCGGTCAGTACGACGAGGACACCATCACCGCGATGCATCCGATCGGCCGCATGGGCCTGCCCCAGGAGATCGCCGCGGGCATCCACTGGCTCCTGTCCGACGAGTCCTCCTTCGTCGCCGGCACGGTCCTCAACATCGACGGTGGCTTCCAGGCGAAGTAGCCCCCACGCATGCGCCACCCGCATGCCGACCACTCCAACCGCGTTACAAGACAAGGCCCGTCGTGGACACCCACCGCGACGGGCCCGACCAGCGAACCCGCACCAACAGCCCCTCGGTCACGGGCACCAGCTCGATCGGCTGTCGCAACGGCGGGGTCGTCCGGCCCGGTTCGGCGGTCTGCCCGGCCCGCCTGTTCCCGCTCGAAGCGGGTCGGCGACGGCTTCGTCGCCATGCGCTGGAACGCGTCCGGCACGGAGCCCTCCGACCCGGCCAAGGTCTCCCACAGGCAGCAGCTCGCCGACCGAGAGGACACTCCGTTGCGGCTCCTGATCGGATCGGCGCCGACGCCTACCAGTACACGATGGCCCATGCGCAGGGCCTTGCCGAACCTGAGGTCGCACGGCGGCGTATGAGCAAGTCCGTGTCCGCAGTGCACCACAAGGCACTCGCCGCGGTCGGTCCCCGGTCGAGCACGGCTTCGCCCATCTGAGGAACTGGCGCGTCCTCGGCAAGGTCCGCACGAATCCAAAGTGGGCGACCGATGCGGAAACTGCTGGTGCTGACGAGCCAGGAAGCCGCCCGCTGACAGACGATCTTGTCAATGGACTACCGCCGGCCTCTGCCGGTCCCGCCTCGGAGGGCCGTGCTCTACCCTTGCCGCAGCCGTTCACGGCAACGTCGACCGTGACGACCACCACGGGCGCCTGGAGTGCGACGGCGTCGCATTCGAGACGGGCGTCCCCAGGCCGCGGCAGGTCAAGTTCACCGTCGTCGTCCAGGACATCCGCAACGCCAAGGACAGGATCTACGGTGCCGGCGAGCGATGGAAGGTCGGCGTCCTCAACGCCTTCTGCTACAACCAACGGAACAGCAAGTGCCCCGCATGGATGCATCTGTGACTGATCCAGAAGACCGTGAGCAGCAGGCGGATGTCACCCGTCTGCGCTGTACTACCTGAACGCACCGGTTGCCGAGTACTGCCGTCTGCGCGGTGTCCTGCCGGCCCCTGGCGTCGTACGGATCGCCGTCCGCGCCGGGGGCGACGAGCACGCTATGGACTTCCTGTACGAGATTCCCCACGACGCGGTGGCCCCATACTGCATCCCCGGCCTGCTCCGCACCGTCCTGACTGGTCCTCAGATCTACAGCAGCAGCGATGTCGACGAGGTCATGGGGATGACGCTCGTTCGCCTCCGCCCCGAAGAGATCAGCCCGGCGCCGGAGCCCGAACACGGCCGGGCGCTCACCGTCCTGCGCGCGCTGTACGACCCCGGCGACGAGGAGAACCCCTTCTTGATCGGCTTTCTGATGCACGGCGAGGGCCTGCTGCGCCTGTACGTGCAGCGCCCCGACCGCCCCGGCGTCATCGGCGTAGACATCCGTCTGGCCGAGACGCCCCACCGCTCTGATCGCCTCATTGCCCACTCGCGTGAGAGAGGAGCAGTACCATCGGCCAGCCCCGGACGACCCGCACTGCGATCTCCTCGTGGACCTGACCGACTGGTAGGACGGCGCCGAGTGATGTGGGGTGGCAATCTAACTGGCGACCTGACAGATCCTCAGGCGCTACGGGGCCGTGGCCACCAGGTATGACGAACTTAGTCGTTCGCTGCGCGGCGTGCGTGCGGTTCACTGTGCTACGGCCCTCATCGGTGGCGGCCGGGGCCGGAGTCCGTCACCGGACGGAGGCGGCGGAGGGCTCTGCGGGTGCGGATCGACTGCTTCATCATGTTCTCTGACCGGTTTGTCTGATTCGGTTTGTCTGTTCGGGTGCGCTGCGGAGCGAGCCGGCTCAGATGCCGTAGGGGTCTTCGAGGACGTAGAGGGTCCAGAGCTGGTCGAAGTGCCAGCGGTCGAAGGCGTAGGCGCGTTCGTCGGCCTGGGCGACGGCGACCCACTGTCCGTGGTGGCGGTGGTAGACGCGGTGGCCGTCGTAGCGGAGCTGGGGGCCGTGGTCGTCGGTACGCCAGTAGGTGTAGCCCGAGGCGTCCCGCTCGCCGTGCCACTGGCGCTGTCCGTCCGAGAGAGACCATCCCTGGCTGATCCGGGAGAGGCTGCTGTGCTGGGCCACGCTGACGACGGCGGTGTGGTGAGCGCCATGCTGGTCCGCGGGCAGGGTGGCTGCCGAGGCGGTGCCGGTGACGGCGAGGAGGGCGCTGCCGGTCATGGTGACGGTGGCGGCGGCGAGGGCGAGGCGGGTCGTCAGCTTCTTCATGGTGGTGTCTCCTTGCTTCGCCCGCTCTGTTGCGCGGGCGGTGAACGATCGACGCGTCAGGCTGAGGGGCTCGTGGCCGGTACGGCTGAGCAACGTCATGCGTTGACGCTATCAGATCGTTGAGAGACATCAATGAATGAGCGGGTGTGACTGTCGACTCACGGAAACGAAGCTGCCCGGGGATGCCGCTGATCCGCGAAGGCTGTCGGCTCGCGTCCGCTCCGGCCGCCCCGCACCGGCGGTCGGGGTCGTGAAGCGCGGTGGAGGAGGGGCGCAGCGCGCCCGTCGCTGCAGTGCCGCAGCCGCCCCTTCCTGCCGGCGGTCGGGGTCATAGGGGGCGGTTGCGGAGGGCTGCGGGCCTGAGGGGGCCTCGAGGCCCCTGCGGCCAGCCTTGCGGCGAACGGCCCGGGCGGCGGATTGCTGGCCGGTTCCGGTCGCCGGTCAGGGAGCGGGCCGTCCGGGGCGGTGTGGTCCGGGACTGCGTGGCGGCATCGCCGGTCACGCCCCCCTTGTCCGTCGCTATGGCCCGGGGCCTGCCGGTCGTGTCCTTGCTGTGGACCGGACCTACATCATTGAGCCCCTGCTGTCTTTGTGGAGGCTGTCGGCTCGCGTCCGCTCCGGCCGCCCCACTCGGCCGGTGGTCGGGGTCGTGAGGTTCGGGGTCGTGAGGCGCGGTGGCGGAAGGCTGCGGGCCCGAGGGGGCTCAGGTTGTCACGGCCTGGCGGGAAGCGGCCCGGGCTGGCGGTTCGTGGGCCGGTTCCGGTCGCCGGGTGGAGACGAGGCCGTTCGGGGCAGTCCGGGGTGGTGCGGCGGCGCCGCCGTCACGCCTCCCTGTCCTCCGCCGTGGTCTCGGTCCTGCTGGCCGTGTTCTTCGCCGCGGTGCCGGTCCTGCCCGGCTGTGTCCCTCGCCGTGGGCCAGACTCGCACCGTTGAGTACCTGCTATCATCGATGCTGATAGATGATTTTGTTCGGCTGATGGTTTGCTGCGAGGCAAGGTGAGTGGGGTGACAATGACTGCGGATCTGACCGGCATCGTCGAGACCGAGCCCCTTGGTCGGCTGGGCTTTCTGCTTGCCCGGCACGGTGCTATCGCGTATGCCCGTACGGAGCACGCGTTCAAGCTGTGCGGGCTGACGCCCCGCCAGGGCGCGACGCTGGTCCTGCTGGGCGAGTCGGGCAACATGAGCCAGAAGGGCATGGCCGAGGTCCTGGAGGTGGACCCCAGCATCCTGTGCGGGATCCTCAATGACCTCGAGAACACCCACCTCGTCGAGCGCCGGCGCGATCCCGCCGACCGGCGCCGTCACATCGTGGCGCTCACCGACGAGGGCAGCCGTGCCCTGGCCAGGGCCCAGGACGCCATCACCGCCGTGGAGAACGAACTCTTCGCCGACTTCAGCCCCGACGAGCTCTCCACCCTGCGCAGCCTCCTCGCCCGGGTCAGGACCTCCAAGAGTGTCAGGACGCCGGGGAGCGACTCCTTCTGCACCTGACCGACCCGCCACCACCAGGCAGCCAGGGGCCACGGGTATTCCCGTGGCCCCTTCGCCATGCCACCCTTCTGCCCTTCTGCGCTTCCGTGGATCCTCGGCAGTTTCGTTGTGGTGGCGGGTGCGCGGCCAGGCGGCCCTCGACGGTCCTCCGCGGTCCTTGGTGGTGTGTTGGGATGGGTGCGGTGTCATCGGCTCCCGCAATCGGGCGATGGCAGGTTCCCAGGCACGATCAACTGTGGGGCCATTGCGGGGCCTTGGCGAATACTGAGAGGTCGTTAAGTCCGTTTTCAAGTGGCCTTAACTGGTTTGGGTGAGGAAGCCTTGGCGGGCGAGGCGGCTGCGAGTGTTGTTCATGTCCGGGGCGCGGGTGCGCTGGTCGGGCAGTCGTGCTGTGCACGATCTGCCGGTAGGCGGTGGTGCGTTGGCCGTGGGGACTGGACCGGTCGGATATTCGGTGCTCTGGTCGCTCTCATGAAGGCAAGATGGTGCGCATGACGTTGGTCACCCCGATACTGCACACCGCTCGCCTGCGACTGCGCCCCTTCACCGACGCTGACGCGGACCCCCTCTTCGCACTGCAGAGCAACGCCCATGTGCTGCGCTACTGGGACAGTTCACCGTGGACCGAACGCGAGCGTGCCGAGCAGTTCATCGCCCGTTGCCGAGCGATGGAGAAGGAGGGCACCGGGGCCCGGCTGGCCGTGGATCGTGTCTGCGACGGAGCGTTCATCGGCTGGTGCACCCTGAACTCGTGGAATCCGGACTTCCGTAGTGCCTCGCTGGGCTACTGCTACAACGATGCGGCGTGGGGCCACGGCTACGCGACAGAGGCCGCGCACGCATTGCTGCAGTGGGCGTTCGGCACGTTGGACCTGAATCGCGTCCAGGCTGAGACCGATACGCGCAACGTGGCATCTGCCCGGGTCCTGGAGAAGATCGGATTCGTGCGTGAAGGGACGCTACGGGAAGACTGCATCGTGAACGGCGAGGTATCCGACTCGTGGGTGTTCGGGTTGATCAGGCGAGAGTGGCGGCCGTCGACTGCGCCAATTCCAGCTCGCTAAGATGTAGTCCAGCTTGATCAACCCGTGGGTGGAGCGGTTGGCCGGGTCGTCGCACTCCCGGTAGGAATCGTAAAGGGGCTGCAGTACCTGCCTGGCTGTGTCCTTCACTACCGACGTGAGCGTCGCGTTCAGGTCACCGCCGACGACGCCCCGGTATCCGGCATACCCGCCGGCCGACGCCGCCACTGTCTTCGCCTGCTGTTCCTCATAGGCCCGCGTCGGGTCGTCGTAGTTCGCACCACCGGTGCTGAAGTAGGCTGTGCAGACCATCACTGCCCAGGACGGCACAGCGGCGCAGAGTGCGGTTTGCGCTCCTTGCCGTTGGGGGAGTCGAGTTCGACGGCCCGGTACCAGCCGTTCTCGGCGGGTACGGCGACGGCGACTCCGTAGGCGCCGCGGTTCTTTGCACGGGCCTTCTGCGCGTACTGCCCTGTGTTCCCGATCTCGTACTGGATCGGAGCGAACCGCACGTCCCATGTGTCGGCCCCGCCGTCGAGCCGTCTTTCGATCTCCTGCTCCAGAGGCTTTGCCAGCTTCTCGCAGAACTCCTCGAAGTAGACCATGTCGGCGCCTGAGTTGATGACCTTCTGTGCAACCGCATCGGTGAACTGGTCGACCGACGTGTAGTACATGGCGCAGGCGTCGTTGTTGGTGCACACATTCCACGTCAGTGCGTGGACGCGGCGGGCGGGCGTGCTCGAGGCAGCGGGCGGCGTGTCCGAGGTCGCGATCTGCCTGACCTTGAACAGCTCCCACGAACCGGGTATCTCGGACGCGGACACACGGGCCCTCACCAGACCCGCGTCGCCACCCGTGTTGTCGATCTCAGCGGAGACGCAGCACTGGCTCGTCACACCGCCCTCGTTGAGCGTTGAGCGTTGAACGTGTACCGCAACGTGAACCAGCCGTCGCTCTGCGGCACCAGCTCGAGACGCTCTGAGGCCCCGATGCTTTCGGGCTGCCGCGCACGCAGCATGCCGAAGTGCGACCCAGTGTCGTGGAACTCGGCGGAGACGTACTCGCCGTTCGCCTCCGACCCCGAGGAGCCGGCTGCATAGAAGGTCTGCACGAAACGGAAGGACTGACAGATCTCCGATTCGCTGCGGCCGGCCTACCCCGGCTCAGCACGCTGCGTACGTCTGGGCAGCGCCTGCCGTGGGTTGCCTGGACAGGAGATCCGATACCCCCAGCGCTAAAATGGGCTGGCAGGCAGACTCAAAAGCGACCGGGGCCGGACGCTGAAGGCTCCCGTGATCGGCCTGGAGCCACCTCCTTGCCGGGCTGGCCGAACGGGGCGGCCGAAGGGGCCTGAGGGCGTGCCTCAACGGGCACGTCGGCGTCCCAGCCACCGACCGTGACGGCAGCGTTGCCCCACCGGCCGAACGTCGCCACTGCCAGAACAGCGGCGGTCCGTACCTCACGGCTTGCTGTCCGAGGCCGAGGCGCTGACGGAACCGACCCTTCGCGAGGTATGCGCCGGACAACCGCGCACCGCGTTTCCCGGTGCACACGTTGAACGAACGAAAGGAATGCTATGCGCGCCCTCACTCACCGACTGCACGGTGCATGCGCTGCCGCGTGCGCAATCCCCCTGCTCGTGCTGCCCGCCGCAGCCGGCGCGAGCGCCGCCCCCGCCGCACCTGCCGGGCCCAACGTCGTGCTGCAGGCCAACGCCAACGAGATCCTGGCTCTGGAGAACGCCGAACGAGAGAAGGCCGGTTGCTCGGCGCTGAGCATGAACAGCCAGCTCACCGCGGCCGCGCAGGCTCACAGCGAGGACATGGCCAAGAACAACTTCTTCTCGCACACCGGATCCGACGGATCGAGCATCTCGCAGCGGGTCGAAAAGGCCGGCTTCAGCCCGTCCATACCGACCGAGGAGAACATCCACCAGGGTGGTTCCACCTCGCAGGCGGTCTTCGACAGCTGGATGGGCAGCGCACCTCACAAGGCCGCCATCCTGAACTGCAAGTGGAAGCAGACCGGACTTGCCGGCGCCTCCGGCAACCTCTGGACCCAACTCTTCGGCACCTGACCGGTTCCGGAACCCGAGGTGAGGGATCGCAACGCACAAAGCTCCCGTGCCGTTGGGGGAGATGTTCGAAGTCTCCAACCCACCGGCACAGGAGTCTCGTTGGTTCCATTGACCGCGGCCTGGTAGACCTCGGTTCGGGAGGCGCTCCTGCAACAGGCGTTTCACGTCGCTCGCGGGCCGAGGATTACGAGCCCGACGGCGACGACGAGCCGGATGGCGACGACGAGCCGGACTATAGTGCGCGGCTTCTCGCCTACCGGAAACGGTGAGGATCTCGTGGCAGGCCGGCCAGGCGGGAGAGGTGCAGGCGCAGCCGTTCCTCGCATCTCCTCGTCATCCTTCGTGAAGACGGGGCCGAACTGGGGCAGCAGGGTGATGAGGAAGGGCCGGACCATCAGCGAGTCCCGCCGCTCTCCCGCGGGGACCAGAGCTGCGATGAGGTCCATGAGGGCACGCGCCAAGTCGAAGCGCCAGGTGCCGTCGAATGCCGTGCGGGTGCGCTGCGCGGCAGCGGTCAGCTCATCCAGGAACGCTGCCGGCGTTGCCTTGGTGTCGGCAGCGTCGATCTCTCGCTCCCGTACGGGGATTACTCATGCACCCCAGCTGCGATCCTGACACGGGCGGTGGCTCACTCTAGGCGCAGGCTGATGGGGAGCCGGTCAGCGCCCGGGCCGAAGTAGTCCGGGCGGAGTTCGTCGGGGTCGATCGTGAAGCCGAGGGATCTGTAGAGATGTAGGGCCGAGGTGTTGCCTGGAGCGACCACGGACAGAGCCTTGCGTACGCCCTCTTCCCGGCGGGCGCGCAGCAATTCGCTCATGAGGAGCCGTCCCAGACCGTGCCCGCGCTTGTGCGGTGTGACGCCCAGGCTCAGTAGCCAGCACGAGCCGTCGCGTTTCGTGGCGGCGGCCATGATGTAGCCAGTGAGCGTGCCGTTGTCGTCGACGACCAGCATGTGGTCATCGCACGCGTCGAAGAACTGGCGCAGGGCGAAGTAGGGGTAGGCGTCGGCAGTGAACGCTTCTCGGTCGAGCCGGTGCACGTCCGGCAGATCGGTTTCCACGGCCCGTCTGATCATTTGTCCTGGACGGCCGTGAGCTGAAGCGAACAGGGCGGCGGAGGGCGGGAAATGATCACCATCGTGTGTGCTCATGCCAGTCCTCAGTAGCTTCACATGGCCAGTCGTACAGGCAACTTTGACGTATTGTTCCGTATCCGGCCATTGGTCGGCTCGCGCTAAAGCGTGCTGCCGGCCACGCATTCCAGATGACCCGCAGGGCAGGCGAGACCCACTGCCATCGAAGGGCACCTCAGACGAGGCACGGCACGATGTCAGTGCCCTGCGGCATAGTGCCGCGCATGATCAACGACTTGCAGAGCATCGACTGGTCGTCGATGAACCACGCCTACGGCCCGGCCGGCGATGTTCCCCTGTGGCTGCGGGCGATGACTTCGCCCGACGCCGAGGCCCGGGAGAAGGCTTTCGACGACTTTTATGGTGCGGCCCACCATCAGGGGGACGTGTATCCGTGCACGACGGCCAGCCTGCCGTTCCTGTTCGAGATGGCCGACGACCCCACGGCTCCGGACCGTGCCTCGATCGTGGAACTGCTGGTCAGCATCGGTCGCGAAGCCCTCGACCGCAGCGACGGCATCCACTTCGCGCCGGACGGGACCGGGTCGACGGCCGGCGCGGACAGTGCCGCATTCATGCGCGAGCACGGCGACGCCTTCATCGCCTACGCCTCGGATCCGGATCTGCGCGTGCGCAGAGCGGGGATCCAGGGGCTCGGGCTCTTCCTGGACGACGCCGGCAAGGCGGTCGGGATACTGCAGGACCGGCTGCCGTGCGAGAAGGGGGTCACGGAGCGGCTGTTGGTCGTTCAGACGATGGCCGATCTGGCGCTGCGGCTGCCTGACGCACGAGCCGCCGTCACTGCGTTGCTCGATACCTTGGCCGACGAGACGGCAGGCAGCACGGACATCCGCCTCGCCGCCCTCGTCCACCGGTCCCGCTGCGCCCCCGCGGACATCGCCCAAGCAACCGTGACCACGGCGATCGGACTGCTGCGCGAGCTCACTCCACCGCTGCCGCCGCAATCCGGTGACCCGGCGCACCGGGGCGGCTCCGAAGCATGCGTCTGCCCTGCCGATGCCGGGCCGACGGCGGTCGGGACCGTCCCGCCCCAGGTGGCCGCGGCGTTCGCCGACCTCGAGCGACACAACCGGGTCCACGCACCCACCACGTCCTTGCTGCGCGCCTTCCACGGGGTACTGGACGCACGCCTGCCCGAACGCACGGCCCTGCTCACCGAACAGCTCAACAGCCCGGACACGGCCACCCGCTACGACGCGATCCGTATGACCCAGGAACTGATCACCTCCTGGAGGGGCGATCACACCGACCTCGTCCTCCTCCTCGCACACTGTCTGCTCCCCGAGGACCCGTACACCTCCACCGCTGCGGCCGAAAGCCTCGGATCCCTCTCGCCCGTCTCCGAGCCGGCCCGTGAAGCCCTGGCCGCTTACGTCACCGCACAGGGACCCGACATGTGGGCGGCGCCGCAACCCCTGCTGCGCCGCGCCCACCAGGAAGCCGTCATGGCGCTGGCCGGCCTCGGAGATGTACGGGCCCTGCCCAGCCTGCTGGTGGCGCTGGACACCGGCACCGACGCCTGGCGTGCCGTACAGGCGGCCAGGCATCTACGTCCGGCCGCAGCCGACCTGGTGCCCCGGCTGAACAGACGGCTCGCCGAGGCCGACTACTCGGGACAGTGGCCCGACATGAGCACCAACGCGCTGATGTCCGCCCTGGGCGCGCTCGGCGAAACCGCCGCCGTTCCCCACCTCACCGACGCTCTCAGCACCGCGCTTCGGCACGAGCGATGGGGCACTGTCGTCTCAGCCCTGCAGGCGCTCGCCTCGTTCGGTACCCGGGCCGCACCGGCCCTTGAGGTGATTCGCCCGCTGACCGGCGCAAAGGACGTGGACCTGCGTGCGGCTGCCGCGGCCGCTGTGTGGGAGCTCGAACGCGACCCGGCCACCGCGGTTCCACTGCTTGAGGACCTCCTCGACAGCCATCATCATGACGAAGCAGCCGATGTCCTCGGCCGGATCGGCCGGCCCGCCGAGGCCGTGGTGCCACGTCTGCGGCAGATGCTGAACGCCGGCTATGAGTGGACCCGCGTCCACGTAGCGGCAGCCCTGTGGGATATCGCAGGTGAGGCCGAGGCCGGTGTCGTCGTGCCGGCACTGTTGGCGGCCTGGGAGAAGAACGAGTACACCTCCAACCACGTCCTGGCGTGCCTGAACCGTATGGGCCCGGCAGCCATACCAGCCCTGCCCCGCATCCAGAGGGAGCTGACCTTGCCCCGCCGCAGCGGCCGCTACAACAGCATCGCCAACGATGACGAACTGCAGAACAACTGCCGCGCCATCCTGACGCGCCTCACCTGACCAATACCCCCCAGCGTGCGAGATGGGCTGGGTGAGGAGCATTGTCGATCGACCGGAGGCGAGACAGAGGTTGTTTCACCGTCGGCATCGGCGCTCTCCGAGCCGTTCTTGCCACCGTCCAGCAGACCGTCTTCAGGCGTCTGTTCGCCCGTCGTGCGGTTGTTGTGCGGGCGGGGGTCGGTGAGGGTTTCGATCGTGCCGGGGCCGATTCCGGGGCCGGAGGTGAGGGTGGGATGATCCTGTCCCGTCCGGTACGCCTGGCGACGCCACGTGTACCGGATCGCCGGTGACCGATGAGGAAGACGAAGGATCGATGACGCTGAACGTGGGCCAACGGGTGCGGCTGGCGGCGGATCTCCGGTTGGCCGGGTCGGTGACCCCAGTCGGTGAGCCCCAGCAGGAGACGGGTGCCTTCGCCGCCTCTGTGGCCCTGGCAGCAGGCATCGAGGGCACCGTCGAGCGTGTGGACGAGCATCACCGGCAGCAGAGCCACGAGGTCCGTGAGTACCTGCGCCTCAAGTCGCTCCTGGGCGACTTCGGCCACCAGATGCCGCCGGCGAGCAGAAAGCAACTGGAGGAGCAGGTGGGGGCCTTGGAAGAGCAGTGGGTCGCCTACCAGCGACGGATGCTCCACGTCACGGTCCGCGTCCGGCTCGACAACGGATTCGTCCTCGACGATGTCCCCGAGGAGGCTTTCGCCTCCGCCTGATCAGGCGTCCGGCGCTCGCTTTCCGGGCGCCGGCATGCCAGTCGAGCGGGACACCCGGGTTGACGATGTGGCGCGGGTCGGGGCTGTTCTTGGCGGCTCGCAGCGCCAGTGCGAAGGGTTCGGAGTGCTGGAGGGCGTGGCGGGGCGGTGGTCACAGTCCACGGTGCGATGGTGGGTGATCGTGCTGCGGTCGCGGTGCAGGACCTCGGTCGTGGCGGCCTTGATGTCGTTCCAGACCCGGACTTCGTCGCTGGGGAGGCCGGCCACTGCCATGGTGAAGCAGGGGGCGGCGCCGTCGCGAGGGTCAGACGGCAGTTGACCGGTGGCCTTCAGAGCGGTGGGCCGACCTCGATGTGCACAGCGTCGATGAGCCCACGACCGCGCCCATGCGGGCCAGTCCGTCACGCAGGTAGTGCATGCGAAGCAACGCCGAGTGCTGTGCGCTGACGGCCGCGTAGGCTCCCGTGCCGCCTCCGCCCGTTGGCCCGCCAACGCGGCCTGGGTGCGGATCGGCCGGAGCAGGGACTTGAGGTTCATGGCGGATCGCCTTCTGGTCGGCGGGCGTCGACGGCGGCGCCCGGGTGCCCGGGGCTGGTGCCCGGGGCGACATGGAGAAACCCAGCGAGCATTTAAATTGTGTGTCGCGGGGCCGGCAGCGGCCCGATCGTGCTGCTGACGGTGGTGGTCAGGGTGGTGGTGCGGCCCACACCGGGAGCAGGAAAAGCAGGAGCTGACGGTCAGGGAGATTCGTGGCTGTCTCGCTGCCCGAACTCCTCCGAACGGCCCAATGCCTTCGGTGACAACGGAGGGCCTCTGTTCGGGGGACCCTTCGCAGGCCTGGTCAGAGGGCGTCGACGCCGCTCACCTTCCAGCCGTCGGAGGTGCGGGTGAGCGTCATACGCACCCGGTTCAGGTCCAGCCGGGGCTCCGGGGCCTGGGTGCTCCGGGTGACCTGGTTGACGAAGAGCAGGACGACGGCCCGGTCCGGTGTGGCCGACACGACGGAGACCGCCGGGGTGCCGCCGTCGGCGGGTGTGGCCACGGTCGCCTTCACCACGCCGTGGTACTTCGTCGCGGTCGGCGTGACCACTGCCTTCGTGGTCTTGCCGTACTGGTCGCGGAAGTGCCCGGTCAGCAGGGCGCGGGCTCGGGAGAAGTCCCGGTCCAGGTGCCGGTAGTCGTACGACAGCACGACCGGCGCCGCCTTCCTCGCGGCCGCGAGGGCCTCGCCGCGGGCCTGTTCCGCCTGTCGCCCCTGCCGGTACTGCCAGCCGACGACGGCGGTCGCGACCAGGGCCGCCACGAGGATGACGCCCAGCACCGCGGTGAGCACCTTCCGCCCGGTCTCGTGCGGGGGCGCGTCGTCCTCCGGCTCCTCCTCGAACGACTTGGGTGACTCGGGCTCCGGCGGGTCCTCCCAGCCGTTCGCCGGGGGCTCGACGAGCAGGGTGCGCCCCGAGGGAGGCTGCTCTTCCTGGCGGGCACCGCGCTCGGGGCGCTCGGGCCGCCCGGCGCGCTTGGCTGCCGCGCGGGCGGCCGCGGTCATGGTGCGGCGGGCGGGTGAGCCGGTGCCGCGGGTGCGGGAGGTCGGGTTCGCCACGGTGTCTCTTCTCATCGATGGCCTCACGGGTGGGTCAGCCCACGAACGCGACGTCGGAGGTCAGCCAGCGGCCGGCCACGCGCGTGAGGTCGAGCTGGAGCCGGTAGGTGCGCGCCTGGCCCTCGGGCGCGGCGGTGTTGGTCACCTTGCTGTCGGCCACGACCAGGACCCGGGCCGAGCGTGCGTCGGACCGCACGACGCCCGCTTCCAGGACCTGTCCCTCGGACACCGACTCGTTCCGCGCAACCAGCTTCGTCAGTTGTGCGGTCTGTGCGGCGAACTCCTTCTTGAACTCGCCGGTGGCGCCCTTCAGCACGGTGGCGCTGTCCCGGTCGTAGTGCCGGTAGTCGAGCGAGGTGAAGCTCAGCGCCGACTGGCGAGCCGCCGCCAGGATGTCCTGACGGCGCTGTTCCGCCGCGTGCTGGTCGGACAGCTTGTGGCCCAGCCAGACACACGGCACGGTCGTCAGCACGGTCGCGGCGACGAGCCCCGCCGACAGCAGCCTCATGCGTGCGCCTCTCACACCATCGGTCCCACGAGCAGCCATTGCCACGACTCCTTTCCGAACACGGTCTGTTCCCCGCCCGTCGAGCCGATCTCGACGGGCGTTCCGCCCGGGCCGATGGGGGTCCCTCCCTGCTCGAGCGCAGTCGAGAGCTTGGGGGAGGTGCCGGTCTCCGGGTCGTAGGGGGCCACGAACGCGGCCTGGTCGGCGCTGTACCGGCCGGTCGTCGCGCCGGGCGCGTTCTGCGCTCCGCGTACTGAGGTCTTGCTGCCGCGCGGCACCGTGCAGTGGGCGTCGGTGTTCGCAGGGCGCGTGCCGGTGTCGGCGGGGTCGCGCCGCTGGGTGCCGTAGCCCTGGGTGCACGCGGGAGGGTCGTCGGCGTTCACGGTCAGCCCGAAGTGGGTGGTGCCGTCGCCGGGGACGACCGTGTAGCTGCCCGCGACAGTGAGCGGGAGCGTGACCAGGGCCTGTTCGACGCCGGGCAGCCGGGCCACGGTGATCTGGCCGCCGCTGATGAGGTTGGTCAGCAGGACCGGCACGTGCGGCCGAGTGGATTTCAGCAGGGAGTCGATCTCCTGCGCGGCGGGCGCGGTGGTACCGATCAGTCGGCGCAGATCACCGTCGCTCGACTTCAACTGTTCGGTGAGCGCGGCAAGATCGCGGGAGAACGACTTGATGGTCGAGCCCTGGTCGGCCTGCGTCTTGAGCACCTTCCGCGAGTCCTCGATCAGCGAGACCGTCTGGGGGAGCGACTCGGATGCCGCCTCCACCAGCGCGTCGCCGGAGTCGACCAGCCGGCTCAGGTTCGGTCCGGTGCCGGCGAACGCCTTGCCCAGCTCGTCGACGGTGACCCGCAGATCGTCCTTGCCGACCGAGTTGACCAGCCGGTCGAGGCTGAGGACCAGGTCGGTGACCGGCAGCGGGGTCCGGGTGCGGCTGCGCGGGATCGGGCTGCCGTCCATGAGGTACGGCCCGCCCGACCGCCGTGGCTGGAGGTCGACGTACTGCTCGCCCACCGCCGAACGGTCGGCGACCACCGCGAGCGTGTCGGCCGGGATCCTCGGGGCGCCGTCCTCGATCTTCAGCGCCACCGAGACCCCGGACCCGGTCAGCTGCAGATCGCCCACGCGGCCCACCGGCACCCCCCGGTAGGTGACCTCGGCGCCGGGGAAGACGCCCCCGGACTCGGCGAAGTCGGCGCGCACGATGTAACCGCGGTGCAGGACGTCGTCCACCAGGCCCGTGTAGCGAGCGCCGACGTACGACACCCCGAGGGCGGTGACGGTCGCGAAGGCGAGCAGCTGGGCCTTGACCGTACGTGTGATCACGGCAGTATCCCCTTCAGCATCAGCTCGGCGAGGCCGGGATCGACCCCCGGCGGGAGGCGACGCGAGCCGTGTCCGGTGCCGTAAGCAGCGGTGCACACCGGCGGGCACAGCAGGGTGCTGCCGTCGGAGGGCGTCGAGGGCACGGCGGGCGCGGAAGGCACGGCGGGGGTGCCCGGCAGGGTCGGGGTGGAGGGGAGAGGGGTGGGCGTGGGGACGTCGGGAAGACGCGGTGTCCCGGGTGCCGGGGACTTCCCGCCCTTGCCAGGCTTGCCGGCGAGGCCGGCGTAGAGCTCCGCCAGGTCGAGGTCGGCGGTGATCTTCAGGTTGACGTAGTCGCCCTTGACGGCGTCCGCAGCATTGCGCGGGAACGGGTAAGTGGTGAGGAGTTCAAGGGAGTTGGGCAGGTCGTCGCCGGCCTTGTTCAGCTGCTGCAGGATGGGCCGGAGTCTCTTCAGGTTGGCGACGGCGTCGTCGTGGGAGGCGTTCACCACCTTGGTGCCGGTCTTGCCGAGCCTGGAGAGAGCGGTGAGCATCCTCGTCAGGTCCTTGCGCTGGTCGGCGACGGCCTTCAGAGCGGGCGGCATGGTGTCGACGGCCAGGGCGATCGTCTTCTTCTCCTTCTTCAGCCGCTTTGCGAGCCGGTCGACGCCCTTCAACGCGCGCACGATCTCCGCCCGCTGGTCGTCGAGGCCGCCGAGGAAGGTGTCGAGCTGCTTCAGCAGGGACCTGACCCGGTCCTCGCGACCGCCGAGGGCCTTGTTCAACTCGACGGTGATCGTCTTCAGTTGGGCCACCCCGCCGCCGTTGAGCAGCGCGGACAGGGCCGACAGCACCTCCTCGACCTCCGGGTTGCGGCCGCTGCGGGACAGTGGGATGCGGTCGCCGTCGCGGAGCCGTCCGACGGGCCGTGTGCCGGCCGGTCGGGACAGGGCGACGTACTTCTCGCCGAGCATGCTGGTCTGCCTCAGATCGGCGACCGCGTTGCCGGGCAGCTTCACCGAGTCGGCGATCCTGAGCCGCACGCGGGCGTGCCAGCCGTCCAGTTCCACCTTCTCGACCGCGCCGACGGTGACGTTGTTGACCTTGACCGCCGACTGCGGCACCAGGTCCAGGACGTCCCGGAACTCGGCGGTGACGTGGTAGGCGTGACCGTCCGAGGCGGCGCCGCCGGGGAGCGGGACGTCGTACCAGCCGTTGAACTCGCAGCCGGTCAGCAGCAGCGAGCCGACCGCCGTCCAGGCGGCCACCCGCCCCTTGTGCCGCACGCTCATGCCGGTGCCCCCAGAATTCCGCCGAGGGTCTTGTCGACCGTGCCCGCCGACGCCGGGGCCGACGGAACCTTGGGCAGGGAGTCGAAGAGCTTCTTGAGCCCGGCGCAGTTGTCGTGGTCGTCGCCGGTCGTTTTCAGGATCGAGCAGAGAAGGGATGACGGATCCTGCGGGGCTTGGGCGTTGTTGCGGGTGTCGAGGGTGCCGGCGGCGGGGTTGTAGGCGTTCTGCAGGTTCGACAGGCCCGAGGGGGCGACGGTCAACAGCTCCTCCAGAGCGTCCCGTTGGGTGACGAGGACCTTGGTGACCTTGGCCAGGCCCTTCACGTCCGAGGTCAGCGCCTTCTTGTTGCCCTTCACGAAGCCGGACACGTCGCCGAGTGCGGTGGCCAGGTACTTCAGTGCGGCCGCGAGGTCCTTGCGCTCCCCGGCGAGCTGCCCGGCGACGTCGGCGAGGTCGGTGTTGAACGACCGCACGCTGGTGTCGTCCGCCGCCAGCGCGGCCGTGAACACCTGAAGGTTCCGCACGGTCTCGAACAGGTCGCCGCGCCCGTCGGACAGCGTGGTGACCGCCTGGGACAGGTCCTCCACCGTCTGGTTGAGGTTCTCGCCCTGCCCCTGGAGGTTGTCCGCGCTCACTCCGAGGAGCCGGGACAGCGAGCCCTTCTTGTCGGCACCGTTCGGGCCGAGCGCCTCGGAGGTGGTGTGCAGGCTGTCGAAGATCCGGTCCAGCTCGACGGGGACGGCCGTACGGGACTCGGGGATGACGTCTCCGTCCCGCAGCACCGCGCCCTTGTGGTACACCGGCAGCAGCTGTACGTAACGGTCGCTGACCACCGAGGAGTTGATGATGGCGGCCTGTGCGTCGGCGGGGACCTTGCGGCCCTGGTCGTATTCCAGGTCCACCCGCACCCGGTCGCCCTCCGGCGTGATCTTTCTGACCTCGCCGATGCGGACGCCGAGGACGCGGACGTCGGAACCGGGATAGATGCCGACGGTGCGCGGGAAGTACGCCGTGACGCGGACGGGGCCGGGGCCCGGCCACAGGACGACGGCGAGGCCGACGACGATCGCGAGCGCGGTGAACAGGCCCAGGAGTCTGCGGGTCATCGGGTGCCTCCGGTTCGTGGTGTGACCGGGGCGGCGACCAGGTTCTGGACGTAGGAGTCGAACCAGCGGCCGTTGCCGAGGGTGTTGGTGAAGAGCCGTACGTAGGGGGCGAGGAGCCGGACGCTGCGATCGAGGCTCGCCTGGTTGCGTTCGAGCATCTTCAGGAAGGTGTTGAGGTTCTTCAGTGCGGGCCCGATCTCCTTGCTGTTGTCGTCGACCAGGCCGGACAGCTCGATGCCCAGCAGTGCGGAGCTCTTGAGCAGCTTGTGGATCGCCGTGCGGCGCTTGCCGATCTCCTTGAACAGGGCGTCACCGTCCTTCACCAGCGCCGAGAAGTCCTTCGTGTGACCGGCCAGCACCTCGGTGACTCCGTCGGCATGGTCGAGGAGCCCGCGCAGCGCCTTGTCACGGGCGGCGACGGTCCGGGAGATCCGCGACAGCCCCTTGATCGACGCCCGCACCTCCTCGGGGGATTCCTGGAAGGTGACGGAGACCGTGTCCAGTGCCTTCGCGAGCCGGTCCGTGTCGACCTCCTCGGTGGTGGTCGTCAGGTCGCTGAAGGCCTGGACGACGTCGTACGCCGACACGGTCCGCCGGAGCGGGATCTCGCTTCCCGGCTTCAACCGGCCGGGCCCCTTGGGGTACAGGGCCAGGTACTTCGCGCCGAGGATCGTCTTGACGCGGATCGACGCACCCGTGTCGGTACCGAACGCCGGGTGGCCCTTCACTTTGAAGGTCACCTTGACGTGGTCGCCGGCAAGGTCGACGCCCTCGACCTTGCCGACCTTGACCCCGGCGATCCGTACCTCGTCGCCGGGCTTGAGCCCGCCGGCCTCGGAGAAGGCCGCGCTGTAGGTGTCGCCGCCGCCGATCAGCGGCAAACGGTCGGCGTTGAAGGCGGCGACGGTGAGCAGCGCGAGGACGGTGAGGCCGACGGCGCCGACCACGACCGGGTTGCGCTCGCGGAAGGGCTTCAGACGCGGGCGCTCGAGCCGGATCCTGGGCAGCTTGGGCGGCAGAACCCGGACCTTCACGAGGGGTTCGGGTCGGGGTTTGCGCTTCGGCAGCAGCCTGGGGAGTTTCGGCAGCTTGGGCGGCAGAACCCGGACCTTCACGAGGGGTTCGGGTCGGGGCTTGCGCTTCGGCAGCAGCCTGGGAAGTCTCGGCAGCTCGGGCGGCAGGACCCGGACCCTCACCAGCGGCTCTGGACGGCGGACAGGGCGCCGCCTGATGCGCACGCTCATCCACCACACCTCGCCCGTGCCACGTGCAGCTCCGGGGTGATCACCCGCTTGGTCTTCGGCAGCACGATCCGGCCGTCGAAGTCGCAGAGGTAGAAGTTGAACCACGAGCCGTACGAGGCGGTCTCCGTCAGCTTCTCGAGCTTGTTCGGCAGCCGCTTCAGCACGCCCTCCACGGTGTTCTCGTTCTTGTTCAGCGTTCCGGTGAGATCGCCGAGCCCGGCGATGTCGTCCTTCAGCGGGGGACGCGCGTCCTTCAGCAGCCCCGACGTGACGTCCGTGAGGTCGCCGATGCTCACCAGCGACTCCCCGATGGGCCTGCGGTCGGCGGACAGCCCCGAGACCACCCGGCGCAGCTGCGTGAGCAGCCCGGAGAAGCGGGAGCCGCGCTTGTCGAGCGTCTCCAGGACGGTGTTGAGGTTGTCGACCACCGATCCGATCAGCTTGTCGCGGTCGGCGAGAGTGCTGGTGAGCGAGGCCGTGTGCGCGAGCAGGCTGTTCACCGTGCCGCCCTCGCCCTGGAGGGTCCGGACGATCTCGGTGGCGAGCTGGTTGACGTCACTCGGACTGAGCGCGGCGAACAGCGGCTTGAAGCCGTTCAGCAGCGCGTTGAGGTCCAGCGCCGGCTGGGTCCGGGACAGCGGAATGGTGCCGCCCGGCCGCAGCCGGGCGGTGACGTCGCCCGTGCCCTCGGTGAGCGCGATGTATCGCTGCCCGACCAGGTTGCGGTAGCGGACGACCGCGTGGGTTCGGGCGAGCAGGGGCCGGTCCGCGCTGACGGTGAACGTGACCTCCGCCAGGGTCCGGTCCTTGATCCGGATGCCCTCGACCTGCCCTACCCGCACTCCGGCCACCCGGATGTCGTCGCCGCTCTCCAGTCCGGTGACGTCGGTGAACACCGCGTGATAGGTGTCCTTGGGGGTGAAAGAGACATTGACGATGGTGGCGGCGAGCAGTGCCGTCGCCGCGATCGTGACCAGCGCGAAGAGACTGAACTTGACCAGCGGGGCGGCGATCTGCCGGGATCCTGACCTGCTCATGCGACACTCACCGCCGTCCCGCGCGCGAGCGGTCCGAACAGCAGGGTCGCCACGGGCGGCACCTGGTCCGAGGGAACGCCCATGACGGGGGCCACGAGCGAGCCGACGGCCCGCTGCTCGGCCCGGGTGCCGGACACGTCGACACCTGCGGGGAGTGCGCCGCCGGAACCGCCGGCCGACGTGCCGTCGTCGAGGTGGGGCTTCGGCCCGGGCACCTGCGGATGCGGCAGGCCACGGCAGTTCGGGCCGGACCGCTCGCCGTACACCGGCTCCTCACCGGGCCGGTACGCCCCCTGCGGCCGGACGACCTCCAGGGTGATCCGCATCTCGCCGCCCCGGAACGCGTCTTCCGAGGCCTTCTCCTGCCGGACGAGGCCCTGGAACAGGCACGGGTACTCCGGGGAGTAGCGGGCGAACAGCTCCAGCGTGGGGCGGGAGACCCGGCCCAGGGTGATCAGCCGGTCGCCGTTCTCTGACAGGAAGTCGTTCGCCGTGCCCGCCACGGAGGCGGTCGCGCGCAGAGCCGAGGCCAACCGGTCCCTCTTCTCGACGATGGTTCGGCTGGTGGTGACCGTGTTGCGCAGGATCCGCATCAGGTCGGGCGCGGCGTCGCCGTACACCTCGGCGACGTCCGCGAACCGCGTGATGTCCTTCTTGAGGGAGGGCATGTGCGGGTTGATGCGGCGTAGATAGCCCTCGACCCGGACGAGGTTGTCGCCGATCCGGTCGCCGCGGCCCTCCAGAGCGGTGGCGAACGCCGAGAGCGTGGCGTTGAGTTCGCCCGGCCGGACCGTGCGCAGCAGCGGCAGCAGATCGTTCATCAGCTGCTGTACCTCGATGCCGGCCTTCGTGCGGTCCTGGGTGATGACGTCGCCCGCACGGATGGGCCGAGCCGACGCGTGCGCCGCGCCGGCGGGAGCGACGAGATCGACGTACTTCTCGCCGAACAGCGTCTTGGGCAGCAGCCGCGCGTGCACGTCCGAGGGGATGTCCGCGACGTACTGCGGCTTGAGCGCGATGTCGAGCGTGGCCTTCGTCCCGTCCGCGTGCACCTCCCGGACCTCGCCGACCAGCAGCCCGCGCAGCTTGACGTCGGCGCGTGGATCGAGCTGGTTGCCGAGGGTGTCGGCCTGCAGCGTGATGCGCACGACCGGCGTGAACGCCTGCTTGTAGACGGCCACGGCCAGCGACAGCAGCAGCGCGAGCACGGAGAGGAACGCGATGCCGTACAGCCTGAGTCTCGTTCTGTGCATGCGCACCGTCCTCACCCCGCTATCCGTACGGTCGTGTTGGCGCCCCAGATCGCGAGGCTGAGGAAGAAGTCCAGGACGTTGATGGCGACGATCGAGGTCCGCACCGCCCGGCCCACCGCGACGCCGACACCGGCCGGGCCGCCGCTCGCGTGGTAGCCGTAGTAGCAGTGCACCAGGATGATCAGCAGGGCGAAGACGATCACCTTGCCGAAGGACCAGAACACGTCGACGGGTGGCAGGTACTGGTGGAAGTAGTGGTCGTACGTGCCGGTCGACTGTCCGTAGTAGCCGGTGGTGATGGTGCGGGCGGCCAGGTACGAGGACAGCAGCCCGATCACGTACAGCGGGATCACCGCGACGAAGCCGGCGATCATCCGCGTCGTCACCAGGAACGGCAGCGACGGGACGCCCATCACCTCCAGCGCGTCGGTCTCCTCGCTGATCCGCATCGCACCGAGCTGCGCGGTGAACCCGGCGCCGACCGTCGCGGACAGGGCGAGTCCGGCCACCAGCGGGGCGATCTCCCGGGTGTTGAAGTACGCCGACAGGAACGCCACGAAGTTGGAGGTGCCGAGCTGGTTGAGGGCCGCGTAGCCCTGGAGGCCGACCTCGGTGCCGGTGAAGAAGGACAGGAACGCGATCACGCCGACCGTGCCGCCGACGACGGCGAGCGCGCCGCGTCCGAAGCTCACCTCGGCGAGCAGCCGGAGGATCTCCTTCTTGTAGCGGCGCAGGGTGCGGCCCGTCCAAGCCAAGGAGCGTCCGTAGAAGGACAGTTGGGAGCCCAGCTCTTCGAGTGAGCGCAAGGGGCGATCGAGGAGGTCTCGCGGTCTCATCGGCTACCCCCTCTGCGGGACGATCTGGAAGTACACGGCGGTCATCACGAAGTTGGTCACGAACAGCAACATGAAGGTGATCACCACGGACTGGTTGACGGCATCGCCCACGCCCTTCGGACCGCCCCGCGCCGTCAGCCCCTTGTACGAGGCGACGATCGCCGCGATGGCTCCGAACACCAGCGCCTTGATCTCCGCCGCCCACAGGTCGGACAGCTGGGCGAGGGTGGTGAAGGACGCCAGGTAGGCGCCGGGCGTGCCGTGCTGGAGGACGACGTTGAAGAAGTAGCCGCCCGCGACACCGACCACCGAGACCAGGCCGTTGAGCAGCACGGCCACGACCATCGATGCCAGCACCCGCGGTACGACGAGCCGGTGGATCGGGTCGATGCCGAGCACCTGCATCGCGTCGATCTCGTCCCGGATCTTGCGCGCCCCGAGGTCGGCGCAGATCGCCGTGCCACCCGCGCCCGCGATCAGCAGCGCGGTGACGATCGGCGAGGCCTCCCGCAGCACGGCGAGCACGGACGCGGCACCGGAGAAGGACTGCGCGCCCAACTGTCTGGTCAGACTGCCGATCTGCAGCGCGATGACCGCCCCGAAGGGGATCGAGACCAGAGCCGTCGGCAGGATCGTGACGCTCGCGACGAACCACGCCTGCTGGATGAACTCCCTCGCCTGGAAAGGTCGTCGAGGCAGGGACCGGACGACGTCCAGAGCCATCGCGAAGAGGTTGCCCGAGTGCCGGAGCGCACCCGTAGGGGAGAGCCTCATGCGCTCGTCACCCCCGTCCCGTGCAGCTCTGACTCGCGTCTCGCGATCGCCTCCCAGCGCGGCGGGCGGGCGATGCCGGGGCCGGGGAGCAGGCGGGGAGTCAGCGCGTCGGTCGGGCCGCCCTCGTCGATCTGGGCCAACTCCTGCTCGACCTGGGCCGCGTCCTTCTCCTCCGCCATGCCGATCGGCCCCTGCATCCGGCCGTTCAGGAACTGCCGTACGACGGGCTCGTCACTGGCCAGCAGTTCCTCGCGGGGCCCGAACATCACCAGCTCGCGCCGGAACAGCAGCCCGATGTTGTCCGGGACCTGGCGGGCCGAGGCGATGTCGTGGGTGACGATCAGGAAGGTCGCGTCGATCTGTGCGTTGAGGTCGACGATGAGCTGGTTGAGGTAGGCCACGCGCACCGGGTCCAGGCCCGAGTCCGGCTCGTCGAACAGGATGATCTCCGGGTCGAGCACCAGGGCCCGGGCGAGCCCGGCCCGCTTGCGCATACCGCCGGAGATCTCGCCGGGCAGTTTCCCCTCGGCGCCGATCAGCCCGACCATGTCCATCTTTTCGAGGACGATCCGCTTGATCTCGCTCTCGGACTTGCGGGTGTGCTCGCGCAGCGGGAAGGCGATGTTGTCGTAGAGGTTCATCGAGCCGAACAGCGCGCCGTCCTGGAACAGCACGCCGAACAGCTTCCGGACCTCGTACAGGTCGTGCTCGCGCAGGCGGGTGATGTCCTGGCCTGCGACCTTCACCGAGCCCCGCTCCGGCTTCAGCAGCCCCACGAGCGTCTTGAGGAAGACCGACTTGCCCGTCCCCGAGGGGCCGAGCATCACCGAGACCTCCCCGGCGGGCAGCGTCAGCGAGACGTCCTGCCAGATGACCTGGTGGCCGAAGGACTTGGTGAGCCCTTCCACACAGATCTCGACACCCATCCGGTTACACCCTTCGCCTGTGGAGCAGCTCCGACATCTGCTCTACGGGGAGGGGAGGGGCGTCCGTCGCGGCGGACGAAGATTTTTTGCGGACGCGTGTCCGGGGGCTACGGCAGCTTCGGCGACGGCGTGCCCGAAAGCGTCCTCGGGGCGGGGACGGAGAGCGGAGCGGCCGGCACGGCCGAGGCCGGGGGAAGCGACGGGACCGACGAGGCGGCCGGCCTCGTGGTCAGGCCCGGCACCTTCGGCACCTCGGGTACCTGTGGGATCTGCGGCGCCGACAGCTCCGGGAGCGGGGACGCGGGCACGTCCGGCAGGGACGGCACGTGCACCGGCAGGGAAGGCACGTGCACCGGCAGGGACGTTCTGCCGGTGGGCGAGGGTGTCTGTCCCAAGGCCGTGGGCGCCGGGGGCGAGGGGGTGGGCGTTCCGGGGGCGCGCCCCCGGCCCGTGGCCTCGCTGCCCAGGACCTGCGCGTCGCTGGACACGGCCGGCCGCGGCGTCGGACCGGTCCCGTTTCCGCCCGCGTCGAGCGCGTACGGCAGCACGAATCCCGCCACCGCCAGGGTCACCGCCGTCGAGGTGGCCACGACCGCCTGGGCATTGCCGCCCCCGCGCAGCCGCCCGCGCCCGACCAGGAACAGCACCAGCCCGAGCGTCCCGGCCAGCGAGGCGCGCAGCGTCCGCCGGGCCCGGGCGAGCAGCGACTCGACGGTCCGGTAGCTGAGGCCCATCCGCACCGCGACCTGGCTCACGTCGAGATCCTCGGACCTCAGCCGAAGCGCCTCCGCCTGCCGGGCGGGCAGCTCACCGCTGCGCACGGCCAGCCACTTCGCCTCGGCCCGGTCGCACACCGCCTCCTCGACGGGGACCGGGCCCGGCGCGACGAGTGTGGGGCGGCTGCCCACCTCGGCCTCGCGGTTGACCTGCCGGTGCCGGTCGACGCACAGGCGCATCGTCACCGTCGTCAGCCAGGCGCCGAGCCGCTCGTCGTCGAGGTCCGGGCGCTCCGCGGCCCGCAGTATCGCCTCGTGCACGGCGTCCTCGGCGTCCTCCTGGCTCATGGATCGCCGCCGGGCCACCTTGAGCAACTGCTCGCGATGGCTCCACATGCGCTGCCAACGCTCGTCGGAGGCCGCTGTGTCCGCAGGTATGTCCGTCGCCATGAGGGCCCCTTCGCACTCACCCGCCGGTTCTGTGCTTCCGGCGGGTGGCGACATTACCGCCGGGTAGTGGCAGTTGTGGAGGGGGAGACGCCCATCGTGTTCCAGCCGTTGCCGGTGGTCAGCGGACCGCCACGGGCAGTACGCCGCCGCTGGACAGCGTGAGGGTCGGTCCGGGGACGGGAACCAGCGGCGTGCCGGACTCCTTCGGGACGCCGGCCTTGGGGGACGGGCCGGTGGAGGGTGAGGTGGGCGGCGTCGACGACGTGCGCGAAGGACCAGGGCCTGGCTTCCGATCGTCCGACGGCTTCGGCGACGAGGGCTTCGGCCTCTTCGGGCGGGACGGCTCCGGCCGGTCCGAACGGGATCCGCCGGACGCGTCCGGCACCACGCGGTGTCCGGTCAGGTAGTACGCGTACCACGCCTTGACGGTGCGCAGATAGGCGTCCGAGTGGTTGTAGCCCAGGATCGCCCGGTCCAGGTCGGCGGGGTTCGACAGGTCCCGGCCGCCCGCGCACAGGTAGCGGCCGGCGGCGAGCGCGGCGTCGTGGACGTTGTTCGGGTCCGTGCGTCCGTCGCCGTTGCCGTCCGCTCCCCAGCGGGCCCAGGTGGACGGGATGAACTGCATCGGGCCGATCGCGCGGTCGTACGCCGCGTCCCCGTCGTATGCGCCGCCGTCGGTGTCCTCCACGACGGCGAAGGCGCCGCCGGTCAGCCGCGGGCCGAGGATGGGCGTCACGGTCGTACCGTCCCGGGTCACTCGGCCGCTCCGTGCCTGCCCGGACTCCACCTGGCCGATCGCGGCCAGCAACTGCCAGCGCAGCCGGCAGCGTGGCGCGCTGCGCGCCAGCTCCTCCTCGGCGCGCCGGTACGCGGCGAACACACTCGCGGGCAGGGCGCCGCCGACCGTCACTCCCCGTGCCGAGCCCTTCTTCCGCGTCCGCAGCGGGGGAAGACCGGTGCGGTACGGAGTGCCGCCGGACACGCCGAGGTCGTGCTCGGCGTGTTCCGCCCTGTGCGCGGCCTCCGCGGCCTCGGCCGAGACCGCCCTCGGCGCCTGCGACGCGGTCAGCACGGCCATCGCCGCCGCCGCGACCGCCGTACCCCTGGCACCCCTCAGCGCCGCCCCCTTGAGTGCACGCCCTATCACTGTGCAGTCCCCTCCGTGGGTGAATCCGTCGTCTGCTCTACGCGGCCGGAGGGCGGGTCCGTCGCACGGAATCGCGGGGATCGGGCGGGCGCCTCTTCGGGAGATCGGTACCGGTCGGGCGGAGCACGCCCGTGTCACGACCCCTGGGACGCCGAAGGGCCGGCCCTGGAGGAAACTCCTCCTGAGCCGGCCCTTTGTTCTGTGCCCCCGGCAGGATTCGAACCTGCGACACCCGCTTTGTCCCGGCAGTGCCCACTGCGACGTGCCACCGGCGCCCACGCCATGAGGGTCAGGGGGCTGATGATGATCCGCTGCCGCCTCCCACGGCACCGCCGGCGGATCGGATCAGTGCCCGGGCTTCGTCTTCCAGGCGGCGGGTGATGGGTGCGTCGCGGATGCCGTGCTCGCGGAGGTGTGTGGCGAGGTTTCCCGGGAAGTCGGAGCCCGCGAGGACGTGTCCTGTCACGTCGACCGGGATTCCTTCGCTCAGCCTTTCCCGGGTGAAGCGGGCGTCGTCGAGGACGTGGCTGATCCGGGCCTGCAGTTCGGCGCGCGCGTCTTCAGGCAGCCCTGCACGCATGCGTTGGCGCAGGAGCAACACCCTTGCCGCCTCCGCCCGCGCGCAGAACATCCTCCGCGCATTCGGCGGCCCCGACGATACGCAACCGCCTGATGCCAGCCCACGCCGAGAACTGCCGTCACCAAGCGCCGGCCTGACACCTCGAAGGCCCCCGGGCACCGCCGTCTGGGGAACCAACCGAGACTTGCGGCGCCACGGGGCCAGGATCTTCGAGGAGAACCGCTACCGCTGGCCGGTCTCGTGGTCGATGCGCGTCGTTCACCCTCGGGACCTTGGGCTTCCTGGTCCACCTCGTCGGCGTGTTCGGCCTCGAAGACAGCCGGCGGAAGGGGGTGCCTTGACGGGTGGTCGGTCGACTGGAAGAAATGGGTCGGGTCCATTACCTCCAAGAGACCCGATCCACTTCCGAGAAGGGACGTCACCGGATGTCCGGCCGTTCCCATGTCCCGAGAATTTCCTGGTTACGACTTTTTCCCCTAGGCGGCAGCCGTCGGCTCAGCGGTCTGATCGCCGCCGGTCTCACGATCGTTCTGGTCGTGTGCGGCCTGCTGGCCGTGCCCTCGCAGGCGAGTGCCGCCGAACCCGACCCGCCGCGGGCGCTGCCGCAGAACGCCACCGACAACGATGCGAAGTGGCAGCCTGCCCTGGATTACGACACGGACAGCTGCTACAACGTGCCGGCGATCGGGCCGGCCGGCACCATCGTCCAGGGCCTCGACCACAACAACACGTCCGGTTCGGCGGATTGCCTTGACCAGTCCGACCTGGACACGGTGAGGAAGCCGACAGTCTGCGGGTTCCGACGTTCGACCGCGACGAGATGAACCGCACGTGGGACGACCGCAGCCGGTGCAGTGGCGCGGCTGCGGTGCTCGGCCGGGACGGGGAGCCCGGTGCACGGCCACGGGCATGCCGCACCCCGCTTTGGGGCGTGGGCCGTTCAGGGTTGCTCGGCGGCCACCTTCCGCAGCCAGCGGCGAGTCTGGCGCCGGTTGGCCAGCAGGATCACATCGGCTCGGCTGGCGGCGTACTCCTCGATCTTCGCCATCACCCGGGGTCGCATCTTGCGGCGGTGGCCCCGTGTCCGATTCTGTGGCGTTCGGTCTGACCACCAGGTCGGATGGGCCGCGTGCCAGGCAATCCAGATGTCGACGCGGAGGTGTCCTCGGACGGGAACGGAGTGGCTGTTGTCACGGGCCCACGAGCGTGCTCGGGCGACGGTCGGCTTCCCTGTATGAGGTTTCTGGATGGGAGAAGTGTCGTCCTGTGGCGTGGAGCCCCGGGTGACAGGGGATTCGGTGGCGGAACGGGTTGTGAAGCCTCGGCGCACCAGAACGCGGCGTCGATAGTGGTGGCGCATGCTCTCCAGGCAGGAAACTCCCACGTCGACGCGGTCATAGACCTCGCCGCCGGTCCTCCGGAGCCTCTGGTCCACCCGTCAGATCAGAGATGCTTTGAGAGATCGATCTTCAGCCACGCCGAGGCAGAGGTGACAAGCATCTTCAGCGCATCTGCCACGGAAACCGAGCCATTGTGGCTGACGATGTGCAGTCCAAGACCGTCTTCCATGGCCAACAAGCCTTCCGCAAGAGCGCGCGCAGACTGATCCGAACGGAACACCTTGGCGGCCAGCCCGCTGTCGACGATGCTCTCGTAGAGCATGACCTCCCGGTCCCAGAGCGACGTCATCAGCGCGGCGTGCTGCTTGCTTCGCGCGGCGAGACCGTGCAACTCGTACAGCATGCCGCAGATCTGATCGTCGGGGTCGGAAGGGAGTCCCGACTCGAAGGCCCGGATGAGTCGCCGGGCCGGGTCCACCACCCGCGACAAGGCCTGCATGCGGTGGTCGACGTATCGGTTGACCAGCGCCCGGTGCACGTCATACACCAGGTCGTCCGTCTCCGGGTAGTGATAGAGCACTGAGCCGGGCGACATACCGGCCCTGGCCGCGATTTCACGGATGGTGAGAGCGGACAGCCCCAGCTCCGCGATGCACTCCTCGGCCGCCACGACCAATTGCCTCTTGCGTTCTTCTGAACGAACCCGACGTGACATAAGTGGTTCCTCTCGACAGCGACGGGTCACCAGGCGTACCCCCAGGCATCGACGCCGCGCCAGGATACCGGCACCTGCCTGACATCAGGCTCTTCGATGAGTCACCATACTGCACAGATGTTCAACAAATTTGGAGTCCCGGATCGATGCAACGAACGACCGGGGTGGGTGTCCGAAGTGACTCGCGGGCTCTTCAAGTTGCCATGACTCGCCAGGTCAGGGCCTAATCTGGCGCCAACTTTGGTGCACTGTACCCGCACCGCCAGCGGATCACCCTTGACACTCGACTGGCAATTCATGAACGCTAGATCAAATCTTGAGCGGGACGATTCGCCCGGTCAGGTCGAGGGCTCTGCCGGATGCAGTGCTGCGGCAGCTTGTTGCCGCGGCGCGACTGGGGACAAGGGGGAGAAGGCGGAACATGGGTGACGAAAGGATCCTGGGGCAGCTGACCAAAGATCGGCTCATGGAGGAGGCGGTCAACAGTACCGGGCTGTCCGACTTCGGTGAGTCCGGCTTCGGGGAGGGGCTTGAAGTCCTGCTCGAATCGCTGCACAAGACGGTCGATGACCTGAGCTCATACGGCAGAACGTGCGCGCGCGGCATGCCTCTTGGTGCCCTGGAAAATCGGCTGCACCTCACGGAGAACGCCCGGATACACCCGGACATCGAGCGGACCGCCGTCCAAGAACCGATCTTCATTCTGGGACTGCCCCGGAGCGGGACCACGCTGCTCCACAACCTGCTGGCCCTTCACCCGGCCCTGCGCGCCCCCCTGTTCTGGGAGCTCCAGTCACCGGCGACTCCCAGGGGGGAGGAAGAGGAAGATCTCATCCGGAAGTGCCGGGCAGGGCTGGACGTGCAGCATGAGAAGACCCCGGGCTTCCGCTCCATTCATATGCAGGCCGCCGAGGGGCCGGAGGAGTGCACCTGGCTCCTCATGAACGAGCTGCGCAGCTTCCTCTTCGTGTTCTGTTTCGACGTGCCGGAGTACGCGCAGTGGCTCGCGTCCGCCGACATGGAGCAGGCGTTCCGGTCCCACCGGTCGCAACTCCAGCACATCCTGTGGCGACGTCCCGGGGGGACCCTCGTCCTCAAGGACCCTTACCACGCGCTGTATCTCGACGCGATCAACAAGGTGTACGGCGACGCGCGGTTCATCTATCTCCACCGGGATCCCGCCGAGGTGCTCGGCTCGCTCTGCAGTCTCACCGAAAGTGTCCGCAAACTGACGTACGAGAACCAGTCGGTTCACACCTACGGCGCGCGACTGGCCGCGCTGATCAAGCAGTTGCTTGTCGCCCAGCAGGAGTTCCGGCAGGCGCACCGGCTCGACGGCCGAGCCCTGGACATCAGCTACACCACACTTGCGGCCGACCCGGTCGCCACTGCGTGCTCGATCCTGGAGTTCCTGAAACTCGACGTCACCGCCGACATCGAGAATCGGCTCAGGGGGTACGTCGAGGAATTCCACCAGCACAAGTACGGAGTTCACCGGTACTCACTCGACAGGTTCTGCGCGGACGAGGCGGCGATCGTGCGGGATCTGCGGGACGTGGCGGCCGGGGATCCAGCCGGGCATGCCTGGTGAGCCGCAGCGGCTTCCCTTATCGGCTGATCGCCACCGATCTCGACGGGACGCTGCTGCAGTCCGACGACACCGTCTCGGACCGTACGCGCGCCGCCCTCGCCGCTGCCGTGGAGGCGGGCGCGGCGCACATCGTGGTCACCGGGCGGTCCGTGCCGTGGACCCGGCCCATCCTCGAGTATCTGGACTACCGGGGCATAGCGGTGTGCGGACAGGGCGCGCAGGTCTTCCACGCGGGCGAACAAAGGCTGATCACCTCGGTCACGCTCGACCGGGATGTCGCCGAGCTGGCCCTGTCGAAGATCGAGGCCGAGATCGGCCCCCTGGCCCTGGCCGTGAGCCGGGACGGGCTCGACGGCGAGGTGATCGCTGCGCCGGACTACCGCAAGCCCGGCGAGGGGGAGGAAACGGCGCACCCGCTGCCGTACGTCGCCATGAAAGAGCCGTCGGATTTCTGGGCGGCGCCGCTGACCAAGGTCTACATCCAGCATGTGCGGCTCGGCGACGACGAACTCGCCGAGGTGGCGCGGCGGGTCGCCGGCGACCTGGTGGGGGTGATGATGGCGGGCGAGGGGGTCGTGGAGCTGCTGCCGCTGGGCCTCACCAAGGCGACGGGGCTCGCGTTGGCCGCGGACCGGCTCGGGGTGCGGGCCACAGAAGCGATCGCCTTCGGTGACATGCCGAACGACACCCCGATGTTCGAGTGGGCGGCATACGGGGTGGCCATGGAGAACGCGCACAGCGAGCTGAAGGCCGTCGCGGACGCGGTCACGGCGTCACATGACGCGGACGGGATCGCGCTCGTGCTCGAGCGGTTGCTCGCGGGCTGAGACACCTGGGGAAGCGCTGGCCCTTCCGCCGCGCGACACGCACGGCGGAAGGGTGCTTTCGCATGCCTGGGGGAAGGGCGCTCCTGCTTGATCCTGGAGCAGAATTTTGAGCACATGTTCAATCTTTCGTGCGGCGTCATCCATGCCCAAACACGCCGGATGGACCACTCCATCCTCAAAGTACTTCGATAAACCCGCAGGTCAGAGGTCTAGCTGAGACCCTGACCTCGTCGATCTGCTCCGCTTGCACCGGAATCTCGTTGACAGTCGATCTGGTTTGATGAACACTCGTGCAAGATCGAGCTGATGAAGAACTCGCCCACCTGCGTGCCGCACACCCACACCCGTGCGGCCCCATGAGGCGGCGAGTGCGAGTGCCGTCAGTGTCCGACGTGGCCGTTCCGGGGGGATTCATGGCGCCTGAACTCATCTGTCGACAGACGCGGCGGACATCTCTGTGATGGTCATGCTGCTCCGCGTTTTCAAGGCATTTGTTCGTATCAAGGGACTTCGATGACTGACTTTCCACCAGTTCCCGTCCTCGACTGGGCCACCGCCCCGACCGAGGCGCGAGAGCGCCTGTTCAGACCTGCCCGCCCGGCCGATACCGGCGCCGATGACAGCTTGCTGGCCGGTATCCAGCAGCTGATCGAGGATGTCCGTACGCGGGGCGACTCAGCTCTGCTGCAGGCGTTGAAGCAGTTCGACCGCATCGAGCTGTCGCCCGATCAGATCCGCATCAGCGCAGCCGAGTTCGAGGCAGCCAAGGCCGCCCTGGACCCGGCGACGACGGAGGCGATCCGCGTCGCGATCGCCCAGGTCAGAGCCTTTAGCGAGAGGGAACTGGAGCACGCCTCCTGGCAGGAGCGCGGGGACGGGACGCTGCTCGGCGTCACGGCCCGGCCGCTGGACAGCGTGGGACTCTTCGTCCCCTGCGGCAAGGGCTCCTTCCCCTCGGTCCTGGTGCAGATCGCCACTCCCGCCGTCGTGGCGGGAGTGCCGCGCATCGCCGTCGCGGTGCCACCCATCGCCGGGACCTCGGGCGAGGTGGACCCAGCGGTCCTCGTCGCCGCGCAGGAGCTCGGCATCGACGAGGTCTACCGCGTCAACGGACCTGCCGGCATCGCGGCGCTGGCGTACGGCACCGACACTGTCCCGCGTGTCGACAAGATCGTGGGCCCGGGCAGTCCGGCCGTCGCCCTCACCCAGCGTGAAGTGCAGCGCAGCGGCTGCCTGGTGGAGGTCGGCTACGGGCCCAGCGACTCCCTGATCGTCTGCGACGGCACGGCCGACCCTGCGCTCCTGGCCGCCGATCTGCTCAACGAGGCCGAGCACGGCATGGATTCCTCCGCCGTACTCCTGGGTACGGAAGCGGCCGTCCTGGCACGGACCGCCGAAGAAGTGACCCGGCAAGGGGCACTGCTGCCCGAACCGCGCCGCCAGTACACGCGCAGTGCCATCCACGACAACGGGGGCATCGTCCTGGTGCCGTCGCTGTCCCAGGCCATGGACATCGCCAACGACTACGCGCCCGAGCACCTCCAACTGGCCGTGCAGGACCCCGAGTCGCTGCTGCCGCTCGTCCGGCACGCCGGCACCGTCCTGCTCGGGCAGTGGACCACCTTCGCCGCGTCGAACTTCGCGATCGGGACCCCCGCCACGCTGCCCACGACGGGATTCGCCCGCATCACCAGCGGAGTCACCACGGCGACCTACGTCAAGCGCATCGCCGTGGCAGCGCTGGACCGCGCCGCGTTCGCCCGACTCGCGCCGACTGTGACCGCTCTCGCCGTACACGAGGGATTTCCCGCCCACGCCGCTTCTGTGACGATCCGCCAGGAGGGATCGTGACCCCCAAGCCGAGCATCCTCCTTCTCGGATGGCGCGCTCCCTACATCCGAATCGCCCGTGAACTCGGGCTGCGAACCGTCGTGCTGTACCCGCCAGGCCAGCTGGATGGCGGCCTGGTGGACCCGTCGGAAGCCGACCAGTCGATGCTGGTGGAACAACTCGCCAGTGTCGAACACGTGCTGCGGGCCCTGGCCCGACTCGACATCTCCGGGTGCGTCGCGGTGCACACCCAGGAGGAGTGGGCACTGGCCTGCGCGGGGCTCGTGGCCGAGCACCTCGGCGTCCGCGGGCCCGACGCCGAGGTCATGTGCCGCTTCCGCGACAAGGCGCTCCAAAAGGACCACCTGACCGCGGCGGGCTTCGACATTCCCGGCCACCTCGAGATCCCGGACATCCTCAACCCCGAAGTTCCCTCCCGGGTGGCGGAGTTCGGCTTCCCGACCGTGCTCAAGCCGATCGCGGGCGCGGGCACCTCGATCACCGTACTCACCCGCGATGTCGCCGACGTCGAGCGGGCGCAGACCGAGGCGCGCGGCCACCGTGCGACGCCGGAGGTACTCGGGCGCCGCACCTTCATCGCCGAGACCTTCGTCGCCGGCCGGGAATGGCACCTGGACGGCTATGTGCAGGGCGGTGAACTGCAGTTCCTCGCCGTCTCGGAGTACGGGGTGAACCCGCTCGACACCCGGCACGGATCGCTGCTGTGGAGCCGGTGCCTGGACCCCGACCGCGAGAAGTGGGCCTACCAGCTGGGCCACGATCTGGCCGAGCGCAGCCTAAAGGTGCTGGGCCTGAAAGAGGGCGTGTTCCACCTGGAGGCCTTCCACCAGGAAGGGCCCGATCGACTCGTGTTCGGCGAGTGCGGAGCACGGCTCGGCGGCGCCATGGTCTACGAGGCCGTCCTGCGAAAGTTCGGCGTCGACCTCTACCGGGCCGGTGTCGAGATCGCCGCCGGTCTCGACGTGACGCCCCCGGGTCCGGCGAGCGAGGACGAGGTCGCCTGGACCTATCTGACGGCAGACCCCGGGAAGCTCACGTCCCGCCCCACCGAGGACGAGGTGCTGGCACAGCCGGGCGTCACGGACTTCCGCTACCTCGTGGGCCCTGACGACAAGGTCCCGGACACCACCGTCTGGACCGCCGCCCGCCTGGCGGACGCCGTCCTCGTCGCCCCCACCGGCGACGAACTCGACGCACAACTGCGGGAACTGCGCGACTGGTTCAGCAGCGCGGTCGTCACCCGACAAGAGCCGCCCCTGCCCGCGTCCAACCCCCAGGAGCACATAGCCCGTGCGTGAATTCCCGAGTCTTGTTCCCTTCAAAGCCGGCCCCCACGCCCTCGATCCGGCGGGCGTGGAGCGCCTGGCACTGAGCGAGAGCCCGTTCGGCGCCTCGCCCAACGCCCTGGCCGCCGCCCGCGCCGAAGTCGAGCGGATCAACCACTATCCGAACTCCGACACCGAGCCGCTGCGCGGTGCGATCGCCGACCACTACGGGGTTCCCGCCGACTGGGTCCTGGTGGGCAACGGCGCGGACGAGCTGATTCTGCTCACCGTCCTGGCGACCTGCGCCGCGGGCGGCACCGGGGTCACCACGGAGCGCACCTTCGCCGGCTACACCGCCGCCTTCGAGACCGCAGGCCTCAAGCCGCGGCTCGTTCCGCTGGACGAGTCAGGACCCGACCTCGACGCACTGGCCGACCAGGCCCGCACCGCGGACATCACGATCGTCTGCAACCCGCACAACCCGCTCGGGCGCGCCCTGGACAGCGACGAGATACGCCGCCTGCACCAGGCCACCGTGGAGGGCAACGGCGTACTGGTCCTGGACGAGGCATACGGCGAGTTCGCATCGCCCGAGGCCTTCGCCTCCGGGCTGGCCCTTGTCCCGGACACCGACAACGTCGTGGTGCTGCGCACCTTCTCCAAGGCGTACGGCCTCGCAGGGCTGCGCTGCGGATACGCGATCGGCAACCCACGCGTCATCGACAACATGGCCCGGCTGCGCACAGTCCTGCCCTACAACGTCAACCGAGTCGCCATCGCCGCGGCGACGGCCGCTCTGCGGGACCAGGACCATCTGCGGCACGTCGTGCGCGACTCCACGCGCTCCCGCACCCTGCTGGCCGAGGGCCTGGCCACGCACGGCATCGCCTGTGTGCCCTCGCAGGCCAACTTCGTCCTGGCGGAAGTCGGCCCGCAGCGCGAGGAGTTCGTGGCCCGGCTCGCGTCGGAGCACGGGATCCAGGTGCGCGACGGCCGGACCCTCGGCTTCGACCGGCACGTGCGCATCGGTGTGTGTCGTCCCGACACGGTGCCCCAGGTCGTCACCGCCGTCGTGGACGTGCACGGCCGGCTCACCACCCCTGTGGGGGTGCGGTGACCAAGCAGACCGGTGCGGCCGCTGTCGCCTCCGTCCTCGCCCAGGCAGGAATCCGACGCGCGTTCGGGATCCCCGGCCAGCGCATCCTCCCGCTGTTCCACGAGTTGGCCAACGAGCACGGCATCCCCGTCGTCCTGACCCGCCATGAGCAGGGCGCCGCGTTCATGGCGGACATGCACGCCCGACTCGGCGGAATCGGCTGCTGTCTGGCGACCTCAGGACCCGGCGCCATCAACCTGCTGACCGGCCTCGCCGCCTCCTACATGGACAGCGTTCCCGTCATCGCCCTCACCGCCCAGGCGGCGACCCACGAGTTCGGCCGGTACGGCATCCAGGAGGGCACCGGAATCGGCCGGACGCCCGACATCCGCGCGATGTTCGCGTCGACCACCAAGGGAAGCTTCCAGCCGACCTCGGTCGAGCAGCTGATCCCGGACCTCACCGCCGCCCTGCACCTGGCGACCGAAGGACGCCCTGGGCCTGTCCACGTCGACATCCCCAGCGACCTGCTGCTCGACCTGGTACCCGAACAGAGCGTGCCCGCCCCGGCCGAGACCTCGGCGGCCCCGGCATGCGTACGCGCCACCGACGACGACCTCCGGGCCCTCGACGCGGCCGTACGACGGGCCGAGCGGCCCCTGCTGCTGATCGGCAACGGCGTGGCACGCAGCGGCGCCCTGGACGATGCCCTGGCCCTGGCGCGGTCCCGGGACATGGCCGTGGCCGGCACCTTCCTCGCCAAGTCGGTGCTCGACGAGACCGACCCGCGCATCCTGGGTCCCGTCGGTGTGTTCGGCACCCGCGCCGCGAACGAGGCCTTCCACCACGAGGCGGACCTGGTCGTCGCCCTCGGCGTCGCCTTCACCTACCTCACCACCGCGGGCTGGCCCGACACCCTGCGCGGCGACCGCGTCGTGCGGGTCAATAACGACCGACGCGAACTCGACGCCAACGCCGACTTCGGCCGGGGCATCCTGGGCGACGCGGCGGATGTCGTACGCCGGCTCGCCGCACTCCCCGCGGACGCCGCCGCCGGCGGCCTCGCCTGGGCCGCCGACATGCGCGAGCGGTTCCCCGACGAGTTCGAGGCGAGTCCGGACGGCGCCCTGCACCCGGTCACCGTCTGCGCGACGCTCAACCGCCATCTCGATCAGCGCACCACGGTCGTCGCCGACATCGGCCAGAACGCGTACTGGGTCGAGCGCCACCTGCGCACCCGCGGCGACAACCGGTTCATCATCAACGGCGGGCTGGGCACCATGGGCCACGCCGTCGCCGGAGCGGCCGGCGCGTGGCTGGCCCGGGCCGACGCGCAGCCAGGCGAACGCGTGATCTGCGTGTGCGGCGACGGCGGCTTCATGATGGGCGCCCTGGAGATCTCCACGGCCGTCGCGGAACAGGCCGACATCACCTGGGTCATCTTCAACAACGGCACCCTCGGCACCCAACGCGCCTGGTTCGAACGAGAAGGCCATCCGGTCGTCGCCGCCGACCTGCCGCCCACCGACCATGTGCTCCTGGCCCGCTCCCTGGGCGCGCACGCCGAAACGGTCCGCAGCGCCGACGAACTCGACGCCGCGCTGCGCGTCGCCCGCGCCACCGGTGGGCCCAGCGTCCTCGACGTCCTCATCGATCCTCGTCCCGCCCCGGAGGCCTACCAGTCGTGACCGCTTTCGACGTCCTCACGGACACCGACCCGGATTTCCTCGAGCGTCTGACCGACCTCGGCGCCGCCGCCGAACTCGCCTCCGAGGCCGTGCGCCAGGACCTGCAGAAGCTCTACGACGACGTACGCGAGCGGGGCGAGGCAGCGGTCGTCGACGCCACCGCACGCTTCGACGGTGTCACCGTCCAGGAGCCGCTCGTCATCCCTGCCGACATCGTCGACAAGCGCGCCGAACAGGTCGCTCCCGAACTCGCCGCCAGTCTGCGGGCCAGCATGGACGCCCACCGCCAGGTCAATGAGGCGTTCCTCGCGCCGGCTGCGGAGGTACCGGTTGCCGACGGGATCACCACCCGCCTCGAGCGCCGTCCCGTCAGCAGCACGTGCCTGTACGTGCCGGGCGGACAGGAACGCTATCCCTCCACCCTCGCGGGCCTCGCCATGGCGGCGAAGGTGGCCGGGGTGGACCGCGTCACCGCCGTGCTGCCGCCCGAGCGGGACGGACTGCCCGACCCGGCCGCCTGCTGGATCGCCCGCAGCGCGGGGATCGACCACCTCATCGCCGCCAACGGCCCCACCACGCTCGCCGCGATCGCGCTCGGTGTGCCCACGCTGCCCGCCGCGGAGCTCATCGTCGGGCCCGGGGGCCCGCACGTCGTGGCGGCACAGCAGCTCGCGGGGCTCCACGGCATCGCCGTGGGACCGCAGTTCGGCCCGACCGACTGCACCGTCCTCGCGGACGACACGGCCGATCCAGGGCTGCTGGCGGCCGATCTGCTGACCGAGTCCGAGCACGGGCACGCCCCCCGCTTGGTCCTCATCACCTGGCAGCCGCACGTCGCCGAGGCGTTTGCCACGCAGATCGAGGCCGACGCGGAGGCCACGGCCATCTGGCAACGGTGCGGCACTACCGTGCTCTGCCGGGACGAGGCAGCCGCCGTCCACGCCGCCAACACCCTCGGCGGGGAACAGATCCAGCTGGCCGTCTCCGCCGAGCGGGCCGAGGAACTCCTGCCGTCCGTCACGGCGTTCTCCGCGATCCAGGTAGGCCAGCGCACGGGCATCTCGGCCGCCTACATGACCGGCGCCCCCGGCTGCCTGCCCACCGGGCGATCCGCACGGTCCCACTCGGCCGTCACCGCAGAGACCTTCCGCCGCACCCTGGTGATCTCCCGCATCGGCACTCCCGCCCAAGAGCGCCTCTCTCAGCTCATCGACCCACTCGCGGCCTACGAGGGGTTCCCCCGTCACGCGTACTCCCAGCGCCTGCGCGTCCCCGCCGCCGTTCCGACCGACAACTGAAGGAACCTCTCCATGGATCTGCTCTCCGGTCGCTTCAGCGAAAGCGACACCTACATCACCTCCGCCTCCGGCCCCTGGCTCACCACCGCCACCGGCAAGCTGACCGACTACCTCCTGGGCAACTGTTCCCAGTTGCTCGGGCACTGCCATCCCCAGGTCGTCGACGCGGTCCAGCAGCAGGCGGCCCGTTCCGTGAACGTGGGCGACAACCGCACCCACGAGGCGTACCGACTGGCGGAGCGCATCACCAAGCTCGCGGGCAAGGACGCGATCCGCCTGGTCAACAGCGGAAGCGAAGCGGTGCACTGCGCGCTGCGCGCGGCCCGCGCCGCCACCGGTCGGCAACTCGTCCTGAAGTTCGAGGGGCACTACCACGGCTGGTTCTCCGAGGAGATCTCCCGGTTCGTCCCCGACCTGGAGTACGGCAGCGGCCTGCCGGACGACGCCGGCGAGCGGATGATCGTCGTCGAGTGGAACGACCGTACGGCCGTCCAGGACGTCATCGCCCGCCACGGTGACCGGCTCGCGGCCATCCTGTGTGAACCCATGCTCTGCCACGCCGGCCCGGTCCCGGCCGACGAGGGCTTCCTCGCCTTCCTCCGCGAGCAGGCCACCGGCGCCGGTGCCCTGCTGATCTTCGACGAGTGCATCACCGGATTCCGGCTCGCCCCGGGTGGGGCCCAGGAGCGCTTCGGCGTCACCGCCGACCTCGTCACCTACAGCAAGGCCGTCAGCGCCGGCTTCCCCATCGGCATCTGCGCCGGCACTGCCGAGGCGATGGCGCCGCTGGCCACCGGCACCGCCTATCAGGCGGCCACGTACGACGCCAACTCCATCTCTGTCGCCGCCGCCCACGCCGTCCTCGACGTCCTGGAGACCGAGCCGGTGTACCAGCGGATCGCCGAACACGGCACGCGGCTGCAGCAGTTCATGGCGGCCGAACTGGAGCGCAAGGGCGTGCCCGCCGTGTGCCAGGGAGACACCTCCGTCTTCCAGTTCTTCTTCACCGACTCCCCGGTCCGCACCCACGCCCAGGCGCTGGCCACGGACACCATCCTCTACGGGTACCTCGTGCAGGAACTCCAGGCCCGCGGCGTCAACATCTTCAAGGGCGATCTACGGCCCAACCCCCGCGCCAGCTGGCTGTCGCAGTGGTTCGTGAGCGCCGCCCACGACCAGGAGGCGCTGGAGTGGACGACCGACGCCTACCCCAAGGCCCTGGACGCCGCCCTCCGTCTGCGGGGTGCCGCCGCATGAGCGAGCAGCAGCAGGTCTGGCTGACCGAGACCATGTGGATGCGCAACCTGGCCGACCTCGGCACGGTCTCCATGGACTTCCTGGAGATCCTGCCCGGAGCCGTGCGTACGCCGGTGGTGCACGACGACGGTGAGGAGATCCTCTACATCCTCAAGGGCGAACTGGAGATGCACCTGGGCGACGACAAGTTCACCGTCACCCAGGGCGACGTCATCCCCGTCCCCCGGCACACGCCGCACGGAAGCATCAACCGCAGCGACGCCGTGGTGCACATGCTCGCCGTGAACTCGCCCGCCTTCCGCCTGGAGGACGAGAAGGAAGCCGAGCAGTCATGAGCGCCCCGACCACCATGACGGAACATCAGCCGGCCCCCACCGCGCAGGGCGACTCACCGCTGCGCCACGTCTACCTCCTCGACGACCTGACCGGGCTGATCCCCGTCCTGCCGCGAGCCCAGGAGCTCGGCGCGGACGCGGTCGCCGAGGCGGTCGGAGCCGTGCGCCGCTGTGTGCTGACCGTGGCCCGGCTCATCGACCTCGACCACATCGCCGTCGAGCTCATCAGCTGGGAGCACGCGCTCGCCGAGTTCCTGGCCCGGACCCCTACCCTGCCCGCACACGACGTCTCGGTCGTCATCGGCTCGGGCGGGAAGCGCTTCGCCGACCAGCTCGAGGAACAGGGCCACCGGTTCGCCGGACGCCTCGACGTGCCCGCGGCCAAGATCCTTTCCGACTCGTCGGACGCCTTCTTCTCCGAGCACCACGTCCTGAACAGGGACGGCACGCCCCTGACCGTCGCGGTGCCGCGCAGCAGCGAGCGCGTCCTCGTCGTCGACGACTGCGTGCAGACCGGCGGCACGCTGACCGCCGTCGCTGAGGCGGCCGGCGTGACCAGCGGTTCGGTGGTCACGCTGGTGTGCAACGAGTTCACGCGCCGGCGCCGCGAGGCGGACGGCTGGGCCATCGACTTCGGCACCCTGCTCCCGGGGGAGACCTATCCGATGTCGTACGCCACGGACCTGTTCTGCGTCCGCGACTTCTTGGTGGACACCGCGGTCCGCTTCGCGGACGGCACCTCCACCTCGTATGCCTCGGGCGGCGACTGGCTCTCCTTCCTGCACGGCAGCCGGGCGGAGGAGGCAAGGGCCCACTGGACGCGGACCCGGGGCCTGCTGGCCGACCTCGGCCTGCTCGCCCAGATCTGACCAGACGTCGTACGAGAGGAACGGGCATCGTGCGATTTCCCGCTCAGGTTCTGCCGCGCACCGCCGCCATGCGCGTACTCGCCGTCGCCACGCTCACACGCGCGGTGGGCCACGGCGTCTTCTACACGGTGAGCGTGTTGTACTTCGCGCACGCGGAGGGGATGTCGGTCCGCCTGGCGGGGATCGGCCTGACCATCGCCGCGGTGGCTGCCATGGCGGTGAGCATGCCTGCGGGCCACCTCGCCGACGTCCTCGGGCCGCGCGAGGTCTCGTCGTACTGCTTCCTTCTGCAAGGCGCGGTCACCTGTGCCTTCGCGTTCACGGACGGGTTCGCGTATTTCGTCGCCGTCGCCGTGCTCGCCGCCTCGGCGGAGTCCGCCGGCGGTGCGGCGTTCGGCGCCATGATCGCGGGGATCACCGAGGGCGCCGACCGCGTCCAGGCCCGCGCCTATCTGCGCTCGGTGACGAACGCGGGCATCGCCGTCGGCGCGCTCGTCGGCGGTGTCCTCCTCTCGTACCACGACCAGTCCCTGCAGGCCCACGGACTCGTCGGCTGCGGAATCCTGTTCGCCGCCGGCGGCCTGGTCCAGCTGCGGCTGCCCGTGATCACCGGCGGCGACCATACGCGGTCCTCCCCGTGGGCGGTCTTCGCCGACCGCCGCTACGCCACCGTCGGCCTTCTCAATATCGCGCTCGTCCTCAATGTGGGGCTCCTCACGGTCGCCCTTCCGCTCTGGATCAGTGAGCGCACGACGGCACCCACCTCGCTGTATGCGGTGCTGCTCGTCCTCAACACGCTCGGTGTAGTGCTGTTCCAGGTACGGGTCAGCAAACGGGCCACCGACGCGGCCAGCGCGGCGCGCACCTCGCGGCTGGCCGGCCTCGCCCTGCTGACCTGCTGTGTGCTGTTCGCCTGGTCCGCGGACGCGCCGCTGGGCGTCGCGGTGGTCCTGCTCGTCGTCGGGACCGCGGTCCACGTACTGGGCGAACTCCTGTACAGCGCGGGCGCCTGGGCCCTGTCGTACGAACTGGCTCCCGACGGTGCGCACGGCCAGTACCAGGGCTTCTTCAGCATGACCTCCCAGCTGGGATCGGCACTCACCCCCGCAGCCGCCACCACGGTCGTCATCGGTTTCGGTGCCGTCGGCTGGCTCGCCTTCGGTGTGCTGATGGTCCTGGCCGGTGCGGCCGTCCCCTCGGTGGTCCGCGGTGCGCGCCAACCCGTGGCCCCCTGACCCTCTTTGGAGAGACATCCCCATGCCCCTCACCCCACGCCGGGCCGGCACCTTCATCGCCGCTGTCCTGCTCGTCCTGACAACCGGTTGCGGCGGCGACGGCGACAACGCCGCCGACGGACCGGTGACGATCCCCGCCACCCCGGAGCCCGGGACCTTCCGCCTGGGAACGCAGCCGTGGATCGGCTACGCCCCTTGGTACATCGCCAAGGAGAAGGGCTACGCCAAGCAGCACCGCGCGGCATTCGAGCAGGTCAACTTCACCGGCGACGACCAGCTCAACGCCGCCCTGGCCAGCGGGAAGATAGACGGCGCCAACGTCTCCTCGCACACCGCGCTCAATCTGATCGCCTCCGGCGTCGACATCAGGATCGTGATGCTGGAGGACGTGAGCATGCAGGCCGACGCCGTACTCACCGAGGCCGGCACGTCGAGCATCAAGGCGCTCAGCGGCAAGCGGGTCGCCTACGAGGAGGGCACCACCAGCGACATCCTGCTGCGCTACGGACTGCGCCAGAACGGTATGGACATCGACGACATCAAACGCGTCCCCATGCCTGCCGCGGACGCGGGCAGCGCCTTCCTCGCCGGACGTGTCGACGCAGCGGTCACCTACGAGCCGTACATCTCCACGGCTGAGGCGAAGAAGCCGGGCATCCGGTCCGTGTACTCGGCGGCCGAGAACCCCGGACTCATCTCGGACGTGTTCGTGGTCCGCACCGATGTCCTTGCCGAGAAGCCGGGCCAGGTCGTCGCGCTCATCAAGACGTGGAACGACGCGATCGACGCGTACACGTCGGACCCGCAAGGGTCCCGGACCATCATGGCGCGTGGCGTCGGCGCCGAGCCGAAGGACCTGAGGACGGCGTTCGACGGCATTGATTACTACGGCCGTGCGGAGAACCAGACGAAGCTGAGCGGCGAATACGCCACCTCCACCCTCCCGGAGGTCGCCACGGTGGCCAAGGACGCGGGGCTGTTGCAGGGCGACGTCGACACCGACTCCGCGGTCGATGACCGGTACCTGCAGGGCGGGAAGCAGTCATGACCAACCTCGTGGACCAGGACCGCACCACCGTCGCACCCGGCAAGTCCGGCCCGCCCGCCGCACGGCGGGCGGGCCGGGCCCGCCCGTCCGTGTCCGCGGGCGCTCCCGTGGTGTCCTTCCTCATCCTGCTCGGCGTGTGGTGGCTGGTCACAGCCCAGGGATGGGTCGACCGGCTCTTCCTCCCCGGCCCGGATGCCGTACTGGAACGCCTGTCGGCATTGTCGTCAAGCGGCGAACTCTGGGAAGACCTGGGCGTGTCGGTCTATCGAGTGGGGGTCGGTTTCCTGCTCGCCACCGCTCTCGCGCTTCCCCTGGGCATACTGATGGGCCGCTTCACGCTGTGGGCGGCCTTCGTCGAACCAGTCGTCGACTTCATCCGCTACATGCCCGTCGTGGCCTTCGTGCCGCTGACCGTCCTGTGGGTGGGCACGGACGACGGACAGAAGTTCCTGATCATTTTCATCGGAACCTTCTTCCAGCAAGTCCTGCTGTTCACGGACAATGTCCGCCGCGTACCGGGCGAACTCATCGACGTGGGGCGCACGTTGGGGCTCTCTCGCCAGCAGATCCTGCGACGCATCGTGCTGCGCGCCGGCGCACCCGGCCTCTGGGACTCGCTGCGGGTCAGCCTCGGCTGGGCGTGGACCTGGCTCGTCGTCGCCGAACTCGTCGCCGCGACCTCGGGCCTTGGCTATCGCATCACGCTCGCCCAGCGCTACATGTCCACGGAAACGATCATCGGCTACCTCCTGGTGCTCGGTCTGCTCGGGCTCGTTACCGACCAGCTTCTGCGGCGCGCGGGAATCCTGCTGTTCCGTCCTTCCGAGCTGAACCAGTAAAGGACCAGTCATGCCCGACGGCACCGCTCATCTTCAGCTGCGTCAGATATCCGTGGCCTACGGCGACACCACGGCGGTGGCGCCGCTCGATCTCAGCATTGCCCGCAACGAGTTCGTCTCCCTGGTCGGCACCTCCGGATGCGGCAAGTCGACGTTGCTGAACGTCGTCGCCGGCCTCGTCCCGCCGACCACGGGAACGGTCACCCTGGACGGAAAAGGGGTCCAGGGCCCGGGGCGGGATCGGGGCATGGTCTTCCAGAAGTACACCCTCTTCCCTTGGATGACCGCCGCGCAGAACGTCGAGTTCGCCCTCCGCGACCAGCCGGCCCTGACCCGCCGCGAGCGACGGGCCGAGGCACTGGCCCTGCTGGACCAGGTTGGCCTCGGTGCTCGCGCCGACGCGTATCCCGACCAGCTCTCCGGCGGTATGCAGCAGCGCGTCGCCATCGCCCGGGCCCTGTCCTACCGGCCCGACGTCCTCCTCATGGACGAGCCCTTCGGCGCCCTCGATGCATTGACCCGACGTGTCATGCAGGACCTACTGACCCGACTGTGGGAGGAGCACCGCCTGACCGTACTGTTCGTGACACACGACATCGAAGAGGCCGTCTACCTCTCGGACCGGGTACTCGTCATGGGCGGAACCCCAGGACGCGTCCAGCGCGACATCACCGTTGCCCTGCCCCGTCCCCGCAGACGCGAACTCACCTCCGACGCGCGCTACCAGGAAACCTGCGACGCGGCTTACGAGGAGATCTATGCCGCCCCGGACATCCGAGCCTCCTGAGTGCCCGCGAGGAGAAGCGCATCATGCCCGCCTGGCGTCCCCGCACGGTACGCGGCACGAGCCCGGCCGCGTCCTACGACACGGTGCTCGCCCACGAGCACATCTTCCTCGACCTGCGGTGCTGGCTGGCCACCGACGACCCGCGCCACGAACTGCTGAGGGACCAGCGAGTCGGGCCGGACACGGTCGAGCTCATCCGCCAGAATCCGTTCGCCTGCCCCGACAACCTCATCCTCGACGACACGGAGCTCGCCGTCCGTGAACTCGGCCTGCTCACCGAGGTGTCCGCACAGCCCTTGATCGTCGACCTCACCCCGGACACCATCGGCCGAGACCCCGAACGGCTGGCCGAGGTGTCGGCGCGGGCCGGCGTCGACATCATCACCGGCTGCGGCCCCTACATCGACGGTTCCTGGCCGACGTCCCTGCACGACGCGTCGGCCGAACACCTGGCGGACGCCATGGTCCAGGCCCTCACCGACCCCGACTTTCCGGCCGGCGTCATCGGCGAGATCGGAACCGGCAGTCCGATCACACCCCGCGAGAACACCGCGCTCATCGCCGCCGCCCAGGCGCACCGGCGCACCGGCGCACCGATCTTCGTCCATCTGCATCCGTGGGACCCGCAGGGTCTTGCGGCGCTGGACACACTGGAACGGCAGGGCGTCGACCCTTCCCGGGTCAGCCTCTGCCACCTCGACGTGCGCGGCACCGGGGACACCTCGCTGCTCGCCGCTCTCCTCGAACGCGGCTGCTACGTCGCCTTCGACATCTGGGGAGACGAGGACCAGTACGGACCCGACCGCATGCCCCAGGACACCGAGCGGGTCCAGGCTCTCCTACGGGTCATGGAACTCGGATACGGCGATCGGCTGACCCACTCCCACGATGTGTGCACACGCACGCAATTGGCAGCCCACGGAGGGGTCGGGTACAGCCATCTGACCCGCCACCTGCCCGGCTGGCTGAGTGAGGCGGGGCTCGGCCAGGAAGTGATACAGCAGCAGCTCGCGGGCAACGCGATGCGGTTACTGGGGCTGGACCGGCCGGTCGGCGACGAACTCCACGTGCACTGAACTCTCCGGCTGACGTCGGACTGCCGCGAGTTCGGCGGAGTCGACCGGAAGGGCTTCGGCCGGCTTGGCAACGAGCTTCCGTTGAAGCTTGGCGAACTCGTCCAGTGGCAGCGCGTTCCACTCGGCGAAGGCGGCGTCCAGATGGGTCACCGGGGCGTCGAGGATCTTCCCCAGTTCGCGGGCCAGGTACGATTTGGCGCTGCCTCCGGGCGCTGGTGGTGGGCCCGCCAACATCCGCGTTCACCACAAGAAGGCACACACCAGCATCAACTAACCCTGGGCGGGTACAGGAATGCTGGCACGACTCTGTCGAGCTGCACTCTGATTCACCAAGATCATCCCGTGGCGGCTTTTGGGCTCACCTTGGCTGGACCCCTCTGGGTGTTGGAGCTGTGGAGTAGATCGATTTGGTGACCGCCGTCTTCGGGCCGGTTGGATCCTGGAGTCCGGCTGCACCGGACTCCAGGATCTCGAAGACGTCGAGATAGTTCGGCATCAACCGGACCGCGGGCTCTGTCGCCTACCGCGAATTGGAGATTGCTCCCGCCGTCGTCGGCGTCCCTACCCACGCCTCCGGCAGCGCGCAGCGGCGGCTACCTCATCGGCCCGCGCTCTGTCGTTGGCGGCGTGTGCTCCACCAGCGAACACGATGCACCGGTGGCGGCACTGCCCGGATGGATCGCCTCACGTCTCAGCAACGAGCCGGCCAACACATGACCGGCTCTGGTGGGGATGATCAGCAGCTGTGCTGTTTGTTGCCATCCGCAGGCCATGCCGTTCAATCAGCCCAGTCCTCTGTGCTCGTAGGAGTGGCGCGTGTCTCGGTCGCACTGCTCCCCGGCCCTTGCGACGTATCGTCCGGAGCTCCACCGCAACCGCGGGTTTCCCTCTCTCCTGGGTGCGGCAGCGCAACGGCCTTGTGCCCCTCAGGCGGTCTTCAGAGCCTGCAGGGCTGCGTTGAGCAGGTCAGGCACAGTCTCGGGCGGTACGACGCTCATGGCCACGTAGGCGAGGACCAGTGTGACGATCGCGGCGAGTGCGATCCGGACGATGCCGGTGACGTCGGTGTCCTTGGCCTTGTCCATGGCTCGCCGGACGACGACCGCCACGATCAGCAGGGCCAGCAGGAGGAGAACGGTCATGGTGGCTGTCTTCCTTGGTCGAGAGGGTCTTCATCTCTCGGTCCCGGGGGCCACCGTGAGCGGCACAGAATCTCAGCGAATTCCTTTCGACCGTCTGCCTACGCGGTGCTCGGCGCGCCGTTGCTGTTCGGCGGCCAGCCGCCGAGCTTTGCGGCGTACTCGTTCGCCGAATGTCTCCGGGTTGTCGGCTCCGATGACGGCACTGGCTTCCGCCCAAGTCGTTCCCTCGCCGAAGGCAAGGGCGAGCACGGTGCGTCGTTCGTCGGGTTCCAGTGCGCGCAGGACTTTGTTGAGTCGCTCGTCCTCGAATACACCACCTGCCGCACGGTTGAGGAGGTCGACGTCGACTGCTACGAGGTCGTAGAGGCACATGCCCCCGAGGTCGGCGTCCAGGGAGAGGACGCGCCCGGACCGGGGCCCGTTCCGCCACAGCGGGACCAGTTGCCGGTGCAGGGTGCGCACTTCTGCACGGAGAACGGCAATGAACGCGAACGTCTCATTGGTTCCCGGTCGTTTGCCCTCACACCAGGAACCCAGCAGCGCTGTGGAAGCGGCTTCCCTCCACCGATCGCTGGTGGCGCGCAGGCCCAGAACCTTGGTGCAGAGGGCGTCCATGTTCCGCTCGATGACGAACGTGGTGGATTCTCCGAGTACTTCGTCGACTGGGCTGGTGAGCAGATGGCGGTAGCGGATGGCTTCGTTGAGGTCGCCCCGGCCGGGCCGATACCAGCTACGGCCTTCCTGGTCGGCGAGGCGGACCGAGGTTCCGACTGACCGGATTCCGTTGTCCACCCTGAGGTCAGGGGGGAAAGGCATGGCTGTCCACGCAAGGGAGGCTCGCCTCAGTGACTCACCCAGGCTTGCCGGGATCGGTGCTGAGAGGCGACGAGGTTGGGAATCCGCCCTGCGGGGCTGGCTGGAAGGGGGCACTGGCATGTACTCCTACTGATGCGGGGGCGTGCGGTCTCTCCTCGGTCTTGGGAAGCAGGCAGAACGGCAATCAAATATTGTGGCGCTCGTCGCAGCGCTGGTGTGGACCCTCTGCGCAGCACCGGACTCCGGGCCGGCGATCGCCAGTGACAAGCGGCCCGAGAATAGTGGGAAAGAGCTGTCTGAAGGTGTCCTGGGCATCGCACGTTGGCCCGCCCCACGGCGGCCTCGGCGGCCAGAGGGCTACGGCAGCGGCCCGGGACACGGAGTGGTCGCTGCCGTGCCGCCGGTGCGCTGTGTCCCGCTGATGCCGGGTGCGTGGCCGGGAGCGGGAGGCGTCGTCGGGCGGGCCGTCACTGCGACCGGGTGGTCACGGTCCTGGTGGGGTGACAGCCCGGCCGCAGAGCGGGGTTCACTGGCGGGTGAGGATGGCGACCGCGTCGAAAGTGCCGTCCGCCGCCCACCGACGGAAACGGGTGTGCAGCGTGGCCCACGACCCGTATCGCTCGGGCACATCCCGCCAGGCCGTCCCGGTGCGGAACTTCCACACGATCCCGTTGAGGACCCTTCGGTCGTCCAACCGCCTCCGCCCCCGCAAGGATGCGGGCAACAGCGGTCGGACGAACTCCCATTCGGCATCCGACAGTTCATGGCGACGTATCACCCGACCATGATCCACCATCCAAGATCATTTGAAGACACACCCTAGTGTCCTGAGTTGGGAATTCGCTGCGTAAGTCTGGGTGGGTTCGGCATGATGGCCGGGTGGCGAGGACGGGACGGCCGAAGGCCGAGCTGGTGCTGACCGATGACGAGCGTGAGACGTTGAGCCGCTGGGCCAGGCGTCGGACTTCTTCGCAGGCTCTGGCCCTGCGGTGCCGGATCGTGCTGGAGTGCGCAACTGGTGCCTCGAACAGAGACGTTGCCGCTCTGCTCGGCGTCGAGGAGCACACGGTGAGCAGGTGGCGGGCCCGCTTTGTGCGGGACCGGCTTGAGGGCCTGACCGACGAGCCACGCCCAGGTGGGCCCCGGAAGATCACCGACGCCCAGGTGGAAGAAGTGGTCGTCAAGACACTGGAGACCACGCCGAAGGACGCCACACACTGGTCGACGCGGTCGATGGCCAAGGAAGTGGGCCTCTCCCAGTCGGCCGTCACACGTATCTGGCGGACCTTCGGCCTCAAGCCGCACCTGGTGGACACCTTCAAGCTCTCGAAGGATCCGCAGTTCATCGAGAAGGTCCGCGATGTGGTCGGCCTGTATCTCGCCCCGCCCGAGCACGCGCTGGTGCTGTGCGTGGACGAGAAGACACAGATCCAGGCCCTGGACCGGTCAGCTCCGGTGCTGCCGATGATGCCGGGCATGCCAGAACGCCGTACTCACGACTACGTGCGCGGCGGCGTCACCACACTGTTCGCGGCGCTCAATACCGCCACCGGCGAGGTGATCGGGCAGATCCATCGCCGGCACCGGGCCGTGGAGTTCAAGAAGTTCCTCGTCCGGATCGACAAGGAGGTGCCCGCAGACCTGGACGTGCATCTGATCTGCGACAACGCCTCGACGCACAAGACCCCGGCCATCCAGCGATGGCTGACCGCACACCCCCGCTTTCATGTGCACTTCACACCCACCAGCTCCTCCTGGCTCAACCAGGTCGAGCGGTGGTTCGCGCTACTGACGGACAAACAGATACGGCGAGGCGTCCACAGGAACGTCCAGACCCTGGAACGCGACATCCGCAACTGGATCAAGACTTGGAACGAAGAACCGAAACCCTTCGTCTGGACGAAGACCGCAGACGAGATCCTTGAACGCCTCGCCGGATATCTGAAGCGAATTCCCGACTCAGGACACTAGTGCTGGACGGCGATGTCGTCCCAGATGACGATGGAGTCGGGCGGTCGGCGAAAGCGGACCTGCAACCCGCGAACGCGGGCCTGCAGGCCGAGTTCGGGCAGCAGCTCCCGGCTCTCCTCGTCGGACAGCCCCACGTTGCGGGTGGTGAGCGGCTGCGGTGTGCGTCGCCGCAGCACGCGGATCAGCGGGACTACTGCACAGACACCATGGCCTGTGCCTCACCCGCCGGGTCCTCGCAGAGGTCGTCGCCGACCTCCAGGACGACCTTCCCGATCCGCCCGCTGAAGCGGCCGCCCTGGGTGCCGTAGCCGGTCACAGGTACGCCGTTGTCCTCGCCGACATCCAGCCAGTCGGTGGCGTGGTAGATGAACGGAATGGTGTGGTTCAGCCGCACCGACCCGGCCGGCTTGCCGTCGACGAACAGCTGACCAAGGCCTCCCTTGCCCACGCCGCCGCCGTCGTAGGTGAAGCGGTAACGCAGGGTGTGCCTGCCGGGGCCCAGTCGCTCGGGCGCGCTGATCTCGTAGTGCTCGCGATCCACCCAACTGTAGTGGAACGCCGGGGTGCCCTCGCACAGGAACAGGGCCCAGCCGGCGAACCGGCCGCCCTGGGCGACCACCGCGCCGCGCGCCGGCTCGTCACCGACCTCGATCTCCGCGGTCACCGTCCAGGACCGGTTCTTGGTGTCCGGCAGCACACTCTCGTTGAGATGGCGCATTCCCGGATAGAGCGTGACCGACCGGCCGTTGCCGAGCCGCGGGCGGCCCACCGACTCACCGTCCATCCGTACCACCTTGCGGTCGTCCAGCGGGAAGACGTCGTACTTGGCAGCCTCGATCAGGAACAGGTCCTGCAGCTTGCGCAACCGCTCCGGCTGCTCGGCCGCGAGGTCGAGGCACTGCGCGTGGTCGTGCGGCGCGTACAGGTCCCACACGTCCTCGGCGAACGGCCTCGGTCTGCCGGCGAGTTCCCACGGCACCTCGTGCTTCGTGCACGCCGACCAGCCGTTGTGGTAGATGCCGCGGTTGCCGAAGATCTCGAAGTACTGGGTGGTGTGCCGCTCCGGGGCGTCCGCCTCGTCGAAGGCGTAGGCCATGGAGATGCCTTCCATGGGCTTCTGGGACACGCCGTTGACCGAGGTGGGCTCGGGGATGCCGGCGAGTTCGAGGATGGTCGGCGCCACATCGTTCATGTGGGTGAACTGGTGGCGGACCTCGCCGCGGGCCCGGATGCCGGCGGGCCAGTGCACGATGGTGCCGACCCGGGTACCGCCCCAGTGGGAGGCCATCTGCTTCGTCCACTGGAACGGAGCGTTCATGGCGTGGGCCCAGGCCACCGGGTACTGGGCCAGCGTGTCGGGGCCGCCCACCTCGTCGATGCGCGCGAGCATCTCGGGGACGGTCTCCTTGATCCCGTTGTAGGACGCGTACTCGTTGAGGCACCCGTGCGGGCCGGCCTCGGCGCTGGCGCCGTTGTCGCCCATGATGTACAGGATGATCGTGTCGTCGAGGACGCCCATCTCCTCCAGCGCGTCCACGATCCGCCCGACCTGCTCGTCGGTATGGGTCGCGAAGCCCGCGTAGCTCTCCATCATCCGTGCGTACAGGCGGCGGGCGTCCTCCGGCTGGTCCACCCAGGCGCCGATCTCCGCCGGGCGCGGACTGAGCTCGGTCTGCTGCGGGACGATACCCAGGTCCTTCTGCCGGGCCAGGGTCCGCTCCCGCTGGTCGTCCCAGCCGTGGTCGAACGCGCCGCGGTAGGCGTCGATGGACTCCCGGGGCGCCTGCAGCGGGGCATGGCAGGCCCCGAAGGACAGATAGCTGAAGAACGGCTGGTCCGGGCTTAGCGCCTGCTGCTCGCGGAGGTCGGCGATCAGCCGGTCGACCAGGTCCTCGCTCAGGTGGTAGCGGGGCCGGTCCGGGGTGGGGATGGGGCTGGCGCCCTCGAAGAGGGTGGGGCGCCACTGGTCGGTCTCGGCGCCCATGAATCCGTAGAAGCGTTCGAAGCCCTCACCGGTCGGCCAGCGGTCGAACGGGCCGGTCCGGCTGGTCTCCCAGGTCGGCGTCTGATGCCACTTGCCGAAGCAGGACGTGTTGTAGCCGTTCATCCGCAGGATCTCCGGCAGCGTCGCGCAGGATGCGGGGCGCGAGGAGGTGTAGCCGGGCTGGCTGGTGGCGATCTCGGTGATGCCGCCGGCTCCCACCGTGTGGTGGTTGCGGCCCGAGAGCAGGCTCGCGCGGCTCGGCGAACACATCGCGGTGGTGTGGAAGCGCGACAGGCGCAGGCCGTTCTCGGCGAGCCGGTCGGCCACCGGCATCCGGCAGGGCCCACCGAACGAGGACGAGGCTCCGTAGCCCATGTCGTCGATGAGGATCAGGAGGACATTGGGTGCGCCCTTCGGCGGCCGTGTCCTGGAGACGGGCTCGGGCATCTCGGCATCGCGCACGTCCATCGGCGTGGCCGTCGGCCGCCTCGGCTCATTGATCGGAAGTGCGGCGCGGTAGGCCGGGTTCACCACGGGATGATTCCTTTCCGAGTGCTGGGCATTGCGGATCACAAACGGGCGCGGAGGCGCCGGCATGAGCCCCGCGAGGTACGCCCGCCATCACCATCGCGAAGAACCCCGCGGCAGGTCTTGCCTTCGGGTGCCGACCATTTGGCTTCGCGCGACACCGTGCGCCGGTGGCGCTGCGCGGTGCGGGGCAGGGGAAGGGATTGCACGACCCGATGTGCGGCTGCACGGCCCGCCGGATCGGCATTGTGCGCGTGCACAGTGCCCCTCTCCGGCCGGCTGATTAGGCTTCCCAAAAACATCCTGGTGACGGCGTTCCGTGCCGGCTCAGGCCGCGCCCCGGGGCTGCCCAGAGCGGTCCCGACGGCGTGGCCTGGCGCCGGTAGTCGAGTCCGAGCCGGAGGTCAGTGCCGGTAACCACAGTGGCCCGATGAGGAGGTACGGTCGCCGATGAGCCGAGAAGCAGCGGTCGTGCAGGGCCTCAGGCCGGGCCGCTCCACCGGCGTGCATCGCGAGAGCCGGACCTGCCGGCCGAACCGCCCGCACGCTACCGCAGGACATGGGCTGGTCCGCGGTTCCGCGCTGAGCGAATTCCGTGAATTGGTCACGGAGTTGGGCGGCGCGCCGGACGACCTGCTCCACTACGTCGGGATCGAGCCCGTGGCGGCGGGCCGGTACGAGGAGTACCTGCCCTTCCGGCGCGTCATGGAGGTGCTGGAGGCCGCCGCCGAGAGTACCGGCACCCCGGATCTGGGGCGCAGGCTGGGCCGGCGGCAGAGTGCAGCCATCCTCGGACCCGTGGTACCCGCAGCGCGCACCGCCCGTACCCTCGCGGAGGCGGTCGAGGTCTTCGGCCGCTACCTCGGAACCTACTCCACGGCCTGCTCGCTCTGGCTGGTCTCCGGACCCGGTGAAGGCCTGGCGTTCGTGGAATTCCGCTGCGCCCTCGGCCGGCGGTGGCTCTATCCCCAGGGAGCCGAGGCGGTCCTGGCACGTGCGCTGACGGTGCTTCAGTTGCTGGCCGGTTCGTCCCTCCTTCCTGTCGACATCCACGTTCCGCACCGCCCGCTGACGCCTCAGGCGAACTATGAGAGCGACTACTCCACCGCAGTGCTCTTCAACCAGCCCCGGCTGGGCTTCACCATCAACGCCGCAGATCTGGGCCGCCCCCTGGAGCACGACCCGGTCGCCCACCGCGTGCTTGTGGAGCATCTCGCCGACACCGCCCCACCGGACAGCGCCTGCCTCGTACGCCCGGTCACCGAGCTCGCAGAGCAGATGCTGCCCAAGGGAGTAGTACCCACCGTCGAGGACATCGCCACCCGCCTGGGGCTGCATCCGCGCGCCCTACAACGGCGCCTCTCAGCGGAGGGATCGTCCGTCACGGACCTGGTCGACGTGGCGCGTCGGGAGACCGCTGAGCAGCTGCTCGCCGAGACGGACATGGCATTGGGCCGGATCGCCCGCCGGCTGGGCTACGCCGAGCAGAGCGCCCTGTCCCGTGCCTGCCGGCGCTGGTTCGGCATGACGCCCTCCGCCGTACGGCGCACGGCACGGCAGAGCGGAGCATCCGAGGCAGGGGCAGCGCACGCCTGACCTTGCCCGGACGCCCGGCGCAACGGCGGTCGCCGCCCAGCCGGAGAACGAGGAAATCAGAGAGGAACATCCATGGGCCACCCCAACTCGCAGCTCACCAGCTGCTGCCAGCCGTCACGCGCATCCGCGCCGGGATCCGTGGAGGCCGTGGAACTGGTGCCCGGCTCGCGGAGGGCCAGTGGTCAGAGCGGATCGGTGGCGCTACCGGGAGGCGAGTTCCTCATGGGCAGCGACAGCTCGGAGGGATTCCCGGACGACGGCGAGGGCCCGGTGCGCAGGGTGCGCGTCAGCCCGTTCCGCATGGCCGTCCACACGGTGACCAACGCCGAATTCGCCCGGTTCGTCGAGCACACCGGCCATGTCACCGAGGCCGAGCGGTTCGGCTGGTCGTACGTCTTCGCCTCCTTTCTGCCCGGCGCCCTGCGCAGGACCTCGCACCGGCTGGAGGGAACCCCCTGGTGGTGCGGCGTCGAAGGGGCCTGCTGGCGCGCGCCGGAGGGGCCGAGCAGCGACGTGACGAGTCGGGAAGGGCATCCCGTCGTACATGTCTCCTGGAACGACGCCGACGCCTACTGCCGCTGGGCGGGTGGCCGACTGCCCACCGAGGCGGAGTGGGAGTACGCGGCACGCGGCGGGCTCGAGCAGCGTCACTACCCGTGGGGGGACGAGCTGACTCCCGGCGGGGAGCACATGTGCAACATCTGGCAGGGCCACTTTCCCACGAAGAACACCGCCGAGGACGGCTACCGGGGCACGGCTCCGGTAGACGCGTACCAGCCGAACGGCTTCGGCCTGTACAACGTGGCCGGCAACGTCTGGGAGTGGTGCGCGGACTGGTGGACCACACACCACGGGGAGCGTCCGCGCACCGATCCGGCCGGCCCTCGCACGGGCTCGGCGAAGGTCATCCGTGGCGGCTCCTACCTGTGCCACCGCTCGTACTGCAACCGCTACCGGGTGGCGGCCCGCACCTCCAACACTCCTGACAGCACCACAGGACACATGGGCTTCCGCTGCGCCTTCGACGTCTGAGCCCACTCATGTCTCTTCGGCTCGAGCCGGGCGGCCGACCGCCCGGACGAGGAGATCCACCAGGTCGTCGACGAAGCAGGCGTCGGGCAACTCGCACTCGGCCAGCAGCCGGTAGATCATCGGCGCTGCGACCAGCGTGGCTGCGGACCGGATGCTGATGTCCGGCCGTACCTCCCCGCGGGCGATCGAGCGCTCCAGGACACTCCGGATCTCGTCCATGATCCGCTCGGTGTGCGCGACGTAGGCGCCCCGCATCCCGCTGTCCGGTGCGGCCGCACCGATCAGCTCGGCCAGCAGCCGGTCCGTCCCGGGCTGTCGGTAGGCAGCCAGACGCGCGGTGAGGACCTCGCGCAGTTCGGCTCGGAGATCGCCGAGGTCCGGCACCGAGGACCGGCCGATTCGCGTCTCGGCCGCGGCGATGATCAGAGCCTGCTTGGACGGCCAGCGCCGGTAGATGGCGGGCTTGCTCACCCCGGCACGTGCGGCCACCCCGTCCATGGCGACCGCCTGTACGCCGCGTTCCGTCACCAGCTCGGTCACCGCGTGCAGCGCGGCGCTGGTGACACGCTCCTCCCGCGGGCGCCCCGGCCCTCGCTCGGCTCTCTGCGCCTGTGCAGCGCCCATGGTCAGAGCATACGGAGGGCGTCGGCTGCGCTGTCGCTACGGGTGCTGACAGGCAGCGCAGCCGACGGCGCACTGTCGTCCCCACCGGCCAGCTCCTTGTCCCTTCTGCCTTGTGCCAGGACGGTGATTGTTTCGGCCCGGACTGTGGCATCGGGGGCGTGCGCTGGGGTGTTGGAGAATGCGAGCACGCTGCCGATCGGGGCCTCGAAGGTGATGGCAGCGATGCGTGCCCGGTCGGTGCTCCCAAGCTGCGGTTCGACGGGGAGGTCGGGAATCTTCACGGTGATGCGGTCCGGGCGGGCGATCAGCGGCCCTGGATAACCGGCCTTCCAGGTCAAGCGCGGCCATGGGGCTGATGGCGCCCTGCCGAGGACCGGCGCGGAGCGGGCGCTGGAAAGCTCGATGGTGTCGTACCACTCGCCTCCGCCGCTGCTGACGGTCGGGACGGCGGTCGTTGATCGGTCATGTCCGGAAAACGCGAGGCCCCTCACCGTGTGGTCGGCCAAGGCGATCGCGGGGCGTCCGGAGCACGCGGGGCCGGGGGCGGATCGTCCGCGCACCACCGTGGCCACGACGTCGACCATGGCGATGTCGGCGAACGCGGGCACTACGGTGTCGACGACGCCTTGGTCGGCGATGGGTGGGTCCGGTCCCCGCCCGTCCCGGTCACGGGGCGAGGACTCCGATGCCGTTACCGAACAGCTCCGGAGGGGGCACTCACCGCGGCAGCGCCCGGCTGCCGAGGCGGTGCAGGAGTTCCAGTGCGAGGGAGACGGTCAGGCGGCGCTCGGTGACGCGGTATCCCAGCAGTGTTTCGGCGCGGGCGACCCGGTGCAGCACGGTGTTGCGGTGGGTGTGCAGTCGCTCGGCTGTCCGCGGGGCGTTCCCGCCTTCGTCGAGGTAGACCCGCAGGGTCGACCGCAGGGTGAGGTGCGCCGGGTCGGCGCCGCACAAAGGCCCCAGAGTGGAGGTGATGAACTCCGCCATGCGCTCCTCGTTCTGGCTGACGAGGGCGACGGCTTCGATCTCGTGGTAGGCGGTGAGCTGCTCTCCGTCGGGTGCGCCGGCGAGGAGCCGCTGGGCGGCGAGTGCCGCGGCGTGGCTGCGCCTGAACCCGGTGACGCCGTCGCGGAGCGGTCCGAGGACCGCGCGAACCCTGGGAGCCGCGTGGGCCATGGCGTCGCGGAGTTCCTGCCAGTCCGGTTCGTGGCGGACGGGAAGCCAGGCCCACAGCGTGCGCGTGCCGGCAGGCAGGGTGAGGGGCGGCCGCGAGCAGGCCGTCGTGGAGAGGGTTCCGGCAGCCTGCTCGAGCATCCCGTGGACCTCGCCCGGCGGATCCGACCACAGCACCGCGGCGACGTGCCTTCCGGTGAGGTCGTAGTTGAGCTGTCGGCCGGCTCGGTCGGCGCTGATGGGAGCTCCGTCGAGGAGGAGCCGGATCGTCTCGGCTCTGCGGGCCAGTGCCCCGGAGAGCAGGTCCTGGCGTTCCTGCTGCATGCGCGTGATGACGGCGTCCAGCACGCGGTCGACGTATTCGTACATCAGGGCCGAGGACACCTGGAGCACCTCGACCAGGTCGCCGCGGGACGGGATGGCATCGGCTGCCAGGTCCATCCACCGCCGCCATGCCACGTTCTGGCCCCTGCGATAGGACTGGACGAGGGCGTCCAGTTCGGCGCCACGGCGCACCAGCGTCCGGGCCAGGTCGAGGGTCTCCAAAGGTGCGTCCCGGGAGACCAGCTCGCCGGGACGCAGCTGCATGGCGGTCAGCCAGCGCAGGACGTTCGCCCGGCTGCTGGCCCGGCTCTCGGCGGCCAGCGTCGGGTCCTCGGCCAGGATGGGGGCCACCTCGAAGATGGCCGCGTCGATGTCCGCGAGGAGGGCGTCGACCTCGTCGAGGAGCCGTCCGGCGACCAGCTTGATCAAGGACGCGATGTCCGGGGCGGCCGACTCCATATCGCCACGCTACCCATGCCGGTGCAGCGGCACAACGGAGACCGTTGGTGCTGGGCGACCGCACATCCTTCCGGCCTGCCGTTCCGACTTAACGTATGGCCACACCAGTCGCGGAGGCGCAGAGCGGTCCGCAGCGGCGACCGCTCTCGGACGAACCCCGTGGGGCGGACCCCCGACATGGCCCCGCTCTTCCCCGGACGGTGGCCGTCCTCGTCCCGTCCCCCCGGAGACTGACCATGACAAACCCCCCCGCCCCCCGTGACCACGGCCCGCTGTCTCAGGAGAACGAGCTCGACTACGACGTCGTCGTGGTCGGCTCCGGCTTCGGCGGTTCGGTGGCCGCGCTGCGTCTGACCGAGAAGGGCTACCGTGTCGCCGTCCTGGAGGCCGGCCGCCGCTTCACCGCCGCGGACCTGCCGAAGAACTCGTGGGACCTGCGCAACTACCTGTGGGCCCCTGCTCTGCGCCTCTACGGCATCCAGCGCATCCACCTGCTGCGCAACGTGCTCGTCCTGGCCGGCGCGGGCGTCGGCGGTGGCTCCCTCAACTACGCCAACACCCTGTACGTGCCGCCGAAGGCGTTCTTCAGCGATCCCCAGTGGGGCCACATCACCGACTGGCAGGAGGAGCTGGCGCCCTTCTACGACCAGGCGCAGCGCATGCTCGGGGTGCGTCTCAACCCCACGCTCACGCCTTCCGACGTCCACCTGAAGACGGTCGCCGAGAACATGGGGGTGGGGTCCAGTTTCCATATGGCGCCGGTCGGCGTGTTCTTCGGGGACGGTAAGGACTCGGACTGCGGCCGCCGGGTGCAGCCGGGTGAGGAGGTCGCCGATCCGTACTTCGGCGGCGCGGGACCTGCTCGCCGGGCCTGCACCGAGTGCGGTGAGTGCATGACCGGCTGCCGCCACGGCGCCAAGAACATGCTCACCGAGAATTACCTGCACCTCGCCGAGCGCGGTGGCGCCGAGATCCACCCGCTCACCACCGTCACTCGGATCAGGGAGGAGAGCGACGGCTACATCATCGACACCCGGCGCACCGACTCCCGCAGGCGCGGGCAGCGCAGCTTCACCGCCCGCCGTGTCGTGGTCGCCGCCGGCACGTACGGCACTCAGACCCTGCTGCACACCCTCAAGGCACGCCGCGACCTTCCGCACATCTCCGACCGGCTGGGCCACCTCAGCCGGACCAACTCCGAGGCCATCGTCACCGCGCAGACCACCGACCGTCGCTACGGACGCCATGCCGACTTCACCAAGGGCGTGGCGATCACCTCCTCCATGCACCCGGACGAGAACACCCACATCGAGCCGGTTCGTTACGGCAAGGGCTCCAACTCCATGGGTCTGTTGGCCGTACTCCAGGCCCCGGGTGGCGGCCGCGGCCCGCGATGGCTGAGCTTCCTTGCCACCTCCGTCCGGCACCCGATCCTCTTCGCCCGCTCGCTGAGCAAGCGCCGCTGGTCGGAGCGGGCCATCATCGGCCTGGTCATGCAGTCCCTGGACAACTCCCTCACCGTCTCCCTCAAGCGCGTGCGCCGGGGCAAGGGCGTGCTGACCTCCCGCCAGGGACACGGAGCCCCCAACCCGACCTGGATCCCGGCGGCAGAGCAGGCCGCCCGCCTGCTCGCCGACGAGATCAACGGCTTCCCGGGCCACACCGTCGGTGAACTCCTCGACATCCCCTTGACCGCGCACTTCATCGGCGGCTGCCCCATAGGCGACAGCCCTGAAACCGGCGTGGTCGACCCTTACCACCGCCTCTACGGGCACCCGGGGATCACCGTCGTCGACGGCTCCACCGTCTCCGCCAACCTGGGCGTCAACCCCTCCCTCACCATCACCGCCCAGACCGAGCGCGCCATGTCCATGTGGCCCAACAAGGGCGAACGCGACTCCCGGCCCGCCCAGGGCGAGTCCTACCGCTACACCCCTCCGGTCGAGCCGACCCGTCCCGTCGTTCCCCGCACTGCCTTCGCAGTCCTGCGCCTCCCGCTCCTCCCCATGCCCATCGTCCGTACGGAGCCCACCGGCAGCCCTCAGCAAGGCAATTGACCCGCAGGACCGGAATTTCCGGAAAGGGCGCAACCAACGTCGACGCTCCGCTGGACGTTCTCCGCGGCCTGGGTCGCAGCCGCCAGGTCCTCGAGACGGAGGCCCGCGCCTTGTTCCGTGAAGGAGTAATCACCCTGCGCCGAGCACCTGTGCCCCTATGGACCACCACCCACCGAAAGTAGGAATCTTGAACGCGAGCGAACTCGACTGGGACGACCCGACCGACCTGAAGAACGCCACCCGGGGCCTGGTCGGGCGTCTTGACCCGTGCATCATCCGCGACGCGACCGGCCGCGTCGTCTGGGACAACGAGCGGTGGACCTTCCTGGAGCAGGACTGCCCGGAGACCGCCAACCCCAGTCTGTGGCGGCAGGCCCGACTCAATGCCGTGGATGGCCTCTTCGAGGTCGTGCCGGGCGTGTACCAGATCCGCGGCTTCGACATCTCCAACATGACCGTGGTCGAGGGCGACACCGGAGTGGTCGTCATCGACCCCCTGATCAGTGAGGAATGCGCCGCCGCCGGGCTCGCCCTCTACCGCAGCCACCGCGGTGAGCGGCCGGTCAGCGCCGTCGTCTACACCCACAGCCATCTCGACCACTTCGGCGGCGTGGGCGGCGTGGTGGACCGTGCGGACGTCACTGCCGGCCGTATCCCGGTGATCGCCCCGGAGGGCTTCATGGAGCACGCGGTCGGCGAGAACGTCATCGCCGGGCCCGCCATGCTCGTCCGTGCGGGCTACATGTACGGCAGGTCGCTGTCGGCCGATCCCAAGGGGATGATCGGCTTCGGCCTGGGTCAGGCCACCTCCGACGGGCGAGTCGGCCTGATCGCCCCCACCGCGCTGATCACCAGCACCGGGGAGGAGCTGGTCGTCGACGGCGTCCGGCTGGTCTTCCAGCTGACGCCGGGCACCGAGGCGCCCAGCGAGATGAACTTCCTGCTGCCCGACCACCGGGTCCTGCTGGTGGCCGAGAACGCCAACCACACTCTCCACAACGTGCTGACCCTGCGCGGCGCCGAGGTCCGCGACGCGCAGGCCTGGGCCGGATACCTGACGGAGACCGTCCAGCTCTTCGCCGACCGCGCCGACGTGCTGATCGGTTCCCACCACTGGCCCACCTGGGGCCGCCCGGAGCTCACCGCGCTCCTCTCCGAGCAGCGGGACGCCTACGCCTACCTCCACGACCAGACCGTACGCCTGATGAACCGCGGCCTGATCGCAACGGAGATCGCCGAGGAGCTGCAGGAGTTCCCGGGAGTCCTGGGCAGCGCCTGGCACGCCCGGGGCTACTACGGCACGCTCAGCCACAACAGCAAGGCCGTGTACCAGCGCTACATGGGCTGGTACGACGGCAACCCGGCCCATCTGTGGCAGCTCCCACCCGCGGAAGCGGGCCGGCGCTACATCGACTTCATGGGTGGCGCCGAGGCCGTGGTGAGCAAGGCCCGCGAGTCCTTCGACGCGGGCGACCTCCGCTGGGTCGCGGAGGTGCTCAATCACGTGCTGTTCGCCGAGCCCGACCACACCGAGGCCCGGGAGCTACAGGCCGCGACCTTCGAACGACTCGCCCACGGCGCCGAGAGCGGCATCTGGCGCAACTTCTACCTCTGCGGCGCCCGGGAACTTCGGCAGCCCGCCGAGGTCCGGCGCGCCACGGTCGAAGGCTCCCCCGACTTGACGATGATCCCGGCCCTCTCCACGCTGCAGATCTTCCAGGCCTGGGCGGTCCGCCTCGACGGCCCGGCGGCCGCCGCCCACCGGCTGCTGCTGCGCTGGGAGTTCACCGACACGGCGGAGACCTGGACGCTGCTGCTGGCCAACGGGGTGCTCACTCCGATGCGCGGCGACGCCCCCGGCGGCGGGCAGCCGGGACTCGTAATCCGGCTGACCAGGACAGAGTTCGACCGGGTGCTCTGCGGCACGGCGACTTTCGCGGCGGCCGTAACCGCCGGCGGGATCAGCGTCGAGGGCGACCTGCAGGCCCTGCCCACCCTGCTGGGGCTGCTGGAGGAGCCGGCCCGCACCTTCCCGGTCGCGCTGCCCTAGATGATTGAAATCCAGTTGATCGCTGCGCAGGGGGCGTCCTCGCCCAGAGAATCCCGATCACCGCAGCGATCTGGCACAACGATCGGACCGATCAACCCATCGAGCGGTCACTGATCGCCTACGACCACTGACCGTGACCAACCCCCTGCGCATCAATCTTCCAGCCATGAGCGACCAGGGCCCGTGGTGACGCGTCGTGGAGCGCATCGCGATCGCCGGCGTTCCGTTTGCCTGAACCCCGTCCAATTCCTGTCCGCCACAGCCACCTTCACGGAGCCGTCGTGACCGACAATGACCTCGCCAGAACCGCCGAACTCTCCCCATCGGCACCCAGCTCCCCGCGACGGGCCTGGCTCGTCACCGGGTTGCTCGTGGTCTTCATGATGGTCAATTTCGCCGACAAGTCCGTCATGGGTCTTGCGGCCGACTCGATCCGCCGCGACCTCGGCCTGTCGGCGACGTCCTTCGGACTGGCCAACAGCGCGTTCTTCCTGCTGTTCTCCGTCTGCGGCGCTGTGGTCGGGCTACTGGCGGACCGGGTACGGCCGCGGTGGCTGCTGCTGGGCATGGCGCTGCTGTGGTCGATCGCCCAGGCACCCATGGCACTGGGGGGCGGACTCGCCATACTGGTCGCCTCCCGGATCGTGTTGGGCGCAGCGGAAGGGCCGGCCTTCCCCGTCGCCCAGCACAGCGCCCTGTCCTGGTTCCCCGACCGCAAACGCAACCTCCCCGGCTCCCTGATCACCCTCGGTACCACCCTGGGCGTCGTGGTCGCGGCCCCCGGGCTGACCTGGGTGATCAACCACCACGGCTGGCGCTCCGCCTTCGGCGTGGTCGCGGCCGTGGGCGTGCTCTGGGCCGCGGTCTGGACCATCCTCGGCCAGGACGGCAACCACGCGGCCGGCACCCCCGCGAACGACGGTACGGAGGCCGGCGACCCGAGCCCCGCCGACACCCCCTACCTGCGCATCCTCCGCACCGGTAGCTGGATCGGCAGCACGGCCGCCTTCTTCAGCGCCTACTGGTTGACCGCGCTGGCGCTGGTGTGGGTGCCCTCCTACCTGCGGGACGGGCTGGGCTACTCGGACACCGCAGCGGCAAATCTGGTCGCTGCGCTCTGGGCCGTCAACGGCATCGCGATGCTGGGCCAGGCGGGACTGACCGGATGGCTGCTGCGTCGCGGCGTGAGCAGCCGCTGGGCCCGCGCCCGCGTCGGCGGCATCACGCTGATCGTCTGCGCCCTGTGCTGTCTGGGCCTGTCGCAACCGGTGGGCGGAGCGCTCGCCGTCGTGTTGCTGATCGTCGGGTTCGGCCTGCCCGGGCTCATGGTGAGCGTGGCGGTGACGTCGGTGGCCGAACTGGTCCCCGGCCGGCGCCGCGGGGGCGCTCTGGGCCTGATGACCGCCGTGGTCACGACGGCCGGCCTGGTCGCCCCTGCCCTGACCGGCTACCTCGTCGACACCCAGGGCACGGCCGGTTATCGGTACGCCGTGCTGCTCGTGGGCGCGCTCCTGCTGATCGGCGGTACCGCCGCCGTCACCCTGATCGACTCGGCCCGCGACGCTCGCCGTCTGGCTGCGTGACGCACATCGTTCCCCTCTGCTCGCCACCCAAGGAGTGACGTGAACAGCACCACCCTCGGCCCGTCCGCCCTCGACCGTGCCCTGCGCGAGCTGCGTGAGAACGCCGCGGCCTGGGCCACGGCCACGCTCGCCGAGCGGATCGGCTTGCTGGAGCGGCTCCTGCCGCGGATCAGCGAGGTGGCAGCCGACATGGTGGCCGCCGCTGCCGCCGCCAAGGGGTACGGCCCCCACTCGTCCTGGGCTGCGGAGGACTGGGCCGGGGGGCCCTGGGCGCTGGCCCAGAACGTCAGCGCCCGGCTGCACGTCCTGCGCCGGATCGCCGCCGGCCGCGACCCGCTGCCCGCGGGCGCCGTGCGCGAGCAGGACGGCCGGACCTCGGTGGACGTCTTCCCGGCCACCGGCTGGGACCGACTGCTGCTGGGCGGCTGCACGGCCCAGGTCCGGATGTGTCCCGGTACCACGGCTGAGCAGGTCCGGGAGCGGGCGGCCGGACAGTACCGCGATCGCGCGGAGACCGCGGGCGTGGCCCTCGTCCTGGGCGCGGGCAATGTCGCCGCGCTGACCGCGGCGGACATCCTGCACAAGCTGTACGCCGAGGGCCAGGTCGCCGTCGCCAAGATGAACCCGGTCAACGCCTACCTGCGCCCCCACTTCGAGGAGATCTTCGCCGAATTCATCGACCGGGGCTGGGTACGGTTCGTCGACGGCGGCCCCGCCGAGGGCGCGTACCTCACCCACCACGACGGCGTGGACTCCATCCATGTCACCGGCAGTGACCGCACCCACGACGCCATCGTCTGGGGCACCGACGAGCAGGCCGAGCAGCGCCGACGCGACGACACCCCGCTGATCGACAAGCCGTTCACCAGCGAGCTGGGCGGGGTCAGCCCCTGCATCGTGGTGCCGGGCGAGTGGAGCGCGGCGGACTTCCGCTTCCAGGCCGAGCACATCGTCACTAGCAAGATGAACAACTCCGGCCACAACTGCATCGCCAGCCAGATCCTGCTGCTGCCCCGCTCCTGGGACGGCACCGAGCGGCTGCTGAACGCGATCCGCAAGGTGCTGCGCGCACTGCCGGCCCGCACCGACTACTACCCGGGTGCCGACCAACGTCTCGCCGCCGTCCGCCAGGCACACCCGGCGGCCGAGAGCAACGCCGACGGCTGTCGGCTCCTGGTGCCCGACATCATCGACCACGACGACGTGCTGCTCACCCGTGAGGTCTTCGCCAGCGCCCTGGGTGTGGTGCGCCTCCCCGGAGACACCCCGGCCGAATTCCTGCGCCACGCCGTGGACTTCGCCAACGACACCCTTCCGGGCACGCTCGGTGCGACCCTGATCGTTCATCCGCGGACCGAGAAGGCCCACCCCGAGGCGGTCGAGTCGGCTATTTCCGGGCTGCGCTACGGCACCCTCGGCGTCAACACCTGGTCCGCCCTCGGCTTCCTGCTGGGCTACACCCCCTGGGGCGCCTACCCGGGCCACACGCGGCAGGCGATCGGCAGCGGCATCGGCTTCGTCAACAACGCCTTCATGCTCGAGGACATCGAGAAGACAGTGCTGCGCGCCCCCTTCGCCCCGATCCCGCGTGGGCTGTTCACCGGCTCCCCGTCGATCGCGCCGCGCCCGCCGTATTTCGTCACCAACCGCACGACCCGCACCACCCTCGAACGGGTCACCCGATTCACCACCGCACCCGGCATCGCCAAGCTGCCCGCCATCTTCGCCTCCGCGCTCCGCGGCTGACCAGGAACCGGCCCCGACATGAACCTCAACGACTTCCTCGCCCGTGCCGCCACCGAGCACGCCCACCGCCGCGCCGTCGAACTCGGCGACCACGGGATCACCTACGCCGAACTGGACGCCCTCGCCGGCCGTACCGCCGCGTTCCTCGCCGCCCGCGGCGTGGTTCCCGGTGACCGGGTGGGCCTGATGCTGCCCAACCTGCTGGAGTTCCCCGTCCTCTACTACGGTGCGCTGCGCGCCGGCGCCGTCGTGGTGCCGATGAACCCCCTGCTGAAGCCGCGCGAGATCGCGCACTGTGTGGGCGACTCCGGCATGGCACTCCTCCTCGCCTGGGACGGCGTGGCCGAGCACGCCCACGCCGGGGCCGCGGGCACCGGCACCCCGGTGGTGCCGATCGTGCCCGGCGGGCTCGGTGAACTGCTCGCCGAGTACCCGGACCCGGGGCCGGTCGTGCCCCGCGAGGACCATGACCTGGCCGTCATCCTCTACACCTCCGGCACCACCGGCTCGCCCAAGGGCGCCATGCTCACCCACGCGGGGCTGGCCCGCAACGCCGAGATCGGCGGGCGCACCTTGCTCCGGCTCACCCCCGATGACGTGGTGATGGGCTGCCTTCCTCTCTTCCACGCCTTCGGTCAGTCCTGCGCCATGAACGCCGCAGTGACGGCAGGTGCCCGACTCACCCTGCTCGCCCGCTTCGACCCGGGTCAGGCCCTGAGCACCATCGAGGAGCGACGGGTGACCGTCTTCGAAGGCGTGCCGACCATGTACGGCGCCATGCTCGCCGAACACGAACGCAGCGCCGAGCAGCGCGACACGAGCTCGCTGCGCATCTGCGCCTCCGGCGCCGCCTCTCTTCCCGTCGAGGTGCTGCACGCCTTCGAGGCCGCCTTCCACTGCCCGGTCCTGGAGGGGTTCGGCATGTCCGAGACCTCCCCGATCGCCTCCTTCAACCACCCCGACCGGCCCCGCAAGCCCGGCTCCGTCGGCACGCCCGTCGAGGGCGTCGAGATGTGCATCCTCGACCCGGTCGACGGCGTCGGCGAACTGTGCGTCCGCGGCCACAACGTGATGGCCGGCTACTGGAACCGCCCCGAGGCGACCGCAGAGGCGATCGTCGACGACTGGCTGCGCACCGGCGACCTGGCCCGGGTCGACGAGGACGGCTACTACTACATCGTCGACCGCAAGAAGGACCTCATCATCCGCGGCGGCTACAACGTCTACCCGCGCGAGATCGAGGAGGTCCTCTACGAGCACCCCGCCGTGGCCGAGGCCGCCGTGATCGGCATCGCCCACGCCACCCTCGGCGAGGAGGTCGCCGCCGTGATCGCCCTGCGCCCCGGCGCCGAGGTGGGCGCGGACGAGCTCCGTGACTTCGTCCGCGAACGGGTGGCCGCCTATAAGTACCCTCGCGAGGTCTGGCAGGTCGACGCCCTCCCGAAGGGACCCACCGGCAAGATCCTCAAGCGGGAGATCGCCGCCCCCGGGAGCCGCTGACGCAGCGCTCCTCCACCCGGAAACCGCCCTTGCCGTGCGTGGCCCGGTCTTCGGGGGACAGATGCCGGCCGTAGATGGGTCCGGCCAAGTGGCGCGCGGTTCGGACCGCAGCCAGGTCTCCGACCCCCTGCGCGGCACGGATCTCCTTCACGAGCCAGGCGAACTCCGCTTGGGCCTCTGCGAAAGCGGCAGACTCGGAAGGTGGCGCGCCGCTGGGTGACGGGTGGGTCGCCGACAAGGGGGCTCCCGGCGCGGCGGGCGCCGACGATTTCACGATCTATCTGCCGTCCCCGGCCCCGTTCCAGGAACAGGTGAAGGCAGCCGCCGACCCTCCTGCGCCGCAGGTCGGCACGGCCAAATATCGGCGATGCTTGAATTGTGAGCCGTTCCCGGCGCGTAGGTTCTAAGGTGGATTCGCATGATCGTCGCAACGTTGCAGGTTCAGAATGCCAAAGCCGCGGCGAATGCTTGAGCAGGGGTCTGCCAACTCAGGGTTTTGCGGGGTCGGTTGTTCAGCCGGTGCTCGATGACGCGAAGGTCGTCAGCGGTGTGCAGGGACAGGTTCGTACGTTTGGGCAGGTACTGCCGGATCAGGCCGTTGGTGTTCTCGTGCGTGCCTCGTTCCCACGGACTGCCGGGGCGTGCGAAGAAGATGCCGTCGGTGAAGTAGGGCGCGAGTTCGTGATGGCGGGCCATCTCGGATCCCTGGTCCCAGGTGAGACTCCGACGTGCTTGTTCTGGCAGCGTGCTGAAGGTGGCGATGAGGGCGTCGCGCACCTGGCCGGCTGAGTGTCCCTCGGGCAGCGGGACCAAGCGGAGATAGCGGGTGCGTCGGTCGACGAGCGTGGCCACGGCGGATTGGCTGCGTGCGCCCACGACGAGGTCTCCTTCCCAGTCGCCGAGTCGCCTGCGCAGTTCGATGATCGATGGCCGACGGTCGATCAGGACGGCCGGTGCAACGAAACGGGGGACGCGCTGGTCAGGGCGGCGGCGCTTCTTTCTCAGCGGCCGGCCGGTGCGGAGTTTCCTGGTCAGAGTCCTACTCAAGCCGCCTTTGGCCCCTTGGTAGAGGGCGCGGTAGATGGTCTCGTGGCAAAGGTGCCGCTCGGGACGGTCGGGCCAGCGGGTCCTCAGATGGGCGGCGATCTGCTCCGGGCTCCACTCCATATCGAGCCTGGACTGCACTTCGGCTTTGAGCTCGGTATCGGTGGCCAGCTTGGAGCGTCGGGGACGTCCTGCCCGTTCGCGGCCTCGGTGGTGAGCCAGGTCGGCGTCGGGTCACGTCCGCTGGAGTGGTGTATCGACGGCCACTAGGTGATCTCGTTTTGAGGCTATGCGGTGAGTTCGGTGGGCAGAGCGGTCTCGTCGATTTCTGACTCGATCGGGTGGAGGCGGGCCTTGGCCAGCAGGTCGAGTCCCATGTAGCGACGGGCCTCGGTCCACTCGTCGTTCTGCTCGGCCAGGACCGCGCCGACCAGGCGGATCAGGGCGGTGCGGTCGGGGAAGATGCCGACCACGTCGGTGCGACGCCGGATTTCCTTGTTCAGCCGCTCCTGCGGATTGTTCGACCAGATCTGCCGCCAGATCTCGCGCGGGAATGCGGTGAACGCCAGCAGCTCGTGCTGGGCAGCGTCCAAGTGGGCTGCGGCCTTGGGGAACTTGGCCTCCAGTGCGTCCAGAACGTGCCGCATCTGGGCCTTCACGGCGTCACTGTCGGGCTGTTCGAAGATGGTCCGCAGCAGCGTGGCCACCCAGGGCTGGGCCGACTTCGGAACCTGGCTCAGCAAATTTCGGGCGTAGTGGGTTCGACAGCGCTGCCAGGAAGAGCCGGGCAGGCCCGCACCGATCGCGTTCACCAGGCCGGTGTGCGCGTCGGAGACGACCAACTGAACCCCGCTCAGGCCGCGGGCGATCAGGGAGCGCAGGAAGGCGAGCCAGCCGGCGCCGTCCTCGCAGGTGGCGACGTCGATGCCCAGGATCTCGCGATGTCCGTCGACGTTGACACCGACCGCGATCAGCGCGTGGACGTTGATGATCCGGCCGCCCTCGCGGACCTTCTGGGTCAGGGCATCGACCCAGACGAACGCGTAAGGGCCCTGGTCCAGGGGCCGGTTGCGGAATGCGGCGACTTGCTCGTCCAGGTGCTTGGCCATCGCACTGACCTGGGACTTCGACAATTGGGTGACGCCGAGGGACTCGGCGAGCTTCTCGACCCGGCGCGTGCTGACACCGAGCAGGTAGGCGGTGGCGACCACCGAAATCAGGGCCTGCTCGGCCCGCCGGCGCCGTTCGAGGAGCCAGTGCGGGAAGTAACTGCCCTGGCGCAGCTTGGGGATGGCCAGTTCGACCGTGCCGGCCCTGGTGTCCCACTCGCGCGGGCGGTAGCCGTTGCGGTGGTTGACGCGTTCGTCGCTGACCTGGCCGTATTCAGCGTTGCAGAGGGCGTCGGCCTCCGCGGACATGAGCGCGTCGGCGAAGGTTTTGACCATCGCGCGCAGCAGATCGGGACTCGCGCGGCGAGGTTGTCTTCCGCGAGGGCATGCAGGGGCACACTGTCAGGTGCGGTCATCGTGCTGATCTCCTTCGAGGCTTCGACACTTCGAAGATCAGCCGGTGGCCGTTCATCTATGCGGGCATCAGCCAGAAGCCGGAGCAAACCCCCGGATCAGGTCGAACCCATACACCATCTCCATGGACGCAACCTCGGCGTCGTATCTGCCGTAGTCGTGCGGGCGGCTGTTGCGCCGCAGCTCCCGGCTGACCGTCGACGGTGCCCTTCCGAGCAGGTCGGCTATCTCCCGGATCCCCAGGCCACGGCCACGCAACGAGGCGATCCTCTGGCGCTCCAACAGCGACAAGTACCGGCCCGAGCGTGAGGCTTCCGGGAGATAGTCCGGTTGCAGGCCACCGTTCTCAGCCCGCCACCGGTAGCCCGTCTTGCGCCCGATACCGAGTTGCCTGCATGCTCCGACGCTGCCCACCCCGGCCGCCAGAAGGCGCCAGTACTCGGCCTCAAGCTCCAGTCTGCGCTTGCGTCCCCGCCTCGCCATCAACACTCCAGGATGATCAAGGAATGTTGTGACAAGCGTTAGAACCTACGCGTCCGCTACCGGTCCACTTTTCAGCCGTCGTCGACAGGAAGAGGGTCACCACGCTGTCGGGCGGCTGCTGGGCGCTCCCCGAGCCGGACGCTAAGCCCCTTGGGCAGCGGCAGGGGCCCTGGAACAGCGAACCGCACGTAACCAGTCAGCCACGTCAATGAGATGTTTCTCCCCTCAACCAGGCAAAGATTCTGTACCTGGCATACCGGCATCAACCCGTGGCCGACGCGGCATCATCCCGAGGTTCGAGGTCTTCGGACCGGCCTGCGCCAGCATGGCTGCCGCAAGGGTGCTACGACGAAAGTCTGAGGGCGGCCGGGATGGATGCGACCGGCCATCGTGTTGGAAGAAGGCGAGTGAGCGTCCGGACCTCAGGGAGGTTTCAGCATGTCCGTGCAGCTCAACCACACGATCGTCTGGGCCCGTGACAAGCACGCATCGGCGGGCGCACTGGCCGGGCTGCTGGGTCTGGAGGTAAAGCCACAGTGGGGCCCGTTCCTCCCTGTGGAGACCGCCAACGGCGTCGGACTCGACTTCGCCGACGCCGGGGACAAGACCATCGAACCGCAGCACTACGCGTTCATCGTCTCCGAGGAGGAGTTCGACGCGATCTTTACCCGCATCAGGGACGCCGGGATTACCTACTTCGCTGACCCTGGCCACCAGCAGGCAGGGGAGATCAACCACAACGACGGCGGACGCGGGCTGTACTGGGAAGACCCCGACCGCCACAACATGGAGATCATCACCCGTCCTTATGGCAGCGGCAACTGACCGTTAAGGTGGCTGGAAGGCATGACGCCACTCGGTTCCGTTGTCCCGATGCCGTTGCACGGACAGGCGGCCTCGGCACCGACGACGTTCGGCGGGCAAACCGCGTGACTCGTGTGACAAGGCCTCGGGTATCACCGGTCTTTCAATTCCCTTGCGCAGGCACGGTCGCTTGTCTGGCGCAGTGGCGTCTCCCGCCATGACCCCGGTCTCCGTACACCCATGTCATTCCGGCAACGCCGACACGGGGATGACGATCAAAGGCTCACCCATCGATTTCACCCAAACAGGAGCAGCGGGGGACGCATCTGCTGATGAAGAGGCGCTCATGCCGTCAGTGTGTCCGTGCCCACTGACAACGCCAGCGGCGGCCCGGTGGCGCCCAGCGCTGCGGGGACCTGCTGCCCGGTGCCGGGTGACGACGGTCAGCGCGGCGGAGGCTGTTCGATCGTGCCGCCCCGATGAGGTGTAGGGATGTAGCCCTTCGCCCCAGATGGCAGGGTGTCGAGGCACGTCTGGGAGCAGGCGTTGACCAACATCGGCAGAACATCGGTCGCCACCGCCCGGGAGAGCCACGCCTGATGCGGGCCTGTCGCGGAGATGGGCCCGGTGCAGACACTGCAGGTGCGGGCCGCGGTGGTGCCCCAGCGGGCGGGATCCAGACCCTCGAGGTCCAGGACCGTATCGCCGGGCGGGAGGAGCCGCGGGAACGGGGGCCGGTACTTGTAGTTGCCGTAGATCGAGCGCGTGCTCACCGTGCTGTTCACCAGCCGAGCGCACCGCGTGATTTCGTACGGGAACCAATGCAGCCGTCGGGACGTGTAGGGGCTGAACTCCTCCAGGCTTGTCATGTCGCCGATCTCCGCGGGTATGCGGACAAGGTTGCTTCCGTACAGCACAAGGGTCCGCACCGCCGTCAGCCGCCCGATCGACGCCGGCAGCGTCACGATCTGCCGCCGCTCCTCAGGGCTCAGCTCCGGCAGCGGGCGGAACTCCTCCCGCCGGTCGGCCGCCGCCTCCTCGATCAGCTCCAGCAGACGGAGCCAGCCTGGAGCACTGGTGTCCTGGATCTCGGCGTGGAAGGACGTCGCCGCGTCGGGTGGACTCACCCGGGCCAGGTTGAAGCAGTGGCAGCGGTCCTGCGGCACCCCGGGCCGGGGGTCCACCGCCTCGGGAAAGCGGTTCGGAAAGACCTGTGCGGGCAGAAGCTCATCCGTCATGGCGCAACAATAGGGACGGGGCGCCCGGTACGGCACCAACAGGTGTCCCCGGCCGGTGATGTAGCCGCCCTCAGTCAGGTACTTGGTGGTGCTGTCGTCCGGGAACCCCCGTGAGGGTTGACGAGATCTCACTGCTGCCCCTGCCAGCGGCCGTTGTTTACCCACAGGACGATCGTGCCCTTAGAAGCCGTTCTCTTTCCGAACCTCGTGTGCGGATTCTGCTGGTCAGACATGGGATTGCGGCTGCCGCGGGAGCCGCAACTCGTTGCTGATCGAGTGGCTAGGGGGGCGGATGCCGTCGATGTGGGCGGTTCTGGAAGCGCGGCGGAAGACCGCAGTCGTGCGAGTGGAGGAGCTCGAAGCCGAACTCGAGCGGGTGCGGGCGGACTTGGCGGATGCCGAAGAAGTCCTCAGGCGCCGGGCGATCGGCCTTGAGCAGTATCTGGAGGCACTGGCCGAAGAGGAACAGCCCGCCGCGACGGCCGTCGGTCCGTCGCGGAGGAAGCCGGTGGGACCGCGCCGTGCGGTGCCCGTGCCGCATCGGGAGAGCGCGGCCGGACTCGAGGATCTGTCGGTGGACTACCAGGCGGTGATGGCGGCTGCGGCGGAGGCCGGAGGTGACGGGCTGGGTGCCCGGCGGGCGGCCGTGGTGCTGGGCTGGGACGGTGCCTCCGCCTCACGGGTCGAGGGTGCACGAGCACGGCTGAAGAGGCTGGTGGAACGGGGCTGGCTGGTGGAGGCGAAGCCTGGAAGATTCACCCTGCCGGCAGGACAGCAGGCTGATGAGGCTGTGCGGCCAGGCGGCGGTTCATGAGGGCGATCATCGACCAGCGGATGACTGCTTCGCTCGTGTCGGTGCGGCGTTCGTAGTCCCGGACCAGGCGCCGACTGCGCAGAACCCAGGCGAAGGACCGCTCGACGACCCAGCGGCGGGGCAGGACCTGGAAGCCGCGGACGTCCTCGTGGCGGCGGACGATGTCGAGGACGATCCCCAGGTGCTGGGCGGTCCAGTCGGTGAGGTGTCCGGTGTAGCCACCGTCGGCCCAGATGCGTGCCAGCCGCCGGAAGTTCCTCTTCGCCGCGGGCAGCAGGATCCGGGCGGCGTCCCGGTCGGTCACCGATGCCGGGGTGACCTGCACGTCCAGGAGGAGTCCGAGGGCGTCGGTGAGCAGATGCCGCTTACGCCCGTTGATCTTTTTGCCTGCGTCGAACCCGCGTGAGGCATGGGCGACGGTGGCGTCCGCCTTCACCGACTGCGAGTCCACCACCGCCGCACTCGGCTCTGGGCCACGGCCTTCGGCCCGACGAACGGCCTGGTGCAGGCGATCATGCAGTTCGCTCACCAGCCCGGTATCCCGCCAGCGGGCGAAGAAGGCGTAGACCCGCGGCCAGGGCGGGAAGTCGGACGGCATCGCCCGCCACTTGATGCCGTTGTCGACGAGGTAGCGCACCGCGTCGATCATCTGCCGGTGACAGAACCCCTCCGGCCGCCCGCCGCGGCCCGCCAGCCATCCCGGAACCGGCAGCAGTTCTTTCAGTACAGTCCACTCGGCATCGCTCATGTCCGAGCCGTACCGGGGCCGGCGATCCGGCCGGTCGGCCGCGTTCCCGAACCTGTGGGCGAGGCAGTCACACCCACGAGTGGACGAACTGGACTCGGCGACCACGACCACGCGACACTTCGACAACAGGGCCTCTTGATTCTCGCTGGACTCGACATCCGCGAGCTACCAAGAGGCCCTTCCTTTATGCCCCCGCACCGGACAACTCACTCGAACCAGGCCCCTGTTCGAACCTCGCCGATCACACGGCCGGATAGAGAACAGCCAGTAAGATCATGGCCCCAACGTCGTGCTTTAACGGGCAGGTCCACAGACTGCCCGACTCGCCGGAAGCTTAAGGGGCCATGATCACTCGCCCCAAAGCAGCTCCCGCCCAAAGCCGCTACGCCGCCCGCGTCGTACAGTCCGGGCAAGGAGGGGTGCATGATCGTCAAAGGCTCGCTGCAGGACAGGCTTCACAAGGCCAGTGACCGCCTCTGGGGGACATTCATGGTGATCCTCATGGTCGCCATCGGGGCGCTGCTACTGATGAGTTTTCTGGGCTTTCTCCTGGTCTCGCTCTTCTTCGTCCTGGGCGGCACCGTCAATCATTGATAGGGCCCCAGTGCGCGGAAAGGGCAACTTGGACGTCGCCGGGGCGGGCGTGCCACTTCCGTGCCAGAGCGGGCGGGGACTCACGGGGAATCGAGGTTCCCCGGGGTGCACACGGCCCTACGCCGCCCAAGGCAGGGATTCCCAGGTCACGCTGGTGATCGCCCAACCTCGCTCCTAAAGCGGTGATCGACCGCAGCCTGTGCCCTTGGCGTGAAGTGAGCACCAGCGGCTCCGGGATCGCATCAGAACCCGTGTCCTCCACGTGCCCGATCGGACAGCATCCAGCGGGGAACAAGGGGGAACGACGGCGAGCGCACCATGAACGCACAGGTCAGTCCTCCCCCGGGTGAGCCGACAGCCGCGTACGCGATCTTCGGGCCTGGTGTGGCCGGTTTGCTGCCTCCGCCTCCTGAGACAAGAGAGCGCGGGCGGACGAAGCCACGAGCGATCGAACTCGGAGCGTGGCCGGACTAGCCCAATCCGTGGATCTTGCGGCACGTTGCGATGAGGCAGACCGGACAAACGGCTTGCAGGGCTCAATCTCGCACTGGGATTCGGGACATCACCCGAAGTGAACGAGGCAAGGAGCATGCTGATGAGTCCTGAGTACAGGGCGTCTTCGTCTCTCGGGCCGCTGGCGCGCGAGCGGTTCAAGAAGGTCGGGATGGTGGCCTCGCTGGCGCTGATGCTGGCGACCGCCGTGGTCAGCTCCGCGACCGCGGCGGCGCGGCCCATTACCGACCACGCGCCCGTGTCGAGTCGCCTCGGCGGTGACCAGTGCAAGGACAAGTCGACCAAGAGCAACCACGAGATGTCCGACCCCGGTGCCTACGGCAACGACGGCAAGGATGGGTGCAGGGGCGCGACCGGTGCCACGGGCTCCACGGGGGCGACCGGTGCCACGGGCTCCACGGGCTCCACGGGCTCCACGGGCGCGACCGGCGCCACGGGGATGGGCACGCCGGGTACACCAGGCGCGACGGGCTCCACGGGGGCGACCGGTGCCACGGGCTCCACGGGCGCGACCGGCGCCACGGGGATGGGCACGCCGGGTACACCAGGCGCGACGGGCTCCACGGGGGCGACCGGTGCCACGGGCGGCGCTGTCGTCCACGTGACGCAGGTGTTCTCGGACGCCATCCAAGTGGCTCCAGGTGGACAGGAAGAAGTGGTAGTCACTTGCCCAGCCGGCCAGACCGCCATCTCCGGGGGCTTCACCGCGAGCGACTTCGAGGACCAAGGCCTCGTCGCCAGTGACTCCATCCGGTCCAGTGACGGAACCGTCGGCAACGCATGGAGGGTGACGGTGGACAATTTTGACCAGGAAAGCAGTCACAATTTCCAAGCCACCGCGTACTGCGTACCTGGCACAGCTGAGTAGCGAAGCGCAAGAGAGTAGAAACTGAACTGCCTTGAAGGGCGTTTTGTGACGGCGGGATCGCCTGCCCGAAGAGCGGTTAGGGTGCGCGGCATGAGCGACGCCGCCCCGGCCTGTCCCGAGTGCAGCTAGCCCATGAAGTCGGGCGGCCTCGCCCTCTCTCGGCGGGAGGACGACGGCTGGCGGACCTGCCGGACGCTATGGAGGTGTACCGGTCGGCATGTCTGGTGGCGCTGGGCTGACCGGCCGGAGGAGCCGTTGGAGGCCTGCCCGTTGCTCGAGCGGTTCCGCTGACATCCAACGCTGACATCAACGACCCCGGACGGCAGCGATACACAGCAGCCACGTTTGGCACCGGTTCATGAGGCGAGCCCCGACCAGACCGAGGGGAGATCGAACTTACAAGGCGGATGTCGGCGGTTCGAAACCGTCCGCGCCCACCAGTTCCAGGACACGAGAAAGGCCCAGGTTCGCGGGTGGGAGTCCGCGAGCCTGGGCCTTGATCATTCTCGGCCGCTCGGAGCCGTCGTGCCACTTACGTGCCAGATGGGCCGCGCGGAGGCCGCTTCACCTTCGTGATCTGGCCGTCCACGTAGTCGGCGATCTGGTGGTCGCGGCCGGTGACGAGGTGCTGATAGACCAAGGCTGCACTGCCTGGACATCGTTCATGTCGAGGTCGCCAAGGGCGAAGAGCTTGCGGGCCAGGCCGTCGGTGACGGCGGTCTCCTCGTCCGGGGGGAACGGGGGTTCGCCGGGCGAGTCGACCGCTGCTCGGACGAGACGGGCGGCCAGCTTACGCACGTCCCTCTCCGTCAACTCCCGCTTCTCGCCACGGAACGACACGAGGGCGGACAGGCGTACGGGCTTGCCCACCAGCCCGGCGCCGGATCCCTCCTGTACGAATAACTTCTTCACCAACGGGCCTATGAGACTCGACGTGAGCCTGGTGCCGAGCACTGCCGGGTCCAACTCCGCCCCCCGTCGTCATGCGGATGGCGGTGAGCTTAGCCCGGGTGAGATGGGGCTGGATGCCTTCCGCTGAAAATGGACGAATAGGGTGTTGGGGAGAATCGTGAGCGCGCACGATCGTGGAGTCCACCGTGGCCGCCCAGTTGAGGTCCTCGTCGGCGTCGGCCTGAGCTATCAGTGCGGTGAAGACTCACTCCCGGGTGCCGTCGACGGCCCACATCCGCAGCCGGTCTGGAACTTGAAGGCGATCGTGTCGATCACCTCACGGCGATCCCGCCACCGGCCACCCCGCTTCGGTGTCCGGTGGCGGGAGCAACGCCTCGATCGGCGCTCACTGCGCGTCAGTCAACGGCGCACCCGGATCAAGGATCGGATGATCTCAACGAATGCGCCTAGTGCTGGACGAGTTCGCGGATCAAACGGACGACATTTGCCACGGCCGACACAGCAGCAAGTGTCACGGCCCAGCGGGGCTTCTCCTCTTTGGATCCGAGGACGCGGGCGATACGGTCTTTATGCACAGGACATCACCTCAACTGCGAGGGGTGTTATCGGAAGCCCGTCACCCCAAAATCACGCTGTCCAGGCCGACTTGGGGAGGCGGGCTTCTGTTATTTCAGCAGCAGGCAGCTGCAGCACGGCAGTCCGAAGCGACAGCATGTTCCTGCAGCTTCAGGACCCAGAGGGGGGTAAAATTGGCCGTGAATGCGAACAAAAGGCATCTAACGGTTCAAGGTGAAGGGCCCCACAGCCCCTAGACGATGGGGCACGAGTCCTTCAACGGCCAGCTGACTGCCACAGCGACACAGCGAGAGCACCCACGTCCGTCAGCGCGGCGACGGCAGGCAGCGGCACCCGCCCCGTTCCAGAGCGCCCGCGGAGTCGCCTGGCGTGGTCGTCGAGGGTCTTGTCCGTCCGCTCGCCGCGCTGCGCCAGGAGCGCGGGCTGCCGCAGTTGCCTGGTGAAGCACACCTCCATGGTGCTTCGTAGCTCGGCCAGTTCGAAGGCGTCGAGCCTGGTCGATGGTGGGCGGGGGCCTCAGCGGGTGCCGACGTGTTCGGCGACCAGTCCGCAGCGTGCTTCGATCCAGCGTGAAGTTCCTGAGGAAGCCCTGTCCGGAGTCTCCGCCTCTCGGTCCCGGGCGACGCCGCCGGCAATGAATCGTGGAAGACCCTCTCGCCACCAGTGAGCGGGGCCGGCCCGCCTGCAGCATTCCTCAAACCGCTGCGCAGGACTGCGGCCCGGCTCCATGATCCTGACGTGGCGATCTCAATCCGGCGTAAGCGTGAGGCCCCCCGCGGCCGGTACACCCCGAACCTGTGGCCCGTGTGGATCGTGGCACCCGTCGCGCTGATAGCCGCCGGTGCTCTCGGCTGGGTCATCTACCACTACGCCTACGACCATTTCGCGCAGGCCGCCGCGGACCAGAACCCGGCCAAGCCGGTCAACATCAACGACGTCCTCAAGGCCACCGTCACCGCACTGACCCTGATCGGTGCCGTCCTCGCGGGCCTGTACGCCTACCGCAGACAGCTCCTCGCCGAAGGTGACGCGCACCGGTCCGACGCAAGCCAGCTCGCCGACCGCTACACCACCGCTGCCGAACAACTCGGCCACGACCAGGCCGCCGTCCGCCTCGCCGGCGTCTACGCCCTCGCCCGCCTCGCCGACGACTGGGAAGAACAACGCCAGGTCTGCATCGACGTCCTGTGCGCCTACCTCCGCATGCCCTACAAACCCGACCCCGCCGCCCAGGGCCACAAGACCGGCGAGCGGGAGGTCCGTCACACGATCATCCGCGTCATCAGCGCGCATCTGCAGGACCCGGATGCGGCCACCGCCTGGAGCAGGTACCGCCTCGACTTCACCGGCGCGGTCTTCGACGGAGGCGACTTCGCCGGCAGCCACTTCGCAGGATGGGTCTCTTTCGACGGGGCGACGTTCAGTGGAGGCAGGGTCTCCTTCAGCTACGCGACGTTCAGCGGCGGCAAGGTCTCATTCGACCGCGCGGCGTTCAGAGGCGGCAGGGTCTCCTTCGGCGCAGCGACGTTCAGCGGCACGACGTTCAACTGGGGCCTGCTTCCCGTCCCGAGCTGCGCCTAGACGCCGGCACCGGCAATGCCCTCGATGCAATACCCGGGACGGCACCGCACAGAGCCGTGATGCCGCTGGCAGGACCGCTCTGCTGTACGCAGGCAGCTCCTCGACGAGATCGGCGGGGGCTTCTTCATGCCCGGAGTCTGTCCGCATTCGCCCAATTTTCCTGCCTGAACGCGTTCCTCGTGGACGCCAGAGTGCCCATGTGAGTGCGGGTGCCCATGCGGGTGCGGGACGAGGCGGGGGCTTGTGCGGCTGACCCCGCGCTACCCCTTCATCAGCGCTGCCGGGTGGGTGCCTAAAACTCGCTGTGGTCTGTGGTCTGTGTTCGTGGAGTCCATGCATGGCTGGTTCGACTCCTTCTGGAACCACCTTCCTCACCTGGTGCGACCCCGCCTTCCTGGTCTGCCCGGAGGGGGCGCCGTTTCCCGATCCGCAGGAGGACCAGCTCATGCCCAACGCCCCGCACAACGACGGTCACACCATCGCCATCCGCGCCACGGCCGGTGACCTCTACCGTGCCACGGACTGTGCCGTCCAGCTCGTCAACGCGGCCCTGTACCTGCGCCGGCCGCTGCTGGTGACCGGCCCGCCGGGCAGCGGGAAGTCGAGCCTCGCGTACGCGGTGGCGCGCGAGCTGCGGCTCGGGCCCGTGCTGCGCTGGAACATCACCAGCCGCACCACCCTGCGCGACGGGTTCTTGTCAGTACGACTCGCCGTCCCGCCGCCGCGCACGAACGGTCCGTGGACGACGGGCTTCAGGACCATCTGCGCCTCGGCCCCCTCGGCACCGCCCTCCTGCCCTACCGCCGCCCCCGGGCGCTGCTCATCGACGAGATCGACAAGAGCGGCCTCGACCTCCCGAACGACCTGCTGAACATCCTGGAGGAGGGCGAGTACGAGATCCCCGAGCTGGTCCGCGCGGCCCGGCACACACCCGCCGCCGAGGTGATGATCGCCGGTACCGACGACCGTGTCCCGGTCCTGCGGGGCAGGGTCCGCTGCCGGGCCTTCCCCTTCGTGGTGCTGACCAGCAACGGCGAACGCGAGTTCCCGCCCGTCTTCCTGCGCCGCTGCGTCCGCTTGTGCGGCGAAGCCCCTCCACCGGCGTTTCGCCTCTCGCCGTCACCGCTGCCGTTCCCGCTGGCCACCCGACTCGCCGCGGTGCCGCTCGACCCGCCTGTTGTTCCACACTTTTTCCGATCCGTAGGAGGACCCGCTCATGTCCAATGACCCTCGCCAGGACCGCCACACCGTCGCCATCCTCCTGATGGGCACGGCGTTCATTGGACTGGTCGCCGTGCTTTTCCCGGCCCTTGTGCCGGCGCTCGGGATCGCCCTGGCCGCGTTCATGGCCCTGGCCCTCTTCCTGATGCTGTGACCGGCCGTACGGCGGCCCGGCCGAACGCCGGGCCGCCTGGCCCACCCGCGGGCCTTGAACCGGTACTACCCGAACCGCAACGCCGTGGGGTGAGGCGGCGTCTCGCGGCGGATGGGCGCAACCAGTGTGTGCCGGTGGGGGTGGGGTTAGACGCGGCAGCTGTCGATGTGGGTGACGTCGCGGTAGTCGGTGATGATGGGGCTGGCCATGGATTCGCGGTAGACGACGGTGGCGCGGCCGTAGGGCCAGGTGGGGTCGTTGTGGAAGTCTTGCTGGGCCTGTGAGCAGCTGCCGAACATGAGGCCGCGGACGACGTCGGTCCAGTCGGTGTCGTCACGGTAGTCCTGTCCCTCGGGGTAAATCCCGGGGCCAAAGGTGATGAACATGGTCTGCGCCCGCGGGTTGAAAGTGACCGTGATGGCATCGTCCAGGTACTGCTGTCCCTGGAGGATGGGGGCTGCGTCGTTGACCAGGCGTTGAGCAGCCTTCTTCTCGGCCGTGGTGGCCGGTACCCGGGCGTCGGCCCATTCATCGATGGTGGGCTGCGTGGTGTCGTTGCGGGTGTAGGCGGGGGAGGGGGCAACGGCTCGCTGCGGAGTCTGCGATGCGGCGCGCGCTGACGGTGTCGAAGCGGCGGGGCTGGGCTGAGGGGCCGGCTTCTTGGCGGCGGCGTCCACCGTGGCTGCCGAGGTGGTTCGGCCGCCGTGTGCTGAGGGGCCCGCGCTGTGGTTGTCGTGGGAGGACTGGGTGGCGGCGACGGCTCCGCCGATGCTGCCGAGGATCGCGGCGGCCGCGGCGACGGCCATGTAGAGCCGGGTCCGGTTGCCGTGCCGTGCCGGGGCGGGCCACGCAGCTTCGTCGGGGGGTGCCGTTTCCCAGTGCAGGGTGCTGATGAGGTCGGGTATCAGCGTGGGCGGTGGGCCGCCGTCGAGTGTGGTGATGGCTGTTGCCTGGGCGGCCAGCAATTCGGCTGCCGCAGTGGCGAGTTGCGCGGCGCCGGGGCGGTCGGCCGGCTCTTTCGACAGGGCGTTTTCGACCAGGGGGAGCAGGTCGGCCGGTATGCCGTCCAGGTCCGGCTCGGCCGATATGACGCGAAAGGCCACGGCGTCGGCAGCGCCGCTGCCGAAGGGCAGTCGGCCGGTCGCGGCGTAGGCGACGAGGGCTCCCCAGGCGAACACGTCGCCGTGCGGGCCGACGGCGCCGGTGCGGTAGTGCTCGGGGCTGATCCAGCCCGGCGTGCCCGTCATCACTCCGGTACGGGTGACCGAGGTGCCGTCCAGAGCGTGGGCGATGCCGAAGTCCAGCACCTGCGGACCGGACGGGGCCAGGATCACGTTGGGCGGCTTCACGTCCCGATGGACCACGCCCGCGGCGTGGATGGTACTGAGCGCGGCTGCGGTGCCGGCCGCCAGCGCATACAGATGTGCCCCGGTCAGGGGACCGTTGAGCGTTATGTGCTGGTCGAGAGTGGGGCCGGGGATGAAGGGCGTGGCGAGCCAGGGGAGGGCAGTGTCGGTGTCGGCGTCGCGGACCGGTATCAGGCAGGGGCCGGTGACCCGCTGGGAGAGCTGCACTTCACGCCGGAACCGTGCACGGAATTCGTCGTTGGCCGCCTGTGCCGGATGAATGACCTTGACGGCCATCCGCTCACCGACGCCGGACAGAGCGGCGAACACCGTGCCCATGCCGCCCGAGCCGAGCCGTCCAACGACACGGTAGGACCCTATGCGGCGCGGATCGCCCGGCTGCAGCGACTGAACACGGTTGGACACGCACATCCCCCTGGCGATCAACGGCACGCACGGGCCGAAGCGGTAGCCCATCGTAGTGGCCGTTTTATGCAGATCATGACCAGGCCGGGCCAGCGCCGAAAACGCGCCCGCAGGAAGGAACGCGCCCGACGACAGGCCATGACGGCCGCCGTCGTCGAGCCCGGTCGGCAGCCTGCCAACGCCACCCCACAGGGACCTTCTGGGGTCATGACACAGGCGCAAGACCCACGCGGCGACCGACCTCGGCGGCCAGTTCCGGCCCTCGGAGTCGATGCAGGTGACGCGGCAAAGAACACCTCGCCGCGCCGCTCAATACGCTTCACGAGACCGTGCCGGCCGCCGGGGCATCCATGCGCTGCACCACGTGACGGTCAGGCAGGGCATGCTCGCGTCCGGTGTTGGCGAACGGGAGGGGCTGGCCGTCGCAGCGGCTGGGTCAGCGGCGGCGCCGCCCGAGCAGGCGCTGCCGGAACGTGGAGTGTCTGCTGTGCCAGCGTGCCTGGATGAGTTCTGCGCTGGAGGGGCCGGTGAACTGGGGGGAGACGGCTGCGTAGGCCTGCAGGAGGGCGAGGAGATGCTGGTCGACGTCGGGGAAGCGCCGTTCTTGTTCCACGAACGGTTCGATGGCTTGCCATACCTTTGCGATCCGGCCCCGCGCCATGACGATGGCGGCGGTTTCGTCGATGACGCCCAGCGCGTACAGGCCGGCGAGTGTCTGGAAGAAGTAGGCGACGTTGTACACCGCCGCTTTCGCGTCAGGCGGCAGGCCCCGCAGCCCGCCGTCCGGCGCATGCTCACGGTTGAGATCGCGGCAGACGTAGGCGTACTGCTCGTGCAGCTCGGCGGAGCGGAACTCGGCGAGCAGGTCCATCAGAGCAGGTATGTAGTTCGCCTGCCGGGCGATCTGTACCTGTCGCGCTCCGAACCACATCGAGGCGAGCACCGCGGAAACGGAGATCGCTATGGCCAGCACGTTCCAAAGGGTGGCCCCGTCCACGAGCGCATCGTAGATCTGCAGTGCCCAGGTGGCGAGGGCAGCGAAGCGGTCCGGGAGAACCTGTGCCGGCCGTCACCGTACGGCAGAAGGCTCGTCGCACCGGTGCCGTGATCGGCACCCGGAGGGGAGAGCACCGCTGTCCGATGCACCGGAGCCCTACGAGGCCGCCGCGGCGGCGTTGAGCGAGCGGCTGTGCGAGCTCGTGATGCCGGGCCCGCCCCCTACACCCACTTGCCTTCCGCCAACCAACGGCAGCTGCAAGGCCACGAGGGGGCTGCCGATGGCCGGCCCCGGGCAGCGCGTAGCGTCGCCGTGCAGGAAGCGGAGGCGAGGACGGCTGCCGCGCTGTGGAGCAGCAACGTCCCATGGCCCGGCGCGGCTCAAAGAGTCGGATCGTCGCCTTCGGAATCGGGTTGAGGAGGGCGAACATCGCGAAGGGCCTCGGCAACAAGGTCCTTGAACCGCTGCAACGGTAGGTCGTCGCCCGCCATGACCTCCAGGTACCTCGTGGGCGTTGCCAGGCCGCCTTCGATCCAACGGACCTGATCCATCACGGCCAAGGCGAACAAGCGTGGAGTCAAACGATCAGGGACTTCGAACTGCACGCCGGGAATGCATCGCTGACGTACCGCACGACCGTCTTCGGGATCCTGTTCGCCCGTCGTGCGGCTGTTGCGCAGGGGAGAGTTGGCGAGGGTTTCGATCGTGCCGGGGCTGGAGGTGAGGTGGGATGATCCTGTCCTGTCCGCTGCGTCTGGCGACGCCACGTGTACCGGATCGCCGGTGGCCGATGAGGAAGACGAAGGATCGATGACACTGAACGTGGGCCAACGGGTGCGGCTGGCGGCGGATTTCCGGTTGGCCGGGTCGGTGACCCCAGTCGGTGAGCTGCCGGAGGAGTCGGGTGCCTTCGCCGCCTCTGTGGCCCTGGCAGCGGGCATCGAGGGCACCGTCGAGCGTGTGGATGAGCATCACCGGCAGCAGAGCCACGAGGTCCGTGAGTACCTGCGCCTCAAGTCGCTCCTGGGCGACTTCGGCCACCAGATGCCGCCGGCGAGCAGAAGGCAACTGGAGGAGCAGGTGGGGGCGTTGGAGGAGCAGTGGGTCGCCTACCAGCGACGGATGCTCCGTGTCACGGTCCGCGTCCGGCTCGACAACGGATTCGTCCTCGACGATGTCCCCGAGGAGGCTTTCGCCTCCGCCTGATCGTCGGGGCGCTCGCCTTCCGCGGACCGGCCTGTCAGCCGCACAGGACACCCGGGCTGTGATGTGGTGCGGGCCGGGGCTGTTCTTGGCGGCTCGCAGCGCCAGTGCGAAGGGTTCGGAGTGCTGGAGGGCGTAGGCGGGGCGGTGGTCGCGGCCCACGGTGTGATGGTGGGTGATCGTGGCGCGGTGGCGGTGCTGGACGTCGGTCGCGACGGCCTTGATGTCGTCCCAGACCTTCGCCACCCTGGCGAGTCCGGCGTCCGCCTGTCCGCCTGTCCGTCGGTCGCATTGGGCCGTGCCGGGACAACGGGCTCGCCGGGTCGTTCTTCGCCGCCCGCCCGAAAATCCGTGGAACCGCATGCTCGTGTGCCGTTACCGTTCTCCCGCCCGCAGTCCGCAGTCCGCAGTCGCCTTGTCGAGGACGTGCCGTTGTACACCAAGTGAGACCCCCCGAGCGCTGATCCGTCGCGCGACGCACCTGTGCGCCGCGCTCCTTTCTGCTGCGGTCTTCTCACTGGAACCGGTGTATCTCTGTGTCCAAAAACTGGGCGGTCATGCCCACCTGCCTGCCGACAGTTCCCCGCGATTGCCACAGGCGCGCCCCCGGCCGCTTCCGGGCGAACAGCACATTTTGTGCCACCGCGCACCACAAGCTCCTCGACGCCTTGTTCCTCGCGCTGCGAACCGGGTGCGGGGACACCACCAGGCTCGCTGTCCCTAAGCGGCTGAACGTGCGTTCCGTACCACCCGAGCTCCACAACCTGCTGCACGACAACGACCCCGGCCTGGCACCCGGCCTGGCAGCCGGCGTGCTCCGGGGCCCGGTCATGCGGCGCCGAAGCGTGGGCCGTTCGGGCCGGACCGAGCGGCCGGCCTGGCAGTCGCCGTACGGTCCGCCGCCGCACCGGGCACACCGCGGCCGGTGGGCGCCTGTGCCGGGGGTGGCCTGGTCCCGGTCCGCTCTGCGGCGCGCAACCCTGTGCGACCGGTGCGTCTGAGCGCCGAAGGATTCGGCTCTTCGCGAGCCTAGGTCAAGACACTGCCCGCCGAGGGGAACCCCGTGTCGCCGCTCGTACTCAACCCGCCGCGCCTTCGACCGCGGTCGTTGGATGCTGTGGCTGGGCCGAAGAGCGGCAGCCCGGGGGATTCCCTGAAAGTTGCAGACTGTGATCTGCCGTGGCCGTGCTCACGGCCCAGGTTCTGCATGCCATGGTCGGCCTTGTGCAGCAGAGGAATCGCGCTGGCTGCTGGGCCGCGGGGCTGCGGCTGAGGGGCGGTGGGCGCGCATCCGGGAGACTCTCCGGTCGGGGTCCTGGACCGGCCTCCAGATGGGCGCGGAAGGCCCGTGCTCGAGCACATCGGCCGGCGGCCCTGACAGGACGGGAACGTCATACAGGAAGGCAGCCGGCGCCAGGTTTCCGGCAGCCGCGCACCGGGCGCTGATCCGGGTCTCCGCACCGGCCGGGCCCGTGCCATCCAGGACGAACAGCAGCCTGGGGAAGAGCGGGTGGTGCCGCCGCCACTCCTCCTGCGGCGGCTCCTGGCCCAACGACCGGCACTGCGCGACGGGCAGGGGGAGGAGGTAGCGGTGGAGGCGGGCGTAGGCGGTGAGCTTCGCGGTCAGGCGCTCAGGTCCCATGGTGGCCCGGTGCGCCTCCGCGAAGGCCCGGAGCATCACACCACCGGCGCCGCCGCAGCTGCGGTAGAACAACACCGCATCCGGGATGACGGCTTCGCCGCTTCCCACTGGGTGGTAGACCTCCGGTATCCAGTCCGGCGGCCGGTACACATCGCCGTGGCGGCGCGCGTTCTGGGGGAAAGCGAGCCCTGTCTCGGTCACCGTCAACGCGTGTCCGACCCGCAGCCGCACTTCAGTCGGATCGGACACGGTCTTCGGCGTCCGCCGTGTCCGAAACTCCGGCCACTCGCAGGCGACGGCGGCGCAGTCCTTCGCGACGGCAAGGCCGTCAGTCCAGGCGGTGCCCCAGGCGGACCTGGCCGTCTCGAGCGTCTCGAGCTCCACCAGGTGCCGGGCTTCAGGGGTGCCGGTCCTGTAGGAGCGTCGGACATCCGCCGGCCACTGCCCCAGCGGATACCCGCAGACGGCGCCCCCCTTCAGGGGCCGTGAGCACGTACGGCACCCGCAGCTCGGTGCTGCCCGTCTCGCGCAGCCACCTGGTGGCAGCCTCGATGCCGCGGCGCCGGTAGGCGTCTTCAGGGTCGATCCGCAGCGAGACGGACTGGGCCGGCGTGA
>NZ_JBPUKY010000003.1:0-99241 GCF_054729265.1 Streptomyces krungchingensis
ACGGATTCCGTTCCTCACTGAACCGCAGCACCCCTGCCGCCCCGGTCATCGCATGCCGGGCGTCCGGCCGTGTTGTCCGAAGCGGCTTGTATCCTGCACGCATCCGACGATCGGACGGTCACGGATACGGGCATGCGGGCATGGGGGCATGCGGGGGCGGGGCGGGTGTCCAGGGGTGAGAGCGCGGGGATTTCGATGAGTGACGCGCATCCGATAGGAAGCCGCAGACCGGGCCTGTGGGCCGGCGTGTGCGTCATCGCCGGAGTCGTCCTCGCGGCGGTCGGGGCGGTCGGGGCCTGGCTCCAGGACGATGCTCGCGGCCCAAGTGCGCAGCCGCGTACGGAGCTCACCGCGGACAACCCGCCCGCCAGTCTGCCCGCCGCGTTCACCACCGGCCAGCACCTTGACTGGTCCGGCTGTACCTCGCCGCCCACCGCGCGCACGGGCTACGACTGCGCCACCATGAAGGCCCCCCTCGACTACCAAAAACCGGACGGCCAGACGATCGACGTCGCCCTGATCCGCCGCAAGGCCACCGGCCCGAACGCCCGGCGCATCGGCTCGCTCGTCCTCAACTTCGGCGGCCCCGGTGTGTCCGGCGTGAGCGGACTGCCCGAATTCCTCAACCAGTACAAGCCGCTGCTGGACCGCTACGACCTGGTCTCCTTCGACCCGCGCGGCGTCGGCGCGACCATCCCCGTGCACTGCGGGAAGACCGCCAACGACACTGGCTACGACGGGGCTGATGCCTGCGCCGAGCACTCCGGGCCGCTCCTTGCGTATATCGGCACCTCGCACACCGCGCGCGACCTCGACCTGATTGCGCTACCTCCTGGGCGACGAGCGGCTGCACTACTTCGGCGTCTCGTACGGAACGGCGCTCGGCGCGGTCTACGCCCACCTGTACCCGTCGCACGTCGGACGGCTCGTCCTCGAAGCGTCCGTCGATCCGACCGAGGACCTCGCCCAGAAGCAGATGTCGCAGGTCAAGGCGGTCCAGGCGGCGTTCGACCGGTTCGCCGCGCACTGCGCGGCCCGTATCCGCCACTGCCCGACCGGCGACGGGCCGAAGGAGGCCGCGCGGCGCATGGCGCGGCTGGCCGACCGGCTGGAGAAGAAGCCCGCCCCGGCAGGCGCCGGAAAATACCTCGACGCCGACGACTTCGCGTACGCCGTCAGCGACCATCTCGACCTCGGCACGGACGGCTGGGCGCCGCTCGCCAAGGCCCTCACCGCGCTGATCGACCACAACGACGGCCGCCTGCTGAGCAAGGGCGCGGACGACATCGGCTCCGCCGACCGCGCGACGACCCCGCCCGACAACAGCCGCGCTGCCCAGATTGCGATCACCTGCGCGGACTCCAGCCTGCGCCCCGGCTTCGAACGCCTGGACCGGGACGAGGCCCGCATCAAAGCCGCCTCACCCGTCTTCGGCGCGGCCTGGTCCACCGGTGTGTACCTCTGCTACGACTGGCCGTTCGACGGCGAGCGCGCCACGCTCCGGGTGAACGCCGACGGCGCTGCCCCCGTCCTGGTGGTCGGCGGCACCGGCGACCCGACCACCCCCTATTTGGGCGCCCGCCGCATGGCCGGCGCTCTGGGCGACGGCGTCGGCGTCCTCCTGACGGCCGAGGAGGAGGGCCACGGCACATATCCGCAGAACCGCTGCGTCACGGAGACGGTCGACCGATACCTCCGCACGGGCCGCACCCCGGCCCCCGGGACGATGTGCCGGGGCAGCATGTCCTGAGGCTCGTACGGATCCGTCGGGCGGCCGTCAGCACACGGTTCGCCCGCATCCGGGGGTGAACGCGCCTCGCGTCGTCGGCAGCGGCCATCTCCACCACTGCCAGGCCCGGTGTTGTGTCGCACCATGCTGTCCAGGATTTCTCTTGGAGCTCGTGACACGGTCATGCAGTTCGGTCCCAGTAGTCCTGTCGTGGTGGAGTGTGGGAGCGTGCCGCTGGATCGTGGGCGAGGGCTTGTGTGGGGAAGGGGGGCTGGATGGGTGTGGTGTGGGCGGCGGCGTTGCCGGAGTCGGGTTTGTTCCATCCGGTTGAGAGGCGTTCAGGGGTGAAGGATCTGTCGGATCGTTTCAGCGACGTGCGTTCCTGTGGCCAGGGGTACCTCGAGGTCCGGTTGCCGGACAGGGAGTTCCCGGCGCTGGTCCTGGCCTTCCGAGGTGATCACGCGGTTGTCCACCTGATGAGTGACACCGAGCGGATGTTTCTGCTCATAGGAGACGGCACCGTGCCATCAGGCGCCGAGGTCGAAGTGCCGATCATGGACGGCCTCGCCGTGTTCACGGGCGGCTTTGTCCTGGATGTCAGTCGGGCTTGGGAGCTGGTGCACGACTTCACGCAGACGCAGGCGGCCGGCTCTCTCGGTGAGTGGTGTGAGTTGTAGCCAATGGCTCGTGACACGATCATGAGCGGTGCTTCTTCGGTCGCCTTCAGCGGATGGGGCCGCAGGCCAAGGAGACGAAGGCGTCGTGGAGTTCGGTTTGGCGTTCCCGGCGGACGGCGAGCCGTTTGAACTGATGGAGCAGGGCGAAGGTCTGCTCGACGACGTGGCGGAGTCTGCCCGGGCCCTTGATGCTCGGGGCGCCCTTATGGGAGATCACCGGCAGGATCCGGCGCTTGCGCAGCTCCTCGCGGTGGGGGTGGGAGTCGTAGCCCTTGTTGCCGAGCAGTGAATCGGGGCGGTGGCGTGGCCGGCCGGGACGCCCGGCCACGGACGGGATGTCGTCGACCGGGGCGAGGGTGTGGGTGACGTCGTTGACGTTGGCGGCGGTGGTGATGACTTTGAGCGGGGTGCCGCGTCCGTCGCAGAGCATGTGGTGCTTGTTGCCCGTCTTGTGCCGGTCGACCGGTGGCGGGCCGGTGTCGGATCCCCCCTTTTTTCGCACGGATGGGGGAGCCGTCCGCACACGCTCTGGACCGGTCGAGTGCGCCGGCCGCTTTCAGCTCGGCGAGCAGAATGCGGTGCAGCCGGTCGAAGACCCCGGCCTGCTGCCACCGCTCCAGACGCCGCCGGCAGGTCTGTCCGGAGCCGAACCCCGGCTGCAGGGGCAGCAGTTGCCCGGTCATGTCGTTGTGGAGCACATACAGGATGCCCTGCAGACACGCCCGGTCTGCCACCGGCCAGGCCCCGGGCGATCGCTCCGGCCAGGGTGGCAGCACCGGCTCGATCAGCGTCCACAAGCCGTCATCCACGATCCACGGCCGAGTACTCACACCCTCCCGAACGGCCGAATCACCACATCGGTCATGCCCGGTCAGGACACCTCAACAAGATCGTGTGACGAGCTCTGAGGAAGGCGTGGGCGAGCATGGACGGGGTGACGTGCGGCATCCAGCCGACTCCCTGCTCGCCTTCTCTCCCATCTCCGTACCAGCAGCCGCGTCCTGCGACGACGACGTGCCATTGATGCATGGGTAACCCTTGCGCAACGCCTGTTTCATTCAAGGCCCACGTCGCCGGAACGGGGGCTGTGAATGCTCAGGGAAGACGGCTTGAGGCCGCTGCCCAGAGAGCTGAGAGGCACGTCGGAGGTGGCGCAGGCACGTCATGGCCGCGCACGTGCTCGGCTTTCAATCCTCTTCAGGGAGAGAAACGATGAGTGAGGTTCCCCGGGTGAGCGTAGATGAGTTGACGCAGGCAGCACTTGCCGGCGTCATCAGGGCTCTGGATGAACGCAATTCTGACCCCAGTAGAACGACGAGCGAGGTTCCCCGGGTGAGCGTGGATGAGTTGACGCAGGCGGCACTTGCCGGCGTCATCAGGGCTCTGGAGGAACGCGATTCGGACCCCAATAGATCGTTTTCGATCCCTGGCCTTGGCCTCACCACAGTCGGCATCGCGTTCAATTGGGGTGAACCGTGGCGTGAATCGCGAAGCGAGGGAAGTGCCCCGCCCCCTGCTGATGGAGGATAGACATGCCTTCTGAGGAGCATGCTGCGGAAGATCGCAACAAGGACCAGGATCTTTACTGCCCCAGCGCGCAGCCGGACATGTCCGGGGCCGTGGTGTTCGGCGTGGTGGCTGGAACGGCCCATGAGCCGCATGTGCGCTATCTGGACCAGATGGTCCCCGTAACCCCAGAGGTAACGGATCTGGCCCAGCCGGTCGAGCCCGCTGAGGTCTTCCGTATCGGCGCCCCTTGCGCAGGAAGCAGTTGTCGTCACTTCGACGGTGCCCGATGCAGCCTGGCCCAGAGGATCACACGTATCTTGCCGCCGGATACCGATAGCCTGCCGGCTTGTCGACTGCGGCCTCGTTGCCGCTGGTGGCAAGAGCAGGGCGAAGATGCCTGCCACCGCTGCCCGCTGGTTGTGACCCTTCAACATCATGCGTCTCCCGACGTCGTCGAGGTTGCGAGACCGCCCGACGAATCTCCGCCTTGAGCGGCAGCTACGTGGACCAGGCGCCGGGGCGGTATGGGGGACCTGCGCGGCGGTCGATCGACACGTTCGACGCCTTCTGGGACGCCGTCGCCGAGCCCTGCGGACTGCCACAGTGGTTCGGCCGGAATACGGATGCTTGGCGGGACACCAGTCCACGACGAAGGCGAGATGGACGACGCCGACGAGCGTGGTGACGTGGGTGAAGTTGGCGACCCGGCACCGGTTGTTGGCGACCCGGCACCGGTTCGGGGTCGGGGGCTACGGCGTCGCGGTCCCGAAGGTCGCTTGGTGGTGACCACCTCTTTTGCCGCAGACCGCTCTGGTGCGTCCGAGTTCGCGCATGACGCGTTCGACGGTGCGGCGGGCCATCACACCCTGGCGGTTCAGCGGTCTGCGCCGCAAGTCTGCGCCGCAGTGGGAGCACAGCGGGTGGAGGGGAAGAAGCGGTCGATCGCGATCGCGTTTCTTCCGTACCTGGCTGCTGTGCACTCGAGCATGCTCCGGAGCTGTGGCCGGGCGGCATCGCTGATGGCGGGCTCTTGACCAGGTTGAGGACACTCAGGTCCTCGAGCACGAGCGGTTTTCGCGCACGAGTCGGATGGTCAGCTGGTGCAGGTGGTCGCGGCGGCGGTCGGTGATCCGGGCATGCATCCCGGGCGACCTTGCGCCCGGGCTCTGGCCCGGTCGGATCCGTCGTCTTGGATCCGTCGTCTTTCGCCTCGACGGCCTGATCCGCTGCCGGGCGACGGCCTGATCCGCTGCCGGGAGTGGGAGTGGCTTCGTGGTGGGGCCGGCGCACAGCAGGGAGACGAACCAAGGGAGACGAGCCGGCGGCCGGCCGCGTCCCGCTGTACGGTCACCGTCGACGGAGCCGAGCCCTTTGGCAGGGGATGCGACCACACGGTGTCCGGCGGCTCGGACATCTATGCATGTGCTGCGGCGACTTCTGCAGCGAGCGCCGCTACCGGGATCTTGCGAATGTCTGAGTGCGCGCCGGAGAAGGGCTCTCCTTGTACGTGGTTGATGACGTTGGCGGCGTTGACCCGGTAGAAGGTTCCGGGAGTGAATTGGACGTTCATGGTGCCGTTGGCCGGCATCACCAGGTCCTGCGATGGGTTCACTGCCTGGTATCCGTCGGAGCCCATGCCGCCCCAGCGTCCGGCCGTCTTGGTCTGCGCGTCCTCCTGGGCCAGGAAGGAAGCCTTCGGGTACCACACGCCTACGGCCCAGTCGAAGATGCTGAAGGTGGCCACCAGGGGGCCGTGTACCCGGTCCGCGAAGGCGTGGAGAGCGCCGGCGCTGCCGAAGGGGTTGTCCTTTTTGTGCGCGAACGACCAGTGGGAGAAGGCGCCTTGGAGGAGCAGCAGTGACGCGACCGGGCTGCTTGCAGCTGAGCTGATGCCGGACAGGGCGAAGGAGACCAGCCGGGCGCCGAAGCTGTGGCCGATCAGGTGGACCCGCACGGAGGATGACCGGCTGTGCAGGGATTCGAGCAGTGGTCCCAGCCCGCTGCGGCCGATGTCGCCGGCGCGGGCCTTCATGATGGTGTAGGAGAGGACGCGCATGGCGTCCTTCGCGCCGTTGAGGGCGTGGCTGAACCAGTCGCCGATGCCTTGCGTCGCGGAGCCCGGTGGTGCGCTGCCAAATGCCTCGGCGGCAGCTTGGTATGCCGTCTTGGGGTCGGTTGTCAGGAGCAGAGCACTCTCGCCCGAGTCCTCGAACTCGCCATCGGGTGATGGCGGTACGAGAGATGTCAGCAGCTGGTGGATCTGTCGCAGCCGTTCCTCTTTGTGCGCGTCGGGCTCGTTCGAGACGGCCGCGTTTTCCCCCTGGTCGATGAGCCGGCCGATCTCGGTCACTGTCTGCTGCTGCGTGGGGTCGGCGAAGCCCGGCTGGAGGGACTTGGCGATCTCGGTCCCCGAGAGTGCTGCTGTACCGGCGTTGAGATCCACCACGGCGCCGTTCTCGGCCTGCGTCGCGGCATCCGCCGGCGGAGGGGTTGCCTGTGTGGGCGGGAACCACAGGGAAGGCCAGTAGATGCCGGCGAACCCGATCCTGCCGATGCCTGCCGTGCCGGTCGCAGCATCCCGGATCATCGGGAACATCGTGTTGTACAGCGTGCGGGCGCTGTCCTTCGATGTTCCCCATCCGTGGCTGAACAGGAAGAGGTCGTCGACGCCTTCGGCGATCACCTGGTCGAGGAAGTCCCGTGCGGCAGGTGCCGTCAGTCGGCCGTTCTCCTCGAATTCGAGGTCCCACGCCGGCTCGTTCGTCGCCAGTCGTGTCATGTCCGCTTCCCTTTCGTCAGACATTCGCGAGCATGCGCATCAGGTCGACCAGGCCCGACCCTTGTGCATACCGTTCGCGGCCGAGGTCGGTGGCGCTGTCGGTGAGCAGGCGCTTGACCTGTCGGGGCCGGCCGATGAATTCCGGGCGGGCGGAGAGGAAGGCCGCGATGATGCCGGAGACGTGTGGCGCCGCCATCGAGGTGCCGGACTGCTCGGCGTAGGTCAGCGAGCCGGCTGAGGGGGACGCTCCGGTGGCCAGGTCGTCCAGTCCGGCCGCCGCCCGGATCGTGCCGCTGGCGGCAGAGGCGATCCACTCGCCGGGCGCCACGACGTCCGGTTTCATCCGCCCATCGAGCGTTGGCCCCTTGCCCGATGTCCAGGTGACGCCGAAGGCGTGAGGCGCGTCCCGGTGCGTGGATCCGACCGCGATGCAGTCCTCGGCATGTGCTGGTTCGGTGATCGAGCCCATGACGGCGGAGGTGTTGGTCGAGTCTCCTGCGGTACGGGCACCGAAATTGCCGGCGGAGACGACCACCACCACGCCGGAGGCGACCAGCTGATTCACCGCCTGGCACAGCGGTGACTGGCCTGCGGCGTACTGCTCGGGTCTCCACTCGGAGCCCAGGCTCATGTTGACCCCGTGTACGCGCAGAACCCCGGGGTCCACGTTGACTTCGGTTCGCAGGTACGTCAGAGCGCGGATGACCGCGCTGGACGACGTGATCCACGTGCCCTGCCGGCTGAGCCGCATGACCTTGATGCTCACCAGCTCGCATGCGGGCGCCATCCCGGACAGCTTGCCCACATGGGCCCGTTGCACATATCCGCCGTTCACCGGCTCCTTCGACTCCGCGACACGCGGCGTCATGCCCTCGGGCGTGCAGCCCGAAATGATGCCGGCGACGTGTGTACCGTGCCCGCTGCCGTCCACCAGGGGCTGCAGTTGCGTCGGGGTGTCAGGCTGCGCCTGGTCTGCGGGGTTCACCAGGAAGCTGAAGTCGCGGTGCAACTGGCTGGCCGGTCCTTGCAGCGGATCCTCCCCCCGGCCGGCGGAGGCGAGTTCCAGCCGGGAGAAGTGCGGATGGCCGGCATCGATTCCGCTGTCGATGACGGCCCAGACGATTCCGCGGCCGCGTGCGTCGTAGGAGTGCCAGGCGGCGTTGGCCTTCACGGTGGCCGCGGAACGATCGATCTGCGGATGAAGCACGTAGTCCGGCCATACCCGGAAGATGGTCGGCGGCCGGTGGCCGTGCTCGGCACGTTCCTGGTCTGTTGTCACCATGTCGCGCAGGACGGCGCGGGAAATGACGCACTGGTACAACTTCGGCGCGATGAGTGCGAGACCCCTGGGAACGGGGGGCTGGACGGGGCTCGTCGAGGTGACTTCCTCGGGCCACCACCCGCCGGCCTGCGTCGCGTACTGCTCCCACAGGCCGTAGAAAGCCTCGCGGACCGCCAGCAGGCCCCCGGGATAGAGCACATTCAGCTCGATCAGCATCGGCAGGCGCTGCTGCGGGTCGACCGGGGTGGGGCCCTCGGTGGCCCCACCGTCCGGCGGCAGGTTGAGGTCACCCACGATGGGGGACCGGAACGGCACCTGCGGCTCATGCATCATGAGCGTGCCCTTTCCCTGAAGCCACTACAAAGTTCCCGCAGCCCCCGGCCTGACGCTTTGTCAGCGGAAGCCGCCGGCCGAACCTGTACGAAGCTGCCGGCGGTTCCCCGGGAGCGAACAACTCTGGCAAACCGGACAGGTGCGTTCTGGGCAGGCTACACGCTGTGAGTGACCTCGGGAGCCTTCAGCGCGAGTGCCACCAACGCGGCCGAGACCTCCTGGATGACCTGTTCGGCTTCGCCGAAGTCCGGCTGGAAGGTGTCACCGCACTCGATGGTGAAGCCGAACACCTTCGTGGCGGCCGGGTCGGTGAGGTGCCGGCTGTACGCGTAGTCGTCGCTCGTCCCCGAGGTGGGGTACAGCCCGTACGCTGCATCAACCCCGTAGTCGACCCCGCGTACGGCACGCACCGCGTCGTTCATCTGCTCCGCCAGTTCGACCCCGATCTGCAGGTCCTGCTCGGGGATGAACTCGCCGATGCCGTCGTCCGGCCGCCCCCGCACTGCATCAAGATCGGGGTTACGGAAGTTGTCGGCCGGGGTGACGGACTGGTTCTGGTCGCAGCCCCAGCTGTGCAGGATCACCGGAACCGCGCTGTGGACGTCGACCAGCCACTCGATCTGTGGATGGTTGTCCAGAGCCCAGACCACGTTGCGGGTCTCGGGCTCCGACGCCGCCGCCGGCCCTCGGTAGACCTGCACATCGCACGGTCTGTCCGACGTGTGGACATTCGCGTTCGGGGCGAACTTCGCGGTGTGATCCCACAGGAAATCGAAATTCCGGTTCAGGTCCACCCCCACGCACGAGGGACCCGTGGACCCGGCAGGCGCCGGCCGGCGGTTCTTGCGCCACGTCGCGGAGGTGGTCTGGCTGAAGGCCCGGCCGTCAGGGTTGACGCAGGGGAAGAAGAACAGATTGAGGTCGTCAAGGACCTGCGTCACCTGGGGCGCCGTGAACGCCGCTGCTCCGTAGCCGAGTCCGGTGGCCAGGCTGTGTGCCTCGAGCAGGTCCGCTGCCAACGAGATCAGCGCGTCGGGTGGCACCCACTCCCGGGCGTGCATCCCGCCCAGCAGCAGGATTGCGGGCACCTCGTCGACCGGTCGTGTCCCCACCCGCAAGAGCCTTGTCGTCCGGCCCTCGTGCGTGGGGTGGGGCGGAGTGATGATCTGTGTCGTCCCGGGGTGGGCGTCGTGCAAGTTGGTGATCGCCGATTCGATCTCGGTCACGTTGAGATACATGCTCACCGGGTCCCTCCGAGGACGCCCCGGCCTTCAGGCCGGGGAGGAATCGGACCCCTGCGTAGCAGGGCAGGAAAGGCCGGTTCGCCTCCAGGGCGGACCGGCGTGCTGGTAGCGTGAGCTGCAGACGATGCGTCGTGAGAGCCAAGCACGCGGAATCTCCTTGAAGTTGTGTGACCTTGCAGCAGGTCAGCTGCCCGGGCTGGTGTCAACCCGGCTGGTGTTGCTCGTGGAAGACCTGACGGACCGCCGGTCTGAGAGGCAGCGTGAGCCAGGAATCACCTCCGTTCACGGAGGTGAGGATTCAATCCTTCCTGCCCAGACCGTGGGGGACGGCGTCCCGGTCTGCGAAGCGGTCACCGCTGCCGACCTCTGCCTGCCGGGTACGCCAGTTCTCGGTGATGTTCTCCACTTCGGTGATGTCCACCAGCGATGCCGATGTGGACGCTCTGGCCTGGACCAGTTGGTCCTGGCGGAAGTAGAGGTCCAGTTCGACGCCGGCCGGGGTGCGGTGCGCGATGGCGCGGCAGCCGACATCAGGCTGTGTCTCGTAGAGGAACTCTCTGAGCGCCTGGGCGTTCTCGGCGACGACGTGGCAGCGGATGACCGCGGGTTGATCGTTCATGGGTTCAGTCCTTCGGCGAGCGCGACGGCCCGGGCGGCGTTCACCCGGCCGAAGCCGTAGTCGTCGTTGTGACCGGCCTCGTTGTACTGGACCCCCGGTCCTCCGATGTGGTCGGCGGACTTGTGCATCACCTCGCGCAGTTCATCGCGCGTGAGGTGAGGGTTCGCCGACAGCGCCAGTGCCGCACATCCGGCCGCGCACGGAGCAGCGAAGCTGGTGCCGGTCTTGGTTCCGTAACCGCCACCGGAGGTGGTGCTGAGAACTTTGACGCCGGGGGCGATCAGCTCGACCTCCGAGCCGCGTGCCGCATTGTCCTCCCGGTCCTGGTTCGTCGACCGCACCACGGCGATCACGTCCGCATGGGAGACCACCTCGTCCTTGGCGACGTCGACGTTGGTGCCATTGCTCGCCGCCCAGAAGATCGCCGCTCCCTTGCCCTGACGCCCCTTCGTGGCGGCGAACTTGAGAGCAAGGTCCAAAGTGCTGGTCAGATCCCAGTCCGCGCCGTTCGGGCCCAGGCTGCTGACCAGGATGTCCGCTCCGTTGCCCGGGGCGATCTGGGGGACCTCCACCGACGGGTCGGTCGCGTATGCCACGGCGCGGGCGAGGGTCGCCTGCGTGCCGACCTGGTCCGCCAGACACGCCAGCAGCATCAGGCTGCACTCGGGGGCCGCTCCCGAACCACCCTCCCCGTTGTTGTGCCGGGCCCCGACCATGCCGACGCAGAAGGTGCCATGACCGCTGTCGGGCATCCCGGAGGTGCCTTGGACGAAGACTGCCCCTCCCACATGATCGGTGAGGAAACCCGACAACGGATCCACCCCGGGAGCGAGGTCCGGGTGCTCCACGTCGAAGCCGTTGTCGATGACGGCGACCCGGACCCCGGCTCCGAAGGTACGGTCCCACGCCGACTCGATATGAACGTCGGCATCCGGCGTACCACCGTTCGTGCCGACGTTCCTCCATTGCCATTGCTGCGCGTACCGGGCACCGGCAGGCCTGAACCGGCCGGGAACATGCTCGATGAGCGAAGGTTCGGCGAAGACGAAGCGGTCGTTGCCCTGGAGTTCGACGGAAGCGGCGAGGGCGTCCTGCCACGCCGCGGCTCGCACCTCGTACAGGTTGTCCGCGAAGCGGAGCTGGTTGACCACGGTCAGACCGGCCGCCTCGAGCTCGAGTTCGGCCTCGTACTTCGAGAGCGCCGGCTGCAGCTGGACCGTCAGAGCGTCGGTCGCAATACCGATTCTGCCGTTGGGCCGCCGGATGACCGTGCCGGTCGCTTCCGCCCCGGGGATCTCCTCGCCTGCGGTGAGCGCGTCGCGGGTTTGCTGATTCGGTCTGACGAATATCCAGCTGGCCCGGGCGAAGGCGTCGGCCGTCTCGTCGTCGACGCCGGCCTCGCGAACCTGCCCGCGGGCGCTGCTTCCCAGTTCTGACTCCACATCGGCAGCAGCTCTGCCGAGGCTGTCCTTGACCGCAATCACATCGTCGAGTTCCTCAGCCTCGACGAGATGGCCGCGCTGGAAATACTGACGTGACATGGCACTCGCCTCTTCATGTCGGGTGAAAACCCTGGCCGGTGACGGTCCGGCCCACGGATCCGCAGCATGAGGTCCACATCCCCCGCTGCTCGATCGGGGTCCGGCCGGCGGCCACCCGTGCCTGGACTACGGCAGTGGGCCCCACCACCGGTCGTGGTCCCGGGACCAGCCGGCAATCCTTTGACCCTCATGCGGAGTACACGTGGATTTACGCCGTATACCGGCACCGAGCTTTCCGAGACCTCGGAAAGCTCGGTGCCATCCCGGAACAGATTTCCCGTCTCGATGGTTCAGCCTGTCGCTGGACAGGTAATCCCAGAACCTGTTGATGAGTCCGGGATTTCCGCCGTGCAACAACGGGAGCGAAGGTGTCTGCTTCTCACCAGCTGACCCCGATGCCGACGCCGAAGGCGCTGACTCCGAGGGAGAACCTTGCCTGGCCATTGGACCGGGAAACAGGCGGCTGGGTGGGTTGCAGAGAATCGGCGATCACGGCAGAGCGGACCGGGATTCCGGAACTGCTCTTCCAGGACACATCCAGGTCGACGCCGTTGGCCAGCGTCCAGAATCGGTTGAAGAGTTCATCGCTCTCGCGCACGGCGTCCGGGTCGATTCCTTGAGCGGTCGCCGCATCCCTGATGTGTGCAGTGAAGGTCTGCGGGTCCTTGAGCTCCCTGAGGGATTCGAGGATCGAATCCGACATTGCCTTGCTCATGATCTGAACGACGGTCTGATACGCGTCGTAGTCGGCGTCCGCTTCATTTGCTCGTGTTGCTACTGCCTGAGTGGCGACCATCACTTTTTCCTTTCTGGGGCTGCTCCCATGTGCCGTGCTTTCGGGCGATGCCGCACAGAGCGCGGACGTGATGCCTGCCTTGGCGATATCAAGCCGTGAGTCCACGGGCCCCTGCACAGGCGGGAGATCCTGAATTCCTCTACCCGTGAGCATCACCCGCCTCTGTTCGGGCGACGTGGGGCGGATGGTGCAGTGGCGTGGCTGGGGCGTTTTTGATGCATCGACGACGCGTCGTCGACGCAGGAGGCAGCGACTGCCGCGGCCCCCGAAAGGTGACAGCGACAGGCGTGCCCCGCCGTCATCTGCGCCAAAGAGCGGACTGACCGGATGCGCGTGGCACATGACGGCGGCACAGTGGTGAACGTGTCTGGAATCGAAACCTCGAGCGAGGTATCGCTCGAACTCCTGGGTGTCTTCGAGCTCACCTGCTGCGGCAGCAGGGTGCCCGTACCTCTTGGGACACAGCGACTGCTGGCTCTTTTGGGCCTCAGGCCCGAAGGCGTCCACCGGGGCGTGGCAGCGGAGCAACTATGGCCCGACTACCCGTGCCACCGAGCCGCGGCCAACCTGCGCTCGGCACTGTGCCAAGGGCGGCGCCCCTGCTGCGTCACTCTGATCGACTGCATAGGCCAGCGCCTGCGGGTGTCGCCCGTGGTCCAGGTCGACATGCTCCGGATCCGCGACTCGGCCCGGCAGAGCGTCGACGCGCTGACACCGCTGCCCACAGACAGCGAAACGCTCATAGAAGCGTTCACCCGGAATCTCCTGCCAGGCTGGCCTGACGAGTGGCTGCAAGCGGACCGCGAACGCTGGGACCAAATGCGCCTGTACTCCCTGGAGGGCCTGGCCCAGCAGATGTTGACCGCTCAGCAATACCTGCCCGCCCTCCAAGCCGCGCTGGCTGCAACCGCGATCGACCCGATCCGGGAGACCGCCCACCGCATCATCATCGAAATTCACATCGCCGAAGGCAATGTCGCGAGCGCGGTGCAGTACTACCACCAATACAAGGCCTACCTTCAGCGGGAACTCAAAGTCAGCCCGTCGCCGCAGATGACCGACCTGTTGCAGGGACTGCCATGCCTTCAACGCGACCAGCACAGGCAGCAGCACAGCGCGCCGACGCAAGCGCCGATGCCTGCACCTGACCGGCTGCGCGGCCAGGCCAACGCCTCACGCGCCCCAGAAGCGACAGCGATGTCTTTGAACACAGCCGTCAACGTCGGTAAGGCCAAGAGCTCCTGACGGAATGAGGCAGACCGCACCACGCTCCCGCCGTCATGAGTCACAGCGGTCCGCAGACAGCGGCCTTCCTTCGAGTCGTCCGTCAGACGGAGACGGTCTCGTTCGTCCGGGACGGCGACGGTAGCCCTGGGCACCGATGGCCGGCGCAGCCTGCCATCTGGTGGTCGACAGCCCGCACTGCTGGACCGGTCGGAATCTGGGTGCCAGGCATGCGGGTGAAGTCGATGCCCTTGGATTCTTGGCGTGCCGGTGCCGGTGCCGGCCGCAAGCCGCGCTGGTCTGCTCGTCGCTGTCAACTGTTCCGCGCTCGCGCCCCGGCGACCAGCCGACGCCAGCCAGACGAGTGCACATGAGCAGACCCTCGTATTGGCCGGCCCCCCGGTCCCAGCGGACGCGCAGGTGCCGAAAGCCGTGCAGCCAGGCGAACGCAGGCCGCCACCCTGGCCGCACGGGCCGCACGGGCCGCCGCGCACGTCGCCCCCGACGGCCCGTACGCGCTGGCCAACCTGCCGGACAGATGCGGATCGTTACCGCCGAACGCCGGGCCGGGCATGCTGAGCCGGAGCACCAGGAGCAGGACCAGGACCAGGCTGTGCCCGGGCAGAAAGCCGGCGGTACCTGGTTCTCACGCTTCCGCGGCTGATCAGGCGCGCTCGGGTCTGGAGGGTCTGATACCCCCGTGGCCCCCTCGACTCGGAGGGGGCCACGGGGGATCAAGCCATCGCTGCTGTGGGCAGGTTCAGGCCGGGTTGTCGGCCACGAGTAGTGGCCGTGGTCGGTTTTGGCCGTGATGCAGGTGGGATCGAACGGCGGCCTTCGTCGGCTGCAGCTCCTTGGCGGGTGTCGGGGGCGGGGGCTCGGGCGGCCGGCTGCGGCGGTCAGATCTGGCTGGCCCCGCCGTCGACGTAGATCTCGGCACCGGTCATGTAGCTGCCGGCCTCGCCGGCGAGGAAGAGGACGGCTTCGGCGATCTCCTCGGGGCGGCCGAGCCGCTTCATGGGGACTGCGGCGGCCAGGTTCTGAAGCAGTTGTTCGGCCGCCTCGGGGCCACCCGCGAGGCCGCTGAGGCCGGGCGTCTCGATCGGCCCGGGCGCGATGCTGTTGACGCGGATGCCGCGGGTGACCAGCTCCGCCGCCCAGCTGCGGGTGAGGGAGCGCAGCGCGGCCTTGGTCGCGGCGTAGACGCTGAAGGAGGCGGCGCCCTTGGTGTCGATGTTGGAGCTGGTCAGGATGATCGATGCGCCGGGGGTGAGCAGCGGAAGTGCCTTCTGCACGGTGAACAGGGTGCCGCCGACGTTGGTGTTGAAGGTGTCGGCGTAGTGGTCCCAGGTGATGTCGGGTAGGGCCGCGAACTCACCGCCGCCGGCGTTGGCGAAGACGATGTCGAGGCTGCCGTGCTGCTCGATCTGCGCGAAGAGACGGTCGAGGTCGTCGAGGTTGGCGACGTCGGCGCGTACTCCGGTGGCGCGGTCGCCGATGGAGGCCACCGCCTCGTCGATCGCTTCCTGACGGCGGCCCGTGAGGAAGACGTGCGCGCCTTCCGCGGCGAGCCGTCGTGCGGCGGCCAGGCCGATGCCGGAGGTGGCGCCGGTGACGAGGGCGGTCTTGCCGTCCAGCTGTCCCATGAGGGGCTCTCCTTTTCTGTACCGTTCGGTACTTAAGTGGTTCGGTAGTGGAGAACCACGGCACCGCTACACCTATTCCGTACCGCTCGGTTAAAATTTGGAGGGCTGACACAGGAGGGCGTCATGGCGATGCGCGGCAGACCCCGGGGCTTCGATGCGGATGCCGCGCTGGACCGTGCGGTGGAGGTCTTCTGGCGCCAGGGGTACGAGGGCGCCTCGCTCACCGACCTCACCGAGGCCATGGGCATCAACCGCACGAGCATGTACGCGGCGTTCGGCAACAAGGAGGAGCTGTTCCACCGGGCCGTCGCCCGCTATGCCGAGGCCGACATGGCCTATGCCCGCGAGGCCCTCGCCGAGCCGACCGCGCACGAGGTCATCGAATCCTTCCTCCGTGCCAACGCCGACGCGCTCACCCGCGCCGACCGCCCTTCCGGATGCCTGTCCGTGCAGGGCGGCCTGGCCGAGGGCGGCGACAGCGGCCGCATCGCCAGGTTCCTGGCCGACAGCCGCCTCGCCGGCGAGCAGGCCCTGGCACGACGGCTGGCCCGCGCCGTCGAGGAGGGCGACCTGCCGGTGGGGACCGACCCACACGCACTCGCCCGCTACGTCATGGTGGTCAGCGAGGGCAACGCGGTGCACGCGGCTGCCGGCGCGGCCCGTGCGGCCCTCCATGCCACCGTCGACATCGCCCTGCAGGCGATACCTCGATCGCCGCAGATCGTGAACTGAAGCTCCTGGACTGCCAGGTCTACCGGTTCGGACATGACGAGCCGAAGGACGAAAAGCGCGCACGTCCTCTGGCTGCTGACTTCTTCAGCAGGCACTTCAGGCCGACATGACATCCGCGGGGCCGCCGAGGATCACGTCCGCACCTCGGCGGGAGCGGGCTGAGTCACGGTTCGCCCACCGTCGGCAATTCGGCGGGCAGGGAGCAGCCGTGCCGGGTCGCGGACTTTTGCGCGAAGGTCCGCAGCATCTGAGCCCAGTGGGTGTCGGAGACCGGTGCCTTGCTGTACGAGCCGGGAAGCCCAAGCGTGTAGTGCGCCGTGCCCTGCCCGCGCCCGCACCGCGAGCTCATCCGCAGTACCGTCTGCAGACCGGCGGCGCCGTCCTGCCGGTCCGCGTCCAGCCCCGGGGACGGGGAATCGGTCTGGCCTGGTTCGGGGAATTTGGCGGGTGCTTTTCGGGCCACACTGGCCACAGGCCCGTAACGGGCTCGCAGCGACAGCACCAGGCTGCCTTTGGCGTCCTTGAGTACACACCCCTCGCTGAGGGCCAGCCCTGGGGCCGAGCCCTGCGCCTGGACTGCTTCGGTCACTTCCGCGAGGCTCGGCGTGATGACGCCCCGGCAGACACCGGCCGTGTGCGTCAGGTCCGTCGGGGGCGGCTCCGCCGCGGGAATCCCGCCCGGCCAACGGCCCAGCCCGCTCCTGCAGTGCCAGCGGGCCGCGGTGTGGCGGGCCGCGTCGGCGGCCAGCCCGGCCAGTTTCGTGCGGAAGGCGGCGGGCACCTCGCCGTGCGTTTCCAGCGCGTCCCTCGCCGCGACGAGCAATCCGTCACCGGCCACCCGCGGGCAGTCCAGCAGTACCGCTGCCTCGGTCCGGAACTGGTTGCCCGAGGGCCCGCCTCCGCTGCGGAACGAGTAGTAGCCGCCGAGCCAGCCGTGGCCGAGCGGGACAGAGCTCTGCGCGCCCGCGAGACCCCATACGTCGCCGGGGTCCGTCTTGTGGAACTCTTTGCGGCCGACGGCCGTGACGCTCACGAGTGCGGTCTGGGACACCATGCACCACTGCCGCGGCCCAGGTGTACCACCCGCCGACCCCGGCCGCACGCCGGCGCTGCTCGCGCCGGTGTACGCCTCCGCCACAGCCTTCGTCAGCAGCCCATCGCACACCGTCGCCACCGCCTTGGCATCCTGCTCCGGGCTGCTTCGGCATGCGCTCGCACCGGCACCGAGCGCGACGGCCAGCAGCAGGCCGAGTACGGTTCCTGGCAATGCACGGCGTTGCACGACGCTGCAAACCCCCTGAGTCCCATGCGGCGAATGCGCCAACCTAGCGGGGGCGGAAGCGGGCCGACAAGCGATCGGTCCCGCGTCTGTCGCCAGCCGCACTTCGGCCACCCCCAGGCCGACCATCCACGGCGCCGGTGCCTGCCCCGGTCCGTACCGCGCAAGGATCTGTCGCCCTGACCGAATGGCACGACGGCGACGCAACGGTGTTGCACACAGCTGCACATCCCATCGAGGGAGGCGACCATGCCGCTACTGTTCGTCGGCATCGACCCCAACACCGGGGACAAACAGAGCCCCACGGTGTGGGTCGACCAGGAGAAGCAGGAACTCGTCTTCCAGGGCTGGAAGACGGATCCTGAACTGGAGGCGGAATGCACGGCGTTCGAGATGCCCGGCCACGCGCAGGGAATCCCGGACGGCGAAGCAGTGATCCGCATGCCGGCCAGGATGGCGCACATGATCAGGGAGGCGTGCAATGCCGTCGAGCGTGCCGACCTTCGATGAGCTGATCTCCCACTGCACCCGCACCGCCGTCCACTTGGAGATGCGCGACACCTACGCCGTCGACTACGAAGAAGGCCCCTTCGCCAAGTGGCGCAGCAGATTCCGCCACAACCCGGCCGACCGCGCGGACAGGTCCACGCCGTGCGCGGTGACGCCCCGCGCGGCCAGGTATGCGAGCGCGCGGCCGGTGCCGCAGCCGCCCTCCAGCACCGTGCGACAGTCGCCGACGAGTTCGCGGCCGGGGCCGTGGCCGGTGGACTGGGTCCAGCACAAGGACGGCTCGGCGTCGTCCTTGAAAGCGGACTCGGCGTAGGCGTCCCACAGTTCGGTCTCGGCGGCGATGTCGTGCGGTACGGGCCTGATGCCGGACTGCCCGGACACACGCGACCAGGTTCCGGTCCGTTGTCCTCCTGGCGCGCTGCGGGGCCAGGTGGAATCGGGTGCCGCAGTCATCCCCAGGCGGCTGCGGTACCCCTCCCTGCGTGACTCTTTCCCTCTCGCACGCCGAACGCACGGGGCGGCCGGCGCATCGGCTCAGTTGTGAGCACGGTGGATCACCCGGATGGCCCGGTCCGAGGCCCAAAAGCGTTCCCGCAGCCACGCGGACCCGGCGCCGCCGATGCCGACAGCCACCAGCGATGTCCCGCCAGGTGGTCCTCGGCCGGGAGAAGGGCCCCGCCCATCCACCATCCCGACGAACAACGACCAGTCCGCTGCAACCGGCGCCCCCTACCGGCAGGTTGACCCGGATTCTCAAATCAAGGATGACAACTCAGCCCCGGATGCAGCGTTTTGACCGGCCGCCGCCTTTTCTGTGGTGAGGGCCGCCTACGAGCGGGGCCGGAACCGGCGGATGGAGACGGCATGGGAACACTGACCGACGTGGCACCACTACTTGCTGCCACGGCTGCCGGCCTGGCAGCCCGGCACACCCGCGGAGCGCACGTGTGGGCGATCCTCAAGGAGGCGGTCCGCTTCCGCGAAGCGGTGCGCACAGAGCGGGAACGCCACGCCGGACTCATAGCCCTGGTGGAACGCCTCCCACCGGGCAGCCGCCTCGTCGTGCGACAAGAGCCGGGCGGCCACCACAGCGTGGAGGTCCACACGCAGCCTCACCCGCTTGCGCCCGACCGCTGCGGCACACCATGACCGGTGCGAACCCCCACCCGTCGGCGACCGGATACGAGACCTTCTTCATGCACTACGAACCGCGCGTGCGCCGCTACCTCTTCGCCCGCGGCGCCCGCAACGAAGTCCTGGAGGACGCCGCTCAGGCGACGATGGAAGAGGCCCTGCGTTCCTGGGAGCGCCTCCGACGCCATCCGAAGCCACAGGCATGGCTGCTCACGGTGGCCGCACAGCGACACGCCAAGATCTACGCGGAACACTGGCGCCTGGGGGAGCCGACCGACCCGGCCGACTTCGACTCGCTCCTGCACGACGGCTTCGCCATTTCCTGCGACGAGCGGCTCGACCTGCTGCGCAGCCTGCGCGAGTTACCGAAACAGCAGCGTGAAGCGCTGGTGCTGCGCTGCCTGTTCGATCTGCCCTACGAGCAGATCGCCGACGTCATGGGCATACGGCCCAGCTCGGCGCGGGGCCACGTATCACGCGCGCTGTCCCACCTCGCCCAGATGTATGCCGAAGAGGAAGGGGGATGCACATGAGCGTCGAAGAGCGGCTGGAGCAGACGCGCCAAGCTCTGGCACAGATGTGGTCCGACGAGGAGGCAACCGCCGAACGTCTGCAGCGGCTCCTGGCCGGCACCGCATCCGAGCGGGACGCCCATGCCGCCACTGCGACGGTGGCGGCTCAACAGGACACCCTCACCACGGCAGTTGACCGCGAGAACGAAGAGGAAGTGCTTGCCTTCTGCCCGTCGTGCACGTCGGGGGTGACCACCCGGGCCGGACGGCCGTACCCGATCGCCCTGACAGACATCCGCATCGCACGACCGGCTGCGAACAGCGACAGCGCCCGGATGATGGACCTGGTCGAACGCGCCCAGGCCGGGGACGCCGACGCCTTCGGCCGCCTCTACGACCAGTACAGCGACACCGTCTACCGGTACATCTATTACCGCGTGGGCGGCAAGGCCACCGCCGAGGACCTCACCAGCGAGACGTTCCTGCGCGCCCTGCGCCGCATCGCCACCTTCACCTGGCAGGGCCGCGACTTCGGCGCCTGGCTGGTCACCATCGCCCGCAACCTCGTCGCGGACCACTTCAAGTCGAGCCGCTTCCGGCTCGAGGTGACGACCGGCGAGATGCTCGACGCCAACGAGGTAGAGCGCTCCCCCGAGGACTTCGTGCTGGAGTCACTCTCCAACGCCGCCCTGCTCGAGGCCGTACGCCGCCTCAAGCCTCAGCAGCAGGAGTGCGTCACACTCCGCTTCCTGCAGGGCCTTTCCGTCACCGAGACCGCCCGGGTGATGGGCAAGAACGAGGACGCCATCAAGACGCTCCAGTACCGGGCGGTGCGTGCCTTGGCCCGGTTCCTCCCAAACGACGCACGCTGACCGGGCGGAGCAGCAGCGACCGTGTCTGGCCGGGCATCCGGGCGCCCCGGAATCCGAATGCGAGAACCCCAGGAGGAAGCCGCCTCGCTGGGCCGATGGATGGTTATCGGCTCTGGTGACGCCATGCGGCGTAGGCGGCGGTGAGCGCGGAGCTGTAGCCGATCAGTGACTCCGGTGACACGTGGCCGATGAGGACGAGCAGGACGTTCGACACGACGACGGTCACAAATATGATCACGTCGAGGACGCGCCTGTCAGGTGACTTGCGCCGCTCGGTTCCATTCGGCCGGTGAGTTTTGTCCGCCATCAATACTCCTGGTCCTGAGCAGGCGCCGGTACAGAACTTCCCGGCGTACGATGGCTTCAGATTCTGACAGGCAGTTCCTCGGAAAGAAGCAGCTCAAGCGGCATCTGCGCTTGCTTCGTACACAGTCAGACGGCGTCTGACGCCTCGTAGTTCCTCCGCTTTCTGACAGCGTCGTACAGTCTCTGACAAGCTCGTCCAGGGCTCAGAGGCCGGGGGGAACCAAGGATGGTGAGCGAGAGCCGTCATGAACTGTCCGCACTGGCGCAATACATGGCCGCCCTTCACGGCCTGTATCTGAGCCGCGGCGAGCCGAGCAGCCGGAAACTGCGTTCCGCCATCCCGGACCGGGACCGGATCAGCCATGACACCGTCAACCGGGTCCTGCGCGGAGGACGGTTACCGAAGTGGCGCAACGTGGAGCTGGTGATCACCGCTCTGCGCGGCGATGTGGGCCGCTTCAAGGATCTGTGGATGGCCGCGCGTCTGGAAGAGAACGAGGGCGCTCCGACAACTGCTGAGGATCCCGATGCGCCACCGGACGTCGACCTTGAAATAGCACGGGACGGCAGGGGATTTCCCTTGCGCAGCTCGATGATTGATGTCGAAGTGACAGCCGTGGACAGAGTACTGCGCACAAGAGATGACGAGCTACTGGCGGACCTCATCACGGAGACGGCGGAACAGCCGCTGGACGAGGCTGAATTCGTCAGCAGCGTGCGCGAGCTCAAGCGGACCGGGGACGGATATGCCCTTGACCTCGTACTCGCGGCCCTAGGGCGGTGGAAGACGACGGACGAGGTCTTGTGGATCATTCTCAGACTTCGCGCAGAGGGACTGAACAGCGAAAGCCGCAAGACGCTAGACTCCGCCATTCCGCGCCCTCATTGGGAGGTCAGAAAGATCCTCTCCACTCTTCAACGGGAGGGATATCCCCTCCCGCGCTACGTTGCACGCCTCGACTCCAGACGGCGGCCTCAGCAGAGCAAAGGCTGAAAGACCCCGATCACATGCGGTGCCGGCCAGGTCCCTTTGTTCCGTTCGAACCGCACTCGCTTCCTCCCCTCACGACGGCAGGTGCCCTACCCCTGGTTGAAGCCCGGGGAGTAAGACGAAGCGTGCCCGTGACACTGCCTGTGCGGCAGGTACCGACCTCCTGCAGCAGCCACCACGGGCACTGGCCGCAGGGCTCGGGCGCGTGTCCTGCGCTGTCGGCCGGCGCGCCTGGATGGGTTCTGCCAGCGGGAGCTCGAGTTTGCCGTGGGCCGGTTGCCGGGGCCGGGTGTTGTCAGACGATGCCTGCGCTGCGGGCGGCGGTGAGCCAGGTGGGGAATTCCTGCAGCAGCCGGTCGAAGAGGAGGTCGTCGCTGACGGCCTGCGGCGTGCGTCCGGCGTGGAAGAAGCCGGCGTTGTCGACGACGCGGCGCTCGGGGACGGCCAGGGTGTCGAGCTTGCGCAGGAACGCGAACTCGTTGTCGGCCGGGTCGCCGAAGCCGATGAACTGCCAGAACAACGGCAGGCGGGCGGCTTTGCACAGGTAGCGTTCGGCGGCGGGCCTGCTGGTGGGGCCTCCGTCCGTCTGGAAGATCACCAGGGCGGGCTCGTCGCTGTCGGAGTCCAGGTAGTGGTCGATGACCTCGTCCATCGCCCAGTGGTAGTTGGTGCGCCCCATGTGCCCGAGGTTCTGGTGCAGCTTGTCGATGCGGCCGCGGTGCCTGCCGAGATTGAGGTCGGTGGATCCGTCGACGTCGGTGGAGAAGAAGACCACCGGGACAGTCCCGTCGTCATCCAGGTGGGCGGACAGCGTCAGGACCTGCTCCGCAAGGTGCTGCATGGTGCCGTCGGCGTAGTAGGGCCGCATGGAGCGTGAGCGGTCCAGTACGAGGTAGACCGCGGCCCGTACTCCTTCCAGTCCGTGATTGCGGACGCTGGTGCCGGCTGTTTTGTAGAGGCTGACCAGGTCCGGGGCTCGTTCTTGCACCTTGGACAGGCTGATGGCGGGGGAGTACTCACCGCGCTTCGTCTCGATCACCCTGCCAGAGTGGTCTCAAGGAGCGGGCCGGATCCCGGATTTGCCGACTTCGCTTGTCTCTCGTCACTCCCTGGTGCCGGGGGCTGCCAAGGACGATCCGGCGCCAGGTGCAGTCCAGTTCTCGCGTGGTTCGACCTGCGCGGCGTCGTCCAGGCCGCCGTACTGCCCGACGTTGTCTTCACCGCGCGAGCGGAGGTGTCCCGCCCTCGGTCCGAGGTGATGGGGCTGCGCAAGCCGTCCTCTCCGTGCGAGCGGAGGTGTCCCGTCGTCGGTATCGACCTGAACGCCGCCTACCGGGGCGCGCAGTTCTTCGAGGGCATCAGCCGCGTCGTGACGCTGTGCGGCCTGGCAGGAGAACCACAGTCCGTGACAAGCTCTAGACAGATCGTATATAGGCTATGTAGAGTACGAGTATGGGTAGTCTGCGTATGACCCTGCAGACCCAGCTGGTGCTGCGGGCTTTGCTGGAAGACCCCGCCAAAGAGCGTTACGGCCTTGAGCTGTGCGAGCTGGCGGGATTGCCGTCGGGCACGATCTATCCGATCCTCGCCCGCCTGGAACAAGTCGGCTGGGTGGACAGCACCTGGGAAGACCCGGCCGTTCATGAGAAAGCCGGCCGGCCGCGCCGTCGCTTCTACCGGATCACCGAAGATGGTGCCGAGCACGCGCGCGACACTCTCGCCCGTACCTACCGTGCCCGCAAGCAGCCCCTCCCGGGGTGGGCCGCCCGCCCGATCGCCGACGGGGGAGTGTCATGAGGGCCCGGCGCCGGTTAGCACGCCGACCGAGCAGGCGCCGCTTTGCCACCCCGTCCCTGGACGGCATCCTGGCCGTCGTGCGTACGCACCACCCGGTCGCCGACACCTCGCTCATCCGGCACGCCCATGATGAGGCCGCCCTCTGGCACGAGGGACAGAGGCGCCGCAGCGGCGACCCGTTCCTCACCCACTGCCTCGCCGTCGCCGCCATCGTCGCCGACATCGGCATGCCACCGGCCGTGATATGCGCCGCCCTGCTGCACGACGTCGACGACACGCCCTGCCCGCCAGGCCGCGTCACCGAGCACTTCGGGCAGGAGACAGCCGATCTGATCTCGGCCGTCCGCACCGCCAAGCTCACCGCGATCCCGCCAAGCGCCCTCGACTTCGCCATCGCAAGGCAGCCGGGGCTCAGGCCGACGCGTGAGCAGGCCGTGCTGGCCGTCCGTCTCGCCGACCGGCTGCACAACATGCGTACCATCGCGTTCGTCGCCCCCACCAGGCGGTACCTCGTGGCCCGTGAAACCCTCGGCATCATCGCACCGTTGGCCCGGGGGGCAGGCCTGACCGACGTGAGCCGTGAACTGCACGACCTCTCCTCGGCCGTCCTCCAGCCCACATCCACCGCATTCGCGGTCGCCACACGCGCGCTGTCCATGCTGACCCTGCTGCTTCCCACCCCGACGCGCGCACGGTGGCGCGAGGAATGGCACGCCGAACTGGCCGCCCTCCCCACCCGCCGCACCCGCACTCGCTTCACTCTCCGAGTCCTGCTCAGCACACCCAGGCTGTCCTGGACACTGCGCCGCCCGACCTCTCGGGAGCACCGATGCTGAGCGCTGCGGCCCGTATCGGAGGTGTGCTGGGTACAGCAGCTGCTATCGCGATCACCATGACCGGTGGAGGCCTGTCCGCCTGGACGGCCGGAACGCTCACAGCAGGCGCCCTTGCCCTGGTTGCGGTCGTCCTCTTCATCCCCAGCGAGACACCAGCCCGCCGACTTGGACAACTGATCCGGGCATGGCGCATCCCCGCCGAAGCGCCCATCAGGCGTGAGGCGGCCCAGCCCCCTGCGGCCCCACTCCCGCCTTCTCAAGGCAGCAGATGACAGCGCCAGCGCCGCGAGCCGAGGTCGTGGCCCGGCCTGGCAACGCACTTTTGCAACGGACCTGCCACCGCATGCCCCGACGTCTGCAGCGGCCGGACGCATGTCTCGGCGTTCCGTGTCCGACTGCCGGCCGCTACGGCGTCATGGGGGCTGCCGTCGCGTTGTTCCGGCGGGGCTGTGCAGGGCGGGCAGGTTCGTCGCGGGGAACGGCGTCGAGCCTCCTGGCCAGGGCTTCGTCTTGGTGCTCGGCGGGCATGCGCGCGAAGGGGTGCAGGGTGAGGGGGTCCTTCCGCGCCTGACGGCTCCGCGGAACGGCAGGTGGGTCTGTGTCGGATCGCGGGCCCGCGGTCTGTTTCGTTCCCCGTGCTGTGCGGTGCTGCTTCTCGTGGAGCGTTCACTGTCATTTCATTGCAACGAATGTCGATGAAGGCGTTGCATTAAATGTCAGGCCGTTGCAATGAAATCTGCATACTGGCCTGCAGTTATGGCTTCCTGATGCTGCAACAGTGTTGCCGATATTGTGAATGCAACGTAGCTTTTCGTTCATCGGAAACAGCGGGCCGAGGGGTTCGCGCAGATGATGAAGGAGTTACGTGATGCAGAAGTTCAACGCTCCCGCCCCGGTCCAGGCCCACCTCTCCATCCCTGCCGGGCGTATCCAGCTGATCGCTGCGGACCGCACCGATGTCACGGTCGAGGTGCGGCCGGCGAACCGCGCCAAGTCCCGCGATGTGAAGGCCGCCGAGCAGATCCGGATCACCTGTGACGACGGCGTCCTGCGTATCGAGGCCCCGGAAGCGGACAGCCGGATCCTCGGCCCTGCCGGGTCCGTCGAGGTGACCGTGCAACTGCCGGCCGGCTCCCACGTCCAGGCGCAGGCGGCCGGCGCCGAACTGCGGGGTGTGGGACGCCTGGGTGACGTCGTCTTCGACGGCGGCCACCGCACCGTGAAGATCGACGAGGCCGCGGGCGTCCGCCTGGCGGGTCTGGACGCCGACATCACCGTCGGCCGCCTGAACGGGCCCGGTGAGATCAGTACCCACAAGGGTGATGTGACCGTCTCCGAAGCCGTGCAGGGCCCCCTTGCCCTGAGCACGCAGATGGGCGACATCACCGTCGGCGCCGCCCACGGTGTCTCCGCCGCTCTCGACGCCCGGACCGGCTACGGCCGCATCGACAACACGCTGAAGAACGACGGCACCCCGGCCCTGACCATCCAGGCGGCCACCGCCTACGGCGACATCACCGCCCGCAGCCTCTGACCCCCCGGGTGACACCCCGCCCGGCCCCGGCCTGTGCGACGGCGGCGTATCCCGGCACCGAGCCGGGTACGCCGCCGTTTTTGTCGGCCTCGCGGCCGTCCTGGGGCGCGCGCCGCAAGCCGCGCCCCGCCTGCCGTGGGCCTCTTCGTACGGCCGAGCCGTGACGGGACCGGACCACGGCGCGATGGCTTGGACGTGCTGCCTTCCGCGCCGTTTCGAAAGGGGACGGGAAGGCTGCCAGGTGATCGGTGTCGCCGTGCGTTGTGTACCGGAACGTGCGGCCGCGTCCGGTCACCGTCGGGTCGTCGAGCACTGGCCGTGGTGGAGTACCGGACGCCGAACGTGCGCCCCTGGGACCGCATCGTCGGCTCCCGGGCAGCCGGCGATCACCAGGGCCTCGACGACGCGTGGCAGGACACGGTCCTTGACCTCGGGTGGCAGCGGGGCCAGGACGAGTACGTCACCGACGTCGGCGTCGCCGCCCAGGCGCCTTGCGTCGGATGGTGGTCTTCGGTGCCTGCTGTGATGGCGTACGGTAGGGGATACCGACGCGGGGTGGAGCAGCTCGGTAGCTCGCTGGGCTCATAACCCAGAGGTCGCAGGTTCAAATCCTGTCCCCGCTACTGTCGAAGAGGGCCCGGATCCACACGATCCGGGCCCTCTCGCGTCCTCGGGACGATCCCACGCCCGGCTCCTTCCTGGCACGAATCCCGGCCGCTACGACAAGCGCGCCGCCACACGACGTCGGCGTGCACGGGAAGCGGCCGGCTGTACCCGCGTCGAGGTCGTCATGGTCAAGCCCGGAGAACTCCCTGAACCAGCACTCTGACCCCGGCACCTGCTCGGCCAGCCACCACGAATCAAGCCATCCCAGCGAAGTGCGGAGCCTCCTCTGGGAGTTCGAGACACAGCAGGGTCCTGGCGAGGCGTATCTGTACCACGGCGGCACCTGCCTGTACATGGACGTCTGGCAAGCAGACGCTGTCCGGTTGGCGATCGCCTTCCGGGAGCTGGCCCCGGCAGACCTCGATGTGGTGTTCTGCGATCAGGGCTACACCTTCGACGTACAGCTGTGTGCCGGGACTACCGAGGCCGAGCTGACCGACCTGGTGAATGCCGCCGACTGACGTCCTGCCCTCGGGCGCACAAGGCACGCCAGGCCAGCCACATGGCTCCATCGTCAAGGCCCCGACGGGGGATCTCAACGCTCAACTACCAGCGCATGCCGAGCTCATCCAGTGCCGCCCGGCGTTCCGGGGCGAGCTTGTCGGCCCTGCGCCGGGTGTTGTCGAGCCACCCTCCGAGCCGGACAGACGTACCGCAATCGCCGCCCCCGCCAGCCAGTTCCTTTGGTCGGCTTGCGTCCGCCGCGCCGACACCACCACCTCACCCTCCACCGCAGGCCGCCGCCCTGACCACCCGCCCACTCCCTGCGCGCAGGGAAAATCGTGAGGGCCCGAGCCGGGCAGGCGGTTCGGGCCCTCAAGACCGCGCAACTGCCGGGGGATGCTGTGCGCGCTGCCCCATCAACGACACCCGCGGCGGACGGACACGCCGTACCGTCCAACCGGGGGCACTCCGGTGTAGCCCCCATCACGCCATGCCGACCGGTCACGCCGGCCGCCCGGTGGCGATGGTCTTCCAGCCCGCCCAGTACTCCAGTTGTACGTCGTGATCTTGGTTGATCCGGGATTGCTTCAGGTCGGGTGTTCGGGCTGCAGCAGTTCGCGGATGACGGCCCGCGCAACGACGTTGGGGCCTTCAGTGATCAGAATTTCGGTCCCGATGCGCAGGTGCGCTCTGGCGAGGTCGGGGACGAGGAAGCCGATGTTGGCGAGGTCTGAGCCGTCGGGCAGGGTGTCGATTCGCTGCACCAGGATGCTGAGGAGATCCGCACCTGACTGTGCGCAGGTGCTGGCGTTGCCGAACGCGGTCGTCGCCGCGTAGACCGGTGCCGTCGGTGGGCCCGAATGGCGGCCGCCCTGCGATTCGGGCAGCCACCTGACCACCGCCACCGCGAGGGGCGCCTTGAGCTCGATCATCACCCCAGGCTATCCCTGAGCCGCCCTCGCCCCTGGCTGCCAGGCGGTGTCAGGCTGCGGGTGCGAGGGAGCGTCCATCCCAGGGGTGCTTCCGGTCCAGCTGGGAGAAGAAGGCACCCCCGGCATCACCGCAGGAGGACGTCGATGCCGTGATCGGCGAAGATCTCTAGCAGCACCTCGAAAACGCCGCTGGTGTCCCCATCACTTGCTCGGTCGCCGGCCACCCGCGACCTCGCGATGTCTGAGTTCTGCCACTCCAGAGCGAACGGAGCAGTGGCGCCAAAGCGCCCTTCGAGACAGTCGTCCACGGCAGCGAGATTCCACCCGAAGTACCCGCCGGGCCCATTGATGGCCTCACCCAGCGCACAGTAGAAGCTGTCCGCGTCAACGACCTGTCGGCCGTCCAAGGTGAACACCTGTCCTGGTGCAGCGTCATCGGGGTGTTCGCGGCGCTGGTACCGCTGTGACCACAGAGCCACGGACAACCAGGCTTTCCGTCCTTCCGGGTCGAGGGAGTGCCACAGACCCTTCCGGTTCAGCTGCCCCGTGCGAAGCAATTCCCACACCCATGCCGAACCAGGACGGAGCTGGTCACACCACAGACGCACAGTGACATCGAGAAGGCCCTCGCCACGCGGTGACCGTTTGGCGGCGGTCGCGGTGACATCACTGACGAAGTAGGAACCCATCTCGACTCCTGCAGCATCGAGGAAGGACAGATGCGCGTTCCCTGCAGATGCGCGGCGGCCGCCAAGATGATCGAGGCACGTCAGCAGCGCTCCCCGCGGCAAGCACCCCAAAAGTTCGACGTGGCGAAGACCGTCCTCACCCGGGGTGAACAAACCCCTGGCCTCCTGCACGAAGCCCCAGAAGTCGCTCTCGTCCTCGTCGCTCGTCAAGGCGTACTTACCCTCTTCAACCGCGGTCTCCACCACACCTCCTGGGCTGAAAAGCCTACAGAGACGCCGATCAGGCAGAGTCAAAGAGCCGTCGGACGCACGACCTCCTCCGCCGAGGCTCCACCCCCGATCCTCTCCGGCAGGAACTGTCGCCTAAGCAGTTTCGTTTGGATCACCTGGCAGACCAGAGGAAGAGGCCCGCGATGTACAGTCCGGCCAGTCCTGGAGCGGGTTCCTGAGCTCCGCCGGGCGATCCAGGTATTCCTTCGGCCCTGCCGTCCCGGACACCGGCGTGAGTCGGGCCGTGACACCATCCGGCGTCAAGCATCCCGTCACTCTGGCGCCATGGCAGAGTAACCGTCGTGCACACGTCGAAGCGCGTCACCACCGAGTTTCAGCGAATACCGGGCAGCGGTGCCTCGCGCCCGATCGGGTCCTTCCAGGTGGCGGTCGCGGTGGTGGTCCTCGTCCTCGGCGTGCTGGCGGGAGTCCTCGGTTGCTCGGCCTCGTCGGACACATCCCGTCCCGAGCTCGATGTGCCCTTCGTCTTCTATGTCTCGCGTGATCCCGAGGACAACCCGGGGTCGAGGCTAGGCATCGAGGAGCAATTCGGGGAGCAAGGATCGGGCCATTACACGGTCGCCTTCGACGCGACGGACCTCAGGGGCGTCGCCGTCCTGAAAACGGGTCAGGACAACTGCCCGGTCCGGCTGCCCACCTTCCGCTGCGGTGGCGAACTGGTCGATCGCCGGCACGGCGGGAGCCGGCAGTCCTTCCGCGTGAGTCCCGCGGACGGGGCCCAGGCGGGCGACTCGGCAGTGCTGCGTTACCGGTTGACCTCGCCGGGGCTGCCGAGCGTCACGGCGAGCACCCGCATCGTCGTCGGCAAGCCGGCACTGGCCGTCGAGACACGGGCGGACCGGGACGGCGCGACGCCGGGCGGACGAGTCGCCGTCTCGCTGACCCTGCGCAACACCGGGGACGTCCCCGCTCGCGGAGTCTCGCTCTTCATCAGCACCCGCGACGGTCTCCGGATGGCAGGCAAGCACCGCAACTGCCTTTATCGCGGCACCACATCGGCCTGGTGCCGGCTGCCCGCCGACGATGTCGTCATCCCGCCCGGAGCGTCCTACCACCTCGCCGCTCCCGAGGCTTTCACGCTCGCCGACGACGCCACCTACCCGACCGTCACCTTCGAGGCCGCCGGGCTCGGGGAGGACTACGTCCCGCCGCAAGAGATGGCCTCGCAGTACGAGTCCGGACAGGGATCCGCGCTCCGCTACGTCCCCGGGGCCGGCCAGGACGACGGCAAGGACGCGGGAGCGCCACGCGCGACGGGCGAGAGCGCAGCGCACCTCCAGCTCGCCGTGCGCAGCACCAGCGACTTGGTCGCGCTCGCCGACACCGCGAGGGGGCCCGTCGGCAGTCGGGCAGACGTGCGGGTCGGCGTACGCAACGACGGCCCAGGCGCGCTTCCGGCCAAGGTCAAGGTCGAGTTCGCGGTTCCGGCGGGCACCACCGTCGTGTCGTCGCCCTACGACCCCGCGCGGGACGAGGAGGTGATCGACCAGGTCTGCCGAGCCCTCGCCGCCAACGGCTCGCCCCTTACCGAAGCGTCCGTGAAGCAACCGAACGCCCGCCGGTACGTGTGTACAGCAGAGGCGGGGAAGGCGGGAGCCACCACGACCTTCCCCTTCACCCTCCGCATCGACAAGGAAATGGCGCATCGTGGCGGGCGGGTCACCGTCGCCGACGGCGACAGCCACCACCCGAGCAACGACCCGGAGACCGCCAACGACAGCACCGACGTCGCGGTGTCCGTGTGGCCGGGCCCGGCGTGGGCCACTCCTGGCCTCTGTGCGGCTGCCGCGATCGCCCTCGGGGCGTTCGTCCTCGTCGCGGCTCTGGCGACCTGGAGGCGCCGACGCTCACGCTGAGCACGACGAGCGTGGGACGCGCAGTCGGGCCATGATGTCCGGGAAGGCAGGTGCGTCACCGGCCTGGCCGGCGGTGAGCACGAAAGCCAACGGCCGGCAGCCGCCGTCGGTGGCGAGGTGAATCTTTGGGGTCAGTCCTCCGCGGGAACAGCCGATGGCATGGTCACCGGGCTCGTCGGCCAGGGCCCCCTTTTTGCGGGCCCCGGCCGCGTGCTGGTGGGCACGCACGATCGTCGAGTCCACAGACACGACCCAGTTCAGGTCCTCGTCAGTGTCAGCCTGGGCCATGAACGCGGTGAACACTTGCTCCCAGGTGCCCTCTACGGCCCACATCCCAGCCGGTTGCAGACGCCTCTCCAGTTGCCGTACTTCTCGGGCAGGCAGACCCACTGCGACCCCGTCTGGAACCTCCAGGCGATCGCATCGATCACCTCACGGTGGTCCCTCCACCGGCCACCCCGCTTCGGAGTCCGGTCCGGGAGTAACGAGTCGATCCGCGCCCACTGCGCATCAGCCAACGGCACACACGGACCAACGATCAGATGATCCGAACGAAAAACGGCCTAAGTATCAGCCGATCCCGACCCGCGCGCTGCCCGGCACGTCAGTGGCGACACAGTCAGAGCCCGTTGTCGGCCGACCGATAATCACGTGTCAGTACAGGCTGCCATTGTTAGGGTCCGGCTCTGTGGGGACAGACATTCACGGCGGCATCGAGTTTCGTCATCCCAGTGTTGGCACCGACTACTACGACGGCGAGCCGTGGGTGGCTGCCATGGACCTCTGGCCGCTGTATGACGAGACCGACTACGCGGCCTTCGCCTGTCTCTTCGGAGTGCGCAACTACGCAGGCTTTCAGCCGCTCGCCGAGGCCCGGGGGCTTCCGGACGACCTGTCGAGCGGGATGCGCTCGCAGCTGGGCCACTGCGTCGCAATGGGCGATCTGGACTGCGCGAGCTGGGTCAGCTGGGCGGAGCTTGCATCCATCGATCACGCGACCGTTCCCGACCTCCGCACCGGCCGGCTGACCTGGCATACGAAATCACTGCCGTCGGTGCGGCATCGACAATTCGTCGACGATCCGTGGCCGGCGGAAGTTGTGTCCGTGGTGGGCGTGCCACCCGCGGGCGTGCGGAGCGCTACAGAACGCGTGGAATGGACCATCGGCGAAATGGTCTGCACGTACGAGCCGTTGACCGTTGGCGCTGTCCTGGGTCCTGATACGCACTGGCCGCATGTCTTCGCCGTAATGAGGGCTCTGGCCGGCCGCTTCGGAGATGAAGGCGTTCGCCTGGTCGTGGCATTCGACTGACGTTGCGGAGCATCACCCTCACAGCGAGGGGAAAACCCCGCTCACGAACCGACCCGCACCCGGCGACCCTCCCCGAACACTTCGACAGCATGGACGGGTATGGCGTCTCACGTGCATTGCAGGCTCAAGACTTGCTCCCGATCATCTGACCTGCAGCGCTGCAAAAGTTGAGAAGATGATCAAGTTGAGTTTTGCGGCTGGAAAGAGGCTGTGGCCTGCAAGGCTGCAAGTATTGAGACGACTCTGCATCTCTATTGCGACGACCTTTATTGGGACGCGAGGTAAGAGGGCAGGGAGCCGTACTTGGCCGCAGCCTGCGGGACTTCCTGCGTGACCAGGGGCGGCCGGTGCTTGCGTTCCCTACGTGGACCACGGCTGTTGGATGACGGCTGTCCTGATGGTTCTGTCCCGGGCTGGGGGCTCGAGATGGATGGTGCGTGGCTGGTGGCGGTCTGTGGGATCGGCCGCGTACCTGCCGTTGGCGAGTGGTGCGTCGGCGCCGCTGGGGGCGCGACGGCTCCGTCCAACTCCTGGTAACCCCTAGAACTCGTTGTACGCCGAGCCCGGCTGGTCGTTGTCGAGTGGGTGTTCGCCGTCCGAGACGGGCAGGTCGTAGCTCACGGGTGAATCGTCCTCGGTGCCCGTACGCCGGAGTTCGGCAGGCCTACGGCTGGACCCGCCTCCGAGCGAGCGGTAGGTGAGTTCGCGGTCAGCCGTCCGGGCGACATGGTCCTGGCGGCTAGCGCGGGATCTAGGCGTGCACGCAACGTAAACGCGTGCGTGTTCCGGCGTTATGGCCATGACTGGATTTGATCGTTGAGGGGCAGAGGGAACGTTTCTCGTGAGGCTTGTGGCGCATAGGGGTAGGGCGAATCCGCGTCTGGTGCGTGCTGTTCGGCTGCGGGTCTGCTAGTGGCTGGTTCTGTGCGCCCGTCCGTCAGGATGCATACGGAGAGTGATGGTCTCGGGGTGGATGTGCGAGAGGGCTCCCACGGGACATCTCGCGACATTCCTGCTGGTCAAGAGGCTGACGGCACCTTGATGTGTGTTCCAGTTCACATTGACGTTGGGAACTGAGGGAGCGTTAACTCGCTCCACCTGTGAACAATCTGTGACCTTGGGGTGGGGGCTGTGGGGCTGGGTTGGGGACGTCGTGATGCCCGTTTGCGAAGAAGTGGCGTGCCGCGTGCGGTTGGCGGGGTGTCCGCTGCGGCCGTGGTGTTGTCGCTTCTTCCGGTCGTGACGATCGCGGCGTCCGGTGAGGGGCAGGCTGCGCAGCCGCGAGCGGTGCAATCGGAGCAGTCTGCATCTGAGCGTGCGGTGGCGACGGGGGAGCCGGTGGAGGTGACCGCGGCGCGTACCGAGTACAGCGATACGGTCGCGAACCCGGACGGCACTTTCACGCTCACGCAGTCGACGCAGCCGCAGCGGGCCCGGGCCGAAGACGGCTCGTGGCGGGACATCGACGTCACGCTCGAAAAGCGCGCGGACGGAACTGTGGGCCCGAAGTCGGCGGTTGTGGACGTGGCGTTCTCGGGCGGGGGAAGCGGTTCTGGGCTGCTGCGTCTGGGGCTCGGCGGGCAGGAGTTGAAGCTGGGCTGGCCCACCTCGCTGCCGGCGCCGACCCTGGACGGTGCCACGGCCACCTATGCAGATGTGCCCATCCAGGGCGTGGATCTGCAGATGACGGCGAGCGCCGAGGGCTACCGCGAGGTCCTGGTGGTGAAGAACGCGGAAGCCGCAGCCAGCCCCGAGCTTGAGAAGATCAAGCTCACGAGCAGCGGGAACGGTCTGAGCGTCACTGAGGGCGAGGGCGGTGGCCTGCGCGCGGTCGATGCGGATGGCAACGCCGTCTTCCGAGGGCCGGCCGGCCAGATGTGGGATTCCGCAGGCACCGAAACCGCAGGCCCGCAGACCCAGTTGCTGTCGATGCCCGCCACCGGGTCGCAGACGGAGCAGGGGACAGACGATGATCCTGCCCATCCCGATGAGGGCGATGCCACCGCGGAACTGCCGGTGACCGTGGGCGAGGGCACCGTGTCCGTGCACCCGGACCTGGATCTGCTGCGCGGCCAGGAAACCGTCTATCCGGTGTACATCGACCCCCCGGTGGGGCTCGGGGTGTCCGAGTGGACCAAGCTGTCCTCGGACGGCGACAAGTTCTGGAAGTTCAGCGAGCCCAAGGGCGTGGGACGGTGCGGTATCGCCGACGGCTACGCCTGCAGCACCGGCGGCTACACCGACCGGATGTACTTCGAGTTCGGGCCGGGCGCCCTGGCGGGCAAGCACGTTCTGGACGCGACGTTTCGCGCGTATGAGACGTGGTCGTTCAACTGCACTCCCTACTGGGTGGACCTGGAGCGCACGGACAACATCAGCGAGGGCACGCGCTGGCCGGGCCCCAAGCAGCTCGATCAGATGGGCGACAGGTACGTGTCGGCGGGCCGCGGCGATCTGTGCAGTCCCGAGCAGCCCAACAAGTGGATCGAGTTCAACGACAACCCCGAGGAATCCGACGAGAACCTGACCTCCACCGTCCGTTCCTTCGCTGACGGCAAGTTCCCGAGGCTGACGCTGATGCTGCGGGCCAAGGACGAGAGCGAGCCGCGGGCCTGGAAGCGTTTCGACAACAACGCCGAGCTGAAGGTCGTCTACGTGCACACGCCGGGCGTGCCGACCTCGGTCGGAGCGATTTCCGGAACCGGGACCACCGCCGAGTGCCGGCCTTCGTCCAACCCGTTGACGGTGACGGTGGACACTCCGACGGTCCAGGCCCGGGTGCAGACGAAGGTCGAGCAGCATCAGGGCGATGAAGAAGGCTTTCTGCAGGCCGAGTTCGTGATGGAGCGCTCCAGCACCGACACCACGTCCGGGACGTGGTCGCAGGTGTGGAGCGACTACCAGCCCAGGTCCGGCTGGCACCCGGACGAATACCTGGAGACGACGACCACGGACAAGCGGGCGGACGGAGGCCTGTACCGCTTCAGGTCCCGCACTCAGTCGCACTGGAGCTACGACGGCAGGTTCGGAGACCTGTACTCGCCGTACTCGTCGTGGTGCTACCTGCGGATCGACTCCACGGCTCCGAAACAGCCGACGATCACCTCGGCCGGCCCCTATACGCAGTGCCTGGCCGACGACTGCGCCGCGCACGGCGGTCCGGGCATCCCGGGATCCTTCAAGTTCAGCCCCAATGCCGCGGACCAGGACGTGAAGCAGTACCGCTGGCGGTTCATGAGCAGCAACGCAGCCACCACGAAGACGGTGACGGCGACGACGAACGGCACAGCGACGATCAGCAACGTGACTCCGGGGCTGTCCGGCACCCAGACACTGTCGGTCGAGGCCAGCGACCTGAAACTGGGCAAGGACGGGAAGGTGCGCTGGGGGCCGCCCGCCTTCTTCTCCACGAAGGTGGACCTGGCCCCTGAAGCCAGCGGACGCTGGCGGTTCGGCGAACTCAAGCCCGGCGCCGGCACCATGACCGCGGCAGACACCGCGAGCGTGGGGGTGCGCCACAACGCCACCCTGGTGGGAGAGGCCGGCACCGGAGGCTCCACGAGGGCCCGGCGGGGCGCCGGTGACTACTCGCTCCGCCTGAACGACGACACCACCGATCCGGCTGAGCAGACCGGATACGCGGCCACCGCGGTGCCCGCCGTGAACACCCAGGACTCGTTCACCATCTCCGCCTGGGTCTATCTGACCAACGCGTCGGCGAACCGTGTGGTGCTATCGGAACCCGGGTCCAAGACCAGCGCGTTCGCCCTGTACTACTCGGCCTCCTACCGCAAGTGGATCTTCAATCGGGCGGACAAGGACCAGACGAGTCCGGTGTACATCCGTTCGTTCGCGGACGCGGCCGACCCGCCGCTGAAGGTGTGGACACATCTGATGGGCGTGTTCGACGCGCACGGGGACACGGACAAGAGCAACGACTCCATCCAGCTGTTCGTCAACGGCCAGCCCCAGGGCGATCCCGTCGTCCTTGCCGACACGGCATCCTCCTACGAGCCGTGGACGGCGACCGGCGGACTGCAGTTCGGCCGCTCGGTGACGGCAGGGGCCGGCGCAGAGCACTTCTTCGGTCTCCTGGACGAGGTCGCCGTGTGGCAGGACGCCCGCACTGCGGACCAGGTCAGGACGGAGGACCGTCTGGAGACGGACGGTGTCGCGGGCAATGAGCTCGTGGCGCACTGGGATGCGACCATCTCCTCCGGAACCCAGGTCAAGGAGAGCCCGGAAGACCCCGACAACCCGGCGAGCACCTCGTTCCCCTACAGCCGGGGCGGCCTGACGCTGTCCAGCACGGGAGCAGCCCTGTCCGGCGACGATGCCACCGCACTGGTCCTGGACGGGACCGCTGGCTACGCCGCAACGACGGGGCCGGTGGTCGATGAGACGGGCTCGTTCACGGTGTCCGCGCGGGTCCGGCTGAACAAGACGCTTCTGGCCTCGAAGCCTGCCGGCTACCGGGGGCTGGTGGCAGCCCAGGCCACCCCGGTGGGCAAGGAGTCCTCCTGGGCGCTGTGGGTGGAGAAGGTCGCCGACGGGGTCTACCAGTGGAAGTTCGGACGCACCGCCGTCGACTCGACCGGCAAGATCCTCGATACGGCGATCGCCCCGGCGCAGGACGCCATCGGCGACCGTGAGTTCGACACCTGGGTCGATGTGACCGGAGTCTTCGACGCGACGCAGGATTTCACCGCCGCTGACGGGACCCAGCACTTCGGCGTGGCCCAGCTGTATGTGGGGCCGTTCGTCCAGCAAGGCGAGGAGGATCCCGGTCTGGCCGCACCCCAGCAGGGCGCAGGCGCACTGTCGGCCGGCCGCGGCTCCGCGGACGGAAGCACCGGCCACTACCTGCCGGGCGATCTCGCCAAGGTCCGTGTGTGGGCCGGCGCGATGCAAGCCGACCAGGTCAACAGCCAGATCGCGCAGCCTTCCACGTAGCGCACCGCCACGCGCACACCTTCGCCCTTGCTCTTCTGCTTCTTCAGACCTTGATGTCGTGTGGCCCGGCCCCGGGCCGGGCCACACGCGAGGAGACCTGTGATGAACGAGTTCGTCTCCCGCCCGGCGGGACCCAGACGCCGCGCCCGGCACGGCAAACGCCCCTGGATACGCCGTATCGCGTCGGCGGCTTCTCTCGCGCTCCTGCCGGGCCTGCTGACCCCGGTGGCCTTCGCCGCGGACACGGAACCGCTCGGGGATCTGCATGGGAAGGCCCCCCGCGCGGCCAAGGTCTCGCCGTGGACCGCCAAGACGAACAAGAAGAACGCGGGCATCGTGGCCCGCTCCGAGGCCGCAGACCGGGCAGCAGCCAAGCGAGCCCGCACCGACCAGCAGCGCAACGTCACCTGGCCCACCGGCGGGGCGGCGACCCTGTCGCTGTCCGGCACGAAGACGGCCAAGGCCCGGCCCGGAGCCCTTCCCCTCACCCTGCTCGCGCCGGGCCCGGCAGCCAAAGGCAAGGCCCGGCCGCACACCGCTGACAAGGTCACGGTCAAGGTCCTCGACCAGAAGGCCACCCGCAAACTCGGCATCAAGGGCGTGGCCCTGACCGTCACCGGCCCCCCAGGCGGTGGCAGCGCCCGCCTGGCCATCGACTACTCCGCCTTCGCCTCCGCCTACGGCGGCGACTGGGCCGGCCGCCTGCACCTGATGAAGTTCCCCGGCTGCCTGCTCGACCAGGCCGGCAAGGGCACGTGCCGTACGCCGAAGACCCTTCCGGCCACCAACAACCTTCGCCGCTCCACGCTTTCGTCGACCCTTGCCTTCACCCCATCGGCGTCAGCCCCGCAGACGATGGTGCTCGCACTGGCGGCCGGCACGAAGTCGGGCGGCGGCGACTACAAGGCGACCCCGCTGTCGGCCTCCTCCACCTGGGAGGCAGGCGGCTCCTCAGGCTCCTTCACCTGGTCCTACCCGCTGCGCGTGCCGCCGTCCGCGGCCGGCCCCGCACCCGATCTGTCGATCTCCTACGACTCCGGCAGCATCGACGGACGCACGGCCACGACTAACAACCAGGGCAGTCAGATCGGGGAGGGCTTCGACCTCACTTCCTCCTACATCGAGCGCAAGTACGGCACCTGCGACGACGACGGGCAGAGCGAGAAGTACGACCTGTGCTGGAAGTACGACAACGCCTCGCTCGTCCTGAACGGCAAGGCCACCGAACTCGTCAAGGACGACACCTCGGGCACGTGGCGGCTGAAGAACGACGATGCCTCCACCGTCACCCACTCGACCGGCGCCGACAACGCAGACGACAACGGCGAGTACTGGACCGTCACGACCGGCAAGGGCACCAAGTACGTCTTCGGTCTCAACAAGCTCACCGGCGCAGGCACCGATGACCGCACCGACTCGGTATGGACCGTGCCCGTCTTCGGCGACGACGAGGGCGAACCCGGCTACGCCGACGGCACCTCCTTCTCCGGCCGGGACAAGAAGCAAGCGTGGCGCTGGAACCTCGACTACGTCGAGGACACCCACAACAACGCCATGTCGTACTGGTACACGGCCGAGACCAACAACTACGACAAGCTCGGTGACGACACCACCGGAACCGGCTACACCCGCGGCGGCTACCTCAAGGAGATCCGCTACGGACAGCGCGCCGACGCCCTCTTCTCCGGCAGCCCCGCCGCCTCCGACAAGATCGTCTTCTCCTACGCGGAACGCTGCCTGGCCTCCGGCACCGGCTGCGACGCCCTGACCGACGACACCCGCGACAACTGGCCCGACGTGCCGTTCGACGCGATCTGCAAGGACGGCGACAAGTGCACCGGCAACACCGGCCCGTCGTTCTTCACCCGCAAGCGCCTGACGACCGTCACCACCTACGCCTGGGACGCCTTTGCCACGGCCACCGACAAGTTCACCCCGGTGGACGCCTGGACCCTCAAGCAGCTCTACCTCGACCCGGGCGACACCGGTGACTCCACCGACCAGTCCCTGTGGCTCGACGAGATCAAGCACACCGGCAAACGCGGCACCGACCTCGCCCTGGACCCGGTGAAGTTCACCCACATCTTCCTGCCGAACCGCGTCGACGGCACCGCCGATGACATCCTCTCGCTCGACAGGCCACGCCTGCGCACGGTCACCTCGGAGACCGGAGCCCAAACTGTGGTCTCCTACGCCGAAGCCGACTGCGTCGCCGGGCAGACCATGCCCAAGGCAGACGAGAACACCAAGCGCTGCTACCCGGTCTACTGGTCACCCAACGGAGAAAAAGACCCGCTCCTCGACTGGTTCCAGAAGTACCCGGTGACCTCCGTGTCCACCTCGGACCCCTACGGCGGCTCCAAGGCGGTCCAGCACAGCTACCAGTACTCCGGCGGCGGCGCCTGGCACTACAACGAAGACCCGATGACCCCCGCCAAGGAACGCACCTGGTCCATCTGGCGGGGCTTCGCCAAGGTCACCCACCTCACCGGCGACACCAGCAGCAACCAGCTGAAGACCGTGACGGCCTACATGCGCGGCATGAACGGCGACCGCGTCCTCGGCCCGGACGGCAAAACCCCCGACCCCGACGCCCGCAAGAGCGTCGACGCCACCGCCATCACGGCCCCCCAGATCACCGACTCCGACCAGTACGCAGGCTTCACCCGCGAGACGAGCACCTACGACGGCGCCATCGAAATCGGCGGCACCATCAACGACCCCTGGTCACAGAAGACAGCCACCCAGCACAAGTCCTACGCGGACACCGAGGCCTACTACGTCCGCACCGCCGCCAGCCACACACGCACCCACATCACCAGCGGCATCACCCCGCACGACCGCGTCCGCACCATCGCCACCACCTACGACGACTACGGCATGGCCTCCAAGGTCGAGGACCGCGGCGACGACGCCGTCACCGACGACGAGAAGTGCACCCGCAACACCTACGCCCGCAACGACGCCGCAGGCATCAACGCGCTGATCTCCCGCGTCCGCGTCGTCGCCAAGCCCTGCGCCACACTCAACGCAGACCTTGACCTGCCCAGCGACTCGACCCGCCCCGGCGACGTCATCTCGGACACAGCGACCGCCTACGACGCCAAGACCTACACCACCACCCAGACCCCGACCAAGGGCGAGGTCCAGTGGACGGGGCGGGCCAAGAGCTATGCCACCGACGGGACCCCGAGCTGGCAGAAGACGTCCACCACCGACTATGACGTGCTGGGTCGTCCCACGGCGGTGAAGAACACCAACGACCTGAAGGTCGCCTCCACCACCTACGTACCTACTACGGCCGGCCCCCTCACCTCGACGGTGGTCGCCGATGCGAAGACATACGCCACCACCACCAACGTCGACTTCGCCACCGGCGCCCCGCTCAAGGCCACCGACCCCAACAGCAAGGTCACCGAGCGCGAGTACGACAGCCTCGGCCGGCTCACCAAGATCTGGCTGCCCAACCGCTCCCGCGCGCTGAACAAGACGCCGAACTACGTCTACGCCTACAACCTCACCAACTCGGCCATGTCCTGGGTGTCCACCGGCACCCTCAAAGGCGACGGCTCCGGCTACAACACCAGCTACGAGTTCTACGACTCCCTGCTGCGCAGCCGCCAGGTCCAGACACCGACCCCGGTCGGCGGACGGCTGCTGTCCCTGACCCTGTACGACGACCGCGGACTGGCCATCAGCGCCCAAGGCGACATCTGGGACGACACCTCCGCACCCGCTGCAACCCCCGTGCAGACCTCTGGCTCCCAGGCGCCAGTCCAAGTCGACTCCACTTACGACGGCGCCGGCCGCGCGACCAAGACGGTGACCAAGAACTACGGCGTCACCCGCTGGACCACCGACACCACCTACACCGGCGACACCACAGCGACCAGTGCACCGGACGGCGGCCAGGCCACCGCCGTCACCACCAACGCCTTGGGCCAGACGACCGAACGCCGCGAATACGCCGGGCCGAAGCCCACGGGCACCAGTTACACCTCGACCAGCTACCTCTACACGTCCGCAGGCCAGCAGGAGTCCATCACCGGACCGGATAACAGCAAGTGGTCCTACACCTATGACCTGTTCGGCCGCCAGAGCACCGCTACCGACCCGGACAAGGGCACTGCCACCACCGCGTACGACAGTCTCGATCAGGTCGTCAGCACCACTCCCAACAATGACGCGGCCAAGAAGCTTCTCTACAGCTACGACGAGCTCGGCCGCAAGACCGGCATGTGGCAGGCCGACAAGAGCGACGCCAACAAGCTCGCTGCCTTCACCTTCGACAGCCTTGCCAAGGGGCAGCAGGACACCGCGGTCCGCTACGACGGCGGTGCGGCCGGCAAGGCCTACACCCAGAAGGTCACCGCCTACGACAGCTTGTACCAGGTCACGGGCAGCGAGCTGACCCTGCCCGACACGGACCCACTGGTCACCGCGGGCGTACCGAAGACCCTGTCGTTCACCACCGGCTACCGCCTGGACGGCACCATCAGCCAGGCCTCCCAGCCAGCCGCCGCGGGCCTTGCCTCCGAAACCGTCTCCTACACCTACAACGCGACCGGCCAGCAACTCACCTCAGCGGGCACCACCGGCTACCTCCAAGGCGCCGAATTCTCCCCGCAAGGCGACCTGACGAAGCTCGCACTGGGCGTCCAGGGCGGCGACTCGGCGAAGAAGGCCTACCTCCACTGGGAATACGAGCCCGGCACCCGCCGCCTCACCAGCTCCTACGTCACCGACGACGTCCACAGCTACATGCCGCAGGAGTTGAAGTTCACCCAGGACGACGCCGGCAACGTCACCTCGGTCTTCGACGCCACCACCCAGGGCGGCACCACCAAGGCCGACTACCAGTGCTTCTCCTACGACGGCTACAGCCGCCTGACCGAAGCCTGGACCCCGAAGACCGCAGACTGTGCCACCTCCAGCCGCACTACCACGAACCTCGACGGAGCCGCCCCCTACTGGACGTCGTACACCTACACCGACGCCGGACAGCGCAAGACAGAGACCCAGCACACCACCACAGGCAACGAGACAACCGGCTACACCTACGACGACCCCGCAGACGCCAAGCCGCACACACTCGACAAGACCACCGGCTCCCGCGCTAGCACCTACAGCTACGACCAGAGCGGCAACACCACATCCCGCCCCGGCCCGGCAAGCCAGCAGACACTTGCCTGGAACACCGAGGGTGACCTTGCCAAACTCACCGAGGGCACCAAGGAAACCAGCTACCTCTACGACGCCAACGGCGACCTGCTCATCCGCCGAGCCAAGGCCGACGGCGACACTGTCCTCTACCTCGGCGGCACCGAGGTCCGCCTGACCGTCAAGGGCTCCACCAAGACCCTCACCGGAACCCGCTACTACACCGCCAACGGCCAGACGATCGCCGTCCGCACCGCGACATCCGGCATAGCAGGCACCAAACTCAGCTTCCTCGCCGGCGACCACCACGGCACCTCCAGCATCACCCTCGATGCAAGCACCTACGCCGTGACCAAGCGCTACAGCACCCCGTTTGGCGCGCCTCGAGGCACCAAACCGCCAAGCTGGCCCGACGACAAAGCCTTCCTCGGCAAACCCGCCGACGACACCACCGGTCTGACACACGTCGGAGCACGCGAATACGATCCGATCGTCGGCCAGTTCCTCAGTGTCGACCCGCTTCTGACCGCCGACGACGGCCAGTCACTGAACGGCTATAGCTACGCAAACAACAGCCCTGCTACCGCCAGTGACCCCACTGGCCTGACACGGCATCTTGAAGGTGGCGGTGGCTGTGATCCGATCACCTGCCCCGACCTCGACTGGGGCAAGGACGACGGCCAAGGGTTCGTAGACGACCTAGCCGATGCGGGCGTTTATCCCAAGGGCACCACCGTCCCCGATAAAAATGGGAACACTGGCAAGACGGGAACTGGCGATTGCTGGCCGATCTACACCTGCCAAGGCCCATCCGATTCAAATGTTAACAATATGGGTAATGGTGGCCCAGACCTTCCCAGCTTCTGGGATGCGTATTCATCGCAAAGCCTCCTCGTTGCCATGCTGCATGGAGACTGGGATCGGATCTTGAATCCAGGTCCTGACTGCCCTCCGGGATTTATGTGCGAAGCCCCGGGTCCAGTCGGGGATGTGGCAGGACCTTGGCGCCTTGGCCCAGCGCTAGCGGCCAGAGCGGCTACCACCGCAACGTCGCAGAGACTTGCTGCAGAGGTAGAGAATCTATATGCGACAAGGGTCGCAGGGAAGACTCGGTCTGCATTGGCAGGAAGTCTCGAGCTGGAAGGCAAGAACCCGGAATTGCTTCGCGCTGTCAGTGGACAGCATGAGCAGGCTGGCATTATTCCCCCTGTCGGAAGTCCTGGTAACCCGATTCGATTTAGGGCAACGGCGACAGGGAATAACCCCCGAACCTGGGATACCGAGTATAAGATGCTCACTTATGTAGCAAATCAACTGGGTGGATCATCGGGCGTCAAGGGTCGCTTGATACTGCACTCGTCACAGCAGGCCTGTACCTCGTGCACGGGTGTGATTGGGCAGTTTCACGATGCCTTTCCGAATATTCGCCTCGTATACACATCGGGAAGGCCTTAGAAGAGTGTGCTGCCGCGCCCATTTCGGGCGCGGCAGCACACTCTGTATAATGATAAATGTGGCTATCGAAGTAAGTAACGTGTGGACTCCGGCTCATCAGGCAATCGAAGATGATGACGTGGACGAGCTGGCGAGACTTTTGGACGCCGGAGGGGATCCCGATGAGGAATGCTGTGGCCTGACCCTTCTGGCGCATGCTGTGGACTATGAAGCGGACTCGGCCATTCAGTCCGGTGGCGAAATGGGTGTTAAGCTGATTGCGACGCTTCTGGCTTACGGGGCTTTGCCCCAAGTTGCAGCCGCCGGAGGTAAGGGGCCGCTGGAAATAGCGCGCGATTATCGCCATGAAATGGCTGAGAGGCTCCTATTGCGCTTCGCCTAGAATTTAAGGTGTCGCCCTCATCTCCTGGCGCCAGTTTCAGACGTACGCACTCGGCCGGGACCTCGTACGACTTTAACTCGGCGACGGCGCTGGCTATGGCGGAACGCAGCGTTTCAGGCTTGACCGCATCTCTCATGCCCCGAGGCTAATGGTCCGCACCGACACAAAGCAGTCAGCCTGATCGCGCCCTACCTCTTCGGAAAACGGCCGACTGCCCTGTTGGCGTGGGGCCCCTCGGGCACGTGTGGGCAGGTCTCTCGCTGCTGATGCTCCCTGGTACGCCGCCGCTGGCAGCGGCCGAGACGGCCCGGGAGTCCGGGAAGTAGCCGCCCAAGATGTGCCAAGGCAGGCGGGGGTGCTCAAGGCGCAGCGCCTCGAGGCCTGCGGTGGCCAGCCTGCGCCGCCGGAAATTCTCCATGGTGTAGGGCCACTCGACCCACCCGAGCCCACAGTCGATACAGACGCTGTAGTCGCCGTCGAGGTTCGCCAGCGGCACGGTAACCCTGCTCGTCCCGTGGTGGGAGGTCCGACACTGAACCGGGTGGTGGGCCCCCGGCCTGGGCCCATCGTGTCCTCGGAAACCCTCCGCGCGTGACGACGCCGACGGTGTTCTCAACGCAGCGAGCCGTGAACCTCTTCGTTGATGGCGTGCCGTGCCACCCCGGTGTGACGTGCGTCGACGCCGGCCCCTGTACGGGATCAGCGGTGGAGGTTGATCCCGAACTGGTGGAGAAGCCCGCTGGTGAGTTCGTGGGCACACTCACGCAGCGTCTCGTCATCCGCGTTCGGGGCCAGTTCGCTGGAGGCAGGCAACAGCCGATGGGGCCGCCGAGTTTCCGCCATCAGTGCAAACTGTCCGAAGCGGTTGCCGAAGGGCAGCAGGCGGTTGCCCGTATTGACCGTGGCGACGGAGGCAGTGATATCGAGTGAGCTGTCGGCGGCGAGCCGCCGACGGAACGCATCGGCCAGGGCCACGGCCTCGAGCACGACGATCTGCAGTACTTGGAGGTTGACGGGGACGCCGTCATGGGGCGGGAGACCGTGGGCGAGTTCGGCGCTGACGGTCACGGTCCCATCGTGGTGGAGTTCGACCATCGCGTCACGCCCGGGGGATCGCCGGTCGGGGACGAGGAAGCTGCTGGCTACCCAGCGGCGCAGTCCGACCTGCATGTCGTTGCCGAGCACGTTGGATAGGACGGCCGGCCCGGCGGGGTTGTCCTTGACCCGTCCCGCCCTTCTCAGGGCTTCGTGCAGCGTGTACTTCGCTTCCATGTGGGTCGGTGAGGGCACCATCCTCGGCACCGGTCGTGCGAGCCGGGCGGCGATGACCAGCCAGGCCGGCAATCCCTCAGACTCGCTCAGGACGGTCTCGGTCGTCTGCGTCAGGCAGGCCTGGAGCAGTGCATCGGCCGCGTCCTGACGGACGAACCGCTCGCGGTAGGCGCGGGCAATCTGGTGTTCGGGCATGTAGAAGGTGTCGTCGTTGATGCGGTGCGGCGCGTTGAACGTGACACGGTCCTTGTCCTTGGCTTCCCAGCCGTACTGGAAGTGCGGCGCCATCTCGCTGGGCGGGACATCGACGACCAGCACGTCCGGGCCGCCGCCCCCTGGGGCAGGCAGCGGAATGAATTCGATGCCCGAGATGAAGGGCTGGATGCCGTTGCGTATGGCGCTGAGCATCTGCTTCTCGTCCACCTTCGCCAGGTCGACGCCGACCAACTTGATCTCGTCGCTGACGCCGTAGATGAGCAGCCCGCCGCGCGTGTTGGCCATGGCGGCGACGTCCTTGGCGAACTCGTTCCAGACCCCTGGCGCCCGTGTGAAGCTCGGCAGTTGTCCCTTCCAGTCGAGGTCATCGCTCTCGGGGAGCTTGTCCGCCACGGCGGCGCCCACCATGTCGTACGTGAGGGGACCGGGCGGGTGACCGAGATGTTCGTGCAGTCGAGTCCATGAGCGTGCCATTGCGTCACTTTAGAGGCGAATGCCACCCAGGGCAGGGGCATTTCCCGCGCCTCGGGCCGGCGCATCGGTCGCCAGGCCTGCATCATGCGACCAGCACACAGCAATCACCATGGCGCCGAGCCGGCGGATCCCGTCGCGCGGGGTGCGGCTGCTCGTTCAGACGTCTTCTCGGGCCTCCAGACTTTGTGCATCAGCGATTTGACGCAACCTTCAATGCCCAGTTCGTGCAACTCTGCTATGTTTCGCGCGGCGCTGAGCGGCCGCCTGATGGCCCCAGGCGGCGTGCCCGGAGCCACATGCCGCCCCTGCCGGATGCCCGCCGAAGAGAGCGGCTGCGGCGAGGCGCTGGCAGCGGGCCTCCGCGGCCAGCCTCAAGCCATGATCCTGGCCGATGGCTGCGCCGGGCCGGGGAGGGAAACCAAAGGTTCAGCCACCGCCATCCGCATCCCACCCGGCGGAGTGCGGTTGAGTCACAGACCTGCCTCGATGCCCTGGTGCTCGCGCAGCAGACCCTTCAAGGCGTGGCCATCCACAGATCGAGCGGCCGGAGCGTGCGGCGAACGCCTAGCTGCCCGCTCCGAACCAGCGGGTGGTGATCAGGACGCCCCGGGCCGCTCAAGTCCGCAAGATTGATGCGGTCGTCAATCACACGCGCGACCCACCCGTAGCCGACGCCCTGCCGGGCCCGAGGGCGACCCGCCCGCCGTTTCAGGCGCCACACTGAGGATCATGACCACAGCACGGATTGCCTTCGGCCTGGGTGAACACGAAGACGCGGCACGCGCGTTGCTCCGCAGCGAGTGGCCCCTGGCGGAGCTTCCTTCCTTCGTGAACGAGCCGCGGTTTTGGACCATGACTTGCCCGGACGTCAGCGGCCTGGCCGGCCTTGCAGTTGTGGCGAACGGGTTCAAGGGCGCGCAGGCAGCCGATGATCCGCGGCCCTACCAGCCCGTGCTGGAGTACCTGGTGGTCGACCGGCGGGTACGGGACAGGCGGCTGGGGCGCCGACTGGCCAGCCACGTCCTTCAAGAAGTCTCGACGGACGCTGGCGAGGTCATCGTTGAAGTCGAGCGCGAGCGGGTGGGCGCTGTCCGGTTTTGGACCCAGCACCTGCAGTGCGCCGCCGTACCGGACAGCGAGCAGACCGCATTGAAGGTTCTGCGGCTGCGCTGGACGCGTGCTGTGAGGTGACCGGCGGCCGACGCCCACCGCTTCGGGCGGCCAGCCGGTCGCGTCACCTGCTGTCGCCGCGGCCGATACGGATGTCGTCCAGGAGTTCCCTGGTGATGGCTTCGTCCCCTCCGGTCTCGGCGGCGGATTCGATGACATCCTGGGCAGCCTGGCAGATCAGGTCGCTCAAGGCACTGATGTAGCCGTCGGTGCGCCGGTGCAGATAGCGAGAGAGTTTCAGCAGGGCTTCGGGCTTGTGGTCGTACAGGCACAGGTCTTCGTCGAAGCCCTTGACGACGCTGTGCCAGTCGGGGCCGTAAGGGATGTGGCCGGCCCACAGCACCGGCAGGTCACTGAAGGAGGCCTTGCTCCTGACCGCGTCGGGCAGGTTTTTGCGCCGCTTGTCGTAGCGGGCCTCGTGGACGATTTCGCGGGCGCCGGTGCCGCAGAAGATGAACGTGACGTTGGTGCGGTCCTGCAGCGCCTCGAAGTAGCTGAAGGCGGCCGCGATCTCGTTGTCCTGGATTCGGTTGATGCCGTCGATGAGGACCAGCCGTGTCTTCGCCTGGCGCATCACGTGGGCGACGGGCTCGGTCATGTCGGTGGTGCGCCGGTTGCGGTCGTTGGGGTTGAGGGTGTGGTTGAGGCCCAGAAACTCGGCGAAGGGCAGCGACCAGTGCAGAGTGCTCTCCCGCTCCGGCGGGACCGTGATGTAGATGACGGGGATGCGGTTGGGGTCGGGACCCAGATCCGATTCGATCAGGCCCTGGTAGCCGCGTCCGATCTGCACCAGCAACGTGGACTTGCCTGTGCCCCGGTCCCCGTCCACGATCATGTCCGTGGCGCGGCCGACGCTGCGGAACCGGTTCTTGCGCAGCTGGCGCCGCGCATCCAGCAGGCCCCGCCACAAGGCGGGTGTGACCACGGGCAGCATTTCCGCGTGGTAGATCAGGCGGGGATCGCGGGGCCCGACCCTGGTGCCTTTGGGTGCCCAGTCGGCGCGTTTGGGCGGGGCCAGTTGGCGGGAGGCTGCAAGGTCCCAGCCCTCCCGGGTAGTGAGCAGCGGCGGTTCAATGGGCTGGGTGACGCTCTGGGCCACATCGGTGCCGAAGGCGCGGATCAGTTCTCGTCGGCTCACGGTTCTCCTTCGTCTTCTTCACCGTCACCGGGCGCGCCGGCACCGGGGGAGGGGGCTTGCCGTCGGGCGGGTGGCCGGGTGATGGCGAATACTTCTGCCGCACCGCCCCGCAGGCTCAACACACCCGTCCTGTTCGGGCGGGCAGGCGCCTGCGGGTGGCCCCCGGCGTCCTCAGGGTGACCGTCGTCGGCGGGCTCGTACGCCGGCTCCGGCCCGGTGTCCGTGCCGGGGCGATCTGGCTGTGGGGGAGCGGCGGGCCGAGCCGTCTGCAGGATGTGTTCGGCGGCTGTGGTCAGCGACGGGGCGCGCACCACGGTGGCGGGATCGGGGTCGGGGACACCCTCGTATGGGTCGGTCACCGGCACGTCCAGATCCAGTACAGGTCCCGTGAACAGCCGCACCGCCCGCGGGACGTCGGGATCCGGGCCACGTCGGGCCCGCTCGCGCAGCGCGGACACCTCGCGGGCGATGCGCCGCTCATCGTCTTTGCGGCCGCCGTCCTCGAGCACGTTGAGGGTGGCCTGCTCCCAGGTCCACTGGGTCCAGGCGTCGCCGATGAGCCGCTGGTGGATGAACTCCGCCTCCGCCCAGTCGTCCTCGTGGTGGTTCCACAGCCACACGAACCGTGGGGCGTAGGGGCTGTAGCGGATCTGCCAGCGCCTGCCCTGCCCGCGGATACCAGAGTGCCGGTTCTTGTACTCCTGCAACTCCTCGCTGTTGTATGTGCGGTTGCCGATCCGGATGCCCTTGTCGGTCACCCGCAGGTAGTCGAACGGCAGCAGCTTGCGGTTCTCGTGCGGGGTGAGCACCAGTGGCACATGCCCCTCGGCGGCCACCAGCGTGGCGTACATGCGGTTCGGGCTGATCGTCAGGCCGGGCAGGAACGGGCTGCGCAGCCCGTCGTGCGGTTTTTGCTGCCAGTCCAGGGCGATCCACTCATCGAGCAGGTCCTGCAGCTCGTTCAGGTTCCACAGCGGCCCCTCGCTGACGTGCTTGCCGCGCCGCTTCAGGTCGGAGCCGGTATATCCGGCGACATACTGCGAGAACCGGCGCTTGATCGCGTTGAAGGTGCTCTCGACGATGGCCTTGTCGGTGGCGGTGCGCTCCCGGGCCGGGCGGACCTTGATGCGCAGCATCCGGCACACGTCGTCGAAGTGCTGGCTGTTGAAGATCTTGCCGTGGTCGACGACGACCATCCGCGGGCGGATCACCGGCCGGGCGGCCGCACCGGCCATCCGCGGATCGCACGCCACCAGATCCGCGTACGGCATTTCGGAGTGCTCCGCCAGCGCCCGCGGTGACCAGCCGGGCCGGCCCGGCATCGGGGCCAGGGCTTGGGCCAGCATGAGCACCGCGTCGAAGGAGCGGGTGGCGCGGCCGCCCAGCCGCCGCCCCCTGGGACCGCGGCCCGGCACCTTCGGCACGATCATTGCGCCGATGATGGTCCGCGACGCCACGTCGATTGCCGCGGTCAGCTCCACCTGCACCGGCCGCCCGTCGTCACCGATCGCGATGATGTCCAGGCCGGTGGAGTCGATCTGCACCTGCTCACCCAGCCGCCGTGCGAAGGTCGGCGTGTACGGCGGCACGGCGCCGTTGGCCCCGTCCAGACGCCGATCGGTGGGCCAGTGCAGAAAGGCCACGTTGATGCCCAGCCGTCCCAGCAGCCGGTAGAACGTGGCCCGGGAGATCATCAAATCGTCGTAGTCGGCCTCGTGTTCGCGCCGCACAGCGGCCTGCAGCCGCTCATACAGCCGGCTGGCGTCCCCGTCGGATTCCCCCAGCCCCGCCCTCATCTCCGCCAGCAGCAGCTGCACCACCCGCTCGTCGGTGCGCCCCCAGGGCGAGCCCGGCATGATCTCGCGGATCAGCCCGAACACGCCGCGCGCCTGATACGCGCGCCTGCGCCGTTCGATCGTGCCGACTGAGGCATGCCTGAAGCCCAGCGTCTTCATCTCTGCGGCCTTGGCGGCCAGACGCTGGCGCACGGTGAACCGGGCGGGGTCGTAGCCAGGGCGCGGCACTGCGCCTTCCTCGGCATCCGGCGGCACCCCGTCGTCGACCTCCCGCAGATGCCGCTCCCAGTCTCGCACCAGCGCCAACTCGGACTCCGACAGCAGGGACAGGCTGCTGGTGTCCGCCACCTGCTCCTGCTCGAGCTCCTGCAGATCCTCATCGAGGAGCGCGAAGTCGCTGGCGCCGACCACGGCCGAGACCATCGCCCGGGCGTCCTGCCCCGCCTCGTCCAGGCAGCCCAGCTGTACTTCCGCCCCCTGCAGCACCAGGACCCGGTAGGTGCCGCCCTGCCAGCGAACCCTCGCCCCCAGCCGCAGTCGGCCTTGTTCCGTACTCTCAGCCTGCACCGCCGTCGCCATTCCTCTCATCCTGACCTGGCCTAGGCGGCCGGGCTGGCCCACACCGCAGAGGTCGCCAGCAACGGCTTGGTCCAGTCACACGTCAGCGCGCCTGTCCACACCAGATGCCACGCATAGCCGGGCGCCTTCAGCCCCAGGCCCGAGGCCGCCGCGCCCTCCTGCAGTGGGCGCGGCGCGGCGAACACGTCCAGCAGTACCCGGCGGGTGTGGGCGTCGCCGGCGAACTCCGGGCCGCAGAAGTGCGCGGCGCCTTCCAGCGAGGACCGCAGCACCCCCTGCGGCACGTGCAGTGGGCGTATCTCCCAGCCCGCCTGCTCGGCCGCCTGCCGCAGCACCCGCTCCTCCGTATCCGCCCTGTCGCGGGGCGGATACGCGAAGACCAGCCGGCGCTGGTCGCGGGTGCGGGCCACAAACGCCGGCTCCACGATGCCGCCCCGGCCCTCCAACTTCCAGTGCAGCCGCACCACAAGAGACTGGAAGCACACGATGTCCGCATCGAAGTCCAGAAGCATTGCCGCGTCCATCTGCACAGTGCTCGTGCACCACACCACCTGCCCGGTGGTGGCAGCGATCCACTTGGTCACGATGGACGGGCGGCCCTTGTAAGCGCGCGGCTCCAACAGCGGCTGCCGCTCCTCGAGCGGCACGCCTCGCAGCCCGGCCGGCTCGTCGCGGCAGGTGCGGCCTGCCGCGCTGCGGTACTGAACCTCAATATCCATTGGCCAAGGCGTCCCCTTCCGCACCGATGATCCCACCGGCCGCGGCAGGGGAGCAGTGCTCGTAGCGATGCTAGGGGACAGGCCGCACCCGCCGGGAGCCCGTCCAGCGCCATGGCCGGGCGGGCCCGACCTCTCCTCATAGCAGGCGGCGCGGATCAGCGTTTCCCCTCCGGGCAGCGGCTGCGGCAGCATCTGCCAGCGCACCCCGCCGACCAGGGCGTGAAGGGCCCGCATGTGCAGGATGCCCGTGCGCCGTTCACGCAGCAACGCGCCCACTCCGTGGCCATACCTGACGGGCAGACACGACCACGTCGCCCACGCCAGCCCTGGTAAGGGACACCACCGCGCTGCCCGGGACTTCGCAGCCGTGGCAGAGTGGTGCCGATGCAGCCGCAACTCGACCATCAGGCGCACCTCGTGGACCTCGAACGAGATTCCCCAGGACCTGAAGGGCCGGTGCATCTGCCGTCCCCACACCCGCGGATCCACCTGAGCCGCTCGATGCTGGCCAGAGCCCAGCTGCATCGCCAGCCCGGCCATCTCCAGACCGTTGGCCCACGCCGGGCGCTGCAGGGATGAGCCGTTCGCTTCCCCACCAGAAAGCTGATCGTCTGCGGCAGAGCGCGCAAGCACGGATGGCGAAGATGTGCCCGGCCGATCCGTGAACCGATGCCACAGCCCCTGCCTCTCGACGAATAGATAGAGATTGCTGTCACGTTGCGGTGCACCGGCGCCGGGTTAGCCGTATGGGCGCTCTTCGAGGGCCAGAACGTCCCAGGTGGCACAGGTCAGTTTGTCGACGGAGGCCATCTCGGGCACGGCTCGGTGGGGGCGGCCGGGTTTTCGGTACGGCCCGGACGGTGGCCGGGCCGCACGGGTGAGCGGGAGCGGAGGAAGCTGCAGCGGCGAATGCAGCATGCTCCACGTCTCCAGGGCCGCGCGGAAGTGCCAGCCCAGATCGCGCCCGGCCTCCGCGTGCCAGCGGCGGTAGTCGTCGTGCATCAGCCTGCGGTCCAGACGGAGCCGCTCAAGCCGGGCCATCCGGTAAGCGACGCTGACCGCGATGGGCAGCAGACGCAGCGGCGTGGTCCTGCTGCTGCCCAGCTGCGGCAGGTGCACAGCGGGATGCGCCAGGACCGCGAAGGCGTCAGCGACCAGTAGCCGGCCCACCGGGCCCAGCCTTTTGACCAGATGGAGTCTGCGCTGCTCGGCCCGCAGCACGTGTGGGCCCGGCGACAGGTCGATGAAGGACACCCGGCCGTCGCGGGAGATGTCGTGGAAACGGCCGTGCCGTACGCAGATATGCCACGGGTCCGGCCGGATCAGCCACACCGGATCCAGCACACCGCGGCGGGCCGCGCACAGTGCACACCCGCGCACCAGGAACCCGCTGTGCGGCCGCCACGGCCACTTGTACGCCGCAGCTCCCGACCCGTCGGGCAGCAGATGCTCATCGCGCAGGCTTGCCAGTGCCCGCGTCAGCTGCGCCAGTGGCCGCCCGGCAAGAACCGCCAGCCGCTGTCGTGCTGCGGCGCTGAGATACAGCTCGCTCTGCCACGGATCGATGTCGGCGGCGGAGCGGCCCTCACCCACCGTCGCCAGAAGGTGCGCGACAGGCTGGCGGTGACGGGCAGCCAGCCGCGTCACGAAAGAGCCGGTCGACTCGCCGTCCACAAGAAGCAACCGGTACGGCAGGGGGCGCACCTGCTCCACCACACTCACCTCCACCGAGCACGGGCGCCCGCCTTTGCGCCCTGCTCCTCGGGCGGAGGGTGCGCTGTGATCTCGGTAACGACTTTCCGGATCAGCTTTGAACAGCCGGCACGGTTGACGCAAGGTCGATCCAGGGTCTGCAGTGCCCGTCGGCCGGGCCGCTGCTGCCTGTACCGTCCCCTGAAGGGAGCCCCGGCCGTGGCAGGCCAAGGCGTCAAACAACTGCGGGTCCACCAGCAGGAAGCGTACGACGCCGCGGTGCGGGCCCTGTCCCGCATGCCCAGGGCCACGATCATCTCCGCCACCGGCACCGGAAAGACGATCACCGCCATCCGGATCGCCGAGCACTTCGCCGGCTCCGGGCACATCCTCGTCGTCGTCCCTTCCCTCAACCTGATCAGCCAGACCGCCTGGAACTGGCACGCCGACAGCAGCATCACCCGCATGCTTGCCGTTTGCACCCTCAAGACGAACACGGTGAGCTTCTCTGGCGACCGCCTGGCAACGACCACCGACTCGGCCCACCTCGCCCGCACACTGGCCGCCCGCCCCGGCTCGGCCGTCGTGTTCACCACCTACCACTCCCTTGGCGTGATCGCCCGCGCCCACCGGTACCACCGGCTCCCGCCCTGGCAGATCGTGATCATCGACGAGGCGCACCGCAGCAGCGGCAGCAGCAACAAAAGCTGGGCGCGTATCCACCACGACCATGAGATCCCCGCCGAGCGCCGCCTCTACATGACCGCCACCCCCCGCATCTGGAAGCCCGAGGAACCCAAGAAACCGCGCCGCCGCACCTCACAGCCCGACGAACCGCCCGAGCCGCTCGCCTCGATGGACGACCCCTCCATCTACGGGCCCGTCGTCTACAACCTTGGCCTCGCCGCCGCGATCGACCGCGGCATCCTCGCCGACTACCGCATCGTCGCGCCGGTCATCACCGACGACGACCTGCGCGACATCGTCACCACCGGCGACATCTCCCGCCACGCCAACGGCCTCCGCCTGGCCGCCCTGCAGGTCTGCCTCCTGCACACAATGCGAACCCACCGCATCCGCCGCGTCATCAGCTTCCACAGCCGCGTCGCCTACGCCCGCCAGTTCAGCGAGACACTGCCCCGCACCGTCGAGGCAGCCGCCTCAACCACCCGCGTGCGCCGCCTGTGGACCCGCGCCCTGCACAACGAGCAATCACCCCGCCTGCGCGCCCAGTTCCTGGCCGAGTTCGAAGGCACCCCCCTGCTGCGCCGCCGCTCCGGCCCCGCCGACCACGTCGACGGGGCTGTGCTGTCCAACGTCCGCATCCTGGGCGAAGGCGTCGACGTGCCCGACGCGGACGCCGTCCTGTTCGCCGACCCTAAACGCAGCGCCTCCGACATCATCCAGGCCCTGGGACGCGCCCTGCGCCAACCCCCCGGAGCAGGAAAAATCGCCGTCCTGATCATCCCCGTCTACATCGGTCCCCACCAAAGCACCGAACGAGCCATGCTCTGCTCGGAGTACGCCATCCTGTGGGAAGTCCTCAACGGGCTGCGCACCCACGACTCCCACTACTGGCGGCGCCTGGGCGGCGGCCACACCGATATCGATTCCGAGCGCATCATCCCCCGCCCCCCGCCGCCCGAGCGCGCCAGCGAGGTCGCCGCCGTCACCCAGCTGCGCACCCACCAGGTCGACACGGGACTGTGGCAGATCGGATGGAACGCTGCCATCCGCTTCTTCGAGCGCCGTGGACACCTCAACGTGCCCAGCGAGTACACCGACCGCACCGGATACCCCCTGGGACTCTGGCTGGGCCAGCAACGCTCGCTGTACGCCCACGGCAGCCTCGACGCCCAGCGCGCCCTCGCCCTGACCAGCCTCAACATCTCCTGGCCCCACCCCGAAAACAGCTTCGAGGCCCGCCTGGAACAAGCCATCACCCTCGCCGCCCACCACGGCACCCTGGCCGTCACCCGCGCCCCCACCCCGCACGAACGGCCCCTGCTGCGCTGGCTGGCCCGGCAGCGCCAGCTGGCCGCAGACCAAAAGCTGCACGGCGACCGCATCGATGCCCTCAACGCCGTCGACCCGTGGTGGAACCCGCCCTGGGGCGTGGCATGGCAGCACGACTACACCCACCTCACCCTCACACGGCACACCGCCCCCACACCCGCCTCCGGGTACACGGCCGCCGCCTGGCTGAACCACCAGCTCAACCAGCTGCCCGCCCTGCACCCTCAGCAGGTACGGCTGCTGGGCCAACTCGCCGCCCGACAGCCGGACTTGCACCCCCATGCCATGCTGCTGCTGCCAGCATCCGCACCGCGCGCCCGCGCCTTCGCCCGCGGCTTGACGGCCGCCCGCCAGTACATGCAGCGCGAAGGGCACCTGGATGTCCCGCTCGGCCACCGGGAAGACGTCCGCGGCGACGAGGTCCTCCTGGGCCAGTGGCTGCGCAGATGCCGCGGTGACACCGCACAGCTGACCATCCCCCAGACCACCGCCCTGACCGCGCTCGGCATCGACCTGGATCCCGTCTTCCAGCCCGCCCCCGCCCCGGACGAGGAGGAGCACACCACGGACGAGTCTTGGTGGTCCGCACCAGATCTGTCATGGACTCGGCCGTCTCCACTCGCCCTGCGCTGAACATCCCGCCCCCAGGCCACCACCCCGCAAAGGAAACGCGTTTGCCGCCTGCCGTACCTGCCCTGCCGCTGCACCCGCACCAGAAGGACGCACTGGGCAGCAGGAGACGATCGTCTACTCCCGCGCTGTCTGGGTCCTCCGCAGCGGCAGCGGATTCAGCTTTCCCCTTCCTTCTGGCTAGGAGAGTGCGAGGTCTTGGGAACATCCGTAGCTACATGCCGGATATAGGAGGCGTGGTCGTGAAGGGAACAGTGTCCCCGGGCCTCAGCTATTGCCCATGAGGACGATCGTTTGGCTGAAGCCTCATGGAGCCTTTCGCCGCGTAGGCGACCGCCCTTGACGACCACCGCTCGTCCGAGGCCCGGCGCCTCCGCTGCCCGGGCCGGATGCAAGTCAGGGACCGGCCGTGACTGGGCGGGCCCTGACAGCGTTGCGCCGTGCATGGATGACGACGACCAGCTTGATCTCGACGAGGTCGACTTCGCGCCTGTTGAAGAGACCGCCGAGCGGTTGGCACTGCTGACCCTGGAAGAGGCGCATGATCTACTCAGCTTGCTGTTGGCCGTAGCGCAGGACGGCGGCCCTATGTCGCCGGAGGCGGACCGCCTGGCCCGGGAAATTGCTGCCCGCATCCCGTCCGAGAACTGAGCGCCGGACCCACTCAATTGATCGTGTGTGCTGACGGCCCCCGCGCGGTGCGGTCCCGCGCCATGGTCGACTGCTGCGCACCGCCGGCGCGGCGGGTGACCTCGCTGTGTGCCTGCGGGCGAAGGCCGGGCCGGTCTCCGCGTCTGCTGGTGGCCCGACAGTTACCAACCTGTCGGCGGCTCCTGGCGTTACGCGGACTCCGCACGGGCCCTACTGGGGGCCAGCCGGAGTACGGCAGAGACGCGCCGCATGGTGTTTACCCCTGGTAAACGACACCGGGATGCCGGGGGGTACCGTCCACCTCCGGGCGTTCGAGCTCGATCGCGGTCATCGCCAGGTCAAAAGAGATGCCGTAGAAGTACTCCCGGTGTACCCGCCGTACCCGATCCCCGTTGAGCAATGTGTTCAACCGCTCAAGGACGTGCTCTTCCCACTGTCTGGCCGCCTGATCTGTGGCGCAGGGCTGTGAGGCCCAGGCGTCGAGAAGGAAGCACTGATGGATCTCGGCGGCGTGCTCGTGACGGCGGACCCTGTCCCTCAGCGCGGCCAGAGTCCGCCCCTCGACCATGCCGACCTTGATGTAGCGGACGATTCCCTCGAAAGCTAGCAGGTACAGCCGCCCCCCGAGCCTTTCAGGCTGCTCGTCGCCGATTTCGTCGCGGCGCAGGGCGCGCCAAGAGCCCGAGCGGGCGGCGGCGATGTCGTCAGGATGGTAGTCGGGCAGTGTGCCCTGGGTGCGCGCGGAGATGCGGGCGCGGTCGAGGCGTATCTGGGCTTGTTCGTGGGCGTCGGCTGCAGCCAGCAGATGCAGGTCGAGGTGGGAGAAGTCCTCGAAGTCGCCGAAAGGGATGGTCATCAGGCCAGCATGCCCGCTCCGGGAGCGGGACAGGGGCTGCTTCACTTCTCGCATCGACCGCGGCAAGTTCGCGTTGGACGCGGGGCAAATCGAGGCGTGCGCCCGGCGACTCGCCGGGCAACGGCTGCTTCCCGACCGTGGCCTACAGCGGACGGCACCCGGTTCGACGTCCCGTTCTTCGTCGTCCAGGGCGCCTCCGACCTGGTGAACACGCCGACTCGCGCCCGTACCTTCTTCGACGACGTCCAGGACCCGGTCAAGGAGTTCGCCCTGATCGAGGACGTCGGTCACTTCGCCGCCTACAAGCGGCCCGAACTCCTCCTCGACTTCCTCCTCACCCGCGTCCTCCCCACCCTCCCAAGCACCCGATAGACCGTCAGGCGCCTGGGTGTGTCCGCCAGGCTCGGTGGTGGTCCGGCCAATGCCGGACACGACGGCCGCCAGCACCGCGGCGCCGGCCCGCGGACTCGACGCGGCATAGCGGCAGATGACCGGCCGCCTGGAAGAGCCGGCGCCGACGCGAAGGTCGAGATCGTCGTCCCCGGAAGCGGGGGACGTGCCCGGCTGAGCTGGCGCGGTGCACGAACCGGGGTACCTGACCTGGTTCAAAGCCTTGCTGACCGGCCTCGAAGCCCCATCCCAGCCCCCCGCTCCCGTTTCTGGCTACCCACACGGCCAGCGCCAGTGCTGCCCGGAGGCACCTCGCACAAGCGGAAGTATGAGTGCATGAACGATCCCCACGACCGGCACAGGCTCCCCGCGCGGCAACTGCCCGAACGACTGCGGTCAGTCGGACCGGGCTGGCACCCGCTGCTGCTGCAACTGCACGAACACACGGTCGTGGCCACGGTCGCAACAGTGAAGCTTTCAGCGGGCGTAGTCGGCGAGGGAGAGGAGGAGGTGTGCGGTTTCGGGCCGTAGATGGTCCGAATGAGCTCCGGCGGGTCCGCTTCCGTGTGTGAAGACGTCGCTTGCGTCGATGCTGACGAAGCGGTGATCGAGGTCGGTGATGGGGTAGATGTCGTCGGTGTTGTGCATGCGGATGCCGGACACGGGGGCGGGTGCGGTCCCGATGCCTGCGTAGCCGATGCCGGCTCGTTTCTCCGCCCGCAGGTGCCAGAAGCCGTTGGCGCGGTCGTGCTGTGAGTAGGTGGCGGCCACCGGGCCGCGTAGCGGCGCTTTCCCCAGTGAGGTGAATGTGGCCGAGAAGGCATCGCGGGGCGCTGCCATCTGGAGCAGCAGCATCGAGTCAGCAGTGAAGGGGCGGCCGGGTGGCTGCGGAGTGCTCCAGCCGAGGGTGGGTGGCTCGTCGGCTGCCCACTGGACGGCCTCGCACAGAAGGCGGCAGCCGAAGGAGTGGCCGATGGCGTGGAGGTACTGGCCGTCTCGGTTGGCCAGGACAGCGGGTGCGCCCGGGTCTGGGCGGTGTGCGTCGAGGTAGCCGAGCAACTGGCCGATGACATGGGAGGCGTGGCCTTGTGTGCTCATGGCGTGTGCGCGATCGCGGATGCGGCGATAGCCGCCGAGAGAGGCCAGGGAACGGGAGGGCCAGCGGATCAGAACGATCCACGGCCGCCAGGGCTGCAATGCCGGATACATCTGCGGACGACGGTCGTACTGGTGTGCTGCGAGGTCCAGGAGGCGGTGGACCGCGGTGAGTGCCGAGTCCGGGGAGGTCTGCCAGCCGTGGACATACACCAGGAGGTCGCTGGCCCAGCCCGGCGGTGTCAGCTCGTCGGCGAAGTGGTCGAGCAGCCGGTTGCTGGGGACGGGGCGCGGGCCTTGGACAGTGGTCGCCAGGAGCCGGCCGTGAAGGTCGAGGTCGACCGGATGAACGTCGGCCGGGCTCATGCGGTGTCCTCTCGCTTGTCGGCCGGTGGGGCGGCTCGTTCCAGTCGTGCGTCCATGCCGCAGTGCAGGGCGTAGGCGAAGCCAAGCGGGTTGTGGAATTCGTCGGCGAAGTGCCGGGCGACGATGTGCGCCGCCTCGCCGGCCGTGTGCTGGCCGGCCAGGTAGCGGGTGAGGAACTCCAGCGCGTACTCGGCCGCGAAGATCTGCGGCATCTCGATCTGCGGGGCGAGGACGCCCCTGGCGCCCGAGCGGATGAGTGCTCCGCCGAGGAAGGCCGGGTCGCAGCCCTCCGCGGGCACACCCGCATGGCAGGCGTTGAGCATCACGAAAGGCTGGAACGGGTGGTCGTCACCCGCGCCGTGCCGGCATTCGCGCACCGTCTGCGCGTCGATGGGGATGCCGTCCGTGAGTCTCAGGGCCAGGGAGGGCGGGTGGGCGCCGTTCGGCACGAAATGGCCGTGGCACCAGAAGTACATCAGGTGCTCGCACAGGCTGCGGTCCGCGAGAGCGAGCCGGAGTTCCGAACGCCTGCTGCGCCGAACGAAGTTGGTGTCCCGGGCGAGTAGCGCGGCCACGTCGGCCGCCCGGGTGCGGCCATGGCCGTCGACCTGCTCGTCATGGTTGAGGCTCACCGTGGGCAGTTCCGGCGCCCCCGCGCGGCTGCTCAGCCACGGGTACGCTCCGCCGGTCTGCTCGATCTGATGGCGGTGGCCGAGGAAGCGCTGGTAGACGGCTGAAGCGACCGCGGCGGCAGCTGACTGTGGCAGATCCTCGGGCCGCAGGCATAGCATCGGCCAGGGGATATACAGCTCGGAGTCGAATCGCACCCTCAACCTCTCGCGTGCAGAGAGGGTTCCCGCCAGGTGTTTGCGAAAGAGCGCGACGTGTGGATCTTGGCCGCCCAGCAGGGTGTCGAAGAGTAACTGCTGTCCGGCCAACGCCAGTTCGTCCGAAATCTCGTGCAGCTCGTCCGGCGGCTGGGACCGCAGGTCCACCAGAGCGGTGTACGGGTACTCCGGGATCCCCTGAGTCGGGCGGGCGTCGTGATCCGGTGACCGGAACCCGACGAAGATGTCCTTCCACAGGCGGCACAGGCGCATGGATGCTGCGTGCACGTCGACGGGGCGTGCGGTGAGGTCAGCGCGATGTTCGGTGCCGAACAGGGACGCTACGGCCGGCCCGTACATGCGCGCCCGGATACGGTCGCCGGACAGGATGTCGAAACAGACGATGAGGTCCGGGCTCTGGGCGACTTCGTCAGGCAGCGTGGTGAAGCCCCGGCTGGGGTCCTGCACCACCCGGACTGCGACTTCTGTGCTCATCGCCCGCTACCGCCCTGCTGCGACACCGTGTGGATTGCGGCCGCGCCCGGGTGGTCTTTGTCACGGACATCGAACTCCGCCTCCACCTCCTGCAAGACCGTGCCGGTGCGCTCCAGGGAGACGGTGAAGCGAATGACGTGGCGGCCGGGGCTGCGGGCAACGAACGTGAACTCGGCGCCGTCTTCTTCCCGTTCGCACGGGCGCAGTAGGGCTGTAGCGGGCTCGACGGTCGCCGAGGTGAGCGGCGTTGCAGTGACGGCCAGCCACGGACGTCGGGCGGTCTCGGAATCCGACCAGGGATGAGCAGAGCCCGGGGCTACGCGTAGCAGGAGCCGGCTCTCGGCGGAGGTGACGGGCAACCCGTCGACCACAGTGACGCGGACGTGGCAGATGTCGGCATCGGCGTCCCGCGAGACGCGTCCGTCTCTTCCCGCCGCGGTGCCGCGTGACCGGCGCAACCCTTCAGGCTGTGTTGGGGGTCGCGTCAGCTGCAAGACTTCCTGTGCGCCGAGCGGACTGGGTTTGCGGTCCGGATCGTCGAACAGGACGGTCATATGGCGGCCGACGTGCTGATCCCAGCCCTCCGGGCCAAGGGCCAGAGCCTCCCTTCGCCAGGTCCCGACGCGCTCGGCCAGGCCGCTCAGGTTGCCTTGTTGTGTGATCTCGGCAACAGCGTTTCGGAACTGCGGGTCCGAGCAGTCGCTGCGATGCCAGATCATTGCCGGCACACCCGCCCGCAGCCCGGCCAACAACTCGCGGCGGCCCATGCCGGACGGATTCGACGGCGGCTCGCTGAGGACCAGGCACACCGCCTGGGCGTCCTCCTTCAGTTCGCGCTCAAGGTGGAAGGGGTGCGAGTCGCCGCCGGGCCTGCCCCAGTAAGGGTGCACGTCCGCCGGACGTTCCTGCAGATGACGCCACTTGGTGTGCCAGGCCCGGTGCCAGCCGGTCCGCTGCAGGCGTTCCAGGCTGCGCACTACCACGGGATAGTCCATGACCAGGGGAACCGGCAAGGCGGAGTCGGACTTGATGGACCACCACTCGACCGGCTCGTTGAGCAGTTTCTCGGGCAGGATGAACTCGACGATCACTGGCTGACGCAGATCCGCCCACTTGTCTTCAGCCTCTTCCACCAGCCGCTCCACGGCGCCCGGCAACTCCTCCCGGCTATACAGGGCGGTCTCGCCAGGCACAGGGTGCCAGCCGTCGGAGTCGGATTGACGCCAGTGTGAGACGTAGTAACGGTCCGCCACTACGCGGTCCGGCTCGAACTGGATGACCAGATATGCGGGTACGAGGGAGGGCGCCGGCTGCGTGAAGTCCGGCCGCCAGTCCCCCAGCAGGTCGTTCACGCTCAGTTCCCTGGCATGGTGGCGGTTGAAGCGGCGCAGTACTTCGGCTTCTGCTGGCCGACCGTCCTCCATCATCTGCTCGGCGCACAGGGTGAGGAACGCCATGCTGGGCGGCAGTTCATCAGCGGGGGAGTTCTCGCCTGCCAGTCGCAGAAAGACCTGCCAAGGCGTCCGGCACCACGTAGGCAGTTCCTGAACACGCGACCGGCTTGCCCGCCTCGCCATGGCTGCCAGGCCCCAGGACCGCTCAGATGACAGCGCGGGCCGCAGCACTCTCAGGTCGGCACCGGCGAAGAAGTCGACGGCATCCCACTCGTCCACCAGCGGCCACAACGCCGCGACCGCCTTCGACTGCTGCTCCACATATTCCAGCGTCCGCGCCAGGCACGCGAGCCCGTCCCCCGAGTTGGTGCAGGCCCGCACGGTATGCAGCAGCCAGGAGCGCACCGGCTCCTGCCCCAACGGCTCGACAGATATTCCGAGTTCGTCCGCGAGCATGACAGACCAGATCTCCCGGGAGACGGCCTCCTGTACCGTGGCCGAGCCCTGGAGCACGTCCACAATGCCGACGATGAGATCATTGCGTACGCGCGCCGGACTGTGCTGCTCCACCCCGTAACCTCCAGACGCCATCACTGCCTCTGACGGCGCCAACCAGCGTAATGCCGCCTGCAGGCCACGAGTGAGCGATAGCCACATCTGCCGTTGAACCTGGCTCCTGAGGCCGCGCGCGGGCTCGCTCCGCCTTCCGCTACCCCCTCCGGCACTTCCAGCTGGACAGTTGCAACGGGCTGCCCCTACGAGGGCCAGCGCGGGTGCCCATGAAGCTTGAACGGCTAAAGGGGTAGATCAGGCGATGTCTTGGTTTCTGTCTGAATTGCCCGTACCTCTCCTGAGTGGCCGATGCCATGCTGTCCTCCTGACCAGGGGAGGTTGGCCATGCCGGACAGGCCCGCTCAAACTGATGAGAACTCCGCTCCCACAACCGTCCGACTCCCGCGCTTCCTGCTCCCCGAACCCGTCGGACTCGGTGACGTCGTCAAACGTCTCACCACAGCAGTGGGGGTACGCCCCTGCGGGGGCTGCACGAAGCGCGCTGAACGACTCAACCAGAGCGTGCAATTTCGGTCACGCCCATGACCGCGGCCTCCGAACCAGACGACACTCTGTCCCCAGAGATGGCCCCACTCCCGTCCGCACCCTTCGGGCCGCCCGCCAACACAACGCGCACACAAATGCCGGAGCCACGGTCCTGGGTGTACACCATCGGCCGGATCGTGCCCCGCTTTCCGGACCTCGGCCTGGAGAAAGAATTCGCACAAGCGGCCGGTGGAGTCGCGCCCGACGAGACAATCGGTACCGACCAGCTACGCGCAGTCCTTGTGCGACGAGAAAACGCCTACCTGACTACGCTGATCTGCTGGACCTTCACCTCCGCAGACATGGATGCGTTCACCATCCGGATCCGCGACGCCGCCGAAGCGGCTTCACTGGTCGAGGCCCTGCCCGCCGCCCGGGACACTGACACCACCGTGCAAGCGATCATCGGGCACGCCGGACCGGCCCACCTCGACGAACCCTGCGCGGCCGCCGGACTCCCCTCGGTGTCCGTCGACCACCTGCTGACCTTTCCTCTCACCGAGTTCATTGACGCGCTCGTGGCAGACGTCGAGGAGAAGGAGCAGGCCACAGCACGCGACAGCGCCAAAGACCTCTACACCCGGCTCACCCGTCACTCGACGAACTGGGGATTCTCGCCGGCCGACCGGGCCCGCAACTATCTGGCCCTGCGCTATTTGCAGATGTATCACCTGGTCTACCGCGCACGCTGCGAGAGCAAGGTGTTCCTCGGCCTGGACTCAAGAGAGATGTCGAGCCCGGGCACTCGTCAGCTCGTGGCCGTCAGGCTGGGTTTCAGGGACCGGCGGACCGATGTCGTCGAGCAGTATCAGTGCGTCGTCGATGTCACCGACCGCTTCCCCTTCCTCGCCAGCGCACTGACCAGCGTGTACGACTGATCCGGCGGCCCCCGTCATGCTCACTCTGCCGGCCCTCACCGCGGTTCACGCCCTGGACGACAGGGACCGGATCTTTCGGGTGCGTGCCGAACTTAACAGCGCTGCTATTGCCGTATCCGCCGCTGTGGCGAAGAAGGTGAATGCTTGCAACACCCTGCTTGGTGGAGCGAGTCAGTGCTCCAAGGGGACCACGTGCACGCCCGACATCCAGTACAACCACTCAGGCGGATACGGCGACGGGGTCTGCTGTCCGCCAGGGCAGGTCGGGTGCGGCGGAAGATGTCACGACCGCTGCCCCGCTCCGAAGCGGCTGGACCGTGTCAACTGCGATGTCTGCCAGTGCCCGAGTGTGAACCCTGGCCCTCCTGTCTGCGTGGACGGGCTGACCTGGGACGACCAACTGTGCTTGTGCAGGTGCGATCGCAGCGTTCCGTGTCCGGATTACCGTATGGCCCGGGCGGAAGACGGTTGTCAGTGCCGGTGCCCCACCACTCTCACGGACTGCCAGGGCTACTGCACTGACCTCCGTAGCGACCCGCTTTTCTGCGGGTCGTGCGATGCCGCGCCATGCGATCCCTTCGAGGAGCTGTGCTGTTCAGGCAAGTGCACGAACATCTGCAGCGACACCAACTGCGGGAAGTGCGGACGAGGACTTGAGCCCGGCGAGAAGTGTTGCCGCCCAAACTGCACCCCCACGATGCTCGGCACCGACACGAACTGCGGGGACTGCGGGGACATCTGCCATGCCGACCGACACTGCATCGACGGCACCTGCCAATGTCCACCCGGCAAGCGGAACTGTTGCAAGAATCCGCCTTGTTCCAACGACTGCTGCCCCAAGGACAGGCTGTGCTGCGGAGGCGACTGCTGCCCATCTGGTTCGAACGCGTGCTGTGACGGAAAATGCGTGGACACTGCGACGGACTCGTCTCACTGCGGCAGCTGTGGTGTGGCCTGCCGCAGCCCCTACCGCTGTGTAAACGGCAGCTGCCAGTGCCCCTTTGGGGAGTTTCCCTGCGGCTTGGACTGTTGCCAGGGCGGCAAAGAAGTGTGCTCGAACGGGCACTGCTGCCCACTGGGGCTGACCTGGTGCAATGGGGAATGCGTTGACCTCGCCTCCGATCGCCGCAACTGTGGCGAATGCGGAAACAACTGCGGAACGACCTGGTGGGCAGGTACCTACCCGCCAGCACCCGGTGAGTACCCCATGAACTGCATCGAAGGCCAGTGCCGGTGTCCGGATTCCTGGAGCAAGTGCGGCGGTGCACGCCAATGCTGTCCACCCCAGTGGCCCGTGTGCACCGGTCTCTTGACGAACGGCGGTGCGAACCATCTGTGCTGTGGAGCGGGTGAGATCGGGGCACCAAGCCGCTACACCGGACAGAACACCTGCTGCTCGCCCGGTAGCACGACCATAGTCAATGGCCGTCGGTACTGCGTGTAGTCCAGCGGACAGGGAATCACGGAGGTGACGTCATCGCCTACAGGATCCGCTGGGAGCGGTTCGTCAGTCAGCTACCGGACTACGACCTGATCAACGTGATCATTGAACCCGGAGCGGTCTCCGCTGAGGTAGTGGATTTCCGTCTGGTCGCCGGCGAAGGCATCCGGTGGTGGAAGGGGCTCTACGTACCGGACGGCCTGGGCAGCGCCTGGGAGATCTGGACGCAGAACGACCGGACCTCCGATTCGGTCGCGTTGTGGGCACACCAGGTGGCAAACGGTCAGGATCTCGAGTTCCGCAAGGCCAAGCTCTTCGGAGTGCACACCGGGATGTATGCGCTTGGCAACCTGGAGCGCCTGGCGGGCGGAACCAGGGTGACCTTCCAATGGGCACAGGACGAAGATCCCTACCCCTTCGCCTGGCTCGTGGACGCCCAGATCAATCTGCCCCAGCGCGGGGGCCGATACCATGCCCAGCCGAACCAGCAGTTCCAGGCCCGTGTGCGCTACCTCCACCCTGAGGGGCCCATCTGGACACGCGACGCTCGCATCAAGCTCGGCTCTCAAGCGCCGCCTGACAACACCACCTGGGGACTTAACCGTGTGGAGATCTCCCAGGCCGGCGACGCGCCCTGGTTCACGATCAACGCGCGGGCGCCGTCGGCTCCTGGCGAGTACCTCTTTCACTGGCGCCTGCTCCAGGAAGGCGTTCGCTGGTTCGGCCCCACCTGGGCCCGCACCGTCGTCGTCGACCCACCGCCACCACCGAGCGGTGGCGAGGCGACTATCGTCCTTACGCGGCCCGATCCTGCCGACGTGACTTACGACGCCGACTCCCCGGACCCTTCTGTGACGCCTGCTTACCCCATGCCGCGCCATGCGCTGGTACAGAGCGTGCTGAACACGAGCGGCCACCGACTGTTCCTGGCCCACCGCGACCGTGTGCTGCACCAGACCCAGTACGTACTGCTCAACGCCCACCAGGAGTACACCGTGCCGTTCGCCGGGCTGGAGGTGGAAGGACTGTGGCGCGCCCAGTACCGCGGATCCATACTTCCCCCAGCTGAACTGACACTCTCCGTCACCTGGCACGCCCCGTAGCAGGACCCCGACATGGGACCGGTTCACGGCTCGATGCAAGGGGCGTTCGTGGTCCCCCTGGGATCTCCGCCTGAGGCAGCCGGGGAAGTCGACCGGATTCGCGCCTGTTTGGACGCAGCTCCGGACGACAGTGGCCCGCTGACCACTCAGCAAGAACTCGCCGACCTGATCGATCTCGGAGAGGGTGGGGTGATTCACTTCGCCTGCCATAACACCTTCACAGCCGGCGGGTCCAGCGTCACGATGTCGGACGCCGCCTTCGATCCGATCGACATGAGAACGGCTGCCGAGTCCCGCTCGCGGCGCGAGGGACGCCCGCTGGTCTTCTTCAATGCCTGTCGCAGTGCCGGGGAGATCGACTGGTTCGGCAGCTCTCTCGGATGGGCGCCAACTTTCTTGCGTGCAGGTGCCGGGGCGTTCATCGGAACCCTCTGGCCCGTCCGCCCAGACTCGGCCATGGCCTTCGCCTTCTACCGGCAGCTCACCGTCGGCGGCCAGACACTCGGCGACGCCTCCCTCCATGCTCGTCGAGAGATCCGGGAGGATGGCGGAGACCGGACCTGCCTGGCCTACGCGGTATACGGCAACCCGGCTGCCCGACACAGCGGATGAGCGCGGCCGCGGCAGCTCCTCACGCAGGGATGGGGGTGACATTCAAGGGCGAGGCCGCCTGAGGGCGAAAGGCTGGACGCCCTCCGTGTCTGCTAGTGTTGATCTTGAACTGGTCGGTGGAAGTGACGCTGGCCGGTGGTGCGTTGGTGGTCCAAGGAAAGACGTCCCGCTTCCTGCGGGGAGATGCAGGTGCAAGGCCTGCCCGGCGCTCGGTGAAAAGCCCTGTCCCGCGTTGCGCGGGGCGGGGCTCTTTTCATGTCGGATGCGAGCCTGGCTGGGAGGGCTGTTACTCACTTTCGGGTGACGGCCGATTGCTGGGTGGGGTGGCGTGGGCTGGCGGGATTGGTGTAGGGGCCAGTGGTGAGGCCACGTGTCGGGGTGAGGGGTCGTCAACCTGGTGCATTCACCGCATACATGGATGATGCATCCAAGGGTCACGGCAATATGGACGATCCGTAACACGGTTCACGTCTCGTTCACATCTGGGCGCATCCGTGGGCAGGGTGTGAATGCGCGGCCGTCCGGCCGCCACCCGCACACCGCCCAACCCAACCTGTCATCTGGTACGTCGGGTTGGGCCCGCACGAAGCAGGGGGAACCTGTGACCGTATCGAAGACCGCCGCCCGCCTGACCGCCGCTGCGCTGACCTGCGCGGCCGTCACCGCGGCGCTCGCGGTACCGGCGTCCGCCGCCGACCACCGTCCGCACCGGCCGAACGTGGAGATCAGCCGGGTGCAGTACGACTCCCCGGGACGCGACGACCGCTCGAACCGCTCCCTGAACAAGGAGTGGGTGGAGATCACCAACAACACCCGCCGGGCGGTGAATCTGGACGGCTGGACGCTGTCGGACGAGGACGGCCACACCTACACCTTCGACCACTACCGCCTGGACGGTAGGGCGACCGTCCGCGTTCACACCGGCATCGGCCGCGACTCTCGCACCGACCTCTACCAGGACCGCCGCCACTACGTGTGGGACAACCGCTCCGACACCGCGACCCTGCGCAACGACCGCGACCGTTTCGTCGACGACACCTCCTGGGGGCAGCACCGTCACCACCGCCGCTGAACCAGCCCGCTCCGCAATCGTGGTAGCCGGCGGGCCGACGTCGTTGCCGCGGTAGGGGAGCAGATCGTGGCGGGGGCGGGCAGGGAACTCCCGGCCCGCCCCCGCCGTCGCGCGCGCTCCCGCCCGTCCAGGGCGGTGACCGTGCGGTGAAGGCGGCGTGGAGGGGTTGTCACGCCCGCTCAACGCGCGTAGCGAACCCGGCCGGGAATCCGGTTTCCTCATGAACGCATCTCCAACCCCCCACACTTTTTGGAGAGTTCATGCACCGCACTGCCTACGGCCTGCCCGCAGCGTCTCTGCTCCTGCTCACGCTCGCCGGCGCACCCGCGCTCGCCGACCCGCCTCCGCCGCCGTCGAGTGCGACCGCCCGCAGCGAGCTTGCCGCCCTCACCGTCGCCACCCCGCACTCGATGGACGGCTACGCCCGCGACAAGTTCGACATCTGGTCCACCCAGCCCGACGGCTGCACCACCCGCCAGGACGTCCTGGCCCGCGACGGCAAGAACATCGAGGACCAGGCCGACGGCTGTCAGCCCTCGAGCGGCTCCTGGTACTCCGCCTACGACGACACCACCGTCACGACCGTCGCCCAGGCCACCATCGACCACATGGTCCCCCTCGCCGAGGCATGGCGTTCCGGCGCCGATGACTGGACCGCCGATGAGCGCAAAGCCTTCGGCAACGACCTCAAAGACCCCCAGCTCCTCATCGCCTCGCAGTCATCCAACTCAGCCAAGTCCGACAGCGGCCCCGCCGACTGGAAACCCACCAACCACGCGTTCTGGTGCACCTACGCCAAGGACTACACCCACATCAAATCCCTCTGGAAACTGACCACCACCGACGACGAGAAGACCGCCCTGACCTCCATGCTCGACACCTGCACCAACTGACCCAGAAACTCTTTGGCCCCACCTCTGTCTTCGGCTAATACGCTGAGTGCTGCTTCTTCCTGGTCCCGCATGATGCCCACCCGCACTCGATATGCGCGGGCACACTGGCTGGGCTCTGCCTCGTCTGGAGGGCATGGACGGGGCGGGAGCGACCGGGACGCGGTCGGGAACTCTGGCTGACCAGCGGCTCACCGGTGACTTCGCGTCACGTCACCGACGGCGTCATAACGGCGAATGTCGCAGAAGGCGGCGGGGCGGGACTTCAACGGTGCCTCGTACGCCGTCGGGGCCGCCGACACGTGGCTAGTGAATGCGGGGTGAGCTGAACTTCATGAGCGTTCAAAGACCGCGATGTCACGGCGCAGGACGACGACCAACTGGCCACCGAGGGACATGCGGGGGCTACGAACCGCTGCAGGAGCTTTCCTGCACGAAGGAACGGCGATCTCGAGATCAGCGGCTGGGTTGGTCACCACCGGCCGCGACCACTTCGAGTGCGGGACACGCGACGCTGCGCCCCTCCGCATCGACGGTGGCATGGGCAACTGGGCCGCGATCGAAGGTCTCTAGGCCGCAGACGAGCTCACCGACGACGTCTTCGAGGACCACTTCGTCGACGGCGTCATCGTGGAGGACATCGGTGAAGGCACCGACGGGCCGACGTTCGGCGGAAGCTCCTACTCCGCCGAGCTCAGGTAACGAAACGCTTCAGTCAATGCTTCAAGCCCTGACGTTGTGCACGTTCAAGGACTGCGATGTCACCACCGAGAACCATGACGATCCTGCAATCGGGCGTGACCGCCAGATCCTGAAATGTAGGCGCCACTATGTCCTGTAGACACTTTCCCAGTCGTAGATCCCAAACCTGCACCAAGTTGGCGGCGCCGCCGGTGACGGCGACGGGCCTACCGTCGAGGACTGTGCAGGCCACCGCATTCACAAGGCCTTCGTGGTCGGCGAGGTCGCCAATCTGTTGACCGGTGGCCAGGTCCCACACCCGAACCGTGTTATCCACGCCGCAGGTGACAGCGACGGGCCTACCGTCGAGGACCGTGCACGCCACCGCATTCACCCCGCCCTTGTGGCCAGTGAGGGGGTTACCGATCTGCTGGCCGGTGGCCAGGTCCCACACCCGGACATCGCCATCGCCGCCCGTGACGGCGAAAGGCTTGCCGTCGAGGACTGCGCACGCCACTGCATTCACCCGGCCCTCGCGGCCGGAGAGGTTGCCGATCTGTTGACCGTCGGCCAGGTCCCACACTCGGACCGTGCCCTCGCTGGCGCTGGTGACGGCAATGGGTCTGCCGTGGACGACTGTGCACGCCACCGCATTCACCAACAAAGGGCCGGTAAGCGGGTTACCGATCTGCTGGCCGGTGCCCAGGTCCCACACCCGGACGGTGCCCTCGATGCCGCCGGTGACGGCGACGGGCCTACCGTCGAGGATTGTGCACGCCAGGTCATTCACCCCGACCTCGTGGCCGGTGCGGATGCTGGTCCATTGGCGGGTGGTCAGATCCCACACCCGGAGCCTTGGATCGCGGTCGCACGAGACAGCGATGGGTCTGCCATCGAAGTCCGTGCACGCCAAACGGGTGCCCGAAGTAAGGGGGCTGCCTGCTGAGCGCATCAAGCCATCAACCGAGAGGTTCCATACACGGACTGTGTGGTCGTCGGCGCAGGTGACGGCGACGGGCTCGCCGTTGAGGACTGTGCACGCCACCGCATTCACCCCGCCCTTGTGGCCAGTGAGGGGGTTACCGATCTGCTCGCCGGTGGCCAGGTCCCACACCCGGACATCGCCATCGCCGCCCGTGACGGCGACGGGTCTTCCGTTGAGGACTGTGCATGCCACTGAACGCACCAAGTCCAAGGGGCCGGTGAGGTTGGCGGTCTGTTGGCCGGTGGCCAGGTCCCACACCCGGACCGTGCTATCGATGCAACCGGTGACGGCGACGGGTCTTCCGTTGAGGACTGTGCATGCCACTGAACGCACCAAGTCCAAGGGGCCGGTGAGGTCGGCGGTCTGTTGGCCGGTGGCCAGGTCCCACACCCGGACATCGCCATCGCCGATGGTGACGGCGACGGGCCTGTCGTCGAGGACTGTGCACGCCACTCCGTGCGCCGTGCCCTCGTGGCCAGTGAGGGGGTTACCGATCTGCTCGCCGGTGCCCAGATCCCACACCCGGACATCGTCATAGCCGCAGGTGACGGCGACGGGCTTGCTGTCGAGGACTGTGCATGCCACCGCGTACACCCAGATCTCGTGGCCGGTGAGGTTGGCGGTCTGTTGGCCGGTGGCCAGGTCCCACACTCGGACGGTGCCCTCGATGCCGCCGGTGACGGCGACGGGCTTGCCGTCGAGGACTGTGCATGCCACCGCATTCACCCAGCTCTCGTGGCCGGTGAGGTCGCCAATCTGTTGGCCGGTGGCCAGGTCCCACACCCGGACCGTGTGGTCGCTGCCGCAGGTGACGGCGACGGGCTTGCCGTCGAGGACTGTGCACGCCACCGCACCCACTGAGTCCTCGTGGCCGGTGATTGTGTCGCGTAGGGCAGGGGTGAAGTCGTTGCTGGTTGCCCAGGCCGGTATCCACGTGCCGGGCCGCGCGCGTTGGTTGAACTGGGCAACCAGTTGTTTGGCGTTGGCGCGTGCTGCATTGAGGGCGAGGGCGTTGCGCCGTACTGGTGGGGCAGCTGTGGCGTGCAGGTCGAAGGCGGTCCTGTAGACCGCTGCGGTCAGTCGTGCCTTTCTGCTGGTGGCTCGGTGGAGGTGGGGGGTGAGGCTGCGAGGGATGGCGTGGACGAGGTATTCGGTGTCGGCGAGGATGTCGTCGATGTGGCCGGCTTGTGCGGCGTGGGTGGCAAGGTGGTTGAGGGTGTAGGGGTGGGCGCGGGACCAGTCGCGGGTGGCGTCGCCGCGGTAGGGGACGCAGTTGGTGAGGGTGTCGACGAACGCGGCGTGCACGGTAGCCGCGTCGGTGCTTTCGCGGAGGTGTTCGGTGAGGGCCTGGTGGTAGAGGCGGTAGGCGGAGCGGCCGTTCTCGGTGGCTTCGACGACGTAGGAGCCGGCGTTGTGGCGCAGCCAGAGGAGGTCGGCGTCGGTGTAGGCGTGTCCTGAGATGGCGGAGGCGAGGGGGGCCCAGATGTCTTCCCAGGGCAGGCCCTGGCCTTCCGCGTAGGCCAGGGGGCGCAGCAGGTCCGCGGCGCGCCGGGCGTCGGAGCCGAGACGGCTGGTGAGGTCGTCGCGCATGGCCTGTCCGGCGTGGCGGGGCAGGCTTGCCCGCCACGCCGGGTCGTAGGGATCGGTGACGACGGTGTCGGCGGAGGCGAGGGTGTAGGCGGCGAAGCGGGCGACGAGGAAGGACGTGCCGGCCGCGTGCGCGACTGCGTCGGCGACGGCCCGCAAGCGGTCGCGGCCTTGCCACGTTCGGTATGGGGAGGTGCGACGGCTCTGGATGAGGTTGCGCATCGTGTATGCGAGCAGGGCCTCCTGGTCGGCGTAGGCGGAACTGTCGAGGTCAATGACCTGACCTTGATAGTTGGGGATGCTGGTGTCGATGCCGAGGCGGTCGAGCAGGTAGGGACGGGTGCCGAGCAGCAGGCGGATGCGGCTCTGGGCGTGCTCGATGAGGGGCCGGATGATTTGGGAGCACAGGGTGTCGGGGGTGGCGGCCTCGTCGAGAGCGTCGATGAGCACCGTGAACGGCTTCTGTCTGGCGCGGTTTCGCTGCTCCAGGGCCTCGAGGAACTCGCCGACGGTCGCGGTTTTGAGGATGCCAGCTGCGGCGGCCAGACCGCCCAGAACCTCGGTGTTGGTGAGGTTCTGGGCGTACATGATGACGTCGATACTGCCCTGAGCAGGTATCCAGTCGGGAGCGAGGCCGAGGTGGTCGACCGGGACGGTTCGCCGGCGTTCAGGAAGCGCGAGGGCGGAGATGAGGCCGAGCACCGCTGTCTTGCCCGACCCCGGCCCCGCGGTGACCACCCGCACGGCCTGACTCGTTTCGACGCCAGGCCCATCGCGTTGGTCGGCGGAGGCGGTGCCGGTGTGGTTGAGCCAACCTGCGAGGTCGGCGAGGGCTTGGTGGCGGCCGCAGAACCACCAGCCCTGGGCGGTGTCGCCGTGGTAGCCCATGGCACGAACAAGCAGCCGAGTCGTGAATTCGGTCTCCCGGCGCAGGGCGTAGGCGTCGAACTCGGCGGCGTCCTGCAGGGCGAGGTCGACGTCGGTGAGGCGTACGTCGTGCCGCGGGTTGGAGAGGAAGTCGGGCGGTTCACCGCTTAGGCCGATCAGGGACAGACTAATGCGCTGATAGCCGGGCCTGTCCTCATGGTCGTTCATCTGCTGCACCACGGCAGAGACAGACAGGTGGGCCGGTGAGTGGCCGGCGGTGGCCTGACTGTTCACCGCTTGGGCCAGCAGGTGTGGGAACAGGCCCGCCTTCGCCTGCTGGTGCGGCTGAGCGGAAGACACGACGACCAGACCCGAGCTCGACTTACCCTGTCCCCACTGCGCACCAAGGGCCTCCAAGGCGGCGGCCGCGAGTTCGTTGCCACCCTGGCCGGAGTAGCAGGTGTCCAGGATCAGCAGGAGCCGGCGGACTCTCGTACCGCGCAGCACGCGGACCAGGTCCGCGGTCGGCAGCGAAGTGTAGGAGACGTCGGCCGGATCGGCGTCGGCCATCAGCAGGACATGCTCGCCACCGTCCTCGAGGACCTCTCCGTGACCGGAGAGGTAGACGACAACCAGGTCGTCCTCACGGCGCTCAGGGGAGGTGCAGAAGGCCCTCAGCTGGTCGGTCAGCTGCACCCGACTCGGATCGAGACCGAGAGCAGTGACATGCCGATACCCCAACTTCCCGGTGAACAGCTCGATGACCTGCTCGCGCGCCTGGACGAGCCCGGGCCGGTCCCACTGCGCGCACTTGGGATAGCGGGAGACGGCCGTGGCGATCAGATACCGGCGCGGGCCCTCACCGTCCTGCGGGCCATCAGGAGCATGGACCATCACGACAGGCCGTCATCGATCGCCTGCCCGCACAGCTTGTCCGTCAGGTACGCGGACGCGTCATGGGCGTGCGCGCCGTTGTGCACCACCGCGCACCCCACTCGCTCCCCAAACACCGGGCGGAGATCCTTCACCAGAGCGACGACATCCCCGTCGTCCGCCAGGTTCGTCCACACCAGCCCGGCCCCGCCCGGCCACACGCCTTGCGCTTTCCCGCCCAGGGCGAGCGGCGCCGGCTGGAGACGGTGAAGGATCAGGTTGTCGATGCCCAGCGGCGACCCGATCGTGACCAGTGCCCGCACCTGATGGCCGGGACGGGCACACAGCGCCTCATAGGCGACGACTGAGCCCAGCGAGTGCGCGACGACCACCCTCGTGTCCTCCCGAATCGCGGCGACCACACGTGCGAGGGCCTGCGCGCGCAGATCCGGGTCGGTGAGGTAGCGATTCACCTGCTTCAGGTCGAACACCATCGCCCGCAAGGCGACACCGGCAAAGAACCGCGACCCGGACAGCGCCCTGAGTGCAGCCTGCACCGAGCGGGGCGTGGAAACCAGCGTGTCCGCACCCGGCGGCACCACGGCCAGGTCGATGTCGGCGGCCGCCCTCCACCAGGCCATCAGCAACTCCTGCTCAAAGCCCTCCCCGACGTCCACGAAGGTGTAGGGAGGATCCCCGACCGTGAGGAACTCCCCCTCGGGGCGAAACAGATCACCGTAGAAGGCCATCGACAAATCCGGCACCGCCAGGCGCTCGGCCGAACCGGCACGGGTGAGACCGTCGTTGAGAGCCGGTAACCACTGCTGGCGCAGCGACTCCTCACCCATCGTCTGCTTACCGATGCCGTGTACTCCCACCACACGCGCCATGCCCCGCGCCCCCGGAACTCGCCCCCGCTTGCCGTGTTCAGCACTGTAGAGCCACGCCGGGCGCCGAACCTCAGGAATGAGGAAGAGCCCCGAACTCCTCTCGGGCCGTATCCGGCTGGCGTGGGCTTCTGACACGGTTTGACCTTAAGAGAGCTTGTTGCTCGTCGTCGCAACGAGCGACACGCTCACGGATTGTCGTTGTCCGCATCTCGCTTCTTCTCCATCCTGGCCCGGGTCAGTGGGCGCCAGGCCGCGTAGAGAACCGCCAAGGACGAGGTGTAACCGGCGAGGTCCTGTGGGCTCACGTGTCCTACCAGCACCAGGATGGTTCCCACGCCGAGGATTGCGAGGAATACGAGCATGTCGCCACGGCGTCCCCTGTCAGGCGTACGGTTGGAAGGCATCGATTCATCTTTCTGCTCGGATGGACAGGCCGCCTTGCGCTCCAACGTCTCGGCAGCCGGCCGGTGCTCGGGCGGGGCGCCGTTGCGTGGCGTCCCGCCCTGTCCTTCCATTAGGCACTGGCCGCGGGAGTGGGTGACTTGTCAATGACACCTCCCTCGGCGCATGCGTAACGACCTGCGCGAACAGCTTCCTGAGAGGCCCGGCGTCCGTGACACTTGCTGACGGATGCTGACACTTCGCGGGCCGCGGCGACCAGGAGGCCACCATGGTGACCAGGGGGAGCAGGGGAATCGACCTTCCGTCTGAGCGGGACTACCCCGACGGGCCGAGGCGGCGCCTGCTGGAAGCGCTCCATGTGCTGTACCGGGCCGCTGATACTCCGGGTGTTCGGGTGGTCAGCGAAGGCCTGGCGGCAGGTGACTTCCGCGCGACCATGAACAGGGATTTGGTGGCAAAGGTTCTCAGTGGCCGGCAGTGGCCTACGGCCTATCAACTCGACAGTCTCGTACGGTGGTTCGCTGAGCGTGCCGTCACCGTCCGTGACCCTGAACAAGAGGCCGCCCGCTTTCACGAACTGCACGAGCAAGCCGCTGGTGACACTGTGGTGAAGACCCGCCCGGCCATGACCGTGTCGACCCGGCCGTTCGTGAGGATCAGTGGCGATTCGGGGACCGTGGGTGCCGGCGTACTTCTGGGCAATGGACATGTTCTGACCCGCGCACATGTGGTGGACAGCCTTAACCGACGCGACGAGTCTGCACACGAACCGATCCTGGTGGTGCCCGCCGACGGCACACACAGCACCTACGAGGCCAGTGTTGTCTGGCGCATACCCCACCATGGGGTTGCCATGGACGATGAGGTCGATCTCGCTCTGCTGTCTTTCTCAACACCCTTGGTTCCCACGGATACAGCGAGCGTGGGTCAGCCCCACAGCGGCGAAGCAGTAAAGCTGTTCGGCTATCCCGAGGGGTACGACGCGGGAGTATGGAGAGAAGGTGTGCTCGTCGGGCAGGCGCATAACAACTGGTGGCAGGTACAGGTGCGCGGGGACAGCGAACTCGGCTTCGAGGGCTACAGCGGCGCTGCCGTGCTCAACCCGGACAACGTCGTCGTCGGTATCGTCGCAGCACGCTCACATACAGGCGGGATCGTCTGGATCACCTCCTTCCTGGACGCGGCCGCACAGTTGCCGCGTCACTTCGGCAGCTGACGAAGGATCTGCCATGGTCGGCGAATCCCGCCGACCGACTGGTGCTCGCGGGCCCGCCATGAGAGGCATGAACTGACGAGTTCCTAACGGATCCAACGCTGCCCCAACCTGATACAGCGTGAGGGCTGAGGCCTTGCGCTGACGGTGACAGCGGGAGCGCTGCCAAGGTGGACTGTCTCTACCCGCGAGGTCTCGGAGCGCCGCTGCGGGGGCATGCGCTGAGCTGGGGAAGCCGCCAGAACATCTCGTCGGTCTCGCGGTTGTGATGCCAGGCCCTCAGGGTGCGGGTGGTCACGAGTCGGTCGAGGAGCTCTCCGGTTTGCTGCTGCGAGTGCCCGCTCAGGCGGGCGAGGACGTCCATGTCGGTGCAGTGCTCAGCGCCGACATCGCTGTGTGCGGCCAGCACCAGAGCGGTTAGCCGCAGGGCAGACGGTGCAGCCGGCAGCGCCAGAGGAGCGGGATGCAGCGCCCAGTGGGCGGCGCGGCAGCGGGCGCGGCGGCCAGGCACCTGGTCCAAGACCGCGGCGTCGAGCAGCCGCACTTGCACGGGCACCGACCTGACATCCGGAGGCTCGAGCCAGCCGGTGTGCGCCAGCTCCTGCCACAGCTCCCGATGCCCGCGCAGGCGCATGCCGCGCAGCAGCCCTGCCGGCAGCCGGACGTGCCCGCGGCTGTCGGCGCGCAGGGCGCACTGCAGGCCCAGCAGCCGGGCGGCAGGGGAGGTGAACCGGGGCAGCGCGGCACCCAGGTAGGTGAGCATCTCCCGTACCCGCACCTGCTCGTCTCGCTGCGCCCGGAACCCGGAAGGCGGCGAAGGCGGCAGGGCGGAAGAGGGCAGCGGACCGGGGGAGTTGAGCAGCGTGTCCGGTACCACGGCCGTATGGCTGGTGGCTGCCGCACAGGCCGCGCAGGCGTCGGCCAGCCGCCAGGTACGGCCGCTGCGGTCGCGGGTGAGGGCCAGCAGCACCGGGCCTGCGCACCCGCGGTGACGCGGATGCCACAGACAGCCCTGCGCCCGGCACTGACAGCTGCGCAGATGGGCCGGCAACGCGTCGGCCCGGGCGTGGCAGGCCAGATGCGCCAGGGCGGCGGATCGAGCCGAGGCGGCCTGGAGCTGCGAGGTGTGGGCGGCGCAGGCAGGGCAGACAAGCGTGGGACCGCCTGTTCGCGGCCGCAGCTCCACTGTCCAGATGCGCCGCACTGCGGCATGCGCGCCGACAAGTCTCATCAGCAGGTCGTCCTCCCGTCTGTCCGTCCGCGGTGATCGGTTCCCGGCCGCCGGGGCAGGGAGGAGGCACGGTAGTGCAGATCTCTGCACCGTGAACGTCACCCCCGCCTGCGCCGATAGTGCAGAGATCTGCACTGACAGGGCAGGGTTCTGCACCGTCGGATGGTGGGGTGACGATCTTGCCGCCCGATCCCGACCTCACCGCGCTGCGCGTGACGCTGGCGCGGCTGAGGAACGAGCGCGGCTGGACCTTCGACGAACTCGCCAGCCGCAGCGGCCTGGCGCGGCGCACCCTCATCGACCTCGAGCACGGCCGCACCACCGGCAGCGTCACCACCTGGCACGCCCTCGCCCACGCCTTCGACGTGCCCATCGAGCACCTGCTGAGCACCCTCTGCAGCAACCACACGCCGCCCGGCACGCAGAGTTCCTGACCCCGCACCCTCTCCCGGGCGCCCTCCTGCAAATCACCCGAACCGGCGAGCAGCCATCGAACACACATGGGTGCGCTGTCGCGTGCGTTCGATCCGGCTGGGCCGGTCAGGGGACATGCCCCCAGCGACGTTGCCGATCATCACGTGCCGCCTGACACGGTCCCCGCCATGTGCCCCATTCCCGCCCCCGCTGACCGACACCGGCACAGCAGTCAGCGAGACACCCGACGCAACCGCCCGAGACGGGGGACCGCCACCAGCCCCGGCCAACTGCTGCACGGCGACCGTCCCGGCCGCTGCCGCACCCGCCTTATGCGGGCCGCAGGCGAACTCCCGGCCCGTGCCACCCCCGTCTGCCTGACCTCCGTCGTCGGACACACGCTGACCCGGCTCCTGGAAAGGCCCCGACCGATGACACCGACCGACGAACAGACGGCAGCAGCCGACGCCTTCCACGCCGGCGACCACCTCGCCCTGCAGGCCGGCGCCGGCACCGGGAAGACCACCACCCTCGCCCTCCTAGCCCGCACCACCACCCGCCGCGGCCGCTACCTTGCCTTCAACCGATCCATCGCCCAAGACGCACGAACCCGCTTCCCCAGCACAGTCCAGTGCAAGACCCCGCACGCCCTGGCCTACGCAGCCGTCGGCCACCGCTACACCCGCCGCCTGAACGCGCCCCGCCGCCCGGCATGGCAGACCGGCCAGGCCCTCGGCCTCACCAAAACCATCCGCATCGCAGAGCGCGAGATCTCCCACAAAGCCCTCTGCCACACCCTGCTGCGCACCGTGGCCTGCTTCTGCCACACGGCCGATGAAGCTATCACCGGGCATCATGTACCTCGCCTACGCGGCCTCGAGGACAACAATCTCCACGCCCAACTCGCAGCCCACGTCCTGCCCTTCGCCCGCAAAGCCTGGGCGGACCTACAGCACCCCGACGACGGGGCCGTGCGCTTCGACCACGACCACTACCTGAAGATGTGGGCCCTCACGCAGCCCAGGATCGACGCCGACTTCCTGCTCCTGGACGAAGCCCAGGACACCAACCCCGTCGTCGAACAGATCTTCCTCAAGCAGCGCGACCATGCCCAACTCGTCATGGTGGGCGACTCCGCCCAGGCCATCTACCAGTGGCGCGGCGCCAAAGACGTCATGACAAGCTTCGAAGGCACCCGGCTCGCCCTGTCACAGTCCTTCCGCTTCGGCCCCCGCCTCGCCGACGAAGCCAACCGGTGGTTGCACATCGCCGACGCCCCGATCCGTCTGACCGGAACCCCCGCAGTACCCACCGACATCGGACCCGTTCCCTGTCCCGACGCCGTGCTGTGCCGCACCAACGTCGGAGCGATGACTGCGGTCATGGATCTGTTGGCACAAGGACGCCAAGTGGGACTCGTCGGCGGGGGAGAGGGCCTGCGCGCGCTGGCCCAAGCGGCCCGAGACCTGAAGGACGGACGCCGCACCATCCACCCCGAGCTGCTTCTCTTCGCCTGCTGGGCAGATCTGCAGGAATACGCCAGCCACGATCCGGCCGGCCGTGACCTGCAGCCACTGGTCGGCCTGGTCGACACCCACGGCGCGGACGCTGTCCTGGCCGCCCTCGCCCGCCTCAGCCCAGAAGACCGGGCCGATGTGACCGTGTCGACCGCCCACAAGGCCAAAGGGCGCGAATGGGCCTGCGTAAGAATCGCCGATGACTTCACCCCGCCCCGAGACAGCGACCAAAAAGACGACAGCGGCAACGCACTGCCCGGGCCGGTCGACGAAGCTGAGGCACGCCTGGCCTACGTGGCCGTCACCCGCACCCGCCAGCGCCTCGATCTCGGAGGCCTGGACTGGATCGACGACCACCCCGACGGAAATCCCCACGTGGCCCCGCTGGACCGGCGCCCCGAGACCACGTCCGCGGCTTTCGATCAGCGAACCACATGCCCCAGGCGCCGCACAGAAATTTCCGGTCCGAAGGAGGCATAATGGATCGGGAGTTGATCTTATTCGAAATTTGCGACGGCTGCGCGAGTGTTGATCGCATAGGGCGAAACCGGTTCTCGTACATGCCGGTGGCGCGGCGCAATCAATCTCATGAGGGAATTTGGACGGCGTCACGCTCACTCTCCCTCGGATGAGGGGTATTTGGCGTACGCTACGGGGTTATCTAGTGCGTGCTGAACGGCTTTGGAATGGTCTCTCAGCACTAGGCGTCCCCCGGGGGGTGGCTCCCCCAGGGGCGCCAGCAGATCGCGAAGGCCTCGCCTGCGGGCGAGGTCTTTCGTGTATCCGGCCTCGTGGCGAGGGCCCGGGAGGCGAGGGTTTCACTCCGGAAAGCAGGACCATCGGTCACCCATTGGCCAAAGCATTCGGCCTCAGGAAGCTGACCGTCATTCAACTCGCCACGCCGTTCCGGAGATAGGAACAGTCGACAATTGGTCACCCGGATGCCATGCCGTAGCATGCCGTTTTAACCGGTGGTGAGTTCCTTGCCAGAACTCACGCAGCACCGGCCTGCACACCAGAGAGAGACCATTCCACCGGACGGTCGGGCTTCGATCTTTTGATCGAAGCTCGGCCCCCATCTCCTGTCGGGAGAAGAGCCGTTGTCGCAGGAATTCCTGGCGGCGGTGCTGATCTACGGGATCACACTGACCGCCGCATGTCTGGCCATCTGGCTGCTCAAGAGCAAGCCCGTGAGGATCGCCGCCGTCATTGTGGCACTCGCGACCCTGGTGGCTGCCCTCGTCCCGGTCGTCAAGGTCCTCGTCCAGGACCCGGGCGCCACGACCGTGGTGGCCCCGACCGCTCCCGCCCACCCGGGCGCCGAGCCGTCCGCGCCCGCCGGTGGCGGCGCACCGGCCTCGTCCGAGCCGGGGGTCCGCTAGATGACCAGCACCGAACTGCCCAGCTCCCTCGCAGGCGAACGCCTGACGAGCGATCACATCGTCGGGTACACCGACGGGATCACGGGCCAGGGCAGCCGCGAGTCCTACGGCCCCGTCGTCACGGGCGGCGCGCAGCGCCCCTACAACCTCAAGACGAAGGTGGAAGAGCTCAGCGCGGCCGGCAGGTCCGCGATGGTCGACCTCGCCTCCTACGCCCTGCCGATCCCCACGCTCCTGGAGCTCGCCGCGCAGGCCCGCTACCGCGCCTACGCCCGCGGCCATGTCACGCACCTGCGCAGGACGTCGGGGTACGTGTTCTTCCTGATCGACGGGTGCGTGCTGGAGGAGACGGCCAACGGGCAGACCATCCGCATCTGGCGAAGGGGAGCCGTCTTCGGGGACCACCACGCCGTTCAGGGCACCACCTCACGCGCCGCCGGCAAGCCGAGCGTGACGAGGTACCTGAACTTCCTCACCGAGAGCAGGTGCCTGCTCATCCCCTCGAACGCGCTGCGCGCCATGGCGGTGTCCGATCCGATGGCCGCGCTGATGCTCGCCAGGATCGGGATGGACCGGGTCAGCGTCATCGAACGGGTGTACATGGCGACGCGGAAGTCGCCCGCATCCCGGGTGGCCGCACTGCTGGACTACCTCGCCGGCGAGGACACCGTGATGCGGCCCAAGACCGTGGAGAACGAGAACCGGCAGCTCGTCGTGAAGCCCATGCGCTACCCGATCGTCGAGGGCCCGACCCAACACGACATCGCCGAAGCGCTCCATCTCGGCCGCGCGACCGTGGAACGGGCCGTGGCGGAACTGCGCAGGGAAGGCGCCCTGGTCCGCTTCCGCAAGGGAGAACGCACGAACCGGGTCTACGAGATCGCCGACCGCGACATGCTGCAGCAGATCGCGCGCGGCGGCTGACCCCTTCCCAGCGCGCGGGCCCGCATCCTTCGGTGCGGGCCCGCACCGTTATGCCCGGCCGCCGTGATGCGCCGAGCCTCAGCCGGTTCTCGGCATCACAACCAGGCCCTGCTCATGCCGGTCCCGCCGGCGGCCCTTTGCTCCGAGGCCCCTGTAACTGCCGCAGCCTGCCGCGCCCTTCGGCCCGTGCCGCCCCGAAGCCGCAGGCGCCGACAGCGCCGTTCCCGGTGTTCATGAGCGTCAGGGGCTCGCCAGACCCGGTCCGGCGACCGACGTGGGGCGATGCTTTGGTGCGCGTATGCCAGGCCGCCGGAGGTCCGTGGGAGTGGCTGGTTGGGAAGGGGTGACGGGTTCGGGGGCGGGGCAGGATGGCCGAGTGCGGGCCCTCTCGCGGGGGCGTGGGCGCTGTTGGAGGGGGATGCGGTGCGTGTTGACGTGTACATCGACGGGGAGCGCTCGGAGAGCGAACTGCGTTCGCTGCAGGGCTGGCTGGGCCAGGAACCCGCGGTGCGCAGGACGGCCGCGCTCACACTGCGGGAGAAGTCGGCCGAGCCCGGATCGATGGGCGGCGTGCTCGATGTCCTGCAGTTGGTGACCGGCAACGGATGGAGCGCTGCTTCGTTCGTGCTCTCGGTGGCCGCGTGGCGTCAGACCAGGCCGCGTGCGCCGCAGGTCACGATCCGGCGCGGCAGTACCGAGATCAGCATCAGCAACGGCACGGACGCCGAACTGCGCCGTGTCCTTGCGGTGCTGGAGAGCGTGGGCGGTGAGGGGGAGCCGGACGGACCGGATGCCGGGCAGGGGTCGCGGCCGTGAGAGCACTGCCTGACCCGGCCGCGTCGCGGGCGGTGCTGGTCGGGGTCAGCCGTTACACGGTGCTGGAGCCGTTGCCGGCCGTGGCGAACAACCTGCCGGCGCTTGCCCGGGCGCTGACCGGCCCCACGTCGTGGCATCTGCCGGCCGGGCACTGCACCGTGGTCGCCGAGCCGGACACGGCCCGCGACATGCTGGATCCGGTCAAGGAGGCCGCCGAGACCACGAGCGACACGCTGCTGGTGTACTTCGCGGGCCACGGCCTCCTCGACGGCCGCGGTGAGCTCTTTTTCGGCCTGCCCCGCTCCGTCCAGGGCAGCAGCTACACCGGCGTCACCTACCAGGCGTTGCGCGAGATCATCACGGACTGCACGGCCCGGCGCTTCGTCATCATCCTCGACTGCTGCATGAGCGGGCGGGCGCTGGGGCTGATGGGCGGCGAGGACCTGCTGGCCGACCAGGCTCAGATCGACGGCAGCTACCTGCTGGCCGCCGCCCCCGAGAACGGGCGGGCCCTGGCCCCGCCGGGGGAGACCCACACCGCTTTCACCGGTGAACTGCTCGACGTCCTGCAGCACGGGATCCCCGACGGGCCGCGCGAGTTGGACCTGAACGCCGTCTACCACCACCTTCGCGGCGAACTCGCCGCGAAGGGGCGGCCCGCACCGCAAAAACGCGACCGCAACACCGCCGGACGGCTCGTCCTGGCCTACAACCAGGCCTACCGCCCCGCGTCCGCCCCCGCACGCGCGGCCGCGGACGAGAGTGCCTGGCCCGACCCGGACGACTGCCACACCCCCCTCGCCTTCCTCGATGCACTCGCAGAGATGAGGGCGCTCACTGGCCTGACCATCCCGGCCCTCGCACAGCGAGCCGACCCACCCCTGGCGCCGGCCACGGTCAGCCGGCTCCTCAACACCACTACGCTGCCCGCGACCTGGAAGACCACCGGCCGCTACCTCGCCGTATGCGGACTCACCAGCGACCAGATCGGCGCATGGCAGGCAGCCTGGCAACGCCTGCGCACCCAGGAACAGGAAAAGGAACGGGCACGGCCCGACCCACTCGTGCAGGCCGCCGCGCCGCCGTCGGCGCGCTCCTGGCGGGACCGTCTGGCAGGACGCCAAAACCGCCGGCCGCGGCACCGCGAGACGTAAAGCGCCAAGGCATCCCGCCCCAGTGCGGGGCAGGATGCCAAAGGGGTCAGCGCCCGGAGGGCGACGAGACCGACGACGGCTCGGGCGCCGGCTTGTCGCTGCCGGAGTCGGGGGAGAAGAGCCCCATCCAGGCCCCCACGACCAGCAGGCCCACGACCACGACTCCCGTTCCGGACTTCTTCGCCCGTGTGCTCTTGCCTTCCGACCGGTTCACCCAGTGACCCGCCCGGTAGTACTGGCCAGAACGACCCGCCACGCAACACCCCCGAGGTCCATTCTCAACGGCGGGCCGCCCGCCGCAGTCACAGAGTGTGGCAGCGGTCAGCCAGTTGAGATACAGGATGAACCGAATTTGGCTGATACAAGACGTGACACAAAGTGACTCTACGGATACGAGCCCGACGCGTACGAGTCGGCAGGGCACAGTGAGGCCGGTGGGACGCCACGCCGCACCCCGGTCCTCGCGTCAAGCCGTCGCGCGGATGTAGGCGGCGAGCTGCTGTTGCCAGTGGGGGTGTCGGGTTCGGGCAGGCGGCCGCTGCTGACCGACAAGCCGGAGGGCACCCGCTGGCCTCTCGTCTGGCCACTAGTGCTGTCTGGACAGTTCCGTCGAGCATTGGCGAGAGGGGATGTGGTAGCCGACCATGCACGGCATGGCCCGTGCACGGGCTTCGCTTGCTAATCTCGACCTTCTTTGCGTACGCGGACTGCGTCGACTGGCTTTGGATGCCGCGCCGTTGGCTTCGTGCACCGGAGCGGCGGGATGCAGGCGGGGGAGGGGGACCAGGGCGCGTGAAACCAGCCTTGGTATTCATTCATGGGATCGGCGGTATGCGGGATCCCGAGACGGAGTGTGGCTCCTGGCTCGAGGCCTTAGCCGTCGGAGCACGTAAGGCAGGCCATTCGTTTCAGGGCTCTGCACTGGAGCGAAACAGCTTCACCGACACGGCCTTCGCCTACTACGGGGACCTGTTCATCCGTCCACACGCCCAAGGCGGCACGGCATCACCCGGCGACGTGAGAGGCGAAGACGAAGCGCTCCGGCAACTGCTGGAAGAAGTGATCGACACCCAACTGCCGGCTTGTCCGGGCGAATATGAGCGGCGTGTACTGCAGCACGCGCACGCGGAGCTGACAGCTACCCGGCAGTCGCAAGGCAGCGGAGACCTTGTACGGCGACTGGTGAACGTCTGCACCACCCTGCTGGCCCTGCCCGGAATCCGGCGCGGAGGTCAGTGGGCGAGCGGCCGGGTTATGGCGGGTCACCTCGCCCAGGTGACCCGCTATCTGGCCAGAGCAGAACCCGACGACGGGCGCACGCTCGACGAGCGCATCCGAGACCGGGTCCTCAGCTTCCTGAACGAGGACCGACCGACCGTCGTCATCGCCCATTCCCTGGGCAGTGTCGTCGCCCTGGAAGCTCTGCACCAGCATCGGGGTCCGATACCGCTGCTCGTGACCGTCGGATCTCCAATCGGGATGCGCACGGTGGTACATCCCCGCTTGCGACCCCATCCGCCGGCCACCCCGGATTGCGTGGGGCGCTGGCTCAACTACTGGGACCGGGACGACATCATCGCCCCGCGCCCGTGGCTGGAGCGGGACGTGCTGCCCAACACCGTCGGCTGCCTGCCCGTGAGTGACCGGGTGGACTCCGACGGAATCTGGGTGCACACGGCCACCAAGTACCTGGCGCAGGCGAGTGTGGCTGGCCCGGTGGTGGAGGCCATCCGCCTGGCTGGGGAGAGTGCATCGGCATGACTGCCTCGCGGTTACTTCTCATCCTGGCCCCTCAGAATGAGGCCAAGGGGCCTCTGGATGCGTTGGAGGATGCCGCACGCGCCCTGGGCGACGTGTTGCAGCACGACGAACTGGGCCACTGTTCTCCAGCCCTGGCTGACGGGATCGCCCTGCTGTACGGCGCGGACGTGACGCAGGCACGGATCGAGGCCACGGTGCGGGCCGCCGCCCGGCGGGCCGGGGAAGCTGGCGCCACCTTGGTCCTGGTCTTCCTCGGTCACGGGATGGCGCCGCCCGGGCGCCCGGAGCTTTACCTGATGGGAGCCGACGCGCAGCCGGAGGTGCTGAGCACCGCGGTGAACGTCGGACAGCTCATCGTCCAGGCGGCGGAGCACCCGGGCGTCAACGGCGTCATCGGACTGATCGACACATGCCACGCCGCGGGGGCGGTGCCCGACGTCAAGGCTCTCGTGGCCGGAGTGCGGGGCGGGCGCACCCGTGTATCCCTGCTTATGGCCTCGGGTGCCGAACAGGAGGCGTTCGACCTCGTCTTCAGTCGGCAGCTCGCCGAACTGCTGAGACGAGGCATTCCGGGCGCTGGAAAGCAGGCGAGCGTTTCCGCGGTGCGTGAAAAGCTCCGCCACACGGTCATCGGCCAGGACGTTGTCAGTACGGAACACGACGGTGATCACTTGGCGGTGCAAGGCTTGTGGCTGGCGCACAACCCCTGCCACGCCGGCACCGATCGCCCCGGCCCGGGTGCGCTCGGCGCCGAAGACCTCAAGGCAGCGCTGGAAACGGTCGGACCCACCGTGGCCTGGCCGGTGCCCTGGTCACTGACCGAGCTGGATCGGGTACGACACGACATCCAAACAATCAAGGAGACCGGCACGGGAATCGGCCCCGTTGCCCTGCTCCACCGGGCCGTCCATGTGGTGGACGGCCTGCGCATCTGCCTTGCCACTCACTCCTTCCTCACCTCCTGGGCGGGTAGCAAGCTGACCACCCAGCGGCTGCGACAGGCGCTACCCGCGCTGCCCGCCGACGTGTACGCCTTGATGCCCGACACCACTGGCACCGCGCTGCTCACCGACCTCCTCGAACTGCTCGTCCTGCGCGCACCACGGTTCGGCGACAGCCGCACGGCGCTACTCACCAAATTCGTTACCGCGCTGGGCGCCGACGCCGGACTCGACCTCTCCGCTGCCGAGGTCACGGCATGGGCACATGCCTGCGGGGCCCGCATCGAGCTGAACGACGCCCAGGAAGACCTGGCCCGCGGCATGGCCGCGCAACGGCTGCGACTGGTCGTCAGCCTGCATGCCACGGTCGCGGACGACTGGCCCGAGTCGCTGAGCCTGTGGCTGCTGGACGGCCGCGCAGTGTGCGAGCGAGCGGAAGTTGCCTGTGCCCCGACGCAGGCAGCGATTGAGGCGAAGCTAGGAGAGGCCGTCGCCTGGGGGCGCAGGCACGCAAGGCTGCGCCAGGCGCCGCTGAAACACGTGGACGTCGCCGTTCCCACCGCCCTGGTACTGCGCTGGAAGCCCGAGGAAACCGACTTCGGCGTGCGTCTGGGCGTGAACCACGACGTGGTCGTGCGCTGGAGCATGCGCCTGAATCCGCCCGCACACCTATGGTGGATTAACGACCACGCCCGGGCGGGACTGGAGAAGATGAACACCTGTGCGGCCGGGGCACCCGTCGACTGGCTGGCTGAACACGACGCGAGCCAGCCACAGGACCTCGGAGAGCGGTTGCGGGCCGGCCGGTACACACGCGCGGTGGCGTTCGCGCAGCGCCCTGCCCACCTCAAGCAGCTGATGGAACTGCTGCTGGCATATGTGCCGGTCGTGTTGTGGCCCGAGCCGAACCACCACTTCTCCCCTACGGAACAGTCGCTGCTGGACCTTTTCTGGGACCACCTGCCGGCCCAACTGGCCGAGGCCTACCGGCGGCGCTGGCAGGGCGACTGCGCCGCACCGTCCGACCGGCTCGCCGACCTCAGATCCGTCTGGCACGACCTTGAATGGCTCGACTTCTGCAGCTGGTTCGACAGCCACGTCGCCGTACACGGGAGCGTTTCATGACCTGGAGTCCGTACTTCACCGGGGACGGCGTCCCACGCGACGTAGAACTTGCGCCCCCTCCGCCGTGGCGGACGTTCCCCCGCCGGGCGATGGCGACGGAGTTCCAGCCGCCCGAGGGACTAGTGGAGTCCGTGAACGCAGCGCTGCATCTGCGGCGACCGCTCCTGGTCACAGGCCCGGCCGGATCGGGCAAGTCCACCGTCATCGAGCAGGTGGCCAGCGAGCTGAAACTCGGAGACGTGTTGCGCTGGCACATCACCTCCCGCAGCACCCTGACCGAAGCGCTGTACCGCTACGACGCGCTGGGCCGCATCCACGCCCAGCGGCTCGGCCAGGCCGACGGCGTCGATGACATCGCACCCTTCATGCAACTGGGACCGCTCGGCACGGCCCTGCTGCCGTCACCTCATCCGCGCCCGCTGCTGATCGACGAGGTGGACAAGAGCGACCTCGATCTGCCCAGTGATCTGCTTGACGTCCTGGAACGCGGCGAATATGAGATCCCCGAACTCGCCCGCTACCAACAAGACGTCGTCTCCGTCCGGCACTGGGGCGGAGACGAACATCACGACATCAGGCGGGGCCGCGTGCGATGCGCGCAATTCCCCTTCATCGTGATGACCAGCAACGGCGAGCGTGACTTTCCGGCCGCCTTCCTGCGCCGGTGCATCCGCTACACCATGGCACCGCCGACAGTTCCCCTGCTCCGTCAGATGATCATGGCTCATCTGCAGATCGACATCGATGGCGGGGGACCGGTGCGCGACCTCGTCGAGGAATTCGTAGCCCGACTGGAAGGCGGTGACAGCCTGGCCATCGACCAACTACTCAATGCCGTCTACGTGATGTCTGGTAGCTCCGCTCCAGACGGCGCTGGCCGGCGGGAGGTTGCCGCACTGCTCATGCGAGAGCTGTCCCGTGCCTGACCGCTTGTCACGGGTGCTGCAGGGCCTTCACGCAGTAGGGACGGACCTGGACGCTACGGCGATGGCCGAAGCGGTCTGGCTGGCTGCCACATTCCGTGGACCGACCGGCCATCGGCAGTCAGGCACCAACGAGCCGCGGCCGCTACCGCCGGGGGTTGATGGTGGACCGAGCCATCGCTCGCAAAGCGGCCAGGCAGCGATGGACTTACCCCAGCCCGGTGTCGCGATACACGAGCAACTGCCCGACAGCCTTGGCAGTGTGCCGGGTGAGTCGATTGCCGTCACCCGGGGCCCTGCCCTCCCCAACACTTTGGACCTCTTGCGCGCGCTGCGGGCCTACAAACGGCCGTGGGCAGCCGGCCTGCACACAGAGCTGGACATAGAGCAGACGATCGACGGCTACGCGCGCAGCGGTGAACTCATCCCCGCCTTCCGAGCCGCTCCGGAGCGATGGTTCGATCTTCTGCTGATCGTTGACCGGTCTCTGTCCATGCAGGTGTGGAAGGAAACGATCGCCGAGCTGGAACGCGTGCTAGACCACCTGGGAGCCTTCCGGCTCTTGCGCACCTGGGGACTGACGTTCGATGAAGCACGGCCTCTTCTCCATGATCACCAGGGAGCGGTGGCCGGCCCCGATCACGTGCTCTCCCCACAAGGCAGACGTCTCGTCCTGCTCGTCTCGGACTGCTCGGCCCCCGGCTGGTACCACCAGAAGATCTGGAAGCAACTGCGCGCCTGGGCCCAGTCGACATCAGTGGCACTACTCAATCCGCTGCCCCCGAAACTTTGGCGCCGCAGTGCACTTGACCTCCCCGGCGTCTCCGCCACCCAGGCTGTGCCAGGCAACGGCAGCACCACACTGCACTTCGGCATGCCACTGCTCCTGGATGAACCGGCGGACGGCCCGTCTCCCTGGCTCCCGGTCCCCGTCCTGTCGTTGAGCCCACATTCGCTCGGCCGTTGGGCACGTGCTCAGATGCGAGGCGATCCCAGCGGCTGCGACGCAATACTCATTCCCCCCACCGGGCGTGTCCAGCGCGGCAGCACCAACTCCGCCCGCGCCGCACAGATTGACCCGGTCCAAGCGTTTGTCCGGACGGCTTCGCCACATGCGGTCAAACTTGCTGTCCTATGCGCCCTGGTCGGGCGCATCGGTCTACCAGTGGTTCAGCTGATCCGGCACGAGCTCGTGCCTCAGGCCACGGTCGCCGACATGGCCGAGCTGATCACGAGCGACATCGTGTCGCTTCATCCGCAGCAGAACGGCACGTTCGTGGTGGCCTTCCGCGGTGGCGCCGAAGAGGAGCTGAAGCGACTCCTTCCCCAACACGAGGCGTGGCAGTTGTGCGGGATGCTGGAGAAGCATGTGAGCGCCCGCGTTCACGGCACGGTGAGCGTGCCCGCGGTACTGCACGATCCCGCCGCGCTGCAGCACCTGCCTGCCGAAGTGCGGCCCTTCGGCCAGGCCGCCCATAGTGTGCTGCAGGCACTCGGCGTCGGCAATGACGCACAGCAACCAGACGGTATGACCTCGATCTTGGCCGAAGCTACGGCCCGGATCGCCGACGGACTCAACGTGGACGAGATCCTCCATGCCCTGTTTGATTCCGCGGTGCCATTCGTTGCTGACGACCTCATTCTCTACCTCCGCGACCCAATACTGGTCGACGACGAGCGGCCCACCGAACCCATCACGCTGCGGCGATGGGATGACCACCACATCCGGGAAAACTACGGCATCGAGGGCTTCCTGGCGTCATCGGTGTCTCCGCAGTCTGCTCTCCAAGTGATCACCGAGGTGTGCGAGGTTCAGCCGGGCAGCGCGCTCGCGGAGGTGCTGCGCGGGGTGCGCCCGGTCTTCACGGATGCGCTCGCCGCCCTGCCCGAACTCCTCGGTAAGAGCCTGGCGCGGGCAGTGCCCGGAGAGAAACACGCCATCTTCGCCCCGCTGCGGGGCCGGCGCAGTGTGATCGGCGCCGCGCTGTTCCTGCGCCGCCCGGAACGCACCTTCTTCGAGCCAGACGACCTTCTGATCGCTGGACAGCTTGCTACACACAGCGCACTCGCTATCGACAATGCGACGCAGTACAACCATGAGGCGTACATCGTCGACGAACTCCAGCGCAGCATGCTGCCCGAGACGCTCCCACGGCTCGAGGGTGTACGGCTGGCTTCCCGCTATCTGCCGGCCGCCGAGACGGCGCGGGTGGGCGGTGACTGGTACGACGCGATCCCGCTGCCGGGCAGCCGCGTGGCCCTCGTCGTCGGCGACGTCATGGGGCACTCCATGACCTCCGCCGCGATCATGGGCCAGCTGCGCACGACGACGCAGACCCTGGCCAGACTCGACCTGCCCCCGCAGGAGGTCCTGCACCACCTCGACGAACAAGCGCAGCGCCTCGGAACCGACCACATGGCGACCTGCCTCTACGCCGTCTACGACCCCGTATCGCACCGCATCACCATCGCCAACGCCGGCCATCCGCCGCCGGTTCTGCTGCACCTCGGCGGCCGCGCCGAGGTGCTGCGGGTACTGCCGGGGGCGCCGATCGGCGTGGGTGGCGTCGACTTCGAGGCAGTGGAGTTGGACGCGCCAGCCGGAGCGACCCTGCTGCTCTACACCGACGGGCTCGTGGAGTCGCGGCTGCGGGACGTGTGGACCGGCATAGAGCAGCTGCGGGAGCGGCTGGCCGCCACGGCGCAGATGACAGGGCCCGACCACCCGCCGCCGCTCGAGGCCCTGTGCGACGAGGTGCTGGATATACTCGGCCCTGGCGACCGCGACGATGACATCGCGCTGCTGGCCGCCCGCTTCGACGGGATCGCGCCCGGCGAGGGGCGCACCGTGCCGCGATACCAACTGGCCATCGAGGCACTCGTGGTGACCACTGTCGACGATCAGCGGTTGATGGGGTTGCTGCCGGAGCATCAGCGGATCTGCTACCTGTGCCGTGACATCAAGTCGGTGGCGGAAATCTCGGCGCTGCTCTCCATCCCCCTGGGGGTCGCACGCATTCTGGTGTCTGATCTGGCGGAAGCAGGATTCGTTGCCATTCATCAACCGGGAGGAAGCGAGAACGCCGGCGGCCAACCCGACACAAGTCTCCTCGAACGAGTGCTCGGCGGACTTCGTAAGCAGTAGGCGGCCGCCCGGGCTCGGCATACAGCGCGGCCGAGGGGTTCGGGGTAGGTGCGATCGCGACGGCGATGGCGCCAGCGAGGACGAGAACTGCTGCTGTCCCCATCACCCATTGGGCGAGCCTGAAGGCCGACCGTGCTTGGTTGGTCGACAGTCGGTGGTACTCCTGCAGGAGAGTGCGGTTCGCGGCTAGCGGTGCGTCCGCCTGCGGTTGGTAGTCCAACTCCGCCGTCCGCAGGTTGAATTCTTCAACGCGTATTACTTCCTCAAACGCGGCAGTTCGACTGGACCTTCGAACTCCGCCGATGGCGATGGTCACCAAGGCTACGAACAGGCATACGCCGCCCCATATCAAGTAGGCAGGGTTCGGCCTGTAGTTCTCGGGGCTACGCAAGAAGTGCAAGACGAGTAGTTCGCCGCCAGCGAGGGTGCCAAACAGGATGGGTGTGCCGATCCACATATCCCTTCTTTGAGCAGCCCGTCGGGATATCCTTGCTGCGTCAATTCGAGAGACGGCCAAGGCCTTAGCCGTTGCGACCGCCGGACTGTCCGCATTCGCGACGTCTTCGGCCTGCGGTGATGGGTCGTGCTCTACCGCCGGAACATCGTCGCCAGTGGGCTGGTTGCTCATGAGCTTTCCCTGGTCAAGCGGTCTGACGAGATCGTTTACGAAGCCTGTTGCTTCAGCTGACTGGCCTGGAGCAAGGGGAGCCACTGCGATGGGAGTGCTTCTTCGGCCTGAAAGATCTCAGCAAGCGTGCTGACCGGCAGTGTGCTGATGGTGCGGCCGCGAGCGGTCCGCCACGCTCGAGCGAGACGGTCGAGGATTTCCAGGACGGTGGACGGCCGGACGAGGTAGACGTAGTCCTCGGCGAGCATGCGGGCTGCAGGCAGTACCTTCGGTTTCGGTGACATGAGCAGGGCGATCGACCCGCTGGGGGCGGACTCTTGCCGTTCTGTCTCTGTGTACCTCAAGTGGGCTTGTGCCTGGCGGACGTTGTCGGGGCCGACTTCTCCGGTGGTGGAGGCTTCACTCTTTGCTTCCCAGGTGATCCATCGGGTGTCGTCGAAGATCCAGACAGTGTCCGGTGCGGCGGGCTCGGCGTCGTCGTCGTTTCCGTAGCTCCTTGAGGCGCCAGCGAAGGTGCCGAGGCTGACGAGCCCGGCTTCGTAGGCGCGGTATTCGGTGCCTGCGAGTCCGGCGCGGGTTTTGTTGAGAGCGGCTTCGAAGTGGTCGGCGCGGTGGAGGTCGGTGTGGGAGGCGATGCCGCGCATGGCGGCCTCGTCCACCGGGTCGAGCACTCCGAGTGTGGGTGCGTGTGCCTGGTCGCTGGGGGCGACGAGGTGAGCAAGGAAGTTGGATGTCTGGCCCCGGCGCTGGAGGTCCCGGTAGTAGCGGGCTGCGGTGTCCTTGTACGCCTGGTCACCGGTTTCTTGCGTGAGGCGTTCGGCCAGGCTGTAGCCGAGGTAATTCCACAAGGCGGCATATCGCTGCGGGGTGCGTGCGCCGGCGAGTTTGTCGAGGACTCTTTGGACGGCGGTCAGGGCCCACTCCCACTGGCCGTTCCAGATCGCGTTCCAGGCGTCCACCTCGTGCCTGGCAGCGTTCTGCAGTTCTGCGGCGCTGGGTGCGGTGGTGCGGGTGTATTCCTCGCGAGCGGTGACGATGTCGCCGTCGACGTCGGCCCACTCTTGGCCGTGCTCTTGGAAGACGCGGAGATTGTCGAGCATCTCGGCTGAGGAGGTGCCCAGGCTGTTCCGCCTGCCGAATTCGACCTCGGCGTGGACTTCTGGGTGCAAGGCGGCCTGGTGGTCTGGCCCGGAGAGGTATGAAGTCAGCGCCTGGCCGAGCACCATGACAGCGGCCCAGTCGCGGTTGTTCCGTGTGGCGCGGCCAGCGCCCTGCACGATGCGGGCTCGGATGCGTTCTTGGAGTACTTCGGTGGCACCGAGGGATTCGTGCAGGAAGCGTTCCTGGAGATCCCCCCTCGCGGGCAGGCCGTCGAGGACGACGAGGCGACAGTGGTCTCCGGGTAGGTCTATGCCGTCGTAGCGGTTGGTCAGGACCAGGAGGGCCTTGTCCCGGTCCGTAAAGACCTTGAGATCGTCTTCGACGTCCGCGGCTTCGAGGACGGTACGGCCGACGGGGGTGTAGCGCGCTTTGAACTGCTTGGCAGTGCGGGTGTCTGGGGTCAGGGCGACGGCCCGGCTGGTACCGGCGATGACGCCGGCGACGAAGTCGGGCAGCTGGCCGGGCGCCGAGGCCATGTCGCTGGTGAGTTCAGGGAAAAGGAAGAACCGGCGCCCGGTTCCCTGCTTCTCCCAGCCCTTGGGGACAGGGATCCGTGCGATCTTCTTGCGGCGGCCGAAGGCGCGCTCCAGTTCGCCCCCGTCCCCGAGGGTGGCGCTCATGTAGATACGGCGCGCGGCACCGCTGAAGGCCTGGTGGTGTCCTGTCGGTGGGATCAACGGACGGATGAGGATCTCGCCGTAGGAGAGGTACACCTGGCACCGGTCCAGACGTCCTTGTAGGAGTTTCCAGGCGTGCGTGGCACTGGTGCTCAGCTTGTCCGCGCGGGAGGCGGTCGCGACAACCTGCTCCAGGAGGGCGGCCTGTTCGGCGATACCGATGGGCGAGGCAAGGTACACGTACGAGGACTGGGAGCCGTCCGCGTCCGGAGTGCTCAGTCGGGTGTAGACCAGCGGGTCGACGGCGGTCCGAACGGCGGAGAGGACGTCCTTGTACGCATCAGGTTCGGTCTTTCGGGAGATGCTCAGGCTCCATGGGCTGGCCACGTACCCCTCGGCGGCATGGGCATCGTCCAGGATCAGCATCGCCGCGTCGTCGATGGCGGGGTTGGAATTGAAGACGTGGCTGTAGACAGTGACGGCAATTGCCTCACCACCTACGTACCTATTACGATCCGCCTGATTCCAAGTGGCCACCTTGTTGATGAGGAGCACATTCGGGATTCCGTAGTCGTAGAACGCTGCTGCAGTCTGGCGGGCCAACTGCCTTGTGGGGCAGACGTATGCGACGCGCTCACCAGATTTCCGGCGTTGAAATTCGGCAATGAGACCACCGACGAGTGTCTTACCCGCGCCGGTGGGCAGCTCGATTGCCACATCAGGCTCGTCCGACATCCCTCGATGCCAGTCTCTGAGGACGTCCTGCTGGTGCCCCCACACCGCTTCCGGCCCACGATTATTCAGGGCCAGAATCCGATACAGATCCACCGGGTCATCCGACATGGCAAAGTCGGCGGGCCTGCGCTTGAACGCCAAGATTGACTCCATTCCCTCCGTCGAGTAAACGACAGACTCGACGCAAATCCCCTAGCAACACCCAAGGCGACAGCCACCGCACCTTCACGCGGAGCCCCCGGGCCAGGTGCCAATCGCAGACAGCTGGGTGGTGCCGCTACCCGACAGCGTGAAGAGCGCCCCGGCGCGAGGCCACTGCCCTCTTCTGTTCCTCGCGTGCGCGGCGCTCCTTCGCCAGTTCATCCTGGTACATCTGCACGGCCTCGTGATACCGCTCAACGAAATCGGGGGCGTTGAGACGTTCGGCCGGGTCCATGTCGGCGATGGCAGCGGCGCAGTCGGCAGGTGTGAGGTAGCCGGCGAGCATGGCGTTGAGCTGGTAGACACCGTTGCGGGTCTTCTTGACGAGCTGCGCGAGGTCGAGGAGCGCAGCTTCATCAGGGCTCGGTGGCGTTGTGCTGGTGGCCCGAGAGTGGAAGGCCTCCTGGGCGGCGGCCGAGCGTCGGCAGGCCACTGGAGACCGCCCGAACGCTGCGCCCCTAGAGCTCAAGGGAGCCGGTGACCCGGACGGCGCCAGGAGCCTTGCGGACACACAGGCGCAGCCGCCTGCTCTGGCCCGGCTTCGTCGGCCGGAGTGATCACTTCGGTAACGCCAATGCGGTGTGCTTCTGGGCGGTGGCGCGGCCGTCGGCCAGGCGCCGCTGGTGTTGCTCGCGTGCGACGCCGGGCAGGCAGCTGCCGGTTGGTCGGTGCGCTTGGGGCGCCGCGGCCGGCCGCCCTTCCGAGGCAGGCGCCGCAGCTGCCAGCACGTCCGTCGACAGAATTTGGGACACCGCTGTCAGTGTCGGGATTCATACTGGCGGATTAAGCCATAACACGCGGTACCTGTCCCGTCTGGCACGGGTTGCGCGCTGCAACGAAACAGACAAGGACAACGGGGTCCTTGGAGGGGAGTGCCATGCTGGTGACGTCAGTGGAGATCGAGGCGTTTCGCAACATCACGAACAAGCAGACCATGGCGGTCGACCCCCAGGTCACGTGCCTGATCGGCAAAAACGAGTCGGGCAAGACAACCGTCCTCAAGGCTCTGCATCGGCTGAATCCGGCCAACAACGCCGACGACTTCCATGTCACCACCGACTATCCGCGGCGGAACCTGTCCAGGGACCGGCGCACGAAGGATCTCGACACGTTCGCCCCAGTGACGGCTGTCTTCGATCTGGAGGACGCGGATTTCGACGCGATCGAAGAAGTGGTCGGTGTACGGCCGCCAGCGGGGGCGTACGTCAAGGCGTCACGCCTGTACGACAGCAGTCTCCGAGTAGAGGTGTACTGCGCCCTAGAGGACGTCCTGGCGGACGTTTTCGAAGAAGCCGGCGTCGACGATGAAGACGATCAGAAGGCCATCGCCGCGGACCACACGACCATCGAGGCTGTGAGCGCAGCGGCGAAGGCCCGGGCGAAGGAAGTGGGCGGTGGCAAGAAGACGGCCCGGGTCAAGGCGATCGAGAAGGTCCCGACCGAGTTGGACCAGCGCAAGCAGTACGTCGAAGGGAACCTCGACGACGGGCAGCATGAGCAGCTGATCGAGCTGCTCCCGAAATTTTTTTTACTTCTCCACCTACGAGATGCTCTCCGGTGACTGCGACCTCCACGCGCTCGCCGAACGCGCGAAGGCCAAGCAGTGGGAGCGCGGCGATGAGACCATGATGTCCCTCCTCCGCCTCGCAGGGGAGGGGCCGGACGACTTCCTGGACGACGACTACGCCAGCCGCAAGGCCGAGCTCCAGGCCGCCAGCCTGGACCTGAGCGCACAGGTATTCGAGTACTGGAAGCAGAACCAGGACCTCACCGTCGTCTTCGACACCGACCTGATCCCCATGCCCCCGGATGCCAACGGTCAGCCGCAGCCCCACCACCGGCTGCTCAAGATCGAGCTGCGCGACGACCGGCACGGCGGCGTGGAGACCAACTTCTCCACCCGCTCCACCGGCTTCCAGTGGTTCTTCTCCTTCCTCGCAGCGTTCAGCGCCTACCGCGACACCGATGAGCGAGTCGTCGTCCTGCTCGACGAACCGGGCACCAGCCTGCACGGCGAGGCCCAGGGCGACTTCCTCCGGTACGTCTACGGGGAGCTCGGACCTCAGCAGCAGGTCCTCTACACCACCCACTCCCAGCACATGATCGACCCCACGCGGTACGAGACGATGCGTGCCATCCACGACCAGGCGACCCGCGACGACTCGAATCTGGGCGTGGTCATCACCTCGGTGAGCCTCTCCGCGGACCCCAAGACGATCCTGCCGGTAGAGGCGGCGCTCGGATACTCCGTGGCGCAGCACCTGTTCCTTGGAGCTGGCCCGCTCTTGGCCGTGGAAGGCAGCAGCGACTTCATCTTCCTCATGCGATTGTCCGACTACTTGATCAGTCAGGGCCGCACCGGCCTCGACCCCCGGCTGGCCATCATCCCGGTCGGCGGCATCGGCAACATGCCAGCCTTCATCGCCGTCATGGGACGCCGATTGTCCGTCCGCGCACTCGTCGACGGCGCCGAGACCACCAAGGTGACCACCAAGGTCCTCAGCGCAGCCCAGGCCTCCAACGTCGATGCCACCCACATCACCGTCATCGGTCAACTCGAAGGGCTCCCCGAGACGGCCGACATCGAGGACCTGTTCTCCACCAAGGACTACCTCTGGCTCCACAACAGGGCCACCGAGGTCACCATCAACGAGGAGGACCTGATCACACCCGACACGCCTCTCCCGATCCTCAAGCGCATCGGGATCGCCCGGGAGCGGCAGCACAAGCCGCGGGACTTCGACCACGTCGGGCCCGCGCACCAGCTCACCCAGGACAAGGACGCCTTCTTCGCGCAGGTCGACGACGAAACCCTTAACCGCTTCGAGACGGTCTTCAAGAAGCTGACGGCCTAACCCCTGCCGGCAGCGGGGGCCCCAGGACCATCGCGGCTCTGGGGTCCCGCTGTCGGCCTTACGCCCACTCCGTGCCCAGCTTCCGCAGTGCGTCCAGCTGCTTCGCGTTGAGCTTGTCCCGCCGGGTCTTGGTGTTCGAGACCTATACGCGCAGTTTCACGTTCACCGGCTCTGTCTCGCCGTCGACCGCGGTCTCTTCGCTGTGGCCGCGCGGTATAGGCCGGTGGGCGCCTTCCCATTCCACCCATTGCGCGAGGGCTGCCAGGCCCCGCTGGAACGCCTGCTCCGCCTTGCCCGGGTCCCTTTCGTCGAACGCTTGGCCGCTGGGGCGGGAGACGGCGCCTCAAGCGGCTGCACGCCCAGCCGGGACAGCCAGGGTGATCAGGTAGTCGACCGGGCTGCGGACGTCTTCGACCCGCTCGGCCGGGTTCTCCAGGTAGCGCGACTCGCCGTCGCAGCTCCAGGAACTCATCCGGGACTGAGACGCGAATGCATCACTGAGGGCCTGGAGCCGTCCCCAATAGGTGATGATGTTGCGGTGAGTCTGGACCTGAACAACTACGAACTCCTCTGGCCTGCATCGCTGTTCGCGTCCGAAGGCGAACGCGTCCTCCGGTCCACGGGCCCCTGGCAGGGCCGGGCGATATGGCTCATGACGGAGGCCCTGGCTGGCACAACCGCAGTCGCCGACTTTGAGGACCTGCCCAGCCACACCGCGCCGACAGCTGATCCCTGGGCGACCAGTGCCACCGGCTGGGGCACCAAGCAGGCGGTCATGGACCAGCGGGACTGGTTCACCGAGCTCATCAACCGAGCCTCCGACCTCAGGCACGCGACCGCGCCCCGGCCATACTGGCCACAGCGCCGCGGAAAAAACGGACTTACTCACGACGGCAGTACCCCGCGCGACATCCGGCGTGACTTCGCCCGGCTCATCGGCGAGTTCACCGACAGCGGCTACCTGGTTGAGGTGTTCGGCGAGGAATGCGTCGACGACTACAGCGAGCGGCCCGACGCTTCCGAGGTGATCGACAGACGCCTGGGCATCCCGGACCTATGGCCTCTTGCACCGGAGACGTGGGACGAGGACACCTTCTACGGACTGATCGAGGTGTTCCATGACCTTGTGAGCCGCCCCCGCATGCGGCGCTACCACTCCTACAGCAACTGCGGATGGCACCACTCGGAGTTCCACAACGGCCCGGCACGCATCCTGTACCGGTGGAAGGTCAACCAGCTGCTCCACGAGGCAGGCATCGAGTACGAACTGGCTGCCGAAGGCGAGGACCTCGGGCGCCTGGTCAGTGTGCGACGTGTCTCA